>NZ_AP022586.1:1394877-2789755 GCF_010731695.1 Mycolicibacterium litorale
ATTCGGCATGGGTTTGGAGCGAACATTGCAGTTCCGCAACGGGATTCCCGATATGCGCGACATGGTCGAGGGTGACGTGCGGTTCTCGCTGCCGTTCGGGGTGGGCGCCTGATGCGGCTGCCGTACAGCTGGCTGCGCGAGGTGGTGGCGGCCGGGGCTCCGGGTTGGGACGTGCCCGCCGCCGAGCTCGAGCAGGCGCTGATCCGCATCGGTCACGAGGTCGAAGAGATCCTGCCCGTCGGTCCGGTGACCGGGCCCCTGACCATCGGCCGCGTCGCCGACATCGAGGAACTGACCGAGTTCAAGAAACCCATCCGCGCGGTCAAGGTCGACGTCGGTGACGCGGAGCCGCGTGACATCGTCTGCGGGGCGACGAACTTCGCGGTCGGCGATCTGGTGGTGGTGGCGCTGCCCGGAACGACGCTGCCCGGCGATTTCACCATCGCCAAGCGCAAGACCTACGGCCGCACCTCCGACGGGATGATCTGCTCGACGGCGGAGCTCAACCTCGGCGCCGACCACTCCGGCATCCTCGTGCTGCCGCCCGGCACCGCGGCGCCCGGTACGCCCGCCGCCGACGTGCTCGGCCTCGACGACGTCGTGTTCAACCTTGCGATCACACCCGACCGTGGTTACTGCCTGTCGGTGCGCGGCATGGCCCGTGAGATCGCCTGCGCCTACGACCTCGACTACGTGGACCCGGCGGACGTGCCCGCGCTGCCGGTCGACGGGGAGGCGCTGCCGGTCACCATCGAACCGGGCACCGGGGTGCTGCGGTTCGGGCTGCGGCCCGTGACGGGCATCGATCCCGCCGCGGTGTCGCCGTGGTGGCTGCAGCGCAGACTGCTGCTGTCCGGCATCCGGGCGATCTCCCCGGCCGTCGACGTCACCAACTACGTGATGCTCGAGATCGGGCACCCCATGCACGCGCATGACCGCAGCCTGATCACCGGCGGCTTCCGGGTGCGCTTCGCCGAGCCCGGGGAGACGGTGGTCACCCTCGACGACGTCGAGCGCCGGCTCGATCCGGCCGATGTGCTGATCGTCGACGACGCGGCGACCGCCGCGATCGGCGGCGTCATGGGTGCCGGCACGACCGAGGTCCGCGAGACGACCACCGACGTCATGCTCGAAGCGGCGGTGTGGGACCCGGCAGCGGTATCGCGCACGCAGCGGCGGCTGCATCTGGCCAGCGAGGCCGGCCGCCGCTACGAGCGCACGGTCGACCCGGCCATCTCCGTGGCTGCCCTCGACCGCTGCGCCGCGTTGCTCGCCGAGATCGCCGGCGGCACGGTCGAACCCGGGCTGACCGACTGGCGTGGTGATCCGCCCCGCGAGCACTGGTCAGCCGCGCCGGTCTCGATGGCCGTCGACCGCCCGGACCGCACGGCCGGGGTCGACTACGCCCCGGGCACCACCGAGAGGCGGCTCACCCAGATCGGTGCCGTCGTCGAGGTCGACGGTGACCGGCTGACCGCCGTCCCCCCGAGCTGGCGTCCCGACATCAGGCAACCCGCCGATCTCGTCGAGGAGGTGCTGCGGCTCGAAGGCCTCGAGCGGATCCCGTCCGTGCTGCCCGCCGCCCCCGCGGGCCGCGGGTTGACCGCCATTCAGAAGCGTCGCCGCGCGATCGGTAAATCGCTGGCGCTCAGCGGATATGTCGAGATCCTGCCCACCCCGTTCCTGCCCGCCGGTGTCTTCGACGTGTGGGGACTCGACGCCGACGACCCGCGCCGGGCGACCACCCGGGTGCTCAACCCGCTCGAGGCCGACCGGCCCCACCTGGCCACGACGTTGCTGCCGGGGTTGCTCGAAGCGTTGGTGCGCAACGTCTCCCGCGGCGCGGCCGATACCGCGTTGTTCGCGATCGCGCAGGTGGTCGAACACACCGAACAGATCCGCGCGGTCGAGCGGATCCCGAACGACCGCAGGCCGACCGAGGCGGAGATCGCCACCCTGGACGCCTCGCTGCCGCGCCAGCCGCAACACGTCGGCGCGGTGCTGACCGGTCTGCGCGAGCCCGCCGGGCCGTGGGGCCGGGGCCGGCCGGTCGAGGCGGCTGACGCGTTCGAGATGGTGCGCATCGTGGGGCGGGCGGCCGGAGTGGAGTTCACGCTGCGCGCCGCCCAGCACCTGCCCTGGCATCCCGGACGGTGTGCCGAGGTGCTGATCGGCGACGCCGTTGTCGGGTACGCCGGACAGTTGCACCCCGCGGTCGTCGAGCGGGCGGGCCTGCCCAAGGGCACGTGCGCGGTCGAACTCGACCTGGACGCGGTCCCGATCACCGAACTGTTGCCCGCGCCGCGGGTCTCGCCGTTCCCGGCGGTGTTCCAGGACATCAGCCTGATCGTCGACGACGCCGTCGCCGCGCAGAGTGTGGTCGACGCGGTGCGCTCCGGTGCAGGCGAACTGCTCGAGGATGTCCGGCTGTTCGACGTCTACACCGGTCCGCAGATCGGTGACGGCCGGAAATCGCTGGCGCTCGCACTGCGGTTCCGAGCCGCCGATCGGACGTTGACCGAGGACGAGGCCAGCGCGGCCCGTGACGCCGCGGTGCAGGCGGCGGCCGAGCGGGTCGGGGCAGAGCAGCGCCGCTGATCGCCGGCGGTCAGACAGAGAATCGCCCGATCCAACGGCGCGGCGCGCGATTCTGCGTCTGCTCGCGGGGAGACCTAAATGAGTTTGCAATTGACTGCATAAACATGCAGACTTCATGCATGACAACTGTCGCGGTCGCCGGGGCCAGCGGGTACGCCGGCGGGGAGATCCTGCGCCTGCTGCTCGGCCATCCGGCCTACGCCGACGGCCGGTTGACGATCGGCGCGCTGACCGCAGCGGGCAGCGCCGGAACCGCGCTGGCCGAGCATCATCCGCACCTGCTGCCGCTGGCCGGCCGAATCCTCGACCCCACCGATGTCGACACGCTGTCCGGCCACGACGTCGTCTTCCTCGGCCTCCCGCACGGCCACAGCGCCGCGCTGGCCGAACAACTCGGCGACGACACGCTCATCATCGACTGCGGCGCCGACTTCCGGCTCACCGACCCCGCCGCGTGGGAACGGTTCTACGGTTCGGCGCACGCCGGCAGCTGGCCGTACGGGCTGCCTGAACTGCCCGGCGCCCGCGACCAACTGACCGGGGCCAAGCGGATCGCGGTGCCCGGCTGCTATCCCACCGCCGCGCTGCTCGCGCTGCTGCCCGCCGTCGCCGAGAACCTCATCGAACCCGCGGTGACCGTCGTCGCCGTGAGCGGCACCTCCGGCGCGGGCCGGGCCGCCAAGACCGACCTGCTCGGCGCCGAGGTCATCGGATCGGCGCGCGCGTACAACGTCGGTGGCAAGCACCGGCATACCCCGGAGATCGCGCAGGGCCTGCGAGCCGTGACCGACAGGGACGTCACCGTCTCGTTCACCCCGGTGCTCATCCCGACCTCGCGGGGCATCCTCGCCACCTGCACCGCAAGGACTTCCGCACCGCTGTCGCAGCTGCGTGCCGCCTACGAAAAGGCCTACGACGCAGAGCCATTCGTGTATCTGCTGCCCGAGGGCCAGCTGCCCAAGACCGGTTCGGTGATCGGCAGCAACGCCGCGCAGCTCGCGGTGGCCGTCGACGAGGATGCGCAGACGTTCATCGCGATCGCGGCGATCGACAACCTGGTCAAGGGCACCGGCGGCGCCGCCGTGCAGTCGATGAACCTGGCGCTGGGCTGGCCGGAGACCGAGGGCCTGTCGGTCGTGGGGGTCGCACCGTGACCGCGCCGCTCATCCGCACTCAGGGTGTCACCGCACCCGCGGGCTTTCGCGCCGCCGGAATCGCGGCCGGGATCAAGGCATCCGGCGCGCTCGACCTCGCCCTGGTCCTCAACGAGGGTCCCGACCACACCGCTGCGGGCGTGTTCACCCGCAACCAGGTGCAGGCCGCACCGGTGTTGTGGAGCCGTCAGGTGCTCACCACCGGCCGGCTGCGCGCCGTCGTCCTCAACTCCGGCGGAGCCAACGCCTGCACCGGCCCGCTCGGGTTCCAGGACACCCACGCCACCGCCGAGGCGGTTGCCGCGGCGCTGTCCGACTGGGGTTCGGAAACCGGCGCCATCGAGGTCGCGGTCTGCTCGACCGGCCTGATCGGGGACCGGCTGCCGATGGACCGGGTGCTGGGCGGGGTCACCGAGGTGGTGCAGGAGATGGCCGGCGGGCTGTCGGGCGGAGAGGAAGCCGCCCGCGCCATCATGACGACCGACACCGTGCCGAAACAGGTTGCGCTGCACCATCCTGACAACTGGACCGTCGGCGGCATGGCCAAGGGCGCCGGCATGATGGCGCCGTCGCTGGCCACGATGCTCTGCGTGCTCACCACCGACGCGGTCGCCTCCGCCGAAGCGTTGGACACCGCACTGCGCCGCGCCGCCACCCGCACATTCGACAGGCTCGACATCGACGGCAGCTGCTCGACGAACGACACCGTGCTGCTGCTGGCCTCCGGCGCCAGTGAGATCACGCCGACGCAAGAGGCACTCGACGAGGCGGTGCTGCGGGTGTGTGACGACCTCTGCGCACAACTACAGGCCGACGCCGAGGGCGTCACCAAGCGCATCGCGATCACGGTCAGCGGCGCGCCGACCGAGGACGACGCGCTGGGTGCCGCCCGGCTGCTCGCCCGCGACAGCCTGGTCAAGACCGCGCTGTTCGGCTCCGATCCGAACTGGGGCCGGGTACTGGCCGCGGTCGGGATGGTGCCCTTCACCATCGATCCGAACCGGATCACCGTGTCCTTCAACGGATCACCGACCTTCGCCAACGGCGCGGGCGCGCCTGGAGCCCGCGAGGTCGACCTGACCGGTCCGGACATCGAGGTGAGCGTCGACCTCGGACTCGGCACCGGGCGAGCGACCGTGCGCACCACCGATCTGTCGCACGCCTACGTCGAAGAGAACTCGGCCTACAGCTCATGAGCAGCGGCACCGAGACCAGAGCGCAGGTGCTCGCCGCCGCGCTGCCGTGGCTCAAACAGCTGCACGGCAAGATCGTCGTCGTCAAGTACGGCGGCAACGCGATGATCGACGACACCCTCAAGGCCGCATTCGCCGCCGACATGGTGTTCCTGCGCAACTGCGGGGTGCACCCGGTCGTCGTGCACGGGGGCGGTCCGCAGATCAGCGCGATGCTCAAACGGCTCGGCATCCCCGGCGACTTCCGGGGCGGCTTCCGGGTGACCACACCCGAGGTGCTCGACGTGGCCAGGATGGTGCTGTTCGGACAGGTCGGCCGCGAACTCGTCGGCCTGATCAACGCGCACGGCCCCTACGCCGTCGGCATCACCGGTGAGGACGCGCACCTGTTCACCGCGGTGCGCCGGAGCGTCACCGTCGACGGGGTGGCCACCGACATCGGCCTCGTCGGCGACGTCGAACACGTCAACACCGAGGCCGTCGTCGACCTGATCGCCGCCGGCCGCATCCCGGTCGTGTCGACCATCGCCCCAGACGCCAACGGCGTGGTGCACAACATCAACGCCGACACCGCGGCGGCCGCGCTGGCCGCGGCGCTGGGCGCCGAGAAGCTCGTGATGCTGACCGACGTCGAAGGGCTCTACACCGACTGGCCCGACCGCGACTCGCTGGTCAGCCAGATCGACACCGCCACGCTGGCCGACCTGTTGCCGAAGCTGGAGGCCGGAATGGTCCCCAAGATCGAGGCCTGTCTGCGCGCCGTCACCGACGGCGTGCCCAGCGCCCACGTCATCGACGGTCGCGTCGAACACTGCGTGCTGGTCGAACTGTTCACAGACGAGGGAACCGGAACCAAGGTGGTGAGCGCATGACGCTCCAAGACCGGTGGCAGGCCGTGATGATGAACAACTACGGCACCCCGGCGCTGGCCCTGGTGAGCGGTGACGGCGCCGTGGTGACCGATGCGGACGGCAGGTCGTATGTCGACCTGCTCGGCGGTATCGCGGTCAATGTGCTCGGCCACCGCCATCCCGCGGTCATCGCGGCCGTGACGCGCCAACTCGACACGCTGGGCCACACCTCGAACCTCTACGCCACCGAACCGGGTATCGCGCTGGCCGAAGCACTCGTCGGCCATCTCGGCGCGGACGCCCGGGTGTTCTTCTGCAACTCCGGCACCGAGGCCAACGAGGTCGCGTTCAAGATCACACGGCTGACCGGACGCACCAAAGTCGTTGCGGCGCAGAATGCTTTCCACGGCCGCACCATGGGTTCGCTCGCGCTGACCGGTCAGCCGTCCAAGCAGGCCCCGTTCGAACCGCTGCCCGGCCACGTGGTGCACGTCCCGTTCGGTGACGCCGAGGCGCTGGCGGCCGCGGTCGACGACGAGACCGCCGCGGTGTTCCTCGAACCGATCATGGGGGAGGGCGGGGTCGTCGTGCCTCCGGCCGGATACCTGGCCGCCGCCCGCGAGATCACCACCCGCCACGGCGCCCTGCTGGTGGTCGATGAGGTACAGACCGGGGTCGGTCGCACCGGCGTCTTCTACGCCCATCAGCACGACGGCATCACCCCCGACATCGTGACGCTGGCCAAGGGCCTGGGTGGCGGCCTGCCGATCGGCGCGTGCCTCGCCGTGGGCGCCACGGGCGACCTGCTCACCCCGGGACTGCACGGCAGCACGTTCGGCGGCAACCCCGTGTGCACGGCCGCCGCGCTGGCGGTGCTCGAGACGCTGGCCGCCGAGGATCTCATCGCCCGCGCCGGGGTGCTCGGCAAGACGCTGAGCCACGGTGTCGAAGAGCTCAACCATCCGCTGGTCGACCATGTCCGCGGCCGGGGCCTGCTGATCGGCATCGCGCTGCGCGCCAAGGCCGCCAAGTCCGCGGAGGCCGCAGCCCGCAACGCCGGGTTCCTGGTCAACGCGGCCGCACCCGACGTGATCCGGCTGGCCCCGCCGCTGGTGGTCACCGAGCAGCAGATCGCGAGCTTTCTGGGCGCGCTGCCCGACGTCCTCGACACCGCCGCCGGAGGCGGCGATTCAACCGATGCGGCCGCGGAGGTGGCCGACACATGAGACATTTCCTGCGTGACGACGACCTGACCCCCGACGAGCAGGCCGAAGTGCTGGCCCTGGCCGCCGAGCTCAAGAAGGATCCGCTGCTGCACCGCCCGCTGGCCGGGCCGCGCGGCGTCGCGGTGATCTTCGACAAGAACTCGACGCGCACGCGGTTCTCCTTCGAGGTCGGCATCGCCCAGCTCGGGGGACACGCCGTCGTGGTCGACGGGCGCAGCACTCAGTTGGGACGCGAGGAGACACTCGAGGACACCGGGAAGGTGTTGTCCCGCTACGTGGATGCGATCGTGTGGCGCACGTTCGCCCAGGAGCGGCTGACCGCGATGGCCGCCGGTGCGACGGTGCCGGTGGTCAATGCGCTGTCCGACGAGTTCCACCCGTGCCAGGTCCTCGCCGACCTGCAGACGCTCATCGAGCGCCGGGGCGCGCTGCCCGGGTTGCGGATGGCGTACTTCGGTGACGGCGCCAACAACATGGCGCATTCGCTGATGCTGGGTGGCGTCACCGCGGGTATGCACGTGACGGTCGCGGCCCCGCACGGCTTCGAACCGCATCCGATGTTCGTCGCGGCGGCCCACGAGCGGGCGCAGCAGACCGGCGGGTCGGTCACCGTCACCGCCGATCCGCAGCAGGCCGCCGACGGCGCCGACGTCCTCGTCACCGACACGTGGACGTCGATGGGGCAGGAGAACGACGGCCTCGACCGGGTGCGTCCGTTCCGGCCGTTCCAGGTCAACTCCGGACTTCTCGACCGCGCCGGCGCGGACGCCGTTGTGCTGCACTGCCTTCCGGCGCACCGCGGCCACGAGATCACCGACGAGGTCATCGACGGGCCGCACAGCGCGGTGTGGGACGAGGCCGAGAACCGGCTGCACGCGCAGAAGGCACTGCTGGTGTGGCTGTTGGAGCGGTCAGGCACATGACGTCGGCGGCGACCAGGGCGGGACGGCAGGCGCGCATCGTGGCGATCCTGTCGTCGCACTCTGTGCGCAGCCAGGGTGAGCTGGCCGCCAGACTGGCCGACGAAGGCATCGAGGTCACCCAGGCCACCCTGTCGCGGGACCTGGAGGAGCTCGGCGCGGTCAAGCTGCGCGGCGCCGACGGCGGCGTGGGCGTCTACGTCGTGCCCGAGGACGGCAGCCCGGTGCGCGGGGTGTCCGGGGGGACTGAGCGGGTGACCCGCCTGCTGGGGGATCTGCTGGTGTCCACGGACGCCAGCGGCAACCTCGCCGTACTACGCACGCCGCCCGGTGCGGCACACTATCTCGCCAGCGCGCTCGATCGGGCCGCGCTGCCGTACGTCGTCGGCACCATCGCCGGCGACGACACCATCATGGTGGTGGCCCGCGAGCCCATGACGGGCGCCGAGCTGGCAGCCACCCTGGAGAACCTGAAGTAAGAGGAGATTGGTCATGTCCGAACGCGTCATCCTGGCGTACTCCGGCGGTCTGGACACCTCGGTGGCGATCAGCTGGATCGGCAAGGAGACCGGGCGCGAGGTGGTGGCGGTGGCCATCGACCTCGGTCAGGGCGGCGAGGACATGGACGTCGTGCGTCAGCGTGCCCTCGACTGCGGTGCCGTCGAAGCCGTCGTCGTCGACGCCCGCGACGAGTTCGCCGAGAACTACTGCCTGCCCGCCATCCAGTCCAACGCGCTCTACATGGACCGGTATCCGCTGGTGTCGGCGCTGAGCCGGCCGCTGATCGTCAAACACCTCGTCGACGCCGCCCGCGAACACGGCGGCGGCATCGTCGCCCACGGCTGCACCGGCAAGGGCAACGACCAGGTCCGCTTCGAGGTCGGGTTCGCCTCCCTGGCACCGGATCTGGAGGTCCTCGCCCCGGTTCGCGACTACGCGTGGACCCGCGAGAAGGCGATCGCGTTCGCCGAGGAGAACGCGATCCCGATCAACGTCACCAAGCGCTCGCCGTTCTCGATCGACCAGAACGTGTGGGGCCGCGCGGTGGAGACCGGCTTCCTCGAACACCTGTGGAACGCCCCCACCAAGGACGTCTACGACTACACCGAGGATCCGACGCTGAACTGGAGCACCCCCGACGAGGTCATCGTCGGCTTCGAGGCGGGTGTGCCGGTGTCCATCGATGGCCGCGACGTCACGGTGCTGCAGGCCATCGAGGAACTCAACCGCCGTGCCGGCGCCCAGGGTGTCGGCCGTCTCGACGTCGTCGAGGACCGGCTGGTCGGCATCAAGAGCCGCGAGATCTACGAGGCGCCGGGCGCAATGGTGCTGATCACCGCGCACACCGAACTCGAACACGTCACGTTGGAGCGTGAACTCGGCCGGTTCAAGCGGACCACCGACCAGAAGTGGGGCGAGCTGGTGTACGACGGGTTGTGGTTCTCGCCGCTGAAGACCGCGCTCGAGTCGTTCGTGGCCAAGACCCAGGAGCACGTGAGCGGGGAGATCCGGTTGGTCCTGCATGGTGGGCACATCGCGGTCAACGGTCGCCGCAGCGCCGAATCGCTCTACGACTTCAACCTGGCCACCTACGACGAGGGCGATACGTTCGACCAGTCGTCGGCCAAGGGCTTCGTGCATGTGCACGGCCTGTCGTCGAGCATCTCCGCGCGCCGGGACCTGGGCATCAAGTGAGTGACGTGTGAGCACCAACGAGGGCTCCCTGTGGGGCGGCCGCTTCGCCGACGGACCCGCCGACGCGTTGGCGGTGCTGAGCAAGTCGACGCACTTCGACTGGGTGCTCGCGCCGTACGATATCGCGGCGTCGAAAGCCCATGCGCGCGTGCTCTTCTCGGCCGGTCTGCTGACCGAGGAGCAGCGCGACGGGCTGCTCGCGGGGCTCGACAGCCTGGCGTCCGACGTCGCCGACGGCAGTTTCGGCCCGCTGGTCACCGACGAGGACGTGCACGGTGCGCTCGAACGCGGGCTGATCGACCGGGTCGGGCCGGAACTGGGTGGCCGGCTGCGCGCCGGGCGCAGCCGTAACGACCAGGTGGCCACGCTGTTCCGGGCGTGGCTGCGCGACGCGATCCGCCGGGTCGCCGCCGGTGTGCTGGACGTGGTGAGTGCGCTGGCGACGCAGGCCGCCGCGCATCCGACGGCGATCATGCCGGGTAAGACGCATCTGCAGTCGGCGCAGCCGGTGCTGCTCGCCCACCACCTGCTCGCGCACGCCCACCCGCTGTTGCGCGACGTCGACCGGCTCGCCGACTTCGACAAGCGGGCCGCGGTGTCGCCGTACGGGTCGGGGGCGCTGGCCGGTTCGTCGCTGGGACTCGACCCCGATGCGATCGCCGCCGAACTGGGCTTCGACTCGGCGGCCGACAACTCCATTGACGCGACCGCCGCGCGGGACTTCGCCGCCGAGGCGTCCTTCGTGCTGGCGATGATCGGCGTCGACCTGTCCCGGCTCGCCGAGGACGTGATCCTCTGGAGCACCACGGAATTCGGTTACGTCACCCTGCACGACGCGTGGTCCACGGGCAGCTCGATCATGCCGCAGAAGAAGAACCCGGACATCGCCGAGCTGGCGCGCGGCAAATCCGGCCGGCTGATCGGCAACCTGACCGGGCTGCTCGCCACGCTCAAGGCGCAGCCGCTGGCCTACAACCGCGATCTGCAGGAGGACAAGGAGCCGGTCTTCGACTCAGTGGCGCAGCTCGAGATGCTGCTGCCCGCCGTGGCCGGACTGGTGTCCACGCTGCGCTTCGACGTGGACCGGATGGCCGAACTCGCGCCGCTGGGCTACACGTTGGCCACCGACGTCGCGGAATGGCTGGTGCGGCGCGGGGTTCCGTTCCGGGTCGCGCACGAGGCCGCCGGCGCTGCCGTCCGTGCGGCGGAGGCCCGCGGTGTCGGCCTGGAAGACCTCGAGGATGCCGAACTGACCGGCATCCACCCGGAGCTGACCGGCGAGGTGCGTGACGTCCTCACGATCGAAGGGTCGGTCAACTCCCGCGACGCGCGCGGCGGCACCGCCCCGGTGCAGGTGGCCAAGCAGCTCAACGTCGTGCGCGACACCGCCGACCGGTTGCGGCTGCGGCTGCGCCGCTGACTATCCCGTTCCCGGATTGGTGTACACCCGCTGCGGGGCGACGAGCACCGCGGTGCGTCGTTCCTCGGCCATCACGCGGTCGTAGGTGTCCCAGTCGTCGTGGGTACCTCCCGCGGCGGTGAATACATCGCGCAACAGGGTCCGCAGGCCTTCGCCATCGATCTCGGGATGCGGGTCGTCGGGCCCGATCAACTCGGCACGCCCCTCGACGCTCGCCCACTGCCAGCCGGCGCGCGCGGCGATGGTGGCCCGTGGATCAGCACGCAGATTGCGCAGTTTGAGCGAGCCACCGACCGCGACGAGCCCGACCACCGGTGTCCCCGTGACCGGATGCCCCAGGACGCCGGCGTTCACGACCGTCGATTGGATGCTGCCGTCGCGCCGCAGCGTGCTGAACACGCACAGGCCGTGGTCGCGAGAGATCAGTCCGGTGAACTCCGAGAGGTCGGCCATGATCCGACGCTACCCCGGATCGTCACAGCTAGCCGATCTGCTCGGTCAGTTCGAACCAGCGGCTCTCGGCCTCGGCGACCTCGTCTTCCAGAGCTCGGATGGCGGCCACCTTGGTGGCCAGCCCCTCGAAGTCGGACTGGTCGTGATCGGCGAGCGCCGTGCGGTCGCGGTCGATCTGAGCCTGGAGCTTCTCCAATCGGCGCTCCAGGGCGGCGACTTCTTTCTGCGCCGCCCGCAACTCGGCTCCGGACAGTTCCGTCGACTCCTCGGCAGGAGCTTCGGGTGCGGTCCCGGTCTCGGCGGCGTGCGCCGCCCGCAAGCGCAGGTACTCGTCGACGCCGGCCGGTAGGTGCCGAAGACGGCCACCGAGAATGCCGTACTGCTGATCGGTGACCCGTTCCAGGAAGTACCGGTCGTGGCTGACCACGATGAGGGTGCCCGGCCACGAATCCAGCAGATCCTCCATCGCGGCCAGCATGTCGGTGTCGAGGTCGTTGGTCGGCTCGTCGAGGATCAGCACGTTGGGCTGGGACAGCAGGATGAGCAGCAGTTGCAGACGACGCTGCTGCCCGCCGGAGAGGTCCTTCACCGGAGTCGACAACTGCGCGCTGGAGAACCCGAGCCGTTCCAGCAGTTGACCCGGGGTGAGTTCCTGAGCCTTGGAGCCGGCGCCGAATGTGTATGTGGTGCGCAGACTTTCGAGGACGATACGGACGGGATCGTCCAGGTGCGGCGCGAGTTCGTCGAGGGTCTGGGTCAGCGTCGCGATCTTGACCGTCTTACCGCGCTTGACCCGGCCCGCGGTCGGCTGCACCGAACCGTCGATGAGCCCCAGCAGTGTCGACTTGCCGGCACCGTTGACGCCGAGGATGCCGGTGCGTTCGCCCGGGGCGAGCCGCCACTCGACGCCGTGGAGCACCTCGTGGTCGCCGTAGGACACCGACACGTCGAGCAGGTCGACCACTTGCTTGCCGAGCCGCGACACGGCCAACGACTGCAGTGCCACCTTGTCGCGGATCTCCGGGACGTCGGCGATCAGGGCGTTCGCCGCGTCGATCCGGAACTTGGGCTTCGACGTCCGGGCCGGGGCGCCGCGGCGCAGCCAGGCCAACTCTTTACGGGCCAGATTCTGGCGGCGCGCCTCGATCGTGGCGGCCTGGCGGTCGCGCTCCACCCGCTGCAGCACATACGCCGCGTATCCGCCGTCGAACGGTTCCACGATCCGGTCGTGCACCTCCCACGTCACGGTGCACACCTCGTCGAGGAACCAGCGGTCGTGCGTCACCACGAGCAATCCGCCGGCCGACGGCGACCAGCGCCGCTTCAGATGTTCGGCCAGCCAGGTGATGGCCTCGACGTCGAGATGGTTGGTCGGCTCGTCCAGGGCCAGCACGTCGTGATCGCCGGCCAGCAGCGCGGCCAGCGCCACCCGGCGGCGCTGCCCGCCCGACAGGGTGCCCAGCACTGCGTCCCACGCCAGATCGCCGAGCAGGCCGCCGATCACGTCACGGCCTCGCGGATCTCCTGCCCACTCGTGTTCAGGCAGATCACCCACCACCGCATGCCCGACGGTGTCCTCGTCGTCCAGGTTGTCGGCCTGCTCGAGCACCCCGATCCGCACCCCGCCACGTACCGTCACCCGGCCCGAGTCGGGGCTGAGCCGACCCGCCAGCATGGCCAGCAGGCTGGACTTTCCGTCACCGTTGCGGCCCACGATGCCGATCCGATCGCCCTCGTTCACGCCCAGCGAGACCCTGTCGAACACGACTTTGGTCGGGTATTCCAGATGGAGGGCCTCAGCCCCGAGAAGATGCGCCATGTCCTCTCAAGGCTATGCGGGTGCGGTGCCCGACATTCATGGCGGCCGACCAGCAACGCTGTGCCATGATGACGAGGCATTACGGCAGGGCAGTCGGGGGACGGGCCGCAGCGTCGATGTGAAGGGGAGCATTCGGTGGTGGACCTCTCGGCGATCACCAGGCCGGTCGGACGGCTGGTCGCGACCGCGCAGAACGGTCTGGAGGTCTTGCGCTACGGCGGTCTGGAGACCGGCGCCGTACCGTCACCGTTCCAGATCGTGCAGAGCGTGCCGATGTACCGGCTGCGGCGCTACTTCCCGCCGGATGCCCGTCCGGGCGCCAAACCGGCGGGCCCGCCGGTCCTGATGGTGCATCCGATGATGATGTCGGCCGACATGTGGGACGTGACCCGCGAGGAGGGCGCCGTCGGCATCCTCCACCGCGCCGGCCTCGACCCGTGGGTGATCGACTTCGGTTCCCCCGACAAGGTCGAGGGCGGTATGCAGCGCAACCTCGCCGATCACGTCGTCGCGCTGTCCGAGGCGATCGACACGGTCAAGGAGGTGGCCGGGCACGACGTCCATCTCGCCGGCTACTCGCAGGGCGGCATGTTCTGCTACCAGACCGCCGCGTACCGCCGGTCGCGCGATCTGGCCAGCATCATCGCGTTCGGCGCCCCGGTCGACACCCTCGCCGCACTCCCGCTGAACCTGCCCGCGGGTCTGGCGGTCGGCGCCGCCGACTTCATGGCCGACCACGTCTTCAGCCGTATCGACATCCCCGGCTGGCTGGCCCGCACCGGATTCCAGATGCTCGACCCGATCAAGACCGCGCAGGCGCGCGTCGAGTTCTTGATGCAGCTGCACGACCGTGAGGCGCTGCTACCCCGCGAGCAGCAGCGGCGGTTCCTGGCCTCCGAGGGCTGGATCGCCTGGTCGGGCCCGGCGATCTCTGAACTGCTCAAACAGTTCATCGCCCACAACCGGATGATGACCGGCGGTTTCGCCATCCACGGTCAGCTGGTCACGCTGTCGGACATCACCTGCCCGGTCCTCGCCGTGGTGGGGGAGGTCGACGACATCGGTCAGCCGCCGTCTGTGCGCGGGATCAAACGTGCGGCGCCGCAGGCCGACGTCTACGAATACCTGCTTCGCGCCGGGCATTTCGGGCTCGTCGTCGGGTCGAAGGCCTCACAGCAGACGTGGCCGACCGTCGCCGGCTGGGTCAAGTGGCTCGAGGGTGGCGGCGACATGCCCGACGGTGTCGAGCCGATGGCGCTGCAAGCGCAGGAACACATCGAAAGCGGGGTGTCGCTGACGTCGCGGGTCGCGCACGGCGCCACGGCGGCCACCGAGATGGCGTTCGGCGTCGCCCGTTCGGCGGCCGGCGCCCTGGTGTCGGCGAACAAATCGGCGCGTTCGCTCGCGGTCGAGACCGCTCGCACGCTGCCGCGGCTGGCCCGGCTGGGGCAGATCAGCGACCACACGCGGATCTCGCTCGGCCGCATCATGTCCGAGCAGGTCCGCGGCGCCCCGGACGGGGAGTTCCTGCTCTACGACGGGCGGGTGCACACCTACGAGGCCGTGGACCGCCGCATCAACAACGTCGTGCGCGGCCTCATCGAGGTCGGCGTGCGGCAGGGCACCCGCGTCGGGGTGCTGATGGAGACACGGCCCAGCGCCCTGGTGGCCATCGCGGCGCTGTCCCGGCTCGGCGCGGTGGCGGTGCTGATGCCGCCCGACGTGGACCTGGCGACCGCGGCCCGGTTGGGCGCGGTGTCGGAGATCATCGCCGACCCCACCCATCTCGAGGCGGCCCGCACCCTGCCGATGCGGGTGCTCGTGCTCGGCGGCGGCGACACCCGCGACCTCCATGTGCCCGACGACGCCGACGTCGTCGACATGGAGCAGATCGACCCCGACCAGGTCGCGCTGCCCGGCTGGTACCGGCCCAACCCCGGGCTGGCCCGCGACCTGGCGTTCATCGCCTTCAGCTCGGTGGGCGGCGACCTCGTCGCCCGGCAGATCACCAACTACCGGTGGGCGCTGTCGGCGTTCGGTACCGCGTCGGCGGCCAACCTGGGCCGCACCGACACCGTCTACTGTCTGACCCCCCTGCACCACCAGTCGGGCCTGCTGGTCAGCCTGGGCGGCGCGGTGGTCGGCGGCACCCGCATCGCGCTGTCGCGCGAGTTGCGCCCGGACCGGTTCGTCCAGGAGATCCGCCAGTACGGCGTCTCGGTGGTGTCCTACACCTGGGCGATGCTGCGCGAGATCATCGACGATCCGTCGTTCCGGCTGGCCGGTGGGCACCCGGTTCGGCTGTTCATCGGATCCGGCATGCCGACGGGGTTGTGGAAGCGGGTCGTCGAGATCTTCGAACCCGCGCACGTCGTCGAGTTCTTCGCGACCCCCGACGGTCAGGCCGTCCTCGCCAACGTCTCGGGCGCCAAGATCGGCAGCAAGGGCCGTGCGCTGCCCGGCGGCGGTCAGGTGGAGTTGGCCGCCTACGACCCCGACTACGATCTCATCCTCGAGGACGACCGGGGCTTCGTCCGCCGCGCCGCCGCCAACGAGGTGGGCGTGCTGCTGGCACGTCCGCGAGGGCCGGTCGACCCGACGGCGTCGGTGAAGCGCGGTGTGTTCGCGCCGGCCGACACGTGGGTGTCCTCGGAGTACCTGTTCCGTCGCGACGAGGACGGCGACTACTGGCTGGTGGACAACCGCGGTTCGGTGATCCACACCCCGCGTGGGCCGGTCTACGCGACGCCGATCAGCGATGCCGTCGGTTGCATCGGGGCCGTGGACGTCGCCGTGACCTACGGGATCGAGGCCGGCGGAAGGCAGCTGGCGGTCACCGCCCTGGCACTGTGCCCGGGCGGCAGCATCCCGACGGCCGAACTGACCGAGACGCTGTGCCATCTCCCGGTCGGCAATCCGCCCGACATCGTCCACGTCGTGTCCGACATCGAACTGAGCGCGTCGTACCGACCGTTGATCAGCCCGCTGCGGGCGGCGGGCGTGCCCCGTCCGTCCCGGCGTAACTCTTGGTACCTCGACACCGATACCAATAGTTACAAGCGGCTGACCGTGGCCGTGCGTGCTGAACTCACCGGAGGCCCAGACGATGCTCCTGCGCAGAACGACTCACAGTTGCAGCCCCGCGCGCAACAGTGACGCCGCGCCGCGCCGCGGATGCACTGATAGGCTCCCGCTGGCGTCGCTTCGACTGGAGGATTGATGAATTCGCAGAGCCGGAACAACCGCCCGGGCTGGCGTCGCGCCCTCACCGGCACCCTCGCCGGCGGTGCGCTTGCCGCCGCCATGATGGTCAGCGCGCCCGCCTCCCAGGCCGACGTCCTCGATCAGATCGGCGCCAGGTACATGCAGGGCGCCGGCGGCGGCCAGATCTCGGTGTTCGTCGAACAATCGCTGAACCTGCGGGCCCAGGGCTTCCGGCCCTCGCAGGAGAATCTCGTCGCGCTGCAGGAGGGTTACGACTTCCTGCCCAACCAGAGCCGGCTGCTCGACGCGCTCAAGTCGACGGTCGCCTACCAGCGCAAGGTGCAGATGCAGGCGGCGATGTCCGGCGGCGGAGGCCCCTCGGTCAAGGCGCCGGCCTGGGTGCCGCCGGGTGACAACAACCCGTGGCTCGGCCCCGAGTACGACATCAACCCCTACGACTGAGCGACGCGTGCCCCTCGACGAGAAGTTGCGAGCGATCCTCGTCTGCCCGCAGGACCGCGGTCCGCTGCTGCTGGTGGGCGACGAGATGCTGTACAACCCGCGGCTTCGGCTGGGGTATCGGATCGACGACGGGATTCCGGTCCTGCTCGTCGACGAGGCGGTCACCGTCACCGACGACGCCGAACATCAGCGTCTGGTCGACCGCGCCGAGTCTTAGACCGAGCCGGGCAGTTCGCCGGTGAGGTAGCGCTGCAGGGTTGGGCCGATGGTCTCGGCGATCTGCTCGACGGGCAGCGACGCGAACGGTTCGAGCTCGAGGATGTAGCGGGCCATCACCACGCCCAGTAGCTGCGAAGCGACGTATTGCACACGGAGCCTGCCGGTTCCGCGCGGGCTGTCGATTCGCGGGCCGATCTCGGCGGCGATCACCTCCTGCAGGAACGACCGGATCAGCGTGACGTCCGAGCCGGCGAGCAGTGACCGCAGCGTGGCGATGAAACCCTTGCCCATCTCGGAATCCCAGATCGGCAGCAGCAGCGTCGGCAGCACGTGTCCGATGCGCTCGACCGGGACGTCGCGCAAGGGGCGGATCACGGTCATCGGGTCGATGGGCGCCCGGATCGCCGCGGCGAACAACTGCTGTTTGGTGCCGAAGTAGTGGTGCACCAGCGCCGGGTCGACACCGGCGCCGGCCGCGATGGCGCGGATCGATGTCTTGTCGATTCCGTTTCGGGCGAACAATTCCCGCGCGGTTTCGAGTATCCGGTCGCGATTGTCCGACGTCCCTGGCGGGCGCCCGGGGCGTCTCCGCTCGGCGTTGGTGGTCACCGGTGCTACGGGGTCCTTCGTCGCAAGGTGGCCGCGGCGAGGCACAGGGCGGCCACCGCGAAGGCCACCACGATAGCGATGTCGCGCAGCGCCGTGCTCGTCAGCTCCGGGTGCGCGCCCACCTCGCGCAGCGCCTCGAGGGCATAGCTGGCCGGCATCGCGTTGCTGATCCACTGCAGCCACTCGGGCAGCGCCGCGCGAGGCACGATGATCCCGCACAACAGCAGTTGCGGGGCGATCACCAGCGGCATGAACTGCACCGCCTGGAATTCGGTGCGCGCGAACGCACTGCACAGCAGGCCGAGTCCGACGCCGAGCACGGCGTTGATGATGGCGATGGCGAAGACGAGCAGGGGACTGCCCGCCGTCTGGAATCCCAGCAGCCAGAACGACACCAGGCAGGCGAGGGTGGCCTGGGCGGCCGCGGCGATGGAGAAGGCCGTGCCGTACGCGGCGAGCAGGTCCACTCGGCGCAGGGGAGTGGTCAGGATGCGCTCGAGCGTTCCCGAGACCCGTTCGCGCTGCATGGTGATCGAGGTGATGAGGAACATCACGATCAGGGGGAACACGCCGAGCATGATCAGGCAGGCGTTGTTGAACTGCGGTGGGGCGCCCGGCGGGTGCGGCGCGTCGACGAACATGAAGTAGATCAGCGAGATGATCAGGCTCGGGACGACGAGGATCATCGCGATGCTGCGATGATCTGCGCGAAGCTGGCGCAAGATCCTGCCGGTGGTGGCGACGTACCCCTGCAGGCCGTACCGGCGATGCGCGGTCAGGCCGCGGTGCTGTGCCGGATGACGGACAGGAACGCTTCCTCCAGTGATGTGCATGAGGTGTCCTTCCGTAGTCGGTCCGGCGTGGACTGGGCCAGCACGCGGCCCTCGCGCATGAGCAGCAGCTCGCCGCAGTGGTCGGCCTCGTCCATCACGTGGCTCGACACCAGCAGCGTCGTCCCGCGGCGGGCCAGCTCGTCGAACTGCGCCCACAGGTCGACCCGCAACACCGGGTCGAGGCCGACGGTGGGTTCGTCGAGTACGAGCAGCTCGGGCGAGGCGACCAGCGCGCAGGCCAGCGACGCCCGGGTGCGTTGACCGCCGGACAGGTTCGCGGCCGTCGCGGTGCGGTGATCGCCGAGCCCGACGGCGTCCACCGCCTCGTTGGCGGCTCGCGCGTCGGTGCCGTAGAGGGCGGCGAAGTACCGCACGTTGTCGATGACACGGAGATCGTCGTAGATCGTCGCGTCCTGGGTGACGTAACCGACCCGTCGGCGCAGATCTGCCGAACCCGCCGGCCGGCCCAGCACGGTGACCGACCCGCTCTCGACGATCTGTGTGCCGACGATCGAGCGCATCAACGTCGTCTTGCCGCAGCCCGACGGGCCGAGGATGCCGGTGATGGTGCCGCGCGCGATGCGGACCGTCACGTCGTCGATCGCGACCCTCTTGCCGCGCACCACCCGCAGGTGCTCGATGCTGACGGCTACCTGATCCGGTAATTCATCGGGCGATGAAGTCACCATACGATGAATAGTTCTCCCCGCTGCGAGGTGTGTCAATGGGCGAAGGCAGAATCCCTGCGGTGAGTGTCGAGTTGCTCGAGGTGGATCCCCTCACGGCGGCGCGGCGGTTACTCGGGGCGGTGCTGACGGTCCGCGGTGTGAGGGCGACGGTCGTCGAGGTGGAGGCGTACGGCGGTCCACCGGACGGGCCCTGGCCGGACGCCGCGGCGCATTCCTACCGCGGGCCCGGCGTGCGCAATGCGGTGATGTTCGGTCCCGCGGGCCGGCTGTACACCTACCTCAGCCACGGAATCCACATCTGCGCCAACGTCGTGTGCGCCGAGGACGGTGTGGCCGCGGCGGTGCTGCTGCGCGCGGCGGTCGTCGAATCAGGGCATGACGTCGTCCAGCGGCGCCGCGGTGAGTCGGTGCGGGAGACCGCGCTGGCCCGGGGCCCGGGCAATCTGTGTTCGGCTCTCGGAATCACCATGGCCGACAACGGAATCGACGTCTTCGCCGACGACAGCCCGGTGCATCTGCGGTTGGGCGCGGAGCAGCCGTACGTCGCCGGTCCCCGAGTGGGCGTGAGCAAGGCGGCCGATCGGCCGTGGCGGTTGTGGCTGGCGGGCCGGCCCGAGGTGTCGGCCTATCGGCGCAGCCCGCGCGCGCCGGCGCCGGGCGGCAGCGACTGAACTCAGCGGGTACGGAAGGATCGAGGCATGAGCAGCATCCTCGACGAGCTGGACTGGCGCGGGCTGATTGCGCAGTCGACCGACCGGGACGCGTTGGCGGCCGAACTCGCCGCCGGTCCGATGACCCTGTACTCCGGATTCGACCCGACCGCGCCGAGCCTGCATGCCGGGCACCTGGTCCCGCTTCTGACGTTGCGCCGCTTCCAGCAGGCCGGACACCGGCCGATCGTGCTCGCCGGCGGTGCGACCGGGATGATCGGTGATCCCCGGGATACCGGGGAGCGCACCATGCAGACCGTCGACACGGTCGCGGACTGGGCCGATCGCATCCGCGGTCAGCTCGAACGGTTCGTCGAGTTCGACGAGTCGCCCACCGGCGCGATCGTCGAGAACAACCTCTCGTGGACCGGCGAGTTGTCGGCGATCGAGTTCCTGCGTGATGTCGGCAAGTACTTCTCGGTCAATGTGATGCTCGACCGCGACACCGTCCGGCGACGCCTGGAGGGTGAGGGAATCTCCTACACCGAGTTCAGCTACATGCTGTTGCAGGCCAACGACTATGTCCGGCTGCGGGAACGGTACGGCTGTGCACTGCAGATCGGCGGCTCGGACCAGTGGGGCAACATCGTCGCCGGGGTGAGGCTGGTGCGCCAGAAGCTGGGCGACACCGTGCACGCGATGACGACGCCGCTGGTCACCGACTCCGAAGGCAAGAAGTTCGGCAAGTCGACCGGCGGCGGGAACCTGTGGCTGGACCCGGAGATGACCACGCCGTACGCCTGGTACCAGTACTTCATCAACACCGCGGACGCCGACGTCGTCAACTACCTGCGGTGGTTCACCTTCCTGGATGCCGGCGAGCTGGCGGAACTCGAGGAGGCGACCCGCGAGCGTCCGCATCAGCGGACCGCCCAGCGGCGACTCGCGAGTGAACTCACCACGCTGGTCCACGGCGAAGGCGCCACCCGGTCGGTGGAACACGCCAGTCAGGCGTTGTTCGGTCGCGGCGAGCTGAGTGCTCTCGACGAGTCGACGCTCGCGGCCGCACTCCGGGAGGCGTCGGTGGCCGAACTCGCCCCGAACGGACCGGATCTCATCACCGACCTGCTGGTCGCGACCGGCCTGTCGGCCAGTAAGGGCGCCGCCCGCCGGACCATCGCCGAGGGCGGGGTGTCGGTGAACAACGTGAAGATCGACAGCGACGAGTGGACACCGCAGGCCTCGGATTTCCTGCACGGCAGGTGGCTGGTGCTGCGTCGGGGCAAGCGGAATATCGCCGGTGTGCAGCGCGTTGGATGAACTGGCACGGTCGTACGACTGTGCTCCTGCCGTTCACCGTCGAAAACCCGTCTTGACCAGGGGATTTGACTCCGAGTTTCCACTGACGTAACTTATTCCACGTCGCCGCGACACGGCCTCCGGGCCGGGGAGCGCGGCAGACTCCCAGAGGGACACTCACTTCGGTGGGTTCCTGACCGTCCGCACTACGTGACGCGGCTTAAATGCCGCGAGATCGTCGCGCGGGTGGCACGGGTGTGTTGTTTGAGAACTCAATAGTGTGTTTGGTGGTTTTTGTTTGTTGTTTTTGTTTTGCCGCATCTCTTTTTCCCGTTTAGGGGTGTGGTTGTTTTTTGCCAGATGTTTCTGGTTGTGATCGGATTTTCCTGATTGCCTTTTTGAGGTTTTGTTTGGAGAGTTTGATCCTGGCTCAGGACGAACGCTGGCGGCGTGCTTAACACATGCAAGTCGAACGGAAAGGCCCTTCGGGGTACTCGAGTGGCGAACGGGTGAGTAACACGTGGGTGATCTGCCCTGCACTTTGGGATAAGCCTGGGAAACTGGGTCTAATACCGAATATACCTCTTGGATTGCATGATTCTTGGGGGAAAGCTTTTGCGGTGTGGGATGGGCCCGCGGCCTATCAGCTTGTTGGTGGGGTGATGGCCTACCAAGGCGACGACGGGTAGCCGGCCTGAGAGGGTGACCGGCCACACTGGGACTGAGATACGGCCCAGACTCCTACGGGAGGCAGCAGTGGGGAATATTGCACAATGGGCGCAAGCCTGATGCAGCGACGCCGCGTGGGGGATGACGGCCTTCGGGTTGTAAACCTCTTTCAGTAGGGACGAAGCGCAAGTGACGGTACCTACAGAAGAAGGACCGGCCAACTACGTGCCAGCAGCCGCGGTAATACGTAGGGTCCGAGCGTTGTCCGGAATTACTGGGCGTAAAGAGCTCGTAGGTGGTTTGTCGCGTTGTTCGTGAAAACCGGGGGCTTAACCCTCGGCGTGCGGGCGATACGGGCAGACTAGAGTACTGCAGGGGAGACTGGAATTCCTGGTGTAGCGGTGGAATGCGCAGATATCAGGAGGAACACCGGTGGCGAAGGCGGGTCTCTGGGCAGTAACTGACGCTGAGGAGCGAAAGCGTGGGGAGCGAACAGGATTAGATACCCTGGTAGTCCACGCCGTAAACGGTGGGTACTAGGTGTGGGTTTCCTTCCTTGGGATCCGTGCCGTAGCTAACGCATTAAGTACCCCGCCTGGGGAGTACGGCCGCAAGGCTAAAACTCAAAGGAATTGACGGGGGCCCGCACAAGCGGCGGAGCATGTGGATTAATTCGATGCAACGCGAAGAACCTTACCTGGGTTTGACATGCACAGGACGCCAGTAGAGATATTGGTTCCCTTGTGGCCTGTGTGCAGGTGGTGCATGGCTGTCGTCAGCTCGTGTCGTGAGATGTTGGGTTAAGTCCCGCAACGAGCGCAACCCTTGTCTCATGTTGCCAGCACGTTATGGTGGGGACTCGTGAGAGACTGCCGGGGTCAACTCGGAGGAAGGTGGGGATGACGTCAAGTCATCATGCCCCTTATGTCCAGGGCTTCACACATGCTACAATGGCCGGTACAAAGGGCTGCGATGCCGTGAGGTGGAGCGAATCCTTTCAAAGCCGGTCTCAGTTCGGATCGGGGTCTGCAACTCGACCCCGTGAAGTCGGAGTCGCTAGTAATCGCAGATCAGCAACGCTGCGGTGAATACGTTCCCGGGCCTTGTACACACCGCCCGTCACGTCATGAAAGTCGGTAACACCCGAAGCCGGTGGCCTAACCCCTTGTGGGAGGGAGCCGTCGAAGGTGGGATCGGCGATTGGGACGAAGTCGTAACAAGGTAGCCGTACCGGAAGGTGCGGCTGGATCACCTCCTTTCTAAGGAGCACCACGAGATCCAGGCCTGCCCGCATCGTGTGGGAGTTCGGGTTCTGGGCGATTCGTGAAGATGGCTCGACCTCTGTAGTGGAGGCGGGTCGGGTGCACAACAAACATGTTCGGTCCGAAGGGAAATCGGGTCGGCGACTGAGATTGCCAGACACACTGTTGGGTCCTGAGGCAACAGGCCCGCGGGCCTCTCCTGTTGGGGAGGGGTGCCGGCTCTCAACACCAGCGCGTGCTGATCTCCTGTGGGGGTTGGGGTGTGGTGGGGGTTGGGGGTTCTGGTTGCTGCCCTGCTTTGGTGGTGGGGTGTGGTGTTTGATTCGTGGATAGTGGTTGCGAGCATCTAGATGGCGGCTTGCGCGAATGGGTTTGCTCTTCCTTTGTGGGGAGTGGGCGTGTTGGTGTGGGTGGTCATCTGTTTGTATGCAATTTCATTGTTTGAACTCATTTTTTGGTTTTGTGTTGTAAGTGTTTAAGGGCGCATGGTGGATGCCTTGGCACTGGGAGCCGATGAAGGACGTGGGAGGCTGCGATATGCCTCGGGGAGCTGCCAACCGAGCGTGGATCCGAGGATGTCCGAATGGGGAAACCCGGCACGAGTGATGTCGTGTCACCTGTATCTGAATACATAGGGTGCAGGGGGGAACGCGGGGAAGTGAAACATCTCAGTACCCGTAGGAAGAGAAAACAAAAGTGATTCCGTGAGTAGTGGCGAGCGAAAGCGGAGGATGGCTAAACCGTGCACATGTGATACCCGGCAGGGGTTGTGTGTGTGGTGTTGTGGGGTTCGTCGTTCCTGGATCTGCCGGTCTGGGCTGCAGTGAGAAAAGCGTGTGTTAGTCGAACTGGTTTGGGATGGCCGACCGTAGAGGGTGAGAGTCCCGTAGGTGAAAACATGTGCTCTGTAGTGATGTGTCCCCGAGTAGCAGCGGGCCCGTGGAATCTGCTGTGAATCTGCCGGGACCACCCGGTAAGCCTGAATACTTCCCAGTGACCGATAGCGGATTAGTACCGTGAGGGAATGGTGAAAAGTACCCGGGAGGAGTGAAAGAGTACCTGAAACCGTGTGCCTACAATCCGTCAGAGCCCTCGACTTTGTTGTGGGGTGATGGCGTGCCTTTTGAAGAATGAGCCTGCGAGTCAGGGACATGTCGCGAGGTTAACCCGTGTGGGGTAGCCGTAGCGAAAGCGAGTCTGAATAGGGCGTATCCACGCAACAGTGTGTGGTGTAGTGGTGTGTTCTGGACCCGAAGCGGAGTGATCTACCCATGGCCAGGGTGAAGCGACGGTAAGACGTCGTGGAGGCCCGAACCCACTTAGGTTGAAGACTGAGGGGATGAGCTGTGGGTAGGGGTGAAAGGCCAATCAAACTCCGTGATAGCTGGTTCTCCCCGAAATGCATTTAGGTGCAGCGTTGCATGCTTCTTGTTGGAGGTAGAGCTACTGGATGGCCGATGGGCCTCACAAGGTTACTGACGTCAGCCAAACTCCGAATGCCGACAAGTGAGAGTGTGGCAGTGAGACGGCGGGGGATAAGCTCCGTGCGTCGAGAGGGAAACAGCCCAGATCGCCGGCTAAGGCCCCTAAGCGTGTGCTAAGTGGAAAAGGATGTGCAGTCGCGAAGACAACCAGGAGGTTGGCTTAGAAGCAGCCACCCTTGAAAGAGTGCGTAATAGCTCACTGGTCAAGTGATTGTGCGCCGATAATGTAGCGGGGCTCAAGCACACCGCCGAAGCCGCGGCAATCCGCCCTTGTGGTGGGTTGGGTAGGGGAGCGTCCTGCATCCGGTGAAGCAGCCTAGTGATGGAGCTGTGGAGGGTGTGGGAGTGAGAATGCAGGCATGAGTAGCGATAAGGCAAGTGAGAACCTTGCCCGCCGAAAGACCAAGGGTTCCTGGGCCAGGCCAGTCCGCCCAGGGTGAGTCGGGACCTAAGGCGAGGCCGACAGGCGTAGTCGATGGACAACGGGTTGATATTCCCGTACCCGTGTGTGAGCGTCCCTGATGAATCAGCGGTACTAACCGCCCAAAAGGCTGCAGATCTGATCCTTCGGGAAAGGACTGTGGCCGGCTGCGCGGGACCTTCGTTGGTAGTAGTCAAGCGATGGGGTGACGCAGGAAGGTAGCCGTACCAGTCAGTGGTTGTACTGGGGTAAGCCTGTAGGGAGAAACCTAGGCAAATCCGGGTTTCACATATCCTGAGAGGTGATGCATAGCCGATTGAGGCGAATTCGGTGATCCTATGCTGCCAAGAAAAGCCTCTAGCGAGTGCACACGGCCCGTACCCCAAACCGACACAGGTGGTCAGGTAGAGAATACCAAGGCGTACGAGTGAACTATGGTTAAGGAACTCGGCAAAATGCCCCCGTAACTTCGGGAGAAGGGGGACCCACATGGCGTGTAAGCCCTTGCGGCCCAAGCGTGAGTGGGTGGCACAAACCAGTGAGAAGCGACTGTTTACTAAAAACACAGGTCCGTGCGAAGTCGCAAGACGATGTATACGGACTGACGCCTGCCCGGTGCTGGAAGGTTAAGAGGACCGGTTAACCCTTCGGGGTGAAGCTGAGAATTTAAGCCCCAGTAAACGGCGGTGGTAACTATAACCATCCTAAGGTAGCGAAATTCCTTGTCGGGTAAGTTCCGACCTGCACGAATGGCGTAACGACTTCTCAACTGTCTCAACCATAGACTCGGCGAAATTGCATTACGAGTAAAGATGCTCGTTACGCGCGGCAGGACGAAAAGACCCGGACCTTCACTACAACTTGGTATTGGAGTTCGGTTCGGTTTGTGTAGGATAGGTGGGAGACTGTGAAGCGGCCACGCCAGTGGTTGTGGAGTCGTTGTTGAAATACCACTCTGATCGTATTGGGCTTCTAACTTCGAACCGTATATCCGGTTCAGGGACAGTGCCTGGCGGGTAGTTTAACTGGGGCGGTTGCCTCCTAAAATGTAACGGAGGCGCCCAAAGGTTCCCTCAACCTGGACGGCAATCAGGTGTTGAGTGTAAGTGCACAAGGGAGCTTGACTGCGAGACGTACATGTCGAGCAGGGACGAAAGTCGGGACTAGTGATCCGGCACCTCTGAGTGGAAGGGGTGTCGCTCAACGGATAAAAGGTACCCCGGGGATAACAGGCTGATCTTCCCCAAGAGTCCATATCGACGGGATGGTTTGGCACCTCGATGTCGGCTCGTCGCATCCTGGGGCTGGAGCAGGTCCCAAGGGTTGGGCTGTTCGCCCATTAAAGCGGCACGCGAGCTGGGTTTAGAACGTCGTGAGACAGTTCGGTCTCTATCCGCCGCGCGCGTCAGAAGCTTGAGGAAATCTGTCCCTAGTACGAGAGGACCGGGACGGACGAACCTCTGGTACACCAGTTGTCCCACCAGGGGCACCGCTGGATAGCCACGTTCGGACAGGATAACCGCTGAAAGCATCTAAGCGGGAAACCCCCTCCAAGACCAGGCTTCTCACCCATTAAGTGGGATAAGGCCCCCCGCAGACCACGGGATCGATAGACCAGACCTAGACGCACAGCAATGTGTGAAGGGAACTGGCACTAACCGGCCGAAAACTTACACACACCCAAACAATGGGATGCCTCGCAACCACACCACACCAAGAATCACCCACCGATTCACACCCCACCACCAAAAAACACTTCCCCCACCACCCGTGGGGGCACTCAAAAACGAGTGAAAATAGAGTTACGGCGGTCCATAGCGGCAGGGAAACGCCCGGTCCCATCCCGAACCCGGAAGCTAAGCCTGCCAGCGCCGATGATACTACCCAACACGGGTGGAAAAGTAGGACACCGCCGAACACCCATTAAACCTCGGCCCTCCGACCACAAATCGGAGGGCCGAGGTATTTCCATTTCCGGGCCGGAATTGTCGGTGAAACACGCCGGCACGTAAACTCGCGTCGGCGGGGTGATATCGAGAGGCGGACGTGAGCGAGGACAGACAGGCCGGTGGACGCGACGAGCGTCGCCCGCGGCGGACGTCGAACTCCAGTGGGCCTCGTCGCCCGCGCGATCAGCGCGGCGCTCCGCGAGGATCCGGACCGAACCGCGCCAGGCCCACCCAGCCGAAGGCCGGCGGCGACGCCCAGCGCTCGGACGGACCGCCCATCCCGCCGGAGATCGAAGCCAAGCAGTTGGCGCCCGAAATCCGCGGTGAACTCACCACTTTGGACCGCTACACCGCCGACGCCGTGGCGCGGCATCTCGTCGCGGCCGGCGAGCTGCTCGACGAGGATCCCGAAGCGGCCCTGGCCCACGCCCGAGCCGCCCGCGCCCGCTCCGGGCGCATCGCCGCGGTCCGCGAAGCAGTGGGTATCGCGGCCTACTACTGCGGTGATTGGGCACAGGCCCTGGCCGAACTGCGTGCTGCCCGCCGTATGGGCAGCAAGTCCCCGCTCCTGCCGTTGATCGCCGATTGCGAACGGGGCGTCGGCCGTCCGGAACGGGCCATCGAACTCGCCCGTGGCCCCGAGGCCGAACAGCTCACCGGAGACGACGCCGACGAACTGAAGATCGTGGTCGCCGGCGCCCGGTCGGATCTCGGTCAGCTCGAGCAGGCACTGGCGGTGCTGTCCACGCCGCAACTCGACCCGTCGCGGCGCGGAACCACCGCTGCCCGGCTGTTCTACGCCTACGCCGAGACCCTGCTGGCTCTCGGGCGCAACCAGGACGCCTTGCAGTGGTTCCTCAACGCGGCGGCCGCCGACCTGGAGGGCGCCACCGACGCCGAGGACCGGGTCACGGAACTCAGCTGACGTGACAAGCCTTGTGCAGCAATATGACTGCCTTCTCCTGGATCTCGACGGCACCGTGTTCCGCGGCCACGAGCCGACCACCGGCGCCGTCGACAGCCTCGCCGGGCTGACCGCCCGCGTCCTCTACGTCACCAACAACGCCTCGCGCAGCCCCGACGACGTCGCGCGTCATCTCGTCGAACTGGGCTTTCAGGCGGTGTCCGACGACGTCGTGACGAGCGCTCAGAGCGCGGCCCATCTCCTCGCCGACCAGCTCCCGGCCGGATCGCGAGTGCTCATCGTGGGCACGGACGCGTTGGCCGCCGAAGTCCGCCAGGCGGGCCTGCAGCCAGTCCGGGAGTTCGCGGACGACCCGGTCGCCGTCGTCCAGGGCCATTCCCCGCAGACCGCCTGGTCCGACCTGGCGGAGGCGGCGCTGGCCATCCGGGCCGGCGCCCTGTGGGTCGCGGCCAACGTCGACCTCACCCTGCCGTCTGAACGCGGACTGCTGCCCGGCAACGGATCGATGGTGGCCGCACTCCGCGCCGCGACCGCCTGTGAGCCGCAGGTCGCCGGCAAGCCGCAGCCGACGCTGATGCGAGATGCGCTGAGCCGCGGCGACTTCCGCACCCCGCTGGTCGTCGGCGATCGCCTCGACACCGACATCGCCGGCGCCAACGCCGCGGCGCTGCCGAGCCTGCTCGTGCTCAGCGGTGTGAGTACGGCCGACGAGACACTGCGGGCGGTGCCGCAGGAGCGGCCCGACTACATCGCCGAGGATCTGCGCTCACTCGACACCCCGGCCGACGCGTTGCGGGTCGCCCCCCACCCGGGGTGGCGGGTGGACCTGCGCGACGCGGAGGTGACCGTGCACGCCGCCGGCGCCGACCGCGGAGACGAACTGTCGGTGCTGCGGGCGACCGCACATGCGGTCTGGCAGTCCGATCTGGCGGGCCGGCCGTTCGCGGTGTGCGCGGGTGACGACACCGCGGCCGCCGCACTGCAGCGCTGGTCGCTGCTCAGCGCGCCAATCGGCTAGCGTGGCTGTCGACATGAGTACCGATCCCGATCAGCTTCGCACCCAGGTGGCGGCTCTGCTGGCGGACCTGCCCGAGCCGGACAGCGCCGGTGACCTCGCCGACTGCGATATCGACACCGTCGCCGCGCGCTTGGAGGAGGCTCACGATCTGCTCGTGCAGGCGCTGGCGGCGGTCGAGAAGGGCTGAGCGGCGTGACGCGGCGCGCACGTGTCGACGCCGAGTTGGTGCGACGGGGGCTGGCCCGATCGCGTCAGCAGGCCGCTGAGCTCATCGGGGCCGGCCGGGTCACGGTCGACGGGATGCCCGCGGCCAAACCGGCCACCGCGGTCGCCGTCACCGCCAACATCGCGGTCGCCACCACCGATGAACGCACCTGGGTCTCGCGGGGCGCGCACAAACTCATCGGTGCCCTCGACGCCTTCGGCCTCGACGTGACCGGCCGCCGCGGTCTCGACGCCGGCGCGTCCACAGGCGGATTCACCGAGGTCCTCCTCGATCGCGGCGCCCGCGAGGTGGTCGCCGTCGACGTCGGGTACGGCCAGCTGGCGTGGTCGTTGCGTTCCGATCCGCGCGTGGCCGTGATCGAGCGCACCAACGTGCGCGAACTCACCGCCGACATGATCGGCGGCCCCGTCGACGTCGTCGTGGCCGACCTGTCGTTCATCTCCCTGGCCACGGTGCTGCCCGCGCTGACCGCCTGCGCGTCGCCCGACGCCGATATCGTTCCCATGGTGAAGCCCCAATTCGAGGTCGGAAAGGACCGGGTGGGCGCGGGTGGAGTGGTGTCGGAGCCAGCACTGCGCGCCGAGTCGGTGCTGTCCGTGTCGGCCAGGGCGGCCACACTGGGCTGGCACACCGTCGGCGTGACGGCGAGCCCACTGCCGGGCCCGTCGGGCAACGTCGAATACTTCTTGTGGCTGCGTGCCCAGACCGACAGCGGGCTACGCGGTGACGATCTCGAGCAGGCGGTGCAGCGCGCCGTGACGGAAGGACCGCAATGACGGCTGAACGCACCATCCTGCTGGTGGTTCACACCGGCCGAGAGGATGCCACCGAGGTCGCCCGCAGAGTGCAGAAAGTGCTCAGCGACAACGACATCGGGCTACGGGTGTTGGCCGCGGAGGCCGTCGACCGGGGCCCGGTCCACCTGTCGCCCGACGACATGCGCGCGATCGGCGTCGACATCGACGTCGTCGACGCCGACGAGCGGGCCGCCGAGGGCTGCGAGCTGGTGCTGGTCCTCGGCGGCGACGGCACCTTCCTGCGCGCGGCCGAACTCGCCCGCAACGTCGAAATCCCGGTGCTCGGCGTGAACCTCGGCCGCATCGGCTTCCTCGCCGAGGCCGAAGCCGAACACATCGACACCGTGCTGGACCACGTCGTGCGGCGGGACTACCGCGTCGAGGAACGGATGACCCTCGATGTGACCGTGCGCGCCGGAGGGCAACTCCTCACGAGGGGCTGGGCACTCAACGAGGCGAGCCTGGAGAAGGGCCCCCGCCTGGGGGTGCTCGGCGTGGTCGTGGAGGTCGACGGCCGCCCGGTGTCGGCGTTCGGATGCGACGGCGTGCTGGTGGCGACTCCGACCGGGTCGACGGCCTACGCGTTCTCGGCGGGCGGCCCGGTGCTGTGGCCGGACCTGGAGTCGATCCTCGTCGTCCCCAACAACGCCCACGCGCTGTTCGCGCGGCCGATGGTCACCAGCCCCGACGCGGCGATCGCGGTCGAGATCGAGGCGGGCGGCCACGACGCCCTGGTGTTCTGCGACGGCCGCCGCGAGATGGTGGTGCCTGCCGGCGGGCGGCTGGAGGTGACACGCTGCGGCACCCCGCTCAAGTGGGTGCGGCTCGACAGCGCGCCGTTCACCGACCGGCTGGTGCGCAAGTTCCGGCTCCCGGTCACCGGATGGCGGGGGCAGTAGCACATCGTGCTCTCCGAAATCCGCATCGAGTCCCTGGGCGCGATCAGCACTGCCACAGCCGAATTCGACCGCGGTCTCACGGTGCTCACCGGCGAGACCGGGGCGGGTAAGACCATGGTCGTCACCGGGTTGCACCTGCTGGGCGGCGCGCGTGCCGACCCCACCCGCGTCCGGTCGGGCGCCGACCGAGCCGTGGTCGAGGGCCGGTTCGTCACCACCGACCTCGGTGACGGCGTCGCCCGCCGGGTCGACGACCTGCTGGAGTCGTCCGGCGCCGATCGCGACGACGACGGCAGCATCATCGCCGCCCGCTCGGTGAGCAGGGACGGGCCGTCGCGCGCCTATCTCGGTGGCCGCAGCGTGCCGGCCAAGTCGTTGAGCACCTTCACCACCGAACTCCTCACCCTGCACGGCCAGAACGACCAACTGCGGCTCATGCGCCCGGACGAACAGCGCGCCGCGCTCGACCGGTTCGCCGCCGTCGACAAGCCGTTGAGCCGGTACCGGGCCGCGCGCGACGAGTGGCTGACCGCGCGGCGCGATCTGACCGACCGCCGCCACCGGGAACGGGAACTGGCCCAGGAGGCCGACCGGCTGAAGTTCGGCCTCGACGAGATCGAGGCCGTCGACCCGTCGCCGGGCGAGGACGACGCGCTGGTCGACGACATCCGCCGGTTGTCCGAACTCGACGCGCTGCGCGAGGCGGCGTTGACCGCACGCGCGGCACTCACCGGCGCCGACGACGATCTGGGCACGGACGCTTCCGCAGCGGCCGATCTCGCGGCGCACGCGAAGTCGGCACTCGAGGGCACTGACGACGCCACCCTGCGGTCGCTTGCGGCGCAACTCGCCGATGCGGTCGCGGTGATCGGCGACGTGGCCGGCGAACTGGGCGACTATCTCGGCGCACTGCCGACCGACGCGAGCACCCTGGAGACCAAGCTGGCGCGCCAGGCCGAACTGCGCACGCTGACCCGCAAGTACGCCGCGGACATCGACGGGGTGCTGGCCTGGGCCCAGGAATCCCGTGCGCGCCTCGACCAGCTGGACGTGTCCGAGGAGGCGCTGGCCGGCCTCGAGCGGCGGGTCCGCGAGTTGGAGTCACACGTCGTGACTGCCGCCGCCGAGCTGACCAAGGCGCGGCACAAGGCGGCGAAGGGCCTTGCCAAAGCGGTGACCGCCGAGCTGGCCGGGCTGGCGATGGCCGGTGCCGATTTCACGGTCAGCGTCGCCCCCTTGGCGGCGCGCGCGGACGACGCGGCCCCGTTGACGCTGCCGGACGGCACCGTCGTCCACGCCGGCCACGACGGCGTCGACGCCGTCGACTTCGGGTTCGCCGCGCATCGCGGAACCGACGTGCTGCCGCTGTCCAAGAGCGCGTCGGGCGGTGAGCTGTCGCGGGTGATGCTCGCGATCGAGGTGGTGCTGGCGGCGTCGGCCGAAGGCACCACGATGGTCTTCGACGAAGTCGACGCCGGGGTCGGTGGTCGCGCCGCGGTGCAGATCGGCCGACGCCTGGCCCGGCTCGCGCGTACCCATCAGGTCATCGTGGTCACCCACCTGCCGCAGGTCGCGGCGTACGCCGACGTGCACCTGGTCGTCGACAGCAGCGGGCGGGGCAAGGCCAGCCGGGTGCTGCGCATCGACGAGGACGACCGGGTGGCCGAACTGGCCCGCATGCTGGCGGGGCTGGGGGAGTCCGACAGCGGTCGGGCCCACGCGCGGGAATTGCTCGACGCGGCGCGCAAGGAGTGCGCCGACGGAGCCTGAGCTGTGGCTGGTGTGACAGGAGGTAACTTCTGAGGCCCCTGTTACGGCGCGCCTCCACCTCTACTTGAGGGTTCGCCTACAGAATCGCCGACATGAAGATGTCAGCGCTGCTCACCCGTAATGCCACGTCACGGCCGGGCGTCACCGGCACCGCCCGTGTAGATCGCGACATCGACCGCCTGCTGCGACGTATCGGACCCGGCGACATCGTCGTCATCGACGCGCTCGATCTCGACCGGATCACCGCCGACGCGCTGGTCGAGGCGAGGGTGGCCGGCGTGGTCAACGCGTCGCCGTCGATCTCCGGGCGCTACCCGAACCTGGGACCGGAGGTGCTGGTGGCCAACGGGATCGCGCTGATCGACGAGACCGGCCCGGAGGTCTTCAAGAAGGTCAAGGACGGCCACCGGGTGCGGTTGCACAACGGCGGCGTGTACTCCGGTGACCGGCGCCTGATCGCCGGCACCGAACGCAGCGACCATGAGATCCACGAGTTGATGCACGAGGCCAAGAGCGGGCTGGTCGCGCACCTCGAGGCGTTCGCGGGCAACACGATCGAGTTCATCCGCAGCGAGAGCCCGCTGCTCATCGACGGGATCGGCATCCCGGACATCGACGTCGACCTCAACCGCCGCCACGTGGTGATCGTCGCCGAGGAACCGCATGCCGCCGACGACCTCAAGGCGCTCAAACCGTTCATCAAGGAGTACCAGCCCGTCCTCGTCGGCGTCGGCACCGGCGCCGACATCCTGCGCAAGGCCGGGTACCGTCCCGCGCTCATCGTCGGAGACCCCGACCGCATGAGTGCCGAGGTGCTGCGCAGTGGCGCCCAGGTGGTGCTGCCCGCCGACGCCGACGGCCACGCCGCCGGTCTCGAGCGGATCCAGGACCTCGGGGTGGGGGCCATGACGTTCCCGGCGGCAGGTTCGGCCGCCGACCTGGCGCTGCTGCTGTGCGACCACCACGGCGCATCGCTGATCGTCACGGTGGGCCACACCGCCAGCATCGAGGAGTTCTTCGACCGCAACCGCCAGCGCAGCAACCCGTCGACCTTCCTGACCCGCCTCAAGGTGGGCGAGAAGCTCGTCGACGCGAAAGCCGTTGCCACGCTGTACCGCAGCCGCGTCTCCGGCGGTGCCATCGCGTTGCTGATCCTGGCCATGCTGGTCGCGGTGATCGCCGCCCTGTGGGTGTCGCGTGCCGACGCCGCGGTCATCGAGTGGGTGCAGCAGTACTGGAACCAGTTCCTGCTGTGGGCGCAGGGCCTGGTCAGTTAGGCGGTCGCGGTGATTTCGCTACGTACGCATGCGATCTCGCTGGCGGCGGTGTTCCTGGCGCTGGCGATCGGCGTGGCGCTGGGTTCGGGACTGCTGTCGAACACGGTGCTGTCCGGGCTGCAGAACGACAAGCAGGACCTGCAGAACCAGATCAACGTCCTCACCGACGAGAAGAACGGGCTGAACGAAAGGCTGAGCGCGGCAGGCGAGTTCGATGCCCAGATCGCCCCGCGGGTGCTCCGCGACGCCCTCGGCGGCAAATCGGTGGTGCTGTTTCGCACCCCTGATGCCTCCGACGACGATCTCGACGCGCTGACCCGGTCGATCGGCCAGGCCGGCGGCACGGTCAGCGGGACGGTGGCGCTGACCCAGGAGTTCATCGACGCCAACTCGGCGGAGAAGCTGTTGTCGGTGGTCAACTCGCCGATCGTGCCCGCCGGGAAACAACTGAGCACCACAGCGGTGGATCAGGGCTCTCAGGCCGGTGACCTGCTCGGGATCGCGTTGCTGCTCAACAAGGACCCGGCCGCGCCGGTGGTCAGCGACGCCGAACGCGAGACCGTGCTCACCGCCCTGCGCGACACCGGATTCCTGACCTTCGGCAACAACCCCGTCGGCGCCGCCAACACGGCGCTGATCGTCACCGGCGGCGGACTCGGTGACGACGCGGGCAATCGCGGTGCGACGGTGGCACGCTTCGCCGCCGGACTCGCCAAACACGGGTCCGGCACCGTGCTGGTCGGGCGGGACGGTTCGGCATCCGGCACCGGAGCCGTCGCGGTGACCCGGTCGGACGCGGCGTTGGCGGGAGCGGTCAGCACGGTCGACGACGTGGACACCGAATCGGGCCGGATCACCACCGTGCTCGCGCTGGCCGATCTGATCGGCGGCGCCCGCCCGGGTCAGTACGGAGTGGGACAGGGGGCGGGCGCGGTCACCATCGCCCCGTGACCACGGCGCGCCACCGACGACCTGTCGGAGTCGGTGTTAAGGTGGGGTTCCGTGGGTCGGCAGGCCCCAAAGCTAGGACCAAGCCTAGAAAAGTAAGCCCTGCCCGTCGTCACGGAGGTTGTTCTTGCCCGCGCTACGCAAGCATCCGCAAACGGCCACGAAGCACCTCTTCGTCACGGGCGGCGTCGTCTCCTCCCTGGGCAAGGGTCTTACGGGCTCGAGTCTCGGGCAGTTGTTGACCGCCCGCGGCCTGCAGGTGACGATGCAGAAGCTCGACCCCTATCTGAACGTCGATCCCGGCACCATGAATCCGTTCCAGCACGGTGAGGTGTTCGTCACCGAGGACGGTGCCGAGACGGACCTGGACGTCGGCCACTACGAGCGGTTCCTCGACCGCAACCTGTCGGGCTCGGCCAACGTGACCACCGGCCAGATCTATTCGTCGGTGATCGCCAAGGAGCGCCGCGGCGAGTACCTGGGCGACACCGTGCAGGTGATCCCGCACATCACCGACGAGATCAAGAGCCGGATCCTCGAGATGGCCGCGCCCGACGAGAACGGCCGACGGCCCGACATCGTGATCACCGAAGTCGGTGGCACCGTGGGCGACATCGAATCGCTGCCGTTCCTGGAGGCGGCCCGCCAGGTGCGCCACGAGGTCGGCCGCGAGAACTGTTTCTTCCTGCACTGCTCGCTGGTGCCGTACATGGCGCCCTCGGGGGAGCTCAAGACCAAGCCGACACAGCACTCGGTGGCCGCGCTGCGCAGCATCGGCATCCAGCCGGACGCGCTGATCCTGCGCTGTGACCGCGACGTGCCCGAAGCGCTCAAGAACAAGATCGCGCTGATGTGCGACGTCGACGTCGACGGGGTGATCTCCACGCCCGACGCGCCGTCGATCTATGACATCCCCAAGGTGCTGCATCGCGAAGAACTCGACGCGTACGTGGTGCGGCGGCTGAACCTGCCGTTCCGCGACGTCGACTGGACGCAGTGGAACGATCTGCTCAAGCGGGTGCACGAGCCGCACGAGACGGTCCGCATCGCGCTGGTGGGCAAGTACATCGACCTGTCCGACGCCTATCTGTCGGTCACCGAGGCGCTGCGGGCCGGCGGGTTCAGGCACCACGCCAAGGTCGAGATGCGATGGGTGGCGTCCGACGACTGCGAACTCGACAACGGTGCGGCCGCGGCGCTGGCCGACGTCGACGGTGTGCTGATCCCCGGTGGGTTCGGCATCCGCGGTATCGAGGGCAAGATCGGCGCCATCACCTACGCCCGCAAGCGCGGGCTTCCGGTGCTCGGACTGTGCCTGGGATTGCAGTGCATCGTGATCGAGGCCGCCCGTTCGGTCGGCATCACCGGGGCCAACTCCGCAGAATTCGACCCCGACACGCCCGATCCGGTGATCTCCACGATGGCCGACCAGCGCGACGCCGTGGCCGGCGCGGCCGATCTCGGTGGCACCATGCGGTTGGGTGCGTATCCGGCTGTGCTGGACGCGGATTCAATCGTTGCGAAGGCCTACGAGTCGACCGAGGTGTCCGAACGCCACCGGCACCGCTACGAGGTCAACAACGCCTACCGCGACCGGATCGCCGAGAGCGGTCTGCGCTTCTCGGGCACCTCGCCCGACGGTCACCTCGTCGAGTTCGTCGAGTACGACGCCGAACAGCACCCGTTCCTCGTCGGCACCCAGGCGCATCCCGAACTCAAGAGCAGGCCCACCCGCCCGCACCCGCTGTTCGCGGCGTTCATCGGTGCGGCGCTGGACTACAAGGCCGCCGAGCGGTTGCCGGTGGAGATCCCGGAGCACCGATCCAACGGTGTGGAACACGGCGAGAACTCAGAGGGGTTGACCGGGCAGCTGTTGCAAGAACCCGCGTCTCGTGGCTGAGCACGACTTCGAGATCGCCGGCAGCGAGACCGTGTACGTCGGCAACATCCTGGCGTTGCGCGCCGATGAGGTGCGGATGCCGGGCGGCACCACCGCCCGACGCGAAGTCGTCGAACACTTCGGCGCCGTCGCGATCGCCGCGCTCGACGAGGACGGCAACATCGCGCTGGTCTACCAGTACCGCCACCCGGTCGGCCGCCGGCTGTGGGAACTGCCTGCCGGGCTGCTGGACATGGGCGGCGAACCACCGCACCTCACCGCGGCGCGGGAACTGCAGGAGGAGGCGGGGCTGGCCGCGTCCGAGTGGCGGGTCCTGGTGGACATCGTGTCCTCCCCGGGGTTCAGCGACGAGAGCGTGCGGGTCTACCTCGCGACCGGGATCAGTGAGATCGACCGTCCGACGGCGCACGACGAAGAGGCCGACCTGATCGTCAAGAAGGTGCCGCTGTCGGAGGCGGTCCGTATGGTGCTGTCCGGCGAGATCGTCAATTCGATTGCGGTGGCCGGAATCCTGGCGGTGCACGCCCATGGCGGTCGGAATTCGGGTGCGGAGGCGCTGCGCCGGGTCGACGCGGAATGGACCGACCGGCCGCGCGCCTTCGCCGGGCGGAAAGGTCACTGATGACCACCTCAGCTGTTCGACGGTCGGCGCTCGACGATCAGCTGCAGGGTTACCTCGACCACCTCACCATCGAACGCGGCGTGGCGGCCAACACGCTCAGCTCCTACCGCCGTGACCTGCGCCGCTACGCCGAGCACCTCACCGCGCGCGGGGTGGAGGACCTGGCTGCGGTCACCGAGACCGACGTCAGTGAGTTCCTTGTCGCATTGCGGCGCGGCGATCCGGACACCGGCGCCAACGCGTTGTCGGCGGTGTCGGCGGCCAGGGCGCTGATCGCGGTGCGCGGTCTGCATCGCTTCGCGGCTGCCGAGGGATTGACCGACGTCGACGTCGCCCGCGCGGTCAAACCGCCCACGCCCGGACGCCGGCTGCCCAAGAGCCTGTCGATCGACGAGGTGCTCGCCCTGCTGGACGGCGCCGGGGGCGACAGCGAGGCCGACGGCCCCCTGACGTTGCGCAACCGCGCGCTGCTCGAACTGCTGTACTCGACCGGGGCACGCATCTCCGAAGCGGTCGGCCTCGACATCGACGACATCGACACCCACGCTCGCTCGGTGCTGCTGCGGGGCAAGGGCGGCAAGCAGCGCCTGGTGCCGATCGGCCGGCCGGCCGTCACCGCGCTGGACGCCTACCTGGTTCGGGGCCGGCCGGATCTGGCGCGCCGCGGCCGGGGCACTCCGGCGATCTTCCTCAACGCGCGGGGCGGGCGGTTGTCGCGCCAGAGTGCGTGGCAGGTGCTGCAGGACGCGGCGGAGCGGGCCGGGATCACCTCCGCGGTGTCCCCGCACACGCTGCGGCACTCGTTCGCCACCCATCTGCTCGACGGCGGCGCCGACGTGCGCGTCGTGCAGGAACTCCTCGGTCACGCGTCGGTCACCACGACGCAGATCTACACCATGGTGACCGTGCACGCGCTGCGCGAGGTGTGGGCGGGCGCCCATCCGCGGGCGCGCTGAGCCGCCGCCCGGTTTCCGCGGTAACCGCCTTCTTGTGTGGCATCGGTGCCACGATCGGGGGAAGGAGGGCGTTATGGACGGATTGATGCAGGACCGTCCGCTGCTGATCTCGTCGCTGATCGAGCATGCGGCCACGTTCCATGCCGACACCGAGATCGTGTCGCGGCTACCGGAGGGGCAGACCCGCAGGAGCACGTGGAGCGAGCTTCGCGACCACGCCAAACAGGTCGCCAATGCGATGGCCGAACTGGGTGTCACGGCCGGTGACCGGGTCGGCACACTCGCCTGGAACAGCGACCGGCACCTCGCCATGTACTACGGCGTATCCGGCGTCGGCGCCGTGCTGCACACCATCAACCCCCGGCTGTTCCCCGAACAGATCGGCTACATCGTCAACCACGCCGAGGACCGCGCGTTGTTCTTCGACACCACATTCGCTCCGCTCGTCGAACGCCTTGCCCCGCAACTGGACACGGTGGAGAGCTTCGTCGTGATGACCGATCGCGCCGGTATGCCGGAGATCGATGTGCCGAACCTGCTGTGCTGGGACGACCTGGTCGGGGTCCAGTCGACACAGTTGGCGTGGCCGGAATTCGACGAGCGAAGCGCCTCGTCGCTGTGCTACACCTCGGGAACGACGGGCAACCCGAAAGGGGTGTTGTACGCGCATCGTTCGACCGTGCTGCACGCCTTGATGGAACTGTCTCGCGACACCTTCGACATCCACAGCGGCTCCACGCTTCTCATGGTCGTGCCGATGTTCCACGCCAACGCCTGGGGTACGCCCTACGCCGCGGCGATGACCGGCGCCAAGCTCGTCCTGCCCGGGCCGCACCTCGACGGTGAGAGCGTCTACGACCTGATGCGCCGCGAGCGGGTCACCTTCGCGGCGTGTGTGCCGACGGTGTGGACGATGCTGTTCGCCTACCTCGACGAGCACCCCGAGATCGACGCGCACGAGGTGGGTCTGCAGTTGGCCGGCGTCGGCGGTGCGGCGCTGTCCCAGTCGATGCTCGAACGCCTGGAACGGGATTTCGGCGCGACCGCGCTGCAGGGCTGGGGGATGACCGAAACGAGCCCCATCGGCGTCATCGGCAGGTTGTTGCCCAAGCATGCCGGGCTGCCGCGCGAGGAACAAACAGCGGTCAAGCTCAAACAGGGCCGCGGCGTGTGGGGCGTCGACCTGAAGATCGTCGACGAGGATGGCCGGGTGCTGCCGTGGGACGGCAAGGCTTTCGGGCATCTGCACGTGCGGGGCCCGTGGATCGCCAGCGGCTACTTCAAGGGCGAAGGCGGCGACCAACTCGACTCGGAGGGGTTCTTCCCGACCGGGGACGTCGCCACCATCGACGCTGACGGCTATGTCCACCTGGTCGACCGCGCCAAGGACGTCATCAAATCCGGGGGCGAGTGGATCAGTTCGATCGACCTCGAGAACGCCGCGATGGCACACCCGACGGTCGGCGAAGCAGCGGTCATCGGGGTCCCGCACCCCAAGTGGGACGAACGCCCGCTGCTCCTGGTGGTACCGCGCCCCGGTCAACGGATCGACCGCGAAGAATTACTCGCCGATCTCGCCGGCACGGTCGCGAAGTGGTGGTTGCCCGACGACGTGGTCGTCGTCGACGAACTGCCGCACACCGCCACCGGCAAACTGCTGAAAACCGCTCTGCGCGACCAGTACCGCGATCACACGTTGCCGCGAATCACGGCGGGCCCGGACTCCGGCGCGCCGTCACGTCCAGCCGGATCGGGTCCGCCGGCGTGACCGCGATACCCCGCGCGACGCTGCGCGGGACGGGGGCGCCGGCACCGCGGTGCGGCATCCGCAGGTCGAGCAGCGTCAGAATCGTCCCCAGCGCGATCGCCAGTTCGGAGGTGGCGAACGCGGCGCCGATGCACCGGCGATGACCGCCGCCGAACGGTGCGTACTCGAACGGTGTCGGCCGGTGTGTCAGGAACCGGTCCGGATCGAACCGGTGCGGTTCCGGCCAGATCTCCGGGTTGAAGTGAAGTGCGTAGAGCGCGACGCCGACGACCCGTCCCGGCGGGTGGGTGACCCCGTCGACGGTGAGTGGTGCGGTCAGGCGTCTGAGCACGATGGGAACCGGCGGGTGCATCCTGAGCACCTCTTTGATCACCGCGCCCAGGTACGGAAGGGCGGTGATATCCGAAGGTGTTGAGCTGCCGGACAATTCGGCGTTGATCCGGGCGCGCACCGTATCGTCGCGATACACGTGGTAGAGCGCCCAGGTCAGCGAGGACGCGGTGGTCTCGTGGCCCGCCGCGAGAAGGGTCCGCAGCTGGTCGAGCGTCTCGGCGTCGGTGCGGCCGCGTCCGGATTCGTCGGTGGCGGAGAGCAGCAGGCCCAGCATGTCACCCCCGGGCGGGTTCGGTGGCCGTCGCTGCGTCACCTCTTCCGACAGCAGTCGGTCGAGGCCGTCGCGCAACCGCAGCAGCTTCGCCCACGGGCCCGCTCCGCCGACCTCACGGCGCAGCGCCGGGACGAGCATCAACGGGGCGGTGTTGGCAGCGAGGAGGTCTTTCACCGCCTGCCTGTACCGCATGCGCCGAGCGGGATCGGCGACACCGAACACCACCCTGACCGCGACGTCCAGCGTGATGTCGACGGCGAGGGCATAGACGTCGACCGAATCTCCCGGGCACAGCTGCCGGATCTGCTCTGCGGTCGCGGACGCGATCACCTCGGCATAGCTCTTGATCTGTTCGCCGTGGAACGCGGGGGTCAGCAGCGCGCGCTCGCGGCGGTGCCGCTCACCGGACAGCAGGATCAGCGAGGCCGGACCCACGACCGGCTCGACGGGGTTGGGCAGCGGTGCGCGGCACCCCTGCGTGGGCGCAGTGAGGATGTCGCGCGCCGCACTGCTGGTGCCGTGGAAGACGACGCGGCCCAGTCCTGGGAAGTGCAGGACGACCGGTCGCTGGGTGACGGCCTTGCTCGTGAAGAATCCGACCGGGTCGGCGGCGGCCGACGCGGCGCGCAGCAGCGCCGACGGAGAGGCGGTGAAAATCGCCTTCACCACGCTCCCACCTCACCCGGCGGCGGCAGAGCGAATACCCGGGGAACCTCCTGCGCCGGCGCAGCGTCATTGCGGACTGCCCGGGGGTCGATGTCTGCGTTTTTGCTGTGAATCTCGGTGCGTGCGGTTTCCACTGTTCGACGCCCGGGTATCAACGCATGATCGGTTCCCTGGGGCGCCCGACGGCGGAGTCCTGCGCTTGTGCGGCTTGCGGTCGTACCGGATCGTGTTTGCGCTGGTCGCAACGCCACAGACCGGTTCGCCGATTGTCCGCGCCGACATCTCGGTGACGACGGGCGGTCGCTGACCCGGGTCGGCGTGAGCGCCGCCGGCGCATTCTTCGTCATCACGTCGGCAGTCGGTAACCGATTTGCACCGAATGACGTTCGAATGCCGGCGGCAGAAATCAATTCAGGGATTTGTAATTTACCCCGAAGTAAATCCGGAAATAGAATTCCTGTCATATGTCCGCCTTTATCCGGGCACTCCTGCGACAATTCCGGAAGGTTTCACTTCCGACGATGTGTTTGCGAGACGGTGCCGGCATGCGGCCGTCCTGACCGATCAGGTTACGCCCGTGGTGCCGAAGGGGCGCCCGAACGCTTCAGGACGGACGGCAGACTGTGATTTGCGAGTTTCCTGCGAGCAACTCCCTCGTGTGATCGCGGTCCGTGACCGACGGTGGTTGTCGTCGTGTGAAGCACGACCAGCGGTCGCATGTTGACTGCTGATACTCCTAGTACGCAGCACGGAGCGATTCGGTTCAACAGTTTCGGTCCGCCTCGCCGACGCCCAGCCGGCGTGAGCGGCCCGGCCGGTCCCGGCGCGCCGATCCGTGTTGCTGCCGTCCGCGACTGCCCTCGGGTCCGCGGCGGCGCGTCGTGGCGGTGGCGGAGGGACGGCCGTGAACAAGAAGGGTTTCTCTGAGCTGTGGCGTTTGCCGCTTGCGAAGAAAACGGCTGGTGGCACGGCCGTCTTATCTGCCACAAAGCGAAATCGTCGTTGATTCAGAAAGCACCTCACGAATATCACGGATGATTATCTGTCGGTGTCCGATAATCGGGCGTAACGTATCGCAGCCAGAGAGGTCGACTCGCATTCCGGGGGCCGCAATTCGCGCGGAGTGGCGATGAATCGGGGTGGTTTCCATGGTTGGCAGTGAACTCGGCTCACGCGTCGTCGACCACATCGTCGACTACCTGGCCGCCGGTGGTGTCCGGCACCTGTTCGGCGTCGACGGAGCGAATATCGAAGACGTCTACGACGCCGCCCACTTCCGCAGCGACATCACCGCGGTCCTGGCCAAGCACGAGTTCTCGGCCGCCGCCATGGCCGACGGCTACAGCCGCAGCGGCGCGGGATTGGGGGTCGTCATGGCGACCTCGGGCGGCGGGTCGCTCAACCTGGTCCCCGGGCTGGGGGAGTCCTTGGCGAGCCGCGTTCCGGTGCTGGCGCTGGTCGGGCAGCCACCGCTGGCGCTCGACGGGCGCGGGAGCTTCCAGGACACCAGCGGATGTAACGGTGCGCTGGACGCCGTCGCGCTGTTCTCCGCGGTCTCGGTGTTCTGCGAACGAATCACCGAACCTGCCGACATCCTCACCGCGCTGCCGCGCGCCGTGCTAGCGGCCGCATCGGGTGGACCGGCGGTCCTGTTGTTACCCAAAGACATTCAGCAGTCGGTGCTCGACAGTGGCCGTTACCCGAGGAACGGGCGGAGGCCTGTTCCGGTAGCGCGGCAGATCGGCGATCCGCTCCCGATCGTGCGGGCACTCCGGAAGGTGAGCGGTCCGGTCACCATCGTCGTCGGCGACCAGGTGATCCGCGACGACGCCCGGGCGGAACTCGAACAACTCAGGGCCGTGCTGCGCGCCTGCGTGGCGGTGACGCCGGATGCCAAGGACGCCGCGGGCACACCCGGTATGGGGTCGTCCTCGTCGGTCGGTGTCACCGGCGTCATGGGTCATCCCGGCAGCGCCGACGCGATCGCCCACAGCGCGGTGTGCCTGGTGATCGGCGCGCGCCTTCCCGTCACCGCACGCGCCGGCCTGGACGAGGCGCTGTCGGGAACCCGCGTCCTGTCGATCGGGTCGGCCCCGCCCTATGTCCCGTGCACCCACATCCACAGCGACGACCTGAAGGCCGCCCTACCTCTGCTGACCCGAGGGCTGACCGGGCATGGTCGGCCGCACGGTCTGCGGGTTCCCGACTCGATCCCGCGCACGGAACTGACGCCACCGGCGTTCACCGGTACAGGCGTGCGGTACCGGGACGCGATGACAGCGCTCGACCGGCTGCTGCCCGCCGACGTCGACATCGTCGTGGATGCGGGTAACACCGGCGCGGCCGCCGTGCACCATCTCCCCGTGCGCCGGCGCGGCCGGTTCATCGTGGCGCTGGGTATGGGCGGGATGGGTTACAGCTTCGGCGCCGGGATCGGCGTGGCGTTCGGCCGGCGCAGGCGAACCGTGGTCATCGCCGGCGACGGCTCCTTCTTCATGCACGGTCTCGAACTGCACACCGCGGTGCAGCACCGGCTGCCGGTGACGTTCGTGCTGTTCAACAACAACGCCCACGCCATGTGTGTGACGCGCGAACAGCTGTACTACGACGGCACTTACAGCTACAACAGGTTTCAGCCCAGCCACCTCGGTGCCGGCCTGTCCGCCATGTTCCCCGGCATGTCCTCGGTGGACGTCACCCACATCGACGACCTCCCCGCGGCGATGGAGTCCGCGTTGCACCGCCACGGGCCGTCAGTCGTCTCGATCGACTGCTCGGCCGACGAGATCCCGCCGTTCGCACCGTTTTTGGTCGCCGGGAAGGCGACCGCCGCCAGCCTGCCCACCATTCACGAGGAGGAATCGATCGATGTCCCTGCCAGCGCTTGACGATATCGTCACCCACACCGGGAACCCCGGGCCGATCGACGGAGTCATCCGGATCGAGACCTCGCCACGGGAGAAGGCGACCCCGATCATCATGGACATGATGCGGTCGGTCTACCCGCACGACGAGGTGTTCGGCGACTTCTGCACGGTCAACAGCTACATCGACTGCCCGCCGGACGCGCTGTTCGACTATCTCTCCGACACCCGCAGCCTCGAGGAATGGACCTACAGTCTGCGCGGTTTCGAGCCGACCGCCGAGGAGGGGTTGTGGCTGGCATGGGACCGCCTCGGCTCCGAGACCGAGATCTACACCAGGACCGTCTTCAACGAAGCGGCCGGGACGGTCGACTACCACTGCGCCTGGGACCAGGGCAGGCATCTGTGGATGATCTACCTGATGCGCGTCGTCGACGCCCGGGTGGTGCTCGACAAGCCGGGATCGGTGGTGCTCTGGACGAACTGTCACCACCCCTTCTACGACCACAACCCCTATCCGGAGACCGCGCCGCCCGAGCGGCCGGTGTGGGTCGGTGACTTCTGGGACATGTTCGGCGCCGGACACCTGCTGGAACTGAAGAACCTCAAGGCGATCGCCGAATACCGCCACCACAACGGCCTGCCGATCAAACCGGCCTGGATGGACTGAGGCACGAAAGATGACTGTCAGCCTCGTCGATGTCTCGACCTATCTGCCCGGCGAACCCATCGGCGCCGAGTATTACGCGAACTTCGCCGGCGCGGACGAACTCCGCGAGCATCTGATGTTCCGGGCGCCGAGATTCCGCCACCACGTGGCCGAGGACGAAACGGCCGTGGACATGGTCGAACGGGCGGCGGCGGGAATCGTGGAGCGGCACGGCCACGACACGATCGCCGACGTCGACATCCTCATCACCCACACGCAGATGCCCGACATGCCGTTCTACGGCGGTGGCGGCGGGATGGCGCACCGCCTCGGGATGAAACCCCGCACGGTGATCGACCTGCACAACGGTGGGTGTGCGGCGTTCATCCTGGGCCTGCAGCTGGCCCGCACCCTCATCCTCGCCGGCGAGGGGCGCACAGCGCTGATCGCGTTGGCGCAGAACGCCGCCGGCCAGATCTTCGACCAGCCCCTCACCCGGCAGAAGGCGCAGTCGTGCGTCCCCGGTGACGGGGCCGCCGTCGGGCTGGTCGCCCTGTCCGACGAGTCACCCGTACTCGACGTGGAGTGCCGGACCTACGGCGAATACGCCGGCGATATGACGATCGCCGTCGAACCGTTCCGGAAGTGGTGGCAGCCCGGCCCGGGGGAGGGCTGCATCGGTTTCACCGAAGCCAAGATCACCAAGGTCCTCGCCCGCGGCAACCGGCAGGTGCCCGAGGTGGCGTTCGCGGTGTGTGACCGATTGGGCATCAAGTCCACCGAGCTCGACCTGCTGGTGACCAATCAGCCCAACCGGGTGTTCCTGCGCAACTGGCGCGATGCGCTGGAACTCCCGAAGGAACGTCACCGCGACACCTTCGACGAGTGCGGCAACCTGTTCGCCGTCGGGATCCCGATGAACCTCGACCGCGCGATCAGCGACGGCCAGCTCGGACACGGCGACACCGTGCTGATGGCCGCCTTCGCGCACGCCGGCGACTTCGCCGCGGCGGCGGCCGTGCGCTGGGGTGGGCGGACAGCATGACCATCGTCGCCGAATCCGGGCCCGTGTCGGCGCCGCCCAGACCCGCGGCGCGCGCACTGTGCCCACTGCCGACCGCGGTGGATCCGATGGCGTTGGCGCTCAACGAGAATCCGTTCCCGCCGCTACCGGCCGTGCGGACCGCGATGATCGAGTCGGTGCAGGCCGCCAACCGGTATCCGGAATTCCTGCCGGAGACGCTGCGCCACCTGATCGCCGATCACCTCGGCGTGCCCGACGAACAGATCGTGGTGGGGGCCGGCGCCACCGGGGTGCTGGTCCAGGTGATGCACGCCTTCACCTCGCCGGGGGACCGGGTCGTCCTGCCGGTTCCGACGTTCGAGGGCTACCCCATCGCGTCGGCGATGACGCGACTCGACGTCGTGAAGGTGCCACTGCTCGCCGACGGGCACCACGACCTGGATGCGATGGCGGAGGCGGCATCCGGTGCCCGGCTCGTCGTGGTCTGCCGGCCGCACAACCCGACCGGCACCGTGGAGAGCCTCGGGGCACTCGAGGGCTTCCTGTCCCGCCTGCCGTCGGACACCATCGTCATCCTCGACGAGGCGTACGTCGAGTTCGTCGCGCCGCAATGGCGGATCGACGCGCTCGCGCTCCTCGAGCGGTTCCCCAATGTGCTGGTCCTGCGCACCTTCTCGAAGGCCTACGGCCTCGCCGGGTTGCGGATCGGGTACGCGATCGGCTCGTGGCCGCTGACCGCCGAACTGTGGTCGATGCAGCTGCCGTTCGGGATCGCCAACATCGGGCTGGTGGCGGTCGACGCCTCGTACCGGGCGGAAAACCAGCTCCGGCAGCGCATCCGGATGATCACCGCGGAGCGGCGCAACCTGCGCACGCGGTTGCGGGCGATGGGCGTGGCGAGCATCGACGGGCACGCCAACTTCGTGTACCTACCGGGCGGGGACCGGCCGTGGCATGAGGTCTTCGACGGCGCCGACGGCGTGCGGGTGAAGCACTGCGCCGATGGCGGTGTGCGCATCACCGTGGGCGGCAGGTCATCCACCGGCGCCGTGCTGGCCGCGCTGCGCCGGGCGGAGCGGTGATGGAGGAACATCGGGTCGTCGTGATCGGGGCGGGGCCGTCCGGAGTGGCGGCCGCGCTGAGCCTGCGCGACCGGCGTCTGCGGCCGGTGCTGCTCGACCGGGCCGACCACGTCGGGTCGTCGTGGAAGGCGCGATACGACCGGCTCAAGCTCAACACCGGCCGCCGCACCTCCCACATGCCGGACCGCCCCTATCCGAAGGGAACGGGGGTGTTCCCCACCCGCGACCAAGTGGTCGAGCACCTCGACCGGCATGCCCACGAGGACGGTATCGACCTGCGGTTGAACACCACCGTCAACCGCATCGACACCCATCCTGACGGCTGGCTCCTCGACACGTCGTCGGGGGACCTGGTCGCCCGGCAGGTGGTGGTGGCGACCGGGTACGAGCACACCCCGCGGATGCCCGAATGGCCGGGCATGCACGACTTCTCCGGTGAGATCGGCCATTCCTCGCGGTACCGCAACCCTCGGCCGTACACCGGGAAGCGGGTCCTGGTCGTGGGTGCCGGATCCTCGGCGATGGAGATCGTGCACGACGTGGCCACCGGCGGCGCCGCGAGCGCCTGGCTCGCCGTGCGCACCGCACCGCACATCATGATCCGCGCACTACCCGGCGGCTTCCCGTCGGACTATCTCGCCTCGCCGCTGTACGACGCACCGACCTGGCTGGCCGACTCCGTGTCCCGCGTGGGGCAACGCTTCGACGTCGGCGACCTCACCGAATACGGCCTGCCCACACCGTCGGAAGGGGTGTTCGCCCGGGGTAAACGGCTCGGCCGCGCGCCCGTCATCGTCGACCGGGAGGTGGTGCATGCCATCAGGGCAAGGGTTTTCGAGGTGGTTCCGACCATCGACCGGTTCGACGGCGACACCGTGGTGCTGGTCGACGGCAGGCGGCTGCAACCGGACGCCGTGATCTGCGCGACCGGGTACACCCGCGGGCTCGATGCGATGGTCGGCCATCTCGGCGTCCTCGACGGGCGCGGTCTGCCCCGCGCGGGTGGCGTCACACCGGCCGCCCCGGGCCTGCGGTTCGTGGGGTTCCTGTCGCGGCCCGGCCTCATCTCCTACGTGGCCAAGCAGTCTCAGCACGTCGCCGGTCGCATCGCCGACGAGCTGGACCACGCGCGCACGCTGACTCCCTGACCCGTGTTACACACCGTCACCCGCCTGGCGATCGCCGCACCGCGGCGCGTGATCGCCGCCGCCTTCGTGGTCCTGGCGGCCTGCGCGGTGTTCGGGGTGCCGGTCACCGACAGCCTCTCCGGTGGCGGGTTCCGCGACCCGCAGTCCGATTCGGCGCGCGCGTCGGCGATCCTCGCGGACACGTTCGACCGCCCGGAGATGCAACTGCTGCTGACCGTCTCCGCGCCGGACGGGGCGATGTCCGGAGCGGGAGCCGCGGCCGGCGCCGCAATCGTCGCCGCGCTCGAGCGCTCACCGCACGTGGGGTACGTCCAGTCGCCATGGGGTGCGCCGGCGGGGGCGACCGACCTCGTCAGCACCGACGGCACCACCGCGCTCGTTGTCGCCGGTCTGGTCGGCGACGAGAGTGACGCGGCCACCCATGCGCAGGAATTGTCGGGCGCACTCACCCGCGACACCGGCGGCGTGATCGTCCGCGCCGGCGGCAGCGCCGCGGTGAACGCGCAGATCAACGAGCAGACCGAGAAGGATCTGCTGGCGATGGAGTCGCTCGCCGTCCCGTTGAGTTTCCTGGTCCTGGTCTGGGTGTTCGGCGGACTGTTCGCCGCGGTGCTCCCGATGGTGGTCGGCGCACTGGCCATCACCGGGTCGATGGCGGTGCTGCGCGGTGTCGCGATGGTGACCGACGTCTCGGTGTTCGCGCTCAACCTCGCCGTCGCGATGGGACTGGCCCTGGCGATCGACTACACCCTGCTGATCCTCAGCCGGTACCGCGACGAGGTCACCGAGAGCGGCCCGGGGGCCGACGCACTGCTGCGCACCATGGCCGCCGCGGGCCGGACGGTGGTGTTCTCCGCGGTGATCGTCGGGCTCTCGATGCTGCCGATGGCGCTGTTCCCGATGTACTTCCTGAAGTCGTTCGCGTACGCCGGGGTGGCCGTCGTCGCGTTCGCGTCGTGCGCGGCGCTGGTCGTCACTCCCGCGGTCATCACGCTGGCCGGCTCTCGCCTCGACGCACTCGACGTCCGGCGGTCGCTGCGACGGCTGCTGGGCAGACCCGAGCCGGAGCCCCGGCCCGTGGCAGCGTCGTTCTGGTACCGCAGCACCCGGGCGGTGACCCGTCGCGGTGCCGCGCTCAGCGTCGGCGTGGTGGCGGTCATGCTGCTGCTGGGCGCGCCGTTCGTCGACGCGCGGTGGGGCTTCCCCGACGACCGGGTGCTGCCCGCGGCGGCCGACGCTCACCAGGTCGGGGATCTGCTGCGGACCCGGTTCGCCGCCGATTCGGCGACGACGGTGACCGTGGTCCTCCCCGACATCTCCGGTCTGCCACCTACGGCACTGGGCGACTACGCCGCCGTGCTCTCGGAGGTACCCGCCGTGCCGTGGGTGTCGTCGCCCGTGGGCACCTACACCGCGGGTCGGCAGACGGGACCGCCCGTGGGGCCGACCGGCATCGCGCAGGGCAGCGCCTATCTCACCGTCGCCAGCACCGCCGCGTTGGATTCGGCGGCCTCCGAGGCTCAGCTCGACGCACTGCACGACGTGCCCGGGCCGGACGGACGCGACGTGCTGCTGACCGGAACCGCGCCGAGCAACCGCGACATCGTCACCGCGGTGGTGTCCCGAACGCCGTTGGTGCTCAGCATCATCGGGCTGACATCCCTCGTCCTGCTGTTCATGCTCACCGGAAGTGTGGTGCTGCCGGTCAAAGCGGTGGCGCTCAACGTGCTGTCGCTCACCGCGGCGTTCGGGGCGCTGGTGTGGATCTTCCAGCAGGGCCACCTCGGCGCTCTGGGGACGACCAGCACCGGCACCATCGGCGTCACCATGCCGGTGCTGCTGTTCTGCATCGCGTTCGGGCTGTCGATGGACTACGAGGTCTTCCTCATGGCGCGTATCCGGGAGTACTGGGTGGCCCCACCCGCTGCCCCGGCGGGAACCCGCGCGGCCAACGACGACGCCGTGGCCCTGGGCCTGGCCCACACCGGCAGGGTGATCACCGCCGCCGCGGTGATCATGTCGATCTCTTTCGCGGCGCTCATCGCGGCGGAGGTGTCGTTCATGAGGATGCTCGGGGTGGGCCTCACGGTAGCGGTGCTGATGGACGCGACGCTGGTCCGCCTCGTCCTGGTGCCGGCGTTCATGCACGTCATGGGACCGGCGAACTGGTGGGCGCCCGCGCCGCTGCGGCGGCTGCACGCCCGCTTCGGCGTCACCGAGGCGCCCTCGCCGGGACGGCACGCCCCCTGCGCGGTCCCCGATCAGGCGTCCGGCGTCGAGACCGCGCAACCCGGGTGACGAGTCCTGCGCGGGTCTGCCCATGGCGACACCCCCGCGACGTTAAACTCAACCGGATGTTCGCCCTGCGTATGGAGTGCCCGGCCCGCGGCGGTCCGGCATGACCACTGAGCCCGCAGGAGCCGACGCGCCGGTGGCGACGGGCCTGACCGGACGGCCGCACCGCTCGATCCCCGAACCCGCACCCCGCAGCACGCACGGACCGGCCAAGGTCATCGCGATGTGCAACCAGAAGGGTGGCGTCGGCAAGACCACCTCGACGATCAACCTGGGCGCCAGCCTGGCCGAATACGGACGCCGGGTGCTGCTGGTCGACCTGGACCCGCAGGGCGCGCTGTCGGCGGGGCTGGGCGTACCGCACTACGAACTCGACCACACCGTGCACAACCTGCTGGTCGAACCGAGGGTGTCCATCGACGAGGTGCTGATCAAGACCCGCGTCAACGGCCTCGACCTGGTGCCCAGCAACATCGACCTGTCGGCCGCAGAGATCCAGCTGGTCAACGAGGTCGGCCGCGAGCAGACGCTGGGCCGGGCGCTGTACCCGGTGCTCGACCGCTACGACTACGTGCTCATCGACTGTCAGCCCTCGCTCGGGCTGCTCACCGTCAACGGCCTGGCCTGCAGCGACGGGGTGATCATCCCGACCGAATGCGAGTACTTCTCGCTGCGCGGACTAGCGCTGCTCACCGACACCGTCGACAAGGTCCGCGACCGGCTCAACCCGAAACTCGACATCAGCGGCATCCTGGTCACCCGCTACGACCCGCGCACCGTGAACGCGCGCGAGGTCATGGCCCGGGTGGTCGAGCGGTTCGGCGACCTGGTGTTCGACACCGTCATCACCCGCACGGTGCGCTTCCCGGAGACCAGCGTCGCCGGCGAGCCGATCACCTCGTGGGCGCCGAAGTCGGCCGGCGCGGAGGCTTACCGGGCGTTGGCACGGGAAGTCATCGACCGGTTCGGCGCGTGAGCACCGAGGACCACGACCAGCCAGACAAGAACGGGTTCCAGGTTCGGCTGAACAATTTCGAGGGGCCGTTCGACCTGCTGCTGCAGCTGATCTTCGCCCACCGCCTCGACGTGACCGAGGTCGCGCTGCACCAGGTCACCGACGACTTCATCGCCTACACCAAGGCCATCGGCCGGCAGCTCGAGCTCGACGAGACGACGGCGTTCCTGGTGATCGCCGCCACGCTGCTCGACCTCAAGGCCGCCCGCCTGCTGCCGGCCGGGGAGGTGCACGACGAAGAGGACCTCGCACTGCTGGAAGTGCGGGATCTGCTGTTCGCGCGGCTGCTGCAGTACCGGGCGTTCAAACACGTCGCGGTGATGTTCGCCGAACTCGAGGCCGCCGCGCTGCGCAGCTATCCGCGTGCGGTGTCGCTGGAGCCGCGCTACAGCGAACTGCTGCCCGAGGTCATGCTCGGGGTCGACGCGGAGGCGTTCGCCGAGATCGCGGCGTCGGCGTTCACCCCGCGGCCGGTACCGGTCGTGCGCACCGATCACCTGCACGTGCAGGCGGTTTCGGTGCCCGAACAGGCCAAGAGACTGCTGTCGCTGCTCGAACAGCGCGGCGTCGGCGAGTGGGCCACGTTCACCGATCTGGTCGCCGACTGCGAGGGCGGTATCGAGATCGTCGGCCGCTTCCTGGCGCTGCTCGAGCTGTACCGGGCGCGGGCGGTAGCATTCGACCAGGCAGAACCGCTTGGTGTGCTCCAGGTTTCGTGGACCGGGGACCGGCCGACCAACGAACAACTGGCAACCGTCGACGCGGGAGAACAACGAGAGCAATGACCGACGAGACCTCCGATGGCAACCTCGGCGTCGACGTCGCGACCGTCCCCGAGCTCGACGATTCCGAACTGCGCCATGTGCTCGAAGCGCTGCTCCTGGTCGTGGACACCCCGGCGACCGTCGACCAACTGGCGGCGGTGACCGACCAGCCCGGCTACCGGATCGTCACCACCCTGACCGAGATGGCCGCGGAGCTGGCGGCCCGCGACAGCGGCATCGACCTGCGCGAGGCGGGCGGCGGCTGGCGGATGTACACCCGGGCGCGTTACGCCCCCTACGTCGAGCGGCTGCTGCTCGACGGCGCCCGCTCCAAACTCACCCGTGCGGCGCTCGAGACGCTGGCCGTCGTCGCCTACCGCCAGCCCGTGACGCGTGCACGGGTCAGCGCGGTGCGCGGGGTCAACGTCGACGCGGTGATGCGCACGCTGCTGGCGCGCGGGCTGATCACCGAGGCCGGCACCGACCCCGACTCGGGCGCGGTGACGTTCGCCACCACCGAGCTGTTCCTCGAACGGCTCGGGTTGTCCTCGCTCGCCGAGCTGCCCGATATCGCACCGCTACTGCCCGACGTGGACGTGATCGACGACCTGAGCGAGTCCCTCGGCGACGAACCGAGATTCGCCAAACTGGGCGGCACGCCCGCACCCACCGGACAGCCGATGTCCTTCGACGTGGACAAGGATGACCGATGACAGAACCCGATGGTGTCCGACTGCAGAAAGTGTTGTCGCAGGCCGGAATCGCGTCGCGACGCGTGGCGGAGAGGATGATCCTCGACGGCCGCGTCGAGGTCGACGGCCACATCGTCACCGAACTCGGCACCCGCGTGGATCCCGTCGAATCCGACATCCGCGTCGACGGCACCCGCGTCCTGCTCGACGACACGCTGGTGCACCTGGCGATCAACAAGCCGCGCGGGATGCACTCGACGATGTCCGACGACCGGGGGCGGCCCTGCATCGGTGATCTCGTCGAGCACCGCGTACGTGGCAACAAGGGGCTGTTCCATGTCGGCCGCCTCGACGCGGACACCGAGGGGCTGATGCTGCTGACGAACGACGGCGAGCTGGCGCACCGGTTGATGCATCCGTCCTACGAGGTGCCGAAGACCTACGTCGCGACGGTGCTGGGCACCGTGCCGCGCGGTCTGGGCAAGAAGTTGCGCGCGGGGGTGGAGTTGGACGACGGCCCCGCCCGGGTCGACGATTTCGCGGTGGTCGACGCACTGCCCGGTCGGTCGATGGTCCGGGTGACGCTGCACGAGGGCCGCAAGCGTATCGTTCGTCGACTGTTGGCGTCGGTCGGATTCCCGGTGCAGGAGCTGGTGCGCACCGACATCGGAGCGGTGTCGCTCGGCGAGCAGCGCCCCGGCAGCATCCGGGCGTTGACGCGCAAGGAGATCGGTGAACTGTACAAGGCGGTGGGAATGTGACTGACGGGATGGTGATCGCCGTCGACGGTCCCGCCGGAACCGGAAAGTCATCGGTCTCAAGGGGTTTGGCGCGGGCCCTGGGTGCACGGTACCTCGACACCGGCGCCATGTACCGGATCGTGACGCTGGCGGTGCTGCGCTCCGGTATCGACCCCGCCGACACCGACGCGGTGGCCGCGGCCGTCGACGACGTCGACCTCGCGGTCGGCTACGACCCGGACGAGGACCGGTCTTACCTTGCCGGAGAAGACGTCTCGACCGAGATCCGCGGTGACGCCGTCACCTCGGCGGTGTCGGCCGTGTCGGCCGTGCCGGCGGTGCGGGCGCGGCTGGTGGAGCTGCAGCGCCGGCTGTCCGACGGGCCGGACAGCGTCGTCGTCGAGGGACGCGACATCGGTACGGTGGTGCTGCCCGACGCCGACGTGAAGATCTTCCTCACCGCCTCCGCGGAGGTGCGCGCCCACCGGCGCAACGACCAGAACGTCGCCAACGGCCTGGCCGACGACTACGCCACCGTGCTGGCCGACGTCCGGCGCCGCGACCATCTGGACTCCACCCGGGCGGTCTCGCCGCTGCGCGCCGCCGACGACGCGCTGGTGGTCGACACCAGCGAGATGACCGAAACCGACGTGGTCGCACACCTGCAGGACCTCGTGCACCAGCGGGCAGGAGCGCGACGATGACATCACCCGAGGACGGCACCTGGGTCGACGAACGGGACTGGGGCCAGTGGGCCGACGACGCCGAAGAAGACATCGCCGAGGCGATCGAGGAAGCCGCAGCGCCGCCGCCGGTGGTAGCCGTCGTCGGCAGGCCCAACGTCGGCAAGTCGACGCTGGTGAACCGGATCCTGGGCCGGCGCGAAGCGGTCGTGCAGGACATCCCCGGCGTGACCCGTGACCGGGTGTCCTACGACGCCACGTGGTCGGGACGGCGCTTCGTCGTCCAGGACACCGGCGGCTGGGAACCCGACGCGAAGGGCCTGCAGCAGCTGGTGGCCGATCAAGCCACCGTCGCGATGCGGACCGCGGACGCGATCATCCTGGTCGTCGACGCGGTCGTCGGCGCAACGGCCGCCGACGAGGCCGCCGCCCGCATGCTGCGCAAGTCGGGGAAACCGGTGTTCCTCGCCGCCAACAAGGTCGACACCGAGCGCGGCGAGGCCGATGCGGCCGCGCTGTGGTCGCTGGGCATCGGCGAACCGAACCCGGTGAGCGCCATCCACGGGCGCGGGGTCGCCGACCTGCTCGACCGGGTGCTCGAGAAGCTGCCCGAGGTGTCCGAGGTCGGCGGCGGTGGCGGCGGGCCGCGCCGCGTCGCACTGGTCGGAAAGCCCAATGTCGGGAAGAGTTCGCTGCTCAACCGGCTCGCCGGCGACGAGCGGTCGGTCGTGCACGACGTCGCGGGCACGACGGTCGACCCCGTCGACTCGCTGATCGAACTGGGCGGCAAGACGTGGCGGTTCGTCGACACCGCGGGTCTGCGCCGCAAGGTGGGTCAGGCCAGCGGCCACGAGTTCTACGCCTCGGTGCGCACCCACGGCGCCATCGACGCCGCGGAGGTCGTGTTGGTGCTGATCGACGCCTCCCAACCGCTCACCGAACAGGACCAGCGGGTGCTCTCGATGGTCATCGAGGCCGGCCGTGCGCTGGTGCTGGCGTTCAACAAGTGGGATCTGGTCGACGAGGACCGCCGCTACGTTCTGGACCGTGAGATCGACCGCGAACTGGCGCAGGTGCAGTGGGCGCCACGGGTCAACATCTCGGCGATGACCGGGCGGGCCGTGCAGAAACTCGTCCCCGCTTTGGAGACCTCACTGCAGTCGTGGGATGCGCGCATCCCGACGGGCCGGTTGAACACGTTCTTCAAGGAGATCGTGGCGGCCACCCCGCCGCCGGTGCGTGGCGGGAAACAGCCCCGCATCCTGTTCGCCACGCAGGCCACCTCCCGGCCTCCCACCTTCGTGCTGTTCACCAGCGGCTTCCTCGAAGCGGGCTACCGTCGGTTCCTCGAGCGGCGGCTGCGCGAGACGTTCGGTTTCGAAGGCAGCCCGATCCGGATCAACGTGCGGGTACGCGAGAAGCGCGGCTCGAAGTCGCGCCAGTAGAGTGAGCTGAACCGCAGACGGAAGGAGGGGACGACGGTGGCTGAACGCGCCTTTCGTGCCGCACCCTCCCATGCCTGCGCCCTGCAGCCCTTCTGGCCGTCGCGCCGGTTGATGGCTTTCGACGAGTGGTGTTGTCCGCGTCCCTGACACGCGCCCACTGCTAGTTCAGGCTGCCTTCCTCAGGCGCCGCCGAGTCGAAAGCCGGACCCATGCGTTCGCTCCTCATCATCGCCCTCGTCGGGGTCGGCGCCCAGCTCGTCGACGGTGCACTCGGCATGGCATTCGGTGTCACCGCGTCGACCCTGCTCGTCCTGTCCGGGGTGGCCGCCGCGCAGGCCAGCGCCGCGGTGCACCTGGCCGAGATGGGCACCACGCTGGCGTCGGGCATCTCGCACTGGCGGTTCAAGAACATCGACTGGGCGATCGTCGCCAAGCTCGGCGTCCCGGGCGCGGTCGGCGCATTCCTCGGCGCCACCGTGCTGTCGGCGCTGTCGACCGAGAACGCCGCGCCGCTGATGGCGGCGATCTTGCTGTGCATCGGTCTCTACGTGCTCCTGCGGTTCTCGTTGCGGACCCCACCGGTCATCGGCGGGAGCCGCACCCAGCACACGGCCAAATTCCTTGCCCCGCTCGGCCTGTTCGGGGGGTTCATCGACGCCTCCGGTGGCGGCGGATGGGGACCGGTCACCAGCAGCACCCTGCTCTCCAGTGGCAAGACGGCGCCGCGGACGGTGATCGGATCGGTCAGCGCGTCGGAGTTCCTGGTGGCGCTGTCCGCCTCGCTGGGCTTCCTGGTCGGGCTGCGCGACGAGTTCTTCGACAATCTCGGCGTGGTCCTCGCATTGGCGATCGGCGGGGTGATCGCCGCGCCCGTCGCAGCCTGGCTGGTCAGCCGGATCAGCCCCGCGATGCTCGGCACCGCGGTCGGCGGCGTCATCGTGCTCACCAACTCCCAGAAACTGGTGCACTACTTCGGCATCGGCTGGCCGTGGTCGACGTTCATCTACGCGGTGATCGTGGTGGCATGGGCGATCTTCCTGGCGCTGGCCTGGCGGATCATGCGCGCTCCGGCCTACGTCCCGCGTGAGCTGGAAGCCGAGGTCATCGTCGTCGAACGGCCGACCGAAACAGCGGACGAGGTGCGCTGAGGCCGGTCCGAGCGGTAGCCACTAGGGTTTCCGGGTGCCCGTCATCGATATGGTCCTCATCGCCCTGGCCGGTGTCGGGGCAGGCGCCATCAACGCGGTCGTGGGTTCCGGCACGCTGATCACCTTCCCGACCCTGGTCGCGCTCGGCTATCCGCCGGTCACGTCGACCATGTCGAACGCGATCGGCCTGGTCGCCGGGGGAGTGTCGGGCACCTGGGGGTACCGCCGAGAGTTGCGCGGTCAGTGGCACCGCCTCCGGTGGCAGATCCCCGGCTCGTTGCTCGGAGCGCTGGCCGGGGCGTGGCTGCTGCTGCACCTGCCGGAGAAGGTCTTCGTCGCAGTCGTGCCGGTGCTGCTGATCGCCGCACTGCTCCTGGTCGTCCTCGGACCGCGCATCCAGGCGTGGGCGCGCAGGCGGGCCGACGCACAGGGCCGCTCCGTCGACGTCATCTCGCGGGGCCGGATGCTGGCGCTGGTCGCAGGCACCTTCGCGGTCGGCGTCTACGGCGGCTATTTCACCGCCGCACAGGGCATCCTGCTGATCGCGGTGATGGGCGCGCTGCTGCCCGAGGACATGCAGCGGATGAACGCGGCGAAGAACCTGCTGTCGCTGATCGTCAACATCGTGGCGGCCGTCGCGTACACGGTGGTCGCCTTCGACCGGATCAGTTGGGCGGCGGCTGGTCTCATCGCGATCGGCTCACTGATCGGTGGTTTCCTCGGCGCGCACTACGGCCGTCGGCTCTCGCCGAACGCGTTGCGCGCGGTCATCGTCGTCGTCGGCCTGATCGGGTTGTGGCGACTGGTGACGGTCTAGAACGTCCGTCGAGACTTCTCCTGGGTGAGCACGTCCTCGAGGTCGCCCAGGCGCTCCATGTTCTGCACGACGCGGCGGGTGCGGTTGTTGCGGGCGAGCCGGCTCTGGTGGCGGTGCACGAAGGTCCAGTAACCGGCGGTGAACGGGCAGGCGTTCTCGCCGAGCCGCTTCTTGGGGTCGTACGCACAGTCACCGCAGTGGTCGCTCATCTTGTTGATGTACGCACCGCCGGCGGCGTAGGGCTTGGTGGCGAGCCGGCCGCCGTCGGCGTGCTGGCTCATGCCGACGACGTTGGTCGGCATCACCCAGCGGAAGCCGTCGACGTAGGCGGTGGCGAACCACTCGGTCAGCTCACGAGGGTTGTAGCCGCGCTGCAGGGCGTGGTTGCCGAGCACCATCAGCCGCTGGATGTGGTGGGTCCAGCCGCGGTCACGCACACCCATCAGGGCGTGGCGCAGGCATTCGGCGGTGACGGCGTCGGCGTCGAGGTCGGCCCACCAGTCGGGAAGCGGTGCGTGGGCGGACAGTTCGTTGTTGTCGACGTAGTCCTCGCCGAAATGCCAGTAGAGGTGCCACATGTATTCGCGCCAGCCGAGGATTTGCCGGATGAAGCCCTCGACGGCGGCCAGCGGCGCCTGCTGGGTGCGGTAGGCCTGTTCGGCGGCGTGTACGGCGTCGAGGGGGTGCAGCACGCCGAGGTTGAGCGGCACCGACAGCAGCGAGTGCGACATCGCCCAGTCCTGGCCCATCATGGCGTCCTCGTAGCGGCCGAACGTGGGTAGGCGGTGCTCGACGAAGCGTTTGAGGGCTTTTCGTGCTTCGGTCGGCGTCACGGCGAACAGGCGCGGGCCGTCGGCACCGACGGTGTCGAGGTCCATGCGGTCGAGGTCGCGGCGGACTTCGGCGTCGATGTCGTCCTCGTGCGGCTGGTAGGGCGCGGGCACGGCGAGGCCGGTCTGCTTCTTCGGCGGCGGTTCGCGGTTCTCCTCGTCGAAGTTTTACCGGTTGCCGACCGGTTCGTCGCCCTGCATCAGCACGTCGAAGCGGCGGCGCTGATCGCGGTAGAAGTCCTCCATGCGGAATCGGGTGCGGGCGCCGGCCCACAGCTCGAACTCGGCGCGGGGGAGGGCGAACGTCGGGGTGGGCAGGACGTCGGCGACCAGGCCCTGCTGTTCGAGGCGGTGAACGAACTTCTCGGCGGCGAAGGACGTCGGCTGGTGGACGAGCACCGGTCGGCCGAACCGCCTCAGTGCCTCGGTGTAGTTGTCGGACCGCAGGAGGGTGGCGCGGTCGCCGAGGTCGCGGTCGGCATGGCGCAGCGCCGACAGGACCAGGTGCAGCTTCTGGCGGTGGTAGCGGCGCTTGCGCAGCGCCGAGGTGGCCTCGATGAGCAGCACCTCGCGGTGAGCGTGTTCGCCGCCGTGGACGGCCGGCCCGAGTTGGTCGGCGAAGAGCCACAGCGGGGTGTCGTCGCGTACACCGGTCATTCATCGACGCTACGAGCCGGCGTGCGTCGGGGTGCGGCGTTGCGGCGGGTGGTCACGGAATGGTTCGAACTTCGGCTCGACGCACGCTCGAGTGTGCGACCTCATACGCCTTCCGCGGCGTGTCGCGTATGGAACCGCACGACCGGGAAGCGGTTGGGATCGCGGGCCACCGGTGCGGTAGGCTCACGTGCTGCCGCAGGAGCAATCCCGCGGCAACGGGCTGTGGCGCAGCTTGGTAGCGCACTTGACTGGGGGTCAAGTGGTCGCAGGTTCAAATCCTGTCAGCCCGACGCAGGTCAGAGGCGGTTTCGGAGAGATCCGGAGCCGCCTTTCCTCATACCGCGGTGGGGTATGTACAGCAACCGGTACAGCAACCCGGGCGCTCACAGTCCGAGCGCCTCGGTCAAACCGTCGACCGCCGCGCGCGCCGTGGTGTCACTCGTATGCCCGTAGACGTCGCCCGTGATGGCGATGGACGAGTGGCCGAGAAGGTCCGCGACGGCCTTGATGTGTACGCCGCGCTCGAGCCACGCCACTGCAGCCGAGTGCCGCAGGGTGTGCACCCCGACGTCTGTGACGCCGGCCGCCTTGGCGGCGACCTCGATGACGCGCAGGAGGTTGCGCGGGTCCACCGCCCCGCCGAGTTCGGTGGTGAACACCAGGCCCGAGTCCTGCCACTGGTTCGCCGCCCGCAGCCGCTCGGCGGCCTGGGCCGCCTTGTGCTTGCGAAGCATCGCCACCACGGCGGGGGAGAGCGGGACGGTTCGCCGTGACCGTGCCGTCTTCGGCTCAGTGATCACCAGCCGGTTGCCGACCCGGCCCAGAGTGGCTGTCACCTTCAGCGTCCCGGCGGCGAGGTCCACGCGGTCCCACGACAACGCCAGCGCCTCACCCTTGCGCAGGCCGGTCGACGCGATCAGTACCAGTGCGGAGTGGTACCGCGAGTCGGCCGCCGCCTGCAGCACCCGCGTCACGTCGGCAGCGTCCAGGTGTCGGGCTTCGCGCCGTTCGACGCCTGGCCGCTTCACCGACGCGGCAGGATTGCGCGCCAACAGTCCGTCGCGCACGGCGCCGTCGAGCGCCGAGCGCAGCACCGTGTACGTCTGCCGGATCGTCGAGTCCGACAGGGCTCGCCGCGGCGGCTCGCCCTTCGTCTTCGAACGCATCGACAGCACCAGCGCCTCGACGTCGGAGGGCTTGAGGCGGTCGAGACGGATGGCGCCGAACGGTGCCGCCTCCAGGTGTCGTCGGGAGAGGTTGCCGTAGAGGTCTCGGGTGGATTCTTTGCGGTCGGAGGCGGCGAGCGTGGTGACTCGCCAATACGCGAGCCAGTCGCCGACTGTGCGGGTCGCATCCTTCACCGGGCCGCCAGCCTCGAGCCGTTCCCGTGCCTGCTTCAGCTTGTCCCGCACGTCCTGGCGAGTTCGGCCGTACACCGTGTGGCGCTTCGTCTGGCCGGTTTCGTCGAGGTAGGAGATCGCGCCCTCGTAGCGGACCGGTTTTCCGTCGCGCACCCGTTTGTAGATCGAGCCCTCACCGTTAGCGTTCTTCGACATCGTCAGGCTCTCCGCTTACCGCGTTCAGTCTTGGGTAGCAATCCGTACTTATCGCTGCGGCACATCTGCACGTACCGAGCGGCGGTTCGCTCACCAAGGCCGAACTCTGCACTGATCGCCTTGATCGGCTTGCCGTCGACATTGGCCCGATAGATGCGCGCGACCTCTGCCAGAAGTTCGGGCGTGACGGTGCGGTGGCCCGCACGCTGCGCCGCGCGAACTGCTTTTCGGCCGTCCGCGAGACCGGCTCGAGGTAGTCGGCGGCCGTCCGGACCCTCGTGCCAGATGCACTCGGTCATGATGTCTTCCACCCACCCGGCAACATCGATAGCGTCGAGGTCAATTGAGCGCAGACCGCGCCCGCCTGGCCGGGCTGCGACCCGGATCTCGACGCACTGCGGAACGCCGTCGACAATCTCGATTTTGAGCCGGCGAAGTGGTGCATTGACATCGGCCGAGAAGTCCACGAACACGATGCGCGGAACGTAGATTTTCGGCGCGAGCGCAGTCAGGCTGCCAAATTCGTAGATGGCTTGCCCGAATGGCAGCCGCACCACAAACTGCGCATCGGACTTGAACTCGCCTTCGCTGGCATATCCGTCCAGTTGAGCCGTCACCTCGCTCAAGGTCATATCAACCATGCGATCGTCGTGAGTTCGATTCTGCTGAACACGTTCTCGCCGATTCGCCATTGTCACCCTCCCTGCCACCAAGTCCGGACCGGATTGTCATAGACAAGTATGACAATCAACGTGAGTATGTCAATAGCCGCTTGATTCTGGGCGGTGTCCGGCGAACAACAGGAGTAACGGTGACTGGAGAGACGGCAGACAGGCTGATCGTTCCCTATGAGGAGGCGCGCATCGCGCTCGGTGGCATCGGCCGCACGACCATGCACGAACTGGTCAACCGCAACGAGCTGGTTCGGGTGAAGATCGGCCGACGTGCCTTCATCACCGCCAAGAGCATCGAGGACTACGTCGATCGGCTCAGTACGGCGGAAATCGCATGATCAACAACAGAACGGGGCCCCTACACGACGAAGGCCGGGCCCCCACAGACCCGACCAGCGTCGAAGCGGTCACCACACCACTCAGTGACGCCGAGTCTACAACCGATGACGACGCCGCGGAGCTCTACCGCGACTGGTGCACAAGCCGCAGCAGCGCACCGCAGGACCCGCGGAGCCGCCTTCGCCGACGCCGTGAAGCGGCGCTACGCCTGCCTCCGCTCGAATCGGGCCACCGCGACCCGCTGTTTCCGAGGTGGCGATGAGCGACTATGACGCGGCCGCCGGTAGGGCTCTCGTCGAGAGCGGCGCATACGCTCCGCTCGACGCTGCGCCGCCATGGCCCGCCGACGACCCCGGCCCACCCGAGCCCCCTGATGATCCGCGCCGCAGCAGGAACGGTCATCTGCGGAGCGTCTCCCAAACGGCAACGCCGGCGCACAAGCGGTATCCGACTGTCGATTGGCACCGCCTGTTCGAAGGCGCGCCCGACGACATCGACTGGCTGGTACCCGACCTCGTCGCGCGAGGGCAGTCTTACTCTCTGGTGTCGCCAGCCAAGGCCGGCAAGTCGCTGCTGATGCTCGATGTGGCCGCCGCGATAGCCACCGGCCGATCGGCGCTCGGCAACGCGCCACAAGTGCCGGCGCGGGTTCTCTACGTCGACCTCGAGAACTCCCGCGACGACCTCACCGAGCGACTACGCGACATGGGCTACGGCCCCGGCGATCTCGGGAACCTGCGGTACCTGTCGTTTCCCTCGCTGCCACCGCTGGACCACCCCGCCGGCGGCGCCGACATCGTCGCCGTCGCCGAGCACCACGATGCCGCCCTGGTGATCATCGACACGGTCTCCCGTGTGGTGGCCGGCGAGGAGAACTCCGCTGACACCTTCCGCGCGCTCTACCGGCACACACTGCAGCCACTCAAGGCGGCGCACCGCGCCGTCGTGCGGCTGGACCATCGCGGCAAGGGCGCCAACATCAGCGCGCGCGGATCGAGCGCGAAGAACGACGACGTGGACGTGGTCTGGCAGCTCAGCCAGTCACCTGGGCCCGACGGCGAGGCGTACATCGATCTCACCCTCGAGCGGCAGCGCGGCAGCGCCCATCCCGACCGGCTGCGCCTCATCCGCGACAGCGACCCGCATCTGCGCCACATTGCCCGGCCCCCCGAACTGTCACCCACCGAGCGGCAACGCATCGGTCAGTGCATCGAAGCGATGATTCAACTTCGGCTGCCCGCTGATACCGGCGCACGCAAGGCGCGAGTTGCGCTGCGCACGAAGGGACACAAGTTCCGCAACGACGTCATCTCGGCCGCGGTGAAGGCCCGGAAGAACGCCGGCCAAACGTGTCCCCGATCGAGCGGGGACACACAGGAGGCGCTGATATGACCGCCCAATGTGTCCCCGATTGCTCGGGGACACACCTGAAAGGCGTGTCCCGGGCGGCGTTTCCTGGCGGATGCGAAAACCGCACGTCAAACGTGTCCCCAATGGTGCGGGGACACACCGGGACACGCGCCCGTCCCAACGTGTCCCCGCACACCCCCCTCTTAAGAGGGGGTGCGGGACGCGGGACGGGCCAGCCAGCCCGGAACCGACAGAACAGGAGCGACCGCCTCGTGAGTACGTGGCTGAATCTCGCCGAACACCTCGGCGCCATCCCCACCCTCGACGGTGCACGCTGCCGCGGGCGATACGAGCAGTTCGATCTCCCCGAGCCATACGTGGCCGCCGACCCGGCCGCCGAGGACCGGTTGAACGCCGCCGCGGCGGACTGCCGACGCTGCCCCGCACTGCAGCCATGTGCGCGGTGGGTCGACGGGTTGCGTCCGCAGCAGCGGCCCGCCGGCGTCGTCGCCGGTCGCATCTTCGTACGGCCACAAGGTCGGGCCACCACCGTGGAGGTGACCCGGTGAGACTGCGCCGCCGGATCTTTCAGCCTCAAGTACGCACGACCGCCGAAGCGGGACGGCCGATCGCCGTCACTCTCGCCGGCCTCACCTTCGACTTGGCCGTCGAGGAAGCCCGACGCTTCGCCAACCAACTGACCGCCGCCGTCAACGACATTGAAGGAGAAGCGCCATGACACAACCTGACCCGTGCGGCCTGAAAGGCTGCACCAACCCGACCGACCCGGACTCCGGCTTCGGGCGCTGCATGGATTGCAGCCTGGCCTGCGAGGTCGAGTTGCTCCGGCTGGGCGAGATCGACCGGCAGCGCCGCGCCGCGGTGACCGGCCGCGCCCCGGTCGACGCGTTACTCATCGCCCGAGCGTTCCTGCGCGGCGACGAGGACACGACGGCCGTACTGCTCAAGCACTGCGACCCGCACAGCACCACGCTGCAGCTCGCCGGCTGGCTGCGCACGGCGATCGCCGCTGCGCTCGACCACGGCGCCGGCCGCGACTTTGGCGACCACACCGTCGACGACGTGCTCGACCGCTGGCTCACCCAGGTCACCTCGGAGGCCCAGTCATGACCGACAGCATCGGAGCGCAGCGCGTCGGCGACCGCCGCGGGTGGCTGGTGTTCGAGCACCTGCCCGACGACCTGCAACGCGCCGAAGACGCCACGCAGGCGGCTGACTTCGACCGCCGCGCCAGCGGCCGAGTAAGGCACACGCGCGAATTCGATCCGTATCACGGTCGGCGCGTGTGGGGCTACACCAGGCCAGCCACCGATACCGAGCGCGCGCTGCTCGAACACCTCGGCTACACGCTGCCGGCCGAACTCGAAACCCGCGTGCAATTCATCACCGAGACTCTGCGCCGCCGCCGGTGGCCGCAACTCGAGAACACCACACCAGGAGGAACAGCAGCATGACTCAACCCGCCGACACCACGCCGACAGCCGAGCAGCCGCAGCCCGACCCGTCACCGGAGCCCGGCACACCCGACCCGACACTGGAGACGCCGGAACCCGAACAGCCCGAACCCGAACAGGAGTCGCCGAACTCTGAGGCCGCGCGGTGGCGCGTCCGACTGCGGGAGACCGAGGCCGAACGCGACGCTCTCGCCGAGCGCGTCGCGGGCTACCAGCGTCGCGAGTGCGAGGCGGTCGTCGCCGACGTGCTCGAGGTGCCCGGCGACCTGTGGGAGCTGGGCCACGCGGAATTGTCCGAGTTCTACACCGACGACGGCGACGTCGACGAGAACGCCGTGCGCGCCGCGGCCGCCGCGCTCGTCGAGTCGCGACCCGGCCTCGCGAAGGGCGCCACCCTCCCGAGCCGGCACGCCACGTGGGGCCAGTACAGCAGCGCCGTCCCAGGCGAGTCGCCCGGGTGGGCCGCCGTCATCCGATAGAATCGCTGGTGACGCCGGGAAGCCGGTTGGACCGAACCGGCGTCACCAGCTCGGGCCAGGCGCCCAGCCGCACGACTCCAGGTGAGCCGCGGACCTTCTCAAATCCGTTGCAGTGCAAGAACACTCACCCTTTGGAGTCCTCATGCCTTCGAATACCACCACCTTCGCGCCGATCCTCACCCCGGCACAGGTGCACAACCTCGTCATCGTTCCGCTCATCGCGGAGTCCGTCGCCGGCCAGGTCCTCACCTCGGTCGTCACCGGCACGCACGAATACCGCATTCCCGTCGTCGCGGCGGACCCGTCCGCATCGTGGACCGCGGAGGGCGCCGAGATCGCCGTCTCCGACGCCGACGTCGACGAAGTCACCGTCACCCCGAGCAAGTTGGCCGCACTGTCGGCGATCACCCGCGAGCTCGCCAACGACTCGAGCCCCGCGGCGGCCGACGTCGTCGGCCAAGGCATCGTCCGCGATCTGGTCCGCAAGGTCGATCAGGCGCTGTTCACTGCCACCACCACCAACGGCCCCGGCGGCATCCCCGGCGTCTCCGGCATCAGCACTGTCGACGCCGGATCCGCCTACGCCAACGTCGACCCCTTCAGCGACGCGATCTACACCGCGGCCGCGTTCAACGGCAACATCACCGCGTGGGTGACCAACCCGGCCACCGCCAAGACGCTCGCCAAGGTCAAGGAGGCCACCGGCTCGAACAAGCCGCTGCTCGGACCCGACCCGACGCAGCCGGGCCGGCGGCAGATCCTCGGCATTCCGCTGCTGACGTCGCCGTACGTCACCACCACCGCCAACGCGGTGTGGGGCATCTCGCAGCCGTACGCGCACATGGTGATTCGTGAGCAGGCCGAGGTCGAGAGCGACAAGTCGGTGTTCTTCACTTCGGACCGTGTCGCGATCCGCGCCATCCTGCGCATCGGGTTCGGCTTCCCCGCGCCCGCCACCATCGTCCGCATCACCACGAGCGCCTGATGACCAGGAAACGGACACCGCCGCGACAGGGCCGAGTGACCGTCGAAGTCGCCGAACCACACGCGGTGTATCTGCGAGGCGAGCAGCGCACCGGCACCGTCGAAGACGTGCCCGTCGAGTTGGCATTGACCTGGCTTCGCCACGGCTGGATCACCTACGCCGCCGGCGACGCCCTCGACGGCAAAGGGGCGCCGGCATGACCTGGAACGTGAGCCCGACACCAGATCCGACCGGCAATCGACGGCCAGCCCCACAGACCGGCCAGTTCAACCCCGGCATCAGGATCGACACCAGCCGCGCCCGATCGTCCGGCCCGCCGCCACCGCGGCGACAACCGACGTGGGGTGACGTCCTCGAGCATTACCTGCCCGGCTTCCGGAACGGCGGCCCCGTCGACGCGAAACAGCTCAAGGCGCAGATCGAGGCGGCGCAGCGGGCACGGGTGCAGGCTGCGCAGCGGGAACAGGCCCGCGCCGCAGCCGCGCAGCGGCAGCAGTCCGCGAACTATCGGCGCGCCATCGAGGCGCAAGCCCGGCGGCAAGGACTGCGCGTCACCTGGCGGCGCTGACCGAACGTTGGCGGCCCGGCGTCAAACCCGTCAACACGGGCAAGGACCGGCCATAACGGGGTCCCTATGTCAGCCCCGAGTCAGTACCTGCGCCGGCCGCCAACCACCCACGAAAGGGACCACACGACATGGCACTTCACCCCCACCACGCCACCCGATTCGGCTGGCGTCTCTGGCTGCTGCTGCCCGAGTACTGGCGGCTGCTCACCCCGCACGGCCGGCCGAAGGCCGCGATGTGCAGCAGCAGCCTCGTCGACGCCCGATGCCCCCACGGCAACGCGGTGCCCTCATCCGATTGCGCCTGCGGGGTGCACTACATCGCCGACCTCGACGCGTTCCGGGACTACTGCGGCCACTACCTCGACCAAGGCCACATGGAACTGTTCGGACAGGACTACCAGACGTGGCGACTACCGATCGCGGCGACGTTCGGCGTCGCCTGCGGACCAGTCGAACGCGACCGCAAGGTACTCGACGCCCTCCGCACCGACCGCTACCGCATCCTCGCCGCCGTCGTCCCCACCACAATCGACGGCGACGCCCAGCAGCAGATCCGCCGCCACTACCGAGTGCCCGTGCTCGACGGCCTCACCGGAAGCGCCTGCAGCGCCGTCGCATCGGCGATGTCATCCACCGTCAGCGAGCATGACCTGCAGCGGTACGCGCAACAGCCGGCGACACCACCCGACGAACTCACCCTGCAGTGGAACGCCACGATCCAGCGCCGACCGTTCCGCGCCTTCGTCCCGCCGCGGAGCGCACTGCCCCAACACGTACAGGCGATGCTTGAGCGCGACAAACAACGCCGCCGAGCCTTCATCCCCGAACTGCCAGCCGAACTGGCCACACCATGAACGCCGCCGCTGACCGCCATGGCATCCACCCCCCGGCCGGGCGCCCTCGCCTGCCGCAACGCACTGGTACTTCCCAGATCCGCACGCATGGCCGCAGAGTTCTGTCACGGATACGGCACGCCAGTTCGGGTCGATTCCCGCTTCTCGGCTCATCGATAGGAGGGCACAGTGGCTGCGAAGAAGTCATGCCTGAAGTGCGGTAACGGGTTCATCGGCCGCGCTGACGCGTCGTACTGTTCGCCAGCCTGCAGGCAGCGTGCGCGCCGCGGCCGTGGGGGCGCTAAGCGTGACACTCCTGTCACGGATACGGCACCCGCGCCGCGGGCGCGGCGTCGCTCAGCAACTACCACCGCGGCACCGTCGGCCGGGGCTGGGCCCGGTGTGCACAGTGAGGAAGCACAGGCCGTCCTCGCGGGCCTGGACGCGGAGTTGGCGTCGAACTCGAGGCGACTCGGTCTGGCGCGGCCGCTGAAGTGGTCGACCGCCGAGGAGGCGCTGCGGGCGATGATCGCCGATCAGATCGACCGCAAGGTCGAGCTGCAGCGGCGCTGGCACGCCAGCACCGACGACCACGCACGGGTGAAGCTGTCGGCCGAGATCCGGCTGCTCGAGGGATCGGCCGCACGGCTGCTGGCCCAGGTGAAGACTGATCTTCCGGCGCCGGCGTCGCTTACGTCGGTGAAGGCCAGGCGGGCGTCGAACGCGCGATGGAAGGGTGTCCATGCCTCGGATCGATGACGACGACGACTACGCCGGCGACGGCGGGGGACTGCATGTGCCGGGGGTGCACGCGGCGTTACTTGAGCGGGAACGCGAGAATGCCACAGATCCAGGGCGGATCGATCCGCGCTGGAAGCGTCAGCATCCGGGTGAGGTACCGCCGCCAGACAGCAGCCTATGGGGCGTCAATCGGAAGAGGCTCGCCGCGCTCGAGGCCGGCGAGCCGGTGCGTCTGGTCTCGTGGGAGCTCGGCGGCCACAGCTTCCCCGACGAAGGCATCGAGCGGCGTCGCCGCCAAGACCGCAGCATCACCGGCTGGCTGGTCAGCCCGGACGACACCGTTACCGCCCTGTACGACTGACGCGCGTGTTCACCCTGGGAACTTCGCACTCCGCAACTAGGGTGACCGTCATGTCACAGTGTGCGGTGCAGCGGTGTCCTCGTGAAGCGACGTGGCCCATCAGATTGAAGGAGGCGGGAGAGGTTTCGGCGACCTTCATCGCAACCGACGTCTGTAAACCGCACTGGGACCTGCTGTCCAGCAAGTCGGTCGAGTGGATCCTCGAGATAACGAAGGACCCCCTGAACGAACGTTGGCACCAGCAGACATTGATCGTTGGTGAAGACCTCAAGCCGCTCGACGAGTTCATCGTCGAAGAGGCGACGCGCAAAGAGCGGCCCGACGTCTACTCGCGAATCTTCAGCGATAACGACCATGATGGCCCCCACATCGACCTCAAGTTGCGACGCCGGGGATGCGACGAGGTTGAGTCGGTGACGATTGTCGTCCCGAAGTCGCTGATCGCTGAATTAATCGAGTTGCTCGGGGGCACCACGCCGCCATCCTGACGGTCGCTACATTGGCATTTCGCGAAGGGGGATTGACGATGGCTGATCCATGGAGAGCTGAGCCGATCGGGGCTGGCCGGTTCCGCATAGTCAACGTGTCGGACGGCAAGCTGGCGATGATCACATTGTCGCCGTTCGGTTCTACTGAAGCGCAGGTGATCACGGGCGGTGCGAAGGAGGATCCGCACGTGGTGAAGTCTCCGATCGAGCCCGGTGACTTCTTCGTGGCGATTGTTCGCGGCGAAGGCGTGCGAGTCACCGCGACCGCGGTTCCGTCGATGACGCCGGTGTATTTCGATCTGCTGGTGTCTTAGCCGCCGGCTACCGGTGAGGGGCTCGAAAAAGGGGTGCGCCGCAGTCAGTGGTTACTAAGCCGTTCGACTTCTTCGGCGGCACAGAGGAGCGCGGCGGCGAGTTGCTTGGCCTCGTCGACGCTGAGGGCGTTGTCGATGCCTCCCTCGACCAACACCTCGCGCTCCGTGCGACCGTCCTCGTATTGGCGGCCAGTGATCCGGATCGTTGTCCCGGCGGCTTTCCGTTCGGTGCCGTAGAAGTACCTCGACCACGAACCGTCCTCGCACCAGTCGGTGTCCCAGTCGAGGCACCCGGTGCTGTCGGACGGTTCTGCGATCGCGCCGACCATGGCGGTGCCGATGTTGCCGACGACGTAGCGGCGAGCCTCGTACCGGAGGGCTCCGTCGCGGTAAGGGGAGCTGGCGCCGACGCGTTCTTCGCGCTCGAGCGCGGCCAGTTGCGCGGGGGTGAGCTGGTCCGCGAGGTCCCGCCACGTGCGGACGTTCTCGGGTGTTGTGGTCACGATGTTCTCCTATCAGAGGTGGTGGACATCCGCGCGCGTACAGCAACCGGTACAGCAACGCGGTCGATTTCTGGGGTGTCTCGGTAGGTTCGCCGATGTTCCGGCCAGCCGATCTACCAGCACTTTCCGGTCATCGGCGGTCATCCGCGGACGCCACTATTGAGCCTGGGGGTCAAGTGGTCGCAGGTTCAAATCCTGTCAGCCCGACGCAGGTCAGAGGCGGTTCTCGAGAGATCGAGAGCCGCCTTTTTCGTGATGCGAGTCAGCCCGGCCGAAAGATTGTGAACAACTATCACGGTCTTCTCAATGTTCACGGTGATATCACGAGTAACAATGGCCGTCATCAGAGATCGAACGCCGCGTCAGGCGCTTCCACCCGCGTTCGGCGACTGAAGGGGACTCAGTGCACATAGTCAAGGGATTCGGTGTGGCGCTGACCGCCGCTGCGCTGTCAGCGACATCGATCACGGTCGCCACGCCGAATGCCCATGCCAGCACGGTGAACTGGGATGCGATCGCGCAATGCGAATCGAGCGGTAACTGGGCGATCAACACCGGGAACGGTTTCTACGGCGGCCTGCAATTCCTGCCGGCCACCTGGCGCGAGCACGGCGGCGTCGGTTCCCCGGAACGCGCACCGCGCGAGTACCAGATAGCCGTCGCCGAGCGCGTGCTGCGGACTCAAGGGCTGGGCGCCTGGCCCGTCTGTGGTGCGTACGCGCTGTCGCCGAGGTCGACGGCCCCTCCCGGTACCGGCAGCGCGTGCCGCGCCATCTCCGGGATAGTGCTGGGCGTCGTCAACCTCAACAGGATGTGCGTCGCACTGACGAGCCAGGCACGCGCCGTCGCCTCCGCACTGGCCTACTGACGCCGACCGCCTCGGCTCCCGATAGGTTGGCCAGACCTGTCAGCGAGCACCACCTGTGTACGGCGAGGATGAGCGGGGCAACCCTATGGACGTGACCGGACACGACCTGTTCGCCGACCGCTACGTCCTGAAGGGGCCGCTCGGCGTCGGCGGGATGGCCGAGGTCCGCGACGCCTTGGACACCCGACTCGACCGGCCGGTCGCGATCAAACTGCTACACCCCGCGATGAGAGCCCAGCCGGAGATCCTCAACCGGTTCCGCGACGAGGCCCGCTCGGCGGCGATGCTCTCGCACCCGAACATCGTCGCGGTGCACGACTACGGCGACTACGACGGCACACCGTTCATCGTCATGGAACGCCTGCCCGGCCAGACCCTCCTCGACGTCGTCACGCGCGGTCCGATGCCGCCCGACCGGGTCCGCTCCATGCTCGACGACGTGCTGTCCGCCCTGACCGTCGCACACGCCGCGGGGCTTCTCCACCGGGACATCAAGCCGGCCAACATCCTGCTCTCGGCATCGGGGGACAGCTTCAAGGTCGGCGACTTCGGCATCGCCAAGACCGGCGGCGCCGCCCACACCATGACCGGTCAGATCGTCGGCACGATGGCGTACATGAGTCCCGAGCGCATCACCGGCGCCCCCGCCTCGGTGGCCGACGACCTCTACGCGGTCGGGGTGATGGGTTACGAGGCGGTCGTGGCCCGCCGCGCCTTTGCCCAGGACACACCCGCCGCGATGGCGCGCGCCATCATGGACGACCCGCCCCCTCCGCTGCGTGCCATTCGCCCGGACCTCGATCAGTTCCTGGCCGGCACGATCGACCGCGCCATGACCCGTGACCCGGCACAGCGCTTCGGCGACGCCGCCCACATGCGTGCGGCCCTCAACGGCGACCGTCAAGCACTCGTCGCCGGCGCCGCGCCGGCCGTGGCGGCGGTCCCACGACCGGCCACCAGGGTTCTCGACCAGCCGCTGCCGCCATCGGAGCACTACGTGATGCCGCCGCCGTCACCGCCGTCTCGATGGCGCCGGTTACCGAGCCGCACCCGTAAGGCGATCTTCGCGGCCGCGGTCCTGGCGTGCCTGACCATCACCGGTCTCGCGCTGGCCGCCGACCCGTTCTCCACTGCACCGTCGCCGCCACCGGAACCGGTCAGCACGACCACGCCGGGGCCTCCGCCGAGCAGCACCCCGCCGCCACCGACGACGCCTGCGCCCGTCGTCGAACAACCGCGAGACGAGCCCGGCGGCAAGAAGGGAAACGGGGACAAGAAGAAAGAGGAGAAGGGCGGCGGTAACGGCCAAGGCAATCGGTGAGCCCGGTCGGTCGGTCGCTGCCCAGTACGGCAGAGCTCAGGCTGCGGGGGTGAAGCCCGGATCCGTGTGGGCGTCGAGGCCGGGATGCGTCGCTGCGGCCAGCACGTCGTTCGCGCACACCGCGCAGTAATTCACACCCAACGTGGGGTACCCGCATGCCCTGCACGCAGCCACCCGCGGCATCTCTGCGAACCAACTCGCGCCCATGACGTCACACCCCTTCGCTGATGAGGCCGGGGTACCCTCCGCGGGTCAAGATCACGCAGGGCGACGGAAAAACGCCGCTGGGAGCCGGGCGGCACCGTAGTCTCACTCGCGACGCCCACAGGCAGGAGCGCAACGATGACCGCTTGGCTCGTCAGCGCCGTCCCCTCAGGGCTGTTGTTCATCGGTCTCGTCGTGGTGATCGCCGGCGGCGCCATCCTCCTGCGGATGTTCCTGCGCCGGCGGTTTTCCGCCCTGGCCCGCGACGAACACAACGACGTCACCAAGTTCACCTACGGCTTCATCGGCTTCGTCTACGCGTTCTTCATCGGATTCGTCGTCTCCGCCATGTGGGGCCAGATCAACACCGCCGACGGCGGCGCCCGCGCCGAGGGCGCGGCCGCTGTGCAGATCGCCACCGACTCAGCGGTTTTCGATGCAGCCGACCGGGACCGCATCCGGCGGAGCCTCCTCGCCTACGAGGAATCCGCCGTCGCCGAATGGGAACGGGGCGCCACCGTGCGCGATCCGGAGACCGACGGTGCGCTCGCGGGCGTCTACGCCGCACTCGGTCAGGTCCGGGCGACCACCGAACCGCAGAAGACGCTGCTCGCCAAGTCGTATGCCAACCTCGACACGCTCAGCCAGGGCCGCACGGTGCGCATCCTCACCGCCCGCGGGGACACCGGCCCGCCATGGCCACTGTGGGCCGTCATCCTGCTCAACAGCGGGCTGGTGCTGGGCACCGCGATCGTCTACGGGGTGGACCGACCGCTACTGCACTACGCCATGGTGGCGATCGTGGGGATCATCGTCGCCGCCAACCTCTTCCTGGTGATCGAACTGTCGCATCCCTACCAGGGGGTGATAGGCACGTCCGTCGACCCGCTCCGTGAGGCGGTGTCGGTGCTGAGCGCTCGCTGATCGGTCATTCAATGATGCATGATGTGCGCACGCGTTCTCCGCGAAGGTGAAGGCTGGAATCGCTTCGAATTCAGGGCCGTTGGCTGGAAGAAGTAACTGAGGGTGCGGTAACTCACTGCACATCAACAGTCATCGCCTTTGACCGGACGTACGCTCGTGGCACACGCCTCTTAGCCGGGGGGCGACCACCCCTCGGACGATTGCGTCAGGTCCGAGCTGAGCATTCACCCCTAACGCAGTTGCTTCGGCAGGCGGGGCGCAGGCGTGAACTGGGAATTGGCACCGCTGGCTATGAGCTTTGAGTCGAAGCCTCGTCGGAGGACTTGTGCGCTTAGGACGCCGGTCACTCAGGTGGCCGTGGAGGCGGCGAGTCAACTCCCTGGTTCTCCTCCGCGGACACATCAGCCTTGACGGTCTCGCCGGGGGGAGAAGTACTCGATGTCCCGCCAGGAGACTGGCCCGTCGAGGCGCTTCGCGACATACGCTCTCCGGTCGGTTTTTCGGTCCGCTTCATTCGTCCGCGCTGCAGCCAGATCAGCCGCGCCCCGCCAGCGACAGAGGCGATGATTCCGGCCCACGTGGTCCAATTGGCGAAGATCTGTGCACTTGTGTAGGCAAGCGTTCGTTCGACACGAAGCTCTAGCGGCATGTCCGTAACAAAGACGGCTCCGTTTCGGGTGGGCACTTCTATATGAACCGTCAGCAGCAAACTGTCAGTTGGTCGTTTAGGCCGGATGAACCAAGTCCACAAAAGTGCGACATCTTGAGATGTTGACGCGTCGACCGATTCACTTGGAGTGATGTCGGCATCATTGGTGTCAGCTATCAAACGCGCTCTTGTCAGTGGTCCGATTCTGACATCGCCTGCTGGTATTGACTCGGAGCTCGGCAGCAGAGCGCGAATTGTCGACGTCAATTCATCTGAGTCGCCGATTTCAAGTCCGACGCGCTCGGTTCGATCGACGACCAGACGTTCCGGCTTATGCCATCTCGCCTGCTCTTGTATGAGGCCATCGAGCTCACGCTCATTTGGTCCGAAGACTTCTGGGAGTTCGGAATTGCCGCCCGGTCCAGGTGCCCCCGCTGCGGGCAAACCTGGGCTGGCGGGGCCACCTGCTACTGGTAGACCCGGATCCGGGCCCGTCGCTCCATCAGAGTCGGAATCGTACTGAGGACCGCCGGCCCCGGTATCGGGCAGAAGCCACGGTCCGGGGGCGTCTTCGAAATGGGTCCATGCGGGTGTCTCAGGTGTGAGACCCGCCGGGGGAGGTGCTTCCCTTGGTACAGCGGAACGGGTCGGTGAGACGGGGGTGGTCGGCCTGCTCAGTGGCGGGCGCGGCGGCCGGGTTTGTGTGTCACTCATGGACTCGCCTAGCCGGCCGGTAGGCTTCACAGTGGTCGAATGCGTAGCAATGTCGCTTCGGTCCCGCAAGGAATCAGTGATGGCCGCCGCAAGCAGAAGGGCACCGGCCACGAGCAGGCATAACGCCAGAATCGAAGCCGGTGAGAACTTGGTTTGCCTCACGCGGGCCTCCCATAAAGCTGAGTCGGGTGCACGCCAGCCCGGCCGATGCGAGCACCAATCTGAGACTAGTCAGACCGATGGTTCAGAGCATCGCGCTGAGCAATTGCGTTGGCGGCTTTATTGCACACATCGCTAACGATCGTTGGGGCAGCGTCGCGGTCCGCCACAGATCGCTTCTGCGGGATCGGGTTTGATGAGCGTCGCAGCGAGCCGCCTAACCGCAATCATGCAAACCAACCGAAAAAATCTGCCGCAATTGTTGCGTCGGCAACATCCCACGGTGGGCTTGCATACCGTATTTTGGTCGGCACCGGCACCGGCCACTGCAACGGAATGTGATATCTGCCAGTCGACCCCTATTGCTGTCACCAAGTCGGAGGGGGCTGTCAGTGCAAGCGGCGCTATCGCCCCATGAGATCAAGACAGAAGCGCTGGGATGCGGCGGGGCGTATCACTGTCGCTCGGAGTCGCCTTCGATCGATGAAGGCTCGGAAAAGGGGCGGTCCTCTCAAGCGGCCGCTTAGCGCACTCGCATGGCCGCTCACCAGTCGGAAGACCATCCAGCGTGTAGATATAAAAGCTGTCGCTTCCTCAAGCGCTATTCATCGTGAGGGCCGTTGGTCCGGTCAACCTTTTCCGCGGGCCTCACGGCCGAACGCTGTGACGGCATCGCCTCAGCCGGCCGCGAGGTCTGCACAACTGAGATCCGAAAAGTCATTGGTCCGGTGCTCGGTCAAGGTGAGGTTGTTGGTGCGGCTGTCCAGTGTCGGTGCTGAGCGCTCGCTAGGCGACGGAGCCGAAAGCGGGGGACGCCGGACGTACCGGCTTCCCCCGCAATCGATCTCAGTGCCCCGGAATGTGCAACCGCTTGAGAGATCCGAGGACCAGGCGGTCGGCGGCCAACTCGTAGGACTGGCGCTCCGACAGGGACTCGACCGAGCGGAGCATCGCCCTGATCTCGTTGTGCACCCGCGGTTCTCCGGCGAGCAGTGCCCCGACCTTCTCGTTCACCGCGGCATCGAGAGCGCCGACGTCTTCGACGACCTCGTTGAGCAGACCGAGGCGCACCGCCTCGTCACCGGAGACCGGCAGTCCGCTGGCGGTGAGCCAGAACGCCGCCCGGCGGCCCACCATGTGCGGCAGCCACGCCAGCACCAGCGCGGGCGCCAGGTTGATGCGGACCTCGGGGAAGCTGAACCGTGCCGTCCGCGTCGCGACCGCGACGTCGCACAGCGCGGCCAGGCCCACCCCGAACCCCGCCGCATCGCCGTGGACCCGGGCCACGGTCACCAGCGGCGTGGCGGCCAGCGCCTCGTTGACGGCGATGAGGCGGCGCACCTCGGTGGGCAGGTCCTCGGGTGTCGCGGCGGTGCGTTCCCGCCCCAGGCAGAAGCTGTCGCCCGCCGCCGACAGCACCAGGAGGTGCACCCCCGCCGGCGGCACGGTCAGCACCGCGGCCAGCGCGTCACACATGTCCATCGACATGAGGTTGCCGCCGGGGCTGTCCAGGCGGACGGTCAGTACCGCACCGTCGCGCTCCACGGTCAGTCCCGGCACCGTCGCGATGTCGTCGGTCACCGTCATCAGTTCAGCCTCTCCAGCGCCACGCCGCCGTACCAGTCGACGTCGTCGGCGGCGGTGCGGATCGTCACCGCACGCACGTGGGTGAATTCGTCGAACGATTCGATGCCGCCCTCGCGCCCGTGTCCGCTCTCCCGGACCCCGCCCCAGGGCGAGGACGGGTCGAGCCGGTGATGGTCGTTGACCCAAACGATGCCGTGCTCCAGCTTCGAGGCGACCCGGTGCGCCCGGGCGACATCGCGCGTCCAGATCGACGAACCGAGCCCGTAGGGCGAATCATTGGCGATGGCAATGGCGTCCGCCTCGTCTGTGAAGGGGATCACCACCAGCACAGGACCGAAGATCTCCTCGCGAGCCACCCGCATCTGGTTGTTCACATCCGCCAGGACGGTCGGGGCCACGAAATAGCCGTCGAGCCCCGGCACGTCGACGGACTTGCCGCCGGTGGCCAGCGTCGCGCCTTCGGAGACACCGATCTCGACGTAGTCCAGGATGCGCTTGCGGGCCCGCTCGGAGATCACCGGGCCGAGCTGGGTGTCGGCCTGGCTCGGGTCACCGATCCGGATGCGTTCGGCTTGGGCCACCAGACCCGCCACGAAGTCGTCGTACACCGTCTCCTGCACCAGGATCCGGGTCCCGGCGATGCACGTCTGGCCGGCCCCCACGAACCCGCCGAACGCCGCACCGCGGGACGAGACCTCGGTGTCGATGTCGTCGAACACCAGCACCGGGGTCTTCCCGCCCAGTTCCACCGTCGACTTCGCGAACCGGCGCGCCGTGGCGACCGAGATGATGCGGCCCACCTCCGTGCCGCCGGTGAACACCACCTTGTCCACCAAACGGTGTTCGGCCAGACCCGCACCGGCCACCGGGCCGAGGCCCGGGATCACGTTCAGCACCCCGGGCGGGATACCGGCCTCGAGGGCGAGGTCGCCGACCAGCAGCGCGGTCAGCGGTGTCTGCTCAGAAGGCTTGAGCACCACGCTGTTCCCCGTCGCCAACGCCGGCGCCACACTCTTCGACGCGATCATCAGCGGGTGGTTGAACGACGACAACGTCGCCACCACGCCGAGCGGGAAGCGCGAGGTGTAGGAGTGGTACGGCCCTGACATGGGGACCACCGAGTCCCGGCTGGCCAGCAGCAGTGCGGCGTTGTACCGGTACCACTCGGCCAGCCGGGTGATCTGCGCCTTGGTCTCGGTGATCGGCCTGCCGTTGTTGTCGGTCTCCAGGCGATAGAGCTTGTCCATGTCGCGCTCCAGCAGATCGCCGAAGCGGTTGAGGATGCGCGAGCGCTGGTGGATCGGCATCTGGGACCACACGCCGGAGTCGAACGCCTTCCGAGCCGACACCACGGCGCCGTCGGTGTCCTCGGCGCTCGCGCTGTGGCAGCGGGCGAAGACCTGTCCGGTGGCGGGGTTGATCACGTCGAGGATCTCGCCGCCGCCGGGCCGGTGCTCACCGTCGATGAGCAGGCCGTGCACGCTGTCGCCGTTGAGCGAATGGGAAGTGGTCACAGCGGAAGTCGTAACCGATTGAGACAATTTGGATTCTTTCTCGTTTGGCAGGGTTCAGGCGCCCGCGGGAACCGCGGAACGCTGACGGGCGCTGGCTTCGAGCTCCTCGAAGCGGCGCAGGATCGACGATTCGAGCACGGCCACTTCGGTATTCGAGGCCTTGCGCGGACGAGGAAGATCGACGGTGATGTCCTCGTGGATGGTGCCCCCCGGCGCGAGCATCAGGATGCGGTCGGAGAGCTCGGCGGCTTCCTTCACGTCGTGGGTGACGAACACGACGGTCTTGCGGGTCTGTGCCCAGATCTCCTGGAGGTGCTCGCGCAGGCCCCGCGCGGTGATCGCGTCGAGGTGGCTGAACGGCTCGTCCATCAGCAGCACGTCCGGTTCGATCGACAGCGCCCTGGCGATGCCGACGCGCTGCTGCTGTCCGCCGGACAGCTGCCCGGGCCACTTCTTCTCCGCGTGACCCAGCCCGACGCGCTTGAGCGCCTCGTGCACACGCTGCTTGGCGGCGTCGTCGCGCACCGCCTGGACGTACATCAGGTTGTCGAAAATCGACCGCCACGGCAGCAGCCTCGGTTCCTGGAAGACGTAGGCGAGTTTGGCCGACTGGCCGGCTCCGCCGATGGTGACGGTGCCCGAGGTGGCGGACTCGATGCCGGCGATGATGTTGAGCAGCGTGGTCTTTCCGCAGCCCGACGGCCCGACCAGGGAGACGAAGGATTGGTCGGCGATCTCGAATCCGATGCGGTTGATGACGGTCTGCGGTCCGGTGGGAGTTCCGAACACCTTGAGCAGATCTGTCACGGTGACGTTTGCCATGAGGAATCTCCTTGAGTGAGTGGGGTCTATGCGGCCGCGGCCGCTGTGACTGCTAAGCCGCTGCCGCGGCGGTGGACTCGCCGGGTTTGGCTTCGCCGTCGCGCCAACGGAAGGCGCGCCGGGACATACGCTCGAGCAGCACGCGATCGGTGAGCACCATGAAGGCGATGAAAAAGGCGATCCACGCGACGAAGCCGGGCAACTGGTTGGCGTCGTACCAGTAGCGCGCACGGTGTCCGACACCGTCTGCCGATCCGAACCACTCCGAGAGCAGCAGTCCATTCCAGCCCGACATGACGCCGAACCGGATGCCGGCCACCACGTAGCCGGTCACCGAAGGCAACACGGCATGCCGCAACCGGCGTGCCGGCGGCACGTCGTAGGACTGCGACATGTCCAGAAGCGCAGGTGGTATCGACCGTGCCCCGGCCGCGACGTTGACCACGACGAAAGGAATCGCGGACAGGATCACCGTGAGAATCGGTGCGGTGTCGGAGAATCCGAACCACATGGCGCACAACAACGCCCAGATCACGGCGGGGATGGCCAGGCCGACGAGGTTGACGTCGCCGAAGAGATCGTCGAACACCCGGAAGGATCCGATCGCCAGGCCGATCACGATCCCGAGCACGATCGAGATGACCATCCCGATCACGAACCGCTGCATGCTGATCGCGAAGTTGAAGAAGAACTCGCCGCGTTCGATCTCCTTGATCGCGGCCTGCACCACCGGAACGGGTCCGGGGATCCGGTCGCCGAACGTGCCGGCGAGCTGCCACAGCAGCAGGAACAGCAGCCCTGCCGCCGTGGTGGCGCCCACCGGCCCGGTCAGCCAACCCGGTAGCGCCCTGCGGCGTGCGGTGACCGTGTCACCACGGTCGATCACGGGTGCGCTCATGTCAGCGGCCCCCTCTCCATGCGAAGAACCGTTGTTCGAGCCCGGCCAGGATCACGCGCTCGATCAACAGGATGAAGAGCACGAAGAACCCGGTCCAGGCCAGCACGCCGGCGACGGAAAACTCCTGGAATGACTGGCGGATCATGAATCCGATGCCGCTGCGGCCACCGAACACCTCGGTGAGCGCTTCGACCTTCCACGCCATCGCGAACCCGTACCGCAGCGCGGCGAACAGGAACGGCATGACCGACGGGAGGAACACCGACTTGATGACGTCTCCGCGCCCGCGTCCGTACACCGTGCTCATGTCGATCAGGCGGCGGTCCACCTCTTCGACACCCTGGGCGACGTTGAGGGCGACGTAGGGGAGTGCGACGAACGACACCACCACGATGGGCCCGATGGCCCCGATGCCAAACAGGATCAACGCGAACACCGCGAACGCGAGCCCAGGGACGTTGCCCAGCACCAGAAGCGGCTGCTGCCAGAAGTACTTCTGGTACCGGACGCGTCCCATCAGCAGGCCGAGGGGGACGCCGAACAGGGTGCCGATCGCGAAGCCGAGAGCGATCTTGACGATGCTGGAACCGAATTGGAGGAACGCGGTCCCGTCGGCGGCCAGATGCCACATCTCGGCACCGACCGTCCACGGTGCCGGCAGCACGTATTCGGTGAACACCACGAGCGAACAGAAGGCCCAGATCGCCAGGAGAAGAGCGTAACCGACGAAGTGGAGCCCGATCCGCCGCGCCGACGCGGCGACCGGGCTCGCCTGCGCCACCCCCGTTTCCGGGGGTGCGCTGGCCGCGTCAGCGGGTTGGCTGGTTGTCACCGTCACGACTGGCCGCCCTTTTCAGAGGGGCGGAACTTCGGAAGGGACTGGTCTTCGGCCATGAACCCGGTCTCCTTGAGGAACGGGAAGACCTTTCCTTCGTTGTCGGCCCAGGCCTGGTCGAACCGCACGTCACGCACGAACCAGTCGTGGTCGGCGATGTAGTCCTGCACGAACGAGATGTCCTCGGGCGCCTCCACCGCGAAGTGCTGCGGGTAGGTCTCGATGATCTTGGCCTTGTTGGCTTCCCACTCCGACAGCCCGCGCTGCCAGACGTCGAGGAAGAATTCGACCTTGTCCGGATTCTCCTGGGCCCACTCGTTGCCGGCGAGGAAGACGTTGATCATCGGTCCCTCGTGGCCTTCGACCACCAGGTCGGAGTACATGTCGGCGGCGGACCGGCCGTCGTAGAGGACCTTGAGCTCACCGCTGCGCAGACCCGGCGCGGCGAATTCGGGCAGGCACACGCATGCGGCGACCTCACCCTTGGCCACGAGGTCGGCCTGCTGCTGCGGATCGGAGACGATCAGGTTGTAATCGCCACCGCCGGTGCGGAAGTCGACGCCGTGCATCTTCTTGGCGTAGGCACCCCAGAGCAGCGTCGCCGACACGGCCGTGTACACCGACACGTCTTCGCTCTTGATGTCCGCCAGGCTCTTCGCGGGGTTGTCGGCCTTGGTGATGATCACGCTGCGGTCGAGGTTGTACTTGCCGATGATGATCGTGTCGCGTCCGGTCTCCTCTTCGATGACCGGCACCTCGTAGGAGGCTGAGGACACGATGTCGGCGTGTCCGCCGGCGAAGACACCGAACTCGTCCCAGGTCGATGACGCTTCGATGGTGATGCCGGACTCGGCCTCCATCTCGTCGAGGATTCCCTGATCGGTGATGTAGTCCCACACCGGATCCGGTGCGAAGGTGAACCGGATGGTCCCGCCTTCGCCGCCACCTTCACCGGAATCGGGCCGGGAAACGCACCCGGACATCGCGAGCGCGGTGGTGGCGGCGAGCACCACAGCCGTGATTCGGCGTCCCAGTACTTTCACGATTGTGTTCCCTTCACTCGGCCGCCCCTGGGCATCGTTGCGGAGGGCGCGGGGTCTTGATGGCCGCGATCGTGGTAGCTGATGAGGTCGTCACCACCGGTCGCGGACGGGTGTTCCAACAGGTAAGACAGGATGTGGTCGTGCGAGGTGGCCAGATGCTCGCGGGTGAGCTGGGCCGCGAGCGCCGGATCGCCACTTTCGACGGCGCTCAAGATCGCGGCGTGCTCGGCGTGCAGGTGCTCGGTCTGGCCGATCACCTCCAGATGCATGTAGAGGTACCGGTCGGTGAGCCGGCGTAGCTGCTCGACCAGGTCGATCATGCGGGGACGGCCGGCCCGCTTGTAGATCGCCGCGTGGAATTCGGCGTTGGCGGCCAACCAGATCGGCGTCTCGCTGCTGGACTCCATGACCGTCATCTGCTTGCGCATCATCAGGATGTCGGCCCTGCCGACCTTCGGGACCGCGATCTGTGTGGCGACCGGCTCGACCGCTTCCCGGAGCTCGTAGAGCTCCTGCAGTTCCGGGATCGACATCCCGATCACGACGGCGGTGGCGTTCGAGCTGGGGTGAACCAGACCCTCGCCGGCGAGCATCTGCAGGGCATCGCGAACCGGGATGCGACTGACGCCGAAACGCTCGGCGATGTGCAGCTGCGACAACCGCGAACCCGGGGCGATCTGGCCGTGCAGGATCTCGGTTCGCAGTTCAGCCGCGATGCGACTGGCAGCACTTGTGTATGCCATGTGAACTCCTTGTCTACCAACTCGCAAAAATGTATACATCAGTTGGTGTGCTGTCAATCACTTCTAAAGTGGAGAATGGCCGGAGTCACACCGGCTCGCTGAGCTGGTCTTTGCGCTATGTCACCAGGCAAGCCACCGCAATGCGTTGGTGCGCAGCGCGTCCTGATCGAGTCCCAACGCCTCGGCGGAGCGGACGGGGTGCGCATCGGCCATGTCGAACGGGTAGTCGGAACCCAGCGTGATCCGCTCGGGGTGAACCGTCGCGCACAGCAGTCTCCCCGCCTCCACCGAATGGGCAAGCGAGTCGGCGTAGACGTGGTTGCGGAAAACCTCGCTCGGTGCAGTGGCGCTGTCTGCCGACACGTCCGCCCGCATCCGCCACCCGTAATCCCACCGGCCCAGCAGTGCCGGTGCCACCCCGGCGCCGTGCACGAATGCGATGCGCAGCGCCGGCGCCCGGTCGAAGGTCCCGCCCAGCAGGATCGACGCGATCGCGGTCGCCGATTCCACTGGATTGCCGATCAGGTTCTGCAGATAGTGGTGGTTGAACCCGGGCCGAGGCTGTTGGGTGGGGTGCACCAGTACCGCCAGGCCTGCCTCGGCACAACTGTCCAGAACGTGGTGCAGCTCGGGATCCCCAAGCGTGAACGAGCCGACGACCGGCGGCACCGATACGCCGCGAACGCCGTCAGCGACAAGCCGTTTCACTTCGATCGCGGTGGCACTGCGGTCCTGAAACGGCAACACTCCCAGCGGCACGAGGCGGTCCGGGGCGTTCTCGCACATCCGCATCAGACCCTCGTTCACCCGGCGCGCGTAGTCCGCGGCGGCGTCTGGTTCCGCGCTGACGGCGAAGGCGTACGGCGGCGCCGACACGACCCGTACCGCGATGTCCTCGGCGTCCATGTCGGCCAGGATGCGGGGTACGCCGGAGATCTGGTCCCGCGTGACGGCGATGGGGAAGTCGCCGAGGTGCAACTCGTCGTCGGCGCGTTCCGCCAGGCGGCGCACACCGTCGGCGGCCGGGATCTCGTAGCAGTCTTCCGGCAGCAGGTGCGCGTGGATGTCGATGTGGCCCGGTGCGAGCGTGGACGGGGAGGTCACGTTTCGTCGTCTCTTTCGTGGTCGGTGGCTGAAGTTTAGGAGCCGCCGGACCGGCCTCCGTGCTCCGATCGGAGGAACATCGGGGGTCTGCACACTACGAACGGATCAACGGTCGCCATGGGCGCTGCGGCACACTGGCGGGGTGGACACGACGCTCAGCCCGCCGGATGCCGCTGAGACCCTTGGCGGGATCCCGGCATCGGACATCCTCCGCCTGCTCGGGGATCTGGTGACGGTGACGGCGCCTGCCCCCGACGGCGACCTCGGGATCCGGTCCGTGGGAGTGCTCGACGGGTCCCTGGACGAGTGCCCGGACCTGTTGCTGGTGATCGGCGCCGCGCCCGCCGATTGGGCAGGCCTGATCACCCGGTCAGCCGAAGGGGGCGTCCGCGTGGTGGTCCTGGGACCGGTATCCGGTGACGACCGGGCGCTCATCGGGGCGGCGGGACTCCAGGCGGGGGTGTGTGTGCTCGAGCGCAGGGCGGACGTGCCCTGGCTGACACTGTCCGATCTGATCCGCGAACGGATCCGGGTGGCCGACACCGAACAGATCCGGGGATCGGGCGTCGCGCTCGAAGACCTTGCCGGAGTGGCGGAATCGCTCGCGGAGATGCTCGGCGGCCACGTGATCATCGAAGACGCGAAGTTCCGGGTGCTGTCGTATTCGAGTTCCACCGGCCAGGTCGACCGCGGTCGCGACATCGCGATCCTGGGCCGCAGGATCCCCGACGACTGGCTGCGGCATCTGGAGTCTCTGGGTGTCATCGACACACTGCTCGGCACCGACGAGGTGGTGACCGTGGAGGACGGGCCCTTCGAGGCCAGGCGACGTCTGCTGTGTTCGATTCGCGCCGAACGCTTCCTGCTCGGGGTCCTGTGGGTCGCCGAGGGCGAGACGCCGCTGCCAGGTGACATCCGGGAGCGAATGATCACCGCCGCCCGCACCGCGGCGCCCTTCCTCCTGCGGCATCAAGAGGCCGGCTTCCAGCGACGGGCGGCGCAGAACCGACAGACGCGGCTGCTGCTGGATCAGGGCACCATCGCCCAGTCCACGGCCGAGGAATACGGTCTGTCGCCTGCCGACCGGTACACCGTGTTCGGTCTGCGCGCATCGCCGGACGCGTTGCTGACCAACCTCGACCGGAATCGAACCGTCGAATCCGTTGCCCTGTACTGCCAGTCGTACCGCTGGCGCGCCGCCACCACGACGATTGGACACACCGTCTACTGCGTGCTCGCCCACGATGCCGAGACCTCGGCAGGGCGGCTGAGTGATCTCGCCGCCGCGGTGGGCGAACACGTCAGGCGTGCGCTGCTGGGACGCGGCGTGCAGGTCGCGCTCAGCCGCACCGTCCGTGCGCTGCAGGACATCCCCACCGCCCGAGGCCAGGTCGACGAGGTGCTCGAAACGTGTTCGCCGGCCAAACGTCTGACGGTCACGTCGTTCGACGACGCGCTGGCGACGATCGCGCTGTCGAGGGTCGGTCAGTTCATGACCGCCAACGCGATCGACCATCCGAAGCTGGAACGGCTGCGGGCCGAGGATCAGGCCACCGGCTCCGAGTACACCGCGACGCTGACGGCGTACCTGTCGGCGTTCGGCAACGTGGTCGCCGCGGCCCGGCAACTCAACGTCCACGTCACGACCCTGCGCTACCGGTTGAAGCGCATCCAGGCGATCTCTGGTCTGGACTTCGACGATCCCGCTGAGCGGCTCCTGTGTGAGCTGCTGCTGAGGTGACCGACCACGCTTTCTCCGATAGACGAGCGGATCAGGCCAAGGTCTCGCCTATCGGAGCAATCGATCGACCGACGTGCACCGTAGATTTCGCTCGAACGCGAATCCGCGACCGCACAACACCCGGAGTCGACCATGACCACCTCTGCGCGATCCATCACCTTCGACCTCTTCCACCAGCTGTACGAGTCCTGCAACAACTGGGGGCGCTGGGGGACCGAAGATCAAAGGGGCACATTGAATTTCATCACCCCCGACGTGATCAGCGCCGCTGCGTCGATGGTCCGCACCGGGAAGGCGATCTCGCTGCAACTTCCGCTCGACGGGGCGGGGCCGCAGACCGGTGCGTTCGGCCGCGTCAACCCCGTGCATCAGATGGCGGCCACCGGCACCGACCACCTGGCGGGTACGCAGACCTACAGTGCCGATCCCCTGGGGTGGGGGTTCGCCGACGATAGCCTGTTCCTGTTTCTGCAGGGCGGGACGCAGTGGGACGCGCTCGGGCACATCTTCCGGGACGGGAAGATGTTCAACGGATTCAGCGCGGGCGAGGTCACCTCGTCGGGTGCCGCGCGCGGCGGCGTCGAGCACATGCCGACGATCGTGACGCGCGGCGTGCTGCTCGACATGCCCCGGGTCAAGGGCAAAACGCATCTGGAACCCGGAGAGGCCATCTACCCGGAGGATCTCGAGGAAGCGTGCGAGTTCCACGGTGTCACCGTGGGGCGCGGCGACATCGTGCTGATCCGGACCGGCGACATGGCCGCGCGGCGCGGTCTGCCCGGCTGGGGCGGGTACTCGGCCGGCGACGCGCCGGGCCTGTCGCTGTCGGTCGCCCGATGGCTGTACGACAAGGAGGTCGCCGGGATCGCCACCGACACCTGGGGTGCCGAGGTCCGGCCCAACGAGCTCGAAGGCACCTTTCAGCCCCTGCACCTGGTGATGATCGTGTCGATGGGCCTGCTCGTCGGAGAGATCTGGTACCTCGACGCTCTGGCCGACGACTGTGCCGCGGACGGACAGTACGAGTTTCTCCTCGTCGGGCCCCCGCTGGTGATTCCCGGCGCCGTCGGCTCGCCGGTGAATCCCCAGGCCATCAAGTGACCACCGGCGCGGTCGACGCCCTGGTCGGTGGCGCCTCGCTGGCCGGAAAGCACGCGTGGGTGACGGGCGCCGGCTCGGGTATCGGCCGCGCCTCGGCGATCGCACTCTGCCGCCTCGGGGCGGCCGTCCACCTCGTGGGCCGGACATCGGAGTCACTGCAGGAGACCGCCCGGCAGATCGCGGAGTACGGCGGCACGGCTTCGGTCCACGTCGGCGACGTGACCGAGGTGTCCCTCGTCGCCTCATTGATGAACGGTCAGCGCGTCGACGTCCTCGTCAACAGCGCGGGTCGCAACATCGCCCAACGCCTCGACGACATCACCCCGCAGACCTACGCCGCCGTCATGAACGTCAACGTCGCCGCCGCACTGTTCGTCACGCAACAGGCGGTCGCCCGCATGCGCGAACACGGAGAGGGCGGATCGATCGTCTCGATCGGTTCGCAGATGGGTCACGTGGGCGGTCCGCAGCGCACGCTCTACTGCGCCTCCAAGTGGGCGCTGGAGGGGATGACCAAGGCGCTGGCGCTCGAGCTCGCCGGCGAGGGGATCCGGGTGAACACCGTCGCACCGACGTTCGTCGAGACCGACCTGACCGCCCGCAGCCTGGCGAAACCGGAGTTCCGGGACTGGGTGCTCGGGGAGATCCCGCTGCGCAGGCTGGGCACCGTGGAGGAAGTGGCCGCCGCGGTGGCCTATCTGGCCAGCCCGGCGTCGTCGCTGACCACCGGCAGTTCGTTGCTGGTCGACGGCGGCTGGACCGCGCACTGAGCGCAGCGGTGCTCAGCCCTGCGGAGCCGGGCGCATCGACCCGAGGTAGTACGTCTCGCGGCCCGTGGGGTAGCCGCCACCGTTGGTGGCGATGTGGACGTGGTCGTAGTGGTTGGCGGTCTCGTTGCCGTAGTCGGCCGTCCAGCTCGGCGCCCCGATCCCGGGATAGAAGCCCTGACGCCAGATGACGTGCAGGACGCCCCAGCGGCGCGCATTGGCGAGCGCCAGCCCGGCGACCTGGTTGCCGAGTTCGATCCCTTCCTCGCTGCCGTGGTTCGGGATCATCACGTCGATCGCCAACCCGTTGGGGTGCCACTTCAACGGGTCCTGCCGATACCCGCCGATGGTCTTGATCTCGGGAAACATCGCGTTGATGGCGCGGGCCACCCAGATCGTCTTCACCTGCAGGCCGCCCTCCGGGGTGATGCCTTCAGGCAGCTCGATGTTGAAGTCCTGGGCGGCGACCGGTGCGCTCGCCGCCAGCAGTTCGGCCTCCGCGGGGCGGGGGGTCGGGGGCGGTGCCACCTCCGCGGTCGCCGGTGGCGCCAGTGCCGCTGCGGGCGGAGTCTCGGCGGAGCGGGGACTCTCGGTGTCGGAGGCGTAGACCATGCCCGCGGAGACCGCGAGCGACGCGGCGAGCGCCAGCCAGCGCCCCATCCCGTTCGCCGACACCGTCCTCGCCATGAGCAGACTTTAGAGTCGGAAGCGGCGCCTCACGGGCATTCTTCGCTAATTGGACACAGTTCGTGTCCCGGTTCGGTTCACCTGCAGCAGTTGGGATCGAGCACCGCGCACAGCGCCCCGACCGCGTCGCGGTGCGGACGGTGGTAGACGTTCATTCCGCGCCGGTCGGATTCGACCATCCCGGCTTTGCGCAGCTGCGCCATGTGGTGGCTGACGGTCGACTCGGTGAGCCCGAGCGCCGCCGCCAGCTCCCCGCTGTTCTGACCGTCGGAGCCTGCGCCGAAGAGCAGCGACATGATCTTCACCCGCACCGGGTCGGCCAGCGCCTTGAGTCGCAGTGCCACCTCGAGGGCGTCGGCGTCGCTCATCGGCCCCGCCGCCACCGGGGCGCAGCAGATGGGCTCGGAGGTGTCGAGAACGGGTAGCGCCTTCGGCATGACCTGATTGTGCCGACCATATTGACTTATGTCAAAGAGGTAGGCACTATCGGAAGCACCATTTCGATATATGTCTCACTATCTGGAGGGTGATCATGTCCCGAGTTCAATTGGCGCTCAACGTCGACGACGTCGACCAGGCCATCGCGTTCTACTCGACGCTGTTCAACACGCAGCCCGCCAAGGTCAAGCAGGGTTACGCGAACTTCGTCATCACCGAACCGCCGTTGAAGCTGGTGCTGCTGGAGAACCCCGGTGAAGGTGGCACCCTCAACCATCTCGGCGTCGAGGTCGACAGCAGCGCCGCCGTCCACGCCGAGATCGCGCGCCTGCGCGACGAGGGCGTGTTCACCGACGAGGAGATCGGCACCACCTGCTGCTTCGCCACGCAGGACAAGGTGTGGGTGACCGGACCCGGCGGTGAGAAGTGGGAGGTCTACACGGTGCTGGCCGATTCGGAGACGTTCGGCACCAGTCCGGGCCACGTCGACGCATCCTGCTGCTGATGCCGCCGAGCGGGACCGCCGGGGCGCAGGTGGTCGAACGGCTGTCGCTGCTCGACCGGTTCCTCCCGCTGTGGATCGGGCTCGCGATGGCCGCCGGTCTGCTTCTCGGACGGCTGGTGCCCGGACTGGGCTCCGCCGTGAATCAGATTGCGGTGGACGGCATCTCGCTACCCATCGCGCTGGGGCTGCTCATCATGATGTACCCGGTGCTGGCCAAGGTGCGCTACGACCGGCTGGAATCGGTCACCGGCGACCGCAGGCTGCTCCTCAGCTCGCTGGCGCTGAACTGGGTGCTCGGACCGGCCGTGATGTTCGCCCTCGCCTGGCTGATGCTGCCGGACCTGCCCGAACACCGCACCGGCCTGATCATCGTGGGTCTGGCCCGATGCATCGCGATGGTGGTCATCTGGAACGACCTCGCCTGCGGTGACCGGGAAGCCGCTGCGGTCCTGGTCGCACTGAACTCGGTCTTCCAGGTCGCCATGTTCGCGCTGCTCGGCTGGTTCTATCTGTCCGTCCTGCCCGGGTGGCTGGGCCTGGCCCAGACGACGATCTCCGCCTCACCGTGGCAGATCGCGAAATCCGTGTTGATCTTCCTCGGCATCCCCCTGGTCGCGGGGTATCTCACGCGCCGCTTCGCGGAGCGCACGAGGGGCCGGTCCTGGTACGAATCGACGTTCCTGCCGAAGCTCGGCCCGTGGGCCCTGTACGGCCTGCTGTTCACGATCGTCATCCTGTTCGCCCTGCAGGGGGAGCAGATCACCAGCCGTCCCCTCGACGTCGCGCGCATCGCCCTGCCGCTGCTCGCCTACTTCGCGGTGATGTGGGGTGGCGGATACCTCGTGGGGTCCTGGCTGCGGCTGGGCTACGCGCGCACCACCACGCTGGCGTTCACCGCAGCGGGCAACAACTTCGAACTCGCGATCGCCGTCGCCATCGCCACCTACGGCGCGACCTCCGGGCAGGCCCTGGCCGGCGTCGTCGGGCCCCTGGTCGAGGTACCCGTCCTGGTCGGCCTCGTCTACGCGTCACTGGCGCTGCGGCGGCGATTCGAACCGGCCCCGACCTCACGGAGCGTCCCATGACCGACGACATACCCGCGGTGTTGTTCCTCTGCACCCACAACGCCGGCCGCTCGCAGATGGCACTCGGCTACTTCACCCACCTCACGGGCGGCCGCGCCGTCGCATGGTCGGGCGGCTCGGAACCGGGGGACCGGATCAATCCGTCCGCGGTCGCCGCGATGGCGGAGGTCGGCATCGACATCACCGGCGAATACCCGAAACCGTGGACCGACGAGATGGTGCGGGCCGCCGACGTCGTGGTGACCATGGGGTGTGGCGACGCGTGCCCGTTCTATCCGGGGAAGCGTTACGAGAACTGGCAACTGCCGGATCCGGCCGGGCAGTCGGTGGCGGCCGTGCGGCCGATCCGCGACGACATCGAGAAGCGCGTCCGCACCCTGCTCGCCGAACTCGGAGTGACTCCGGCCGGCTGACCGGTCGAACTCGCGTAGTCCTACTCATCCCCGGTCCGGCCCGGCGGGGGATGCTGGACGCATGCCGGAAGTCGACACCGTTCGCGCCCGTGACCGTGCCGTTGACGTCGCCCGCCTCGCGGCCCTGCTGGTCGTGATGTTCGGTCACTGCGCGCTGCTGCTCGCCACCATCGACTCCGGCGGGGTGCGGATCGGCAACCTGCTGGGCGCGCTGCCGACCATCGCGCCGGTCACCTGGGTCGTGCAGGTGATGCCGCTGTTCTTCCTGGCCGGCGGGGCCGCCGGCGCGTACGGGTGGCACCCCGGGACGCCGTGGGGTTCCTGGCTGTTCGCCCGCGCCCAACGGTTGTGCCGCCCCGTCTTCTGGTACCTCGCGGCCTGGGTGGCCGGCCTGCTCGCGGTGCGGTGGTTCCTCGGCGCGGCGTCGGCGGACGCGCTGGGCCGGGAGAGTGTCGCGCTGTTGTGGTTCCTGGGCGTCTACCTGCTCGCGCTCGCGTTCGTGCCCGCGCTGACCCGGCTGCGCACCGGGCGGGCGGTGGCTGCCGTGATCGCCGCGCTGCTCGCCGCGGAGTGGGCAGTCGACGGCATCCGATCCGCCGTCGGCACACCCGAAGCCGGCGTCGTGAACTTCCTGCTCGTCTGGTTGATCCCGGTCGTGATCGGTGTGGCGTACGCGCGTCGGCTGATCAGCCCGCTCGTCGCGGCGGTCGTCGGGCTCGGCGCGCTGTCCGCCCAGTGTGCGCTCGCCATCACCGGCGCCTACGAAGTCGCGCTCGTTGTGACGGGCGCGGAACAGGTGTCGAACGTGTCGCCGCCGACGCTGCTGCTCGGCCTGCACTGCACGTGGATGTCGTGTGCGTTCGTGGCCGTTGCCGCACCGGTCCGGCGGTGGGCAGCACGGCCGCGGGTCTGGCAGGTCGTCGCCGCCGGCAACGGGGGCGCCATGACGCTGTATCTCTGGCACATTCCCGCCATCGCGGTCGCGGCGTTCGCGCTGCACGCCGTCGGCCTGGACGCCTACGACGTCGAGGCGCCGGACTTCTGGGGACTGCTGGCACTGCGGGCCTTGGTGTTCGCCGGAGTCATGGCCGCACTGTTCCGGTTGCTCTCGCCGCTCGAGCACCGCCCACTCCCATGGTGGGACGCCACGGCGACGGCCGCCGGCGCGCGCTCGGTGTGCACCGGTGTGCTGATCTGCGGGGCGGGTGTGGCGCTGGTGCTGACGGCCAAGCAGGGGTTGGCCGGGACCGCGGGGTGGACCGCACTCGGTGCCTTCTTCACGGCGGCGGCGGCTGCTCGGGTCTGCGCGGGCTCGGCCGTGGATGGTTCCCGGGCCCCCGAAGCGGTGACCGCTCGGTGACGGCAGGCGACGGCGCGCACTGGGACCGCAGGTATGCCGAGCTCGGCCCGGCCCCGGTGGGAGCGGTCGCGCTGCCCGGCGTCTTCGCCCCGCATTCCAGCGCCTTCCCGACCGAGGGCGCCGCACTCGACCTCGCCTGCGGACAGGGCCGGATCGGCCTGTGGCTCGCCGAGCTCGGGCTGACAGTGCACGGTTCCGACGTCTCGGCGGTGGCGATCGAACAGGCCGCGGCCGCCGCCCGGCAACGTGGAGTGTCCGACCGCTGCCGGTTCGAGGTGCTCGACCTCGACGGCGGACTGCCGGTGGGTCCGCCCGCCGACGTCATCGTCTGCCATATGTTCCGCGACGAGCGCCTCGACCGTGCGTTGGTCGCCCGTCTCGCGCCGGGAGGTCTGCTCGCGATCGCGGCGCTGAGCGAGGTCGGCGCCGCGCCCGGGCGGTTCCGGACCCGGCCCGGGGAGCTCGCCGAGGCGTTCGCCGACCTCGACGTCGTCGCTGCGGGCGAAGGTTCGGGTACGGCGTGGCTGATGGGCCGCCGGCCCCGGTCATGTTGAGGATTCGCCGGGTTCGGGTAGTCAGCCGCTATGGGTGAAACACTGGCGACGCTGCCGTCCACCGTCCGCTCGACCGTCTCGGGTGCGCTCGGTGACCCGCTGCGGGTGTTCGCCGAACCCGGTCCGGTCCACGAAGCCGACGTGGCGTTCGACGACGACGCGCGGATGCCAGGGCTCACCCAGCTGTTGCGCCCCGGCCGGCGGTACACCACGTTCGTGCGGATCGCGCCGACGAGCGGGCGACCCGTCGTGCGCACCGTGTGCGTCAAGTTCCCCGACGCCTACGGGCCAGGCAGCGACCAGGACTTCTTGTTCGCCTCCTCCGGCGACGGCGCCCCGCTGCACCACTTCGCGGTCCCGCGCTCACGCGCCGACGATCAGCTCTACTCCTCGCTGTGGCTGTACTTCGCGGGGATACGGCCGGTCGTGTTCGGGGCCTCCGCGTCGACGGGGTCGCAGTCCGGCGAGCTCGGCCGCGGTGACCGGCTCGACTTCCTCATCGGCGGCATCGTCGGGCGCTTCCATCGCATCGGTGACATTCGCCTGGGAAGTGAGATACCGCAGGCGTCGGTCGGTTTCGCGGCGAGCAACAGCGGGGGAGGGCTGCGTCCGCTGCCCCCTGCGATGTTCTACCGCGGCTGACGCGCTGCCGGTGGATAGGGCAACATGTCGGTGATGAGTGCGCTTCGACTGGTCGCCGGGCTGTGCGCCACCACCGTGCTGCTCGCGGCGGGCTGTGCCGATGCCCAGAATGCCGCGGCGACGCCGAGCGCCGATCCGCAACTGCGCCTCACGGTGCTCGGCGAAATGCCCCATGACACGACGGCATTCACCCAGGGCCTCGAGTTCGACGGTGCCGCGCTGCTGGAGACCACCGGGCTGGCCGGGCAGTCCCAGCTGCGTGAACTCGATCCTGCCACCGGCGCGGTGCGTCGTTCCGTGCCGCTGCCGGGCGGGTACTTCGGTGAGGGCATGACGGTCACCGGGAACACGGTCTGGCAGGTCACCTACCGCGATGGTGTCGCGATCGATTGGGACAGAACAACTTTCACACCGCGACGCGAGGTGCCCATCGACGGCGAAGGCTGGGGCGTGTGTTTGGACGGTGACCGGATCGTCCGCAGCGACGGCACGGACCGGCTGCGCTTCGTCGAACCCGCCGACTTCGTCGAGACAGGGAGCGTCACTGTCACCGATACCGGTGGGGCACCCGTCGCCGGTCTCAACGAGCTGGAATGCGTTGACGGCCAAGTGTGGGCGAACATCTGGCCGACCGACGAGATCGTCCGCATCGACCCGGCAACCGGGGCGGTCACGGCGTCGGTCGACGCCTCCGTGTTGCGTCAGGGTGAGCCAGAGAGCAACGTGCTCAACGGAATTGCCTACGCAGGCAACGGAGAATTCTTGATCACCGGTAAGAACTGGTCGACGATGTACCGGGTGAGGTTTGACGCGGCGCAGCCCTTGTGACCAAGGTCACTAATTGGTCTCGATCTCGGACACGTCGGCGTGGGTCCCGCGCATCGCTGGTGGAGCCACGAGACTTCTCGCATGCGGGTTGAGGAAACCATGTGGGATGTACTGCTCCCGAGGGATGTTGACGAACGCTGCGGGTATTCGCCCCGCGCCGCGCTGGCCGAACTCGTGGCCAAGCAGCTGCCCTCGTACAAGCGTCTGCTGCGTGTGGTGACCTGGTCGCCCGACGCGGGCCATCTGTTCCGGCCGACGCCGAACTTCCGGCGCTACGCCGTGTGCTACGAGGTCGAACTCGCCACCTGAACGAAACATCAGGCCCTGCCGCGGTTTTCGCGCGAACGGCGAAACGCTCACCCAGCCCAGGAGGTGGGCTGGCGGCGGCGGGCGACCCGGTCGAGCCGCGCCCGCGCCGAATCCACACTGTCGGCGAGCGGCAGTTCACCCTGCGGATCGCAGATGCGCAACATCCGTCGGACCTCCCTGCCGGGGACGATCACCCAGTCGACGTCGATCCGTGCGCAGCTCACGCTCATGTAGTGCAGCGCGCTGAAACCCTGCGAGCCGAAGAAGGTCACCGCGCTCAGGTCGACGATCAACTGCGAGGCGGTCGCGGTGTGGCGTTCGACGTAGCGGCCGAGATCGCGCCCGTTGGTGGCATCCACCTCTCCGACGGCGGTGACCACCGACAGAATCGGCGACGGCGATCGGATCGAGAAGACGGCGCGACCGCACTCCTGGGGCGCTTCCGCGGCCGAGGGGTCAGGACGGAAAACCCGGACGGTGCCGATGTCAATCATGGGTGGGACTCCCTCGATCGTGTGCCCCGATGGGTGTTCGGCGGCCACCGTGACGTCACAGCTTGCACGCCGCCGGGGGATGGCCGGCAAGCCGTCGCGAGTGACCTCGCCGCTGGCTGCTTCTTTCAACCTGTGACGCAGATTACTACGGAATACGTCGTATTACTACAACCTTAAGCAGGTTCTCAGAAAGCCGTCTACCTGCGTATTTGCAAGTGGAGCGCGTGACGTCTACGCAAATTTCGGCGATCCGCCGGGCGGTGACGACGGATTGCGTAGTTCTACAAACTCCCGCGCGCACAACGGCGACGAAGCCGGTTCCAGGGGGTAGAGTGACTGACATCCCGTCCGGGAGGCGTCACCGTTTAGTTCAAAGCGGACCGCTGTAGGCGAAGTCCGATCGAGTCAACGGTCCCATTGCCGCCGAGTCTTCGACAGGTGAAAACCCCTTCGTCGACAGCAGTTCCGAAGTCTCCCGGATAAGCAAGGCATGCGCCGTCTCACACCGGCGTTGCTTTCGCGTCCGCACCGAGTCCGGAAGGACCCGCGATGACGATTGTTGATGACACCCCCCAGTTGGCGACCAGAAGGCCGTCGACCCGCACCCAAGACGATTACGCCGACGTTCCCGACATGTTCCGGCTTCTGGCGGTGATGGCCGTCGAGTCCCCGCAATACGCCCGTCAACGTGAATGCATCGTCACCCGGTGCCTGCCCCTGGCCGATCACATCGCCTTCCGCTACCACCGCAAGGGCGAGAACCTCGACGACCTCGTGCAGATCGCCCGCGTCGGCCTGATGCACGCGGTGAACCGCTTCGACCCCGAGAACGGCGCCAATTTCCTGTCTTTCGCGGTGCCGACCATGCTCGGCGAGATCCGTCGTCACTTCCGCGACAACGGTTGGGCCATGCACGTACCACGCCGGCTCAAGGATCTGCACGTACAGATCACCCGGGCGACGCCCCGGTTGACGCAGTCGCTCGGCCGGGCGCCGACCCCGACCGACCTGGCCGTGGAGTTGGGGGCGGACCGCCAAGAAGTGGTGGAGTGCCTGGTGGCCGGTGACTCCTACAGCCTGCGCTCGATCGACAGCCCGATCTCCTCGGCGGACGACACGACCCGGTCCCTGGCCGACACTCTCGGCGAGGTCGACGCCGACATGGAACACATCACCGACCGGGAATCGTTGCGCCCCCTGCTCGCTGCGCTCACCGAACGCGAGCGAACGGTGATCAGCCTCAGGTTCTTCGCGTCGATGACGCAGACGCAGATCGCCGAACACATCGGTGTCTCGCAGATGCAGGTGTCGCGCATCCTCGCCAAGACGCTTCAGCAGTTGCGCGACGGGATGACCTGACCCGGATCAGTCGGCCAGACGCTGCCGGACCGGAATCGCGATCTCGTTGCGACGCCGGAACGGCAGCGTCCACGGCGGATCGTAGAACCATGCGGCGGGTTCGCCGTCCGGTTCGAAATCGCTGTCCCGCAGCGCCGTCAGCAGCTCATCGGTGCGACGTGAGACGGCCCGCGTCCCGCGGTCGCCGGTGAAGCTCAGCACGGCCACCGTCGCGGGCGGGGTCACCGTCAGCCGCACACGCTCGTCGTTCGGGGTGGGCAGGCTGTCCATCGTCCACTTCGAGGGCATGAGAAAACGGATCGTCCACTCGCCGGGCGAACCGGCCGACTGCGCGACCGGAGCGGTCATGGCGATGGTGGTCCCGCGCTGTTGGGCGACCGGTGCGGTCATCGCGATCTCGGCGTCGCGGTGGTTACCCCCGAAGATGTATCCCGCCAACCGGCGGAAGCCCTCGTTGCGCGCGGCCTCCTCGTCGGCCGACACCGTGGTCTCCGCCGCGATGCGTTCGTCATAGCGGCGAATCTCGACAGCACCCGAGAGCCGTTGTGTCGTGTGAGGTGGCTCTTCGGTGCCACACCGGATTCCCACCGTGGCGGCCGCCGCGTCGGCCACCTGGCCTGCTGTCCGCACTATTGCTCCGAGCATCGCGTCCCTCCTCTGGTCCGGTGCACGGTTAACCGGCGCCGCAAGCCCGCAAACGACGCTGGGCACCACGTCATGGTTGCGACATCACCCGAACGGCGGGCACCAGGTTTGGTCCATGATCACTTTTGGGAACAGAGCTTCCGAACGCCTCGGCGCGGGGCCGTTGACAGGAAGGATCAAGCCATCATGGCCGACGACAACAGCGGTAACACCGGACCCGAGGAAGCCGTCAAGGGTGCGGTCGAAGGGGTGAAGGGCAAGGTCAAGGAGGTCACCGGTGCCGTGCTGGGCCGCGACGACCTCTACCGAGAGGGCCAGGCGCAGCAGGACAAGGCCGACGCCCAGCGCGACGCCGCCAAGAAGGAAGCCGAAGCCGAGGCCGCCCGCGGTTCGGCGAAGGTCGCCGAGGAGCGGCAGAAGTCCGAGCAGACCGGACACTGACGGCTCGACCGTCGGTCAGGCTCCGAACGCTTCGCGGGCCCGGCGACGGACCGCGTTCTTGTCGACCTTCCCGTTCGTCGTCAGCGGCAGCGCCTCGACGAACAGCACGTGGCGGGGTCGCTTGAACGCGGTGAGTCGCGCCCGCACGTGGTCGATGAGGGCCGTCTGCGTGGGGTGCCTGCCGGTGGCGCGCACCACGACCGCGCAGACGGCCTCGCCCCAGTACTCGTCGGGAACACCGACCACCGCGGCCTGTTCCACGTCCGGATGATCGACGAGGACGTCCTCGACTTCGCGTGAGGACACGTTCTCTCCGCCGGTGACCACGATGTCCTTGCGGCGGTCGATCACGTACAGCCTGCCGTCGGGATCCATCCGGCCGACGTCTCCGGTGGCCAGCCACCCGTCGTCGTCCACCGGCGGCCGGTCGGGCCAGTAGCCGGCGGCGACCTGCGCGCCGCGCACCTCGATCTCCCCGGACGCCGCGATCCGCACCTCGACTTCCGGATGAGGTAGGCCCGCGCTGGCCAGCAGCTCCTGACGCCCCGCGAGGCCGCGGCGGTGATCACCGGGTCCGAGGAAGGCGACGTTCCCCCCGGTCTCGGTCATGCCGTAACCCTGATGGAAGTCGCAGTCCAGCCGATCCAGTGCGGTGCGAAGCAGATCCGCGGGAATCGCGGCGGAGCCGTAGGCGATCGAGCGGAGCGTCGGCAGCGCCCCACCCGTCGACTGCAGGTGGCCGAGCAGGGCGTGCAGCATGGTGGGGGCCAACGAGCAGGCGGTCACCCTGTGCTCGTCGATCGTTCGCGCTATGGCGTCGGGCCGGAACTGTGCAGCCAGCACCACGGTGGCGCCGACGGCGTGCTGCACCAGCATGTTGTACCCGGCGATGTGACACATGGGGAACGGCAGCAGGTACACCCCGCCCGGCGTGACGGCGCGTCCGACGACCGACCCCTGCACCGCGGCCAGTACCGAACGATGGGTGTGCACAACACCTTTGGGAGTGCCGGTCGATCCGCTGGTGAACAGCAGCCACGCCGGGTCGTCCGGGGCGGGTGAGGCAGCAGCGGATCCGGCGGGCGCGGCGGTCAGTTCCGCCGCATCTGCCGCCATGACCTGTTGCACCGACGGCACCTCGGAGCGCAGGTCGGTCAACCGGTCGAGGTAGCCGGGGTCGCCGACGACGACGGTCGGGCTGGTCGCGGCCAACTGTGCGTACTGCTCGGCGGCCCGCAGCCGCTGGTTGATCAGCGTGAGGATCCGGCCGGCGCGCGGCACCGCGTAGTACAGGCGGGCGTAGGCGGTGCTGTTGTCGGCGACGACGGCGATGCGGTCACCGGGTGCGCTGTGAGCCGCGACCCACGCGGCGACCGACCGGATCTGCTGGTCGAACCGGGCGAACGACGTCACCACAGCATCCGGTCCGATCACGGCGGGACGCTCCGGATGCGCAGCGGCGGCCGATGCCACCAGATCGTGCAGCAGCACTAGCGTGGCACTCCGAGCGCCAGCACCGCGGCGTCGTCCTCCACGCCGGCGCCCAGTTCGGCCAACAGGTTCCGCAGGGTGCCGACGATCTCGGTCGCGGTCGAAGGTGCATGCGCCCGAGCCAGTTCCATCAGCGCATCGTGGTCGTCGTAACGCTCGGCGCCGCGGCCGATGCGGGCCTCGGTGACCCCGTCGGTGTACATGACCAGGGTGTCACCGGCCCCGAGGTGCACCCGGGCCGACGCGAACCGGGCGTTGCTGAAGATGCCGACGGCCTGGCCTCCTTCGGTGCTGACCTTGCGGACGCCGCCGTCGGCGCTCAGCAGCAGCGCCGGCGGGTGGCCACCGCTTGCCAGGTGCACGTCGAAGCCGTCCCCGTGGCGGATCAGCAGGCCGAACACCACCGTGCAGAAGTGCGAACGGTCCGCGCCGTACTCGTTGATCAGCACCGTGTCCAGGTTGTGCAGCACCGCCACCGGATCGTCGTCGAACACCGCCGCAGCCCGCAGCGTGTAACGAGCGAGCGAGGCCACGGTCGCCGCGTTGATGCCCTTGCCGCAGACATCTCCGAGGAAGAACGCCGACCGGTCGTGTCCGAGCGCGAACAGGTCGTAGAAGTCGCCGCCGACTTCGTCGTGCGACGCCGCGTGCAGGTGCGCGGAGGCCTCCAGACCGGCCGGCGGGGACAGGGCCGGCGGGAGCAACGACTGCTTGAGCGTGCGCGCCAGTGCGGTCGCCCTGGCCCGCTCCTGCTCGGCACGCCGCCGCTCGGCCAGGAGCTCCTGCTCGTAGGCCCGCCGGTCGCTGGCGTCCTGCAGCGCGAGGCGGATGATCGTCGGCGTTCCCGAAGCGTCGGTCTTGACGTTGGCCGCGATCAGCGCGGGCAGCCGGTCACCGTCCGCGGTGACCAGATCGACTGTGACACCGCGGATCTCGCCCGAGAGATGCAGCAGGGGTGCGAAGTGCGTCTCGAAGTGAATCCGGCCGCCGGCGGTCAGCAGGTCGGTGAACGGTGTGCCGATCAACTCCTCGACAGACCTGCCCAGCCAGCCGGCCAGCGTCTGGTTCACCGACAGGATCCGCCGGTCGGGCCCTGTGGCGAGGTGACCGCACGGCGCCTGCTGGTACAGGTCCTCGACGGTGTGGTTCGGTGCCGGATCGGCACTGTCGGGTGGCGTCACGTCGACCGGGCGAACACGGCGATCGCCTCGGCCGTCTCCTCCGGGGCGCTCAGATGGGGACAGTGGCCGGTGGTCTCGAGGGTCAGCAGTGCGCTGCCGGGGATGTGGTCGTGAACGAACGCGCCCACCCCGCGCGGGGCGATGACGTCATACGCGCATTCGATGACCAGGGTGGGTACGTGCACGCCGGCGAGGTCGGCACGGTTGTCCGACAGGAACGTCGCCCGGGCGAACACCTGCGCCCGGCCCGGGTCGGTACGGCAGAAACTCTCGGCCAGCTCCTCCGACAGTTCGGGCTGACCCGGCGCGCCCATGATGGTCGGCGCCATCGCGCGCGACCAGCCGAGATAGTTGCTCTCCATCGAGTCGAGGAGTTCGTCGATGTCCGCCCGCGAGAAGCCGCCGCGGTAGTCGGCGTCGTCGACGTAACACGGTGACGGCGTGAGCAGCACCAGCTTCGCGATCCGGGTGGGGTCGGCGCCCACGGCGAGCACTCCCATCATCGCGGCGACCGAGTGCCCGACGAACACCACGTCGGTCAGGTCGAGCTCACGGAGCAGGTCAAGGACGTCGTCGGCGTAGCCCTGGAGCGACGAGTAGCGGCCGGCGTCCCAGGCCGCCGGATCCGAGCTACCCGAACCCACATGGTCGAACAGGACGACGCGAAAGTCGGGCGACAGGCGAGCGGTCACCTTTCGCCACAGATTCTGGTCGCAGCCGAAACCGTGGGCGAGCACGATCGTCGGTCCCTGCTCGGCCCCCACGATCCGGACGTTGTTCCGGGAGCGCACATCCATCGAGACGATCCTTTCACCTCACGCGCGTGCCGGCGGACGGTCAGAGCGGAATCTTCACCGTCAGCGTGGTACCCGCCCCTTCGGCGCTGGCGACCTCCAGGTGTCCCGACACCGCCTCGACGCGGTCTTTGAGCCCGATCAGCCCCGATCCCGCCGACGAATCGGCGCCACCCACCCCGTCGTCGGCGACCGAGAGATGTAGCGCACCGTCGACGATGCGCGCTTCGACGGTCACCTGGGTGGCGCGCGCGTGCTTGGCGGTGTTGGTCAGGGCCTCGGCGACGACGTAGTACGCCGCCACCTCTACCGGTTCGGGCAACCGCCGGTCCACGTCGAGGTCCAGGTCGACCGGGACGCTCGAGCGGCGGCTCAGCGTCTTGATCGCCGGCCCCAGCCCGCCCCGCGACAGGATCGCCGGGTGGATTCCGCGGGACAACTCCTGCAGATCATGGTGCAGGTCGGCGAGTCCGGTCACCACGCGGGTGACTGCGTCACGCTGCGGGGTGGCCTCAGGTGGCAGTGACGCCTCCAGGGCGCGCACCTCGAGACCGAGTGAGACGATGCGCTGCTGGGCCCCGTCGTGCAGATCACGTTCGAAGCCCCGGCGGGCATGGTCTGCGGCGGTGATGATGCGGGTGCGGGAGGCTTTGAGCTCGGCGCGCGTCTCGGCGTTGGCGATCGCGGTGGCGATGAGGTCGGCGAAGTCGCCCACTCGCGCCTCGCATTCCGGCGGCAGCGGGTCCGACGTGACCGAACCGACGAGGACCGCCCCTCGCACTTCACCGTCGACCAGCACCGGCGCGCCGACGCCTGCGCGGACCCGCAGATCGTGTAGCCGGGCGGCGATCGCCCCGTCGGCCGCTGCATAGTCGTCGATCCGCGCGGGCCGGCCGGTCGACCGGATCCGGCGGCTCAGACTGTCCCCGTCCATGCGGAACCGCTCACCGACCCGCAGCGCTTCGGTGTCCCTGCTGTCCCGGGCAGCCAGCACGACGCAGTGGTCGTCCCCGTCGTACTCGATGAGCGTCACGTGCTCGACGGCGAGGCCGCCGGCCAGTTCGGTCACCGCGGCCGGATACACCTCGGCGGGTTCGGCGCCCCGGGCCACGAGGGTGGCGACTCGGCGCAGCGCGGCCTGCTGGTCGGCCAGCGCGCTGACCTCGGCGTGGCTCTCGGCGAGCGCGGCGTTGATCTCCTGACGGTCGCGCGTCGCCACCAGCAGGGACTCCAGTGACGGCAGAATGCGCTCCACCCGGCGACGGGCGTCGGTGGGCAGGGCGGCGGGTATCAGCAGCGTGCCGATCGGCGCCGGACCGTCCCGCAGCGGCACCGCGTCGGACTGCGCGTCACCGGGCAGGTCGTTGAGGCTGAGCACCGCGAACGACAGTCCGAGCACTTCGGCTATCCGGCGACCGGCACTGTCCAGGGCCGCTCGCAGGTCGCCGGTGCCGAGAGTGGAGCGGGCCAGTTCGGCGGACAGGTCCGCCTCGACGCGGCGCTGTTCGGCCTCGGCGGCGCGCAGCCGGGCCTGCCCGACGAGCAGGTTGGTCAGCAGGGCGAGCGGCAGGAACACCGACACCGCGGGCGCCAGGCTGTCGGTGCCTTCGAGGTGGAAGTAGACGTACACCAGCGCACTGGCCAGTGACGTCGCCACCGCGAGGCGGAAGCCCCAGCCGGCGGACACCACCAGCACGCCGAGCAGGAACACCGCCCCGAACGCGTTCTCCGGCGCCACCCGCTTGAGTTGGAAGACCAGGAACGTCTCGAAGACGATGAACGCGATCGCCACGACGACGCCCAGCCACAGCGGGGGAGCGGTCGGGCGTAGCAGCAGCCTGAGCAGCCGGTTGGGCACCGAACGCGTTCGGCCGGTCACACTCACGGGCCGATGGTAGAGCCCCGCTCCTGAGGTCAGCTGCTGACGCTCTCGGTGGCAACCGATTTGGCCCAGCGGTAGTCGGCCTTGCCCGCCGGCGAGCGCACCACCTTCTCGGTCCGGATGAACACTTTCGGCACCTTGTATCGGGCGATCGACCGGGAGCACACCTCGGCCAGCTCCTCGTCGGTCGCGGACTCACCCTCGGCGAACTGCACGACCGCGACGACCTCACTGCCCCAGCGTTCCGAGGGCCGGCCGACCACCACGACGTCGTACACGGCGGGATGCGCCGCGACCGCCCGTTCCACCTCCTCGGCGAAGATCTTCTCGCCGCCGGAGTTGATGGTCACCGAATCGCGGCCGAGCAACTGGATGCGGCCGTCCTCCAACAGGTTCGCCCGGTCACCGGGTACCGACCAGCGCACCCCGTCGATGGTGGGGAACGTCTTGGCGGTCTTGGCCTCGTCGCCGAGGTATCCGAGCGGGACCAGATCGCGCCGCGCCAGCCACCCCTGACCCTCACCGGGCTGTAGCACGCGACTGAAGTCAGCGGACACCACCGCGGTGTCGCTCTGCGGTGTGAAGGTCGCGGCCTCGACCTCCGCGCCGGCACTGGCGTAGGTGCTCATCTGCGCACCGGACTCCGAGGATCCCACGGCGTCCATGACGATCACGTGCGGTAGCGCCGCGAGGATGCGGTCGCGCACCGTCGGCGACAGCGGGGCGCCGCCGTTGGTCAAGGTGACGAGGCCGGACAGGTCGTAGTCCCCGCGCTCGATCTCGTCGAGCAGCGGGCGGGCGACCGCGTCGCCGACCATCGGAATGCTCAACACCCGCTCCCGGGCGGCGACCCGCAGCGCGTCGTCGGCGTGCAGCCGGTCGACGTGGTCGGGGATGGCCAGCCGGCCGCCCATCGTCACCGCGTTGTACGCCGCCCACTGCGCGGCGCCGTGCATGAAGGGCGGGATCATCAGCAGCCCCATCGCACCGGCGCCGGCCCGCGCGCGCTCGGCGAGCTCCTCATACGACGACAGGAACGTGTCACTGCCGAACGGCCGGCCGCCCATCGACGACAGGAAGATGTCGTGCTGGCGCCACAGCACGCCCTTCGGCATCCCGGTGGTGCCGCCGGTGTAGAGGATGTAAAGGTCGTCCCCGGTCGGCACCGGCATCCCGCACGATGGTGCGGGCGTGGTGAGGATCGACTCGTAATCGACTGCGCCGGGCAACAATTCGTTACCCGAGTCGTCGGCGACCTGGATCAGCACCCGCAGATTCGGCAGCTGCTCGCGCACCGCCGCCACCTGGGGTGCGAACTCCGCGCCGTACACGAGCGCCTTGGCGTCGGCGTCGGTGAGCAGGTAGGTGAGTTCTTCGCCGACGTAGCGATAGTTGACGTTGAACGGTGCGACACGGGCGCGGTAGCTGCCGATCATCGCCTCGAGGTACTCGTTGCCGTTGCGCAGGTAGACGCCGAGGTGGTCTTGACCGGATTCGTGACCGAGCAGGCGGTCGCGCTCGGTGTGGCACCCCAGGCCGACCGACGTCAGATAGTGCGCGACACCGTCCACGCGCGCATTGGCGTCGGCATAGCTGAGCCGCCGGTCCCGCCACACCAGGAACGTGTTGTCGGGAACCGCCTCCGCCACCGTGGCGAATACGGTCGACAGATCAAAGCTCACACCGTCGGTCATGAGGTGACCATACAACGAGCGCTGGTTCGTATGGTCGGATGCGTCAGGCCGGGTGCAGTCCGCTGCCGGTCAGCACGGTCGGCTGCCAGCCCTGCGCGCCGACGCACAGCAGCGGGCGCCCGTCGGGAGCCTGCGCGGTGGACTGCGGACCGGGGCACGGCGCGCCGATGTCCTGCACGCCGTGCAGTGCGTAGGTCGCGGTCCAGAAGCCGGTGTAGACGGGCGGCCACTGGTTGGGGATCCACTTGCACTGCAGCGGTTCGCCGCCGCGGCCGCGGCCGAAGACGTTGCGTTCCCAGCTGTAGCAGGGGGCGCCGAGCTTCGCGTCGTAGCTCATGCCCGGCACGTCGGTGGGGTACCGGCCCGGATCGTCGTTGTAGTCGTTCGACGGGTCGGCGACCGCGCCGGGCGCCAGCGCGACAGCGGCTCCCGCGATCGAAGCGGCGACGAGAAGTTCACGAAACATGTCCACCCTCACGGCTGACTCGACGGCCTGGCGGGAAAAGCCTAGCCGGTGGCCGACGGGCGCGACCGCTTTCGGCCCTACTCGGCGGAGTCGGGATGCGCGTCGGTGTCGAGCACGCTGACCGCGATCCCATACGGCAGGAACCGGACCTTGCGGGTCGGATCGGTGTTGTTCTTGTTGGCCCGCAGCGCGTCGAGTTCGGTGGGGAACACCTGCTCGATGTGGGCGCCGCCGTCGGCGTCGACGGTGTAGATCGCCCACACGCCGACGCCGAGCCTCACCGGTGGTCTCGGGCTCGGGCCGCGGCCGGCCGAACCGGCCCAGCTCGTCGAGCAGGGCGCCCCACCCCGCGCGCTCACCCGAGGTGGTGAAGAAGCGACCGACACCCTCGAGTGCCTCGCGGGCGACGCGGTCGAGATCGTCGGGGTCGAAGCCGAATGGTCCGTTGTTGCTCATTGCCGTCCTCCTCGTGGGCCGCAACACTCACGGTACTCACTGTTCGATCCGAGGCGCGCGAGATAGGTGACCGATGACCTTCACCCGAGCGGAACTGCTGACCGCTGTCGAACGCTCACCGCAGTTGGTGGCAGAGCACGACCGCGCGGGCTGGGTCGGGCTCTACACACCGGACGCGCAGATCGAGGACCCCGTCGGCAGCCGTCCGCACCGGGGCATCGCAGAGATCGACCGCTTCTACGCCACCTTCATCGCCCCTCGGGAGATCGCCTTCCAGGTCCGCGGCGACGTGGTGGTCGACGACACCGTCATCCGCGACGCCGACCTCGAGGTGCGGATGTCCGGGGGTGTGACCATGCGAATCCCCGCCGTGCTGCGCTACGACCTCGCCGCGGTCGGCGGTGACCTGAAGATCACCCGCCTGCAGGCGTTCTGGGAACTGCCCGGCATGGTCGGGAAGTTCCTGCGCAACGGACCCCGCGCGGTGCCCGCCGGCGCCGCCCTGAGTGTCGCGCTCCTACGCAACCAGGGGCTCGGCGGCGCAGCGGGGTTCCTCACGGGGCTGCGCGGCGCGGGCACCACCGGCAAACGTCACGTCGACGAATTCCTGCGCGACGCCACGGCCGGGAACGAGGTGGCGGTGCGGCGCAGGCTCGGCAAGGGTGCGCGCATCACCGTCGGTGAGCGTCACCCGCTCACCGGAGCCGAGCTGCTCGCGCTGCTGGCCGGCGCACGCTGGGACAAGCTGATCGCCGCGGGCCGGCACGTGGTCGCCGCGATCGAGTCACCCGCCGCGGAACGGGGCGTGCTGATCGCCGACGTCGAGAGCCGGCCGTTCACCATCACGCGCCTGCGCGTCTTCGCCGGACCGGGGTTAACGGGAGTTGACCGCGGGTAGACCTGCCCCGTGAGCACACCCAGCGATGAAGCCGACAAGAGCGAATCCGACGTAGGCGACGACTCGAAGGTCGCCTCCTCCCGCGCGGGCAAGGAGGACAGCGACGAGGACGGCACCTACGTCGGCCGCACCGGCAGCGACGACGCTCTCGACGACGAGCAGAGCGGCGCCGAGGCCCGCTCGCAGCAGCAGGGCAGCTGATCCTGGGCTGGACGGCCGGGTTGCACACCGCCGGAACTCCGGCATGAGACGGTATGACGACCATGTCTGACCGCCAACACATGACCTACGAGGACTTCGGCCGTAGGTTCTTCGAAGTCGCCGTCACCGAGGAACGCGTCGGCGCGGCCATCGGCGAGATCGCCGGCGACGCCTTCGAGATGGGCCCGATGGGGCAGGGACCCGGCGGCATCGCCAAGGTCACCGCCAGGGTGAAGATCCAGCAGCCGCGCGTGACCCGCCATGTCGGCGAGATGATCACGTTCGCGATCCGCATCCCGCTCGAGATCGACATGGTGGTCGATCTGCGCATCGACAAGCCGAAATTCGTGGTCTACGGCGAGATCTCGTTGCGCGCCTCCGCGCTGGCCGCGCAACCCCTGCTGCTCATCCTCGACGTCAAGAAACCCCGCCCGTCGGACATCTCGATCCACGTGACGTCGAAGTCGCTGCGCGGCGAGGTGCTTCGCGTGCTGGCCGGTATCGACGCCGAGATCAAACGATTCATCGCCGCCCACGTCGCCGGGGAGATCGAGAGCCCGGAATCCAAGCAGGCTCAGGTCATCAACGTCGCTGAGATGATCGACGAGTCCTGGACGGGGATCTGACGCGAAGAATCCGGGCGGCTACTTCTCGAGCGTGAACTGATCGACGTCGATGTAGCCGACACGGAACATCTCGGCGCATCCGGTCAGGTACTTCATGTACCGCTCGTAGACCTCTTCGGACTGGATGGCGATCGCCTCGTCGCGGCGCGATTCGAGCGCGGCGGCCCAGATGTCGAGAGTCCTGGCGTAGTGCGGTTGTAGCGATTGCACGCGTGTGACGGTGAATCCGGCCGCGGTGGCCCGTTCCTCGACCATCGGGATCGACGGCAGCCGGCCACCGGGGAAGATCTCGGTGACGATGAACCGCACGAAGCGGGCGAACTGGAACGACAGCGGCATCCCGCGCTCGGCCATCTCGTTGGGGTGCAGCCCGGTGATGGTGTGCAGCAGCATCACCCCGTCGTCGGGCAGCACCCGATGGGCCATTTCGAAGAACGCGTCGTAGCGCTCGTGCCCGAAATGTTCGAACGCGCCGATCGACACGATCCGGTCGACGGGCTGGTCGAACTGCTCCCACCCCTGCAGCAGGATGGTCTTGGAGCGGGTGCTCGGGTCGGCGGCGAACCGGGTCTGCACGTGCGCCCGCTGGTTCTCCGACAGCGTGAGTCCGATGACGTTGACGTCGTAGCGCTCGATCGCGCGCAGCATGGTCGAACCCCAGCCGCAGCCGACGTCGAGCAGCGTCATACCCGGCTGCAGCCCGAGCTTGCCCAGCGCAAGGTCGATCTTGGCGAGCTGGGCTTCCTCGAGCGTCATGTCGTCGCGTTCGAAGTAGGCGCAGCTGTACGTGCGGGTCGGATCCAGGAACAGGGCGAAGAAGTCGTCGGACAGGTCGTAGTGGGCTTGGACGTCGTCGAAGTGCGGTGTCAGTGCGTCCCGGTCGTCCGGTGGGGTTCCCATCACGTCATCGTATGACCGGGGCCCGACGCGGGTCCGCGACGAGGGCTGCGCCTCGACGACGATCCGACAGCGCGGCCGGAATCACTCGAAAAGCCCACGGAGAGTGTTTTTCGACCGCATCGCCGCGGGTACGCCTGTGATGCGTCGATGAAAGGACCACACATGCCGAACGAACTGCAAGGCCGCAAGATCGCCTTCCTCGCCGCGGACGGCGTCGAGAAGGTGGAGCTCGAACAGCCGCGGGCCGCGGTGGAGAAGGCCGGCGGACAGGTCGAGTTGCTGTCGGTCGGATCCGGCGAGATCGAGGCGCGCAACCACGACCTCGAACCGGCGGGCAAGTTCTCGGTCGACCGCGTGGTCGGCGATGCCTCGGTCGAGGAGTTCGACGGGCTGGTGCTGCCCGGCGGCACGGTCAACCCCGACAAGCTGCGGCTCGACGAGTCGGCGGTGGCGTTCGTCCGGGACTTCGTCCGATCCGGCAAGCCCGTGGCCGCCATCTGCCACGGCCCCTGGACGCTGGTGGAGGCCGATGTCGTGCGGGACCGAACCCTCACCTCGTACGCGAGCATCCGCACCGATCTGCGCAATGCCGGGGCCACCGTCGTCGACCAGGAGGTCTGTATCGACGGCAACCTGATCACGAGCCGGTCGCCGAAGGATCTGCCCGCGTTCTGCCAGGCCATCACCGATCAGTTCGCGAACACCCCGGCGCACACCTGAGTAGAGCGGCGGGCCAACCACTTTGGCGACATCGCACGAGCGCGGCGTCATCTGCGTACAGTGAGGCCGATGACCTCGGTGGTAATCGTCGGCAGCGGGTTCACCGGTTTCGAATGCGCCCGCCACCTGGCCCGCAAGCTGCGCAAGCGTGAAGGATCCGGTTCCGGCCCGGTCGAGATCACCGTCATCTCGCCGGTCGACTACATGCTCTACACGCCGTTGCTGCCCGATGTGGCAGGCGGTTTGGTCGACGCCCGGTTCGTGACGATTCCGTTGGCCAACAGCCTGCGGGGCGTGCGAGCCGTGCGCGGCCGGGTCGACGGCGTGGACTTCGACGGGCACACGCTCACGTTCTCCGACCCGGAGGGCCGGACCCGCAGCATGTCGTGGGACCGCCTGGTGCTCACCCCCGGTTCCGTGACGCGGCTGTTCGACGTCCCGGGGCTCGCCGAACACGCCCGCGGCCTCAAGTCGACTGCCGAGGCGCTGTACCTGCGCGACCACGTCCTCGAACAGCTCGAACTGGCGAACATCGACGACGACCCCCAGCTGGCCGCGGCCAGGCGGACCGTCGTCGTGGTGGGCGCCTCGTATTCCGGTACCGAACTGGCGGTGCAGCTCCGGGCGCTGGCCGACGCCGCGGCCGAGCAGATGGGTTTCGACGCCGACAGCGTGCGGTTCGTGCTGCTGGACCTCGCCGAACAGGTGATGCCGGAGGTCGGGGAGAAGCTCGGCGCCGCGGCGCAGCGGGTGCTGCGCGGACGCGGCATCGACGTGCGGCTGGGGGTGACGCTCGAGGAGGTCCACCACGACCACGTCGTGCTCACCGACGGCACCCGGATCGACACACACACCGTCGCCTGGGTCACCGGGGTCACCGGTGCCCCGCTGATCGAGAACCTCGGCCTGCCCACCGAGAAGGGGCGCCTCAAGGTGGACGCCGACCTGCAGGTGCCCGGCCACCCCGATGTGTTCGCGGCGGGCGACGCCGCCGCCGTCCCCGACCTCACCCAGTCCGGCGCCATCACGCCGCCGACGGCCCAGCACGCCACCCGGCAGGGGAAAGTGCTGGCGCGCAACGTGGCTGCCAGCCTGGGGCACGGCACCAAGAAGCTGTACAAGCACCGGAACATGGGTCTGGTGGTCGACCTCGGACCGCGGTACGCGGTGGCCAATCCGCTCGGGGTGCGGCTGTCCGGGCTGCCCGCCAAAGCCGTCACGCGGGCTTACCACCTGTACGCGATTCCCCGGTTCGTCAACCGCTGGGCGGTGTCACTGGCCTATCTGACCGACGTGTTCTTCGCCCGGTCGGTGGTGTCGATCGGGTTGTCGTCCGCCGACGATGCGCGGTTCTCGGCCAGCGAGGGCATACCCATGCCGAAAGCGGACTGATTCAAACTCCCCGGAGCGGGAACAGTACTGCCATGGCTACCTATCGTGTGCTGGATCCGAAGGGCGATGTCGTCGAGACCAAGGACATCGAGAGTGCCGATGACGCCCACGCCTGGTTCGTCGAGCAGGTGCCCGGCAATGAGCTCGGCTACCGCATGGAGGTCAAGGTCGAGGACGACCGGTGGGACTTCGTCGACGACAGCGAAGGTGACCGCTCCTACTGATCCTCTGACGTAGTGCCGTGCCGAAATTGAGCGCCGGTCTGCTGCTGTACCGGATCACGGACGGCGTCGTCGAGGTACTGCTCGGGCATCCGGGCGGCCCGTTCTGGGCGCGGCGCGACGATGGTGCGTGGTCGATACCCAAGGGCGAGTACACCGACGGCGAGGATCCATGGGCCGCCGCGCAGCGGGAGTTCAGCGAGGAACTCGGGTCGACGGTCCCGCCCGGTGAGCCCGTGCGCCTGGAACAGGTCAAGCAGGCCGGGGGCAAGATCGTGACGGTGTTCGCCGTGCGCGGTGACCTGGACCCGGACACCGCGGTGAGCAACACCTTCACGCTCGAGTGGCCGAAGGGTTCCGGCAACCTCAGGGAGTTTCCCGAGATCGACCGGGTGGCCTGGTTTCCGGTGGCGGCGGCGCGGACGAGGCTGCTGGCCGGTCAGGTACCTGTGCTCGATCAGCTGTTGAGACACGTTGGCGCAGAACGCGAGTAGGTGAGAGGTCGATCGCGTTGACGGTCAGCGCGCGACCGTGGAACCGCCATCCCGCCGGGGTGCGCCGGTATTCGTCGTCATAACGCAGATGCCACACGACGTCGCTGACCTCACCGTCGGTGACGCTCCAGTGGTGCGCGATGCAGGTGATCCGGCCCAGGGCGTATCCGGGATCGGAGGTGTCGGCGTACACCTCACCGACGATGGCGTGCTCGGTGCGCTCCACGCCGGACAGCGCCGCCATCGCGTCGCGGACACCGTCGTGGCCGTGCAGGTGCCGCTCGGGTTCCAGGATCCGCGGGGGATCGGGCAGCCGCAGCTCGGCGGTCTCGGTGAACAGCCGCACCACGTCCTCGAAACGGCGGTCGTCGACGGCGGCGGCGTAGAGGTGCACCAGGTCGGCCACCGCAAGACGGTCGGCGGGGGTCAGGCTCACGAGATCAGCCCCAATCGCTGAGCGCACGCCGACACCACGTCGGTGGCCTCCTCGAGCGCGGTGACCGGCGGCATCGCCAGAATCGCCCGGTGGGCGCCGAGATCCGCGAGCTTCTCCGCACGCCCCTGGTCGATCTTGGCGACCATGTGCCCGAGCGACAGTTCGAGCGCATTGGGGTCGCGACCGGATTCTGTTGCGGCGGAACGCATCCGGGACACCAGGCCGGCGAGCTCGGCGCCGGCGACGCCCAGTGGCTGGAAGCCGTCACCGAAGCGGCCCGCGCGTCTGGCGGCGGCCCTGCTGTGTCCGCCGATGTGAATCGGTATGCGGGCCGCCGGTTTCGGGTAGGACATCGCATGGTCGAAGTCGAAGAACTTCCCGTGAAAGCTCGCGCCGTTCGGGGTGTCGGCCCAGAGCGTCCGCAGCACCTGGATCTGTTCGTCGGCGCGGGCGCCGCGGGTGGCGAAGTCGGCGCCGCACGCCCGCAGTTCCTCGGCGAGCCACCCGGTCCCGACCGCCAGTCGCACCCGGCCGCCCGACAACGCGTCGACCGTCGCCACCCGCTTGGCGAGCACGACCGGGTGGTGGTTGGGCAGCACCAGCACCCCGGTGGCCAGAACCAGGCGTTCGGTGTGGGCGGCGAGGAATGCCAGCAGATCCAGCGGATCGGGGACCGGGGTGTCGGCGGTGAGTTCGACCCGCCCGGACGCGTCGTACGGGTAGACGCTGGCGTACTGCGTCATCAGCACCGTGTGCTCGACCACGACGATCGACTCGAAACCGCATGCCTCCAGATGCCGCGCGAACTCCGCCATCCAGGCCGGGTCGGCGGTGACGCCGCCGGCGACCGGCGCGACCACGGCGTACTTCACGGGAACGGCACTCCGTTGCTGCGCCGGATCGCCTCGCGGCATTCCGGGCGGGTCAACCCGGTCTGCTGCATGCACACCCGCACCGGGGACTCCTCGGCGAACGGCAGCACCTCTTCGGTGGGCGCTGGTGTCACCGTGGGTTCCGGGACGTCGCCGGGAGTCAACGACCAGATGGAAGCGCCGGTGCTCTGCAGGGTTTCGCAGTACGCGGTGGTGCCGTCGGCCGTGGTCGAGGTGGTGCCCACCGGTGCGCAGTTCGCGCCGACGACGGCGGGCGGCGGGGGAGCCGCGGTGGGAGGCGTCGTGATGGGAGGCGTCGTGATGGGAGGCGTCGTGATGGGAGGCGTCGTGGTTGGAGGCGGCGGAGCGGGTGCGCTGGAGGTGGCGGTTCCGGCGGCGGCGGGTCGCTCGTCGTCGGCCCGGCGGAACTCGGTCACCGCCACGGCGACGGCCACCACCAACAGGACGGCCAGCACCGCCGGGATCAGCACCGCGGGCCGCAGCAGCGACCGGCGCGCGGGTGCGGGCGCGGCGGCGGGCAGCCACTGCTCGGTGGCGCCGGGATCGGCCCCGGCGAGGCGATGGGCCAAGGCCCGGGCGAAATCCGCACACCGTTCGAAGCGGTCCTTCGGGTCCTTGGCCAGCGCACGGGCGAACACCGGGTCCGCCGCGGCCAGTTCCGTGCGGTGCACGCCCGGTCCGGGCGGCGCCGCGGACAGGTGCTGGCTGATCACCACCGCCGGATTGGCATGGGCGAAGGGAGGCTCACCGGTGAGCAGGTGGAAGGCCGTGGCGGCCAACGCGTACTGGTCGGCCCGCCCGTCGAGTTCACCGCCCATCAGCTGCTCCGGTGCGGCATACGACACCGTGCCGACGGTCATGTTGGTGGCGGTGAGCCCGCTGATGTCGTTGACCCAGCGGGCGATGCCGAAGTCCGCCAACAGAATTCGCTCCTCACCGGAGCCGGGGCGGGCCAGCAGGATGTTGGCGGGCTTGACATCGCGGTGCAGCAGGCCGCGCTGATGGGCGTAGTCGAGGGCGTCTGCGACCGCCCGCACGATCGCGACCACCTCGGTCGGCGGCAAACCGGTCCGGTGGCTGTCCCGCAACAGTTGCGCGGCGTCGGTGCCCTCCACGTAATCCATGGAGATCCAGATCTGACCGTCGTACTCGCCGCGGTCGTGGACGCCGACGATGTGCGGATGCCACAGCGTCGCGGCGATATCGGCTTCCCGGTTGAACCGCTCTCGGTACTCGTCGTCCGCTGATACGGTCGCGGGCAGCACCTTCAGCGCGTCTCGCCGGGGCAACCGGGGATGCTGGGCGAGGTAGACCTCGCCCATGCCGCCGGTCCCCAGCAGTCGCACGATGGTGTAACCCGCGAACGTCGCCCCCTCGGCCAACGGCATGGCGCGATAGTACAGATCGGCGTTGGCGGGTGGGCGAAGGTCGACGACGACACGAGCGAAGGGCAGGTCCGTGGCAACGGTTCACGTGGGCGGGCAACCGCTACCGGGCACATTCACCAACCACTTCCTGGCGCACCTGCAGGTGGCCACGGCGGCGCGGTTCGCCTCCGGGAAGGGGTTCTTCCTCACCACCACCGATGCGGGCGACGACGGCACCGAACGGACGGTGAGCCACTGGCTCCACCCCGGCCTGCCGGTCAGCTTCGCCTTCGACGTCTCCGACGGGTCGGGTGGGCGGGTGGCGCCAGAAGCGCTGCAGGCCAACGAGATCCAGGAGATCACCGCGGCCATGGACACGCCCAACGGCGTCCGCGGCAGCGACGGCCTGTGGTGGCCGTTCACCGAAGGGTCGTAGCCGCTACAGCTCGAGCGTCAGGGTGCGGCCCTCGGCGGCACGCGACACGCAGGTCAGCATCATGCCCGCCTCCCGCTCCGGGTCGGTGAGCAGCGTGTCGCGGTGCTCGACGGTCCCGTCGAGCACTCTTGTCCGGCACGTACCGCAGAAGCCCTGCCGGCACGAGTAGGGAGCGTGCACACCGGATCGGCGCAGCGCGCTCAGCAGGCTCTCGTCCGCGGCGACCGGCACCGTCACCCCCGTCGACGCGATCGACACCGCAAACGGCGCGCCGTCGACGACCGGCGGGGCGGCGAACCGCTCGTAGTGGAGTTCCACCCCGTCGCGCCCGACGAGTGCCGAGCGCACCGCGGTCAGCAACGGCGCCGGTCCGCATGCGTACACCGTCGTTCCGTCCGGGCAGTCGCCGAGCAGATCGGCGGCCGAGGGCACACCGCTGACGTCGTCGGTGCGGATCCGAACCCGGTCGCCGTAGCCCGCCACCTCGTCGAGGAACGGCAGGCTGGGGCGGTTGCGGCCGGTGTAGACCATCGTCCACGGCACGGAGAGCCGCGCCGCCGGCGCGAGCATCGGCAGGATGGGCGTGATGCCGATACCGCCGGCGACGAAGTGCAGCCGCTGCGCGGGGGACCCGTAACCGGGCAGGGTGAGCGGAAAAGCGTTGCGGGGCCCGTGTGTTGCGACGGTCGCGCCCGGCGTCAGCTGCTCGTGCACTTCGCGCGAACCGCCCCCGCCGTCGGGGATGCGGCGCACCGCTATTCGGTAGTGGTCCCGCACCGCGGGGTCGCCGCACAGCGAGTACTGCCGGATCCGCCCGCTGGGCAGGTGCACGTCGAGGTGGGCTCCGGGATGCCAGACCGGGAGCGGGTCCGGGCCTGCGGCCGTGAGCGTGAGTGCGACGACGTCGTCGGCGACCAGTCGGCGGTCGGTGACGGTGAGCGGGATGAGCTCGTCGCGTGCCGCCGGCTCGGAGATGTCGCGGACGCGGCCCGACAGCGCCCAGAGCGCGGAGATGGCGGTGTCGGCAAGGCCGATCGACAGGTCGTGGCGCAGCCGGCCGAACGCGCTGGGCGGGGCCTGCCGGAACCGGTCGAGCAGGGGCATCAGAGGTGCGCGGCCCGCGCCGCCGGGGAGCTGGCCAGGTAGGCGACCGCCTGCGCCGTCGACCCCATCTCCTCAGGGGAGAAACCGGGCCGGAAGTACATCAATGTGTTGGCGCCGAACAACTTCCGGTATCGCGGCAGCAGGCCGAGCTTGGAATCGCGCATCCGGAGCCGGTTGAACCGCCACCACCCGATATCGGTGTTCGGGTCCGCCTTGACCAGATACCAGGCGGCGCGCTGGAAGAACACGAAGATCATCACGACGGCGATGGACATGGCCCGGATCCGGTCGAGGTAGCTGTCGTGGAAGTACACCGCGACGTCGTGGGCCACACTGCGGTGTTCGACTTCCTCGCTGCCGTGCCACCGGAACAGGTCGACCATCGTGGGATCGGCCCCGAAGTCGTCCCACGCGCAGTTCAAGGCGAAGTCACCCATCACCGCGGTGTAGTGCTCGATGGCGGCGATCAGCCACAGCCGGTCACACAGGTGGTTGAGTCTGCGTTTCGGATCGGTCGAGGTGCTCGGGGCCAGCATCCTGGTGAACACGTACTCGATCTGGTCGAGCACGGGCGCGGGATCGATGCCGTGGGTCTCGAGGTAGGAGTGCAGCACCTGGTCGTGGACGTCGGCGTGGGTTGCTTCTTGGCCGATGAAACCCCGCATGTCGTCGGCGAGTCTCGGATCTTTCACCAGGGGCAGCGCCTCGTTGAAGGTGTCGACGAACCAGCGTTCCGCAGCAGGCAGCACGATGTTGAGCAGGCTCACGACGTTCGACGCGACCGGGTGGCCCGGAATCCAGTGCAGGCCGACACCCTCGACGTCGAAGGCCACCTTGCGGGCCTGGATCTGGACCGGTCCCGGATCGATCTCCACATCGAAGCGGCGTGGTCGCAACATCGCACTCCTCCTGCTGCCGGCGACGCCCGAAGTCTACGACGATAGGTGGGAACGCAGGTTTCGGCTAAGCCCGGGTTGTCAATACGACGTGCCATGGCGGGGATCAGCGACGTTCTCGATTGGGCCAGACACCAGGTGTCGTCCCGGGTGCCGAAGGCGGACCTGGATCAGCGCGACGCCGACTACATCCGCGAGCAGTTGCCCGGCACGTGGTTGCTGGCATCGCTGTACTTCCGCGCGGACGTGCGAGGTCTCGACCGCATCCCGCGCGAAGGTGCCGTGCTGCTGGTGGGCAACCACAGCGGCGGCAACATCCCGCCCGACACGTTCGTCTTCACCTTGGCCTTCTGCTCGTACTTCGGTGTCGAGCGGCCGTTCTACCAGCTCGCCCACAACCTCGTGGTGTCCGCGCCGGGGCTGGGCTGGCTGCGCAAGTTCGGCACGGTCGCGGCCAACCACGACAACGCCCGGCTGGCCCTGGAGTCCGGTGCCGCGCTGCTGGTCTACCCGGGCGGCGACTACGAGGTGTTCCGGCCGTCGTGGGAACGCCACCGAGTCGACTTCGGTGGCCGCAAGGGGTACGTGCGGCTGGCCCGCGAGGCGGGCGTGCCGATCGTGCCCGTCGCCAGTGTCGGCGGTCAGGAGGCGGCGCTGTTCCTCGACCGCGGCCAGTGGCTGGCGCGGCTGCTGATGGTGGACAAGCTGGCGCGCTTGAAGAGTGTGCCGATCCTGCTGGCGCCGCCGTGGGGGCTGGTGATCAGCGACCTCATCCCGCGGCTGCCGCTGCCCACGAAGATCGTCATCGAGGTGCAGGAACCGATCGACGCCGCCGACATCGCCGACGCCGACGACGACGTCATCAACGACAAGGTGGTCGCCAGCCTGCAGGGTGGGGTGGACAGGCTGGCCTCGGAGCGACGCTTCCCGGTGATCGGCTGATGAGCGCTCGCGCGAAGAAGCGAGTGCCCTGATGAGCGCTCGCGCGAAGAAGCGAGTGCCCTGATGAGCGCTCGCGCGAAGAAGCGAGGAGATCGATGAGGCTCGAACGGCGGTGCGTCGTCGACGCCGACCGCGACACGGTGTGGAAGGTGGTCAGCAACCCGGACTGCTACCCGGAGTTCATGGCCAGCCTCGAGCGCTGGGAAACGGTGACCGAGGGCCCGGCCGACATCGGTTCCCGCTACACGGCGCACTGGAAGGTGGGTTCGGTCCCGATCGGCGGTGTGGTCGAGATCGTGGAGTTCGACCCGGGCCGCGACCTGGCGTGGATCGGCATCACCGGGGTGCCCATGCGGGGCCGCTTCCGGCTGCGGGACTGCAGCGACGGCCGCACCAAGGTCACGTTCCGGCTGTCCTACGAGGCGCCGGGCGGGCTGCTGGGGCTGATCGCCGACCGGGTCGCGTCGCGTCAGGTGGGGCGCACCATGGGGGAGACCGTCAAGCGGCTCAAGGCGATGGTGGAGGGCTGAACCCGCCCCGTTTCGCGGGTATCGGCGTGGGTAGTACGGCTGCATGGCTCAAGCAACGAAGCTCGCGTTGGTCACCGGAGCGTCGACAGGGATCGGGTTCGAACTGGCCAGACAGTTCGCCCAGCACGGTTACGACCTGGTCGTCGCGGCCGACGAAGCGCAGATTCACGTTGCCGCGCAAGAACTCTCGGGAACCGGCCGGAAGGTGACGCCCGTCGAGGTGGACCTGAGGACCGAGGACGGCGTCGCCGGCCTGTACCAGCAGGCCACAGCGGACGGCCGCCGGCTGGATGCCGCGGCGATCAACGCGGGGATCGGCCGCGCGGGCCGGTTCGTCGACGGCGACCTGAACGAGGACCTCGCGATCGTCGACCTCAACGTGCGGTCCACTGTGCACCTGGCGCGGCTGGTGCTGGGCGACATGGTCGACCGCGGCAGCGGGCGCGTGCTGTTCACGTCCTCGACCGTGGCCGCGATGCCCGGGTCGTACCAGAGCATCTACAACGCGTCGAAGTCCTTCGTGCAGAGCTTCGCCGAGGCGTTACACGACGAACTGCGCGACACCGGTGTCTCGGTCACCGCGCTGATGCCCGGACCCGTCGACACCGAGTTCTTCACCCGCGCCAAGATGCGCAACACCCCGGTCGGCGGTCCGCTGCCGAAGGACGACCCGGCCGATGTCGCCCGGCAGGGCTACGAGGCGTTGATGCGCGGCGATCGGAAGGTGGTCGCGTCGTCGCTGATGTCGAAGGCGCTGGGCGCGGCCAACACCGTGCTGCCCGACGCTGTCAAAGCGCGGCTCAACCGGCTGATCGCGCGGCCGATGGATCGCTGAGGATCAGCCCACCGGCGGCGGGGTGCCCGCACCGGGCGCGCCCTGGATCGGCACGATCGGGGTGGGCGTGACCGTGGTGATGCCGTTGGCGCCCACGGTGGGACCACCTGCGGGTTGTGTCGCCTTGAGCCGGTCGGCGGCCGCCTGGCTGCAGTCCAGCATCAGCAGCATCTTGCCCGCGGACGTGAGCTTCTGGGTGTCGACCAGGCAGCTGGCCTGCGGCAGGACGCTGCCGAACGAGCCGCCGAAGGTGGCCTTCACGCCCTGGGCGCGCAGGATCTGCAGTGCCTTGTTGTACGGCTCTCCGACGACGTTGTAGCTGCCACCCGGCTGGGACGCGGCCACACCGGAGCCGATCACGGCTGCCGCACCGGCGGCCAGCACTCCGGCGCCGAGCGTCACGAGCTTCTTCACATGGCCTCCGTCGGTTGTGGTGCGGCTGCGAACATATCGCAGCAGTGACGAATGTGAAACCGGAGAACACGCCTCCGGCGTTACATCGCCGGGCGCACCAACGCACCCATGACCGCGGCGAGTGCGGCTGCCCGTGGATCCCTGAACACGTCCTCGACGAGGCGTTGCCTGCCGTCGGGACCGCGCAGCGGCACCCGCCAGTTCGGATACTCGTCGCTGGTCCCGGGCTGGTTCTGGGTCTTCAGATCGCCCACGGCGTCGGCGAGTGAAAGCGCCAGCAGTTTCGACGGGCTGCGCCCGAGATAGCGGTGCAGCGCGAGGATCACGGTGTCGGCGTCGGGCTCGGCGTCGCCGTCCTCATGGGCGGGCAGCAGCTCGACCCGCCTCAGCTCGGCCAGCCAGGCGGCCTGGGCGGCCCGGTCGTCGGCGAGTTCTTCGGCGGCCGGGCGGGTGAGCAGCCCCAGTTCGTCGCGCAGCCGCACGTGTTCGCCGGCCAGGTAACCCGCGGTGGGCGGCAGGTCGTGCGTCGTCACCGCGGAGAGGCAGTACTCCCGCCACCGCTCGGCCGGCAGTGGTCCACCGCTGCCGTCGCGATCGTTCTCGAACCACAGGATCGAGGTGCCGAACAGGCCGCGGTCGTGCAGGTAGTCACGCACCCAGGGTTCGACGGTGCCGAGATCCTCGCCGACCACCACCGCCCCGGCGCGGTGCGCCTCGAGGGCGACGATGCCGATCATCGCCTCGTGGTCGTAGCGCACGTAGGTGCCGTCCGTCGGTGCGGCGCCGCGCGGGATCCACCACAGCCGGAACAGCCCGATGATGTGGTCGATCCGGACGCCGCCTGCATGCCGCAGCACCCCTTCGACCAGGGCGCGGAACGGGGCGTACGCCTGTTCGACGAGCTGGTCGGGCCGCCACGGCGGCTGCGACCAGTCCTGGCCGAGCTGGTTGAACTCGTCGGGCGGGGCGCCCGCGGTGACGCCGAGGGCCAACACCTCCTGCAGCGCCCACGCGTCGGCGCCGTTGGGATCGACGCCGACGGCGAGGTCGTGCATGACCCCGACGTCCATTCCCGCGCCGATCGCGGTGGCATGCGCGGCGGTCAGCTGTTCGTCGAGCTGCCACTGCAGCCAGCGGTGGAAGTCGACCTCGTCGGCGTTGGCGGCGGCGAACGCGGCCACCGCGTCGCCGGCCGGATGCTGCAGGTCCGCCGGCCACGCGTGCCAGTCGTTGCCGTACTTCTCGGCGAGCGCACACCAGACAGCGAAGTCGTCGAGGGCACGGCCCTGCCGGGCCCGGTAGCCGGCGTAGGCGAGTTCACGACCTGCCGAGCGCTCGACGCGATAGATGGTGGCCAGCGCCGCCCGCTTGGCCCGCCACGCCGCGTCCCGGTCGACGAGCGGTTTCCGCCGCGCGCGGGCCTGCACCTCGGTGCGGGCACGGCGCAACCGGCCGCGGTGGCGGAGTTCGGCGTACTCCGGGATCGCCTCGGGCCGCAGGTACAGCGGGTTGACGAAGCGCCGCGAGGTCGGCAGGTACGGGGAGGGCTCCATCGGGGCGGCCGGAGCGGCCGCGTGCAGCGGATTGACCAGGATGAACCCGGCGCTGTGACACGCCGCCGACCACACCGCGAGATCCGTCAGGTCGGTCAGGTCGCCGACCCCCCAGGAGCGCTCGGAACGGACACTGTAGAGCTGGGTCGCCAGGCCCCAGCTGCGACGATCACCCAGCCGCGGCGGCACGGGCAGCGTGGCGGGGGAGACGATCAGCGGGGCGTCGGCCTCGAAGGATCCCGTCCGCATGTGTACCCGGTGGTAGCCCAGCGGCAGGTCGTCGGGCAGCTCGAAGCTGGCCTCGCCGACCAGGCGGCCGTCGAGGTCGAAAGGCGGAGTGTCATTGCGCAATTGCCGCAATGCGGTACGGACCGACCCGTCGTCGAGTGCGACCCACACCTCCACGTCGTCGCCGTGGGTGACGTGCACCCAGAAAGTCGACGTACGGCCGGTGCGGCCCAGGATGGTGGGCGGCAGCGAGCGCTGCCAGTACCTGCGGTCGTGTTCGCGCAGCGCCGCGGCCCGCTCGTCGTCGTCGGCCGCCTGCACGCCGAGAGCGGCGAGGACCGCGATCAGCGTCGACTCGGGGACGGCGACCCGGGTACCGCTCCAGTCCTCGTAGTCGGTGGCGACACCGTGGCGGGCCGCGAGTTCTACCAGGGTCGGGGACAGGTCGGTCATGCCTGACCATCCTGCCGGTAGTGGCGCGGGGGCGCGGGACGGGCGTGGCGCGAAGGCGTCATAGCTGGCACGCGCGCAGGGATTCCCGTTCGGAGTGAAAGTAACCGGCGTGGGTATCGTCGCCGCCATGGCGTCCGGAGTGCTCGACGAGGCGGTGCGCGACCGGCGAGCGCGGGTCGCGGTGGGTGCGCAGTTCCTCACCAACGGGGCGCTGTTCGCGAACCTGCTGCCGCGCTACCCGGAGATCAAGGCCGACCTCGCGTTGTCCAACGCCGTGTACGGGATCACGATCGCCGCGTTCTCCGCGGGCGCGTTCGTCGCCGGGCTCACCGCGGCCGCCCTGATCCGGCGATTCACCTCGGCCCGGGTCGCCGTCGCCGGGACCGTCGCCATCGCGATCTTCATGTTCGCGGCGGGCCTGGCGCCGTCGCCGGTACTGCTGGCGGGTGCGCTGTTCCTCGCGGGCGCCTCGGATGCGGTCACCGACGTCGCCCAGAACGCGCACGCCCTGCGGGTGCAGCGCCACTACGGGCGGTCGATCATCAACTCGGTGCACGCCGTGTGGGCCGGCGGCGCCGTCCTCGGCGGCCTCATGGGGGCGGGCGCCATCGCCCTGCACATCCCGCGTGCGGTCCACCTGGGCGTGGCCGCCGCGGTGTTCATCGTGGTGGTCCTGATCGCCTACCGCTTCATGCTGCCGGGCGCCGACCACGACGATCATCCGGCGGCCGCACAGGCCGCCGCCGAACGCGTCTCCGGGCGCAAGGTGTATCTCCTGCTGACGCTGCTCGCGGTCATCGCGATCGCCGGCGCCACCGTCGAAGACGCCGGAAGCTCCTGGGCGACCCTGTATCTGCGCGACAGTGTCGGGGCGCCGGGCGCCGTCGCGGCGTTCGGGTACATCGCATTGGTCGCGTTCCTGTTCGTCGGCCGGCTGATCGGCGACCGCCTGGTCGACCGGTTCGGCGAAACCCGGGTGGCCCGCGCCGGGGGAGCGCTGGCCGCGGCCGGCATGGGCGCCGCACTGGCGTTTCCGAGCGTGCCCGCGACCATCGCCGGATTCGCGGCCGCGGGCCTCGGCGTGGCCACCGCGATCCCCGCCGCCATGCACTGCGCCGATCAACTTCCCGGCCTGCGTCCGGGGACCGGCCTGACGGTCGTCACCTGGTTGCTGCGTATCGGCTTCCTGGCGTCGCCGCCCGTCGTCGGCCTGGTCGCCGACTCCACGAGCCTGCGGGTCGGATTGCTCAGCGTCCCGCTCGCGGGATTGGTGATCGTGGTGCTCGCGGGCGTGCTGAATGTGAGGGCGCGACCGGGACCGTGAGTAGCCTGGACAAGTCGACGCCTATCGCAGGGAGGTGCTGCTGCGTGACAACGGAATCAACCGGGGCATCCGGCCGGACGGCAGCCGCCGAGCCGGTCGTCGATACCGAGCACGGACCGGTCCGCGGGACCGATGACGGAGTCGTCAAGGCCTGGAAGGGGATTCGCTACGCCGCGCCGCCGGTCGGCGAATTGCGCTGGCGCGCCCCGGAACCGCCGAAGCCGTGGAGTGAGGTCGCCGATGCGCGCCGTGTCGGTCCGGTCTGCCCTCAGCCGACGGATCCGCGGATCCCCATCGACCTCGGTGGCGTGCAGGACGAGGACAGTCTGCGGCTCAACGTGTGGGCCCCGTCGGGCACCGCCGCCGGCGACGGCAAACCCGTGATGGTGTGGGTGCACGGCGGCGCCTACGTCCTGGGCTCGGCGAATCAACCGCTCTACCACGGCCGGGCACTGACCTCGGGCGGCGACGTCATCGTCGTCACGGTCAACTACCGCGTCGGCGCGTTCGGATTCCTCGACCTGTCGGCGTTCACCACGTCGCGCACCAGGTTCGACACCAATCCCGGTCTGCGGGACGTGCTCGCGGCGTTGCACTGGGTGCAGAACAACATCGCGGCGTTCGGGGGTGACCCGGCACGCGTCACGCTGTTCGGGGAGTCCGCGGGCGGCGGGATCGTCACCACGCTGATGACCAGCCCCGCGGCGGCGGGGCTGTTCTCGGCGGCCATCGCCCAGAGTTCGCCGGCGACGTCGGTCTACAGCGCCGACCGCGGCCGGCGCACCGCCGAGCAGTTTCTCGAGCGGCTCGGGGTGGCGCCCGCCGACGCGAACCGCCTCGTCGATGCGCCGCTGCCCGCTGTGCTCTCGGCGTCCAAACGCCTCTTCGACGAGGTTCCCGTGCGCACACCCGGGACGCTGGCATTCGCGCCGATCGTCGACGGCGACGTCGTGCCCGACCTTCCGGTGAAGGTGGCCAGGGCCGGCCGATCTCTGGCGGTGCCGCTGATCATCGGCACCAACAAGCACGAGGCGGCGCTGTTCCGGTGGATGAAGTCCCCGCTCATGCCGATCACCCCGCAGGCCATCAGCTCGATGTTCGCCCAGATCGCCACCGAACAACCGGGGCTGCAGATCCCGTCGGAGGCCGACCTCGTGGGCGCCTACTCGGGGCTGCGCGGTAAGGCCCGCGGTATGGGCGTGGCCCGTGACATCGGCTTCCGCATGCCGTCGGTGTGGTTCGCCGAGGGGCACAGCACCGTCGCGCCGGTCTATCTGTACCGCTTCGACTTCGCCACGCCGATGCTGCGGCTGCTGCGCCTCGGCGCCGCACACGCGACCGAATTGCCGTACGTCTGGGGCAATCTGGTGGCAGGCCCGAAGGACCCGACGTTCAAGCTGGGCGGGTTGAAGGCGGGGACCGCTGTCTCCGACCGGCTGCGCCGCCGCTGGACCAGCTTCGCCGCCTCCGGAGCACCCGCGGGGGCACCGCAGTGGCGGCCGTACCGGCTCGACGACCGCGCCACCCTGGTGGTCGACAGCGACGACACCGTCGTCACCGACCTGGACGCCGACCTGCGCACCGCCTGGGGTGACGAGGTGCTCAGTTTCCAATAGCGCGGGCCGATAGACTCCCGCCCGGAGGTGTGGTGATGGGCGCAGTCGTCGACGCGGTCCGCGGGTTCCTGGACGTGTTGCCGCCGCAGATGCGTGAACCGGTGTTGTTCGCGATCCCGTTCTTCCTGCTGCTGCTGATCGTCGAGTGGACCGCCGCCCGCCGACTCGAACATGTCGAGGCCGACCGCGCGCCGGCCGGGGCGTACGTCGCCCGCGACGCGTGGACCAGCCTGTCGATGGGGCTGGTCTCGGTCGTGACGATGGCGGTGTGGAAGTTCGGCGCGCTGATCGGCTATGCGGCGCTCTACACCTATGTCGCACCGTGGCAGCTCCCGTCGACCCAGTGGTACACCTGGGTGATCGCGATCGTCGGTGTCGACCTGCTCTTCTACGGCTACCACCGCATCGCGCACCGGGTCCGGCTCATCTGGGCGACCCACCAGGCGCATCACTCCAGCGAGTACTACAACTTCGCCACCGCGCTGCGCCAGAAGTGGAACAACAGCGGCGAGATCCTGATGTGGCTTCCGTTGCCGCTGTTGGGCGTTCCGCCGTGGATGGTGTTCGCCAGCTTCTCGATCAGCCTGATCTACCAATTCTGGATCCACACCGAGCGCATCGGCACGCTGTGGCGGCCTTTCGAGTTCGTGTTCAACACACCGTCGCACCACCGCGTGCACCACGGCAGGGACGCGGAATATCTCGACCGCAACTACGGCGGGATCCTGATCATCTGGGATCGCCTGTTCGGCACGTTCCAAGCGGAGCTGTTCCGCCCGCACTACGGGTTGACCAAACCGGTGAACACCTACAACATCTGGCGCCTGCAGACACACGAGTACAGGGCCATCGCCCGCGACGTCCGCCGCGCCACCCGGTGGCGTGACCGCCTCGGCTACGCCTTCGGCCCGCCGGGATGGACACCGGCAGCAGCCCGACACGTGGAGGACACTGCCCCCGTTCGTGCGTGATTTCCCCGCCGGCGCAGCAAGATGAACACCATGGATGTCAAAGAGGTTCTGCTGCCCGGCGTAGGGCTGCGGTTCGAGTTCGACAACCGCGACGGTGACCGCATCGGTGTGGTCGCCCGGCGCACGGGTGAATTCGAGGTGGTGGTCTACCCGAAGGAGGACCCGGACTTCGCCCAGCAGGTGTTCCGGCTGACCGGAGAGGAAGCCGAGGCGCTGGCCCAGATCCTCGGCGCCCCGCGGATCGCCGAGCGGTTCGCCGACCTCACCCGGGAGGTGCCCGGCCTCAACGCCGGACAGGTGCTCGTGCGGGCAGGCAGCCCCTTCGTCGACCGACCGCTCGGAGACACCCGCGCCCGCACCCGCACCGGCGCGTCCATCGTCGCGATCGTCCGGGACGAGGAGGTGCTGGCGTCGCCCGGCCCGGCCGACCTGCTGCGCGCCGGCGACGTGCTGGTGGTGATCGGCACAGAAGAGGGTCTGGCCGGCGTCGAGATCATCGTCAGCCAGGGCCACGCGGGGGAGACCCACCAGCCCGGTCCGCCCGGCCGAGGCTGATCGGTGGAGGTTTCCGCGACGCTGTTGCTCGAGCTCGGCGTCATCCTCGCTGTGCTCACGGTGCTCGGCACCATCGCCAGACGCTTCGCGCTCTCCCCGATTCCGCTGTACCTGACCGCCGGGCTGGCGCTGGGCGAAGGCGGTCTTGCCCCGGTGCCCGCCGCCGGCGAGTTCGTCCAGACCGGAGCCACCATCGGTGTCGTCCTGCTGCTGCTCACCCTCGGGCTGGAGTTCTCGATCGGGGAGTTCGCCACCAGCCTGCGCAGGCACCTGCCGTCGGCCGGTGTCGATCTGGTCCTCAACGCGGCCCCCGGTGCCATCGCCGGCTGGTTGATCGGGCTCAACGGCGTCGGCATCCTGGCGCTGGCCGGCGTCACGTGGATCTCGTCGTCCGGCGTCATCGCGCGGCTGCTGTCCGACCTGCGCCGGCTCGGTAACCGCGAGACCCCCGCGGTGCTGTCGATCCTGGTGCTCGAGGACTTCGCGATGGCGGCGTATCTGCCGCTGCTCGCCGTGCTGGCCGCAGGCGGCACCTTCCTCCAGGCGCTGTTCGGGATGGCGATCGCGATCACCGCGCTGGTGCTGGCGTTCGTGGTGTCCTACCGCTGGGGTCACCACGTCGGACGCCTGGTCGCCCACCCGGACAACGAGCAGCTGCTGCTGCGCATCCTCGGCCTCACGCTGATCGTCGCGGCGCTGGCCGAGTACATCCACGCCTCGGCCGCGGTCGGGGCGTTCCTGGTGGGCCTGACCCTGACCGGCGAAGCGGCGGAACGTGCCCGCACCGTCCTCACCCCACTGCGGGATCTGTTCGCGGCCATCTTCTTCCTCGCGATCGGGGTGTCGGTGGACCCCGTCGAGCTGCTCCCGATGCTGCCGGTCGCGCTGGCGCTGGCGGTGGTCACCTCGGGCACGAAGGTGCTCACCGGCCAGTTCGCCGCCCGCCGCGACGGCGTCGCCCGCCCCGGCCAGTTGCGCGCCGGTACCGCGCTGATCGCGCGCGGCGAATTCTCGCTCGTGATCATCGGCCTGGTCGGAGCGACGGTCGCCGATCTCGAAGCGGTGGCCACCCCGTACGTGTTCATCCTGGCCATGGTCGGGCCGGTGCTCGCCCGTTTCACCGGTGGCCGCGTGCCCGCGCGGCGCCGGCCCGGTTAGTCTCCGGCTGTGCAGACGGTATTCGACGCTCCGGTCGACGCGACGCTGATCGAGTCGGCGCTCGCGCCCAGCGTCCAGGAGTCGATGTGGCTGGATGTGCCGCGGCCTCACCACGCGCCGCTGACCGGCGCGGTGACCGCCGACCTGGTGGTGGTCGGCGCCGGGTACACCGGGCTGTGGACGGCGCTGCACGCCGCCGAGCGGCAGCCCGGCCGTCAGATCGTGGTGGTCGAGTCCGACCGCGTCGGCTGGGCGGCGTCGGGCCGCAACGGCGGTTTCGTCGAGGCGAGCCTCACCCACGGCCTGGAGAACGGAAAAACCCGCTGGCCCAACGAGATCGAGTCGCTCGAACGGCTCGGTATGAACAACCTCGACGGGATGCAGGCCGACATCGAGCGGTTGGGCCTGGACGTCGACTGGCAGCGCACCGGCATGCTGACGGTGGCCACCGAACCGCATCAGGTGTCCTGGCTCGAGGACGCGGCCGCGGCGGGAGAGGGCCGCTTCCTCGACCAGACCGCCGTCCGCGACGAGGTCCGGTCGCCGACCTACCGTGCCGGGCTGTTCGCCGAGAAATCCTGTGCCATCGTGCATCCGGCGAAGCTGGCGCTGGAGCTGGCCCGCGCGTGCACCGAGGCCGGGGTGCAGATCTACGAGCACACCGCCGCCACGTCGCTGGAGACCCAGGGCTGGAGCGTGAGTGTGCACACCACGGCCGGACGCGTGACCGCACGGCATGCGGTGTTGGCCACCAACGTGTTCCCCAGCCTGCTGCGGCGCAACCGACTGCGCACGGTGCCGGTGTACGACTACGTGCTGGCCACCGAACCGCTCACCGAGGAACAGTTGGCGCGGATCAGGTGGCGTAACCGGCAGGGCGTCGGGGACTGTGCGAACCAGTTCCACTACTACCGGCTGAGCGCCGACAACCGGATCGTGTGGGGTGGTTACGACGCCGTCTACCACTTCGGCCGCAAGGTCAAGGCGAGCTACGAGGATCGCCCGCAGACCTACCGGCGGCTCGCCGCGCACTTCTTCCTCACGTTCCCGCAGCTCACCGATGTTCGATTCGACTACCGCTGGGCGGGCGCGATCGACACCAACACGCGGTTCTGCGCGCACTGGGGCCTGGCCCGCGAGGGCCGCGTCGCCTACGTCAACGGCTTCACCGGGTTGGGTGTCGGCGCCGCACGTTTCGCCGCCGACGTGTGCCTCGACCTGCTCGACGGCGCCGACACCCCGCGCACCCGGCTGGAGATGGTCCGCAAGAAGCCGCTGCCGTTCCCGCCCGAGCCACTGGCGAGCGTCGGCATCAACGCCACGCGCTGGTCGCTGGACCGTGCGGACCATTCGGCGGGGCGGCGCAACGCGCTCCTGCGCACCCTCGACGCGCTCGGGCTCGGGTTCGATTCATAACCGCCCTCTGCGTCGGTCGTGATGCTTCCGTAACGTGAACGCTCGAGGCCCCGATACAGGACACAAGCGGCCGCTGAATCGGGGTCGCACCTGCTGTAGCCGTCGGGAGGGAGCAGACGTGCGCCGACACCTGCTGAGCATGCTGGCCGCCGTCGCGGCGCCGGTGGCGGCCTTGTTGGCGCCGTTGGCGCCGGCGAACGCCGACCCGGGCGCGCTCGTCTTCCCCGGTATGGAGATCCGTCAGGACACCAACGTGTGCACGCTGGGGTTCGTCGACCTGCAACAGCGGGTCGCCTACACCGCCGGGCACTGCCGGGGAAGCGGTCCGGTCAGCGACCGGGCCGGCAGCTTCATCGGCGTCCAGACCGGCTTCCAGGACAACACGCCCGACGGTATGACCGTCGACATCAACCACCAGATCTCCGACTGGCAGACCATCGCGCTGGCGCCTGAGGCGCAGGCCAACAATCTGCTGCCCAGCGGCCGCGCCCTGGTCGCCGACGCCTCGGTGGTCCCCACCAAGGGGATGCCGGTGTGTCACTTCGGCGTGGTCACCGGAGAGAGCTGCGGCACCATCGAGGCGGTCAACAACGGGTGGTTCACCATGGCCAACGGTGTGGTGAGCAAGAAGGGCGACTCGGGCGGGCCGGTCTACACCAACACCCCCGACGGCCGCGCGGTGATCATCGGCATGTTCAACAGCACCTGGGGCCAGTTCCCGGCGGCGGTGTCGTGGCAGGCCGCCACCCAGCAGGCCGGCCAGGGCGTCATTATCACCGCCGGCGCCTGACTGGTCAGCCGAGGAGTTCGAACACCGGGATCGACGGCGCCACCGCGCGGATCTCGTCATCGCTCGAGTGCGGGGTCAGCCCGCCGACGTGCCCTTTGACCTCCCAATACCAGCGGTCGAGGTAGCGCCTCAGCAGCTCGGTCTTGTCGGCGTCGGCCACCTCCGCGATCCGCACCGTGCGGCGCCGCCAGCGCGGGCCCGTCTCGACCTCCGCCGCGGCCCGGGCGTTGCGGGCCCACTGGGTGTTGCCGCGCGGGGAGACCACGTAGCGGCGGCCGTCGACCGTCATCAGGTTCACGACGACGGTGCGCACAACCCCGGTCTTGCGGCCGCGGACGCGCAGTGCGCACGAACCCGCGATGCTGATGCCGGCCTCGGCGAGCCAGCGGATCACCTCGTTGAAGGCGCGGGCCGACGCGGCCGGTTGGTCGTAGCGGATGGTCATGGTGTTCCCCTCTCGTTGAGTGAGCAGTGCTCTCGTTTCATCCTGCACCCGCGCTGTCGAGAATGCAAGAGCAGTGATCTCTGTTGTGCGAGACTGGCGCCATGGGTGTACGCCAGGACAGCCGGGCCCGGATGGAGGCGCAGATCGTCGAGGTGGGCCGGCGGCACCTGATCACCGACGGGGCGGCCGGCCTCTCACTGCGCGGGATCGCCCGCGACCTCGGCGTGGTGTCGTCCGCGGTGTACCGCTATGTCAGCAGTCGCGACGACCTGCTGACACTGCTGCTGGTCGACGCGTATTCCGAACTGGCCGATGTGGTCGACCGGGCGGCCGCCGCGGACGACACGGGGTGGCGGGAGCGGATCGTGCGAATGGCACACGCCGCGCGCGAGTGGGCGGTGTCCCAGCCAGCGCGGTGGGCGCTGCTCTACGGCAGCCCGGTGCCCGGCTATCGCGCACCCGCCGAACGCACCACCGGGCCGGGCACCCGGATGGTGGGATCGTTCTTTCGCGCCGTGGCGGCGGGTATCGCCGCGGGCGACCTGTCGGACGACGAAGGTGTTGTGCCCGAGGGTCTTTCAACCGACTTCGGTCAGCTGCGCGAGCAGTTCGGCTTCGCCGCGGGGGACGCCGCGGTCGCGAAGACGATCACCCTGTGGGCAGGGCTGATCGGGGCGATCAGCCTCGAGGTCTTCGGCCAGTACGGATCGGATACGTTCTCCGATCCGCGCGCCGTGTTCGATCTGCACGCCGGCGCCCTGGTCGACCTGCTGACCGTGAACCCCGCCGACGCGCGAAACTAGAACACGTTCTAGCGCGGCGGAGCGCCGGGCGATATTCTCGGACCGATGGTCAACCAGACACCTGTCCAGATCGCGTGGGTGACCCCCGACATGGACGCCACCGAGCGGGCGCTGTCCGCGCTTCTCGGCGCCCGGAAATGGGTGCGGATGCCGGGCGTGCACCTCGGGCCCGACACCTGCCGCTTCCGCGGCCGGCCCGCCGACTTCGTCGCCGACGTCTCGTTGAGCTATGCCGGTGACACTCAGCTCGAGATCATCACGCCCGTGCGGGGCGAGAGCCTCTACGCCGAGTTCCTCGACCGGTGCGGGCCCGGGCTGCACCACGTCTGCCGGGAAGTGGTGGACGCCGACGCGTTCGACGCGGCGGTGCGCGACGCCGAATCCCACGGCGCGACCGTCGTCGCGGACGGTGTGATGGCCGGCGGCATGCGCTTCGCGTACGTCTCCGCCGAAGACGCCGGTGTGCCCTACATCGAGATCGCCTGTCTCTCAGACGATATCCGGACCTTCTTCGATCACGTCAAACAGGAGCAGCAGCCATGAGCACCGAGATTCCCGAAACCATCGAGGCCGGCTCGGTCACCGAGTGGTCGGATGAGGTCGACGTGGTGGTGATCGGGTTCGGCATCGCCGGCGGCTGCGCGGCGGTGAGCGCGGCCGCAGCGGGGGCGCGGGTACTGGTGCTGGAGAAGGCTGCCGCGGCGGGCGGCACCACCTCGATGGCCGGCGGCCACTTCTATCTCGGGGGCGGCACCGCGGTCCAGCAGGCCACTGGTTTCGAGGACAGCGCCGAGGAGATGTACAAGTACCTCGTCGCGATGTCGCGCGAACCCGAACACGACAAGATCCGGGCGTACTGCGAGGACAGCGTCGAGCACTTCGAGTGGCTCGAGAACCTCGGGTTCCAGTTCGAGCGCACGTTCTATCCGGGCAAAGTCGTCGTGCCGCCGGGGACGGAGGGTCTGTCGTACACCGGAAACGAGAAGGTGTGGCCGTTCTGCGAGCAGGCCGCGCCGGCACCGCGTGGGCACTCGGTGCCGGTGCCCGGAGAGCTGGGCGGTGCCGCGATGGTGATCGACCTGCTGCTGAAGCGGGCGGCCGAGCTCGGTGTCCAGATCCGTTACGAGACCGGCGTGACGAACCTCGTCGTGGACGGCGATCGGGTGGCCGGCGTTCGGTGGAAGCACTTCGGCGACAACGGTTCCGTCAAGGCCGGCGCGGTGGTCATCGCCGCCGGTGGGTTTGCGATGAACCCCGAGATGGTCGCCGAGCACACCCCGGCGCTCGGACAGAAGCGAAAGACCAAGCACCACGGTGAGGTCGAGCCGTACATCCTCGGCAACACCAACGACGACGGGCTCGGTATCCGCATGGGGATCTCGGCCGGGGGAGTCGCCAAGAACCTGGATCAGCTGTTCATCACCGCCGCCGCGTACCCGCCGGAGATCCTGCTCACCGGGGTCATCGTGAACAAGGACGGGCAGCGGTTCGTGGCCGAGGACTCCTACCACTCGCGCACGTCCGCTTTCGTTCTGGAGCAGCCGGATCAGACGGCGTACCTGATCGTCGACGAGGCGCACATGCAGATGCCCGAGATGCCGTTGATCAAGTTCATCGACGGCTGGGAGACCGTCGCCGAGATGGAGACGGCCCTGGGCATCCCGGAGGGCAAGCTGGCCGCCACGCTCGAGCGGTACAACGAGCACGCGGCACGCGGTGAAGACCCCGACTTCCACAAACAGCCGGAATACCTTGCGGCACAGGACAAGGGGCCGTGGGCCGCCTTCGACCTGTCGCTGGGACGCGCCATGTACTCGGGGTTCACCATGGGCGGGCTGACGGTGTCCATCGACGGCGAGGTGCTGCGCGAGGACGGTTCGGCGATCCCCGGCCTGTACGCGGCGGGCGCCTGCGCGTCGAACATCGCCCAGGACGGCAAGGGGTATGCCAGCGGCACCCAACTGGGTGAGGGTTCGTTCTTCGGCAGGCGTGCGGGAACGCATGCGGCGCAGCGCGGTTGATCAGAGGCGTCGGTCAGGACAGTGATGCGGCGGCCTGCCGGATGAGGGCGGCGACCGCCTCCGGTTGTGACAGGTAGACGGCATGGCTGGCCGCCACCTCGACCGTGGTGGCGCCCGCCCGCTGCGCCATGGCGAGCTGCGCGCCCATCGGGATCATGCGGTCGTCGGTGGCGATCAAGTACCAGCTCGGCTTGCGACGCCAGGCAGCCTCGTCGACCGTGCCCGTCATGGCGTCGACCGACCACGGGACCTGCGAATCGGCCAGGAACGCGGCGTCGTCGGCCGACAGATCCGCACCGAACGAGTGGTGGAATCTCGCCCGGTCCTGGAAGAGGAACCCGCCGGGTGCCGGGACGATCGGTGATCCGGGCGCATCGGGGTGCCCGCCCAGTGATCTCACCGACTCGCCGGCGTCGGGCGCGAACGCCGCGATGTACACCAGGGCCGTGACCTTGTCGTGGGTGCCCGCTTCGGTGATGACCGCGCCGCCGTAGGAATGCCCCACGAGGACGACCGGCCCCTCCTGTGCGTCGATGATCAGCCGGGTGGCCGCCACGTCGCCGCGTAACGAGAGGGTCGGATTCTGCACCACGGCCACGTGGTAGCCGTCCGCTGTGAGAAGGTCGCGAACCGCTCGCCAGCTGGATCCGTCGACGAACGCTCCGTGCACCAGAACGATGTTCGGCGTTCCCGCATGAGTACCCACGCCGGTCTCCCTCGCGCGACGTGCTGTCTACCCGGAAGGCGTCCCCGCCGCGACCGTGCCGACCTCCCACTGCCCGTCGCCGAGCAGTTTGAGCTGGCGGGTGTGGTGCTGTTCGACCGTGCTGCGATGGCTGACGCTCACCAGGATCGTCTCGGGCAGTTCGCTGCGGACCAGCCGGTAGAGCGTCAGCTCCAGGCCTTCGTCGAGGGCCGACGTGGACTCGTCGAGGAACACCGCCTTCGGCTTGGTGAGCAGCACGCGCGCGAACGCCACCCGCTGTTGCTCACCCGGCGACAGCACCTTGGCCCAGTCCTTCTCTTCGTCGAGCCGGTCGGCCAGATGCGGCAGGGCCACCTTGTTCAGGACGTCACGCAGCTCGCCGTCGGTGACCGTGCCGCTCTTGAGCGGATAGGACACAACCGCCCGCAGGTCGCCCAGCGGGACGTAGGGCATCTGGGACAGGAACATCGTGGCGTTCTCGTCGGCCGGGTACTTCAACGTGCCCGACGCGTACGGCCACAGCCGGCCGAGGCTGCGCAGCAGCGTGGTCTTCCCGCTGCCCGACGGTCCGGTGATCACCAGGCTGTCACCGGGCTCCAGGTTGAGATCGAGCGGTCGGACCAGCTGCTTGCCCGCCGGGGTGCGGACCTCGATGTCGTCGAGTTGGACACTGCCGTCCCGCGAACCCTCGACGTCGACCGACGGCAGTGCCCGGGCCTCGTCGTTGGCGATCACCAGGCCGTGGAGACGGATGATCGCCGCGCGGTAGCCGGCGAACTGGTCGTAAGCGTTACGGAAGAAGGACAGGCCGGTGAGGATCTCCCGGAACGCGCTGGCGGTCTGGTTCAGCGCACCGAGCGTGATGTCGCCGTTGTAGAACCGGGGGAACTGCACGAGGTAGGGGATGAGCTCCTGGCCCTGGGTGATGGACAGGTTCCATCCGTAGAAGCCGGCCATCCGGTTGACGTACTTCTTGTAGTTGCTCACCACCGGAGCGAACCGGCGCCGCAGCCCGGTGCGCTCGGCGATCTCGCCGCGATAGAACGCCACCGACTCCGATGCGTCGCGCAGGCGCACCAGCGCGTACCGGAACACGGCGTTGAACTTCTCGTTGTTGAACGACAGCCCGATGATCGGCCGGCCGATCCAGAACGCGACCACGGTCGCCAGCAGGATGTAGACGATGCCGATCCAGAACATCGCCTTGGGTAGTTCCACTCCGACGAACGGCAGCGTGATCGGGCCGGAGAGGTTCCACAGGATGGCCGTGAACGCGTACATCGACGTGATCGACGAGATCGCGCCGAAGACGAGGGTGGCGGTCGAGGTGTTGTTGGGCGTGTTCGGCAGTGACCCCACACCGGCGGTGAAGATGTCGATGTCGGTCTGGATGCGCTGGTCCGGGTTGTCGATCGTGTCGTCGATGAACCGGGCCCGGTAGTAGGCCTTGCCGTCGAGCCAGTCACCGGTGAGTTGATCGGTCAGCCAGGTACGCCACCTCAGCATGAATCGCTGCGCCAGATACAGATCCAGCATGATCTGCGTGACGTTGAGGACGGCGAGGACGGCGAAGATCGCCAGCGACATCCAGAAGCCGTCCGCGCCGGACTGCTTCACCGCCTCGTCGCCGGCTCCCACGCCCGACGCGACGACCTGGAAGCTGGTGAGCATGTCGCTGCCCTGGTAGGTGAACAGCACCGACAGCCGCACGCCGATCATGACCGACAGGAGCAGCACCCCGAGCCAGGCCCACACCACGACGCTCTCCGGCCCGACGAAGTAGCCGCGGGTGACGCGCCAGAATTGCCTGCCCCAGGTGGTGAACCGGACGATCAGCGCGAGGATCACCAACGTGGCGATGGCGGCGACGACCCACGCCTTCGCGATCCAGGCCAGCGACGTCCACAGCTCGCTGCCCCAGTCGAGCGTCGGGGTGAACATTTCCATTCGGGCAAGGTACCGCGACACGCTGGCGGTGGCGGGGCGGGACGCTCAACCGGAGACGGCGAGTCGGCCCAGCTGCCACCGCCCGTCGCCGAGCAGCCTCAGCTCGTGGCCGTGGAACGGTGCGACGCTGTCGCGGTGGCTCACACTGACGACCGTGGTCCGCGGCAACCGTGAGCGGAGCAGCCCGTAGAGCAGCGCTTCGAGACCCTCGTCCAGGGCTGAGGTCGATTCGTCGAGGACCACCGCACTCGGCCGCGCCAGCAGCATGCGCGCGAACGCGATGCGCTGCTGCTCGCCGAGCGACAGCGTCTGCGTCCAGTCCCTCACCTCGCCCAGCCGGATCACCAGATGCGGCAGTGCCACGGCCACCAACGCCTGTTGGATGGCACGGTCACCGACCTGGCCGTCCCGCTGCGGATAGGACGCGACGGCGCGCAGATCGCCGAGCGGAAGGTAGGGCAGCTGCGGGACGAACATGGTGTCGTCCGGCAGTTCGACCCGGCCGGCAGCGAACGGCCACAGCCCGGCGAGACTCTGCAACAGCACCGTCTTACCCACCCCGGACGGCCCGCGGATCAGCAGCGCCTCGCCCCCGGGCAGGGCCAGATCGAGGGTCTGGATCAGGGGGCGGCCGTCGGGCGTTCGCACCTCGAGGTCCTCGATCCGCACCGACCCGTCCTGTGTGGCGACGGTCGTGACGCCGCCTGAGGTGCGGGCCCTGGCGTTCTCGGTGACCAGCCCGTCGAGCCGGATCGTGGCGGCGCGGTACCCGGCGAACTCGTCGTAGGCGTTGCGGAAGAACGACAGCGAGTCGTGGATGACGCCGAACGCGGTGGCCGACTGCATGACACCGCCGAAGGAGATCTGGCCCGCGAACAGCCGCTGCGCCTGCACCACGAACGGCAGCGGATTGATCGCCTGGCTCATCGACACGTTCCAGCCGATGAACAGCAGCGTGCGGTTGAGCCAGTTGCGGTAGTTGGCCATCACCGCGGTCAGCCTGCTGTGGAGCTGTGCGGTCTCGGCGCGTTCGCCGCGGTACATCCCCACCGCCGCGCTCGCGTCCCGCAGCCGCACCAGGGCGTACCGGAATCCGGCGTTGCGTACCTCGTCGAGGTAGCTGAGCCTGATCAGTGGCCGGCCGACGACGACCGCGACGTAGGTCACCACCGCGACATAGGCGAGGACGATCCAGAACAGTGCCCGGGGCAGCGTGACGCCGAACAGGGTCAGCGGACCCGAGAGCTGCCAGAGGATCACGCTGAACGCGCCCGTCGACAGCGCCGCCTGGACGGCGCCGAAGAGCAGCACGCGGTCGGAGGTGTAGGCGGGGTTGTTGGTCTGTCGGCCGACGCCTGTGGTGAACACGTCGATGTCCTGCTGGATGCGCTGATCCGGGTTGTCGACGGGTTGGCGGGAGAACCGCCCACGGTGGTAGGCGTGGTGGTCGAGCCAATCGTCGATCAGCCTGCGGCTCAACCAGATCCGCCATCGCATGATGAACCGCTGGGTGAGGTGGAGATCCACCAGCAGCCGGAGCACCAGGCAGGCCGCCAGCACGGCGAACACCAGCATCGTCGCCCAGAAGCCCTGTTCGCCGCTGCGGGCGGCGTCGGCCGGACCGCCCTGGAAGGCGACCTGCAGCGAGGTGAACAGGTCGTTGGCGTAGTAACTGAGCAGCACACTGATCCGGACCAGCAGGATCGACGACAGCAGCAGCGCTGCCAGCGCCGCCCACACCGCGACGCTGCTTCTGCCGGTGAAATAGTCACCGGTGATGCGCCGGAACTGCCGGCCCCACTCGGTCCACCGGCCGACCGCCGCCAGCACGAGCAGCAGGCACGGTGCGGTGATGGCGAAACACGACGCCACCCACACGGTCGAGTGCAGGAGTTCGGCACCCCAGTCGATCGACGGCCTGAACATCGCGGGGTCAGCCGAAGGTGCCGTGCAGGAAGCCTTCGAGCGCCGCGATGTCGAGCCGGTGTGCGGTGAACCCCAGATACCCGTCGGGGCGGATGACGAACACCGAGGTACCTGCCGTCGAGTAGCTGCGGGCGAAGTCGCCGTCGGTGTCGCGCAGCAGCGGCAGGACCGTGCCGTCGACGTCGGCGGTCGGCGCGGCGATCAGGTACACCTCCAGCGCGCCGCGTGCGATGCCGACGGCGGTCGCGGCGGCCGCCTCGAACCGCGCCACCTCGGCCGCGGTGGCGTCGCCGTCGGCGTAGAACAGCGCAGTGTGGTTGCGACCCAACAGCGTGAACAGTCGCAGCGGTCCCGTCACGGCCGCCCGGTGCAGCCCGTTCGCGTCGGGAGCGCGCCCGCCCGGCAGCGGTTCGGGCACCGGTCCCGCCGACGAGACGATCGGGCTATCCGCATAGGCGATCAACAGCTGTGCCTCCCGGCGCATGACGTGATCGGGGTCGTCGGAGCCGGCGCCGATACCGTGGCGGGCGCTGCGGACGGTGCGGCCGACCACCTCCTCGCCGACCGGGCGCCGCTCGGCGTCATAGCTGTCGAGAAGCCTGGGCGCGGCGTTCCCGGCGACGGCGAGCGCCAGCTTCCAGGCCAGATTGTGGGCGTCCTGGATGCCGGTGTTCATCCCCTGCGCACCGGTCGGGGGATGAATGTGGGCGGCGTCGCCGGCGACGAACACCCGGCCGCGGCCGTAGGAGTCGACGATGCGATGGCTGATCCGGAACACCGATGACCAGCGCAGATTGCGTGCGGTCGTGGGTTCGGGCGCCAACCGGTCGAGCACCGCCTGGATGTGACGGAGTTCCGGTGCCCGGCCCGCCTCGAAGCCGTGCGCGACGGCGCCGCGCGATTCGGTGGCCAGTTCGTCGGGCACCAGCATCGACATCCGGTAGCGGTTGCGCCCCGGCAGCGGGATGCAGACCAGCAGATCGTCGGTCACGCCGTCGGTCTGGTGCATGGACCGGATGGCGTAGCCGCGCGGTTGCGACCAGTCGACCTCGACGTCGCCGAGCATGTACTGCTCCTCGAACGCCCCGCCCTCGAAGGTCAGCCCGAGCGTCTTGCGGACGACGCTGTGCGCGCCGTCGGCGCCGATCAGATACCGGGCCCGGACGGTGAGTTCGTCGGCGCCGGTGGAGACCGTCGCCGTCACCACGTCGTCGTCCTGGACGAATCCGGTGAGGCGCCGGCCGCGCTGTACCGACCCACCGCGCAGCGCGAGCTCCTCGCGCAGAATGCGTTCGGTCTCGTACTGCGGGATGCAGATGAACTGGAACGGAACGTCGGCGGGCAGCGAAAGGTCGATCCGCGACACCGGCGCACCGTTGACGTAGACGCACTGGCCGTTCATCTCGATGGCGGCGTCGAGGACGGCTCGCAGCACACCCATGTTCTCGAACACCTCGAGCGTACGAGGCTGCACGCCAACGGCTTTCGCATACTGAGGCGGTTCGGTCAGCGGATCGACGATGAGGCAGTCCACGCCCCGCCTGGTGAGTTCGATGGCCGCGGTGAGCCCGACGGGACCCGCGCCGGCGATGAGGACCTGGGTGTTCGCGGTGCCGGGCACAGCCAAGTATGTCGTGGCGGCGCCGCCGCGGCGGGGTTTCAAGATCTTTGTCGTCGCGCCCGGCATGCTGGGCGCATGCGGTTGCGCTTCCATTCCGACGTCGAGGACTTCGCGTCGTCGGCGGTGCCCTGGTACGCGCGCCGGCCGTTGGTGCACACCGTCGAACTGACGCTGCTGCGCGAAGGTGTGCCCTCCGACGAGGTCCCGCTGCTGATGACCGTGTGGGACGGCGCAGGAGCCGGTGCGGAACTGCTCGGCGCCGCGATCAGGACGCCGCCCCTGCCGTTGCTCTGTGGCGGCCTGTCCACCGCGCCGACCGGCGAGGTGGTCGGGGACATGGTCGCGGCGGGCCTGACCCTGCCCGGGGCCCGCGGTCCCCGCGGGGCCACCGAACCGTTCGCGCGACAGTGGTGCGACGCGACCGGCGCCGTACCGACCCCGACCTCCGCCGAACGGCTCTACCGGCTGGGGACGCTCACGGCGCCCTCCGGAGTGCCCGGCGGTCACCGCGTCGCGCGCAAAGCCGACGAACCGGTGCTCGTCAAGTACCAGTGCGAGTTCGCCGCCGAGGCGTTCGGTCACGTCCCGGACCCGGCCAGGGCCGCGGCGAGTCTGACCGCCGCGGCCGAGGCCGGCAACGCCTACCTGTTGTGGACCGCGGCGGGGGCGCCGGTCAGCATGGCCGGGGTGCGCCGTCCGGCCGCCGGGGTCTCCCGGATCGGTCCGGTGTACACCGCGCCGGAGGTGCGGGGTCGCGGGTACGGGGCGGCGGTCACCGCGGCCGCCTGCCGGTGGGCGCTGGCCGCGGGCGCCACCCAGGTGGTGCTGTTCGCCGACCTCGACAACCCGACGAGCAACCGGGTCTACCAGAGGCTGGGATTCGTGCCGGTGGGTGATTCGGTCACGGTCGACTTCCGCGTACCGTAAACGTGTGCCCAAGACGACTACACGCACCCCCGGCCGCCTGAGCGGCAAGTTCTGGAAACTGCTCGGCGCCTCCACCGAGAAGAACCAGGGCCGGTCGCTGGCACAGGTGCAAGCCGCGGCGGACTTCGAGAAGAAAGCCGCCGATCTCGACGACGAGCAGCTGCGCAAGGCCGCCAAACTGCTGCGCCTCGACGATCTCTCCGAGTCGTCCGACATCCCGCAGTTCCTGGCCATCGCGCGGGAGGCCGCCGAGCGCAGCACGTCCCTTCGCCCGTTCGACGTCCAGCTCCTCGGCGCGCTGCGCATGCTCGCCGGCGACGTCGTGGAGATGGCCACCGGGGAGGGCAAGACGCTGTCGGGTGCGATCGCCGCCGCGGGCTACGCGCTGGCCGGGCGCAGCGTGCACGTCATCACGATCAACGACTATCTCGCCCGCCGCGACGCCGAATGGATGGGCCCGCTGATCGAGGCGCTGGGGCTGAGCGTCGGCTGGATCACCGGCGAATCGACCGCCGAGGAACGCCGCAAGGCCTATACCTGCGACGTCACCTACGCCTCGGTCAACGAGATCGGCTTCGACGTCCTGCGCGACCAGCTGGTGACCGACGTGGCGGACCTCGTCTCGCCCAACCCGGACGTGGCGCTCATCGACGAAGCCGACTCGGTCCTCGTCGACGAGGCCCTCGTGCCGCTGGTGCTGGCCGGCACCAGCCACCGCGAGACCCCGCGCGTCGAGCTGATCCGCATGGTCGGCGAGCTGACCCCCGGCCGCGATTACGACACCGACGCCGACAGCCGCAACGTGCACCTCACCGACGAGGGCGCCCGCAAACTCGAGGCGAAGCTCGGCGGTATCGACCTCTACTCCGAAGAACACGTGGGCACCACGCTGACCGAGGTGAACGTCGCCCTGCACGCCCATGTGCTGCTGCAGCGCGACGTGCACTACATCGTGCGCGACGACGCGGTGCACCTCATCAACGCCTCCCGCGGCCGCATCGCCCAGCTGCAGCGCTGGCCCGACGGCCTGCAGGCGGCGGTCGAGGCGAAGGAGGGCATCGCCACCACCGAGACCGGTGAGGTGCTCGACACCATCACCGTCCAGGCGCTGATCAACCGGTACCCGACCGTGTGCGGGATGACCGGTACGGCGCTGGCCGCGGGCGAGCAGCTCCGGCAGTTCTACAAGCTGGGCGTGTCGCCGATCGAGCCGAACAAGCCGAACATCCGCGAGGACGAATCGGACCGGGTGTACGTGACCGCGGCGGCCAAGATCGACGCGATCATCGAACACATCGAAGAGGTCCACCGGACCGGCCAACCGGTGCTGGTCGGCACCCAGGACGTCGCCGAGTCCGAGGAGCTGCACGAGAAGCTGATCAAGCGTGGGGTGCCGGCGGTGGTGCTCAACGCCAAGAATGACGCCGAGGAGGCCCGCGTCATCGCCGAGGCGGGCAAGCTCGGGGCCGTCACGGTGTCCACCCAGATGGCCGGGCGGGGCACCGACATCCGGCTCGGCGGATCCGACGTAGACGAGCATGCCGCCGAACATGAACGAGTGGTCGAGTTGGGCGGTCTGCACGTCGTCGGCACCGGCAGGCACAACACCCAGCGACTGGACAATCAGCTGCGGGGCCGCGCCGGCCGTCAGGGCGACCCGGGGTCGTCGGTGTTCTTCTCCAGCTGGGACGACGAACTCGTCCAGGCCCATCTCGAACCGAACAAGCGCCCGATGCAGGCCGACGAGAACGGTCGCGTGCTGACCGACAAGGCGGCGGCCCTGCTCGACCACGCCCAGCGCGTGGCCGAGGGACGCCTGCTCGACGTGCACGCCAACACCTGGCGCTACAACCAGCTCACCGCCCAGCAGCGCGCGATCATCGTCGAACGACGAGATGCCTTGCTGCGCACCCCCACTGCCCGAGAAGAACTCGCCGAGCTCTCGCCCAAGCGTTACGCGGAGCTCTCGGAGCAACTGTCCGAGGAGCGGCTGGAAGAGATCTGCCGGCGCATCATGCTGTACCACCTCGACCGCGGCTGGTGCGAGCATCTGGCCTACCTGGCCGACATCCGCGAGAGCATTCATCTGCGTGCGCTGGGTCGGCAGAACCCGCTCGACGAATTCCACCGGATGGCCGTCGACGCGTTCGCCTCGCTGGCCGCCGACGCGATCGAAGCGGCCCAGCAGACGTTCGAGACCGCACCGTCCATCGAGGACGAACCGGGCGTCGATCTGTCCAAGCTCGCCCGGCCCACGTCCACGTGGACCTACATGGTCCACGACAACCCGTTGGCCGACGACACGATGGCAGCGCTGAGCCTGCCGGGGGTGTTCCGCTAGGTTTACCCGCATGGACGCCTCTGCGTCGGGGGAGCGGGACCGGATACTGACGGTGCCGAACGCGCTGTCGGTACTGCGCCTGGTGCTGGTGCCGGTGTTTCTGTGGCTGCTGTTCGGGGCGCACGCCAACGCGTGGGCCGTCGGTGTGCTCATGTTCAGCGGCTTCTCCGACTGGGCCGACGGCAAGATCGCGCGGCTGGTCGACAACCAGTCGTCGCGCCTGGGGGAGTTGCTCGACCCGCTCGTCGACCGCATCTACATGGTGACTGTGCCGCTGGCGCTCGCCGTCCACGGCAGTGTCCCGTGGTGGTTCGTCGTCACCCTGCTGGGCCGCGATGTGGTCCTGGCGGCGACCCTGCCGCTGCTGCGCACCCGGGGCCTGGCCGCGCTGCCGGTCACCTACCTCGGCAAGGCCGCGACGTTCGCGTTGATGTCCGGTTTCCCGCTGGTGCTGCTCGGCCAGTGGGACGCCCTGTGGAGCCGCGTGGTGCTCGCCTGCGGCTGGGGTTTCCTGATCTGGGGGATGGCGCTGTACCTGTGGTCGGGCGTGCTCTACCTGGTGCAGGTGGTGATGGTCGCCAAGCGATTGCCGAAGGTCTCCCACGGTGGTTGAGGGCAGCCGCCTGCTGGGCGGATTCGATCCGGACGCGGGGCGCAACCAGCACGATGCGAACGCACCGCAGCGAATCCCGCTGCCGTCGCTGCTGCGCTCGCTGCTGTCCGAACACCTCGATCCCGGCTATGCGGCCGCCGCCGCGGCCCGGCGCGACGGTGCCGGCCGGCCACGCGCCGTCGAGTGGGGCTGGCAGGTGGCGGCGGCGCTCGCGGTGGCCGCGGTGTTCGGCATCGCCGCCGCACAGGCTCAGACCGCCGCACCCGTCACCCGCGAGGCGCAGCAGGTGCTCGCCGGCAGCGTGCGGGCGGCCGAGGCGACCGACGACCAGCTCACCGCGCAGCGCAACGAGCTGACCGCCCAGGTGGCCGCCGAGCGCCGCAGCCGCCTGGAGGGCGACGCACTGGGCCGCCGGCTGCTGGGCGAACTCGACGTGGCCGACGTCGCCGCGGCCGCGACACCGGTGATCGGGCCCGGACTCACGGTGACCGTGACCGACCCCGGGATGTCGAAGGACCTGTCGGACGTGTCCAAACAACGGGTCGCCGGGAGCCGGCAGGTGATCCTGGACCGCGACCTGCAACTGGTCGTCAACTCGCTGTGGGTCAGCGGCGCGGAAGCGGTGGCGGTCGGCGGTGTGCGCATCGGGCCCAACGTCACCATCCGGCAGGCCGGCGGGGGCATCCTCGTCGACAACCAACCCATCAGCAGCCCGTATGTCCTGCAGGTGATCGGGCCGCCCAACACGATGGCCGACACCTTCGACCGCAGCACGGGTCTGCAGCGGCTGCGGCTGCTCGAAACCTCTTACGGCGTCGGCGTTTCGGTCAGCGCCGCCGATGCGCTCAGCCTGCCCGCCGGGTCGGTGCGGGAGGTCAACTTCGCCAGGCAGATCGGACCCTAGGGAGTCAGATGACGGGACACCGGATGATGGGACACAGATGATCGGAATCGCCGCGCTCGTCGCCGGCATCGTCCTGGGCCTCGTGTTCCGGCCGAGTGTGCCGGACTTCGTCGAGCCCTATCTGCCCATCGCGGTGGTCGCGGCCCTCGACGCCGTATTCGGCGGTCTGCGCGCTTATCTCGAGCGGATATTCGACTCCAAGGTGTTCGTGGTGTCGTTCGTGTTCAACGTGCTCGTCGCGGCGCTCATCGTGTACGTCGGCGACCAACTGGGCGTGGGCACCCAGCTGTCCACCGCGATCATCGTCGTCCTCGGTATCCGGATCTTCGGCAACGCAGCCGCCCTGCGGCGCAGACTGTTCGGCGCCTGACCATGACGGCGCCACCCGGACACGGAGCCGACCACGGCAAGGGCAGACACGAGGATCCCGCCGACCATCACGGGCGCCACGAACTGCCCCCGGATGCGGAGAACCAGCAACGGCGCCCCGGGCGGACCCAGCTGGTGTTCGGCGCGCTCGGGGCGGTGCTGTGCCTGCTGCTGGGCGTCGCGATCGTCACCCAGGTCCGGCAGAACGAATCCGGCGACAACCTCGAGACGGCCCGGCCCGCCGATCTGCTGGTGTTGCTGGACTCGCTGCAGCAGCGGGAGGCCGCACTCAACACCGAGGTGGCCGATCTGCGCCGGACGCTGGAGCAGTTGGCGGCCTCGGGCAGCAACGACCAGGCGGCCATCGAGAACGCGCAGGCGCGGCTGGCGGCGCTGTCCATCCTGATCGGCGCCGTCGGCGCGACGGGACCCGGCGTTGTCATCACGATCACCGACACCACGCCCGGGGTACCGCCCGAGACGATGCTCGACGTGATCAACGAACTGCGCGCCGCGGGCGCCGAGGCGATCGAGATCCAGGGCACCGCCGACGGGCAGCGGGTCGCCGTGCGCGTCGGGGTGGACACCTGGGTGCTCGGGCGGCCCGGAGCGCTCACGGTCGACCGGACGACGCTGAACCCGCCCTATACCGTTGTCGCGATTGGTGATCCGCCGACGCTGGCGGCCGCGATGAACATCCCGGGCGGCGCGATGGACAGTATCGAGCGGGTGGGCGGCGCGATGGCGATCCAACAGGCGGACCGGGTCGACGTCACCGCCTTGCGGCAACCGAAAGACCGCCAATACGCTCAGCCAGTCAAATAGCGCGCCGGCCACCTGGCCGGTGGCGCATCGCACGCCAGAGGAGACCCGTGACTGACATCCCAGCAGAGCTGTACTACACCGACGAACACGAGTGGGTGCTCCGCACGGGTGACGACACCCTCCGCGTCGGCATCACCGACTACGCGCAGTCCGCGCTCGGTGACGTCGTGTTCGTCCAGCTGCCCGAGGTCGGGGCCGAGCTGGCCGCGGGCGACTCGTTCGGTGAGGTGGAGTCCACCAAGTCGGTCTCGGATCTCTACGCGCCGGTCAGCGCGAAAGTGCTTGCCGTCAACGCGAATCTGGAGGGCAGCCCCGATCTGGTCAACTCCGATCCCTACGGCGAGGGCTGGCTGGTCGACCTGCAGCTCGACGCCGACGACATGGAAGCCGCGCTGGGCGGTCTCCTCGACGCGGACGGCTACCGTGGCGTCGTGACCGAGTGAGTTGTTGTTAGGGTGCTGCAGACGGTTCGACCATCTTCGGCCGAGTGAAATCAACGAGGGGCGGATCCGGCCGTGGTGGACACAGCGACGTCCACTGCGCGGTACGGTCGACGTGAAACGACGGCTGGACACCGGCCGGATACGCCACAGCAGCCAGTGAGGAGCAGCGGGTGACGGAAAAGGACATCAACTCTGGGGGCGACCAGACGTCTGAAGAAGTCACCGTAGAGACGACCTCCGTCTTCCGGGCCGACTTCCTCAACGAACTCGACGCGCCGCCGGCGGCGGGGTCCGAGAGTGCGGTCTCCGGTGTCGAGGGCCTGCCGGTCGGCTCGGCGCTGCTGGTCGTCAAGCGCGGCCCGAACGCGGGTTCCCGGTTCCTGCTGGATCAGCCGACCACTTCGGCCGGGCGCCACCCCGACAGCGACATCTTCCTGGACGACGTGACGGTCAGCCGCCGGCATGCCGAGTTCCGGCTGGAGAGCGGTGAGTTCCAGGTCGTCGACGTCGGCAGCCTCAACGGCACCTACGTCAACCGCGAACCCGTGGACTCCGCGGTGCTGGCCAACGGCGACGAGGTGCAGATCGGCAAGTTCCGCCTGGTGTTCCTGACCGGGCCCAGCACCGATGAGAACGGCCCGAGCAGCTAGGTGGCCGATGAGCGCCGGCGCGACGAGTAAATGAGCCAACCCGACAGCCCCGCACTCACCGGGATGTCGATCGGAGCGGTCCTGGATCTGCTGCGACCGGACTTCCCGGACGTGACGATCTCCAAGATCCGGTTCCTGGAGGCCGAAGGCCTGGTCACCCCGGAGCGCACCGCATCGGGGTACCGGCGGTTCACCGCGTACGACTGCGCGCGCCTGCGCTTCATCCTGACCGCCCAGCGGGATCAGTACCTGCCGCTCAAGGTCATCAAGGCCCAGCTCGACGCCCAGCCCGACGGCGCCCTGCCGCCATCCGCTCCGTCCCACCCGGCGCCGTATCCGGCGCCCCGGCTGGTGCCGGTGGGGGCCGGCGGGGATGCGGTGGCCAGTGTGGCGCCCACCCGGGTCCGCCTCAGCCGCGAAGACCTGCTCGAGCGGTCCGGCGTCGACGACGACCTGCTGGCGGCGTTGATCAAGGCGGGGGTGATCACCCCCTCTTCCAAGGCCGGCGGCGGGATTTTCTTCGACGAACACTCGGTTGTGATCGCGCAGTGTGCCCGCGCCCTCGCCGACTACGGCGTCGAGCCGCGCCACCTGCGCGCTTTCCGGTCCGCGGCCGACCGCCAGTCGGATCTGATCGCCCAGATCGCCGGCCCGGTGGGCAAGGCAGGCACCACCGGCGCGCGCGACCGGGCCGACGACCTGGCCCGCGAAGTGGCCGCTCTGGCCATCACCCTGCACACATCATTGATCAAATCGGCCGTACGCGACGTACTGGATCGCTGAGGATTAGACTCGCAACGACGGCTCGTTCGTCACGTCAGGTCGCAACATCTGACACGCAGCACCGAAGAACGACAAGCACACTGGTGCGAAAGGGCAGACACAGATGGCTGAGGTTCGTGTGGTCGGCATTCGCGTGGAGCAGCCCCAGAACCAGCCGGTGTTGCTGCTCCGCGAATCGAACGGGGACCGTTATCTGCCGATCTGGATCGGCCAGTCGGAGGCCGCCGCGATCGCCCTCGAACAGCAGGGTGTCGAACCGGCCCGGCCGCTGACCCACGACCTGATCCGCGACGTCATCGCCGCGCTCGGGCATTCGCTCAAGGAGGTCCGGATCGTCGACCTCCAGGAGGGCACCTTCTACGCCGACCTGATCTTCGACCGGGACATCAAGGTGTCGGCCCGGCCGTCGGACTCGGTGGCGATCGCCTTGCGCGTCGGGGTGCCCATCTACGTCGAAGAAGCGGTACTGGCCGAGGCCGGGCTGCTGATCCCCGACGAAAACGACGAAGAGGCGGCCGGTGCGGTCCGCGAAGACGAGGTCGAGAAGTTCAAGGAGTTCCTCGACAGCGTTTCCCCTGACGACTTCAAAGCGACCTGAGTCACGCTTTGTCACGGAAGCGTCTCACGCTGCCGACACGCGGCGCGTGTGGCGCCCGACGGCTGATCAGGCGGCCATACTTTGAGGGCGACGAGCAGTCAGGGCTCGAACCAACGCGTATGCTCGAACACAATCGGGCTGGCGTACGACGACACTGAACCGCACGTCGCGGCAGGTGGTAGCGGGCGAGTTCGATCGGCGAGAGGATTCGATAGTGGGCGACACGCCACGTCAGGGAGAGCTGGATCTGTCGACCGGCAAGAGCCACGCGGAACGGGTCGACCGGGCGCCGAGCGAACCCGTGCAGGCGGGGCTGTTCCCCGATGACTCCGTCCCCGACGAGTTGGTGGGCTACCGCGGGCCGAGTGCCTGCCAGATCGCCGGCATCACCTACCGGCAGCTGGACTACTGGGCTCGCACGTCGCTCGTGGTGCCCTCGATCCGCGGCGCGGCCGGTTCCGGCAGCCAGCGGCTCTACTCGTTCAAGGACATCCTGGTCCTCAAGATCGTCAAGCGACTGCTGGACACCGGGATCTCGCTGCACAACATCCGCGTCGCGGTGGACCACCTGCGGCAGCGCGGCGTGAGCGATCTGGCGAACATCACCCTGTTCTCCGACGGCACCACGGTCTACGAGTGCACCTCGGCCGAGGAGGTCGTCGATCTCCTCCAGGGCGGACAGGGCGTGTTCGGCATCGCGGTCTCCGGCGCCATGAGGGAACTGACCGGTGCCATCGCCGACTTCCCCGGCGAGCGGGCCGACGGCGGCGAATCGATCGCCGCACCCGAGGACGAACTCGCCTCCCGGCGCAAGCACCGAGACCGCAAGATCGGCTGAGCGCCCGCTCCACCCACCTGACGACGGCCACCGCACGGTGGTCGTCGTCCTTGTTTTCCCGCTCGTCGGCGTGGATGTGCATCTGATCCGCAGACACCTCAGCGCTGAAGGTATCGGATTTTCCGAACTGCCGTACTCCTCGCACGGCGCCGCCGCCGGCATGACGTTCCTCACTCCGGCGTGACCGGACACTTCGAGACCCGCACGGACACGACGAGACGGGCACCGGTGGGGACGCGACCGGCGGCGATGCGTCGCCGTGCCGGCAGCGCAACCCCATAGTGAAACCCGGATCTGTTAACTCCGTGTCACGGCGAAGTTCCATCTGCCGCAGTTAATTTCACGTTACAGAGCATCTGTTTGACAGATGCAGACAGTCGCTTTTGACTGTTTGACGCACGGGCGTTCGTCTCGGACTCTTGAAAACACCAGCGGCCGAGCCGCATTCGCTTCAGTCCGACCGCCGGTCGAGCCCACGAGAGGAATTACCCATGAGGCCAAGCGTCAAAACAATTGCCGCGTGCGGTTTCACCGCACTGCTGACACTGACCGCGTGTTCTTCCGGGGAAACCCAAACAGATTCGGACACAACAAAACTCACGCTGGCTGTCGAGACCAGCCAGGGTGACCCGCTGGCCGATATGCTGCTGGCATTCGCCGACGAGGTCCGAGCCGAACTCGGTGACTCCGTCGAACTCAACGTGCAGACCGGCGGTGCCATCGGTGACGAGGAGGCGGTGCTGCAGGGTCTGCGCGCCGGCGCCGTCGACGTCGCTGCGGTCAGCGGCTCGGTCGCCAACATCGACCCGATGTTCAACGTCATGGAAATGCCGTTCCTGTTCACCGACCGGCAGACCGCCGCGGAATTCCTCGACGGCGACTTCGGCGACGAACTGAGCGAATCCCTGGTCGGCACCGCCGGTGCCCGGGTAGTGGGATTCGGCGAGAACGGCTTCCGTCACATCACCAACAACACCCGTCCGATCAACACGTCCACCGACCTGCAGGGGCTCAAGATCCGGGTGCCCGGAAACCCGGCACGGGTCATGATGTTCGAGGCGCTCGGGGCGACGCCCACGCAGATCGACATCGGAGAGGCCTACCTCGCGCTCGACCAGGGTGTGCTCGACGGCCAGGAGAACCCGCTCAAGGTCATCGACGCCTTCTCGTTCTACGAGAAGCAGCGCTACCTGACGCTCACCTCGCACATCTACAGTCCGGTCTACCTGGCGGTCAACGAAAAGACATGGCAGGGAATGGCACCCGAGGTCCAGCAGGGTCTGCAGACCGCGGCCGCGGCGGCTGCGGAAACCAGCCGCAAGTCGGGTGCGGAGGCCGACGAAGTGCTGGTGGCCAAGTTCGAGCAGGCCGGCGTCCAGGTGAACGAGGCCGACGTCAACCAGCTCAGCGAGACCGTGTCCGCGGTCCGTGAGGAGATCGCCGGCGAGATCCCCGGCGACTTCGCCCAGCGGGTGCTCGCCGAGTACAACCAGTGAGCGCCGAGCACCGCCGGCGGCCGGCTCTGCCCCTCGCCGAACTCACCACCGCCACCCGAATCGGCTTGGTGTACATGGCGTCCAGCACACTGATGGAAGCCGAGATGTACGCCATGGCGACACCTTCAGCCACCGTGCACACCAGCCGGGTGACGCTGCCGTCGGTCACGGTCGACGGCATCGATGCGATGATGCGCTCGCCGGAACTGCGGACGGCCGTCGAACTCGTCGCACAGGCCCCGCTCGACCTGCTGCTCTTCGGCGGCACCAGCGCGTCCTTCCTGCACGGCACGGCCTGGGACCGGATGCTGATCGAACACCTCGAAGAGTGGAGCGGCCTGGCCGGGCGCTGTACCACGACCTCCACGGCCAGCGTCGCGGCGCTCGACGCGGTCGGTGCGGGCGCCATCGCGCTGGTCACCCCGTACCGCCAGGAGGTGATCGACCGGGCCGAGCGCTTCTTCGCCGACAACGGGCATCCGGTGGTCGCCAGTGTCGGCCTCGGCATCACCGACGACCGGGAACTCGCGCGCGTTCCCCTCGACGACGTCTACGACCTGGCGCTGGCCACCGACGTCGCCGCAGCCGACGCGGTGTTCATCAGCTGCACCAACTTCGCCAGCGTCGGCGCGATCGCCGCGTTGGAGGAGGCGCTGGGCAAACCGGTGATCAGTGCGGTGCAGGCGTCGTTCTGGTACGCGCTCCAGCTCACCGGTTCGGCGGCCGCCCGACCGGGATTCGGGCAGCTGTTCGGGGCGCGCGCGCCCGTGGCCACCTCGGGATCACGGCCGTGACCCCCGAAGCGCCCAACGCGCATACGATTTCGGGTTCAGCCGATGTCGCCGAACACCTCGATTCGACGTTCGGCGTGGAACCCGCCACGTACGCCGACACCGTCGTCGACCGCGTGCTGGAAGCGGTCGCGGCACTGCTGCTGGCGTCCATCACGCTGGTGCTGTTCGTCAACGCCGGGCTTCGGTTCGTGTTCGACTCACCGTGGGGCGGAACCGAAGAACTCGTCACCGGGCTGATGCTGTGGTTGACGATGCTGGGGTTCACGATCGGCGTGCGCCGCCGAGAGTCGATCGAGGTGCGCGCCTTCGTCGACCGGCTACCGGTCCGCCTCGCGGTGTGGCTCAAGCTGGCCACCGACCTGCTCATGGCGCTGATCCTCCTGCACCTGGCGTGGTTCGCCTACCGGTATGTCACCGAGTTCGGCGGCGATCTGACCCCGTTCCTGCGGTTGCCCCGCGGATTCTTCACCGCCGCGCTGCCCGTCGGCGCCGTCGCCGCCGCGGTGATCGTCCTCGTCCAACTGCCCGGCGTGCGCGCGGCGGTCCTGCGCCAGCGTGAGGAGTATCAGCCGTGACGATCACCGTGACCCTCGCCGTGATCATCGGGTTGCTGGTGTTCGGCACCCCGCTCATCGTGTCCATGGCCGCCGGCGTCGCGCTCTACACGATGCTCGAGGGCGGCTGGATGATGCAGTACCCGCAGCAGGTCACAGAAGGAATGGGCAGCTTCGTCCTGCTCGCGATGCCGTTGTTCATCCTCGCCGGGGTGGTGATGAACGCCGGCGGCATCGCCGACCGTGTGTTCGCCTTCGCGCGTTCACTTTTCGGTCCGCTGCCGGGCGGGCTGGCTCAGGTCGACGTCACCACCAGCCTGTTCTTCGGCGGCATGGTCGGCACGTCGGTGGCCGATCTGGCCGGCACCGGCTCGACACTCATCCCGCAGATGAAACGCCACGGCTATCCCGCGCCGTACGCCGCGGCCGTCACGGCGTCATCGTCGGGCATCGGACCGCTGATCCCCCCGTCGTCGCCGATGATCCTCTATGCCGCGGCGACCGGCACGTCGCTGGGCACGCTGTTCTTCGCCGGCGTCGTGCCCGGGGTGATCCTCACCGTCGCGCTGATGGTGACCGTCGGTGTCCAGGCCAAACGCAACGGCTGGGGCGAGAAGATCGCCTTCGACTGGCGCGAGGTGTTGCGCACGCTGCGGGCCTCGGCGCTCGCTTTCGGTGTGCCCGTGCTCATCCTGCTCGGCCTCACCCTCGGTGTCTTCACCCCGACCGAGTCAGGTGCGTTCGCGGTCGTGTACGCCATCCTGATCTCCGCGGTCGCCTACCGGTCACTGGGCCTGCGCAGGCTGTACCGCTGTCTCGTGGAGGCCGCGGTGCTGACCGGTGAGGTGATGCTGATCGTCGGGGTCTCGGTGGCCTTGGGCGCGGTGCTGGCGATGGCCGGTCTGCCGCAGGTGCTGGCCGACTTCGCCACCTCCGTGGTCCCCGGTGACACGCAGCTGGGATACGTCGTCGTGCTGACCGTGGTCGCCGTCCTCGCCGGGATGTTGTTCGACCCGCTCATCCCGGTCATCATGCCGGTGCTGCTGCCGACGATCCTGCAGGTGGGTATCGACCCCGTCTATTTCGGCGTGATCATCGTGCTGACGGTCATCGTCGGTCAGGTGACCCCGCCCGTGGCGATGTCGTTGGTGGTCGCGGCGAAGATCGCCAAGGTCGACGCATGGGCGGTGCTGCGGGCCAACACGCCGTTCCTCGTCGCGACCCTGGTCGTGCTGGCACTCGTCATCGCGTTCCCCGCGCTGGCGACCTGGCTGCCGTCCGTGCTTGGCCAGCCGTGACGAGCGTCGACCAGCTACGGGGGATCTCCCTGACACAGCTGCGGTACTTCATCCGGGTGGCCGAGCGGGAGAGCATGACCCGGGCGGCGGAGGATCTGTTCGTCGCGCAGTCCGCGGTGTCCTCGGCGGTCGCCCATCTCGAGAAGGAGCTGGGCGTCCAGCTGTTCATCCGCCGCCACGCCAAGGGGCTGATCCTCACCCCCGCGGGCCGCGAACTGCTGCTGCGTGCCAGGCAGATCCTCACCGCGCTCGCCGAGTCCCTCGAGTCGATCGCCGGTGACGCGCGGGCGTTGTGGGGTGCGCTGCACGTGGTGTGCTTCAGTCCGCTGGCGCCGTTCTACCTGCCGTCCATCCTCACCGGTCTCAAGCTCGAGCACCCGGGCCTCGAACTCCTGGTGAGCGAGGCGGTGGCCGGAGAAGTGGGTGAGTACCTGGAGTCCGGGCGCGCCGAGGTCGCGTTGACCTACGACCTCGCCCTCGCCGACGGCATCGAACGCGAGGTGCTGGCCGAGATCCGGCCGTACGTGGCCCTACCGGCCGGACACCGCCTCGCCGACGCGCCGAGCGTGCACCTGCGGGACCTCGTCGAGGAGGACATGATCCTCGTCGACCTGCCGTACAGCCGTGACTACTTCATCGGCGTCTTCACCGCCCGTGGGCTGGCGCCGAAGATCCAGTACCGATCGGGCAGCTACGAGACGGTCCGCGCGATGGTCGCACAGCACCACGGGTACAGCCTGCTGCACCAGCGGCCGGCGACCGACACCACCTACGGCGGTGGCCGCGTCGTCGCGGTACCGCTGGCCGACGATGTGGAACCGCTGCGCGTGGTGGTCGCCCACCTGGGTTCGCTGCGGCTGAGCCGTCGCGCCCGCGCCTTCACCGATCGGTGCCGGGTGGTCGTCACCGATGTCAACCCCGGCTGAATCGGAGCCCGAATGCAGACCCCACCCGTCCCCGCGTATGTGGCGACGCCGGACGGCCGGATGCACGTCGTCACGCGCGGAACCGGCCCCGCGCTGGTGCTGCTGCACCAGACGCCGCGGTGCTGGGACGAATACCGAACGCTCCTCGACCATCTCGACGGTTACCGCGTCATCGTCCCGGACCTGCCCGGCCACGGCGCGTCGGATCCAACGCAGGAGAACACCGTCGGCGCCACGGCACGCGCAGTGCTCGGGATCCTCGACGCGCTCGGCGTCCCGCGCGCACACGTGGTGGGACACCACTTCGGCGGCCTGGTGGCGTATCACCTCGCCGCGACCCACCCGTACCGGGTCGAGTCGCTCGTACTGTCCTCCACGCCCTACATCGACGCCGCAGAGCGCGAACGCAGGCGCGACGCACTGCCGTTCAACAGCGTCGCAGGCCCCGCGGACGGCGCGCACCTACACCGGCTCTGGGAACGCCGGTCGAGCTACCTCGCCACGCCCGACCCGCTGGTGTTGAGCCGTTACGTGCGTGACGTGCTGGCCCATCCCGACCCCGACCGAGGTCACGCGGCGGTGGCGGCCTACCGCTCCGAGGACGCCGTCGGCCGGTACGACGGCCCGGTGCTGTGCATCGCGTCGGCCTGCGATCCTCGGTCTTTCCCGCACCGCGGCCGGATCCTGGCGGCCTTCCCCCAGGCGACCGAACACGTGCTGGGGGGCGACATCTCGAGTCCGGAGACCTGTCCGGAAGACTTCGCCGCGGCCGTCACCGGCTTCCACCGGCGGCTGGCCGGCCGATGAGCACCGATGAGATGCGGGCCGCAGTGCTGAAGCGGGCCGGTGGACCCGACGTGCTGACGCTCGACCGGGTGCGTACGCCGGGCCCTGCGGCCGGTGAGGTGCTGGTGCGGGTGTGCGCGTTCGGGCTGAACAACGCCGAGGTGCTGCAACGCCGCGGTGCGATGCCCGGGCCGCCCGGCGGGATTCCTGGACTGGAGTGTTCGGGCGTCGTCGCTGCCACCGGACCCGGGGTCACCGGGTGGGAGCCGGGGGACCGGGTGGCGGCGCTGGCGCGCTGCGGTACGTACGCCGAGTTCGTGGCCGTCCCGGCCGGGGCGTGTATGCGCGTGCCCGACGGCCTCGACCTCACGGTGGCCGCCGCCGCCCCCGAAGCCGCCGCGACCGCATGGTGGAACCTGGTGCGCCGCGGCCGGATGCGGGCGGGGGAGCGGGTGCTGATCCACGGTGCCGCCGGGGGAGTCGGCTCCGTCGCGGTGCAGCTGGCGCGGCAGCTCGGCGGGTACGTGGTCGGTACCGCCCGCGGTGACCGGAAGACGGCGCTGTGCGCAGAGCTCGGCTGTCACGACGTGATCGACTACGGCCGCGTCGACGTATCACTGTCGGCGAGTGGACTGTTCGACGTGATCCTCGACAATCAGGGGGGACCCGCCGTTGCGGCGAACGTCTCGCTGCTCGCGCCGTTCGGCCGTCTGGTCATCGTCGGCGTGCAGGCCGGTGGGCCGGGCCGGCTCGATGCGGCCGAGCTGATGAGTCGCGCGGCCGAGGTGTCGTCGTCAAGCCTGGGCCGCCTGGATGACGATGTCCGGCAACAGCTCTGCCGAAACGTGGAACGGGAGGTCCTCCCTCGACTGGCCGACGGTGCGATCCGCGTGGTGGTCGACAGCCGGTTCGGATTCGAGGACATCGTCGGTGCGCATGAGCGGTTCAGCGCACCCGATCGCGTCGGCAAGGTGCTCGTGACGGTGACCGATGACATCTGATGATCCGATGCAGCGCAACGCAATCAACTGTTTGCACGATGATGCCGGTGCCGGAAGGATCGATAGTGTGAACACGATGCCGCTCGTCGCTCCGCACGACTTCGTCCGCGCGATCACCCGCACGGCCACCCCGGTCTCCATCGTCACCGCGCAAGGCGGTGGGGTGCGACTCGGTCAGACGGTGTCGGCATTCAACCGGGTGTCCGACGAGCCGGCGATCCTCGGAGTCTGCATCAACCGGCGCAGCCCGATCCATGCCGTGATCCGCGCCTGCGGCGCGTTCAACGTCTCAGTGCTGGCCCGTGAACACCGCGGTGTCGCAGACTGTTTCGCCGGCAGGGGCGGCCCCGACCGGGCACCGTTCACCTTCCTCGACCGGGAGTGGCAGACCGGCGTCAACGGGCTGCCGGTCTTCGCCGACGGACTCGCGGCCTTCGAATGCACGGTGCACAGCATCACCGAGATCGGTTCGCACCTGCTGTATCTCGGCGAAGTCGGCCGGGTGGTGCACCGCGACGCCGAACCCCTACTCCACCAACGCGGCAGCTATCGCACGTTGGCCCAGCAGGACACGGAAGGACACCACGCATGATCAGGACCGGAGACCAGTACCGCGACGAGATCCGCGGTGGGCGCGAGATCTACATCGACGGCGAACGGGTGGAGGACGTCACCAAGCACCCGATGTTCGCACCCATCGTCGACATCAGGGCGCGCATCTACGACCTGGCGCACGAGGCGCAGACCCAGGACGTGATGACCTACGTCGACGAGAACGGCGAGCGCAACGCGATCGCGAACAAACTGCCGTTCACGCAGAAGGATTGGCACGACAAGCGCGCCGCGATCGATCTGGTGCTCGACGAGGCGCGCGGCGTGGTGACCCGGGTCGGTGACGAGACCGTCGGCGAGATGTGGGCGCTCTACGACGGTCAGGACGTGCTCAACGAGGTCGACCCTCGGTTCGCCGAGAACATCCGGCGCCATGTCCACAAGGCCGCCACCGGCGACCCGTTCCACATCTCGGCCAACACCGATCCGAAGGGCGACCGGTCGAAGCGGCCACAGGATCAGGACCCCGACATGCTCCTGCACGTGGTGAGGGAGACCGACGACGGCATCATCGTGCGCGGCGCCAAGTACGAGACCGCCGCCCCGTACGCCACGCAGGCGTACACCAAACCCACCATCGCCAACTGGGGCGACGCCTTGCTCTCGGACTACGCCGTCGGCTTCATCGCCGACCTCAACGCCCCTAATCTGAAGTTCATCTGCCGCACCGGTTTTGCCGGTCGCCGGGATGCCGCGGACTACCCGTTGTCGAACCGGGTGGACGAGGTGGAGTCGCTGGTGATCTTCGACAACGTGCTGATCCCCTGGGACGACATCCTGTTCTACCGGCACACCAGGGCCGCGACCTTCGTCCGCAGCTGTCTGCACCGCTACAGCGCGCTGCCCTACGTACACCGCTCGATCCGGTTCGCCGACCTGATGATCGGTGCGGCGCTGTACAACGTGCGCCAGACCGGTCTGGACAAGAACCCTGCCGTACAGGAGAAGCTGGCGATGCTGGCCTGCTACCGCGAGGGCATCGACGCGCATCTGACCGCCTCGATCGCCACCGCCGAGACCAGCCCCGGCGGCCTGCTCATGCCGAACCAGTCCCTGCTCTACGCCGGGCGGGTGTGGGCGCAGACCCAGCTGCCGCAGATGATGCACTATGCGCGCGAACTGTGCGGCGGGCAGATCTGCATCACCCCGGACTCGGCCACCTTCTCCACACCCGGCGCGTCGGAGTGGCTCGAGAAGTACTACTCGATCACCGACGAATGGCAGGCCGACGACCGTCGCAAACTCCTGGCCTTCGCCCGCGACCTGCTCAACAGCGACTACGCCGGTCACCGGCTGACCTTCCAGTTGTTCGCGCAGGCACCGCCTTTCGCGCACTACCAGGCCGTGTACCGCAACTTCGACTTCGACGGGCCGCTGGCGATGGTGCGGGCCGCCGCTGAGCTGTCCGAGCGGGTGGACGGAGGCGTTTCGGCGTGACCCATCGGCGGATCCGTCCCTTCAACACCCGCGACACCTACCCGGAGCAGAACCTGGACAACGATCTGTGTCAGGCCGTCGTGGCCGGCGACACCATCTACCTGCGCGGCCAGATCGGCCAGGATCTCGACACCGCGGTCAGCGTCGGCGTCGGCGACGTCACCGCGCAGGCCGAACAGGCGATGGCCAACGTCGCCACCCTGCTGGGCGAAGCCGGGGCATCGCTGGACGACATCGTCAAGGTGACCGTCTACCTCGTCGATTCCCGGTACCGGGAGAGCGTCTATCGGGTGATGGGGCGCTGGCTGCGCGGCGTCCACCCCGTCTCCACCGGTCTGGTGGTCAGCGCGCTGGCCCGCCCGGAGTGGCTGGTCGAAATCGACGTGGTCGCCGTGCGGCAGGCGGCGTCGTGACGTTCTCGCTCGCCGCCGTCGACCGAGACACCGGCGCATTGGGCATGGTCATCGCATCGTCCTCTCCCGCAGTCGCATCGCGCTGCCTGACCATCCGCCCGGGGCTGGGGGCAGCTGCGAGCCAGAACGTCACCGACCCCCGCCTCGGCGAGAAGCTCCTCGACCGGCTGGCGGCGGGGGACAACCCGCGGGAGGCCATGTCGGCCGTCGTCGCCGGCCACGAACTGCGTGACTACCGCCAGCTGACCGTGCTGGACAGCACCGGTCGCTGTGCGGCGTTCAGCGGTGCGGGAGCACTGGGCACACACCACCACCTCGAAGGAGACGGCGTGGTGGCCGCGGGCAACATGCTCGCGGGACGCCGGACGATCACCGAGCTGGTGCGCGGCTACGAGCGTTCGACCGCAACGGAATTCGAAGGCAGACTGCTCGACGGACTGGGCGCCGCGCTGGCCGCCGGTGGGGAGGAGGGCCCTGTCCACGCGGCCGGCCTGCTGGTCTACCGCGAAGTGGAGTGGCCGGAGACCACACTGCGGGTCGACTGGGCCGACGATCCGTACGAAGCGTTGTGCGCGCTGTGGGATGTCTGGGCGCCCCAGCGCGACGACTACGTCCGGCGGGCGCTGGATCCCGCGGCGGCACCGTCGTTCGGAGCGCCCGGTGACCTCTGACCCCGCGCAGCACCGGGACGCCACGGCGCGCCGCAAGCGGGCCGCGCAGGAGTGTCTCGACCGCCGCTGGGACACGATCCGCGAGATCAGCACCGGCCTGCACGCCGACCCGGAGACCGCGTGGCACGAGGTGCGCGCCCATCGCCGGCTCACCGCGCTGCTCGCATCCGAGGGATTCACCGTCGACCCGAGGGCCGGAGGCCTCGACACCGCCTTCCGCGCCACCGCCGGCTCCGGGCCCGTCCACGTGGCGTTCGTCGCGGAGTACGACGCTCTGCCCGGGCTCGGCCACGCCTGCGGCCACAACCTGATCGCGGCGGCCTCGGTCGGCGCGGCGCTGATGGTGCGCGCCGCCGAGGACGCGGTGCCGGGGGCGGGGCTCACGGTGCACGTCATCGGCACACCGGCCGAGGAGGGCGGCGGCGGCAAGATCCTGATGCTCGAGGCCGGACAGTTCGCCGACATCGATGCGGCGATGATGATGCACCCCGGGCCGGCCGACGCCGCGCGCGCCGAGCCGTTCGCCGTCGCGCACTGGGAGGTCACCTACCGGGGTGTCGGTGCGCACGCCGCGGCATACCCGCATCTGGGGGTCAACGCCGCTGACGGGTTCACCGTCGCCCAGGTCGCGATCGGACTCCTGCGTCAGCACCTGCCGCCGACCGTGCGGGTGCACGGAGTGGTCACCGAGGCGGGAACGGCGCCCAACGCGGTGCCCGACCTCGCGACGGGCCGCTGGTACGTGCGGGCGGCAAGCCTGTCCGAACTCGACGACGTCGAGCGGCGAATACGGGCCTGTTTCACCGCGGGCGCCACCGCCACCGGATGCGAACTGCGGATTCGCGACGAATCGCCCCGCTATTCGGAGTTCCGTACCGACGAGCAGCTGCTCGGCTGGTTCGTCGACAACGCCGCGGCCCTTGGCCGGGACATGACCTCGCCGCCGCCGGACGGCGCGGCGGCGATGAGGACGGCGTCGACGGACATGGGCAACGTGTCCCAGCACGTCCGGGCCATCCACCCGTACCTCGGCATCGGCTCGCTGCCTGCGGTCAACCACCAGCGCGCGTTCGCCGACGCGGCGGTCGGACCGCTGGCCGAGCGGGCGCTGCGCGACGGCGCGACGGCGCTGGCATGGACGGCGATCGACTTCGCCGCGCATGCTGCCGCGACCTCGCGGTGCACCCACTCGGATCGAGCCCGCTAAACTGGTGCCTGCATCGCCCGTGTGCGGGAGAGCTCCGTGACCGCCAGTCACGGGCGCCGAAGGAGCAACACCTCTCCGTCAACCTCTCAGGCACCCAGGACCGCGCACGGTTTCGATGCCTCTGGAAAGCGGTGGACCAGCGGTCCACCCGCCCATGGGGAAAGGCACGGATCCCGACGGCGTCGGACCGCGCTGAATCTCTCAGGCGCCCGCCCGGGTCGACGACAGAGGGAGAGGGATCGTCCAGCGGTTCTGCGCCCGGTAGGAGATCTCACCCGTGCTCGATGCTCATCAGCCCCGTTTCGCCGACCGGCACATCGGTCCCGACTCCGACGCCGTCGCGGTCATGCTCGACACGATCGGCGTGGCGACCCTCGACGACCTCGCCGCCAAGGCCCTGCCGGCCAACATCCTCGACGCGCTGTCGGCCGACGGAGTCGCGCCCGGCCTGGAGTCGCTGCCTGCCCCCGCGTCCGAGGCCGAGGCGCTGGCCGAACTGCGCGCGCTGGCCGAGTCGAACACCGTCGCGGTGTCGATGATCGGCCAGGGGTACTTCGACACCCTCACCCCGCCGGTGTTGCGCCGCAACATCCTGGAGAACCCGGCCTGGTACACCGCCTATACGCCGTATCAGCCCGAGATCAGCCAGGGCCGTCTCGAGGCGCTGCTGAACTTCCAGACCATGGTGTGCGACCTGACCGGCCTCGAAGTGGCGAATGCGTCGATGCTCGACGAGGCCACCGCGGCTGCCGAGGCCATGACGCTGATGCAGCGCGCCGGCCGCAGCACGTCGACTCGCCTGGCCGTCGACGCCGACGTGTACCGCCAGACCGCAGCCGTCCTGGCCACCCGCGCCCGCCCGCTCGGGATCGAGATCGTGACCGCCGACCTGCGCCAGGGCCTGCCCGAGGGCGACTTCTTCGGGGTGATCGTCCAGCTGCCCGGCGCGAGCGGTGCCCTCGTCGACTGGGCGCCGCTGGTCGCCGAGGCGCACGAGCGCGGTGCCCTCGTCGCGGTGGGCGCTGACCTGCTCGCGATGACCATCGTCACCCCACCGGGCGAGTACGACGCCGACGTCGCCTTCGGCAGCACCCAGCGGTTCGGTGTGCCGATGGGATTCGGCGGTCCGCACGCCGGCTACCTCGCCGTCCACACCAAGCACGCCCGGCAGCTGCCCGGCCGTCTGGTCGGGGTGTCGGTGGACGCCGACGGCGCGCCGGCGTACCGGCTCGCGTTGCAGACGCGAGAACAGCACATCCGCCGGGACAAGGCGACCAGCAACATCTGCACCGCGCAGGTGCTGCTGGCGGTCATGGCGGCCATGTACGCCAGCTATCACGGTGCCGAGGGGCTGACCTCGATCGCCCGCCGCGTGCACGGGCACGCCCGTGCGGTCGCCACCGGTCTGGCGCAGGCCGGTGTGGAGGTGGTGCACGACGCGTTCTTCGACACCGTGCTGGCCCGCGTGCCCGGCCGCGCCGCCGAGATCCGCGATACCGCCAAGTCGCACGGGATCAACCTCTGGTTGGTCGACGCCGACCACGTCTCCGTGGCGTGTGATGAGGCGACCACCGCGGACCACGTCGCCGCGGTGCTGGCCGCGTTCGGCGCCACCCGCGGTGGCCAGCCGTTCACCGGTCCCGAGATCGCCACGCGCACTTCGCCTTTCCTCACCCACCCGGCGTTCACCCGGTACCGCACCGAAACCGAGATGATGCGTTACCTGCGGTCGTTGGCGGACAAGGACATCGCGCTGGACCGCAGCATGATTCCGCTGGGTTCGTGCACGATGAAGCTCAACGCCGCCGCCGAGATGGAGCCGATCACCTGGCCGGAGTTCGCCAGGCAGCATCCGTTCGCCCCTGAGGGTGACGCCCCGGGCCTGCGCCGGCTGATCGCCGATCTGCAGACCTGGCTCACCGGCATCACCGGCTATGACGAGATCTCGTTGCAGCCCAACGCCGGATCGCAGGGCGAGTACGCCGGACTGTTGGCGATCAAGGCCTACCACGAGGCCAACGGCGCCCCCGAGCGCGACGTGTGCCTGATCCCGTCGAGCGCCCACGGCACGAACGCCGCGTCCGCGGCGCTGGCCGGGATGCGGGTCGTGGTGGTGGCGTGCCGCGCCAACGGCGACGTCGACCTGGACGATCTGCGCGCCAAGGTCACCGAGAACGCCGACCGGCTGGCCGCGCTGATGATCACCTACCCGTCCACCCACGGCGTGTACGAGCACGACGTCGCGGACATCTGCGCGGCCGTGCACGATGCGGGCGGGCAGGTCTACGTCGACGGCGCGAACCTCAACGCCCTGGTCGGGCTCGCCCGCCCGGGCCGCTTCGGCGGCGACGTCAGCCACCTCAACCTGCACAAGACGTTCTGCATCCCGCACGGCGGCGGCGGGCCGGGTGTCGGCCCCGTCGCGGTCCGTGCTCACCTCGCGCCGTACCTGCCGGGTCATCCGCTCGCCGCGGAACTGGGTGACGACTACACCGTGTCGGCCGCCCCGTACGGTTCCGCGTCGATCCTGCCGATCACCTGGATGTACATCCGGATGATGGGCGCGCCCGGTCTGCGCGCGGCCTCGCTGACGGCGATCGCCTCGGCGAACTACGTGGCCCGCCGCCTCGACGAGTACTACCCGGTGCTGTACACCGGCGAGAACGGCATGGTCGCCCACGAGTGCATCCTGGACCTGCGCACCATCACCAAGCAGACCGGTGTCACGGTGGACGATGTGGCGAAGCGGCTGGCGGACTTCGGATTCCACGCACCGACCATGAGTTTCCCGGTGGCGGGCACCCTGATGGTCGAGCCGACCGAGAGTGAATCGCTGACCGAGGTGAACGCGTTCTGTGAGGCGATGATCGCGATTCGCGCGGAGATCGACCAGGTCGGTTCGGGTGCGTGGCCGGTGGACGACAACCCGCTGCGCGGTGCGCCGCACACCGCCGAATCGCTGTTGGTGACGGAGTGGGACCACCCGTACACCAGGGAGCAGGCCGCCTATCCGCTGGGCAAGAGTTTCCGGCCGAAGGTCTGGCCGCCGGTGCGCCGGATCGACGGTGCATACGGCGACCGCAATCTGGTGTGTTCGTGCCCGCCCGTCGAGGCTTTCGCCTGAGCGTCAGCCTCGCTCCGGCGGCTCGCCGCCGCGGTCCGCGATCCGCTGTTCGATATCGGTCACGACCTCGCTGACGTGCTCGGTGATGTAGAAGTGGTCGCCGCTGACGGTACGGACGGAGAACCCTCCGGTAGTGAAATCCGACCACGCACAAATGCTTTCGTAGCTGACCGCCGCATCGTCGGCGGCTGCGTATGCGTAGATGGGACAGGACACAGCGGTACCGGGCGGACAGCTGTAACCAGTGATGGCGCCGTAGCTCCGCAGCGTCTTCAACACGGTCGCGCCGAATTGCCCACCCACGAAACGGGAGTCGGTCCCCGTCATGGTCGCCACCATGTCGAGCAGCTCGGCGTCTGAGCCCCGGAGCTGCTCGTATCCTCCGTGCCCGGGGGCCGGCGAGGCGGAGACGAACAGGGCCTCGATGCGACCGCCCGCCTGCTCCACCCGCCGCGCGATGTCGAACGCGATCAGCCCGCCCATGCTGTGCCCGAAGAACGCGACACGGGCCCCGACCATGCTGGGCGCCAGCATCGGATGGATCTCGTCCGCCAGCGCGGAGATACTCGAGATGTCCTGGACGTCGTGTCGATCCGCGCGCCCGGGGTACTGGACCGCGATCCGCTTCGCGTCCATCGTGAAGCCACGCGCGAACGGCTTGTATTCAGCGGCCGAACCGCCCGCGTGCGGGAAGATGAAGAGGGTGTCTATCGGTGCCGGTGAAGTGCCTTCGGACGGCCTGCTCGTGGTCAAGCGCTGCCTCCCCTCCGTTGAACGACGCCAAGTTCGCGGCCCCTGCGCCCCCGTGGCGATGCCACCGATCATCGCTCAAGCCGGCAGGGTTCGGGCGACTTCGACGTGAACTCGCTATCCCTGTCGGCCGGCCTATCTGCTTACTACCTGCGGCGATGACGACCGGTTCTTGCTGCCGCAAAGTTTTGCTGGCGCGCCCGAGCCGCATCGCCGTTGCTGACGCGCGCGTAGATTCAGGCCGATAATTGTCTGGATCGTCAGCCTGCACGCAGCGGTTGATTCAGCCGCCGTATCCGACGCGCAAATGAAGTCGCGGTATTCGCCGGCCGGCGCGTGCGTGACTGCGGCAATTGCCGCGTCCCCGCGTCCCCGGCGTCCGCGGCGCCGCCGATTGACCATCGTATTGCTCGCGGCGACCATTCCACCGAGCGGTGCCACTGGCCGATGGCGGCGTTGCATTCGGCACCGGCAGCTTTGCGCTCGGCGGACAATGATCGTGAAAACCCAAGCGGCCCTTCATGATCACAGCACGGGCGTCTAGGCGAGCATGGCTGTTCGCCCGCCGCGGCGATCGCGCGTCGATCCATCTCCGCGCCATTTGGTCGCAGCGCCTTGAATGGTCGAACCGGGCAATTAACAATTCGGCATGATCGATCATGAGCGACGATTTCGCAGAAGACATGATGTCGTCGAATGCGCACGACATCAACGAAAAACGGTCGAATGGTGATGAGTTGACAGCATTACCGTCCGGCGCATGATCAAATTCGTCGTGCTGCGTCGGAGGAGTTAGCTCACACAGCTAACGACTTTGGGAGAATCGTAGCCAAACCTGACCGTCGGCGTGTCTGCCCGGCCCGGCGTCTTGCCAGACCCCGGGCGTCGCGAATCGTCCCCGCTTGCGTTGCCACTGAACACTTGGGCCGGCGTGTCGTGCCAAGCGGCCGAGGGCGTCGGTCTCCGCGTTCGGCCGCTTTCTGCCAGCCCGGCCGCAGCTGCAGGTGTGCGAATCGAGCGTCAATATCGACCTCACCCGCGCGGATCCCGCGGTCAGAACGGGCTGGCGATACCGAAATCGACGGCGTGTCGACCGGCCGACCATCGCGTACTGGGCGCTGGTCACCGCGGAAGCCGACCCTCGGCGCACCATCACAGCCCTGTGCCGGTGAGCGGACGACGCCCGCACGGCCGGTTTGCGGGCACTGGTGTCGCCCATCGGCGGCGCGGGTCGGCGCACGCGGCACAGGGGTTGCTGATTTTACGAAACGCGAACCGGTCGACGTTTGCCTGACACCCGTCAAACTGGCTGGTAGCGGCTTGGCTGCACGTGGGTGGAACGTCGCCGTAATTTGCGAAGGTAACTACCACTATATCCGGCGCGAAATTCGATGTTTAGGCGCCGGATCGGCGTTGTACGGTATGGCGGTCGACGAGCCGCAAACTGCTTAAGCGGGTACTGGAATTCGTTGGCGGGGGGATACGGGGCGACGGGATATCACACGCTTCGGCTCCGATGACGCGACCGAGCACGTCGCGTCGAAGGTGCCGACACGGACGGAGCACGGCGACATCGCCGGTTCCGGCGCACCGCTGTGGTCTGCGCGTGCCCGTCGCGGGCCACGCGGACATCGGTCTGACGAAACTGAAGGAAAAGCAGGGTGGGACAATGACGAATTCCTCGATGACAGCGCTGCTTGCAGAGCGGGCGCGCCGCCAGCCCGACGATTGCGCGTACACGTTCATCGACTATGACGTCGACCCGAACGGCTACACCGAATCGCTCACCTGGGCTCAACTGCACAACAGGGCGCAGGTGCTGGCCGAGGAGTTGACGTTGTTCGGCGCCGCCGGCGACCGGGCCGCCATCCTCGCCCCTCAGGGGCTCGACTACATCGTCGCCTTCTTCGGGGCGTTGCAGGCGGGACTGATCGCCGCTCCACTGTCGGTGCCGCAGTACGGGGTTCACGACGAACGCATCTCCAGCGTGCTGCGCGACTGCGCACCGTCGGTCATCCTGACGACGTCGGCGGTGTCGGCCGAAGTCGCCCGCTACGCGCTGGGCGCAGGTGGCCGGACCGCCACCGTCGTCGAGGTCGACTCGCTGGATCTCGACGCACCCGCACAGATGAATGCGCCGCAGGCCAGGCAGTCCAAGATCGCCTACCTTCAGTACACCTCCGGATCGACCCGGGTGCCGGCCGGCGTCGTCGTCACCCACGACAATGTGGTGGTGAACGTCGACCAGGCGTTCTCCGACTACTTCGACTGCTCCGGGCAGACGCCGCCCGGTATGACCTTCGTGTCGTGGCTGCCCTTCTATCACGACATGGGGCTGATCAAAGGGGTGTGCGCGCCGCTGGTGAGCGGGCGCTCCGCGGTGCTGATGAGCCCGATGGCGTTCCTGCAGCGGCCGGCCCGCTGGATGCAACAGCTGGCCCTCAACCCTGGATCGTTCAGCGCCGCACCGAACTTCGCGTTCGAACTGGCCGCCCGCCGGACCACCGACGAGGACATGGCCGGACTCGACCTCGGCGACGTGCTGGGCATCTGCAGTGGGAGTGAGCGAGTACACGCGGCGACCGTCAAGCGTTTCCTCGACCGGTTCGGCCGCTTCAACCTGCGGGCCGAGGCCATCAAACCCTCGTACGGTCTCGCCGAAGCCACCGTCTACGTGGCGACGTCCGACCGCGGCCAGGCGCCGAACATCGTCCGGTTCGACTACGAGAAGCTCTCGAGCGGGCACGCGATGCCCTGCGAGAGCGAAGCCGCCGGCGGCGCCGACCTGCTCGGCCACGGCACCGTGCGGTCGACCACGATGCGCATCGTCGACCCCGAGAGCGGTAGTGAGAATCCGGCCGGCAAGGTCGGCGAGATCTGGGTCCACGGCGCCAATGTGGCGAAAGGTTACTGGCAGCGCCCGAAGGAGACCGAGCGGGCGTTCTCGGGACGCCTGGTCAAGCCGTCCTCGGGTACCCCGGCGGGCCCCTGGCTGCGCACCGGTGACCTGGGCGTCGTCTCCGACGGTGAACTGTTCATCATCGGCCGCATCAAGGATCTCCTGATCGTCGACGGGTCCAACCACTACCCGGACGACATCGAGGCCACGATCCAGGAGATGTCGGGCGGCCGGGTGGCCGCGATCTCGGTGCCCAGCGCGGAGACCGAACACCTCGTCACGATCGTGGAGGTCAAGAAGCGCGGCACCGAGGATGAGCACCACGAGCGGCTGCGCACCCTCAAACGTCAACTCACCGCCGCCATCTCGACCACGCACCGGCTGCGCGTCGCCGACATCGTCTTCGTGGCGCCCGGCTCCATCCCGATCACCACGAGCGGCAAGATCCGCCGCTCGACCTGTGTCGAGCTCTACGGGCGCGGTGAGTTCGAGCGTCTGGACCAGTCGGCATGACGCCGGCCGCGCTTGACGAAGCCGGATTACGGGCCTGGTTGGTCGACCACCTCACCACCCACATCGGAGTCGAGCGCGACGGCATCGACTTCGACGCGTCGATGGCCGATCTCGGTGTCGGTTCGCGCGACGCCGTCGTGCTGTCCGGTGAACTGGCCGAACTCCTCGGCCGGACGGTCTCACCCGTCGACTTCTGGCAGCACCCCACGATCAACGGCCTGATCGGCTTCCTGAGCGCCCCGGCTCCCGAGGCGGAGATCCACGCCGATCCGGGCATCGCCGACGTGGTTCCGCAGCTCTCGGGTACAGAGCCGATCGCCGTCGTCGGGATGGGATGCCGGATGCCCGGTGGGATCCCCGGCCCCGATGGCCTGTGGCAGTTCCTCGCCGACGGCCGCTGCGCCGTGGGCGAGGTGCCCGCCGAGCGCTGGCGGCCGTTCGACGACGGTTCGCCGGAGACCGCGGCGGCGCTGTCGCGGACCACCCGGTGGGGATCGTTCCTGCGCGACGTCGAGAGCTTCGACGCCGACTTCTTCGACATCTCGCCGCGCGAGGCCGTCAAGATGGATCCGCAACAGCGACTTCTACTCGAAGTCGCCTGGGAGGCACTCGAACACGCCGGTATCCCGGCCGCCTCGCTGCGCCGCTCGCAGACCGGCGTGTTCGCCGGGGCATGCTTCAGCGAGTACGGCTATCTGGCCTCATCCGATCTACCGCGCGTCGACGCGTGGAGTAACACCGGCGGGGCGTTGAGCATCATCGCCAACCGGCTTTCCTACTTCCTCGACCTGCGGGGGCCGTCGATCACCGTCGACACCGCCTGCTCATCCTCACTGGTCGCTGTGCACCTGGCATGTCAGAGCCTGCGCTCGGGTGATTCCAACCTCGCGATCGCCGCGGGCGTGAACCTCCTGCTCTCACCGGCGGTCTTCCATGGATTCGATCAGGCCGGCGCCCTGTCGCCCACGGGGATGTGCCATGCATTCGACGCCGCCGCCGACGGGTTCGTGCGCGGAGAAGGATGCGGCGTGGTGGTCCTCAAACGACTGCCCGACGCGCTACGGGACGGCGACCGGGTGTTGGCCGTGGTCCGTGGTTCGGCGATCAATCAGGACGGTCGCTCCAACGGTCTGATGGCACCGAATCCGGCCGCTCAGATGGCCGTGCTGCGGGCGGCGTGCGCCCACGCCGGCATCGAACCGCAGGACGTGGACTATGTGGAGGCGCACGGCACCGGCACCTTCCTTGGAGATCCGATCGAAGCCAGGGCGCTCGGCTCGGTGATGGGTCGCGGCCGGCCGACGGCCTCGCCGCTGCTGATCGGCGCGGTGAAATCCAATCTGGGACACCTCGAGGCCGCGGCCGGGGTGGCCGGGTTCATCAAGACGGTGATGGCCCTGCAACGCGGCCGTATCCCCGCGAACGTCGGCTACGAGTCACCCAATCCCCACATCCCGTTCGATCAACTCCGCCTCAAAGTGGTGGATCATGAACAGGATTGGCCGTCGGTGTCGCGGGCACGGCGGGCTGGGGTGTCGTCGTTCGGCTTCGGTGGCACCAACGCTCATGTCGTTCTCGAGCAGGCTCCCGACGTCGTCGCCGTGGAGCCGGCGCCCTCCGCCGCGGTGAGCACGCTCGTGGTGTCCGGCAAGTCCCCCGAGCGGATCGCCGCCAGCGCGGCCGCGCTGGCGGCGTGGATGAGTGGTCCGGGTGCCGGGGTGGGGTTGGCTGACGTCGCCCACACCCTCAACCACCACCGTGCGCACCATCCGGCCTTCGCCACGGTCTGCGCCCGCGACGGTGTCGACGCGGTGGCCGGCCTGCAGGCGCTGGCCGCAGGCCACGAGGGCACCGGAGTCGTCGTCCCGCACGAGGGTTCGTGTGGTTCGGGGACGGTGTTCGTGTATTCGGGGCAGGGGTCGCAGTGGGCGGGGATGGGCCGGCAGTTGTTGGCTGACGAACCCGCATTCGCCGCGGCGATCGAGGAGTTGGAGCCCGATTTCGTCGAGCAGGTGGGGTTCTCGTTGCGGCAGGTGCTCGCCGAGGGTGAGGCGGTCAGTGGGGATGCGCGGGTGCAGCCGGTGATCATGGGGCTGCAGTTGGCGTTGACCGAGTTGTGGCGGTCCTACGGGGTGACTCCGGATGCGGTGATCGGTCATTCGATGGGGGAGGTCACCGCGGCCGTCGTGGCCGGGGCGCTCACCCCTGCCGAAGGCCTGCGGGTCATCGCGGCGCGATCGCGGTTGATGTCCCGACTCGCCGGACAGGGCGCGGTCGCACTGCTGACCATGACGGCCGACGCTGCCGAGGCCCTCATCGCGCACCATCCGGGTGTGGAGGTCGCGGGGTACGTGTCGCCGGGGCAGACCGTCGTCGCCGGTCCGCCGGAGCGCGTCGATGCGGTGATCGCCGGGGTGCAGAGCCAGAACCGGTTCGCCCGCCGGGTCAACATGGAGGTGGCCTCCCACACCGCGCTGATGGATCCCATCCTGGGCGAGCTGCGTTCCGAGCTGGCCGACCTCACACCGAACACGACGGCGATCCCGTTCATCTCGACGGTGGACGACAGCACCACGGCCCCCCTGTTGGACGCCGACTACTGGGTGGCCAACGTGCGCAGGCCCGTTCGGCTGAGCCAGGCTATCCTCACCGCCGGCGAGCACCACACCACGTTCGTCGAGATCAGCGCCCATCCGATGCTGACCAACGCGGTCACCGAAACGCTCGGGGAGATGCATCACCACGCGCTGGGGACGCTCTCACGCGACAGCGACGACACCGTCACCTTCCACACCAACCTGAACACCACACACACCACCCATCCGCCGCAAACCCCGCATCCACCCGAACCCCATCCGGTGCTGCCCGCCACACCGTGGCAGCACACCCGGCACTGGATGGACCTCACGGCGCCGCGACGGACCTCGACGGCGTCCGGCGATCCGTCCGCCGTGGCCGCGGGTGTGCTCCCGGCCGAGTGGAACTGCGAGTTGAGCTGGGCCAGCCGCCCCTTCGCGTCGGTGCAGACCGCGGGCGGCTCGTGGCTGGTGATCGGGAACCCGGAACTGGCCGCCCAGATCGCTCGCGAGTCCGGCGACGGGGCCGAGGTGACCGTCCTCGACGAGGCAGGCGCGCACGACGGTCGGCTCGACGAGGCGCTGGCGACGGCCGACCACGTGCTCTACGCCCCCGCGTTGCCCGCGGTGTTCGAGGCGGCGCCAGGGCGCCGGCTGTTCGACACCGCCCGCCGGATCGCCGTGGCGATGAGCGGGATGACCGATCCGGGCCGCCTGTTCCTGTTGACGCGCAACGCGCAACCGGTGAGCGAGGGCGACCGCGCGAACCCCGGCCACGCGGTGCTGTGGGGTCTGGGTCGCACCCTGGCGCTCGAGCATCCGGAGATCTGGGGCTCGGTGATCGACCTCGACGAACTGGTGCCCGACCGGCTGGCCGCGCGCTGTGTGCTGGCCGAGGCCGGTGGCGAAGACGGTGAGGACCAGGTCGTCTACCGAGCCGGTGAGCGGCGGGTGGCGCGGCTGCGCCGAGCTCCGCTGCCACAGGCGGCGGGCGCCGGACTGGATCCCGCCGGCAGCCACCTGGTGGTCGGCGCGACCGGCAACATCGGCCCGCACCTCATCCAGCAGCTGGCCGACATGGGGGCGGCGACGGTCGTCGCGGTCTCCCGCAATCCGGGCGACCGGCTGAGGGAACTGACCGACACCCTCGCCGCGCAGGGCACCGCGCTGGTCACCGTCGCCGCCGACGCCGCCGACGAAACCGCGATGCGCGCGGTGTTCGACCGCTTCGGTGCCGACCTTCCTGCGCTGGCCGGAATCTACCTCGCGGCCTTCGGCGGCGGTCCCGTCACGCTCACCGAGATGACCGATGACGACGTCACCGCGATGTTCGCTCCGAAACTCGACGCGGTGGCGGTGCTGCACAAGCTGTCGCTGACCACCGACATCCAGCAGTTCGTCCTGTTCTCGTCGATCTCGGGGTTGCTGGGCTCGCGGTGGCTGGCGCACTACACCGCCACCACCACGTTCCTCGACACATTCGCCTACGCCCGGCGGGCCGCAGGCCTGCCCGCGACCGCCGTCAACTGGGGCCTGTGGAAGTCGTTGGCGGACAACCATACCGAGCACGAACGGCAGGTCACCCTGGAGTCCGGCCTCGAGCCGATGCCCGACGAGGTCGCCATTCAGGCACTGTGGTCGGTCACCGCACCCGGTGCGCCGGCCCGCTCCACCGTGGTGGCCGCCGACTGGCCGCGGTTGGCCGCCGCCTACCGCACCCGGGCCGCGCTCCGGATCGTCGATGACCTCCTGCCGGTCGAGAGCGCCGACGAGGACGGCGCCGCGACGCCGGCGACGCAGCCGGAGACCGAATTCCGGCGCGAACTCGGCGCGTGTGCCCCCGACGAGCGGGAGCACCTGCTGCGCGGTCACGTGCGGGCCTTGGTCGCCGAGTCGATGGGCCTGACCAGTCCGCAACTGGTGGACCCATCCGCCGGGTTCTTCCAGTGCGGCATGGACTCGCTGATGAGCGTGACCCTCAAGCGCGCGCTCGGCGAGAGCCTGGGCCAGACACTGCCGGCGTCGGTGATCTTCGACTATCCCACGGTCGACCGGCTCACCGAATACCTGGCCACCGTGCTGCCCGAGCTGATCGAGGTGGCCGAGAGTGACGACGCCGACGATTACGACGAGTTCAGCGACGACGAACTCCTGCAACAACTCTCGGAAAGGCTGAGTTGAGTCTGATGGCTGTTGGTTCGTCGGATCGCCGGGCGATCATTACTGAGGCGTTGCGCAAGATCGATGATTTGTCGGCGCGGTTGGCGGTGGCTGAGCAGGGGGAGACCGAGCCGATTGCGGTGGTGGGTCTGGGGTGTCGGTTGCCTGGTGGGGTGTCGGATCCGGATGGGTTTTGGCAGTTGTTGCAGGATGGTCGGTCGGGGATTGTGCGGGTGCCGGAGCAGCGGTGGGATGCTGATGCGTTCTACAGTGCGGATAACGGTGTGCCGGGGACGATTTGCACGCGTGAGGGTGGGTTTCTGACGTCGTGGCGCCCGGATGAGTTCGATGCGGAGTTCTTCGGGATTTCGCCGCGGGAGGCTGCGGCGATGGATCCGCAGCAGCGGTTGTTGTTGGAGGTGTCCTGGGAGGCGCTCGAACACGCCGGGATTCCCGCGCAATCGTTGCGGGGCACGCAGACGTCGGTGTTCGTCGGACTGACCACGAACGACTACTCACTTCTCTTCGCCGGGAAGCTGCGTAACGAGGACATCGACCCGTACGTGCCGTTCGGGAACGCGGCGAATTTCGCGGCGGGGCGGTTGTCGTATTTCCTGGGGGTGCGGGGTCCGGCGGTGGTGGTGGACACGGCGTGTTCGTCATCGCTGGTGTCGGTGCATCTGGCGTGTCAGAGTCTGCGCCGCCGGGAAAGCGATACCGCACTCGCCGCCGGCGTCAACCTCATTCTGAGCCCCGAGAACAGCATCGCCTGTTCGCGCTGGGGCATGTTGGCTCCCGATGCCCGGTGTAAGACGTTCGATGCGGGTGCGGATGGGTATGTGCGCAGTGAGGGTTGCGGGGTCGTTGTGCTCAAGCGGCTCAGTGATGCCGAGCGTGATGGTGATCGGGTGTTGGCGTTGGTGCGCGGCTCTGCGGTCAATCAGGATGGGGCCTCCAGTGGGCAGACGGTGCCCAATGGTCCGGCGCAGCAGGCGTTGTTGCGGCAGGCGTTGGCGTCGTCGCGGTTGAGCCCGGGCGATATCGATTACATCGAGGCGCACGGTACCGGCACGGCGTTGGGGGATCCGATCGAACTCGACGCACTGTCTGCGGTGTTCGGGGACCGCCAGGGTTCGGCGCCGTTGGTGTTGGGTTCGGTGAAGACCAATCTGGGTCATCTGGAGTCCGGGGCGGGGATCACCGGGTTCATCAAGACGGTGCTCAGTGTGCGCTATGGGTATATCCCCAAGCATCTGCACTTCGAGCAGTTGACCCCGCATGCCGGGCCCGGCGCGTCGGAGTTCACGATCGCCGCTGATGGGGTGGAGTGGCCTGCGGTCACTCGGGCGCGCCGTGCTGGGGTGTCGTCGTTCGGGGTGAGTGGGACCAATGCGCATGTGATCGTCGAGCAGGCGCCGGCGCCGGTGCCGGCGGTGTGGCAGCCGGCACCTGCGGTGAGCACGCTGGTGATCTCGGGTAAATCCAATGCGCGGATCGCGGCGACCGCGGAGGTGTTGGCGCAGTGGATGAGTGGTCCGGGTGTCGGGGTGGGGTTGGCTGAGGTCGCCCACACCCTCAACCATCACCGCACCCAGCATCCGCTGTTCGCCACCGTCGCCGCCCGCGACCACGCCCAAGCCGTCGCGGGACTACAGGCACTGGCCGCGGCCGAGACGGCGCCGGGCGTCGTCGGGCCGCACGACGGACCATGCGGTTCCGGCACGGTGTTCGTGTATTCGGGGCAGGGGTCGCAGTGGGCGGGGATGGGCCGGCAACTGCTGGCCGACGAACCCGCATTCGCCGCCGCGATCGACGCACTGGAGCCCGATTTCGTCGAGCAGGTGGGGTTCTCGCTACGGCAGATCCTCGCCGACGGCGAACCCGTCACCGGGATCGAACGAATCCAGCCGGTTCTGGTCGCCGTGCAATTGGGGCTCACCGCACTGTGGCGCGCCCACGGGGTGACTCCGGATGCGGTGATCGGTCATTCGATGGGGGAGGTCACCGCGGCCGTCGTGGCCGGGGCGCTCACCCCTGCCGAAGGCCTGCGGGTCATCGCCACCCGCTCCCGGCTCATGTCCCGACTGGCCGGCCAAGGCGCGATGGCGCTGCTCGAACTCGACGCCCACGCCACCGAAACCCTCATCGCCGACCACCCGGACGTGACCGTCGCGGTGTACGCCTCACCGGGGCAGACCGTCATCGCCGGACCGCCCCACGATGTCGACGCGCTGATCGCGGTGGTCGCCGCGCAGAGCCGACTGGCGCGGCGCATCGAGGTCGACGTCGCATCGCACCACCCGACCATCGATCCGATCCTGCCGGAGCTGCGCACGGCGCTGGCCGGTCTGATGCCGAAAGCCCCGACGATCTCCGTGATCTCGACTGTCGACGGTGCGGGGACGCCGACGTTCGACGCCGACCACTGGGTGGCCAACGTTCGCAGGCCGGTGCAGTTCTGCCGCGCCGTGACCGCGGCGGGTGAGGCGCACACCACGTTCGTCGAGATCAGTCCGCACCCGCTGCTGACGCACGCCATCACCGACACCCTCACCGGCGGGCACCACCACACGGTCGCCACCCTGCAGCGCGACCACGACGACACGCTGACCTTCCACACCAACCTCAACACCGCCCACACCGCGCATCCACCGGACACCCCGCACCCGCCCGAACCCCACCACGCGCTGCCCGCCACACCGTGGCGGCACGCCAGTCACTGGCTCCAGGTGCCTGCATCGCGCCGCACCGGAGCCGACTGGGACACACCGGTGCTCAGCTTGTCCGCGGCCGACGCCGCAGGAGGCGAACCCTGGGTGGTCATCGCCGACGCACCGGTGGCGGAGCGGATCGCCGGCACCCTCGGCGATACGCCCACGGCCAGGGTCATGGCTCCGGCAGCACTGGCCGACGACGGCTCCGGGGCAGCACTTCTCGACGCCCTGGGGGCGGCGGGCAGCGTGCTCTACGCGCCGAGTGTCACACCGGACGGCTTCGACACCGACGCCGGATACCGGCTGTTCGACACCGCGCGGCGACTGACCGCTGCCCTGGTGACGACGGCGACGCCGCCCAGGCTGTACATGGTGAGTCCCGACAACCTCCTCGACGGCGACCCCGACCACCCGGCCGGTGCGGTGCTCTGGAGTCTGGGCCGCGTTCTTTCGCTCAGTCATCCGGGCCTCTGGGGTGGCATCGTCGAACTCGACGAGTCCACGCCGCTCGGTGACGAGGCCGCCGCGGATGACAGCGCTGCCGACGTCCCGGCCGGCGACATCCGGGACGTGTGGCGGACCTGCGCGCCGGCTCAGCGGTTCGAGCTGCTCCGCAACCACGTGGGTGTGCTCGTCGCGGCCGTCATGGGGTTGCCGTCCGCCCAGTCGCTCAACCCGTCCACCGACTTCTTCGATCTCGGGATGGACTCGCTGATGAGCGTGATCCTGCAACGGGCACTCGCCGAAACCCTCGGTGAACTGCTGCCGCAGACAATCGTTTTCGACTACCCGACGGTCGAACTGCTCGCCGGACACCTGGCGACGATCGGCGACGCCGAAAGCCTCGGCGAGGCGGAACTCTCGGAAAGGGTCAGTTGAGTCTGATGGCTGTTGGTTCGTCGGATCGCCGGGCGATCATTACTGAGGCGTTGCGCAAGATCGATGATTTGTCGGCGCGGTTGGCGGTGGCTGAGCAGGGGGAGACCGAGCCGATTGCGGTGGTGGGTCTGGGGTGTCGGTTGCCTGGTGGGGTGTCGGATCCGGATGGGTTTTGGCAGTTGTTGCAGGATGGTCGGTCGGGGATTGTGCGGGTGCCGGAGCAGCGGTGGGATGCTGATGCGTTCTACAGTGCGGATAACGGTGTGCCGGGGACGATTTGCACGCGTGAGGGTGGGTTTCTGACGTCGTGGCGCCCGGATGAGTTCGATGCGGAGTTCTTCGGGATTTCGCCGCGGGAGGCTGCGGCGATGGATCCGCAGCAGCGGTTGTTGTTGGAGGTGTCCTGGGAGGCGCTCGAACACGCCGGGATTCCCGCGCAGTCGTTGCGGGGCACGCAGACGTCGGTGTTCGTCGGGTTGACGGCCTACGACTACATGCTCAAGCTGTCCGACCACCTCCGCCCGGAGGACTACGACGCCTACGTGCCGTTCGGGAACGCGGCGAATTTCGCGGCGGGGCGGTTGTCGTATTTCCTGGGGGTGCGGGGTCCGGCGGTGGTGGTGGACACGGCGTGTTCGTCATCGCTGGTGTCGGTGCATCTGGCCTGTCAGAGTCTGCGCCGCCGCGAGAGTGACACCGCACTCGCCGCCGGGGTGAACCTGATGCTCAAGGCGGAAGCCAACATTGCGCTGTCCCGCTGGGGGATGCTCGCGCCTGACGGCCGGTGTAAGACGTTCGATGCGGGTGCGGATGGGTATGTGCGCAGTGAGGGTTGCGGGGTCGTTGTGCTCAAGCGGCTCAGTGATGCCGAGCGTGATGGTGATCGGGTGTTGGCGTTGGTGCGCGGCTCTGCGGTCAATCAGGATGGGGCCTCCAGTGGGCAGACGGTGCCCAATGGTCCGGCGCAGCAGGCGTTGTTGCGGCAGGCGTTGGCGTCGTCGCGGTTGAGCCCGGGCGATATCGATTACATCGAGGCGCACGGTACCGGCACGGCGTTGGGGGATCCGATCGAACTCGACGCACTGTCTGCGGTGTTCGGGGACCGCCAGGGTTCGGCGCCGTTGGTGTTGGGTTCGGTGAAGACCAATCTGGGTCATCTGGAGTCCGGGGCGGGGATCACCGGGTTCATCAAGACGGTGCTCAGTGTGCGCTATGGGTATATCCCCAAGCATCTGCACTTCGAGCAGTTGACCCCGCATGCCGGGCCCGGCGCGTCGGAGTTCACGATCGCCGCTGATGGGGTGGAGTGGCCTGCGGTCACTCGGGCGCGCCGTGCTGGGGTGTCGTCGTTCGGGGTGAGTGGGACCAATGCGCATGTGATCGTCGAGCAGGCGCCGGCGCCGGTGCCGGCGGTGTGGCAGCCGGCACCTGCGGTGAGCACGCTGGTGATCTCGGGTAAGTCTGCTGCGCGGATCGCGGCGACCGCGGATGTGTTGGCGCAGTGGATGAGTGGTCCGGGTGTCGGGGTGGGGTTGGCTGAGGTCGCCCACACCCTCAACCATCACCGCACCCAGCATCCGCTGTTCGCCACCGTCGCCGCCCGCGACCACGCCCAAGCCGTCGCGGGACTACAGGCACTGGCCGCGGGACGGCCTGCCGACGGTGTGGTGAAACCCCATGAGGGCCTGTGTGGTTCGGGGACGGTGTTCGTGTATTCGGGGCAGGGGTCGCAGTGGGCGGGGATGGGCCGGCAGTTGTTGGCTGACGAACCCGCATTCGCCGCGGCGATCGAGGAGTTGGAGCCCGATTTCGTCGAGCAGGTGGGGTTCTCGTTGCGGCAGGTGCTCGCCGAGGGTGAGGCGGTCAGTGGGGATGCGCGGGTGCAGCCGGTGATCATGGGGCTGCAGTTGGCGTTGACCGAGTTGTGGCGGTCCTACGGGGTGACTCCGGATGCGGTGATCGGTCATTCGATGGGGGAGGTCACCGCGGCCGTCGTGGCCGGGGCGCTCACCCCTGCCGAAGGCCTGCGGGTCATCGCCACCCGCTCCCGGCTGATGTCCCGACTGGCCGGCCAAGGCGCGGTCGCGTTGCTCGAACTCGACGCCCACGCCACCGAGGCCCTCGTCGCCGGCCATCCGGGTGTGGAGGTCGCGGGGTACGTGTCGCCGGGGCAGACCGTCGTCGCCGGTCCGCCGGAGCGCGTCGATGCGGTGATCGCCGGGGTGCAGAGCCAGAACCGGTTCGCCCGCCGGGTCAACATGGAGGTGGCCTCCCACACCGCGCTGATGGACCCGATCCTCGCCGAACTGCGGGCGACCCTGGCCGATCTGGAACCCACCACACCCACGGTGCAGTTCATCTCGACCGTCGCTGACGCCGAGACCCCGCCCGTGCTGGACGCCGACTACTGGGTCGCCAACGTTCGCCAACCGGTACGACTCCATCAGGCGTTCACCACGGCCGCTTCCCGGCACAGCGTATTCGTCGAGATCAGTCCCCACCCCATGCTCACCCACGCGGTCAGCGAAACCCTCGGCGAGGCACACCACCACAGCATCGGGACGCTGCAGCGCGACACCGACGACGCGCTGACCTTCCACACCAACCTCAACACCGCCCACACCACCTGCCCACCGGACACCCCGCACCCGTCCGAGCCCCATCCGGTGCTGCCCGCCACACCGTGGCTGCACACCCGGCACTGGATGGACCTCACGACGTCCCCGCGCCACACGACACCGGTGCGCCCCCGCGACCACTCAGCCGAGGAAGTGGTGCCTGCCGAGTGGAACTGCGAGCTGACCTGGCCGGCACTGCCGCAGCCGGAAACCGCGGCGGTAACCGGATCCTGGCTCATCGTCGCCGAAGCAGGCCTGACAGCCGAGCTGCGAGGGCTCCTCGGTACCGCCGCCCACGTGACGGTCCTCGACCCCGGGGCCGTCGCGGCCGGATCCGAGGCCGTCCGCACCGCCGACCACGTGCTCTTCGCTCCGCCGATGCCGGCCGACCGATTGGACGCCGCCGCCGGGCGCCGCCTGTTCCACACCGCAAAGAGCCTCGTCACGACGATGGCCGCGAGCCCGGGGCCGTGCCGCCTGTTCCTGGTGACCCGCAACGCGCAACCGCTCGCGGAGGGGGACCGGGCCAACGCCGTCCACGCGGTGCTCTGGGGACTGGCGCGCACCGTCGCGCTCGAACACCCGGAGATCTGGGGTGCCGTCGTCGATCTCGACGAGTCGGTCCCCGACGTCGTCGCCGCTCGTTATCTCCTGGCCGAAGCGGCCGGAGTCGACGGGGAGGATCAGGTGCTCTACCGCGCGGGCACGCGCCGGGTCCCGCGGCTGAGCCCGCGCACCACCCCGCCGGCGGCACGTGCCGCACTCGACCCGGACGCGAGTCACCTTGTCGTCGGGGCGACGGGCAACATCGGCCCGCACCTCATCCAGCAGCTCGCCGATATGGGGGCGGCCACCGTCGTTGCGGTATCCCGTAATCCGGGCGACCGGTTGCGCGACCTCACCGAGCGACTCGCCGGACGGGGCACCACGCTGGTCACCGTGGCGGCCGACGCCGCCGACGAGACCGCGATGCGCGCGGTGTTCGACCGCTTCGGAGCCGACCTGCCACCGCTCGGTGGCGTCTACCTCGCCGCTTTCGGAGGCGGTCCGGTCACGCTGACCGAGATGACCGACGACGACGTGACGGTGATGTTCACGCCGAAACTCGATGCGGTGTCGGTGCTGCACACGTTGTCGCTGCGGCATCCCGTCCGCCAGTTCGTCCTGTTCACCTCGATCTCCGGGTTGATCGGCTCCCGGTGGCTGGCGCACTACACCGCCACGACCACCTTCCTCGACACCTTCGCCTACGCGCGGCGGGCGGCCGGTCTCCCCGCCACCGCCGTCAACTGGGGGTTCTGGAAGTCGTTGGCCGACAACCAGTCCGAGGAATACCGGCAGGTGACCGTGGACTCCGGTCTCGAACCGATGCCCGACGAGGTGGCCATTCAGGCGCTGTGGTCGGTGCTCGGCCCCGACACCCCCGTCCGGTCGACCGTCGTCGCCGCCGACTGGAGCCGACTGGCCGCCGCCTACCGCACCCGCGCACCGCTGCGCATCATCGACGACCTCGTCACCGACGACGCCGACGCCGACGCCGACGCTGAGTGGGCCGGGCGGGACGGGTTGCGAGATCTCGACCCGATCGACGCCGAACGCGTCATCGGCGAGCGGCTCTGCTCGCGACTCGCGACGATCATGGGTTACGCGGATCCCACGGCGCTGCCCACGACCGTGCCGCTGATCGAACTCGGCATCGATTCGCTTCTGGCCGTGCGCATCCGGCAGGCGACACAGGCGGACTTCGGCGTCGAACCGCCCGTGGGAATGCTGCTGCAGGGCGGCTCCGTCAACGACGTCACCGCAGACGTCATGTCGCAGCTGGGGATCGCCGCCGGAGCGTCATCGGGCGACGCGATCCGCGACAAAGCCAACCAGCGCGCCGCTGCGCGCAGAGGTGCCGCGGTGCGGCGAAAGAGAGGACAACGCGCGTGACGCAATCACCTGCATGGGACGAGCCGGCGGCCTCGGTCGCCGTCGTCGGAATGGCGGCGCGGCTCCCCGGTGCCGATTCGGTGTCCGCGTTCTGGGACAACCTGCGCCGCGGCGAAGAGTCGATCGTCACGCTCACCGACCAGCAGCTGCTCGCCGCCGGAGTCACCGAACAGACGCTCGGCAACCCCGCATACGTCCGCCGGGCCCCCCTCATCACCGGGATCGACGAGTTCGACGCCGACTTCTTCGGGTTCCCACCGCAGATGGCACGCATGATGGATCCTCAGCACCGGCTGTTCCTGCAGTGTGCCTGGCACGCCATGGAGGACGCGGGGACGGATCCGGCCGGCTTCGACGGTTCGATCGGCGTATACGCCACCAGCGGTGCGAGCATCTACCTACTGCACAATCTGCTCACCCACCACGATCCGGACACCATTTTCGGGCAGGGTGCGACATTCGACCTGGTCAACATGTCGCTGCTCAACGACAAGGACTATCTGGCCACCCGGGTGTCCCACCAGTTCAACCTGCGCGGGCCCAGCCTCACCGTGCAGACGGCGTGCTCGTCGTCGATGGTGGCGATCCACTCCGCATGCCAGAGCCTGCTCAACGGGGAAAGCGACATGGCACTCGCGGGCGGTGTGTCCCTGCGGGTTCCGCACGAGGTCGGCTACTGGCACGAGCCGGGTTCGATGGTGTCGGGCACCGGCCACTGCCGCCCGTTCGACGCGAAGGCCGACGGCACCGTGTTCGGCAGCGGCGTCGCCGTCGTGGTGCTCAAACCTCTGCAGGCCGCACTCGACGACGGTGACCGCATCCACGCGGTGATCAGGGGCTCCGCGATCAACAACGACGGTTCGGCGAAGATGACCTACGCCGCGCCGAACGGGGCCGCGCAGGCCGACGTCATCGCCGAGGCGCATGCCGTGGCCGGCGTCGACGCGGCGTCGATCAGCTACGTCGAGACCCACGGGACCGGCACACCGCTGGGCGACCCGATCGAGATCGAGGGGTTGCGCAAAGCCTTCGGCGCGTCCGACACCCCGCGAACCGGTCCGTGCGCGGTCGGATCGGTCAAGTCGAACATCGGACACCTCGCCGAGGTGTCGGGCATCGCTGGGCTCATCAAGACGATCCTGTGCCTGAAGCACAAAGCCATTCCCGCGACGCTGCACTACACCGAACCCAACCCCGCCCTGGACCTCGACCGCGGGCCGTTCGTGATCCAGAACGAGTACACCGAGTGGGAGTGCGACGGAGTCCGCCGTGCCGGAGTGAGCTCGTTCGGGGTCGGCGGCACCAATGTGCACCTCGTCGTCGAAGAGGCCCCGGCCCCGTCGCCGCGCGAGATGACCGGCGGGACCCAGGTGTTGCGCTTCGCGGCGCGCAGCCCCGAAGCCGTCGGCGAATTCCGGTCCGCGCTGGCCGCCGAACTCACCGGCGCCGAGGAACTCGACCTCGCTGACGTCGCGGCCACCCTCGCCGGCCGTAGGCCCGAGCGGATCCGCGCCGCGGCCGTCGTCCACGACCGGCAGGACGCGGCGGCGGTGTTGCTCGCCCCGGACAGCGACAACGTGTTCGTCGGTGAGTTCGTGGACGGCTCGGAAGCCGACGAGGACCGGGTGGTCTTCCTGTTCCCTGGGCAAGGTGCCCAGCATCCCGAGATGGCCCGCGGGTTGTACGACAGCGAACCGGTGTTCGCCGCGGCGTTCGACGAATGCGCGGCCGGGTTCTCCGCCGACCTGGGGGTGAACCTGCACGACGAGATCTTCGGCGCCGCCGGCGCGGATCTCGAGCGCACCGATCGCGCCCAGTCCGCCCTGTTCACCGTCGAATACGCGCTGGGCCGGCTCATCACCTCCTACGGTGTGGAGGCGGCGGCCTACGCCGGCCACAGCATCGGCGAGTACGCGGCGGCCACGCTGGCCGGGGTGTTCGACCTGCCCACCGCCATCAGGGTCGTGTCCGCACGGGCCCGCCTCATGCACGGGTCCGCGCCGGGCGCGATGGTGGCGGTCGGGGTCAGCCCCGAGGACATCGCCCCGCACCTGTTCCCCGGGCTCGACCTCGCGGCCGTCAACGATCCCGGCAGCTGCGTGGTGTCGGGCGCGCCCGAGGACATCCGGAAGTTCCAGAACGACCTGCGCAAGCAGGGTGTGGTGGCCCGTCGGGTCCGGACGTCCCACGCCTTCCATTCGGGCCTGATGGACCCCGTGGTGCCGCAGTTCGCCGAGGTGCTCGCCGGAGTCACCCTGCACGCGCCGCGAATCCCGTTGCTGTCCAACGTCAGTGGTACGTGGATGACCGACGACGAGGCCACGGATCCGGCGGTGTGGGCGCGCCAGATCCGGGCGACGGTCCGGTTCGCCGATGAACTCGCCGCGGTGCTGTCTCATCCGCGGCGGGTGCTGGTCGAGGTCGGTCCCGGCGGCACGCTCACCGGTTCTGCGGTTCGCCATCCGCAGTGGTCCGATGGGCACCGGGCGGTGCGCCTCATGCGCCACCAGGTGCAGAAGCGTGACGACCGTGATGCGTTCCTGCTCGCCCTCGGCCAGCTGTGGACCGCAGGCGTCGACGTCGACTGGTCGGCGCTCGAGGGCGATCGGACGCGGCGGGTGACCTTGCCTGGCTACCCGTTCGCGCGCCAGAAGCACTGGGTCGAACCCGATCACGACGTTCCTCGTGCCCGGGCCGGCGCCGACGGCTCGATGCCCGCCACCGGCGACGCCGCGGGGGAGAAGGTTGCCGCGCACAACGGGCACACCGTCGAGGAGAAGCTGCAGCAGGTGTGGCGGGAGTGCCTCGGGGTGCCCCGCATCGACCCCGATCAGAACTTCTTCGAGATCGGCGGCGATTCGCTCATCGCCATCGGCATCGCGATGAACGCGACGAACCAAGGGCTCGAGCTCACCCCGCAGGACCTCTACGAGCATCCGACGGTGTCCGCGCTCGCCGCGGCCGTCACCGCGCGGTCGGCCGCCGGTGGGCTCACCGAACTGCCGCCGACCGAGTCCGTCGACCCACCGGTTCCGCCGAACATCATCCACTTCCTCGAACACGGGGTCCGCGACGCCGGTCACTGGCGCGTGCCGCTGCTGCTGCGGATCAACGCCGACGTCGGTGTGGACACCGTCCAGGCCGTGCTGACCGCTGTGACCAATCACCATGACGCGCTTCGCGTCCAGATCGTCGAGCGGTGCGGCAGCTGGGAACAACGCTTCAGCGGGCCGGTCGAAGCCGTCGACCTGACCTCGTTGTCGCTACCGCCGGGCACCAGCCGCGGCAGCGTCGAAGAACGCGAAGCAGTCCTGGCGGCCCTGGAGGCGCAGACGTCCGTCCCCGACCTCGACGGCCCGGTGCTGCGGACCGCGTATATCCGTGACGCCGAGGGCAATCCGTGCTATCTGGCCATCACCGTCCACGAGATGATCGTCGACGGGCCCTCGCGCGAGATCCTGCTGACCGACATCGTGACCGCATTCGGTCAACACCTCGCCGGACAGCAGATCGCCCTGAGCCCGGTCACCACGACCTGGCGCGACTGGTCGCAGCGTGCCGCCGCGCTCACCACCCACCCGGCGGTGCTGGCGAGCCGGGACTACTGGCTGGAGAACGCGACCAGGACGACCATGCACCTGGCCGACCACCACGTCACCGACCCGCCGCGCACCGGCGATTTTGTCCGGATCGAGTCGACGTTGCGCCCCGACCAGACCGAGGACCTCGACCGCGTTCGCCGACTTTTCCAGTCGAGCGTCGAGGGAATACTGCTCGGGGCGCTGAGCCGAACCGTCGCTCACCTGCACGGCGAAGGGGTGGTCGCGGTGACCATGGCCGGTGACGGGCGTTCGGTCCTCAAACCCGACGTCGACGCGCGCCGCGCTGTGGGCCCGTTCACCACGTTGTTCCCTTTCCCGCTGCCGTGCGTGAGCTCATCGGCGGCCCAGGTGCTCGAGGACATCCACTCGGCGCTCGACGCCGTACCGCACCACGGCATCGGGCACGGTCTGCTGCGCTACCTGTACGGGCCGACGGTCCGGGCGTTCGCACCGATCCCGACGCCCGACATGTTCCTGTCGAACGAGGGTGTCGTACCCGACCTCGCGTCGGGTGACGGGCCGGTCCAGTTCGACATCGACGCCGCCAAATCCCTGCGCGACAAACCACCCGGGCTCGGACACGCCATCGAACTGCGCATCTGCCGTTCCTCGAGCGGTGTGCACCTGGACTGGTGGCACGACATCAGACGTGTCCCGCCGGCGACGGTCGCGGCGCTCGCCGAGCACCTCCCCGAGGCGCTGAGCGAACTGCTCGGGGAGGCGTTGTCGGCAAGCGATGCCGACGCCGACATGAACGGCGTCGTCAAGGATTTCGGTCTGGTCGACCTGACCGCGGACTAGTCGTGGCCACAGTGCAACTCGTCAACGAACGAAGAAGGAACTGATGCAACAGAATCGATCGGCCTCGTCGGACACCAGCGTCGTCGTCAGCGAGATCGGCAAGTCGTTCGGCGACGTGCACGCGCTGCGCGGGGTCAGCTTCGAGGTCGGCCGAGGTGAGGTCGTCGCGCTGCTGGGCCCCAACGGCGCCGGCAAGACCACCACGGTGGACATCCTGTCGACACTCACGCGCCCGGACCGAGGTCGGGCGAGCATCGCGGGCTACGACGTGGTCAGCGAGGCGGCCATGGTCCGGCGCTCGATCATGCTGACCGGACAGCAGGTGGCACTCGACGACATGCTGACCGGCAGGGAGAACCTCGTCCTGTTCGGCCGCCTGCAGGGGCTGTCGAAGGTCGATGCGCGGGCGCGCGCGGCCGAACTGCTCAGCGAGTTCGACCTGGTGTACGCCGCCGAGCGTCGTCTCAGCACGTACTCGGGTGGAATGCGGCGGCGCATCGACATCGCGTGCGGACTCGTGGTCCGCCCCGAGGTGGTGTTCCTCGACGAGCCCACCACCGGGCTCGATCCGCGCAGCCGCCAGCTCATCTGGGACCTGGTGTCGGGCTTCAAGGAGCTCGGCATCGCGACGTTGCTCACCACCCAGTACCTCGAAGAGGCCGACGCGCTCAGCGACCGCATCATCGTCATCGACCACGGCGAGATCGTCGCCGAGGGCACCGCCGATCAGCTCAAGGAACGCACCGGCGGCAGCTACTGCGTGATCGTGCCGCGGGACCTGCACGACCTGACCGCCGCGGTCGACGCGCTCGGTGACCTGCTGCCCGAACAGCACCGCGCGGCGCTGACCACCTCGTCGGACCGGATCGCCATGCCGGCGCCCGACGGGCCGAGCACGCTGGTCGAAGCGCTGTCGCGGCTCAACGCGGCGAACATCGACCTCACCGACATCGCGCTGCGACGACCGTCGCTCGACGACGTGTTCCTCGCGCTGACAGCCGATTCCGGGCAGGAGCCCCTTCGCAGTGCGCCGTCCGTCGACGATGACGAGGCCGCGTTGGCGACCGTCGGCACCACGGACGGCGGACGGCACCGCCGCAACGGCCGCGGGGCCGAGACCCCGTCGGACGTGATGTCATGACGGCAGCGCTGACCACGCCGCGCCCGGCGCCGTCCACGTTCGGGCAGTGGTGGGTGCTCACCAACCGGCTGATCTCCCCGACGCTGCGCAACGGTGAAGTCGTCACCGCGCTGGTCGCCTCGGTGGTGTTCACGGTCGGCTGGTACATCCCGCTGAACAACATCCTCGGACCCCGCTCCGGGATGAGCACCTACGCGCAGTTCTTGATGCCGCTGGTTGCGCTGCAGGGTATTTCGTTCGCCGCGATCACCGGGGCGCTACGCGCGGCGACCGATTCGGTCAAGGGCATCAACCGGCGGTTCGACTCGATGCCGATCGCCCCGTTCACCCCGCTGGCGGCGCGCATGACCGCCGGGTTGTACCGGTGCGCGGTCGGCACGGCCGCCGCGCTGATCAGCGGTCATATCATCGGGTTCCGGTTCCACGGTGGCCTGGTGAACGCCATCGGCTTCTGCGTACTGCTGCTGGCGATCGGGCTGGTGCTGTCGTTCCTCGCCGACCTGCTGGGCAGCAGCTCGAAGAACCCGGAGGCGACGTCACAGTGGTTGATGCTGCCCCAACTGATCTTCGGGCTGATCTCGGTGGGCATCCAACCGGTGGAGCACTTCCCGGACTGGATTCAACCGATTGTGCGCAACCAGCCCATCTCGCAGTTCATCTACGCGCTGCGCGCACTCGGCGGCGACACCACACCCGGTGCAGGCGAGGTGAATTGGGCGACCATCGGTCCGTCGGTGGCCTGGCTGATGGGCGTGATGACGATCATGGTGCCGCTGTCCGTGCTGATCCTCCGGAGGAGGCCCTGATGTCCACTGCCCCCGACAAAGACACGACACCGGTCGCCGCGGTGATGCTGCGCGAGGAGCAGTTCCCGGTCATCGAGCGGCGGCACGGCGAGAACTCGCCCCGCTACCTCCTACCGCACGCCTGGATGCAGACCCAACGGCTGCTCCTGCGGTTCCTCCGCGACCCGATGACGTTCTTCTTCGGCCTGGTGTTCCCGGCCTTCATGCTGGTGGTCCTCGACATCGTGCTGGGCGATGCGATCGCCGCCGTCACCGGGCACAGCGCCCTGTACGGCAGCGTGCCGCTGATGACCGTCATCGGCGCGATGAACGGCGCCTCGGTCGGGGCGGTCGGGATCATTGGGGAACGGACCGACGGACTGCTCGCCCGGCTCTGGGTGGTCCCCGTGCACCGGTCGTCGGGACTGCTCGCCCGCATCAGCGCGGAGGGTTTCCGCGTCGCTCTCAACTCGGCCTGCCTTCTCGGCGTGGGGCTGCTGATGGGCCTGCGCTTCGAACACGGCGCCCCGGCCGCGGCGGCGTGGCTGTGCATCCCGGTGATCTTCGGCTCCGCGTTCGCCGTCCTCGTCCTGACCGTGGCGCTGTACTGGCCGAGCCCCACGATGGTCAACGCCATCGTCCTGGTGAACTCGCTGTGCCTGTTCTTCTCCAGCGGCTTCGTCCCACTCGATCAATACCCGGAGTGGATCCAGCCGATCGTCGAGCATCAGCCGGTGTCCTATGCGATCGAGGCGATGCGCGGTCTGTCCCTGGGCGGGCCCGTGCAGGAACCGGTCATCGGAACGCTGTTGTGGTCCTTCGGCATCGCCGCGGCCTGCGCGATCCCGATCGTCATCGGATACCGCCGGGCCAGCATGCGCGGGTGAGCCCGCAACCAGCCGTCCGCGACCACAGAAACGGGAGTGTCCAGGTGTATCCCACCGCCGTCGTCCGCAAGCTCGCCCCCAGCGAGGACTTCTTCGCCGAGACGCACACCTTCACCTCGGTGACGATCACCGTCAAAGGCCCGTTCGACGTCGACGCCATGTCGACCGCGTTCGACGCGTTGCTCGAGCAATACCCGGTCTATGCCGCCCACCTCGAACAGGGGGAGGACGGCCGCTACCAGATCGTCGCCGACGACCTCATGCATCCCGGGATGTGGGTGCTCGACGAGGACGAGGACGTCAGCCCCGCGGCGATCGACCAGAGCGCCGCGCTGATGAACCTGACCGTCAAACCCTCCGACGGTTTCGCCGACCTGACGCTCTACGTCCACCACAGCCTCGCGGACGGAAACCACATCGCGGGACTGCTGTTCGAGTTGTTCGACCGCTACACCGACGTGGTCGCCACCGGAGACCCCGGGCCGGTCGATCCGCAACCGGCGCCGGAGCCGATCGAAACGCTGCTCGAACAGCGGGGAGTCACCAAGGGGCAGCGCTCCGGACTCGACCGGTTCATCCCCGCGATGTTCGCCCACGAGCTACCGCCGAGACGGTCGACGGACAGCAGCAAGTTCGCCAAACCCGGGGGAGTGCCGGTCGGCCGCGGTCGGTTGAGTGTGGCCGAGACGACGGCACTGGTCCGGTTCGGACGCAAGAACCGGCTGTTCGTCAACAACCTGGTCTCCGCGGCGATCCTGATGGTGGAGTGGCGGCTTCGCGAGACCCCGCAGGTGCCGATTCCCTATGTGTACAACGTGAACCTGCGGCCGCTGCTCGACCCGCCGGTGAGCCCGACCGGGTGCACCCTTGCACTCGGGGTGGCCACGTACCTGGCGCAGATCAAGCCGCAGACCAGCATGGTCGACCTCGCCCGCGACATCGCGAGCACGCTGCAGGCAGACCTCGCCGACGGGGTGGTCCAGCAGTCGCTGCTGCACTTCAACCTGCAGTACGAGGGGACGCTGCCGGGCCTGGCCGATGTCGTGCTGTCGACAAACATCGGCAACGTGTCGGCGATGAGGACCCCGCCCGACCTGGAGGTGGTGGGTTTCCAGTCCCAGTTCCACCGCGCGTCTTCGGCGGTCATCGACGTCTACGGATTCGGGGTCGTCGGCGGTGAACTCGTCCTGGAACACCACGTCGACGCGGCCGACCCCGACAAGTCGGTGAACATGGTGCTCTCGCTGCTGCGCGCCGCCTCCCTCGAAACCGCACAACTCTGAGAAAGAACGGACCTCACATGACCTCAATGAGCTGGAAGACCCGGCGCAGCATCCCCGCTCCGCAGGGCGACCGGGTGCACGTCGAGTTGAGCGGGCCGCCGCAGACCATGCTGGACATGGTGTACGCCAAGGCTCTTGACGCCGATTCGGACCGGCCGATCCTCGGCGACACCTACGCCAAGAAACTCATCTCGCAGGTGGACTACGACCCCCGGACGAGCCCGATCACCAAACAGCGCCGCCGCCAGGTGTCGTCGATCACCGTGCGGGGCGCCCAATTCGACATCTGGGTGCGCGAATTCCTGCAGACCCATGAGCGGGCAGTCGTGCTGCACCTCGGCTGCGGGCTGGACAGCCGGGTGTTCCGGGTGGACCCCGGACCCGGAGTGGAGTGGTTCGACGTGGACTTCCCCGACGTCATCGCCCTACGGGAGCAGTTCTATCCGACGCGGGACCGTTACCATCTGGTCGCCGCTTCGGTCACCGACCCGGCGTGGCTCGACGACATCCCCACCGACCGGCCGGTGCTGCTGCTCGCTGAAGGAGTGAGCATGTACCTGCAGGAGCGCGACGGTGTCGCGCTGCTGCGCCGGGTGGTCGAGCGGTTCCCCGCCGGCGAGTTGCAGCTGGACTTCTGGAGCCGGTTCGGCACGAAAGCCATGCGCAAGAACAACACCGTGGTGCGCTGGTCGGGTTCGACGCTCGGATGGTCGGTCGACGGTCCCGAGGACATCCTGAGGGCCGTGCCCGGAGTGCGCGTCGTCAAGGCCATTTCGATCTTCGACGCCGAGACCGCACAACGGCTTCCGAGGGGTCTCCGCCGGTTCACCCGGGTGGCCTCGCACACCCCGGTGCTGCGCAAGCTCGTCGGGTTGCACCGCTACGCGTTCTGATTCCGACGATGAGCGCAGACGAACTCGACGCCATCGTCGTCGGTGCCGGTTTCGGCGGGATGGGCGCAGCCATACAGCTCAAACGCTGTGGCTACGAGCGGATCGCAATCCTCGATCGCGAGGACGACCTCGGTGGCACCTGGTATGTGAACCACTATCCCGGGCTGGCCGTCGACATCCCGTCGACCACCTACTCCTACTGGTTCGAACCGAATCCGACGTGGTCGCGGCTGCACGCACCGGGCGCCGAACTGAAGACCTACGCCGATCGCGTGGCCGACAAGTACGACCTGCGCCGCCTGATGCGGTTCAACACCACCGTCGACGGTGCCCGCTGGGACGAGGACGCCGAGCGGTGGCGGGTCACGCTCGCCGGTGGGGAGACCGTGTCGGCACGTTTCCTCGTCACGGCGACCGGATACCTCTCGCAGCCGCGGATTCCCGACATCGACGGCGTCAGCGGATTCGCCGGCACGATGATCCACACTGCACGCTGGAATGACGACTACCGGGCCCAAGGCAAGCGCATCGGGATCATCGGCACCGGGGTGACCGCGGTGCAGCTGATCCCGGAACTGGCCGCGAAAGCCGACGAGTTGACGGTGTATCAGCGCACGGCGATTTGGGTGGTGCCCAAGGTCGACTTCCCGATTCCTCCCGTGATCCGCCGGATCTTTGCGCGCTTCCCGGCGATCCAGGGTCTGCTCCGGCTGCTCACCGACGCGCTCGCCGAGGTCGGCATCTCGACGGCCGTGGTGAACTATCGGTGGACCAGACCGGTGAACTCGGTGGCTACGTGGGTGTCGAAGCTGCATCTGTTCGCGTCGGTCCGTGACAAGCGGACCCGCCGCATGTTGACGCCGGAATACGAATTCGGCTGCAAACGAACGACATTCAACAACGACTACTATCGCACGTTCACCCAGCCGAATGTGCGGCTGGAGACCGAGGGCATCGACCGGATCGAGGCCGACGGCATCGTCACCACCGACGGGCGCAAGACGCCGATCGACACGCTGGTGCTGGCGACCGGATTCGATCTGTGGGAGGCGAACTTCCCCGCCATCGAGGTGGTCGGCCGGGACGGCCGCAACCTCGGCAAGTGGTGGCGCGAGAACAGGTTCCGGACCTACGACGGTGTCACCGTGCCCTCGTTCCCCAACTTCCTGAACCTGGCCAGCCCGTATGCGTTCACAGGGGCGTCGTACTTCACGATGATGGAATGCCAGATGCGGCACATGGACCGGTTGTTCGGCGAGCTGCAGCGCCGGGGGAGCGCGACCTTCGAGGTCACCGAGGACGCGAGTGCCCGCCACTTCGAGCGCATGGCGAAACGCCTGGGCAACATGGTGTACTTCCGCGGCAACTGCGCGGCGTCGCGGTCCTACCATTTCCGCGGTGACGCGACGATCGTCCGTCCGAGTTCCCGAGGGCGCGCGCTCAGGGAGTCGACGAACTTCCCGCTCAGCGACTACGCGTTTCGCTGAAGCGGCGACCGTGGGCGCTGTCGAACGATCTTTGCTATCGACGGCCGACGTCGTTCTGGTCGGCTTTTCGCGCAAAGAGCGATGCGCCACCCCTGAGCAAACCGTTTGACTGAGGAATCAATCAGCGGGGAGCGGACGGAGTACGCGGCCGCGCCGGTGGACGTCGACGGCGTCTCGGCCGACAGCGACCTCCTTTTGCCGACGACTCCCCACTACGCAGGCCGAATACCGGATATTTCCGTAATACCGTTGGTACATGGTGGTTTCGGCGGGTGCCGGCCGAGCGATTACTTGATTGCGCCAGCGGTTTCCGGTAGCCGGATTCTTCCACAGGGCAATTCACACGGCGACCGTGGCGCGGGGTTGGAGGCCTCGGGTCACGTGCGACGATCGACGAAAATGCCGGTTGTCAGCGAAATGTATAACGCTACCGTTACGCGATGCGCTACGCTCGCCGATCAGGGGGGCATGAGTTAGCCCAAGCAGTATCACCCGGGGTGGAGGACCAACGTGGGGAATCATCGAGCGGTCGCTGTGGAGCAGCCGAAGAAGACATCGCAGCACCGTGGATCGACGGCGAAGGGCGCGACTGTCGCGTCGTTGATCACGACGGGCATGGCGATGCCGATTGCGGCCTTGTTCGGGCTCTCGTACGCCACTGACAGCCACCTCGCCGGGATCAACCCGGCCGCGGCCACGTCGATCTTCATCGACGGGACGAAGGACATTCTTCCGACCAACGATCCTCAGGGCACCGACCGCATGCGCGACGCGCTCAATGGCGCTTATGACTTGGAAGACAATGACGGCCCGAAAGGGAAGAACGTCTATATCGACTACCCGCGTGGATTCGGCGTTCTGACCGGCCTGACGGATCCCACGTATGACGAGTCGCGGGGCATTGCCAAAGACAAGACGATTCAGGCGATCAAGGACGCTCAGAACGACCCGGCCTACAAAGGTGACGCGATCTACGTCGTCGGCTTCTCGCAGGGCGCCAACGCCGCATCGGATGTCGTCGCACAGCTCGAGAAAGAGAACTACGACGCGTCGAAGGTGACCTTCGTGATGGTGGGCAACGGCGCCCGCAACGATGGCGGCTTGTGGGCCCGGCTCCCCGCAGGTGTCTACGTGCCGTTCATCGGGCTGAGCTTCGGCGCCTCCACCAACCCGGCGCCTTCGAACGACCCCAACGCGCCGCAGATCATCCTGATCAGCAAGCAGTACGACGGCGCCTCCGACGTGCCGAAGTACGTGATGAACCCGCTCGCGTGGGCCAACGCCGCCATGGGCTTCCTGTATGTCCACAACGGCTACTACCAAGACGTCGACATCAGCGATCTGGACACCAACAAGGACGGTCGGATCTCCGACGATGAGATCGCCGCGCAGCAGCTCGAGGATCCCGGCAAGTACATCATCACCAGAAACGGCAACATCACCGATGTGGTGATCAGGAACGAGGTCGGGGACCTTCCGCTGACACGACCGCTTCGCGACTTGGGAGTGCCTGAGGACGTCATCAAGGCGCTGGATCCGCTGCTGAGGGCCATCATCGAAACGGGCTATGACCGTCCTGTCGATGGCGGACTCTATCCGTCGAAGCCGGTACTCCTCGACGGAATGCCGGGCATCGATCAGTGGATCACCGACTTCAAGGCGATCGCCGCCGGGATGAAGCAGACCGAGAAGAATCTCGAGAACCTCAACAACGCCAATCTCATGCAGGCCGACGTCAAGACGGCCATGGAGAACCGTGCGATGGCGGCGCCAGAGTCCGGGGGACAGACCTCTCTTGCGCCTGCGACCACGCAGCAGGGTACTACGGGCCCGTCCGCCTACCCGGCGGACCCGACCTATAGCGCACCACCAGAGCAGCAGCTGCCGGCGGTGCAGACACAGGCGTCGCTCCCGCCGGCCCCGCCCGTCACTCCGCCGCCCGCAGGGACCGGCGAGGTCGACGGCCAAGAAGCGGTCACCAGGCCGGCGGCACCGGCACCGAACAAGTTCGTGTCCGGTATCCCCAAGGCGATCCAGGGCGCGGTCAAACAGGTTGTCGGAGCCTTCATCCCGAAACGCACGACCACCACGAAAACCACCACGCCGTCGACCCCGTCGGCCGATCCAGAGACGACCGATCCCGGACCGACCCAGACGGGTTCCGGTACCACCGACGGAGCTGGTTCCGGCACCGAGACGAATTCGGATCCCTCGACGCCCTGACGCACAGCCCAATCGACGTCTGCAGGAGGACGCCACATGCAGATCGCCATCGCGATCGTGTCCATCGGACTGGCCATCTTCATGGCCGTCGCGGGATTCCTGAACGTTTTCTTCATCGGCGATGCCCGTAAGAACCAGGCGCACCTGCGGATCTCGGTCGGCCTCACCCGCTTCATCGGCTGGTGTCAGTGGGCGTCGGTCGTCGGTTTGATCGGCGGGCTGTTCTGGCGACCGCTCGCGATCGCCGCGGCGGTCGGTCTGCTGCTCCTGCTGATCGGGGCGGTCATCGCCCACCACCGTGTCAACGACCCGGTCAAGGAGATGGTCCTCGCGATAGCGGTGTTCATCTTCTCGGCTTTCGTTCTCGCCGGGCAGATCTCACTGCTGGGTGACGATGACGGACTCAGTGTGGCGGAGCAGTCTCCGCCGACCGCGCAATATCCGCAGTGACCGCGGTGAAGGTCTGCTGGAGCTGGCCCCGCGCCATCCGATCGAAGAGCCCGGCGAAGGGACCGGTCATGATGACCCGCTCGGTCAGGACGGTTCCGTCCGCCGACCCGTCGATGACGTGTTCATAAGTCAGTGTCAGCCCCGGGAATCTCGTGACGGATGTCCAGATCTTCGGTGCGTCGACGCGGGTGAGGGTGGACTTCGTCTTGACACCGCCCTTCACCTTCACCGTCACGGTCGATCCCACTGCGAACTCACCGTCGACCGCGCCGACCTCGATGACGTCGCCGGGCCATCCCTCGGGTGCGGTCCAGACTTCCCAAACGCGTTCCGGCGCTGCGGAACACCGGGACGACCCCTCGACCGATCGCTGCTTTCTGCCCATCGGTCCATGATCGCACCGTGGCGAGCGTCGCGGAGCTGAAACCGATAGGAGTGGCGACGGTGGCGCGCACATTCGACGTGTCGATCGAATCACCGGTCCAAGTGGCCGACATCCTGTCGGCCTTCGGTGACGAGAAGTACTGGCACGCAAGGCTGGCCGCATTCGGCAATGGATCCGCCGCGTTGTCGGCTCTGGAGGTCGCTGCCGACGGTTGCGTGACGGTCACGGTGACACTGGGTCTGCTCCGCGATCGATTGCCCAAGGTGGTGACCCAGGTGCACCGCGGCGATCTCGAAATGGTGCGCACAGAGACCTGGACACCAGGCGACGAGGGGGAAGTGAGCGGTGACATCGCCATCGCGGTGACGGGTGCACCGCTGTCGGCCACCGGACGGGCGAAGATCCAACCGGCGGAGATCGGCTCGCACCTCACCTATTCCACGACGGTCGCGGTGAAGGTCCCGATCGTCCGTGGCCGCATCGAGAGCTTCATCGGCGGTTACACCGTGGACGAGATCACCCGTCTGCAGGACTTCACCACCGGCTGGATCACCGGGCGGCTTTGATCAGGCCGGCATGACGACCGGCAGGTCGATGTGCGAGGCGTGCAGCCGCCCGCGGTGCACGGCGAGCGTCGGCGGCGTGCCGTCCGCAACCGCGAAGTGGCTCGCATCCGCTCCGGCGATCGCGATGCGAAGCCGGTGCCCCCCGCGGACGAGATACGAGGTCGGCACCAGATCGAAGGTCAGTTCGGTGATCTCGTGTGCGATCAGGGGCTTCGCGTCCCCGCGGTTGAACGTGCGGTACGGAACGTCCTGACGATACGGCGGCGGGAGGGCGCTGATGGGACGGCAGGCGGCCCGGAGCAGCCCTTCGGTGACATAGGCGATCCGGCCACGGGTGTCGACGTCTTCGAGGTAGACGAACAGGTTGGCGTCATCGGCCGTCGAGCTGACGAACAGCGTGACCATCGGGTGACCCGTGACCTCGAGCGGGCTGACCAGTGGTGCGGAGGTGTAGGTCAGCAGTTTGCGGTCGGCCCCGCTGCGTTCCGGGTACCGCACCGCCTCACCGATCGCCACCTGTGTGCGCCACCGCGAGTGCTCACCGGTGCCCGCCGTCACGTCCACGCGGTACTCGTCGGCCGCGCGATCGTCCTGCGGTGCAGCGTCGGTGAGCATCCTGCCGCTCGCGAGATAGAACCTCCGGGTGGTCGCGGCCGGTGGCCACGTCGAGGCCGCCTTCCAGCGGCCCTCGCCCATCGTGAAGTAGCGCACCCTCGGTTCGGACGCCAGGCCGCTGTTCCGCTGACCCAGATGCTCGTCGAAGAACCGCAGCAGTTCGCCCTCGTGATCGAACGTCGACTTGGCCGGTGCGCGGAACGGCTCGATGTGCCATCCACCCCCGTGACTCCACGGGCCGAGAATCAGCCGGTGGACGGGGGTGGACACGGTGTGGAACCGCTTGATGGCCGAATGCGCGTATGCCCCGTCGAACCAACCGCTGTAGCTGTAGACGGCGGCGCCCGACGCCTCGACGTCACGCCAGTAGTTGTGCGGGCTGAACAGGTTGATGCTGCCCGCCTCGTCGATCGGGTTGCCGATCAGCGGCGGTGCCTCTTCGCCGGCCCGGTGGTACGGGTCCGACGGCGCGACGTCGTCGCGGAAACTGAGGGACTCGGCCTGCCGGTGGATGTCGTAGTTGGCGTCGTGCGCCGCGATCGCCTGCGCACGCAACGAGCGGTCTCGGTCACCGTCGACCGGTTGCACCCCCGTCACGAACAGCCTCACCCACCAACCGGCCGCGTCCCACGGCGCATTCCGGTCCAGCGCCGCGTTGTAGCGGCCCCACGTCTCGGTGAACCAGCGGGCGCGGACACCGCCGGGGAACGCGATGTCGCTGTAGGCGTCGAAGGGCGAGAAGCGCGGCGCCACGGCCCGAACGGCCGGGTGGCGGTTGACCAGCAGCAGTTCGGCCGCACCGCCGCTGTAGGAACTGCCCAACGCGCCCACCGCACCGTCCGACCACGGTTGGCGGATGATCCAGTCGACCACTTCCGCGCCGTCTCGGATCTCGTCCGGTGACCATTCGCAGACACGGTGGCCGAACGAGGCGCCGGAACCGCGCACGTCGACGTCCACCCAGGCGTATCCCGCCCCGACGAAACGCCGCCGGCATGCCACGGTGGACGGAATGTGGTGGAACGGTTTGCCGCGCATCGCGGCGCGCGCGGGCTGGCGCAGTTCCATGGCCCGGTAGTACCGGGTCTGGTTGATGATCGCCGGCATTCGCGCCCCAGCGGGCCGGTGCGTCGGGAGGTACAGGTTGACCGCGATCCGAATACCGTCACGCATCGTGAGATAGCGTGATTGGCAATACATTCCGGGCTTATGCGGCGGCACCGCCTGGTTCTCGTGCCACACGTGGTCAGCGTCGCTGCGCACCATCACCCTCCGGGTCCGACGGTAACGGCTCGGCAGTGGCTGCGCCAGACGGACGGCGAAGTGACGTCAGAGAATTTGTGCACGCAAGGTCCTGGCGGACGACCGGGTGATGTGGTCGGTGTTCACCTGCCAGCTCCGCGTATCCCCGGGTATCGTCCGATCTGGCAAGCGATCAGCAACGGATCCGGGGGAGACGCACGGTGACTCGAGACTTCTCTGGAGCTGTTGCGCTCGTCACCGGCGGCGGCGCGGGTATCGGCGCCGCACAGGTGAAACTCCTCCGTGCACGAGGCGCGACGGTGTGCGCGGTGGACATCGACGAGGAGGCGGCCCAGAGTAGCGGCGCCGACCTGGCGATCGGCGCGGACGTCGCTGACCGCGAGGCGATGGCCGCCGCGGTCGACCGGGTGCTCGAGCGATTCGGCAGGCTCGACGTCGTGTTCTGCACGGCCGGGATCACCCACCTGCCCGCGACGGTCCGCTCGCTGAAACCGGGTGAGGCGCAGCGGGTCATCGAGGTCAATCTGATCGGCACCCTCAACACGATCGAGCCGGCGATCGAACCACTGATCGCCGCGCGCGGTCACATCGTCGTGGTGTCGTCGATGGGTTGGCCGCCGAACACCGAATACGGGACTCTGCTGCCCGCAGTGGGCGGCGTGGCGTACTCGACGAGCAAGACCGCCGTGGAGATGCTCGGCCGCGGGCTCCGAATGGAGCTGTCCCAGTACGGCGTCGGGGTGACGATCACCTATTTCGGTCCCATCGACACGGCGATGGGCAGGTTGACGCTCAGTCCGGCGCCCAAGGCCAAGGAGCGCATCACCGTCGGGCCGGAGAAGGCGGCGGTCGCGGTGCTGCGTGCGGTCGAGCGCGGCAAGGTGCGCGCGATCATCCCCGCCCGCTGGAACTTCCTCAACATCGTGCGGCCGTTGGGTGTGCACCTCGACAACCTCTTGCTGCGCAGCAAGACTCAGCGCGAGTTCATCCGGACATACGACTCCGGCTGAGGCCGCGGCGGCCCGCGGTCGACTGCGGCGCGCTGAACCGGTGGACGAGACCGAGCGCGCGGGTGTATGTGGCGGGAGCGAGGCGGGTGACCCGCCAGCCGACTTTGGCGTCGAGTTGCGGAAAGCAGTAGACACCGCCGCGGTCATGGGTGTCGAGGCACTTTCGAACGACCCGCTCCGGCGTGATCCCGGTCAACCTCATCGCGCGCCCGCCTCGCTGGGCGGATTCCGCTGTGAGCCTGCCGGATTCGACGATATTCGTCTTGACGAACGTCGGGCACAGCGCGGTCACGTTGACCCCGGTGCCGTTCAATTCGGCGGCCAGTGTCTCCGAGAGCGACAGCGCTGCCGCCTTGGTGACGCTGTAGACGGCCAGGTTGGGGCTGGCGCCGAAGGCGGCGGCTGACGCGACATTGATGATCCCGCCGTAACCGGCGGCCCGCAGGATCGGGGCGAACACGTGGCAGCCGTGGATCGGCCCCCACAGGTTGATGCTGAGCGCCCACGACCAGTCGTCGAGCGGGGCCTCGCCGATCTGCCTCCCGCCGACCACCACGCCGGCGTTGTTGATCACCAGCGTCGGAGGCCCGCCGAACCATGCCTGCGCCTGCTCCGCCAGCTGCTCCACGTCCTCGATCCGCGATACGTCACACCGCACCGCGATCGCCTGACCGCCCCGAGCGGTGATCGCTTCCACCGTCCGGGCCGCGGCGTCGGGGTTGATGTCACTGCACACCACCCGGCCTCCCCGCGCCGCGAGTTCCAGCGCGAACGCGGCCCCGATCCCGCTGCCGGCACCGGTGACGACCGACGAGGCGCTGTAGCTGCGCCTCGCTGACTTCCGCGACACGTGATTTCCCCTCCCCGCGGTCCGCCCGAGCGAGCCTCACCCTGCCCGGCGGATCGGTTGACGCGGTGCCCGTACACCGCGGCCGGCGCCGCACGCGCACGCGGCAATGTCCGACAGCACGTCACCCTACGCAGAAGCCGCGCGGTTCGGCGGGGTTCGCGAAAAGCAGCAACCACAGCGGGCCCGCTGTCGACGGTCGCGCGCCCCGTCGAGACGGGTCAGTGCACGTCGGCGCCGCGGAGCCAATTGACCCGCCGGCGCCAGGAGTGTGCGGATCCGAACGCGAAAGCGCCACCGCAGATGCATGCGAAGGTCCACACGACAATGCTGCCGTTCACCGCTTGCAGTGGGTCGAACAACGCGGTGGTGACGCGAACTGCGCAGGCGATGACGCCGGCCGCGGAGGCCACCAGGTACACGTTGGCGATTCGACGCGACCTGGGGTCCCTGCGGAGAACCAGTAACGCGCGCGAGGCGTAGACGAGGAGATACACCAGCATGCCGCAGAGCAGCAGCCAATACACGTCAAGCCAGAAGTCGGTGGGGACGTCGAAGAAGTCGGGGCGGTACACCGCGGCACCGTTTCCCAACGTGAAGGCGGCCAGCAGGAGAGGTATGCACAGCGTGGCCGGGCACTGGATGTAGTACCTGAACTTCTCCTGCAGAACGTGGTCGTCGCCCAGCCTCCCCAGGGCGTTGTACACAACTGCCGTGGCGGCGACGATGTAGCAGTCGTGACCGATGTAGTCCTCGAGGTTCCACACACCGGTGAGGCGATACATGACCGGGCCCAACGCTTCTGAGGCCGCCGGCGACATCAGTGCCACCGCACAGGCCTGCAGTGCGATGTTGAGCGTGGCGGCGACCTCCCACCGGCATGACCACGTCACACGTCTGACCCACAGACTCCATGCGAGGCAGGCGAGCGTGACGGCGATCAGCGATGCAAGGCTCATGGACACTGCTCCGGTCGGGCAACTCTCGTGCTGCCGCGAGCATAAGCCTTTGTGAGGCAAGATCACCACGGATCGCACACCTGGTTACTTCCTGTGGCACCTCGAAGCCGCTTCACAGCGAAGCTCCATCACCGCCGGAACGCTCCCGGAGTATGACCGGTCCTGGTCGTGACGGCGACGCCCGTTCCGGACGCGAAAGTCTGGTTTCTTGGACGCTTCGTCGGGTACTGTGCCGACGTGGACGGGCACACGCCGAAGCTCTATATCTTCCCGCACGCCGGCGGGTCGGCACAGTACTACGTGCCGTTCGCCAGCGCGTTCTCCGACGACATCAAACGTATTGCCGTCCAATACCCCGGGCGAAGTGGCACCCACGAGCTGGCGTCGTTCACAGGGATTCCCGAGCTGGCCGGGCGGGTGTGCAAGACGCTGTCGCCGCTCGAATCGTCGGGGAGTGTCGCGTTCTTCGGTCACAGCATGGGTGCGTTGTTGGCCTTCGAGGTCGCGCGGCGCTTCGAAGCGCAGGGCAGCCCGGTGGCGGCGCTCTTCGTGTCGGCATGCGCCGCACCGGGCCGAGTGGGCTACGAGTACATCCCCGAGTCGGACCGCGGCTTGCTCGACGCGTTGGAAGAGATGACCGGTGCAAATCCGGAGTTCCTCGAGGACGAGGAATTCGCTGCCAAGATCTTGCCGACATTGCGCGGGCTCAAGGCGATCGCGAACTACGAATGTCCGCCCGATGCAACCGTGTCGTGCCCCATCTTCGCGTTTCTGGGTGATGAGGACGAGGTCGCCACTTACGAGAAGGTCGCGCACTGGTCGGAGCGAACGACCGCGGAGTTCGCGGCCCGAGTGTTCACCGGCCACCACTTCTACCTCAACGACCACTTGACCGAGCTGGTCAGTGATATCGAGAGCAAAATCCTGGCGTACTGCGGAGTTTGAGCGGCCGAGCGTGTGCCGGGCTCAGAGCGGCGGCAGTCCCTCGCGCTGCGGCAGCTCCGTCACGGAGGCTCCGGCGAGCGTCGACTTCTTCCGCAATTTCTTGCGGCTCTTCGTGATGGTTTGCGCGGGCACAGAATCCGGTCCATTGATCGCTTCAGCGAGCGAGGTGATCTCGATCGGGTCGATCAGCCGGTAACGGGTCAGCAGTTCGGCGCGGTTGATCCCGAGGTTTTTCGCGGCGGTGCGCAGGTTGTCCGCGTTGAGCAGCGTTCCCTTCTCCAGTTGGTCGTAGTACGTCGACCGGGGGAGCTCCATCGCTGTCCAGATCTCCTCCTTGCTCAGCGAGCGTCCGGTCAGATACGAGAGGACGGTTGAGAGCTCTTTGCGAGAGTCATCCGGAAACACCGGCTCAATGTATCCGGTTTGTCGGACATTCACAAGCATTCGTTTGGCGCCCCTAATTAACTCGTGACCGCCGCCACATCGCGGGATACGCACATGAACGCACTATGGCCTGCCGGCGGTGCGCATTTGATCATTAACCCGTCACCGAGTGCATTTTTACATCCTCAACCTCCTTCGCGCGGCGGACGGGCGCCTGGGAACGTTTGCGCACGTCCAAAGCCCTGGAACGGCGCAGAAAAGTCCGGATTATTGGACATTTCGGTGTTATTCTCGCCGCAGGTAATCAGCGCTCAAGTCAATTCGTCTGGGCGGAGTTTGCAGTCGGGGGCGACGCAACAACACATCTGACGACTGGGGAGGAGTCGTATCTTGGTCATCGAGTCGTCGATTCCAGCTGTGCTCGGCAATCTCGCACGCACGCAGCCGGATCGTTCCGCATACACCTTCATCGACTACGAGGCAGACCCCACGGGCGGCCTCGTCGAGACACTGACGTGGGCGCAGGTGTACCAGCGCTCGCGGGCCGTCGCGGATGAACTGTCGCGGTGCGGTTCGCCCGGTGATCGCGCGGCGATCGTCGCACCACAGAGCCTCGACTACATCGTGGGGTTCTTCGGGGCGATGCAGGCCGGGTTCATCGCCGTGCCACTGTCGGTGCCGCAATCCGACACCCATGACGAGCGGATATCGGCGGCGTTGCGCGACTGCTCACCGGCGGCGGTGCTGACGACGTCGGTCGCGGTCACCGACGTGGTGCCGTACGCCGTCGCCCAGTGGGGTGGCACGGCGCCGGCGGTGGTGGAGCTCGATGCGCTGCAGATCGACCCACTGGACATCCCGGATGCCGACGCGATCGATCATCCCGAGGAGGCCTATCTGCAGTACACGTCCGGCTCGACGCGCCAGCCGGCCGGCGTTGTGGTGACGCACCAGAACGTCATCGCCAACCTCGAACAGGTCTTCTCCGACTACTTCGAGAGCACCGGGAAGATACCGCCACAGGCGACGAACTTCGTGTCGTGGCTGCCCTTCTACCACGACATGGGCCTGGTCGAAGGAGTGTTCGCGCCGCTGTTGGCGTCACCGCAGACCGTCGACGACTTCCCCGGGCGGCCAGGTGTCCTGATGAGTCCCGTCGCGTTCCTCCAGAAGCCCGCCCGGTGGATGCAAATGCTGGCCGTCTACGGGCCTTCGTGGTCTGCGGCACCGAATTTCGCGTTCGATCTTGCGGCCCGCCGCACCACCGACGACGATCTCGCCGGACTGGACCTGGGCGGCGTGCTCGGCATCATCAACGGCAGCGAGCGGATCCACTCCGCCACGCTGCGGCGGTTCAACGAGCGGTTCGCACCATTCAACCTGCCCGCCACCACCGTGCGGCCCTCATACGGATTGGCTGAGGCCACCCTGTACGTGGCATCGGCACCGCTCGGCCATGCACCGGTCACGGCGCGGTTCGACACCGAGAAACTGGCCGCGGGCTACGCGATGCGCTGCGGCGCCGAAGGTGGCACCGAACTGGTCAGTCTGGGGTCACCGAGGGCATCGACGATACGCATCGTCGATCCGGAGACCCGGACGGAGAATCCCCAGGAGAAGATCGGGGAGATCTGGGTGCACGGGGACAATGTCGCCCAGGGCTACTGGCGAAATCCGCGACTCTCCGAACGCACCTTCGGAGCCGTGGTGGCCGATCCGGCGCCGGGCACTCCCGCTGGACCGTGGCTGCGCACAGGGGACCTCGGCGTCATGTCACAGGGCGAGCTCTTCATCATCGGCCGCATCAAGGACCTCCTGATCGTTAACGGGCGCAATCACTATCCGGATGACATCGAGGCGACAGTGCAGGAGATCACCGGTGGACGAGTCGCGGCCATTGCGGTGCCCGATGGCCACACCGAGCGACTGGTGGCCGTGGTGGAGTACAAGCAGCGGGGGGTCGCGGAGCACGAGATGGTCGACCGGCTCCGCACGGTGAAACGTGAGGTCACCTCGGCCATCTCGAAGTCCCACAGCCTGCGCGTGGCGGACCTCGTCCTGGTCGCGCCCGGCGCCCTCCCGACCACCACCAGCGGCAAGGTGCGGCGCTCGGCGTGTGTCGAACGGTACCGCCGCGGCGAGTTCAGCCGTCTGGATGTCGGTGTGTGATGCCGCGGCTGGGGGAGGCTGCGCTTCGGCAGTGGTTGGTCGATTATCTGGTGACCAATGTGGGGTGCAGTCCCGACGAGATCGACGTCGATCGGTCGATGCACGACTTGGGTGTGGGTTCGGCCGACGCGGTGGTGCTGTCGGGGGAGTTGTCGGAGTTGTTGGGTCGGTCGGTGTCGCCGGTGGAGTTCTGGCAGTACCCCTCGATCAGGGCGTTGGCGGCGTTTCTGACCGGAGCACGGTCCGAGGTGGCGGGTGAGGTGACCGGCCGGCGGGTGACTTCGGATGAGCCGGTTGCGGTGGTGGGTGTGGGGTGTCGGTTTCCGGGTGGGGTGGTTGGTGCGGAGTCGTTGTGGGGGTTGTTGATTGGTGGTGGTTCGGGGGTTACCGAGGTGCCGGTGGGGCGGTGGTCGGCGTTTGATGATGGGTCGCCTGAGGTTGCTGCGGTGTTGGCGGGGACGACGCGGTGGGGGGCGTTTTTGGATGATGTGGCCGGTTTTGATGCGGAGTTCTTCGAGATCTCGCCGCGTGAGGCGGTGAAGATGGATCCTCAGCAGCGGTTGTTGCTTGAGGTTTCCCATGAGGCGTTGGAGCATGCGGGGATTCGGGTTGATTCGTTGCGGCACAGTCAGACCGGGGTTTCGTGGGGCGTGTCAGGGGAGTACGGGTATTTGGCGTCTGCGGATCTGAGTCAGGTCGATGCGTGGTCGGGTACTGGTGGGGCGTTGAGCATCATCGCCAATCGGGTGTCGTATGTGTTCGATTTCCGGGGGCCGTCGGTGACGGTGGATACGGCGTGTTCGTCGTCGTTGGTGGCGGTGCATCTGGCGTGTCAGAGTCTGCGTAGCGGGATTCGGATGTGGCGTTGGCGGCGGGGTCAATCTGTTGTTGTCGCCGGCGGTGACACGCAGTTTCGATGCGGCTCAGGCGATGTCGCCGACGGGTCAGTGTCATGCCTTTGATGCTGCCGCGGATGGGTTCGTGCGTGGTGAGGGTTGCGGGTGGTGGTCCTCAAGCGGCTTGCCGATGCGGTGGGTGACGGTGATCGGGTGTTGGCGGTGGTGCGGGGTTCGGCGGTCAATCAGGATGGCCGGTCCAACGGGTTGATGGCGCCGAATCCGGGTGCGCAGATCGCGGTGTTACGGGCGGCGTGTGCCAACGGTGGGGTGGATGGGCGTGAGGTCGATTATGTCGAGGCGCACGGCACCGGCACGTTGTTGGGCGATCCGATCGAGGCGCGGGCGTTGGGCACGGTGCTGGGTCGTGGCCGTGGGCCGGATTCGCCGTTGTTGATCGGTTCGGTCAAGTCGAATCTGGGGCATCTGGAGGCCGCGGCGGGGATCGCGGGGTTCATCAAGACGGTGTTGGCGGTGCAGCGTGGTCATCTTCCGGCCAACCGCGGTTTCGGCCAACCCAATCCGCATATTCCCTTCGATGAGTTACGGCTGCGTGTGGTCGCCGCGCCCACCGATTGGCCCGCCACCGGACGGCCGCGGCGGGCAGGGGTGTCGTCGTTCGGGTTCGGGGGCACCAACGCCCATGTCGTGCTCGAACAACCCCCCACACAGCCGGTGGGGCAGACCGGCGCGGTGACCGATCCCGGGCAGCGTTGCGCGGTGACGACGTTGGTGGTCTCGGGCAAGACCCAGGCCCGGGTCGCCTCGATGGCCCAGGTGCTCGCCGACTGGCTCGAGGGTGCGGGCGCGGCTATCGGGTTGGCCGAGGTGGCCCACACGCTCAACCAGCACCGCACCCGACACGCCGTCCTGGCCACCGTGTGTGCCCGCGACCACACCGCCGCCGTGGCCGGGCTGCGTGCACTGGCCGCCGGGCACAACGCGCCCGGGGTGGTCGGCCCCCACCCCCAACCCCGCCGATCGGGCACGGTGTTCGTCTATTCCGGTCAGGGTTCGCAATGGCCCGGAATGGGCCAGCGGTTGCTGGCCGAGGAACCGGCATTCGCCGCGGCGGTCGCCGAGCTGGAAGCACCATTCCTCGAACAGGTCGGGTTCTCCCTGCAGCAGGTGCTCAGCGCCGGACAACCCGTGGTCGGTATCGCCCGCATCCAACCGGTCCTGGTCGCCATGCAATTGGCGCTGACCGCGCTATGGCGTTCCTACGGCATCGAACCCGACGCCGTCATCGGACATTCCATGGGCGAAGTGACCGCCGCGGTGGTCGCCGGCGCCCTGAGCCCCGCCCAGGGCCTGCGCGTGATCGCCACCCGCTCCCAACTGATGTCTGACCTGGCCGGGCAGGGCGCGATGGCACTACTGGAACTCGACCCCGACACCACCCACACCCTCATCCGCGACTACCCGACCTCACCGTGGCGGTCTACGCCTCACCCCGACAAACCGTGATCGCCGGCCCCCCACACCACATCGACGCCGTCATCGCCGCCGTCGACGCCCGCAACCGACTCGCCCGACGCATCGACGTCGACGTCGCCTCACACCACCCCACCATCGACCCCATCCTGCCCGCCCTGCGCACCGCACTGGCCGACCTGACCCCCCACACCCCAACCCTGCCCCTGATCACCACCACCGACCCCACCACCCCCGCCGACTTCACCGCCGACTACTGGGCCACCAACCTGCGCCACCCCGTGCAATTCACCCACGCCATCACCACCGCAGCCACCCAACACCACACCTTCATCGAAATCAGCCCACACCCCCTCCTCACCCACGCCATCACCGACACCCTCACCACCACCCACCACACCACCGCCACCCTCCACCGCCACACCGACGACACCCTCACCTTCCACACCAACCTCAACACCATCCACCCACCCCCCACCGACGGCGTCCATGAGCCCGAACCGCATCCGGTCCTGCCGACCACGCCGTGGCACCACGGCCACCATTGGGTGAACTTGGGCAGGCGGCGGGCGGCGGGTGGATCGGCACCGGCGCCGGGCACCCTGCTCGGTGAGCACATCACGCTGGCGACATCACCCCCCGCGCACCTGTGGCAGGCGCGGCTGGTGCCGGAGGCCAAGCCGTACCCCGGTGAACACCGCCTTCGTGGGGTCGACGTCGTTCCCATTTCGGTCCTGCTGCAGACGCTTTCGGTGGCGGCCGCCGAATGTGGTGCAACGGCCCTGCTGGATGTGGAGTTCGAGCATCCGATCGTCGTCGACCGCTCGAGGTCGATCCAGGTCGTCGCCGACGACCACTCGGTCACCGTGGCGTCGGCGGCCGAGCAGCAGACCTCCGGTCAGCGTTGGGTGCGGCACGCGAGTGCCCGCCTCGGCCACCGGCCCGAGCATGACGCCCCTGGTCCGGCTGCCGAGGCAGACGGTCGAGAGCTCATCGACTACGACGTGTCATCGGTCGACGAGCTCCAGCGGTCCTGGGGCGTCGAGGGGCGGCCGTTTCCATGGTCTGTCGGCCCTTGCCGGCAGACACCGTCCGGATTGCACGCGGAGGTCACCACACCGCAAGCCTCGACGGTCGCACTCCTCGATGCCGCTGTTCATCTCGCACGACTGGCGGACGGCTCGAACCCGGTCCTCATGGTGCCGGCCGGCGTCGGGCGGGTCCATCTCGCAGCGGGAGAGGTCGGCGCCTGCGGATCAGTCGAGGTGTATCGGCGCGGCGGCGGCGGTGGCGAACTCGTCGTCGACGTCGTGGTGAAGGGTCCGGACGGCCGGACGTCGGTGGACATCCGCTCGCTTCGATTCACGACTCTGGAATCAGATCCCGTACCGCAGAACGCCACCGACGCGGACCCCCGCACGTTCGTCCACGCGATCGAATGGCGTCCCTGGTCCGGGCCGTCCGGCCCGGGTCATTCCGACGGTCCGCTCGCCACGGTGGCGGTCATCGGCCGCGGTCTCGCAGCCGGCCGGCTGCGAGAGGTCCTGTCGGACAACGGCTACCGTTCAGCCGGCGCTGCCGACGCACGCTACGTCGTCTACGTGGCCGAGCCCTGCAGTACGGAGGAGACCGACGTCGGCTGCGCGGTCCGAATGTCGGGGGACGTGTCCCGACTCGTCCGTACGCTCTCGAGGCGGGACGGCCATCGGCCGGCCACATTGTGGATCGTCACCCGCGGTGTCCGGGAGTCGGGCACCGACGCCGCGGTGCGCCAGAGTTGCCTGTGGGGACTGGCCGGCGTCATCGGCGCCGAGCAGCCCGACCTGTGGGGCGGCCTGATCGACCTTCCAGACGACGACAACTCAGGACGATATGCGGCGGCCGTGTCGAGGGTGCTGCCGGTCGCGGCCGGAACCATCCTCGTGCTGCGTGACGGCGAGTTCTCGGCACCAGCTCTCGAACGGGTCTCGGGCCCTGCCGTACGAGAGCCGCTGCGGTGTCGTCCCGATTCGGCGTACCTCGTCACCGGAGGCCTGGGTGCACTCGGACTCCTGACGGCGGCGTGGCTCGCCGACCGGGGCGCCCGCCGCCTGGTGCTGGCCGGACGCACCGCCCTGCCGCCGAGAAGCGCCTGGGACAGCCATCGTGACGATCCCGTGCTGGCGCACAGGATCAGCGTCATCCGAAACCTCGAGATGCGCGGCGTCTCTGTCGAGTCGGTGGCTCTGGACGTCGGATCGCGTGAGGCGGTCCAGGCGCTGCTCGACCAGCGAGACCACCTCGGCGCACCGCCGATACGCGGGGTGATCCACGGCGCCGGCGTCGCCGAGAGCCGGCTCCTGACCGACGTGTCGGACGAGTCGCTGCGGCATGTGCTGTGGCCGAAGGTCGCCGGCGCACAGGCGCTGCACGATGCGTTCCCCGTGGGAAGCCTCGACTTCTTCTTCCTCACCGCCTCGGCCGGCGCCGTGTTCGGAGTCCCCGGCCAGGGCGCGTATGCGGCGGCGAATGCTCACCTCGACGGTCTCGCCCGAGCCCGCCGCCGACAGGGCGACCACACCATGAGCCTCGACTGGGTCGCCTGGCGGGGTCTCGGCTTCGCCGCCGGGGCCGACGTGGTGGACGAGGAGCTCCACCGGGTCGGATCCCGGCCGATCCAAGCGGAGGAGGCTTTTGCCGCCTGGGAGTACGCCCAGCGCTACGACGTGGCGCAAGCGGTGGTCGCCCCGTTGCCGGGTGCACGCGAGGAAGTCCGACCCGACGTCGGCCGCGGTCGCGGGGCGGGACGAGAGTGGACGCAGATGTCGGCCGACGAGATGCTCGACGAACTCGCGACGGGACTCAGAGCGATCCTGGCCGACGAACTGCAGATGCCGCAGACCGAGATCGAATCGGATCGGCCGTTCGCCGAGCTCGGCTTGAACTCGGTGATGGCCATGTCGATACGACGAGAAGCCGAGGAGCTGGTCGGCATCGAGCTGTCGGCGACGATGTTGTGGAATCACCCGACCATCGCGTCGCTGAGCGAATACATCGCCAACCGTCTGCGCCCCGGCGATGACGTGGCACCCGAATCCGAAACGGCGTCAGAGACCAGCGTTCTGGATGCGCTGTTCGCGGACGCGGAAACCGCTACCGCCGGCAGTGAGAGCGGTCGCTGATGACGACGAGGTGCACGGCATGACGTCCCTTCACGGTGAAGACGCTGTTCGGCAGTGGTTGGTCGATTATCTGGTGACCAATGTGGGGTGCAGTCCCGACGAGATCGACGGCGACGCCCCCCTGAGCGATCTGGCGGTGGGTTCGGCTGATGCGGTGATGATCGCCGGGGAGTTGTCGGAGTTGTTGGGTCGGTCGGTGTCGCCGGTGGAGTTCTGGCAGTACCCGACGATCAACACCCTGGCGCGGTTCCTCAGTGGTGCGCAGCACGGGGGAGAAGAAGAGACCGGCGCAGGCGGGGGGCATCGCTGGGCGGATGAGCCGGTTGCGGTGGTGGGTGTGGGGTGTCGGTTTCCGGGTGGGGTGGTTGGTGCGGAGTCGTTGTGGGGGTTGTTGATTGGTGGTGGTTCGGGGGTTACCGAGGTGCCGGTGGGGCGGTGGTCGGCGTTTGATGATGGGTCGCCTGAGGTTGCTGCGGTGTTGGCGGGGACGACGCGGTGGGGGGCGTTTTTGGATGATGTGGCCGGTTTTGATGCGGAGTTCTTCGAGATCTCGCCGCGTGAGGCGGTGAAGATGGATCCTCAGCAGCGGTTGTTGCTTGAGGTTTCCCATGAGGCGTTGGAGCATGCGGGGATTCGGGTTGATTCGTTGCGGCACAGTCAGACCGGGGTTTTCGTGGGGGCGTGTCAGGGGGAGTACGGGTATTTGGCGTCTGCGGATCTGAGTCAGGTCGATGCGTGGTCGGGTACTGGTGGGGCGTTGAGCATCATCGCCAATCGGGTGTCGTATGTGTTCGATTTCCGGGGGCCGTCGGTGACGGTGGATACGGCGTGTTCGTCGTCGTTGGTGGCGGTGCATCTGGCGTGTCAGAGTCTGCGTAGCGGGGATTCGGATGTGGCGTTGGCGGCGGGGGTCAATCTGTTGTTGTCGCCGGCGGTGACACGCAGTTTCGATGCGGCTCAGGCGATGTCGCCGACGGGTCAGTGTCATGCCTTTGATGCTGCCGCGGATGGGTTCGTGCGTGGTGAGGGTTGCGGGGTGGTGGTCCTCAAGCGGCTTGCCGATGCGGTGGGTGACGGTGATCGGGTGTTGGCGGTGGTGCGGGGTTCGGCGGTCAATCAGGATGGCCGGTCCAACGGGTTGATGGCGCCGAATCCGGGTGCGCAGATCGCGGTGTTACGGGCGGCGTGTGCCAACGGTGGGGTGGATGGGCGTGAGGTCGATTATGTCGAGGCGCACGGCACCGGCACGTTGTTGGGCGATCCGATCGAGGCGCGGGCGTTGGGCACGGTGCTGGGTCGTGGCCGTGGGCCGGATTCGCCGTTGTTGATCGGTTCGGTCAAGTCGAATCTGGGGCATGTGGAGGCCGCGGCGGGGATCGCGGGGTTCATCAAGACGGTGTTGGCGGTGCAGCGTGGTCATCTTCCGGCCAACCGCGGTTTCGGCCAACCCAATCCGCATATTCCCTTCGATGAGTTACGGCTGCGTGTGGTCGCCGCGCCCACCGATTGGCCCGCCACCGGACGGCCGCGGCGGGCAGGGTGTCGTCGTTCGGGTTCGGGGCACCAACGCCCATGTCGTGCTCGAACAACCCCCCACACAGCCGGTGGGGCAGACCGGCGCGGTGACCGATCCCGGGCAGCGTTGCGCGGTGACGACGTTGGTGGTCTCGGGCAAGACCCAGGCCCGGGTCGCCTCGATGGCCCAGGTGCTCGCCGACTGGCTCGAGGGTGCGGGCGCGGCTATCGGGTTGGCCGAGGTGGCCCACACGCTCAACCAGCACCGCACCCGACACGCCGTCCTGGCCACCGTGTGCCCGCGACCACACCGCCGCCGTGGCCGGGCTGCGTGCACTGGCCGCCGGGCACAACGCGCCCGGGTGGTCGGCCCCCACCCCCAACCCCGCCGATCGGGCACGGTGTTCGTCTATTCCGGTCAGGGTTCGCAATGGCCCGGAATGGGCCAGCGGTTGCTGGCCGAGGAACCGGCATTCGCCGCGGCGGTCGCCGAGCTGGAAGCACCATTCCTCGAACAGGTCGGGTTCTCCCTGCAGCAGGTGCTCAGCGCCGGACAACCCGTGGTCGGTATCGCCCGCATCCAACCGGTCCTGGTCGCCATGCAATTGGCGCTGACCGCGCTATGGCGTTCCTACGGCATCGAACCCGACGCCGTCATCGGACATTCCATGGGCGAAGTGACCGCCGCGGTGGTCGCCGGCGCCCTGAGCCCCGCCCAGGGCCTGCGCGTGATCGCCACCCGCTCCCAACTGATGTCTGACCTGGCCGGGCAGGGCGCGATGGCACTACTGGAACTCGACCCCGACACCACCCACACCCTCATCCGCGACTACCCCGACCTCACCGTGGCGGTCTACGCCTCACCCCGACAAACCGTGATCGCCGGCCCCCCACACCACATCGACGCCGTCATCGCCGCCGTCGACGCCCGCAACCGACTCGCCCGACGCATCGACGTCGACGTCGCCTCACACCACCCCACCATCGACCCCATCCTGCCCGCCCTGCGCACCGCACTGGCCGACCTGACCCCCCACACCCCGACCCTGCCCCTGATCACCACCACCGACCCCACCACCCCCGCCGACTTCACCGCCGACTACTGGGCCACCAACCTGCGCCACCCCGTGCAATTCACCCACGCCATCACCACCGCAGCCACCCAACACCACACCTTCATCGAAATCAGCCCACACCCCCTCCTCACCCACGCCATCACCGACACCCTCACCACCACCCACCACACCACCACCCACCACACCACCGCCACCCTCCACCGCCACACCGACGACACCCTCACCTTCCACACCAACCTCAACACCATCCACCCACCCCCCACCGAGGTGTCGCGATCAGCCACGGTGGTTGCCCCACTGTGGATCTCCCGTCTCGCCCGTGGCAGCAGTCGAGGTACTGGTTCGCAGGCAAGCCCGCCGGCAGGAAGGTCGCCGGTGGTCACCCGTTACTCGGAGTGCACGTCGAGATCCCCTCGGGCGACGGTCACGTGTGGCAGGCGGAGATCGACCCCGAGGCGACTGGATGGCTGGCTGACCATGCGGTGCACGGCCAATCCGTATTGCCCGCAGCGGGATTCGCCGAGATGGCGCTGGCCGCGGGCGCCGAAGCCCTCGGCCTGCGCGCCCACGCCGTCACGGTCGACCGGCTGGAGGTCGAGCAGATGCTCCCGCTGGACCGCCGGATCCAGGTGACGACCCGACTCGTTCGCGGTGCAGACCACGAGCACCGTTTCGAGATCTACACGCGCGCGGCCGAGGATCGATGGTGTCGGCATGCCGTCGCCCGGATCGCCGCCGCCCACGGGTCCGCTCCCCGCCCGCGGACCGATCCGTCGGAGGACTCCGGGACCGCGGTGTCGCCGACGGACTTCTACGCGGCCCAGCGCGAGGCGGGAGTGCACCGTGGGCCCGCGTTGCGCGCACTCTCACGGATCTCGCTGACGGCCGGCGGCCGGGCCGAGACCGAGATCGAGCTGCCCGAGGAAGCCGCACCGTATCCGGCCTACCGGATCCACCCGGCGATGCTCGATGCCGCGATACAGAGCCTGACCGTCGCGGTGCCGGGAAGAGGCATGGCCGATGTGGCCGACGAGCCCTATCTGCCTGTGGCACTGGGGTCGGTGCGGGTGTTCGCCGACGTCGGACGGTATGCCAGGTGCCGGGCCGATGTCGTGACCCTCGACGACGACGGCCGGGGCGCGCTGGGCCGGATCATCCTGATGAACGACTCGGGGACGGTGACCGCGGAGGTCACCGCCATCCAGTTGCGGCGAATGCCGCGCGGAGCGGTGCCGATGCCGCTGGTGCACAAGCTCTTCGACACCGTCTGGCAGCACACCGCGGTTCCCGCAGCGGCGTCCGGTCACGGTGGTGCCGCATCGACCCGGGGCTGGGTGGTGTTGGCCGGGGATGCGGATGCGAGAGCCGACGCGCAGCGGTTCGCCGACGCCGTCGGATCGTCGGGCCGCCCGGCGAACATCACGGACCTCATGGACGAGTCCGGGGTGTCCGCGGCGGTCGCCGACGCCGCTGCACGAAGCGAACGCCCGCCGGAAGGGGTGGTCGTCTTCGTCGGAGGAGGCCCCTTCGACGGTTCGGACGTCGCAGACGACGCCGATCGGACGATCGCGCGTGGGCGCGATCTGGTCTCGGCACTGTCGGTCACCGCGCGCTCGGTGGCCGGTGCGTGGCCGGGCCGGTCCCCGCGACTGTGGGTGCTCACTCGCGGCGGTCTGGTCGTCGACGGTGACGAGTCGGGCCATCCCACGACATGTGCACTCAAGGGCCTCATCCGGACGTGGGATTACCCAGGGGAAGCCGCCCGGATGCTCGCCGACGAGCCGGATGTGCGCGCGACCCTGGTGGACGTCGGCACCGCCGACGATGTCGTCGCCGCCATCACCAGCGAACTGGCGATATCGGGAGACGACGACGTCGTCGCGTGGCGCGGCGATCGGCGGTACGTGGAGAGACTGTCGCGTGTCACGCCGGAACCGCGTGAGGGTGGGCCTGCCGTGCGCACCGACGGTTCCTACATCGTCACCGGCGGTATGGGCGGCCTCGGCATGGTCGTGGTCCGCTGGCTGGTCGACAACGGTGCGGGCCGGGTGATCCTCAACGGCCGCAACGGCCCCGCCGACACACTGCGCGGCGACCTCGCCGAACTCGGGACCCGTGCCGAGATCGCCGTCGTGACCGGAGACATCTCCTCACGTGGAGTGGCTGAACGGCTGGTGGCGGCCGCCGAGGAGACCGGGTTACCGCTGCGGGGCGTCGTGCACGCGGCGGGCGTGGCCGACGACGGTGTGGTGGCCGCCCTCAACCAGGCGAACCTCGAACGGACCTGGGCCCCCAAGGCGGCAGGGGCCCTGCGGCTCCATGTGGCCACTGCGGACCGACAGCTCGACTGGTGGGTGGGCTACTCGTCGGTGTCGTCGATGTTGGGCGCCCCGGGGCAGGCCGCGTACGCCTCGGCAAATGCATGGCTCGACGGGCTCGTCGCGTGGCGGAGGGCCGCAGGGTTGCCCGCCACCGCGATCAACTGGGGTCAGTGGTCCGACGTGGGCATGGGACGGTCGCTGACACTCAGCGTGCTCGATCCCATCACCCCCGCCGAAGGCCGGGAGGCGCTGGAGGCACTGGTCGGCGGCAGCCGTGCGCGGGTCGGCGTCGCCCGTCTGCGTCTGGACCGCGCGGCGGCGGCGTCCCCGGAATTCTTCGAGAAGGGCTACTACGCCGCGCTCATCGAGGACTCGGGGTCATCGAGCCGCCACGGCGGATCGGCGACCGACGGCGAGACCCGGAGCGCCGCAACCGCACCCGCGTGGTCCGAGCTGTCCGGGAACGAGCTCCGCGCACAGCTCGCCGACGGATTGACCGACATCCTCGCGCGAGAACTGCGGATGCCACCGTCGGCGGTGGACCGCGAACGGTCCTTCCCCGAACTGGGTCTGGACTCGATGATGGCGATGGGCCTGCTCAAAGAGGCGCGTCAGTTCGTCGGTGTCGAGTTGTCGGCGACGATGCTGTGGAACCACCCGACCATCGCGGCGCTGACGGGATACCTCGCCGAAATCCTCGACACAGAAGACATGTCCGACGACAGCAGCCTCGATGTCGCATGCGAATCCGCGAGCAGTGTGCTCGATGCGTTGTTCGACAGCGTCGAGGCGGCTTCAGCCAGGAGTGAGAGCGGGATCTGATGAGAACCACCTTCGACCGGATTTCGGGTATGACCGGTACGCAGCGCGCTGCGCTGGATGATCAGTTCGACAAGGCCTCGCGCATCGCCATGGCAGAACCCATGGCGGTGGTCGGGATCGGATGCCGATTTCCGGGTGGCGCGATCGGCCCCGAGGGTTACTGGTCCGCTCTCTCCTCGGGTGTCGACGCCATCGGTGAGGTACCGGCCGATCGGTGGGACGCCGATGCGTTCTACGACGAGGACCCGCTGGCGCCCGGCCGGATGCCGTCGAAGTGGGGCGGATTCCTGCCCGATGTGGCGGGCTTCGACGCGGACTTCTTCGGTATCTCCCCGCGGGAGGCCGAGGCGATGGACCCGCAACAGCGCCTGCTCCTGGAAGTGGCCTGGGAGGCGCTCGAGCACGCCGGTGTGGCGCCGAACAGCCTCGGCGGCACCCGCACCGGAGTGATGATGGGCGTGTACTACTCGGAGTACCAGGTGGGCTCGGCGGCCGACCCGGACAGCATCGACGCCTATTCCGCGACGGGCAACGCGCACAGTGTCACGGTGGGGCGGGTCGCCTACTCGCTGGGGCTTCAGGGCCCGGCGGTGGCTGTCGACACGGCGTGTTCGTCGTCGTTGGTCGCGGTGCATCTGGCCTGTCAGAGTCTGCGGCTGCGGGAGAGCGACCTCGCGCTGGCCGGTGGGGTCAACGTCATCCTGCGGCCTGAAACACAGCTGGCACTGGCGAAGTGGGGGATGTTGTCGCCGCGCGGCCGGTGTCACTCGTTCGATGCGGGCGCCGACGGGTTCGTCCGCGGCGAAGGTGCCGGCGTCGTGGTGCTCAAACGGTTGACCGACGCCGTCCGCGACGGGGATCGGGTTCTGGCGGTGGTGCGCGGCTCGGCGGTCAACCAGGACGGCCGCTCGAACGGTCTCACCGCGCCGAACTCGCTGGCCCAGCGCGATGTGATCAACCGCGCGCTGGCATCCGCCGAGATAACCCCGGGCTCAGTGCATTTCGTCGAGACCCACGGCACGGGCACCGCGCTGGGCGACCCGATCGAGTTCGAGGCGCTCGCTGCGACCTACGGGCGCGGCGGCGATCCGTGTGCACTGGGCGCGGTCAAGAGCAACATGGGACATCTGGAGGGCGCCGCCGGTATCGCGGGCTTCATCAAGGCGGCCCTGGCGGTACAGCGGGCCCAGATCCCGCCCAACCTTCACTTCACACAGTGGAATCCGGCCATCGACGCCTCGCCGACACGACTGTTCGTGCCCACCGAGGTGGCGCCGTGGCCCACCGAGGCCGGTCCGCGGCGGGCGGCGGTGTCGTCGTTCGGCCTCGGTGGCACCAACGCGCACGTGGTGCTGGAGCAGGGCCCGGATCCGGCACCTGCGACCCCTCGGGAACCGGACGCGTCGGTGACGACTCTGGTCGTGTCCGGCAAGACACCCGAGCGGGTGGCGTCGTGGGCGTCGACACTCGCCGACTGGATGGAGGGCGGCGGCCAACGCGTGCCGCTCGTCGACGTCGCGCACACCCTGGACCACCACCGTGCGCACCATGCCCGGTTCGCCACGGTGTGCGCATGTGACCGTGAGCAGGCAGTGGCCGGACTGCGGGCGGTGGCCGCGAGCGTTCCGGCGCCCGCAGTGGTGGGTCCGCACGAGCGCCTCCACCCGTCGGGCGCGGTCTTCGTCTACTCGGGGCAGGGATCGCAGTGGCCGGGCATGGGACGACAACTGCTGGCAGACGAGCCCGCGTTCGCCGCGGCTGTCGACGAGCTCGAGCCCATTTTCGTTGCGCAGACCGGATTCTCGCTGCGTGAGGTGCTCGGCAGCGGCGATCCCGTGGTCGGGATTCACCGCATCCAACCGGTGCTGGTCGGCCTGCAACTGGCGCTGACGGCGTTGTGGCGCTCCTACGGGGTGCAACCGGCCGCGGTGATCGGACATTCGATGGGAGAGGTGACCGCGGCGGTGGTGGCCGAGGCACTCAGCCCCGCCGACGGGCTGCGCGTCATCGCGACCCGTTCCCGGTTGATGTCGCGACTCTCCGGACAGGGCGCCATGGCCCTGCTCGAACTCGACCCCGACGGCGTCAAAGCGGTGATCCGCCACCATCCCGACGTCACCCTGGCGGTCTACGCCTCACCTCGGCAGACCGTGATCGCCGGTCCGCCTGACCAGGTCGACGCCGTGATCAAGGAGGTGGACGCGCAGAACAGGCTGGCGCGGCGAATCGAGGTCGATGTCGCCTCCCACCACCCCACGATCGACCCCGTTCTCCCCGAATTGCGCTCTGCGCTGGCGGATCTGACCCCGAAGCCGCCCAAGATCCCCCTGATCAGCACGACGGGCCACAGCGCAGGCGGCCCCCCGGTCTTCGATGCCGACTACTGGGCGTCCAACCTGCGTCATCCGGTCCGGTTCAGCCAGGCGGTAGCCGCCGCGGGTGCCGACCACGCCACGTTCATCGAGGTCAGCCCGCACCCACTTCTCACCCATGCCATCACCGAGGCGCTCGCCACGGTGCGGCCGGGCGGCGACGCCCACGTGTCGGCGACGGTCACCCGTGACAACCACGAGACACTGACCTTTCACACGCATCTCGCCGCGATCCAGCCGCCGTTGGACGGCATGGCGCAGCGTGCCGACAGCAGAGGCCGGCTGGCCGACCTGCCTCCGACACCGTGGCAGCACTCCCGGTACTGGATCGCACCCCGACCGGCAGGCGGACAGTCGTCGGCCGCACACCCGTTGCTCGGGACGCACGTCGAGACACCCTCGAGCAAGGGGCACGTGTGGCAGGCGCTCGTCGGGACCGACGTGCTGCCGTGGCTGAGCGACCACAAGGTGCACGGACAACCCGTCATGCCGGCGGCGGCCTTCGCCGAGATCGCGATCGCCGCAGGCGGCGAAGCCCTCGGCAGACCCGCCACGCAGGTCGACGTCAGCCGCCTGGAGATCGAAGAGATGCTTCCGGTGGGCAGCTCCACCGGCATCACCACCGAAGTGGTCCCGACCGCGCCCGACGGCGTTCGCGTCGAGATCTTCTCCCGGACCGGGGCCGCATGGCGGCGGCACGCGGTGGCACACGTCCACACCGCAGAACCGCAGCAGGCGATCCGAGTCGAGCGGACGAACTCGCCCGGCGACGAGGTGCTCGCGCCCGCCGACTTCTATGCCGCGCTGAGACGCACGGGTGCTCATCACGGTCAGTCGTTCGCCGCGCTCAACCGGATCGTCCGGATCGCGGGTGCCTCCGCGATGAGCGAGATCGTCCTGCCCCACGAAGCCGCACCGCACCGGGGCTACCGGATCCACCCGGTCATGCTCGACGCGGCGCTGCAAACCCTCGCCGCCGCGATGCCGTCCGGATCCAACACGGACACAACGGACGTCACCTATCTGCCGGTGAGCATCGAGGGGATGAGACTGTTCGGGGACACGGGCCGGCGCGCGAGGTGCGTCGCCGAGATCATCAAGGCCGACGACGACGGCAGTGGCACGCTGGGTCGCGTCGTCCTGACCGACGACGCCGGGGAGCCCACCGCGGAGATCACCGGAATCTACCTGCGCCGCGTCCAACGCCGTGCCGTGCCGCTACCCCTGGCGCAGAAGGTGTTCGACACGGTGTGGACGGAGACACCGGCGCCGGCGCAGCCCACCACGGCCACCGCGCCGGCTGCCGGCAGCTGGCTGGTGCTGGCCGATGGGGACACCGAAGAGACGGCCGAACAGTTCATCCTGCGCTTCGGTTCGCCCAGCCGCCGGGTGCTGGCTGCCGATCACTCCGATGAGTCGGCGGTGCTCGAGGCCTTCGGTGACACCGCCGCCGACCCGGATGCGCCGCCCGCAGGGGTCATCGCGTTCATCGGATCCCACCCGTTCGACGGGACCGATCGCGACGGCGCATCGGACCGTGCCCGCGAGATGATCTGGCGCATCTCGGCGATCGCCCGAGCGATCGTGGGGGGCTGGCACGGCAGGTCACCGCGGCTGTGGCTGGTGACCAGCAACGGCCTCGCGGTCAACGGTACGCAATCCGGCGACCCCGTCGCCGGGTCGCTGCGGGGCCTCATCAGAGTCCTCGCCTACGAACACCCGGACCTGCGCACCACTCTGGTCGACCTCGACACCTCGGAGACCGCAGCGCTCACCCAGACGCTTTCGGCCGAACTCGAGTCGCCGCCCGGCGACGACGTGATCGCCTGGCGCGCAGGTCGCCGCTTCGCCGAACGACTCTCCCGTGCGGGGCTCGACGCAGGGCAGCGAGAGCCGGTGGTCCGCCGCGACGGCTCGTACATCGTCACCGGAGGTCTCGGGGGAGTCGGCATGGTGGTTGCCCGCTGGCTCGTCGACAAAGGTGCCGGGCGTGTCGTCCTCAACGGGCGATCCGAGCCGTCGGCGGCGATGCAGGACACGCTCGCCGAACTCCAGAGCCGCGCCGAGATCGCGGTCGAGCTCGGCGATATCGCCGCGCCCGAGGTGGCTCGGCGACTCGTGCGGAGCGCAGAAGCGACCGGTCGACCGCTGAAGGGAGTCATTCACGCCGCAGCGGTGATCGACGACCAGCTCGTGACCGGGCTCAGCAGGCAGGCGCTGGAACGGGTCTGGGCGCCCAAGGCGACCGGGGCGCTGCGTCTGCACGAGGCCACCGCGGATCGACAGCTCGACTGGTGGGTCGGTTTCTCCTCGGTGGCGTCGCTGCTCGGCTCACCCGGTCAGGCCGCGTACGCGTGCGCCAACGCCTGGCTCGACGCTCTCGTCGCGTGGCGAAGGGCATCGGGCCTTCCCGCCACCACGGTCAACTGGGGTCAGTGGTCCGACGTCGGAGTCGCACGTTCGCTGACGCTCAGCGTGCTCGATCCCATCACGCCCGCCGAAGGCGTCGAGGCCCTCGACGCGGTGCTCGCAGCGGACATGACCCAGGTCGGTGTCGCCCGGCTTCGCCTCGATCGGGCCGCGGCGGCGTTCCCGGAGATCAGCCGGCTCGGCTACTTCGCAGAGCTCGTCGGAGAACTCGAGGCGCTGAGCGATGACGAGGACTGGGGTGGTCCCGAGGCGCTACGCGACCTCGACGCCGCCGAGGTCGACCGCATCCTCATCACGCGGCTGCGCCGCCGGATCGCGGCGATCATGGGCTTCCCGAACGAATCGTTGGTCGACATCGATCAGCCGCTCACCGAACTGGGGATGGATTCGCTGATGGCGGTCCGGATCAGGAACACGGTACGCGGGGACTTCGGCGTCGAGCCGCCGGTGGCGCTCCTCCTGCAGGGCGCGTCCCCTCGGGACCTGTCGGTCGAGCTCATCCGGCAGCTCGGTCTGGCCGATCAGGACCACAACACACCCCATCACGCGGTTCGCGATCGGGTACAGCAACGCGCCGCAGCGCGCCAACGAGCCGCGACGCGGCGGAAGGTAGGACAACGGCTGTGACCCGCACCTTCGATGTCTCCCAGGAACCGGACGCGTTGCCCGACAACGCTATTGCGATTGTCGGCGTGGCGGGAAGATTCCCCGGAGCTGACACCGTGTCCGCGTTCTGGCGCAACCTGCGGCGTGGTGAGGAATCCATCGTCACCCTCTCGGAGGAGGAACTCCTCGCCGCCGGTGTGGGGGAGGAAGCGCTCGCCAACCATTCGTATGTGCGGCGGGCGGCCCTACTCAGCGGCATCGACGAGTTCGACGCCGACTTCTTCGGATTCACGCCGCAGGCGGCCCGGATGATGGACCCGCAGCACCGGCTGTTCCTGCAGTCGGCCTGGCACGCCCTCGAAGACGCCGGCTACGACCCACTGCGGATCGACGGGTCGGTCGGGGTGTACGGAACGAGTTCCGCCAGTGGGTATCTCCTCCACAACCTCATGTCCCATCACGACCCAAAGGTCATCATCGGTCAGGGCGCCACCTTCGACATGGTGAGCCTGTCACTGCAGAACGACAAGGATCACCTGGCCACCCGGGTGGCGCACCAGTTGAACCTCCGCGGTCCGGCTCTCTCGGTCCAGACCGCGTGTTCGTCGTCTCTCGTCGCGGTCCATCTGGCCTGCCAGAGCATCCTGGCCGGCGAATGCGACATGGCGCTGGCGGGCGGCGCGTCGATCCGGGTGCCACATCACGTCGGCTACTGGCACGAACCGGGATCCATGGTGTCGGCGACCGGGCACTGTCGGCCCTTCGACGTCAGGTCCGACGGCACCATCTTCGGAAGCGGCGTCGGGGTGGTCGTCCTCAAGCCGTTGCAGGCCGCCGTCGACGACGGGGATCGCATCCACGCCGTGATCCGGGGGTCGGCCATCAACAACGACGGCGCGACGAAGATGAACTATGCGGCGCCGAACGCCGCCGGTCAGGCCGAGGCCATCGCGGAGGCGCATGCGGTCGCGGACGTCGACGCGTCGACCGTGAGCTACATCGAGACCCACGGGACCGGGACACCGCTGGGCGACCCGATCGAGATCGAAGGCCTACGACAGGCGTTCGGCCTGTCCTCGACACCCCGCACCGGCCCCTGCTTCGTGGGGTCGGTCAAATCGAACATCGGGCACCTGGAAGCGGCGTCAGGCATCGCCGGCCTCATCAAGGCGATCCTCTGCCTCGAGCATCGCGCTCTGCCCGCGACACTCCACTTCTCCGGGCCGAACCCCGAACTCCACCTCGAGCAGGGTCCCTTCGTCGTACGCAACGAGTACGGGCCGTGGGAGTGGGACGGCCCTCGGCGGGCGGGGGTCAGTTCGTTCGGCGTCGGCGGCACCAACTGCCATGTCGTCCTCGAGGAGGCGCCCGCGATCGCGGCGTCCGACATCGATCCCGGTCCTCAGGTGCTGATGCTGTCCGCCCGTTCCGCCGAGTCCCTGCAGGAGTCGCGATCTGCGGTGGCCGCGGCGTTGAGCGAAGCGGACGAGGTCGACGTGGCCGACGTCGCCTACACGCTGTCGACTCGCAGGCAAGAGCCGATCCGGATGGTCGCGGTAGTCCGAGACCGCGACCACGCGGCATCCGTGCTGACCGCCGACGACGAGAGCGTGTTCACCGGCCAGTCGGTGCCGACCGACGAATCCCCCGCGCACCGCGTGGTGTTCGCCTTTCCCGGACAGGGCGCCCAGCACATCGGGATGGCGTCCGGCCTCTACGAATCCGAGCCGGCGTTCGCCGCGCATTTCGACCAGTGCGCCGCGGCTTTCGCCGAAGAGTCGGGCCTCGACCTCCATGCGGAGGTGTTCCGGGGAAGCGGACGGAGCCTCGAGCGCACCGACCGCGCACAGCCGGCCCTGTTCTCCGTGGAGTACGCGTTGGCGAGACTGACCGAATCCTATGGGGTCCGTCCGGCGGCGGTCGCCGGACACAGCATCGGCGAATACGTGGCGGCCACCATCGCCGGAGTCTTCGACCTGCCCACAGCCGCCCGAGCGGTGTCGATGCGCGCACGCCTCATGCATGCGTCGCCGCGCGGCGTGATGGTGGCGGTGGCGCTGAGCCCGGACGCCCTCGCCGAGCACCTCTCGACCGACGTCGATCTCGCCGCCGTCAACGACCCGGGCAATTGCGTGGTCGCCGGGGCGGCCGAGGCCATCGAACGGTTCCAGTCCCGGCTGGCCGAGCACGGAATCGTGGCCCGCCGGGTGCGCACGTCCCATGCGTTCCACTCCCGCCTGATGGATTCGGTCCTCCCGGAGTTCACGGCCTTCCTGTCCCGTCTGGCGCTCCGTGAACCCGAGCTGCCTGTGCTCTCGAACCTCACCGGCACCTGGATGTCCGCCGGCGAGGCGACCAATCCTGCGACATGGGCGCGTCAGATCCGCGGCACCGTGCGATTCTCCGACGAACTCGACGTACTGCTCGCCGACCCGGGGCGCGTCCTGGTCGAGGTGGGGCCCGGCGGCAACCTGACCTCGTCGGCGATGCGTCATCCCCGATGGTCCGACGGGCACCGCGCAGTACGCCTCATGCGCCATCAAGCCCAGAACCGAAGTGACCACGATGCGTTCCTCCTCGGGCTCGGACAACTCTGGTCAGCGGGGATCGACGTCGACTGGACTCCGCGGAGGGCGGGTCGCCGTCCCCGGCTGGTGTCGGTCCCCGGCTATCCCTTCGAGCGGCAACGGCACTGGGTGGACCACCGGGCGACCGCCCCGTGGCAGGAGGGCGCCGGCGCCACCAACGGCGCGGCGGTGGCACCGGCCGGCGGGAAGCGCAACGGTGCACACGCGCCGATGAACGGCACATCGCAGATGGAGACCACGCTGCAGCGCATCTGGTCGCAGTGCCTCGGAGTCGGTGGTATCGACCGCACCGCCAACTTCTTCGAGCTCGGCGGTGACTCGTTGATCGCCATCAGTGTCGCGATGACGGCCGCCAACGAGGGCCTCGATCTCACCCCGCAGGACCTGTACGAGAACCAGACCGTCTCTGCTCTGGCCACCGTGCTGTCCGCCCGGCTCGCCGCAGGAGGTCTCGCGCGGCAATCACCGGAGGACGCGGTGAATCCGCCTGTGCCGCCGAACATCGCGCACTTCCTCGAGCACGGCCTGCGCGATGCCGAGCGGTGGCGGATCCCGATCATCCTGCGGCTGCGCCCCGATGTGGGGGTCGAGCACGCCCAGGCTGTGCTCACCGCCCTGACCAATCACCACGACGCGTTGCGGCTGCGGATCGAAAAACGGGCCGGGACGTGGGAGCAGCACTTCGGCGACCCCCAGGACTTCGGCGAACTGCCGGTGCGGTCGCTGCCCGACGGCATCCCGGCCGGAAGCCCGCAGGAGCGAGAGGCGGTGCTGAGCATCCTCGACGAGCAGACGCGCGGCGGCACCGGCACCTGCGGGGCCCCGCTGACCGCCGTCTACGTCCGTGGCGACTCCACGGGACCGTCTCACCTGGCGATCAGCGTGCACGGGGTGGTGGCGGACAACGCCTCCCGGGACATCCTGCTCACCGACATCTTCACGGCGTTCGCCCAGCGGCTCGCGGGGGAAGAGGTCGCGCTGCAACCGGTCACGACGACGTGGCGTGAGTGGTCCCAGCGCTGTGCCGGCCTCGCTACACATCCGGCGGTCGTCGGGAGCCGCGGCTTCTGGCTCGAGACGGCGGCGACGGCGACCCTGCGTGTCGCAGGCGCCCGGCAGCGACAACCGGAGTCCGGCGACCTGACGCGGTTGTCCTCGGCGCTGAGCGTGTCCGAGACGATGGAGATCGACGATGCGCGGCGCACGCACAAGGTGTCGCTCGACGAGCTGTTGCTGGCAGCGTTGAGTCGGACGGTCGCGAACACGGTCGGCGAGGGAGTGCTCGCCGTCGACCTCGCCGGTCCCGGCCGCTCGGTGCTGAAGCCGGAGGTCGACCTCCGGCGGACGGTCGGATGGTTCACCACCCTCTATCCCGTCGCGCTGACGTGCGCTACCCGTCGAGACGCCACCGCGGGACAGCTGTTGTCCACCGTGCACGACACCCTGAAGTCCGTACCGCACTTCGGGATCGGCTACGGCCTGTTGCGGTACGCCTACGCGCCGACCGCGCGACTGCTCGGCGCGACCGCACCACCCGATGTCTTCCTCTCGCACCTCGGGGTGATTCCCGACCCGCCCCCGTCGTCCGGTGACGAACCGTTCCAGTTCGACCCCGACACGACGATGCCCGCGCGCGCTACCGCATCAGGGCTCGGCCACGCCTTCGAGGTTCGCGTGTACCGCTCGGGCCGTGCACTGCACATCGACTGGTGGGTCGATGAGCGGCGGGTCGACCCGGCGCTCGCGAAGTCACTTGTCGCGAGGTATCCGACGGCACTGACCGAAGTGGCCAGGGAAGTGCTCGCGGAGGACGAATCCGAAGTGGCCGGTGACGACCTGATCCTGGTCGATCTGTCATCGACCGACTGACATCGGCGGAGGAGTAAACGAATGGGCGGCACCGACAAGGCGGTCATCGTCAGCGGCATACGGAAGTCGTTCGGACCTGTTGCTGCGCTGCGTGACATCAGTTTCGAGGTGGCGCGAGGCGAGGTCATCGGCCTGCTCGGGCCCAACGGAGCGGGCAAGACGACGATGGTGGACATCCTGTCCACCCTGACCCGGCCCGACGCCGGCCACGCGGAAGTGGCCGGCCACGACGTCGTTTCGGATCCTGCGGGCGTGCGGCAGTCGATCATGCTCACCGGTCAACACGTCGCGCTGGACGACCTGCTGACCGCCCGCGAGAACCTCGTGATGTTCGGACGCCTGCAGGGCATGCGGAAGTCGGCCGCGCGAGCGCGAGCGGCGGAGCTCCTCGACCGGTTCGACCTGGTGGATGCGGCCGACCGGTGCGTCGGCACGTACTCCGGCGGGATGCGTCGGCGGATCGACATCGCGTGCGGCCTGGTGGTCCTCCCGGAGGTGGTGTTCCTCGACGAACCGACGACCGGACTGGATCCGCGTAGCCGCCAGACGATCTGGGCGCTGGTGTCCGACTTCAAGGAAGCGGGGATCGGCACGCTGCTGACCACCCAGTACCTCGAGGAAGCCGACGCGCTGAGCGATCGCATCATCGTGATCGACCACGGCACGATCATCGCGGAAGGAACCGCCGACGAACTCAAGGAGCGCGCGGGAACCACCTACTGCGAGATCGTGCCCCGGCACGTGAAGGACCTGCCGATGGTGGCGGACGCGCTGGCGTCGCTCTTGCCGGAGGAGAATCGGGTGGCACTGACACCTACTGCCGACCGCATCGCGATGCCCGCGCCGGACGGGCCGAAAACCCTCGTCCAGGTCCTGTCCCATCTCGACGCCGAGAACATCGAGCTCCACGACATCGCGCTGCGACGCCCGTCACTCGACGAAGTGTTTCTCGCGCTGACGGCCGATGACACGGAACGCGACGTCGACCGCAATGGGGCACAGGTGATCTCGTGATCGACACGACGGCGGTCCGGCCGGCGACGTCCGGCGTTCAGCAGTGGTGGGTGCTGACCGTACGCATGATCACACCGACGCTCCGCAATGGTGAGGTGCTCACCCTGCTTGCGGCGTCGGTCATGTTCACGGTCGGGTTCTACCTTCCGCTCAAACAGTTCATGGGCGCTTTCACCCAGGGCATCAGCAGCTACGCGCAGTACCTGATGCCTCTCATCGCGCTGAACGCGATCGCGTTCGCCGCGCTGTCGGCCGCTTTCCGGTCGGCGACCGATGCGGTCCAAGGCATCAACCGGCGGTTCAAATCCATGCCGATCAACCGCCTCATCCCCCTCGGGTCCCGGATGTCGGCAAGCATGTACCGCTGCGGTATGGCGCTGGCCGTTTCACTGGTCTGCGGTCACGTCATCGGGTTCCGGTTCTACGGCAGCGTTGGCGCCACCATCGGCTTCTGTCTGCTCGTGCTGCTCATCGGCGCGATGCTGTCCCTCCTCGGCGATCTGATCGGCGCCGCAACGGAGAACCCCGAGGCCACCATGCCTCTGATGCTGCTGCCCATCATCGTCTTCGGGCAGGTGTCGGTCGGCCTCCAACCGGTCGAACGCTTCCCTGAGTGGATTCAGGCGTTCGTTCGCAACCAACCGATATCCCAGTTCGTCTACGCGCTACGGGCGTTGGCGGGAGACAGCACACCGGCGGCCGGCGCCGTGACGTGGTCGGTCGTCGGACCTGCTCTGGCCTGGGTGGTGGGCCTGAGCGTGGTCCTGCTGCCGCTGCATGCGCTCGTCGCGGCCAGGCGGCGATGATGTCCGTCACCGCCGTGAGCGACGTGGGTGCCGCCACACCGCGACAACCGGGCCCGCCGGCTCGCCGGGACTCCTGGGAGAGCTCTCCCCGGCGACTCCTCCAGCACAGCTGGATCCTCACCACCCGCGTTCTGCGGCGGTGGAGCCGCGACCCGGCCACCGTGCTCGAATCCCTGATCATGCCCGTGGCACTGCTGGTGACGCTGAACACCGTGCTGGGGAAGGGTATTTCGGAGGCCACGGGGCACAGCGCGCTCTACGGCAGCGTCCCGTTGATCGCGATGGTGGGGGCGATGTCCGGATCGATGATCGGCGGCATCGGGTTGATGCGTGAACGTTCGAACGGCCTGCTGTCGCGGTTGTGGGTGGTCCCCATACACCGGGCGTCGGGTCTGCTGGCCCGGCTGCTCGCCGATGCGGTACGGATCGTCGTCACGACGGTGATCATTCTCTGTGCCGCAGTGGTGCTCGGGTTCCGCTTCACGCAATCGATCGTGCAGTCGGTGATCTGGGTCGTCACCCCGGTCGCGTTCGGGTTGGCGTTCTCGGCGATCGTCATCACGCTGGCGTTGTACTCGGCGAACACGCTCGTCGTCGAGGCCACCGAGATCGTCTGGGGCAGTTTGATGTTCTTCAGCACCGGCTTCGTTCCCCTGGACCAGTACCCGCGCTGGCTCCAGCCGGTGGTCGAACACCAGCCGGTCAGCTGCGCGGTCGACACGATGCGAGGACTCGCCCTCGGCGGGCCGGTGCTGGCACCGATGACCGAGATGCTGCTCTGGTCGGTCGGCATCGGCGCGTTGTGTGCGGTCCCCATGGCGATCGGGTTCCGGAGAGCGAGCATGCGCGGATGACCACCGACGTCACGACGACCGCACGCCGCGAGGGGGTATGACATGTTTCCCACGTCGGTGATCCGGACTCTGGCCCGCAGCGAGGAGATGTTCGCCGAGACACACAATTTCGTCGCCCTCACCGCCCACGTGACGGGCGCGGTCGACATCGACGCCATGTCCGCGGCGTTCGACGCGCTCCTCGAAGCTCATCCGGTCCTGGCGGGGCATCTCGAACGGCTTCCCGATGGGCGGCACCAGATCGTGGTCGATGACCTGATGCCGCCGGGGATCGACGTGGTGTACCTCGACGATGCGGCGACCGAGGCGCCCCACATGCATCTCGACCAGCGGGTGGCGCTGGCCCACCTGCGGCTTACCGTCCACAACGGGCAGGCCCGGCCGACGTTCTACATCCATCATTGCCTCGCCGACGGTCACCACCAGTTCAGCTTCGTGGAGGAGTTGTTCAGCTGGTACACCGAGCTGGTCTGCACCGGCAGCCTCCGGCCGATCGACGTGCAACCCGCGCCTGTCCCGCTCGAGGCGGTGCTCGCCGAACGGGGAATACACAAACTGCAGCGGTCGGGACTCGAGCGCTACCTGCCCGCCATGTTCGCCTACGAACTGCCGCCATCGCGGCGGGCGACGAACGAGGTGACTCCCGCCCTGCCCACACACGTTCCGGTCGCCCGCTGCCGCCTGAGCGAGCGCGAGACCCGTGACCTGATCTCGTTCTGCCGGACGCACCACCTCCGCACCAACGCCGTTCTGTCGGCAGCGATCCTGCTGGCCGAGTGGCGGATTCGCGAGACGCCCCACATCCCGGTGCCGTACATCTATCCCGTCGACCTGCGATACTTCCTCTCACCGCCGCTGGGGGCCACGGCGTGCACGAACCCGCTCGGAGTGGCCACCTACCTCGCCCGGATCGACCGCAACACCGATATCGCGGGGCTCGCCAGGGACATCGCCGACGCGTTCCAGGCCGACATGGCCGACGGCGTCATCCAGCAGTCGCTTCTGCACTTCAGCCCCCAGTACGTGGGCAATCCGCCCGGCCTGCCCGACATCGTGATGTTCACCGACAACGGCCCCATCCCCGCGGTCTCGACACCCCCCGGCATGGAGGTGACCGGCTGCCACAGCGACATGTACTTCGGCGTCGACGCCGGGATCGACATGTACTCCAGCGGGATCATCGCCGACCGGGTGTTCGTCGAACACCATTCCCACGCGCCGGCGCCCGAACGGTCGATCAACGCGATCGCGACGCTGCTCCGCACCGTCGCCGACCAGCACGCCGCGACCGGTGTGGGGTGAGGACAGTGGCTCGGCAGACGGGGTTGCGATGAACGGCAGAGTTCCGGTCGACCTCAGCGGCGCAGCGCAGACCATGCTGACGACGCTCTATCTCAAGGCACTCGACGCCGATTTCGTGCGCCCGGTGCTCGGGGACCGATACGCCAAGGGCGCGGTGGCCCGGCTCGACTACGACTGGCGCCAGATCGGTGTCACAGGACGGTGGGCGCCGCTGATCACCGTGCGCACCGCGCAATACGACCTGTGGACGCGCCAGTTCCTCGCCGTCCACCAGAGCGCGACGGTGGCGCACCTCGGCTGCGGTCTGGACAGCCGGGTGTTCCGGGTGGACCCCGGTCCCGCCGTGCAGTGGTACGACGTCGATTTCCCCGAGGTCATCGCGCTCCGCGAACGCATCTATCCGAGTCGCCGGGGCTACCACCTCGTCGCTGCGTCGGCGACCGACCCGTCGTGGCTCGAGCGGATCCCGACTGACCGCCCGCTTCTGCTGCTGGCCGAGGGCATCAGCATGTACCTCCCACAGCACGAGGGTGTCGCACTGCTCAGACGGATCACCCAACGCCTTCCGTCCGGTGAACTGCAGATCGACTTCTACAACCGGTTGGCGGTCAGATCGCAGAAGCGGCACACCCTCGTCCGGCGTTCCGGGTCGACCCTGCACTGGGCCGTCGACGGTCCCGACGAGATCCTCCGTGCGGTTCCGGGCGTCCGGCTGCTGACCGCCGTGACGTTGTTCGACGCGGACACCTTCGTCCGGGCGTCGGCGGCATTCCGGCTCGCCAAGCGGGTCGTGCCCATGGTCCCGCCGCTGCGCAACGCTCTGCAGTATCACCGCTACGCCTTCGGGCCCGCCACGAAAGCTCCTGAATCGCAACGGCACCCGTCGGCGCGAATGCTCGAGGAAGGGTTACGACGATGACGAACATCTCCAGCGTGCGGAAAGACGCACGGCGCCCGCGGATCCTGCTCGTCTACTACACGTTCACCGGGCAGTCCCTCAAGGTGCTCGAGGCAGTGGGGGAGGTGTTCGGTGACCGAGGGTGTGAGGTGCGCAAGGCGCAGATCGAGCTCACCGACCGACGGTATGCCGACCGGTTCTCGCGCTTCCCGATGCGACGCGTCTGGCCGGACATGCTCAGCGTGCTCCCGGCGCAACTGCGCCGCGCCACCGCGCAGATCCGGATCCCGGAGGCCGTGAGCGACGGAGACTACGACCTCGTCTGCATCGGCTCGCCGACGTGGTGGCGAGCCACCAGTATGCCGATGCGGTCCTTCCTGAAGTCAGACGAGGCGCGGCGACTCCTCTCCGGCACACCGTTCGTGACCTTCGTGGTGTGCCGGCGCTATTGGCGCGAGAACATCAGGACGGTGCGCAGAATCGGCCAGCGGCGAGGCGGCCGATACCTCGGCGGCATGCACTTCGAATACCCCGGTGGACAGGTTCAGTCCCTGCTCTCGCTGACCAGTTACCTGGGCTCGGGGGAGTACCGAGACCGGTATCTGGGCGTGCGGATCCCGACCACGAACGTCCAACCGGAGCAACTCGAGCAGGCGCGTGTGTTCGCCGCGAAGCTCGCCGACAAACTGTTCGGTGACGCATCGCCCCGTGGGCGACGGTCGGACGACGACGCGGTCTCGGTTTCCTCGGTTGACGCGGACGGTGGGAGGTGACATGCCGTGTCCCTTCGAGATCACCGTCGAATCCTCCGCAGGCGTCGAACAGGTCCACGCCGCCTTCGGCGACCGGAACTACTGGCGGGACCGGCTCGCGGCCTTCGCGGGTGGGGCCACCCTCGACGATCTGACCGTCGGCGCGGATGGTGCGATCACCGTGGTGACCACGCACGAGTTGCGTCATATCCCGATGCCCGATCCGTCGCCGCCCACCCACCTGACGATGGCACATACGGAAAGCTGGCAGCCCACCGACGGGCGCCGCATGCGGGGCACCGCCGAGTTCCTGGTGCCGGAGGGCTACGGAACGTGCCGCGCCACAACGGTTCTGACGCCCACGCAGCGCGGATCGCGGCTCACGTCCACGGTGACCGTGGAGGTCACGCTTCCCGTGATCGGCGGCTTCGTGGAGCGCTACCTGCGCGGCCAACTCGCCGAGCAGCTTCCCGACGTCCACCGGTTCACCGCAGCATGGATCGCCGAGCACCGGCCGCGGATCACCTGGGTTCAGTGATTCCACAATGACTGACAGGAGCCGGCAGCACGTGAGCGACCTCTCGCACACATTGCCTGTCGCGACGGGGAGCCAGGGCCTCGACATGCCACTGGTGGAGGCCATGATGACCCAGCGTGCCATCAGGCGGGTGCTGCCCGATCCGGTGGACGATGCGGTGGTGCTCAAGTGCATCGAGTTGGCGCTGCGGGCGCCTACCGGTGCGAACGGGCAGAACTGGGAGTTCATCGTCGTCAGGGACCGTCGCGTCAAGGAGAAACTGGCCAGGCGCTACCGCATGGCGTGGCGGATCTACCACCGCACGGTCATCAGGCGCGTTGCTGCGCGCGACGAGTCGATGGCCAAGACGGCGCGCGCGGTGCAGTGGCAGGTCGATCACTTCGCCGACATCCCGGTTCTGGTGGTGGCATGTCTGCGGCTCGGCGTCCGCGACGGCCGGGTGCCCTACACCCCGATGCCGCAGGCGATTGCGTCCGGCTACTTCGGTTCGATCTACCCCAGTGTGCAGAACCTCCTGCTCGCCGCCCGCGCCTTGGGTCTGGGGGCGTGCCTCATCACCCTGCCGCTGTGGAGCGCGACGTCGGCACGCCGGATTCTCGGTTTGCCACTGTCGGTGACACCGTGCTGCATCGTCCCGCTCGGGTGGCCGCGCGGACGGTACGGGCCGACGACCCGCAAACCGGTCGAGCAGGTGGCACACCTCGACACCTACGGGAACCGCGTGTGGCTGACCGAGTCACCGTGACCGTTCGGTTGCCCGGCCCCGGTTTATCGCCGAGTGCAAGCAAATAGCCGGTTAGGCGGAAAAGTCAGATGTGACGTCTAACATTCCGGACATTCCGGTGTTAGCCTGCTTCAGGGGGCGTGAGTCGCAGGGACGTCACAACATTTCCGAGGGGGCTTCTATGCACGCAGCGGTTCGTCCATATGTCACGGCAGGCGCCATCCTGGCGGGGTCGAGCATCATCGCCGCCACACCCGTTGTGGCTCCGCCGCCTGACATTCAAGTGGCGAACCCGGCCGTGCGACTTACCGCTGACTCCATTGCCAACGTCCCGATCAACCTGTTCTACGCGATTGCGAATGTGCCGTACTACGAGAACAAGGCGCTCAATTCGTGGGCGGATGCGTTGGAAGCCGGCGGCAGTTGGTGGCTGAAGACGCCGACCAACGTCTGGGGTTGGGATCCCGGTAACCCACCGATGTTGCAGGCACTGGTCGCGGTGCTCGTGCCGTTCCCCGTCATCTCCGGAGACGGTGGGCTGCCGGAGGGGATCACGCCGAACGGCCAAGGCCCCCTGGGAGCCGGCCCGAGTGAAGTGATCACATCTGAGAATTCGATTCTGGGTGGCTCGGCGAAGCCGGGCACCCTCGGCTACATGCTCAACGTGCTGATCGCAGCCGAGATGCCGATGCACGAGGGCTGCGCCTTCACCTGCCCGAACCTGGTGGAGACCGCCCAGGACTACTTCCAGGTACCGGTGTGGGATCTGGCCGACGGGTACACCTTCGGCGAAGTCGTGAACAGCAGCCAACCGGGGTACCCCGTCGCGTGGTCCGGGCAGACCGCGGCGCCCCTGAATCCGCTCGAGCCGTTCACCAACTTCTGGAACAGCCTGACGGCTGACCCGTCCGACCCGACGAGCCAGGCGTACGGCGGCATCAAACTGGTGACTTTCGACGATCTCGTCGCGACCGGCACCCGCCTGTACGACTCCGGCAACATCGCCTTCAGCCCGTGGTTCGAGGGAAGCTACCTGTTCACCGGGTTCCCGTTCTACGACATCCCGGAGAACGTCAGCGGCTGGATCGCCGGCCTGACCAAGCTGGCCTGCCCGACGTGCAGCCCGGCCACGCCGGCGCCCGTCAATTCGGTTCCCACACAAGACGCCACGACCGTCACGGTCAACACCGCGCCGACGACGACGGTCTCCGGTGGGGAGCAGGAGGCGAGCACGGGCACCGGACAACTGCAGCGCAGCGCGCAGTCGGCCACGGTGTCCACGCCCACTGCGTCGGTCGCGACGGCGACGGCCCCGACGGCCACTCAACAGTCGACAGCTCCTGCGCCGGTTGCCGGTTCGACGACGGTCAGCTCCACCGGCGGCACGAGGTCCACGGGAACCGGCAGCATCAGCGGCGGCACCTCCGGCAGCCGGGTGGCCGGCGCGGTGAAGTCGGTGACGGACCGGATCAGTTCATCCGTCACAAGAGTCACCGACCGCATCTCGGGCGGGCGCAGCACCCGTGACGCGACCGGTGGTGATGCCACCAGTGACGGTGGAGGTACCGGCGGGAGCACCGGAGCCGGCAGCGGAACCGAGTCCGGCGGAAGCACAGGCTCCGGTGGCGGAACCGGGTCCGGTGGCGGAACCGGATCCGGTGGTGGGACCGGAACCCCATAGCGGACCCCGTCTCGCGAGCCGATGGCACACCCAGTGGAGAGTCGATTCGACGCCGTCATCGTGGGAGCCGGTTTCGGCGGTATCGGGGCGGCGATTCAGCTCAACCGACTGGGTTACGAGCGCATCCTGATCGTCGACCGAGAGGACGACCTCGGTGGGACGTGGCACGTCAACCGCTACCCGGGGCTCACCGTGGATGTCCCTTCAACGACGTTCTCATACTGGTTCGAACCGAATCCGAACTGGTCGCGGATGTACGCGCCGGGCGCGGAACTGAAAACGTATGCGGAGCATGTGGCCGACAAGTACGACGTTCGCCAGTTCATGCGTTTCAATACGACCGTCGAGGGCGCCCGGTGGGACTCCGACGCGGAAGTGTGGCGGGTGGCGCTCGACGACGGCGAAACGCTCACCGCCTCTTTTCTCGTCGCTGCCACCGGGTTCCTGTGTCAACCATGCATGCCGGAGATCGCCGGCCTCGACACATTCGAGGGTCGCATCATTCATACGGCGAAGTGGGACGGTGACTATTCCTTCCACGGGCGTCGCACGGCGGTCATCGGAACCGGATCCACCGCCGTACAGGTCGTTCCCGAACTGGCCAAGGAAGCATCGGAGTTGACCGTCTACCAGCGCACGCCGATCTGGGTGATGCCGAAGTTCGACTTCGGGTTCTCACCGGCGGTGCGGCGGTTGTTCGCCCGGGTTCCGCTGGCCCAGCGGATCCTACGGTGGTTCACCGATACCGGAATGGACCTGATGATGGTGCTCGCGATGTGGAAGTTCCGGCGCTTCCGTGCGCTCAACGTTGCCGCGGAACGCGTGTCCCAGGCGCTGCGCTTCCTGTCAATCCGCGACGAGGAGCTGCGGCGCAAGTTGAATCCCGACTACGACTTCGGGTGTAAGCGGCCGACCTTGTCGAATTCGTATTACCGCACGCTCGCCGAGCCACACGTTCATCTCGAGACGGCAGGGATCGAACGCGTCGAGGGCGACGGCATCGTCACCCGCGACGGCCGCAAGAATCTGGTGGATACGCTCGTCCTGGCAACCGGCTTCGACGTGTGGGAGGCCAACCTACCGGCGATCGAGGTCATCGGACGCGAAGGTCGGAATCTCGGAAAGTGGTGGCGTGAGAACGGATTCCAGGCCTACCAGGGCATATCTGTGCCCTATTTCCCGAACTTCCTGACGATGGCCAGTCCCTTTGCGTGGGTGGGGCTGTCTTGGTTCAACACCGTGGAATACCAGATGCGGCACATGGATCGGCTTCTCGGCGAGCTGCAGCGGCGCAATGCTCAGATCTTCGAGGTCTCCGAGCAGGCCAACAGCCGATTCTTCGACCGGATGACCGAACTTCTCGACGACTCGGTCTTTCACCTGGGCACTTGCGCCACCTCGCGCTCCTACTGGTTCAGTCCGAGCGGGCAGGCACCGCTCTTCCGTCCCACATCGGTCAGGAATGCCGTGGAAGAACAACACCGTTTTCCGTTGAGCGACTACACGTTCACAAGGTCTTGAGCCGGCGGAGGACCTGCGCGAGCGGCAGGCTCGCTGCCATTCCCTTGCGCAGGCTCGGGTTCAGCTGGCTGCCGTTGATCACCATGAGATACCGCAGGCCGCAATCACGCCATTCCGCGACCTGGTCGATGACCTCGTCGGCTGTCCCGTTGAAACAGATCTCCTTCATCAGCGACGCCGGCACTTTCGCGGTGTAGGACAAGGCGGTCTCCTTGTCGATGAGCTGCGGGACGAGATCCTGCACGCCGGAGAAATCCGCTCCCAACGGATGTTCGACGCCATGGCGTCGCCACGCTTCTCCTGGCGCGGCGAGAGCCGAAACCTTCATGATCACCGAGTCGAGCGCCTCGTCCACGTCGTCGCGACTACGACCGGTCACCACGACTCGGTTCACTGCGGGGATGATCGACATCGGGTCGCGACCCGCATCTGACGCGGCGGCACGAACCGCCTCCATGCCGCGAGCGTAGTCGCCGGGCCGGACGACAACGAAGGGAACCCAGGCGTCGGCATAGCGTCCCGTTGCCCGCAGCATCCGTGGACCATGACCCGCCACCCAGATCTCGGGCCACCTCCCACGGTACGGCGGAAGGTCGAAGACGGCGTTACGGAGCGGAAAGTACTGGGACTCGCGCGAAACAGGGCTTCCGTCCGACTCCCACAACGCGCGAATCGTCGCGATGGCTTCCTCGAACCGCGCGACCGGCTTCGTCCAGTCCACGCCGTAGGGCTCGTTGCCCTCCCGTTCGCCGACCCCGATACCGAGAATGGCGCGCCCCCGGGTGAGCAGATGCAGTGTTGCGGCGGCCTGTGCGGTGACCGCCGGATTCCGCCGACCCGCGTCGGTGACACAGACGCCGAGTCGCAGCCGACGGAGCCGATTACGGGCCGCCAGGTGCCCGAGCATGGTCCACGGTTCGAGGATGGCGTCCACCTTGGGCACCAACCTCGCACCGATGCCCATATGTTCAGGCGTCGCAATGGAACGCGGGATGAGCGAGTTCAAGTGGTCACCGACCCAGAACGAGTCGGCGCCCGTCGCGGCGGCAGTCAGGAAGCCCGCACGCGGCAGCGCACTGGCCGAGATGCGGGAGTTGACAAGCCCATCGAGGAGGCCGAACCGGAATCCGTTCACATGCCCCCGGCCTGGTTCCCCGCAAGCACAACCGCCGTCATGTCACCACGGTACCCAGCGGGTGCACCAACCACTGCCTGTTCGCCAACTCTCCGTCATTTGCCGTAGGCACCCGTGGTGAGCCGCGGCCACCGGTACCGAGGCCGTAGTGACGATTACCTACACCGAAAACCGGGGTGCAGCGCTGGAACTCCCATGACAACGCCGGGAACCCACGTATTCTGTACTGCACCAGTGTCTCGACAGACCGGGTACGGAACACTTTCGCCCGCGCTGAGAAAGGCCGCCGAGTTGCCGGAAAGCCGGAAGACAAGATGCGTTCAGCAGTGGCCATCTGCGCGCTCGGACCGACGCGAACAGCATTGCTGGGCCAGTACTGGCAATGGTCAGACAACCCCGTGCGCAACATGCTCGAGGTAATCGACAAGGGGTGTGGCAGTGAGCGCCATCCTGCCCCGCTGCTCTTCGTCCACGGGGCCTGGCATGCCGCATGGTGCTGGGAGGAACACTTCCTGGGGTTCTTCGCTGACCGGGGATACCGCGCTGTGGCCGTGAGCCTTCGTGGTCACGGACGCAGCGCAACTTCGAAGCCCCTGCGCACGTGTTCGTTCGCCGACTACGTCGAGGACATCAGCAGGTGTGCCGGCAGCCTGCCACGTAACCCGATCATCATCGGCCATTCCATGGGCGGCCTGCTTGTGGCGAAGTATCTGGAGACGCACGACGCTCCTGCCGGAATTCTCATGGCGCCCACGTTCCCCCTGGGTTATCTCGGGACCGGCCTGCGATGGATTCGGCGGCATCCCTGGCATTTCGCGAAGATCGCCGCCACCGGTAAGTCTCTGGCGGTCGTCAACACTGCCGAACTCGCCAGAGAGAGGTTCTTCTCCGCACACACCCCGGAATCCCTCGTCGGTGACTACGCCGCGCGTCTGCAGGAAGAGAGCGGACGGATCGGCATCGACTCTGTAGTGAGTTTTCCGCGCCCGAAGCGGGTGAGCGCGCCGGTACTCGTCATGGGTGCCTGCGATGACCGCTCGGTCACCCGGCGCGCAGTACGTGCGACGGCGCGCGCATACCGTACCGAAGCAGAATTCTTCCCCGACATGGGTCACGACATGATGCTCGAACCGGGATGGGCTGCGGTGGCCGAACGAATCCATACCTGGCTCGGCGCAAACGGTCTCTGAGGCAACGTCAGCCGCGATGACCCTGCCAGACGGCGTCACGATAACCCGTCCGGTGTACCACGTCGGCCCTGCGTCGGTAGACCACCGCGCGGCCCCCCTGGGCGGGAGCGAACACCACGCCACGGTTGTGAGCTCGTTCGCCGGGTGTGTCGGTCGGCTCGAACCGCAGCTCCCGCAGCAGTGTCCGCAAGATGACGTCCACCTCCATACTCGCGAAGGACGAGCCGAGACAGCGGAAGATGCCGCCGCCGAATGGCACCCATGCATCCGGCTTCGGCGCGTCACCGAGAAACCGGTTCGGGTCGAACACGTGCTCGTCCCGAAAGCTCTTCTGGTGAGCCAGGACGATGCTCGGCATCAATGTGCAACCCTTCGGGATGACCCACGGGCCGAGCCGGATTCGCTGCTTGGCTCCGCGGAGGGTGGAATCGACCACCGGACGGGTCCGCTGAACTTCCGAGATCGTCGCGAGCCGCAGCTCCGAACCGCCCGCGTCGACCTCGTCGACGAGCCGGCTCAACAGTCTCGGATGCCGGCGTAACCGCTCGATCACCCAGGCCATGGTCGCCGAGGTGGATTCGTGACCTGCGGCCATCAAGGTCAGCAATTCGTCGGCGATATGCCGGTCCGGCATCGGACGACCGTCCTCGTAGCGGGCTCGCAACAACACGGCGAGCACGTCGCTACGCTCCGTGATGTCGGGGTCTACTCGCGCGTCGGCGATGAGCGAATCGACCACGGCGTCGATGCGACGGCGGTACTCCAAGAATCGCCCCCAAAGGCTCCATCTGCCGAGATCGTGCCGCACCACTGATGGCAACAGGCCGATACGGGACAGCAGCGTGACAGTCGGCGGCAGGACCGACCGCAACTCATCGAGTGCATCGCCTTCGGCCCCGAACAGCGCGCGCAGAATGCCGCCGAGCGTGATGCGGATCATCGGTTCGAGCGTCGCGAATTCCCGGCCCTCCGGCCAAGTAGCGATCTCTCGCATCACCTCTTCTTCGATGATGTACTCGAAGTTCTTCACACGCTTGCCGTGAAAGGGCGGAGCGAGGACCCTGCGACGCTCGAGGAATTCACCACCGTCCAGGCCCCAGGTGGACCCGGGGCCGATGGTCTCACCGAAAGTATGGACCGGTCGCCCCACCAGATCGCCGCTCGTACTGAACAGGTCCTTGACCAGGTGCGGGTCGCCGACCACCACGGTGGGGCCGAATATCGGTAGGTCGACGGTGAACTCGCTGCCGTAACGTCGCTGTAGTTGCGCGACCACCCTCTGTCGCGCGGTCAACAGTCCGATGCCCTGGACGGTCTTCGGGAGTCGTGGACCAGCCGGTAATCTGATCGGCTCCGCCGTGGTCACCGCCATCGACGCCTCCCTGCGCCGGTGGTTCGAACATATCGGAGGTGGACGCGTCCAGGGGTGACAATGCGTACATCATGCCGGGCAGTTGAACTCAAAATCGTGCCATTTCAATATGATTCAGGAGCCAGCGCCGTCCTGAGCAGCGTCTTCGGCGATCGGGGGTGGAGTGCTGGGCGGATCCACCTGCCGGATGCGGTGGAGCATCACGTTCACGGCCCGCATGGACAGGGACGGAGACAGGCGCTCCAAGTACCACAGCGCCTTCCACCATGCGGGCACCACGATGATCGCCTTCCCCCGCAGCACCGATCGAAGGGCGCGATCGGCGAAGACGTCGGGCGAGATCGGCCGCACCGACTCCGCGCGGCTCAAGAGTTGTTCGTCGCTGACGCCGTCGTTACGCCCATAGTGGCCGCCGGTCAGAATCGGAGTTCGCACCACGCCCGGACACAGCACGGAGACCTGCACCCCGTGTCGCTTGGCTTCCACGCGTAGTGTTTTCGAGATCGCGACCACGGCATGCTTGGTGGCGGCGTAGCTGGCCTGGCCGACGGTCGTGACCAGGCCGGCCAACGACGCGGTGTTAACGATGTGTCCGGAGTGCTGCCCGATCATGATGGGGTACACGGCCTGGATGCCGTGCACCACACCCAGCAGGTTCACGTCGATCACGTCGTACCAGTCGTCGAGCGCGTACGAGTCGACCTCACCGCCGACCCCGATACCGGCGTTGTTGAACAGGTAATCGATCCGCCCGGATCGCCGAACCGCTTCGGTCACGGCACGTTCGAAGGACGGGTAACTCCGGGCGTCCAGCTCGATCGCGTGCGCCTTGCCCGCGCTGCCGTTGTTGAGGCGGTCGGCCAACTCCTCGGCCGGGCCGATCTGACGATCAGCGATCCAGACTTCGGCGCCCTGGTCGGCCATCCTCGTTGCCAGCGCGGCACCGATGCCCGAAGCGCCACCGGTGACGAACGCACACTTCCCCGACACATTCGAGGCCATGGCCACGAGGATAACGGCGTAACTCCTCCAGGAGAAGACGTGGCCGGGGTCCCGGACCGTGATCCGTGCGTTGTCTCAAATCCGTTGCCTCGCAACTGATGATCGATCTTGATGCGTTGTCGTGTTTCACGAATCGTTGCGCTGAGAAGGACTGCGCGTCCGAGCCGAGGTGGAGTCGATTGTTGGCGCCAAACGACTTCCAGGGCGCCCCACGCTCGGATACCTTGGGATGACGGCATGGAAGGGTCACGCCATGGGATCAGCGACAACCGAGCCGGATCTGCTACCACCCGGACCGAGGGCGCCGAAAATCGTCCAGGGCCTGGCGTTCCTGGCCGCGCGACGCCCGGTCATGGCCGCTCTGGGCAAGCGGTTCGGTGGTGCCTTCACGCTCGATCTCCCCGTGCTCGGGCACACGGTGATGGTCAGCGACCCCGAACTCGTCAAAGACCTGTTCAGCACCAGCAGAGACCTGGTGGGTAGGGCTCGCCCCAATCTGGGCGAGATCCTCGGGCCCGGGTCCATGTTCAACCTCGACGGCGACGAACTGTTCGAGCGCCGCAGACTGCTGGCACCTCCTTTCCACGGCAAGCGCGTCGGCAACTACGACAGGATCATCGAGGACGAGGTGATGCGCGAGATCGCGCACTGGCCCGAAGGCCGCGAGTTCGAGACCCTCGAATCGATGATGCGGATCACCCTCAACGCGATCTTGCGCGCCGTGTTCGGTGCGGAGGGACCAGCACTCGACGAGTTGCGTCGCCTGCTGCCCCCCGCGGTCCGGCTGGGCGCCCGCATCGGCCTGCTACCGGAGGCGGTGCGGCGTGATTACGGCCCGTGGAGCCCGGGCGGGAGGTTCCGCGAACACCGCAGGCGGATCGACGCCGTCATCGAGTCACTGATCGCCGAGGCGCGCGCCGACCCCGGCTTCGCGGACCGCACCGACGTCCTCGCGCTGCTGCTGCAGGCGCGCTACGAGGACGGCGAACCGATGTCCGATGCGCACATCGCCGACGAGTTGCTCACCTTGCTCACCGCGGGGCACGAGACGACGTCGACGGCCTTGGCGTGGGCGGTCGAGCGGTTGCGCCGGTATCCCGCGTTGCTGTCCCGGCTGACCGCTGAGGTGGACGCCGGCGGGTCCGAACTGCGACAGGCGACGATCTGGGAGGTGTTACGGACGCGGCCGGTACTCGACGGCGCACTGCGCCGCACGAAGACCCGAATCCGCCTGGGGGACTGGGTTATTCCCGAGGGATACACCATCATGGCCAGCGTCCAGCTCGCCCACTCGGCAGAGGCGAGCTTTCCGGATGCGGCGTCGTTCGACCCGGACCGGTTCGTCGGCGCCGCCCCGAAGCCGGTCACCTGGATTCCGTTCGGCGGTGGCATCAACCGCTGTATCGGCGCCGCATTCGCCAACATGGAGATGGACGTCACCCTGCGCACACTTCTGCGGGAACTCCGTTTCGTCCCGACGGACGCTCCCGGTGAACGGGCCAGCAATCGAGGCGTGGCCTTCGCGCCGGCACGGGGCGCCCGGGCCGTGGTGTACCGGCGAACCGCGGGCACGTTCGATGCCGGTGACGCGGCGGCGTCGAGGGAGCGTGCCGGTCATCGAGTTCCGTCCGGCGGATCGAAGCGATAACAGAGCACCCGCGCTTTGCTCGCCACCGCCGGCACGCGGGCGCCCAACCGGCTACCGATCCGCAGCAGGGGCGGGAACAACGCCACCTCCGGTTGCCGCATGGCGCTGCTCTCCTCGACGAGTCGCATTCTCGCGCCCCAGGTCTCGGGGTGGTGCGCATCGCGAAAGCCCCGAAACTCCCACTGGCCGTACATCGTGCGGAACATCGGCTTCCTCGCCATGATGAGCTTGGCCAAGCGGTTCAGCCGGCTGACCGTGCCGTAGTCGTTGAACGCGATCATGCCGAGCCGGAAGTGTTCGGTGATGCGGCCGGCGGTCGCGGCGACGACCGCGTCGGGAAGGAAAGGGAACAGACCGTCGGCGACGACGATCGCCGGCCGGTCAGCGGGCATCACGCGGAGCCAGTCCGTCTCCGCCACCGAGGCGGCCAGCGAGTGAGACCGATAGCGGTGGGGCAGCACGCCATCGCGCAGCGCGGTCATCTCCGGCAGGTCGACGCTGAACCAGTCGACGCTCGGCGGGGGATCGACGCGGAAGACGCCGGTACTGAGTCCCGCGCCAAGGTCGACCACCACGGCATCGGGCTGCTCTGTGACGAAGCGCCGGATCATGTCGTCGAGCATCCGGGCCCGCAGCGCCACCAGACACACGACGCTGGGGGTCACCCCCAGGCCGGCGAAGTCGAAGTCGATCCCGGCGACCACCTCGTCGGCGAGGGTGTCACCGAGAATCGAACGCGGCGAACGGCTGTCGAGCGCCCGGGCGTACGCCGTGGCCAGCGCTGTCTGCTGGACGGGGCTCAACGCGCCGGCATCCATGTCCCTCCCTGGGCGGCCTATGCGACGAGTCTGCACCAGGTCGCCCAAGATCACGGTGGAACGCCGTGGGGAAGCCGCTCACACCTCAGCGCAGCATCGCGGTGATCGCCGCGGTCAATTCGGGCGAATCGGAGGTGGCCAGGTTCTGGTACTGGCCGCCGGTCGTCCGGGCGACCGACTCCCACGTCCCGCGGTCGGCGTCGTCGCCGAAGTCCACGACGTTGACCGCGACCGGGCGGGCCGGATCGAACGCGTCGCGGATGAACGCCTCGAGGCCAGGACCGTCGAGCGTCCGGTCGGTGTGCGGCCCCTGGGTGATCACCAGGACCGAGTTCGGCTGGCCGGCGCGGAACTTCGCGAGCGCGTCGTTGTAGACCAGCCGCAGCGTGGTGAACGACACCGCGCCACCGGAGGTGGACGACAGTGAATCGAGCGTCGTGGTCAGCGCGGCCGACCGCGGTTGACCATCGACCGGCTCGGACAGCGGTCCGGTGGAGACCTGTGAGGATCCGGAAGCGCCGTCGAACGTCCACAGGCCGAGCGCCGTGGTCGGCGGCAGCGCCTGCACCCGCGGGATCAGCGCGTTGACGACATTGCCCATGCGGGTGTTGGCGCCCTCCGTCGCGGGCATCGACAGATCGAGCATGATCGTCGTCGTGCTGGCCTGCGCCGGCGAGGTCAGGGCGTCGGCCAGCTTCACCCGCGCCGCATCGTCACCGACCGACAGCGGCGCGCCGAGCGCCGGGAAGTCGGTGACGTCGCTGCGCGGCGGGGTGCCGCCCGGCGTACGGAACCCGGCCTTGCTCAGCTCGGCGAGGCGGTCGGGCTCGCGCATGAACCGGGCGAACTGGCTGGCCGCGGTGACCTGTTCGCGTTCGAGCCAGTCGCCGGACAGCAGCACCGTGGGGTAGTCGGCGGTCGCCACCGGACCCGGCGGCAACCACGAGGTGAGGGTCTGCCTGGCGTTGGGCAGCGCCGCGGCACGGGCCACCACCTGCTGTTCGGTGGTGGCGACGGCGTGTACCGATGCCCTGGCCGCGTCACCCTGCAGCAGCGCCGACATGGCGGCGTCCGCGGTGTCCCCGGGCAGTTCGGGAGCGCCGGCGGCCAGCGTGTTGATCGCGGCAATCCCGTCGGTGGCCGGGGCGCCGTCGGGTGCCGTGGCCGCGGCGACGGCTTCGGCCGCCAGATACGACGCGTCGGCGTTGCCGCTGCGCGGCAGGGCGAGCTTCAGTGCGCCCCAGCCGGGCAGGCCGAGGCCGTCCAGTGCTGCCGGGTTGGTCTGCAGACCGGGCAGCGTGCCCCAGTTCTGCTGCGCCAAAGCCGGTTTGAGCTCGGGCCGAACTGCGAGCACGACCGGTGAGCTGACGAGTGTGCGGGCGTCGCTGACGGTCTTCTGGTCCGTCGCCGCCTCGAGCCTGGCCGCCGAGACACCGCTCGCCGGAATCCACAGTGCCGGGCGTTCGCCGAGGTCTGCCGGCCAGTTGTCCTTGAAGCCGGTGATCACCTGCTGCGAACCGGCCGGTTTGACCCCGACCTTGACACACCGGTCGCCGACGGGGGCGGCGTTCTCGTTGTACTGGTCGGCCAGTCCGCGAATGGTGTCGGCGATCGACGGGTCGGCCAGCACGGCGACGTCGAGGTTGCCGTCGACGCAGCGCGCCGAAGCCGCATCGCTGCGATCGGACAGCGCGTCGCCGAAGAAGCGCCACAGGATCACGCCGCCGACCACCACGACCACCGTGACGAGCGCGGCGATGACACCGAGGCTGATGCCGCGCCGTCCCGGCGTCACCGCCCGATGGCTGCCGGTCCATTCGCCGCCGTCCCATCCGGCGCCGTGCGCGGGCCCGGCCGGCCCGGTCGGTGGCGGAGGACCGGCGGCAGTCCGACCGTCGTCCCGGGCGTCCACGTCGGCCGGGTGATCGTCGGCGTAGTCGTCATCGGGGTGGTCGTCGGCGGGATAGCCGTAGCCGCCGGCGTAGTGGACGTCAGTGTGGTCGTCCTCGTAGTCGTCCGGACGCACCACGGGGAACTCACCGCTGTGCCGTCCGGACGGCCCGAAACCGGAACCGTAGCCGCCGTCGTCGATCCCGTCGTTCGGGACACCGGTCTCGTCGTCGGAGTCCTCGGGATCGGGAATGCTGTGCCTACCCACTCAGGCCCCCGTACTCGCGTCGTCGCTCGTTCATCGCTGGGTCATCGCCGTTCGCCATCCGCGCCCCGGGCAGTCTAGTCGCCCGCCGGCGCGATCTCAGGCGCCGGCAACGCTGGCTTTGTACTCGCGTCGGCGCCGGTGCAGGATCGGCTCGGTGTACCCGTTCGGCTGGGCCGCACCGGCCAGGATGAGCTCTTGGGCCGCCTGGAAGGCGATGCTGGAATCCGGGTCGGTCGCCATCGGCTTGAAGTCGGGGTCCTTGGCGTTCTGTTCGTCGACCACCGCGGCCATCCGGCGCAGGCTGGTCTTGACGTCGTCGGAGGTGATGACCCCGTGGCGCAGCCAGTTGGCGAGCAGCTGACTGGAGATCCGCAGCGTGGCGCGGTCCTCCATCAGCGCGACGTCGTGGATGTCGGGCACCTTCGAGCAGCCGACGCCGGCGTCGATCCACCGCACCACGTAACCCAGGATCGACTGGCAGTTGTTGTCGACCTCCTCGCGGATCTCCTCGGGCGCCCACGCCAGCTCCTTGGCCAGCGGGATCGTGAGCAGATCGTCGATGCCGGCACGCGTCTTGCCCGTCAGCTCCCGGTGCACCTCGTACACGTCCACCTGGTGGTAGTGCATCGCGTGCAGCGTGGCCGCGGTCGGCGACGGCACCCACGCGGTGGTGGCGCCCGCCTTGGGCTGGCCGATCTTCTGCTCGACCATGTCGGCCATCAGATCGGTCATCGCCCACATGCCCTTGCCGATCTGAGCTTTCCCGGAGAATCCGGTGGCCAGACCGACGTCGACGTTCTGGTCCTCGTAGGCCTTGATCCACGGAGTGCTCTTCATCGCGCCCTTGCGGATCATCGGGCCGGCCTCCATCGACGTGTGGATCTCGTCGCCGGTGCGGTCCAGGAAGCCGGTGTTGATGAACACCACGCGGTCGGCGGCGGCCTTGATGCAGGCCTTGAGGTTCAGCGTGGTCCGCCGCTCCTCGTCCATGATCCCGACCTTGAGCGTGTTCTGCGGCAGTCCGAGGACGTCCTCGACGCGGCTGAACAGGTCGACGGTGAACGCCACCTCGTCGGGGCCGTGCATCTTGGGCTTCACGATGTAGACCGAGCCGGTGCGGCTGTTGCGCAGCGGACCGTTCTTGTCGCTCTCCTTGAGCCCGTGGGTGGCGATCAAGCCGGTGAACAGCGCGTCCTGGATGCCTTCGAAGACCTCGTTGCCGTCGGCATCGGTGATGGCGTCGTTGGTCATCAGGTGTCCGACGTTCCGCACGAACAGCAGGCTGCGGCCCGGCAGCGTCAGCTCGCCGCCGTCCGGCCGTGTGTAGGTGCGATCCTGGTTGAGCACGCGGGTGAAGGTCTTACCGCCCTTGGCGACCTCCTCGCTCAGATCACCGCGGTTGAGGCCCAGCCAGTTGCGGTAGCCCAGCACCTTGTCCTCGGCGTCGACCGCGGCCACCGAATCCTCGAAATCCATGATCGTGGTGACGGCGGACTCCAGCACGACGTCCTTGATGCCGGCCTGGTCGGTGGAGCCGACGGGGGAGTCGGGATCGATGAGGATCTCGATGTGCAGACCGTTGTTGCGCAACAGGATCGACCACTGCGGCGAGCCGAGTTCGCCGGTGTAGCCGACGAACTGCTCGGGAGCCGCCAGCCCCGTCGCCAGCCCGTCGCCGTACTCGACGAGCAGCTGGCCGTCGTCGATCCTGAGTCCCGTCGCGTCACGCCACTGACCGGATGCCAACGGCGCAGCGCCGTCGAGGAATTCGCGGGCGTAGGCGATCACCTTGTCGCCGCGGATCTTGTTGTAGCCCGACCCCTTCTCGGCGCCGTCGTCCTCACTGATCACGTCGGTGCCGTAGAGCGCGTCGTAGAGCGAGCCCCACCGGGCGTTGGCGGCGTTGAGCGCGAACCGCGCGTTGAGGATCGGCACCACCAGCTGCGGGCCTGCGGTCGCGGTGATCTCGTCGTCGACGTCGGTCGTGGTGATCGTGAAGTCACCGGGATCCGGCTGCAGGTAACCGATGTCGACGAGGAACTGCTTGTACTCGTCGGCGTCGTGCGGCCCGATGGCGCGCTGGCGGTGCCACTTGTCGAGCTGCGCCTGGAGTTCGTCGCGGCGCGCCAGGAGTTCCTGGTTGCGCGGTGTGAGGTCGGCGACGACCTTGTCCACGCCCGACCAGAAGCTGTCCGGGTCGAGGTCGGTGCCGGGCAGCGCCTCGTTGGTGATGAAGTCGTAGAGCACCCGGGCCACGCGCAGGTTGCCCACCGTCACGCGATCAGTCATCGTCATTCCTCCTCGGCCGTGATTCCGCGCGCCATCCGGCACGCCGCCGTCGATCCAGCTTACCCATGGGTAATGGCAACGAACCCAGTGCGCACCGCCGTCGCGTCGGCCGTCGCCGATGCGGTGCGCAGCAGGTCACATCGCGCCGCCAATGTGGCGCGCAGCGGGACCGCCCGGTCGGCGATGTCCTGCTGCGCCCTGACGTATTCGGCCCGGCCCGCCGGGGTTTCGACGGCGATGGGCTCGAAACCGTAGCCCCGCAGATCATATGGACTCGCCCGCATGTCGAGCAGCCGCGCGTCGGCGGCCAGTTCCAGACAGTCCATGACCAGGTCCGAGTCCACCAGCGGCGCGAGTTTGTAGGCCCACTTGTACAGATCCATGGCCACGTGCAGACAGCCGGGCTGTTCGGTGTCGATCTGGCGGTCGCGGGTCAGCGGCTCCGCGTTGCGGCCGACCGCGGCGTCGGTGAAGAAGCGGTACGCGTCGAAGTGGCTGCAGCGCAACGGCATCGACTCCACCACCGCGTCGGTGCCCGCATGGCCGAGGCGCAACGGCACGGCATCGTGGCGGGTGTCGGGGGATCGGTACACCATCGCCCACTCGTGCAGTCCGAAGCAGTTCAGCCGCGCCGGCCTGGCGGCGGTGGCGCGCAGCAGGGCGGCCACGAAGTCCACGGTGTCGGTGCGCGAACGCAGGTGATCGACGGTCACGGCCACCCCGCCGGACACCTCGCCGTAGCCGGCGCGACCGACGTACTCGCGGGCCGCGGCGCCGCCGAGCACCACGCCGAACCCCGGATGCCAGCACCGCAGCCGGCGCGGCCGCAGGCTGTAATAGGTGAACAGGAAGTCCCACACCGGGTGAGCGCGGCCGGTGCGGCGCCGCTCCAGATGCGGGGCACAGAAGGCGTCCACCCGGTCACGGTGGGCACCCGCGCGCTGCACCCACACCGACTCATCGAGGAACTCGGACATCACCGCCGGTGAGTTCCGTCGCGCACGGTTCCGACGAGGTCCTCGACGAGATCCTCGAGCGCCACCATCGCGGTGATCGCCCCGTCCGAGGTGACCAGCGCCAGGTGGCTGTTGGTGCGGCGCAGCCGGGACAGCGCGTCGGGCAGTGGCAGTGACGCGGGAAGTTGCGGCAGCGGGCGCACCATCGACCGGTCGAGCACCGCATCGGGGTCATCGATCAGCGGCAACACGTCCTTGATGTGCAGATAGCCCAGGTACTGGCCGGAGGGTGCGGTGACCGGGAAGCGGGAGTAGCCCGTCTCGGTCAGCGCGCGCTCGACCGCGCCGGCTGTCGGGCCGCGGCCGGCGGCCGACGCCGGGATGGCGTGGATGGTGTCCAGTGGCATCGCGACGTCCTTGACCGTCCGGTTGCGGATCTGCAGGGCGCGGGTCAGCCGCGTGTGCTCCTCCGGATCGAGCAGACCCTCGGACACCGATTCCGCGATCATCTCCGACAGTTCGACGGTGGACACGTTGACGTCGAGCTCGTCCTTCGGCTCCACTCCCACCGCGCGCAGCGTCGCGTTGGCGCACCAGTTGTAGAACGCGATGAGCGGACGCGCCGCACGGATGTAGACGAGGTACACCGGGATCAGCAGCATCGCGGCGGACTCCGGGCCCGCGATCGCGATATTCTTCGGCACCATCTCGCCGAGCAGCACGTGCAGTGTGACCACCACGCTCAGCGCCACGACGAACGAGACCGTGTGCAGCACCGCGTCCGGGATGCCGAGCAAGCCGAACGGTTTCTCCAGCAGATGCGCCACCGCCGGCTCGCCGACCCGGCCAAGCAGGATCGAGCAGATCGTGATGCCCAGCTGCGAACCGGCCAGCATCAGCGACAGGTGCTCACCGGCGCGGATCACCGTCACCGCGCTGTTCTTGCCCTGCTCGGCCAACGCCTCGAGCCGGTCCCGGCGCGCCGAGATGAGCGCGAACTCGGAGGCGACGAAGAACGCGTTGGCCGCCAGCAGCAGCACGGTCAGCAGGACGCCGAACAGATCGCCACCCATCAGCGGTCCTCCTGCGGCTCGTCGTCACCGTCGTCGTCGGTGTCGCCGCGGCGCCCGAGTTCGGTCAGCTCGAGCAGGTCGATGCGGCGGCCGTCCATCTGCACGACCTTGGCCTGCCAGCGAATCGGATCCTCCAGCGGCCCGTCCGGGTCGAACGCGGTCAGTTCGACGGAGTCCCCGACCTCGGGGATGTGGCCGAGTTCCTGCAGCACCAGACCGCCGATGGTCTCGTACTCGCCGTCGGGGGCGCGGAAACCCGTTCCGGTGGCCACCTCGTCGATCCGCAGCAGACCGGAGACCTGCCAGCCCTCCCCGGCGGCCACCACGTCGGGGGTGGCGTCGTCGTGCTCGTCGCGCACGTCGCCGACGATCTCCTCGATCAGGTCCTCGACGGTGACCATGCCCGCGGTGCCGCCGTATTCGTCGACCACCAGCGCGGTCTGCAGTCCGTTGGCACGGATCTGGGTCATCACCGCGTCGCCGTCCAGCGTCGAGGGCACGGTCGCCACCGGGATCGCAATCGCCGCGAGCCGGGTGCGATCGCGGTCGCCGTGCGGCACCGCGAACACCTGTTTGACGTGCACGACGCCGATGGTCGCGTCGAGGTCACCCTCGACGATGGGGAAACGCGAGTAGCCGGTCTCGATCGCCGCGGCGATCAGGTCGGCCACGGTGTCGTCGGCCTGCAGCGCCTCGATCTCGGTGCGCGGCGTCATCAACTCCTCGGCGGTCCGCTCGCCGAACTGCAGCGACCGGTCGACCAGGACGGCGGTCACCGGATCGAGTGAGCCACTGCGGGCGGAGTTGCGCACCAGCGAGATCAGCTCCTGGACCGAGCGCGCCGAGCGCAGTTCCTCGGCAGGTTCGATGCCCAGCCGGCGCAGGACCAGGTTCGCGGTGCCGTTGGTCAGCCGGATCAGCGGCGTGAAGATCGTGGAGAAGAGCAACTGCGGCGGGGCCGCGGCGCGGGCGGTGGGCGTGGGTTTGGCGACCGCGAGGTTCTTCGGGACCAGTTCGCCGAAGACCATCGACACCGAGGTGGCGATCAGGATCGCGAGGAACAGCGCCGTGCCGCTGGCCGCCCGCTCCGGCAGCCCGATCGCGTCCAGGCCCGGGTGCAGCAGCCGCGCCACCACCGGCTCGGCCAGGTAACCCGTGGCCAGCGTCGTGATCGAGATGCCCACCTGGGCGCCCGAGAGCTGGAACGACAGGGTGCGGTGCGCGCGGCGCACGAGTTGGTCGCGGCGATCGCCGCTGCGCGCATTGGCCTCGACGGTGCTGCGTTCGAGTGCGGTCAGCGAGAATTCCGCGGCGACGAACACCGCGGTGCCGGCCGTGAGCACCACGATCGCCAGCAGCGAGAGGAGGGTGTAGGCGACGCTCATCGCGTCCCCACCATGGAGCCGGGCCGCGAGCCCGGCCGGCTAGGGGAGGGTTCGGCGTCGGATGGCTCGGCGGACGGGTGCTCGGCCCGGCAGGCCTCCGGTGCACACCGGGCCTCGGCGGGTGCCTGCGGCACGTGATCCCTTCCTCGGTCGGACGGCGGACGTCAACGGCTGACGGCGCGAAAGCTCAATCGTAACCGGGCGCCGGCGACGCGTCACCAACCGGTGGGCAGCGGTCGGCCCTCGGCGAAACCGGCCGCCGACTGCACTCCGAGCACGACCTTCTCGTGCAATTCGGGCAGAGTTGCGGCACCGACGTAGGTGCAGGTGCTGCGCACCCCGGAGGTGATGTGGTCGAGCAGGTCCTCGACACCCCCGCGCGCCGGGTCCAGGCTCATCCGCGAGGTGGAGATGCCCTCTTCGAACAGCGCCTTGCGGGCGCGCTCGAACGAACTGTCGGCGGCCGTGCGCGCCGCGACCGCCCGCTTGGAGGCCATGCCGTAGCTCTCCTTGTACGGCTGGTTGTCGCGGTCGCGCATCAGGTCGCCGGGGGATTCGTAGGTACCGGCGAACCAGGAGCCGATCATCACGTTGGCCGCCCCGGCGGCCAGGGCCAGCGCCACGTCGCGCGGATGGCGTACACCGCCGTCGGCCCACACGTGCGCTCCGAGTTCCCTTGCCGCCGCGGCACATTCGACGACGGCGGAGAACTGCGGGCGGCCGACGCCGGTCATCATCCGGGTGGTGCACATCGCGCCGGGACCGACACCGACCTTGACGATCGAGGCGCCCGCGGCGATCAGGTCGCGGGTGCCTTCGGCCGAGACCACGTTGCCCGCGGCGATCGGCAGGCCCAGCTCCAGCGAGGCCACCGCGCGGATCGCGTCGAGCATCTTGGTCTGGTGTCCGTGGGCGGTGTCGATGACCAGCAGGTCCGCCCCGACCTCGGCCAGCGCCCGCGCCTTCGCGCCGACGTCACCGTTGATGCCGACGGCGGCCGCGATGCGCAACCGGCCGTGCCGGTCGACGGCGGGGGAGTAGATCCCCGCGCGGATCGCCCCGGTGCGCGTCAGCACCCCGGCCAGCGTGCCGTCCGGTTCGGTGAGCACCGCGACGCCGACGGGGGTGTGTTCGAGCAGATCGAAGACCTTGCGCGGCTCGGTGCCCACCGGTGCGGTCACGAAATCGGTGATGGCCACGTCGCGCACCCGGGTGAAGCGGTCGACGTCCTGACAGGCCGCCTCGGTGATCAGGCCGATCGGCCGGCCCTCGAACACGACCACTGCCGCGCCGTGCGCGCGCTTGTGGATCAGCGCCATCGCATCCGAGACCGCGGCGTCCGGTTCCAGCGTGACCGGGGTGTCGACGACGAGGTCGCGGCTCTTGACGAAGTCGACGGTCTGCTGGACCGCCGAGATCGGCAGATCCTGCGGCAGCACCACCAGCCCGCCGCGGCGTGCCACGGTCTCGGCCATCCGCCGGCCCGCCACCGCGGTCATGTTCGCGACGACGACCGGGATCGTGGTGCCCGACCCGTCGACCGTGGACAGGTCCACGTCGAAGCGGGACGGGACGTCGGACCGTTGGGGGACAACGAACACGTCGTCGTAGGTCAGGTCGTATGCCGGGCGGTGGCCGTCGAGAAATCTCATCGGCCCCGAGTCTAATGACCGTCGAGACTGCGGTCAGATCGCGTTTGCGCTCGTGCTCGCGATCTGTGCGCAGTCTCGGCGCGTCAGGCCTCGACCTCGGTGCGGTCGCCGCTCCACAGCGTGTGGAACCGCTTGTCGCGATCGGCGTCGATGCGCCCGTAGGTGTGGGCGCCGAAGAAGTCGCGTAGCCCCTGGGTCAGGGCGGCGGGCAGGCGTTCGGTGCGCAGCCCGTCGTAGTAGGACAGCGCGGAGCTGAAGCCCGGGATCGGGATGCCCAGTTCGGTGGCCTTGACCACGACGCGGCGCCAGCTGTCGATCGCGGCTTCGATGGCGTCGCGGAAGTACGGGTCGACGATCAGCGTCGGCAGGTCGGCATCGTTGTCGAACGCCTCGGTGATCCGGTTGAGGAACTTCGCCCGGATGATGCAGCCGCCGCGCCAGATCCTCGCCATGTCGCCGGGGGTGATGCCCCAGTTGTATTCGGCGCTGCCCGCCTGGATCTGGTTGAAGCCCTGCGCGTAGGCGATGATCTTCGAGGCGTACAGCGCCTGGCGGATGTCCTCGGTGAACTGTGCTGCGTCGCCCGGTTTCTCGCCGAGGTTCCCGGAGGCCAGGCCCGTGGTGGCCTGCCGCTGGGCGACCGAGCCCGACAGCGCGCGGGCGAAGACGGCCTCGGCGATGCCGGTGACCGGCACACCGAGATCGAGCGCCGACTTCACCGTCCAGCGGCCGGTGCCCTTCTGTTCGGCCTCGTCCAGGATCAGGTCGACGAGCGGTTTGCCGGTCTTCTCGTCGATCTGGCGCAGCACCTGTGCGGTGATCTCCACGAGGAAGCTGTCGAGATCGCCCTTGTTCCACTCGTCGAACACGTCGGCGATGTCACCGGCGGACTTGCCGAGCCCGTCGCGCAGGAGCTGATAGGCCTCACCGATGAGCTGCATGTCGGAGTACTCGATGCCGTTGTGCACCATCTTGACGAAGTGGCCTGCGCCGTCCGGCCCGATGTGCGTGCAGCAGGGCACGCCGTCGACGTGCGCGGAGATCTCCTCCAGCAGCGGACCGAGCGATTCGTAGGACTCCTTGGGGCCGCCGGGCATGATCGACGGCCCGTTGAGCGCACCCTCCTCACCGCCGGAGATGCCGGCGCCGACGAAGTGCAGACCGCGCTCGCGGATCGCCTTCTCGCGCCGGATCGTGTCGGTGTACAGCGCGTTCCCGCCGTCGATGATGATGTCGCCTTCTTCCATCGCATCGGCGAGCTCGTTGATCACGGCGTCGGTGGCCTCACCGGCCTTCACCATGATGATCACGCGGCGCGGCTTCTCCAGTGCGGCGAGGAACTCCTCGATCGTCTCGCTGCGGACGAAGTTGCCCTCAGAGCCGTGCTCGGCCAGCAGCGCGTCGGTCTTCGCGACCGACCGGTTGTGCAGGGCGACGGTGTAGCCGTGGTGAGCGAAGTTGCGAGCGAGATTCGAGCCCATCACGGCCAGGCCGGTGACCCCGATCTGTGCGGTGCCTGCAGTGGACTTCTCGGACGAGCTCATGGGCACAGCCTTTCATTTTCTGTTGTGTGTCGCGATGTGACGAGACCAGTGGGTCTAGCGGACGAACAGCCGGTGCAGTTCGGTCAGCCACGGGACCGCCACCGCCACGGTGGGGACGACCAGCACGGCCGCGGCGGCGAGGTAGGCGGTGACCGCGAGCGCCAGACTGTTGGGCCTGCCGCCGAGACGGCGGACGCGGATCACGGTGGTCGGCCCGCCGGCGGCGAGCGCACCGGACGGGGCACGGCCGGCGGCACACGCGACCAGCGCGCGCGCCAGCGGCTTCGGGCCTGCGGTGCGCACGGCGGCGTCGTCGGCGAGCAGTTCGACCAGCAGGCGCACCGCGTCCAGCGCGCTGGCACTGCGGACGAAGCGAGGGAAGGCGGCGTGCACCGCGGTGAACATCTCGAGCACCAGGTCGTGGCGCGCCCGCAGGTGGGCGTTCTCGTGGGTCAGGATCGCGGCGATCTCGTCGTGCGAGAGCGTGTTCAGCGCCCCTTCGCTGAGTACGACGCGGCTGCGCACCCCGGGAAGGCAGTAGGCCAGCGGTTGTTTGACCTCGAGGACCCGCAGCCCGCTGGCCTGCCGGCGCACGTCGGTGGGCACCGCATCGCGGCAGAGGCCGAGCAGGTCGACCATCATGCGGTGGTGGGCGCGCCGGCGGCGGGTGGCGACGGCCACCTGCAGCACCGAGACGATCAGTCGCGCGCCGATCACCAGCGTGAGCGCGAACGCCACGACGTAGAGCAGCCACAGCTTCCAGCCGAGGACCTCGATCTCACTGGTGATGGTGGCGGTCGGCCTGCCGTCGGGACCGGGGACGAAGAGCCTGCTGGCGATGGCGATGCCGGCCGAGAAGGCCGAGAGCACACCGGCCAGTGCGATGGACTGCCAGAGCACTATCGCCGCGCGCGGAGCGCGCATCGGCCAGGTCGCGCGAGCCAACAGTGCCGGCACCGGCCCCACGAGGAGCAGCGCGACAACGGTGAAGGCCAGCGCGGACACTCCTCAATTGTCGCTCAGGCGGTACCCGAATCGCCAGCGGGCGGGGTGAGACGCTCCTTGCCCTCCAATTCGGCCAGCGCACGGCGCAGCGCAGCGGCCTCGTCGGCGCCGACGCGCTCGACGAAGTGCACCAACGCGGCCTCCCGGCTGCCGGAATCCGCGGCCTGATCGAGGGCGTCCACCATCAGCCCGGCGACGAGTTCGTCGCGGCCGTGGGTGGGGGCGTATCGGTGGGCACGGTCGTCACGGTGCTGCACCACCAGGTTCTTCTTCGCCAATCGCTGCAGCACGGTCATGATCGTGGTGTAGGCCAGGTCCCTGCGAGCGGCGAGCGCCTCGTGGACCTGGCGCACAGTCTGGGGCTCGCGGGCCGACCACAGGTGGTCCATCACCTCACGCTCGAGCTCACCCAGACGCGTCAACTTGGCCATTCTCCGTCACTCTCCTGAACAGTAGAACCAGGGTACTACCGCGCGTCGTATCCGACGCAGAGGAGCAACAGTCTTCCCCATCGCGGACATTCCCGCCCTGGTCACACGCCCTCATTGTGAAACCAATCACAGCTTCTGGTCCCCACCGGGCTCGTAGTTATAGTAAGGCTAACCTAACTCAAGCCGAGTCGCCGGGAGGTGCAGTGACGGTACTGATCGAGGATCCGCTGATCGCGGGCATGGCCATCAAGCAGCCGCTGCCGCTGCACGAATCGAGCCGTCGGCTGCGCGAGCTCTACCCCGAATGCCCGCGGGTCTACGGGGTGGCCGTCATGGGTGACCTGTCGCGGCGGCGGTGGTGGCCGCTGACCGAGGCGCTCACCGGGGACCGGCTCCGGGCGATGTTCGACCTCGCCTCGGCCGAAACCGACAACAAGGCCGCCGTCGCCCAACAGCTGGCGGCCACCCTGGCCCACGTCGTCCTCGGCCGCGTGATCCCGCTGCTCGTCCTCGAGGGCCGCGCCTGGGACACCGGCCTGGAGAACCTCTGGGTGCACGTCGACTCCGAAGGCGCCATCGACTGGGTGGGTGTCGTCGACCCCACGCTGCGCGCACTGCCGGACGACCCCTTCTTCGAAGACCGGCCCCGCGTTCCCCTCGGCGCACCGCAGGGCATCGTCGCGCTGCCCAGCGAGGCGGCGCTCGCGACGTGGGTCGCGCACCGCAGCCACCGGGCGCTCGCGCCGCTGTTCGGAAAGCTGGCCGCCATCAGCGGCGGCGCGATGTCCGTTGCGGCGATGTGGCATCTGGTCGGCGGAGCGGTCGTGGGGGCGGCCACCCAGGTGCCGCTGCTGGCCGGCTCGAGCGAGTGGACCAGCATGCGCCGCGGACAGGCCGTGCTCGACGCGCTGGTCGGCTTCGGCCTGCCGGTGCGCGGCGCGGTCCGCGGGGGAGGGAAGGTCTTGCTTAATTAGGGCAGCCTTGCCTATTCTTATGGCAGATCGATCGAGCACCACCAAATCGACCGAGAACCACCGGACCGCGCCGGAGTCCTGAGGGCTGCAGAGACCCCCGGTCCATCGAAGGACGGGCCCCGCACATCTTGTGCGGGGCCCGTCCGCCTTTTCGCCCCAACCCGTTTCGCGCCCGCCGCGGCGCGCGGTGTAGACACGACTGCTGTGACGACTCAGGTACCCGACCGACTCGGCGACGGCTATGACAGGGAACTCGGCCTCACCTATCTGGAGGTGACCCCCGACGGGGGCCGCGCGCAGCTGACCATCACCGACAAGCTCCTGCAGCCGTGGGGCATCGTGCACGGCGGCGTCTACTGCGCGGTGGTCGAGAGCCTGGCCAGCGTGTCCGCGCACGTCTGGCTCAGCGCCAACGGCGGCGGCACCGTGGTCGGGGTCAACAACAACACCGACTTCCTGCGGGCGATCTCGTCGGGCACCGTCACCGCGGTGTCCACTCCCATCCACCGCGGCCGGCGCCAGCAGCTGTGGCTGATCACGATCACCGACGAGAACGACAAGTTGGTGGCCCGCGGACAGGTACGGCTGCAGAACATCGCCGACGCCTGACGGGCGGCCGCGCGGCGAGCGCTGCTGAGCGCGCCGCGCCGTGGCAGGATCGCCCACTATGCGTTTGACCCCGCATGAGCAGGACCGCCTGCTGATCTCCTACGCCGCCGAGCTCGCGCGGCGCCGTCGTGCCCGCGGCCTGCGGCTCAACCATCCCGAGGCCGTCGCCGTGATCACCGACCACCTGCTCGAGGGAGCGCGGGACGGTCGCACCGTGGCGGAGTTGATGGTCAGCGGACGCGACGTGCTCAGCCGCGACGACGTCATGGAGGGAGTGCCAGAAATGCTGCCCGACGTCCAGGTGGAAGCCACCTTCCCGGACGGGACGAAACTCGTCACCGTCCACCACCCGATTCCGTGATCAGCGAGGAGCCGAAGGCGGATCGCGCGTCGATCGTGCCCGGAGAGGTCGTCTTCGGAGACGGCGACATCGAGATCAACGCCGGCGCCGCCCGCATCGCGATGGAGGTGGTGAACACCGGTGACCGGCCCGTGCAGGTCGGCAGCCACGTCCATCTGCCACAGGCCAACGCCGCGCTCGACTTCGACCGAGAGGCCGCCCACGGTCACCGGCTCGACATCCCGGCCGGCACCGCGGTCCGCTTCGAACCCGGTGTCGCGCAGCGTGTCACGCTGGTACCGCTGCGGGGCAGCCGCGAGGTGCACGGTCTGTCACTGAACCCGCCGGGCCGATTGGACACGACATCATGAGCGGCCTGTCACGCGAGCGCTATGCGGCACTGTTCGGACCCACGACCGGAGACCGTATCCGGCTCGCCGACACCGACCTGTTCGTCGAGATCACCGAGGACCGCAGCGGCGGACCGGGACTCGCCGGCGAGGAAGCGGTGTTCGGTGGCGGCAAGGTGCTGCGCGAATCGATGGGGCAGGGGCGCGCAAGCCGTGCGGACGGTGCCCCCGACACCGTCATCACCGGTGTGGTGATCATCGATCACTGGGGAATCATCAAGGCCGACATCGGCATCCGTGACGGCCGGATCGCCGCGATCGGTAAGGCCGGCAACCCAGACATCATGGACGGCGTCCACCCCGATCTGGTGGTCGGACCGTCCACCGAGATCATCGCGGGCAACGGACGCATCGTCACCGCCGGCGGCATCGACTGCCATGTGCACCTGATCTGCCCCCAGATCATGGAGGAGGCGCTCGGCGGGGGGATCACGACGATCATCGCCGGGGGTACCGGGCCGGCCGAGGGCAGCAAGGCGACCACCGTCACCCCGGGTGCCTGGCATCTGGCCCGCATGCTCGAAGCGCTCGACTCGTGGCCGATGAACGTCGCGCTGCTCGGCAAGGGCAACACCGTCAACGCGGATTCGATGTGGGAGCAGTTGCGTTCGGGCGCATCGGGTTTCAAGCTGCACGAGGACTGGGGCTCGACGCCCGCCGCGATCGATGCGTGCCTGACCGTGGCCGACGCCGCCGGCGTCCAGGTCGCGCTGCACTCCGACACCCTCAACGAGGCCGGGTTCGTCGAGAACACCGTCGGCGCGATCAAGGGCCGCTCGATCCACGCCTATCACACCGAGGGGGCGGGCGGCGGGCACGCACCCGACATCATCACCGTCGCCGCAGAACCGTACGTGCTGCCCAGTTCCACCAATCCGACCCGGCCGCACACCGTCAACACCCTCGACGAGCACCTCGACATGCTGATGGTGTGCCATCACCTGAACCCCAGCGTGCCCGAGGATCTGGCGTTCGCCGAGAGCCGCATCCGCCCCTCGACCATCGCCGCCGAAGACCTGTTGCACGACATCGGCGCGATCTCGATGATCGGCAGCGACGCCCAGGCGATGGGCCGCATCGGTGAGGTCGTGCTGCGCACGTGGCAGACCGCTCACGTGATGAAGCGCCGCCGCGGTGCGCTCGACGGTGACGGGCGCGCCGACAACATGCGCGTGCGCCGCTACGTCGCCAAGTACACGATCTGCCCGGCAGTCGCACATGGCCTCGACCACGAGATCGGCTCGGTCGAGGTCGGCAAGCTCGCCGACCTGGTGCTGTGGGAGCCGGCGTTCTTCGGTGTGCGGCCGCACGCGGTGGTCAAGGGCGGCATGATCGCCTGGGCGGCGATGGGGGACGCCAACGCGTCGATCCCGACGCCGCAACCGGTGTTGCCGCGCCCCATGTTCGGCGCGGCGCCTGCCGCGGCGGCCGCGACGTCCGTGCACTTCGTCGCGCCGCAGGCGATCGAGGACGGTCTTGCCGACCGGATCGACGTGCGGCGCAGGCTCGTCGCGGTCAAGGACGTCCGGCACATCGGCAAGGCCCAGATGCCGCTGAACGACGCGCTGCCCCGCATCGAGGTGGACCCGGACACCTTCACCGTGCGCATCGACGGCGACGTCTGGCAGGAGCAGCCCGCCGCCGAACTGCCCATGGCGCAACGCTATTTCCTCTTCTAGCCGATCCTGATGACACCGCTGACCACCCTGCTCACGCTGGCCGACTCCCGCCTGCCGACCGGCGGCCACGTCCACTCGGGCGGCGTCGAGGAAGCCGTCACCAGCGGGCTCGTCACGAATCTCGAGACGCTGCGCGCCTTCCTGGTCCGGCGGGTGCGCACCCAGGGTCTGGTGGCGGCGTCGCTGGCCGCCGCCGTGCACGCCGGAACGCTGACGGTCGCGGCGGCCGACCGCGAAACCGACGCGCGCACACCTGCTCCCGCGGCACGGGCGGCGTCCCGGGCGCAGGGCAGGGGACTGGCGCGGCTGGCTCGGCGCGTCTGGCCGGACCACGACTGGACCGTCCTGGGCCGCACCCCGCATCTGCCTGTCGCCTCGGGTGCGGTGGGCTCGGTGGCCGGCCTGACCCCGGAGCAGACCGCGCTGTCCGTCGTCTACACCACGATGACGGGATCGGCCACCGCCGCACAGCGGTTGCTCGCCCTCGACCCCGGGGACGTCGCCGCGCTGACCTTCGCGCTGGGCCCACTGTGCGACCACGTGGCGGCCGCGGCCGCCAAGGAGCCCGCCGACCTGTCCGATCCGCTGCTCGACGTGCTGGCCCAACGGCACAGCGACCGCGAGCGACCGCTGTTCGCTTCCTGAAAGGACTCGTCATGCCCCCACATTTCCTGGACGGTCAACCCCACGGCCACGCCGACCGCCCCAAGCGGGTGCGGACACCGGGGGAGCCGCTGCGCATCGGCGTCGGCGGACCCGTCGGCTCGGGCAAGACCGCGTTGGTGGCCGCGCTGTGCCGCCAGCTGCGCGACGAACTCTCACTGGCGGTGCTGACCAACGACATCTACACCACCGAGGACGCCGACTTCCTGCGCCGCCACGCCGTGCTGCCCGACGACCGGATCGCCGCCGTGCAGACCGGCGGCTGCCCGCACACCGCGATCCGCGACGACATCACCGCGAACCTGGACGCGATCGACGACCTGATCGCCGGGCACGACCACCTCGACCTGATCCTCGTCGAATCCGGCGGTGACAACCTCACCGCGACCTTCTCCTCTGGACTGATCGACGTGCAGATCTTCGTCGTCGACGTGGCGGGTGGCGACAAGGTGCCTCGCAAAGGTGGTCCTGGCGTGACCTTCTCGGATCTGCTGGTCATCAACAAGACCGATCTCGCCCCGATGGTCGGCGCCGATCTGGACGTGATGCGACGCGACTCGACGAAGGTCCGCGGCGACCGGCCTTTCGTTCTCATCTCGCTGACCGACGATCCGACCGCCGGACCGGTGTTGGACTGGGTGCGCGCCCAGCTGCGGGTGCCGGTGCAGGGCTAGTGCGCTCCGAGGTCTACATCGTCGCCTACCCCGGCCGCACGCCCCGTATCGAGCACACCGGCGGGGTGGCGGTGCGCCGCACCGGATCCCACACCGTGCACCTCGTGTCGGCCGCGGCGACACCGCTGGGTGGGGACGTCATCAGCGTGCGCGTCGTCGTGGAACCCGGCGCCCGGTTGGCGGTGCGCAGCGCGGCCGCCACCGTGACGCTGCCGAGCGCCGCGACACCCGAGTCGCGCACCCACTGGGACGTCGAATCCGCGGGCGAACTGGACATCGACCCGCAACCGACCGTCGTCGCCGGCGCCTCCCGGCACCTGACCGAGACACGCATACGGCTCACCGGCGCCGGCAGCATCCGCCTGCGTGAACGGATCCAGATCGGCAGATCCGGTGAGCGCGAGGGGTTCTGGTCCGGCGCCCTGCACGCCGACGTCGACGGCGCGCCGCTGCTGCGGCACCGCGTCGAACTGGGCGGCGGTTCGGTGACCGACGACGTCATCGGCCGCCCGCTGGCCTGCGTCAGCGAATTACGGTACCCGGAGGCGACTTTCGACACCGAGGCGACGGTGCTGGCGCTGGCCGCGGGCGGATGTCTGGCGACCTGGCAGGGCGAGCGGCTGACTAACTAGCCGCCTGCTCCTTCTCGCGTTCGGTCTCGGTGACCGCCGCGGCGATCTCCTCGAGCTCCTCGATGCGTGTTCGGGCGTACGCCTGCTGTTCGGTGATCGTGAGCTGACCGCGTTTGGTCGAAAGGAACGTCACCGTCCAGGAGATCAGCGTGACGATCTTCGTCTTGAACCCGACGAGGTACACCAGGTGCAGCGCCAGCCACGCGAGCCAAGCGATGAACCCGCCGAATTCCAGCGGGCCGACCTTGGCCACGGCCGAGAACCGCGACACCGTCGCCATCGAGCCCTTGTCGAAGTACTCGAACGGCTGGCGGAACTTCGGGTTGGCGCCCTTGACCTCGTTCTTGATCAGCTTCGCGGCGTAACGGCCGCCCTGGATGGCGCCCTGCGCCATACCGGGCACGCCCTCGACCGCGGCCATGTCGCCGACGACGAACACGTTCGGGTGGCCCGGGATCGACAGGTCCGGCTGCACCTTGACGCGGCCGGCGCGGTCGACCTCGACGTCCGACTGCGCGGCCAGGTCGCGGCCGAGCGGGCTGGCCGCCACACCGGCCGACCACACCTTGCACGCCGACTCGATGCGCCGCAGGTTGCCGTCGGGATCCTTGACCGTGATGCCGTTGCGGTCCACGTCGGTGACCATCGCGTTGAGCTGGATCTCGACGCCCATCTTCTCCAGCCGCGCGGCCGCCTTCTTCCCCAGCTTCTCGCCCATCGGCGGCAGCACCGCGGGCGCCGCGTCGAGCAGGATCACCCTGGCGCTGGTGGGGTCGATGTGGCGGAACGTGCCCTTGAGCGTGTAGTCGGCGAGTTCGGCGATCTGCCCCGCCATCTCCACGCCCGTCGGACCGGCGCCCACGACCACGAAGGTCAGCAGCTTCTCGCGCCGCTTGGGATCGCTGGACCGCTCCGCCTGCTCGAACGCGCCGAGGATGCGGGCACGCAGTTCCAGCGCGTCGTCGATCGACTTCATACCGGGCGCCCACTCCGCGAAGTGGTCGTTGCCGAAGTAGGACTGACCCGCGCCTGCGGCGATGATCAGGCTGTCGTACGGCGTCGCGTAGTCGTGGCCCAGGAGCTCCGAGTGCACGAGCTTGTTCGCCAGGTCGATGTGCGTCACATCGCCGAGCAGCACCTGCACGTTCTTCTGCTTGCGCAGCACCACGCGGGTGGCCGGGGCGATCTCGCCCTCGGAGATGATGCCCGTCGCCACCTGGTAGAGCAGCGGCTGGAACAGGTGGTGGGTGGTACGGGCGATCAGCTTGATGTCGACATCAGCGTGCTTAAGGGTCTTGGCGGCGCTCAGGCCGCCGAACCCCGACCCGATGATGACGACTTTGTGCCGATCCGTTGGAGTGGCTCCGGGATGGCTCATCAGTGCTCCTCGACGGGCGGGACGTGCGGAATCTCGCCCTCTACGGTAGTCGGCGGTGCCCGGCATTGGGCACTCGGTCGGTTGTGGCTTATGCCACGCGGACGGCTGGATTAAACGCCCAGCACGGGCTTCAACAAGGCGGCCACGTCGGTGATGCCCCCCGGCTGGTAGCCGTTGAGGCTGGTGACGGGGCTCAGGATCACGCTGTCGACGCCCGCGTCGAGCACCTTGGTCTTGATCTGGTCGACGATCTGCTCGGCGCTGCCGTAGACGGCCTGCTGCTTGAAGTCGTCGGGGATGACATCGCCGGTGACGTTCTCGTCGATCATCGCCACCACCAGCATGCTGGTCTCCAGCGTCGCCGGATCCCGGTCGATCTCTTCGCACCGCTGCTTGACGACCTCGATCTTGCGGGGCAGTTCGTCGAAGCCGGCGATGATGTTGAGGTGGTCGAAGTGGCGCGCGGCCAGCGGAATCGTCTTCTTCTCGCCGCTGCCGCCGATCATGAGCGGAATGTGGTCACGGAAGCGCGGCTCGGCCATCGCCTCCTTGGTGCGGTAGTACTTGCCCTCGACCGTGGGGCGCTTCCCCTCGAGCATCGGCAGGATGATCTCCAGCGCCTCGCCGAGCTTGTTGAAGCGGTCGGTGAAGGTGCCGAATTCGTAGCCGAGCGAATCGTGTTCGAGCTCGTACCAGCCGGTGCCCAGACCCAGGATCGCCCGGCCCTGACTGATCACGTCGAGCGTGGTGATCGCCTTGGCCAGCAGGGTGGGGTTGCGGTAGGTGTTGCCGGTGACCAGGGTGCCGAGCTGGACCCGCTCGGTGGCGGTGGCCAGCGCGCCCAGCGCGGTGTACGCCTCGAGCATCGGCTGGTCCGGGGTGCCGAGCCCCGGTAGTTGATAGAAGTGGTCCATCAGGAACACCGAGTCGAAGCCGGCGGCCTCGGCCTCGCGCGCCTGGGCGATGACAGTCGGGAACAGTTCGGCGACGCCGGTGCCGTAACTGAAGTTCGGGATCTGGAGTCCGAGTCGGATCGTCACTCCGTCAACCCTATCGGTCTAGCCGAAGTTCGCCAGCGCACCTCTGCTGACATGCAGGGTCTGACCGGTGATATGGCGGGCCGCCGGGGTCGACAGGAACAGCGCCAGCCGGGCGATCTCCGCGGCCACCGCGGGGGAGGTGCTGGACAGTCCGTCGTACGACGGCTCTGCGCTCTTGCCGGTGGCGACGGCGTTGACCGTGATCCCGCGCGTGCCGAAGTGCGCGGCCTGACCGGCCGTCCAGTCCGACACCGCGGCCTTGAGCGCGGCGTCGACGCTGCCCTCACGGGTCTGCGCGATGACGACGTTCTCGGGGATGACGTTGACGATCGAGCCGCCCGACCGCAGATGGTCGCCGACGATCTGGACCGTGAGCACCGCCGAGAGCAGGGTGGTGTCCAGCGCACGGCGCCATGCCGTCGCCTGCTGGTCGAGGGTGAACGTGCGCGGATCCTCCGGGGCGAACTGCGGCGCGGGCACGTTGACGAGCGTGTCGAGGTGATGCGGGAACAGCGAGCGGGCCTCTTCGAGGCTGGCCGGGTCGGTGTTGTCGAAGACGATCGAGTCGACGTCGAGTTCCTTCGCCGTGATCTCGAGATCCTCCCGGCGCGCACCGCCGATCACCACCCGATGACCGTCGTCGCGGAACCCTGCCGCGATCGTGCGCCCCAGATCGGTGTCGCCGCCGGTGACCAGCACCTCCATCGCCATGACCTCCTCGTTGGCTCGACCGCAGCGCGCGTGGGCCGCGGTCACGCGTAGATGTTACTGGACGGTAGCTACCTCGGGTTAATCGACGCGCAGACGATGCGGTATAGGCGCACGCCAGTGACCTAAGGTGCCCGGTATGGGCCCCGCGCTACCCCGGTGGATCTACGTGCCGGCCGCCGTCGGCGCCCTGTTCGTGGTCCTGCCCCTGGTCGCGGTCGCCGCCAAGGTCGACTGGCCCCGGTTCACCGTGCTGGTCACCAGCGATTCGTCGGTCGCGGCGCTGGTGCTGAGCCTGCAGACGGCCGCCGCGAGCACGGTGCTGTGCGTGCTGCTGGGTGTGCCGATGGCGATGGTGCTGGCCCGCAGTCCGTCGCGGTCCGTGCGCGCGGTGCGTCCGGTGATCCTGCTGCCGCTGGTGCTGCCCCCGGTGGTCGGCGGCATCGCACTGCTCTACGCCTTCGGCCGACTGGGACTGATCGGCCGGTACCTCGAGGCCGGCGGAATCCAGATCGCGTTCACCACCACGGCCGTCGTGCTGGCGCAGACGTTCGTGTCGCTGCCGTTCCTCGTCATCGCGCTCGAGGGGGCGGCGCGGACGGCGGGCACCGACTACGAACTCGTCGCCGCGACGCTGGGCGCCCGCCCGTCGACCGTGTGGTGGCGGGTCTCCCTGCCGCTGCTCGCACCCGGCCTGGTGTCGGGGTCCGTGCTGGCGTTCGCACGGTCCCTCGGCGAATTCGGGGCGACGCTGACGTTCGCCGGATCTCGGGAGGGCGTCACCCGGACGCTGCCGCTGGAGATCTACCTGCAGCGGGAGAGCGATGCCGACGCCGCGGTGGCGCTGTCGGTGCTGCTGGTCGCGGTGGCGGCGGTGGTGGTCGTCGGCCTGGGGAGTCGCCGCCTGCGCGCCCAGGGCTGGACGTGACCGGGCTCGCGCTGCGCGCTCGCGTCGAGCGCCGCGGCGTCGACGTCGAGTTCGCCGTCGGTGCGGGGGAGGTGCTGGCCGTACTGGGCCCCAACGGCGCAGGCAAGTCGACTGCGCTGCACGTGATCGCCGGGACGGTGCGCCCGGACGACGGCCTGGTACGGGTGGGCCAGCGTCTGCTCACCGACACCGCCGCCGCTGTGCACGTGCCGACCCACCGCCGCCGGGTCGGCCTGTTGCTCCAGTACCCGTTGCTGTTCCCGCATCTGCGGGTCGCCGCCAACGTCGCGTTCGGGTTGCGCAGCACCGGCCGCGCCAGGGCGGAAGCTGTTGCGGCAGCGCATCGTTGGCTCACCGAGGTCGGTGCCGACGACCTGGCGGGCCGGATGCCCCGGCAACTCTCGGGCGGTCAGGCGCAGCGGGTGGCGCTGGCGCGGGCGCTGGCCGCCGAACCCGAGGTGCTGCTTCTCGACGAACCGCTGGCCGGCCTCGACGTCGACGTCGCGGGCGCGATGCGCCGATTGCTGCGGCAGGTGCTGACCCGCGACGGCCGGTCCGCGGTCCTGGTCACCCACGACCTCGTCGACGTGGCGACACTGGCCGATCACGTGGTGGTGATCGACGGAGGCACGGTCGCCGAAGCCGGTCCCGCCGCGACGGTGCTGTCCGCCCCGCGCAGCCCGTTCGGGGCGCGCTTCGCCGGCGTGAACCTGGTGATCGGTTCGGCGGCCGAGGGCGGCGTCGTGCGGGCCGGCGCAACGGCGTGGCACGGCGTAGCGGCCGCCGACGTCGTGATCGGCGCGCCGGCCGTGGCGATCTTCCGCCCCGCCGCGGTCGCGGTGTACCGGCAGCGTCCGCACGGCAGTCCCCGCAACACCGTCGAGGTCACGGTCGCGGAGGTGGACCACAGTGGACCCGCGGTGCGGGTGCGGGCGACCGAGCAGCCGGGCGGCGCGCCGGGCCTGGCCGCCGACATCACGGCGGAGTCGGCGAGCGAATTGCGGTTGGCGCCGGGGGACCGGGTGTTCATGGCGGTGAAGGCGCAAGAAGTCGCGCTTCATCCGGCGCCGTAACGGCCGGGGCTGGCCGTCCGAAATAGCGTGCAGACGAGCGTTCGACGGCCCCCGGCGTGGCGGCCGCGACCGAGCCTGCCCAGCAACGCACAGAACTGCCATGTCCAGCGCAATTACAATTGCCAGCAATCTCCGCTCTGCTCCCAATAAAAGCAATTCGCACTTGCGTCACGGCGGTAACACGGTAGTTTCTTTCACCATGGATGAGCCGGACGTGATGTCGACACGACGCAGGGGCCTGTCGAGGACGCTGGCGGCCGCGGCGGCCGCCGCCACCGCGGCGGCGCTGGCCCTGCCCACGGTGGCGGGCGCGCAACCCGCACCGCCGCCACCGCCTCCACCCCCCGCTCCCGCGCCTGCGGTCCCGGGGCCTCCGCCGGGTGAGCCGGCCCCGGTTCCCCCGCCGCCGCCGGCGGATCCGAACGCGGCCCCGCCACCCGCGGCGCCGAACGCTCCGCCGCCCCCTCCGGGCGATCCCAACGTTCCGCCGCCGCCACCGGCACCGGAGCCCGGCCGCGTCGACAATGCCGCGGGCGGCCTGAGCTTCGTCGTGCCTGCCGGCTGGAAGGTCTCGGACGCGACGAACCTGTCGTACGGACAGGCGCTCCTGACGAAGATCCCGCCGGAAGGCGTGACTGATCCGCCGAACGACACCAGCGTTCTGCTGGGCCGGCTGGACCTGAAGCTGTTCGCCGGCGCCGAGACCGACAACACCAAGGCGGCCACCCGCCTGGCGTCGGACATGGGCGAGTTCTTCATGCCGTTCCCCGGCACCCGCATCAATCAGGGCACCACGCCGCTCAACGCCGACGGGATGCCCGGCGTCGCGTCGTTCTACGACGTGAAGTTCACCGACGCCAACAAGCCGAACGGTCAGATCTGGGCCGGTGTCGTGGGCAACCCGACGCCTGCCGGCGCGCCTCGTGGTCAGCGGACGCCGGAGCGTTGGTTCGTCGTCTGGCTCGGATCGGCCACCAACCCGGTGGACCGGGAGGCGGCCGTAGCGCTCGCCAATTCGATCCGGCCGTGGGCACCGCCGCCGCCCGCACCGCCTGCCCCGGCCGACCCGAACGTGCCGCCCCCGCCCCCGGACCCGAACGCGCCGCCCGCCCGTCCCGGCGTCGGCGTCGCGGTCCCGGTCGCGCCGGAGAACGCTCCGGGGATGCTGCCGCCCGCCTGACGGCCAGAACCGACCGACCCGTACGTCGGGCTGCTACGGCCCGACGTACGGGATCTGGTTTCCGAGGTTGTTGACGTTGAGCAGGTAGCAGTTGGTGCCACCGAAGCCCATGGCTCCGGCGGTCACGCACCGCTCGAACGAGCCGTCCTGCGCGATCGGCCCGTCACAGGTCGTACCGCCGCCCCAGGGCGTCCATCCACCCTGGCAGCCCGCTGCGGCGGGTGCGGCGGTCCCCAGGGCGATCCCGCCGGCGGTCAGGGCCCCGATGGTCAGAGCGGTGAGGGTCTTCATGTCAGGTTCCTTCCTACCGAGCGCCGATGATGCTGCGGGGATCGGTCACACCGCAGGCGGAGACTTTGCTCACCGACGTGTGTGACCAACGTTTCAGGTGGGGCCACAGTGGCGCATGTGACGCAATATCGGCGGCTCGAGGGCGCCGCACACCGCGCATCGCCGCGTTCTCGCTCGGTGGCGTGCGGTCGTCCCCGCCTGTCAGAGCAGTGTCACCCGTATTCACCTTCACCCCCGTCGGATCGCTCATGCGAGCTGTCGCGCTTCGCCGCGGAAGCATGAGGAACCGAACGGTTCCAGATTAATCCTCTGGAGACATTCGCGAAAGTTTGCCGAGAGCGAACGGTGACGTCACATTGCGGCGCGCGCCGCCTGCAGCCGGCCGACGAGGTCGCCGCGGCCGAAGCGGTAGAGCGGTCCGGTGCCGTCCTCGACGATGCGGCTCAGGCGGGCGAGCCCACGGACACCCAGTGGCTGCGGTGCCCGTAACCGCGCGACGACATCGTCGATGACCGGCCGTGCCGCGGCGACGTTGGTGCGGTGCACGGGGTTTCTCAGCCCACGCAGCGCTGTGCTGTCGCGGGAGTCGCTCACCGCGTCACAGAGGGTCCGTGCCATTGCCTCGCGTTTGCGGCGCGTGCTCAGTCGAGTGGCGCGCACCGCCAGCGCGGTGCCCGGTGCGACGGCTGCCCCGACCGCCAGCTCCGCATCGAGTCGCGAAGCCCGGACGGCGGCGAACAACCGTGCCTGCAGGGTCGTCATGGCACCCACGCTCCTCTCCAGTGACTACCGAAAACGCTATACCGGTCATGCTGACCGGTCAACCTATTTTGTCGGTCACGCGCGTACGCTGGGACCATGACACGGGCGCCGGGGCAGTGGACCGCTGACAACGAGACCCGCCCCGCACCCGCACCCCTCGACCGGGTCCAGGCCCTGGTCAACACCGTCGACATCGAGATCGCGCAGGATCGGTTGGCCCGGGTGGACGACGCTCGGCCCTGGCTGATCCAGCAACACCTGCTCGGGGGCGACGCTCCGCTCACCGAGGCGGACCTGGCCGGCCTCCGCGAGATCCGCGAGGCGCTGCGCGCACTGCTGGTGCACAACACCGGGGGCGCACCGCCGGGAGGCCGTGATCTGACAGTGCTGCGGCAGGTGGCGGACGCGGGCAGCGCCCGCGCGGTCATCGACGACGACGGTCACGTCCAGCTGCGCGCCGTCGGCGGCTCGATGCTCGAGCGGCTCGCTGAACTGCTGGTGATCATCCGGGACGCGCAGCGCGACGGCAGCTGGTCGCGTTTGAAAGCCTGTGCGAACGACGACTGCCGGTGGGTGTTCTGGGACCAGAGCCGCAACCGGGGCGGATCCTGGTGTGACATGGCGGTCTGCGGTAACCGGCTCAAGAACCGGGACTTCCGCGCCCGTCACCACGCGGAACGGTGAATCAGGCGGACAGGTGCCAGACCAGGGCCGCCGCCAGCGCGCCCATCCCGTTCAGCGACCAGTGCAGTGCGATCGGAGCGAGCAGGCTGCCGCTGCGCTTGCGCAGCCAGGTGAAGACGAAGCCGGCGACACCGGTCGCGACGACGGCGAGCAGCACACCCGCCACCGTGCCGGCCACGCCGCCGCCGAACAGCCGGGTGAAGCCGACGTTGCTGCTGGTGAGCCCCAGCGAGGTGGCGATGTGCCACAGCCCGAAGAGCAGGGAACCCGCCGCGGCCACGCCGCGGAAGCCCCAGGCGCGGTTGAGCGCACCGTGCAGGACCCCGCGAAAGGCCAGTTCCTCGGGGATCACGGTCTGCAGCGGGATCACGACCATCGACGCGATCAACGCCCCGGAGATGGTGGCGTAGTTGTTGTTCATGAACATCGGGCGCGTCCACGGCAGCAGCGCGCCGATGGCGATCACCGACAGCACCACCGCCACCGCCGCCAGGGCGTAGCCGGCACCGGAGCGCCAGTGTTCGCGTCCCAGGCCGAGTTCGGACCAGCCCAACCCTCGCCTGCGGACCAGGATCAGCAGACCGACCGCCGCTGCGGGCACGGTCGCGACGCTGGCCCACGGGGTGGTGAAGTGGGCGACGAGGTTCGTGATCGCGAGCACCGCGACGACCACGGCGATGTCGGCGTAGACCCGGACTCGGGGCAGCGCCGACGGTTGGGCGTGAACGGCAGTCATCCGGACCGATCGTACCGGCGGCCCCCGCGTTCGCCCGCCTCGCGAAAGCTACTCGTTGTCTGCGGTGTCCTGAGCCATCGACTGCGTGCCGCCGGGCTGGTAGCCGGCGTCCCAGGTCCATCCCGAGATCGCTGGATCGTCCTCGCCGTGCTCGCGGGTGTAGGCGCGTGCAGCGATCCGGGCGTCGGCCATCTCCTGGCGCAGTCCCGCCGCGCTGCTGCCCAGCCCCTCGACGCGGTCGATGACGTCCATGACGAGATGGAAGCGGTCGAGGTCGTTGAGCATCACCATGTCGAACGGCGTGGTGGTCGTGCCGCGCTCCTTGAATCCGCGTACGTGGAGCTGGTCGTGGTTGGCGTGCCGGTAGGCCAGCCGGTGGATGAGCCACGGGTAGCCGTGGTAGGCGAAGATCACCGGCTTGTCCTTGGTGAAGATGGAGTCGAACTCCCGGTCGGACAGCCCGTGCGGGTGCTCGGACTCCGGCTGCAGCCGCATGATGTCGACGACGTTGACCACCCGCACCTTCAGCTCGGGCAGTCGACGGCGCAGGATGTCGGCGGCGGCGACCGTTTCCAGGGTGGGGATGTCTCCGGCGCACGCCAGGACGACATCGGGTTCACCGGTCGTGGTGCTCGCCCACTCCCAGATGCCGAGTCCGCGGGTGCAGTGCGCGACCGCCTCGTCCATCGACAGATAGGTGAGCGCCGGCTGCTTCCCGGCGACGATGACGTTGACGTACTGGCGGCTGCGCAGGCAGTGGTCGGCGACCGACAGCAGCGTGTTGGCGTCCGGCGGCAGGTAGACCCGCACGACTTCGGGCCGCTTGTTGGCGACGTGATCGATGAACCCCGGATCCTGGTGGGATGCGCCGTTGTGGTCCTGACGCCAGACGTGCGAGGTCAGCAGATAGTTCAGCGAGGCGATCGGACGCCGCCAGCTCAGATGTGCGCTGCTCGACAACCACTTGGCGTGCTGGTTGAGCATCGAGTCGACGATGTGGACGAACGCCTCGTAGCAGTTGAACAGCCCGTGCCTGCCGGTGAGCAGATAACCCTCCAGCCAGCCCTGGCACAGGTGTTCGGACAGCACCTCCATGACCCGTCCCGCCGGTGCGAGGTTTTCGTCTTCGGGGCTGACCTCGGCCATCCACGCCTTGTCGCTCGCCTCGAAGACCGCCGACAAGCGGTTGGAGGCCGTCTCGTCGGGACCCATCAGCCGGAACCGGTCGGCGTTGCGGACGATGACGTCGCGCAAGAAGGTGCCGAGCACGCGGGTGGCTTCGGCGTTGTCCGAGCCCGGTTTCTCGACGGGAACGGCGTAGTCGCGGAAGTCGGGCAGGTCGAGGTCGCGCAGCAGCAACCCGCCGTTGGCGTGCGGGTTGTCGCTCATCCGCCGGGTGCCCTTCGGCGCGAGTTCCTTGAGCTCGGGGATCAGGGCACCGTTCTCGTCGAAGAGTTCCTCGGGACGGTAGCTGCGCAGCCACTCTTCGAGCTGGGCCATGTGCTCGGGATTGGTGTGGGTCTCCGACAGCGGCACCTGGTGTGAGCGCCACGTGCCCTCGACCTTCTTGCCGTCCACTTTCTCGGGGCCGGTCCAGCCCTTCGGCGTGCGCAGGATGATCATCGGCCACAGCGGGCGGCCCGCTTCGTCGTCGAGGCGGGCGGCGCGCTGGATGGCGGCGATCTGGTCGAAGCATTCGTCGAGGGCGGTCGCGAGCTGCTGGTGCACGTTGTCCGGATCGTCGCCCGCGACGGTGATCGGCCGGTATCCGTAGCCGTAGAACAGCGACTCGAGTTCTTCCTGCGGGATCCGCGAGAGCACCGTGGGGTTGGCGATCTTGTAGCTGTTCAGGTGCAGGATCGGCAGCACCGCGCCGTCGGTCACCGGGTCCAGGAACTTGTTGGAGTGCCAGCTCGCGGCCAGCGGACCGGTCTCGGCCTCACCGTCGCCGACGACGCACGCGACCACCAGATCGGGATTGTCGAAGGCCGCGCCGTAGGCGTGCACGAGCGCGTAGCCGAGCTCGCCGCCCTCGTGGATCGAGCCGGGCGTCTCCGCGGCCACGTGGCTGGGGATGCCACCCGGAAACGAGAACTGCCGGAACAGTTTTCGCAGCCCGTCGACATCCTCGCCGATGGCCGAGTACACCTCGGTGTAGGTGCCCTCGAGATAGGCGTTGGCCACCAGGCCGGGTCCGCCGTGACCCGGTCCGGTGATGTAGATGACGTCGGCGTCGCGCTCGCGGATGATCCGGTTGAGGTGTGCGTAGACGAGGTTGAGACCTGGTGTCGTACCCCAGTGCCCGAGCAGGCGCGGTTTGACGTGTTCGGCGCTCAACGCCTCCCGCAGGAGCGGGTTGTCCAAGAGATAGATCTGCCCGACGGACAGGTAGTTGGCGGCTCGCCAGTACGCGTCGATGAGCCGCAGTTGCTCATCGGGGAGCGTGGGAGACAGCGTGGATGCACTCATGGACGTCCCGTCGGTGATCTGACTGCTCATGGCGACCATTGTGGTCGCGGATGGTGAACAGCATGTGAGTTCCTGGTACCCGGTTGCGTAGCCGTTTATGTGCGGCGGCACACTGAATGATTGACACCTGTCAACTGCACACCTGTCAGCTCGCGTAGAGGAGTCTGGATGCCGTCGCCCGCTCACACCCCCGTGCTCGTCGGATATGGGCAGGTGAACCAGCACGAGGACCGGCCCGAGGTCGAGCCGGTGGATCTGATGGAGGCCGCGGCCCGCGAGGCGGCCGATGCGCGGGTGCTCGAAGCGGTCGACGCGGTGCGGGTCGTGAACCTGTTGTCGTGGCGCTACCGCGACCCGGGGCTACTGCTGGCGCAGCGGATCGGCGCGGAGAAGGCCACCACCCGCTACACCGGAATCGGGGGCAACGTCCCGCAGAGCCTGGTCAACCAGGCGTGTCTGGACATCCAGTCCGGACGCGCCGGGGTCGTGCTGATTGCGGGGGCCGAAACATGGCGCACCCGAACACGTTTGCGCGCCAGGAACGAGAAGCCCGACTGGACGCGGCAGGACGAGTCGGTGCCGGTGGCCGACGGCGCTGACGACAACGTGCCGATGGCCGGTGAGGCCGAGAACCGCATCCAGCTCGACCGTCCGTCATACGTGTACCCGATGTTCGAACAGGCGGTGCGGATCGCGGCGGGGGAGACGCCGGACGAACACCGGCGGCGGATCGGTGAGCTGTGGGCGCAGTTCTCCGCCGTCGCCGCCGACAACCCCCATGCCTGGCGCCGCGACGCCCTGGCCGCCGACGCGATCTGGCAGCCCAGCCCGGACAACCGGATGATCAGCTGGCCCTATCCCAAGCTGATGAACTCCAACAACATGGTGAACCAGGGGGCGGTGCTCATCCTGACCTCGGTCGAGACCGCCCGTCGTCTGCAGATCCCCTCGGAGCGTTGGGTTTTCCCATACGCCGGCACCGACTCGCACGACACCTATGCCATCGGCGAGCGTGCGGAGTTCCACCGGTCACCGGCGATCCGGATCGCGGGGCAGCGCGCGCTCGACCTCGCGGGCACCGCCATCGAGGACATCGACCTGGTCGACGTGTACTCGTGCTTCCCCTCGGCGGTGCAGGTGGCTGCCACAGAACTCGGCCTGCCCGTGGGGGACCCGAACCGGCCGCTCACCGTGACGGGTGGGCTGACGTTCGCCGGTGGCCCCTGGAACAACTACGTCTCACACTCGATCGCGACGATGGCCGAACAGCTGGCCGCCAACCCCGGGCAGCGCGGTCTGATCACCGCCAACGGCGGTTACCTCACCAAGCACAGTTTCGGCGTGTACGGCACGGAACCGCCTCGACACGAATTCCGTTGGGAGGACGTACAGGACGAGGTGGATCGGGAGCCCACCCGCACGCTCGCGGTGGAGTGGTCCGGGGACGGGACGGTGGAGTCGTGGACCACGCCGTACAACCGGGACGGCGTGCCGGAGAAGGCGTTCCTGGCGGTGCGCGCGCCGCAGGGTGCACGCACCCTGGCGGTGATCCGGGATGCCGACGACGCTGCGGCGACCGTCGAGGGCGATATCGCCGGCGCGAGGGTCACCGTGCACGCGGACGGCACGGCACGGCTGGCTATTTGATCGTGTAGCCGCCGTCGACCACCAGGTCGGCGCCGGTGATCATCGCCGCCGCGTCGGAGGCGAGGAACACCGCGGCCGCGGCGATCTCGGCCGGGTAGGCGAACCGCCCGACCGGGATCAGCTTTTTGAGCGCGTCGCCCTTCGGGTTGTCCCAGGCTTTGATGCCGAGGTCGGTCAGCACCACGGTGGGGGAGATCGAGTTCACCCGGATACCGCGGCCGCTCCATTCGGCGGCAAGGACTTTCGTCATCCCCACGACGCCGAACTTGGATGCGCAGTAGGCGACGTGCTCGTCGATCGCGACGGTGGCGGCCTGTGAGGCCATGTTGATGATGACGCCGCGGCCGGCGGCGAGCATCTGCTTGCCCACCGCCTGGCTCATCTGGAAGGTGCCGGTCAGATTGATGGCGATCGTGTCGTCCCAGAACTTCTGTGACAGTTCCTCGGCCGGTGCGAGGCGGGCGATCCCCGCACTGTTGACCAGGATGTCGAGCTGTCCGAAGGTCTCGGCCACCGCGTCCACGGTGGCGCCGACGGACCGCGGATCGCTGACGTCGCAGCGGAACCCGGTGCTGTCGGTCGGCAGCGCGGCCGCGGTGGCCTGCGCGCCGGACTCGTTGAGGTCGGCCACGGCGACACGGGCGCCCTTGGCGGCGAACGCCTCGGCGATCGCCGCGCCGATGCCCGACGCGCCGCCGGTGACCAGGGCGACCTTTCCCTTCAGCGAGAAGTCGAGGTCCACAGTCAGTTCGGCGTCGGTCATGTCGTCCTTTCCCGGTGGGGCGTTGGTGCGTTCACTGCAGTACCGCTCTGGCCACATCGATGTCGGTGACCAGCGAGGAGACCAGCCCTGAGCGGAGCACCGCCCGGGTGGCGGCGATCTTCTCGGCGCCCGTCGCGAGTGCGATCCTCGTCGGAATCGCCCGCAGCGTCGCTTCGGCGATGCCCATCCGCCGCTCATCGAGGCCCGGGACCCGGTTGCCGTCCGCGTCGAGCAGCAGCGCGCAGGTCTCGGCGCAGACACCGGCCGTGTCCAGCGCTCGTGTCTCCTCGGCGGGCAGCGACAAGTAGACCTGTGAGGCGCCCGGACTCCACGCGCCGACGGAGATGATCGCGCAGCTCACCTCGCGGTGGCGGGCGACGGTCTCCTGCAATTGCTGGTTGCCGCTGAGGCTTTCGGCGGTGCGCGCATCCGGCACCACGAGCGGTACGTACATGGGCCAGGACCGGCCCCCGCTGATCTCGCTGATGCGGCGCACGAGATCGGTGCCGTTGGAGGTGATTCCGCCGGCCATCCCGGTCAGCTGCACGACATCGCATTCCGGCAGCGCGGTGAGGTACGCCGCGATGTGGGTGAGCGTACGGCCGCAGTCGACACCCACCACATCCCCGGCCCGCAGGATCGACTGCAGCAGTTCGGCCATCGCCTTCGCGACCGCCTCGATGCGGTCGGCGGCGTTGGCGGTGTCGCAGGCGACGGCGTAGGCGTGTTCGAGGCCGTACCGCCGCTGCAGTTCGGTGGACAGGTCGACGTCGATCGCGCCCGGGTTGTGGATCTTGATCTCCACCATCCCGGATTCCACGGCCTCGTCGAGCATCCTGGCGACCTTGAACCGCGAGAGCCCGAACTCCTCGGCGATCTGGATCCTGGTGCGGCCCTCGAGGTAGTACCGGCGTGCGATCACGGCCCGTTGGAACAGCTCATCCGGTCCCATGCCGCCGCCTCCTTGTGAAGCCCGAGCAGTCGCGTTGCACATATGTGCACGCACATTGACATATGAGCATAGGCCATAGGATGATCCACGCCACAACCCCTCAGATGAGTAGCTCACTGTACAGATGAGCGGACCGCGACCGGAGGCCCGAGATTGCGCATGAGCCTGGATGACCCCGGTTTGACGGCGCTGGCGGGCGAGGTGCTCGCCCGCGAGGCCGCCGCGGTCACCGCGCTCACCGGAGCTGTCGAGGCGGACGTCGTGGCGGTGGCCCGTCGACTGCTCGAGGTCACCGGCAAGGTGGTCACCACTGGCGCCGGCACCTCGGGGATCATGGCCGAACGCCTGGCCCACCTGTTGTCGGTGTGCGGCACCCCCGCGGTCTATCTGCCCGCCATGGACGCATTGCACGGCGGCATGGGCGCGGTGACCTCGCATGACCTGGTCCTCGGGATCTCCAAAACCGGCAGGTCGGCCGAGTTGACCGAGCTCACCGAACGACTCGTCGAGCGCGGCGTCGACGTCGTGGCGGTCACCGAGGACGTCGAGAGCCCGTTCGCGACCGCCGCGACTCAGGTCCACGTGCTGCCCCGGACCGCACCCGACGCCGACCCCGGCGACATGATCGCGATGGCAAGCACGCTGGTCGTCGGTGCGTGGGGCGACGCGCTGGCCGTGGTGTCGATGGCGCTGCGCGGGCACACCCTGCACGACGTGGTGCACAGTCACCCGGCAGGCGGGGTCGGCGCGCGCGGACACCGCCCCGGTGACGAGTCGGTGCCGGTGGTGCGGACGTGACCGAGTCAGCCGTGCTCGGCGTGGACTCGTCGACCCAGTCGTGCAAGGTGGAGATCCGCGACCTCACCACCGGGCAACTGTTGGGCCGCGGTGCGGCACCACACCCGCCCGCCTTCCCGCCGTGCAGTGAGCAGCACCCGCTCGAATGGGTGTCGGCCCTGGCCGCCGCCACCCGCGCTGCTCTCGCCGCGTGCGCCCGGACGCCGGTCATCCGCGCGGTTTCCGTTGCCGCACAATGCCACGGCCTCGTGATCCTGGACGTGCACGGCAACCCGCTGCGCGCGGCGAAACTGTGGAATGACACCACCGGTGCCCCCGCGCTGGCCGGACTCGCCGACCGCATCGGTGTGTCGGCCTGGGTGCGGCGCACCGGATCGGTGCCGACGGCCGCGTTCACCATCGCCAAACTCGCATGGGTAGCCGACCACGAGCCCGAGGTGCTCGACCGCGCGGCGGCGATCATGCTGCCGCACGACTACCTCACCCACTGGTTGACGGGGCGTCGGGTCACCGACCGGTCCGAGGCGTCGGGCACCGGATACTTCGACATCAGCACGGGGCAGTGGATCACCGAATACCTGGAACTGGCCGCGGGCGAACGTGACTGGACTGCCATGCTCCCGACGGTCCTGGCGCCGTCGGAACCCGCGGGCACGCTTCGACCGGCCGCCGCCGACGTCCTCGACCTCGACGGTGACGTGGTGGTCGGACCGGGGGGAGGCGATCAGCACGCCGCCTACCTCGGCCTCGGTCTGCGCGACGGCGACCAGTACATCGGCATCGGCACCTCCGGCGTGGTCGCCACCTCCTCGCGCGCACCGGTTTTCGACGAGCGCGGCATGGTCGACGGGGTGGCCGACCTGACCGGTGGCTATCTGCCGCTGGTCAGCACACTCAACGCGGCGCGGGTGTCCGACGTCGCCGCCCGCCTGCTCGGCACCGATCTGCCCGGTCTGGCCGACCTCGCGCTGGCCGCCGGCGACACCCAGGGACCGGTGCTCGTGCCGTTCCTCGACGGAGAACGTAAGCCCGACCGTCCGGACGCACGGGGTGCATTCGCGGACCTGACCTCGCACACCACCCGGGAGGAACTGGCACGGGCCTTCGTGGAGGGTCCGCTGCTGTCCCTGATGAGCGCCCGCGACAGCCTGCGGGCCTGCGGGGTGGACGTCAGTGGCGCGGCCACCGCGGTGGGCGGCGGCACCCGCTCGCCGGCCACGCTGCAACTTCTCGCCGACCTGCTCGACGACGAGGTCACGGTGCTCGACGCCGACGAGGCCACCGCACGCGGCGCCTGCATCCAGGCCGCCGCCGTCGCCACCGGCCGCGATGTCGCCGGGCTCGTCGATCTCGCCAAGCAGTGGCAACCGCAGGAGCGGCACCGGGTCTCGCCCCGGCGCACCGGGCGAAACCTCGCGGCACTGCGGGCCCGCTGGGCGGAACTCGCGGCATCGGATCTGCTGGAGAACGGGGTCCGGACATGACCGCGCTCGCCCCGCTGGCGCCCTGGCACCGGGAGTTCCCGGGGCTGCTCGCCGGATCGGTGTATGCGGCGGCGCCGGGAACGCGTGCGTCGGCCGCGCGGGCGATGCGGAATGCGGGGATCGGCGTACACGTCGACGTGATGGCCGAATCCGAGGGTCTGCCCGCCGGTGTCGGTATCGCGGAACTGTCCGACATCGCCGCAGCGGTGGGCCCGTCGTCGCTCGAGGTCCACCTGATCGGCTCGGCGGCGTTCGTCGACGCCGCACTCCCGCACGTCCTGGCGCATCGACCGGCGAAGGTGTTCCTGCCGTGGGCGGCGTTCACCGAAGACCGCGCGGGCGCTGTCCGCGCCGCCGGTGGCGCGGCGTGGGTCGCGCTCTGGCAGGAGTGGGACGGGACCGGTGACCCCTCGTGGCCGGCGCCACCGGACGGTGTGCTGGTGATGCTCATCGAGCCGGGCACCCGTGACCGGTGCCGCCTCGAGCGGCTGGCCGTCGCCACCGCATGCGCAGAGCGGGTGCCGGTGATGGTCGACGGTGGGGTCACGAAAGACGTTGCGCCGCTGTGTGTCACGGCGGGCGTCGAATCGATGGTGGTCGGGCGCGCACTGCTGCCCGGCTCCGCGGACGAAAGAGGGAGTGTGAGATGACGACTGTGCAGGACGCCACCATGCGCGCGAGCGTGATGACCGGGGTGGGCACGCTGCGGATCGAGGAACGGCCGGTGCCGGCCCCGGGTCCGCACGAGGTGCTCGTCGAGGTGGCCGCGGTCGGGGTGTGCGGTTCGGACGTGCACTACTACCGCCACGGCCGGATCGGCGACTTCGTGGTCGAGGAACCGATGATCCTCGGCCACGAGCTGTCCGGCCGCATCGCGGCGGTGGGCGACGGCGTCGATCCAGAGCGCGTCGGCCAGCGGGTCGCGGTCGAACCGCAGCATCCCTGCCGTCGCTGCAAGCAGTGCAAAGCCGGCCGCTACAACCTGTGCCCGGAGATGAAGTTCTACGCGACCCCGCCCATCGACGGCGCGTTCTGCCGCTACGTCGTCATCGACGACGACTTCGCCCACGCCGTACCGGATTCCATGTCCGATGACGCCGCCGCGCTGCTCGAACCCCTGTCGGTGGCCATCACCACGATGCGGAAAGCGGGAGTGGTCCCCGGCTCCTCCATCCTGATCGCCGGCGCAGGACCGATCGGTGTCATCTGCGCGCAGGCCGCCCGCGCGTTCGGCGCCGCCCGCATCGTCGTCACCGACCTGGTTCCGTCGCGCCGCGAGAAGGCGCTCCGGTTCGGCGCCACCGAGGTGCTCGACCCCACGGCCGTCGACGTCTCGGCCATCGAGCCCGTCGACGCGTTCGTCGACGCCACCGGGGTGCCGGCGGCCGTCGTCAGCGGTATCAAGGCCGTCGGCCCGGCAGGCACGGTGGTGCTGGTCGGCATGGGAGCTGACGAGTACGCTCTGCCGGTCAGCCACATCGCGAATCTCGAGATCACCGTCACCGGCGTCTTCCGCTACACCGATACCTGGCCCGCCGCAATCCATCTCGTGAACTCCGGCGCGGTGGACCTCGACGCCATGGTCACCGGCCGCTACGACCTCGAACATGTGGCCGACGCCCTCGACAGTGACACCGACCCTGCCAGCCTCAAGTCGATTGTGAACCCCTCATGACGCAGAAGAACCCGTTCGATCTGACCGGCCGCACCGCACTGGTGACCGGGGGCAACCAAGGACTCGGCCGGGCGTTCGCCCTCGGCCTGGCCCGGGCCGGCGCCACTGTCGCGATCTCCGGCCGCAGTGCCGAACGCAACGCGAAGGTGGTGGAAGAGGCCGCTGCCGAGGGCTTCACCCTGCATCCGATCACCGCCGACATCACCAAGCAGGCCGACGTGGAGTCGATGACCGCCGAGGCGGTCTCGACGCTGGGTCAGCTGGACATCCTGGTCAACAACGCCGGCACCTGCTACCACGCCGAATCGTGGGACGTCACCGAGGAGCAGTGGGATTCGGTGTTCGACCTCAACGTCAAGGCCCTGTGGGCGTGCTCGCTCGCCGCGGGCAGGCACATGCGCGAACGCGGCAGCGGCTCCATCATCAACATCGGGTCGATGTCGGGGCTGATCGTCAACCGGCCGCAGATGCAGCCCGCCTACAACGCGTCCAAGGCCGCGGTGCACCACCTCACCAAATCCCTTGCCGCCGAGTGGGGCCCATTGGGCATTCGGGTGAACGCGCTGGCACCGGGCTATTGCAAGACCGAGATGGCGCCCGTCGACAAGCCGGAGTTCAAACAGCACTGGATCGACGACACCCCGATGCTCAGGTACGCCATGCCCGAGGAGATCGCACCCAGCGTGGTCTTCCTGGCCAGCGACGCGTCCTCGTTCATCACCGGTTCGGTGCTCGTCGCCGACGGGGGTTACACCACATGGTAGAAGTCGACGCGGTGAACCGAAGGGTGGTCGTCAGCGCTCTCGACGACGTCACCATCGAGACCGTGGACGAGGATCTCCCCGGCGCCGGTGAGGCCCGCGTGCGCACCACCGTCGTCGGCATCTGCGGCTCGGATCTGCACGCCGCGTGTGGCCGGCACCCGTTCATCGACCTGCCGTACCGGCCCGGTCACGAAGCCGTCGGCGTGATCGACGCCGTGGGTGAGGGTGTCGACGAGTCCTGGGTCGGCACAAGGGTTGCGGTCGAACCGAATCTGGCGTGTGGCCACTGCACGCAGTGCCGGGCGGGCCGGTACAACATCTGCCGCGACCTGCTGGTGTTCGGCTGCCAGACCCCGGGTGCGCTGGCCGATTCGTTCATCGTCGCCGTCGACCGGCTGGTGCCGCTGGCCGAGGATCTCGACGACCGCCACGCCATTCTCATCGAACCGCTGGCCACCCCCGTCCACACCGTGCGCCGGGCCGCCGAGGCGGTGGGCGACCTGCGGGATCGCCCGGTCGTGGTGATCGGCGCGGGCCCGATCGGACTGTTCATGCTGGTGGCCGCTCGCCACGCGGGCGCGAAGGTGGTGGTGGCCGACCTGCTGGAATCCAAGCGGGCGCGGGCGCAACGACTGGGTGCCGCAGGGACGTTCGATCCCACTGCTCCCGACGCGGTGCAGACCGCACTCGAGCTGCTGGGCGGGCCTGCGGCGGTGGTGATCGACTGCGTATCGCGGGAGAGCTCGGTGGCTCAGGCCGTCGACCTGGTCGACAAGGGCGGCGCCGTGATGATCGTCGGCGTCGCCGAGGGCGCCACCCCGGTCCCGCTGGGTCTCATCCAGGACCGCGAGCTGGCCCTGATCGGGAACCTGATGTACGTGCGTGAGGACTTCACCGCGGCCATCGACCTGCTGAGCTCCGGAGCGGTGCCGGTCGACGAGATCATCAGCGCCGAGTTCGATTTCGAACAGTCGGCGCAGGCGTTCGCCGCTTCGGCTGATCCGGAGAACGTCAAAGTGCTCGTCACGATGGGGAGTTGAGCGATGACACAAGCGCTGCTCGAATGCACAGACATCGAGAAGGCGTTCCACGGGGTGCCCGTTCTCAAGGGCATCACCCTGCACCTCGAACCCGGCACCGTCACCGCACTGGCCGGTGAGAACGGCGCGGGCAAGTCGACGCTGATGAAGATCATCAGCGGCCAGTACACCGCCGACCGTGGCGTGGTCACCGTGCAGGGCAACGAACTCACCTCGGGTAGCACCAAGGATGCCGTCAAGCACGGGGTGGCGATCGTGCCCCAGGAGCTGGCGTCGATCGAGGACATGACGGTCTACGAAAACCTGTTCGTGGGCCGCGAACTCAAGCACGGGCCGTTCCTGAACCGCAAAGCGATGATCGACGAGGCACGGGACGCGCTGGGGGTCTTCGGCGTGGACATCCCGCCGACGGCCCGGATGGGCAGCCTGCCCGTGGGTCTGCGCCAGATCGTCGAGATCGTCAAGGCGGCGCGCACCGGTGCCCAGGTGGTGATGCTCGACGAGCCCACCTCGGCGATCTCCGAACGCGAGGTCGAGGGCCTGTACTCGATCGTGCGCCGCCTGCGTGAGCAGGGTGTGGCGATGGTCTACACCACTCACAAGATGGCCGAGATCCGGGCCATCGCCGACCGGGTGGTGGTGCTGCGCGACGGCGGGTTGATCCTCGACAAGGGCATCGACGACGTGTCCGACGACGACATCGTCACCGCCATGATCGGCCGTGAACTCGAGGCCCTGTTCCCCGCGCGGCCCGCGCCCACCGACGAGACCGTGCTCGAGGTCAAGAACCTGCACGTCGAAGGGGCCAACGAGCCGGTGTCGTTCACCGTGAACGCCGGCGAGATCGTCGGGCTGGCCGGGCTGGTCGGCGCGGGCCGCACCGAACTGCTGGAGGCGATCTTCGGGGCACGGCACACCAGCGCCGGGGAGATCGTGGTGCGCGGCAAGCACGTCAAGCGCAACTCACCCGCCGCCGCCATCTCCGCCGGCATGGCGATGGTGCCCGAGGACCGCAAACTCTCCGGCGTCGTGTTGTCGATGAGCGTGCTGGACAACGGCACGTTGCCCCGGCTCTCGGCATTCTCGGTCGCCGGCTGGCTGCGCGGGAAGTCCCGCACCAAGGCGGTGGCGGACGTGATGCAGTCCGTCCGGTTGCGCAGCCGGAACCTCAACCAGGAAGTCGGCACGCTCTCCGGTGGCAACCAGCAGAAGGTGGTGCTGGCCCGTTGGCTGACCGACAGCGTCAACGTGCTGCTGCTCGACGAGCCCACCCGCGGCGTCGACGTCGGTGCGCGCAGCGAGATCTACCGCATCATCACCGAATTCGCAGAACAGGGCATGGCCGTGCTGATGGCGTCCTCGGACATGCCGGAAGTGGTCGGATTGTCGCACCGGGCGTTCGTCATGCGTGGCGGCGCACTGGTCGGCGAACTCGACCGTGACGCCCTCGACCATCCCGAGGTCCAGGAGTCGGTGTTCCGGCTGGCGACCGCGCTGGAAGCCAGACCCGACACCACGGAGCAGGAGGCAGCATCGTGACCACCAAGGAAGAGACCGCATCGGATTCCGGGGGCGCCACCGTCGTGGCGTCACCGATCACCGGTGAACCCGTCAAGCTGTTCTCCCGGGAATGGTTCGGCGCCATGGCATTGCGCTACGCGATGTTCATCATCCTGCTGATGGTGATCTTCTACTTCAGCTACCGAAGCGCCCGGTTCTCCACCGTCGACAACCTGGTGACCATCCTGGTCGCGGCCGCGCCGTTCGCGCTGATCGCCCTGGGGCAGACCCTGGTGATCCTCACCGGTGGCATCGACCTCTCGGTGGGTAGCGTCATCGCGGTCTCGGCCATGGCCGGTGCGGCCACCGCGAAAGCCAACCCCGGTCAGGTGTGGATGACCGTGCTGGTGGCGATGCTCGTCGGCCTTGCGGTCGGCTGCATCAACGGGCTTCTGGTGTCACGACTCAACGTTCCACCGTTCATCGCGACGCTCGGTACGTTGACGGCGGGTTCGGGTGCGGCGTACGTGATCGGCGGCGGTGCACCCATCAACGGCCTGCCCGCGGAGTTCGGCGCCATCGCCAACACCAAGATCCTCGGTCTGCAGATCCCCGTGCTGCTGATGATCATCGGCATCATCGCGCTGGCCGTCATCATGAAGCGGACGACCTACGGCATGCGCGTCTATGCCGTGGGCGGTAACCGCAACGCCGCCGAGATCGCCGGTATCAACGCCAAGAACGTGCTCTTCAGTGTGTACGCGTTCTCCGGCCTGCTGGCCGGTCTGTCCGGCGTCATGCTGGCCTCCCGCGTCATCTCAGGGCCGCCCAACCTCGGGCAGGGTTACGAACTCGACGCCATCGCGGCCGTGGTCATCGGCGGCGCCAGCCTGATGGGTGGTCGCGGCACCATCTGGGGAACGGCGTTGGGGCTGCTGATGATCCAGACCCTCAACAACGGCCTCGACATCCTCGTGGTGCCCGCCTACTGGCAGGACGTGATCAAGGGTGTCCTGATCGTCTCGGCCGTCGCGATCGACGTCTGGTCGTCGAAGCGACGAACGTGATGCACGTGCAGGTGTAGTACCCCGTCCATTTCACGAGTAGCGAAAGAGAAGGCCCATGAGACTGGGAACAAAGATGTTCGCCATCGCCTCCGCCACGGCGCTGGGGTTCGGCATGACGGCGTGCGGCGCGGGTGACGAGGCCGCCAACAGCGACACCACCCGCATCGGCGTCACGGTGTACGACATGAGCTCGTTCATCACCGCGGGCAAAGAAGGCATGGACCAGTACGCGAAGGACAACAACATCGAGCTGGTCTGGAATTCGGCGAATCTCGACGTCGCGACCCAGGCCAGCCAGGTCGACTCCATGATCAACCAGGGCGTCGACGCGATCATCGTCGTTCCGGTGCAGGCGGATTCGCTGGGGCCGCAGGTGGCACAGGCCAAGGCGAAGAACATTCCGCTGGTCCCGGTGAACGCCGCGCTCGACAGCCCCGACGTCGCGGCCAGCGTGCAGCCCGACGACGTGGCCGCCGGTGAGCAGGAGATGCAGATGATGGCCGACCGCCTCGGCGGGCGCGGCAACATCGTGATCCTGCAGGGCCCGCTCGGGCAGTCCGGTGAGATCGACCGCACCAAGGGCATCAACAACGTGCTGTCCCGCTACCCGGACATCAAGGTGCTGGCCATGGACACCGCGAACTGGAAGCGCGACGAGGCCGTCAACAAGATGAAGAACTGGATCTCCGGCTTCGGCCCGCAGATCAACGGCGTGGTGGCCGAGAACGACGACATGGGTCTCGGTGCGCTGCAGGCGCTCAAGGAAGCCGGCCGCAACGACGTGCCGATCGTCGGCATCGACGGCATCGAGGACGGCCTCAACGCCGTCAAGAGCGGTGAGTTCATCGGCACCTCACTGCAGAACGGCACCGTCGAGCTGTCGGCCGGCCTGGCCGTCGCGAACAAGCTGGCCAAGGGCGAGCAGGTCGACACGAAGCCGGTCTACATCATGCCGGCCATCACCAAGGACAACGTCGACGTCGCGATCGAGCACGTGGTGACCGGGCGACAGCAGTTCCTCGAAGGCCTGACCGATCTGACGAACCGCAACCTCGAAACCGGCGACATCGCCTACGAGGGCATCCCCGGTCAGAAGCAGCCCTGATCGCCATACCAGTGGTTCACAACGAAAGAGAGCGAGACAACAACAGATGACCCTGACAACGAAGTTCGGCGCGATCGCCGCCGCCGGGGTGCTGGGCTTCGGCCTCACCGCCTGCGGTGCGGGTGACACGGAGGCCAACAGCGACACCACCCGCATCGGCGTCACGGTGTACGACATGAGCTCGTTCATCACCGAGGGCAAAGAAGGCATGGACACCTATGCCAAGGCCAAGAACATCGAACTGGTGTGGAACTCGGCCAACAACGACGTCTCGACACAGGCCAGCCAGGTCGACTCGCTGATCAACCAGGGCGTCGACGCGATCATCGTCGTTCCGGTGCAGGCGGATTCGCTCGGACCCCAGGTCGCCTCCGCCAAGGAGAAGGGCATCCCGCTGCTGGCGGTCAACGCCGCGCTGGAGACCCCGGACCTGGCAGGCAACGTGCAGCCCGACGACGTGGCCGCCGGTGAGCAGGAGATGCAGATGATGGCCGACCGCCTCGGCGGGCGCGGCAACATCGTGGTCCTGCAGGGCCCGCTCGGCGGCTCCGGTGAGATCAACCGCGGCAAGGGCATCGACAACGTGCTCGCCAAGTACCCCGACATCAAGGTGCTGGCCAAGGACACCGCGAACTGGAAGCGGGACGAGGCCGTCAACAAGATGAAGAACTGGATCTCGAGCTTCGGCCCGCAGATCGACGGTGTGGTCGCGCAGAACGACGACATGGGTCTCGGTGCGCTGCAGGCGCTCAAGGAAGCCGGCCGCACCGGTGTCCCGATCGTCGGCATCGACGGCATCGAGGACGGCCTCAACGCCGTCAAGAGCGGTGAGTTCATCGGCACCTCGCTGCAGAACGGCACCGTGGAGCTGTCGGCCGGCCTGGCCGTCGCCGATGCGCTGGTCAAGGGTGAGGACGTCAAGACCGATCCGGTCTACGTGATGCCCGCGATCACGAAGGACAACGTGGACGTCGCGATCCAGCACGTGGTGACCGAACGCGCCAAGTTCCTCGAGGGTCTGGTCGAGCTGACCGAGAAGAACCTCGAGACCGGCGACATCGCCTACGAGGGCATCCCGGGGCAGACGCAGCCCCAGCCCTGACCTTCTCTAACAGAAGCGGGCCCGGTCTTTCGACCGGGCCCGCTTTTCGGTTCGCGACACTGAACTGCCGCAGGGGTCTCCTCGCACGTCCGCGGCGCGGCTTCAGTCTTGCGGTTGCCGCGCGAGCGCCAGCACCTCCTCGGCGGTGGGCGCGCTGGCAGGATGGTGAGACAGGCACAACGGCGACCGGATCTTGTGGAACGCCATGCCCTCCAGCGCCGCGTAGAACGTCCCGGACTGCAACCTGCTGATGTCGGGGATGAGTCCGCCCTTGACGCGGGCCATCTCGCGCGCCACCGCGATCTGCGTCGAGGAGTTGAGCAGACCGTAGAACTGGGTGGCCGCGTTGCCGGGGATGTGGTTGTGCAATCCCTTGGGCGCCTGGGTCGCGAAGACCAGTCCCAACCCGTATTTCCTCGCTTGCGACGACAGCGCGAGTGTGCTGTGGGTGCAGGCGGTGGTGCCGACCGACGGCACGAAGTTCTGCGCCTCGTCCATCACCAGCAGTCCGCCCAGGGCCCGGTCACCCGCCGGATGGCGCTTGATCCAGGAGAACAACGCCATCTGCAGCTGGTTGACGAATCCTTCGCGCTGCTGGTCGTTGGTCAACCCGATCATGCTGATCACCGACACCCGGGCGCGGTAGCCGTCCGACGGCGTCAGCAGCACACCGGGGTCGGCGGCCGTGCCCTCGCCGCCGAAGAGCGGATCGTTGACGATCGCCGCGCGCAGATTCTGGGCGAGTTCGGCGGCGAGGTCGCGGGCGCCGCTGAGTTCGCTGACGCCGTCCGGCAGATCCGCCAGCAGGTCGAGGAATCCCGGCAGTGTCGTGTCTCGACGAGAGCCGTAGTGGCGCAACGCCTCTCGAAGCACCGCCCGCGATCGGTTGGCCTTGGCGGTTTTACCGGCGATGAGCGCGCGCGGTTCGAGCGCCGCGACGGCGGATTCCACCGCGTCGGAGAACTCGTCGCGGTCGTCGAGCACGCTCGCGAAGTCGGGCAGCGGCTGGAACGACAGCGGCCGGCCCGCGGACCGGCTCGGCGTCCAGACCACCACCTCGGTGTTCGCGAGATATTCGGCCGCGCGCGGTGTGTCGGCCGGGTTCCAGTCCTTCGGGTACTGCGGCCACGCGCTGCCGAGCCGGGACAGGTCGTTGTTGGGGTCCAGCACGATCGACGACACCCCGCGCAGTGCGCACTCCTCGATGAGCCGGCGCAGCAGCACGGTCTTACCGGAGCCTGATCCGGCGAACACGACGGTGTGCTTGCGCAGCGCCGCCAGGTCGACGCCGAGCGGCGTCCCGTCGTCGAGGTCGATGCCGACGGGCACGGCGGCGGGGGAGTCGGCGACCGGTGGATAACCGGGCGGCGAACCCGCGGCGGGCTGTTCGGCGGTCTCTTCGGCGGCCGGTTCGGGGACCGGTTCCGGTGCCTCGCCCGCGATCTCGCCGAGCGCGGTACGCAGCAGGCGGATTCCGTGCGCCGGTCTGCGGGCGGCCAGCCAGCCGGCGAGGCCGGGGGCGTCCTCGGCGATCAGGTCGCGCAGTGCGGTCATGGTCCGCACGTCGTCGTCGGACAGGGGCAGGGTCCGCCCGCCGGCCGCTTCGAATTCGGCGACCAGTGCGGCGGTCTTGGCGCCGCTCGGCCAGGATGTGTTGCGCAGCAGGAACAATCGGCGCTTCTGGGGGTCAGTGCCCAGCCCGGTCTGCTGGACGGCGTTCCTGATGCGGGTCTGGGTGGCGATCGCGTTGGTCGTTGCGATCGCCCGGAACGCCCAGTGCCGTTCGTCGTCGAGGGCGGCGTCGAGGCTCTGGCGCAGCCTGCCGTGCAGCACCACCCGTCTCCCCGGCGGCGGGTCGAGGCGGAACGCCTGACCGGCCTCGCCGAGTTCGGTGATCCAGGCGTCCAGCGCCGCCGACAGCAGGCTCGGCATCGTGGTGTCCTCGCCGTCCGGGTCGGTCGCGGCCGCGGGCACCGCGCGACGGCGGTACTCGTTGAACTTCCGGTCGAGTTCTCCTGTGTCGGAGGGGGTTCGGTCACGGTGCTGATCGTGGCCTGCGGTCACCTCGCCGGTGAGGTGCCGCAGTTCTTCGACGGTGCCCGCATCGAGGCAGTGCCGCACATGGGCGTCGGCCCGCTTGAGCAGTTCGCGCGGGGTGAACTGCGGGGCGTCGTCGAACGCCGCCGGGAGGATCGGCCAGCTCGGATAGGGCGGTTCGAAACCCGTGCCGCGGTAGCTCGCGGTGAACCGGCGTTCGAGGATGGCCCGGCCGATGTCCGCGGTGGGCAGCGCCTCGAGCGGCCGGGTGGCGCGGAACCGGTCCTGCACCGTCGCGGTGGCGCGGTCCTGGATCGCCTCCCAGGCGGCCGGCAGGCAGGCCACCACGCTGGCGGTGCGCCGCATGGTCTGCCGGACCGACATCAAGCCGTGGGCCACGTGTTCGAGGTCGCGGTTGTCGGCCGCCTGTTCGCGGCCCGTGCTGCGTACCGACTGCGCGAGCAGCGTGTCGATCTGGTCGAGGGCCAGTACAGCGGGTCCGGCGAGGGCGACCAGCCGGGAGATGTCGCGCACGCATTCCTGCGCGCTCATCGTGGGGGCGGGCAGCCCCCAGCGGGCGCGGTCGTCGTCGACGTCGTCGTTGCCGTCGAGGAAGGCCTGCCCGACGTCTTGGAGCTGGAGGTCGGCGGCGCCGAGCAGGGTCAGCGCGCGCAGCGTGTGATGGGTCTCGCGAACGGTGGCCCGGTGCACCTTGTGCAGCGCGTTGACGAATTCGGTGAGCACCTCCGGGGTGAGGTCGTCGTCGCCGACCACCGCGCGCCGCGCGGCGCGGCCGATGTGCGCGACGGACGACAGCTCCCACAGCACGTCTTTGAGTTGCGTCTCGCGCTGGCCGCCGGGCCGGCCGAGGCTCTCCAGGATGCCGCCGCGGGCGGATTCCCAGAAGCCGGCGGCGTCGAGCAGTTCGACGAGGAAGAAGTAGCCGCCGCGCTGCTGTACCCGCTCCCGGACCTGACCGAGCAGGTGGGTCTTCCCCGAACCTGCCTGGCCGCGGACCACCACACCGAGCGGGCTGGAGCCGGGATTTCGCTCTGCGTCGCCGAAGGCGGCGAGGACGTCGTCGAGCGCGTGTTCGTGCAGTCCGTTGACGTGGAGCGCGCCCTGGGAGTGCCACAGGTCGTCGGCGGTCGGCGCCCACGCGAGTCGCAGGCCCGCCAGTGCCGCGCGGGCACGTGGATCCATCACGGCTCGATCGCGATCAGGTGCTTGTGCTGATTTCCGATGCGGATCGCGGCATCCCGGTCGGCCGGGGTGAGGGTCTTCTGGTTCTCCTCCGGAATGAGGCTCACCCCGGCGATCTGGTACATCCGGACCAGTGCGACGTCCAGCGCGTCGCGTTCCACGTCCGGCAGGTCCTCGCGCAGCCGGGTCAGGGTCACCCAGCCGCCCGGCCGATGCGCGAGCCGGCCGTAGGAGTCCCGGATGCGGGCTTCGACGGTGTCGGCGGGCGCGGGGTCCTGGGGCAGGAAGACGTCCGCCGGTCGCAGGTCCGCGCTGTCGAAGTACCGCCCGAGCGCGCGCAGCACCGTGTAGAGCGCCCGGCCCTGCCCGGACGCCCGCGCCGGCACCTCGGCGCCGAACATGCTGCGGCACACCGCCCAACCCTCGTCGGTGAGCTCGTGGACCAGGGGCCGGCCCGAGGCCGTGTCGACCAGGTTGAGCCGGTTGAGCCGTTCGCGGCTCGCCCTGTCGAGTTTGGGGCCCAACCGTTCCAGCTCGGGGTTGGGGACCGGTCGCGCCTCCGACATCAGGACGAGCAGTACCGCCTGCTCGGTTCCGCTCAACTCGTCGACCGCGACGGTCATCCGGCCCCCTCCTGTGTGTGGTCGTGTCCAGTTCTACCCGGTGGTCGACGTCGGTGGCGCGACGAACGCACCGGCCGGCACTTCGGTGTACTGGGGTGTGAAGCCCTCGGCGGAGAAGGTGAAGCCCCGCCCGCTGCGCTCGGAGAGGCACGAGACGCCGGTGGCTTCCTGCACGTTGCAGCGGAATCCGGCGACGGCGAGGACCTGGTTGAACTGCAGCACGCCGGCCGTCGCGGCGTCGGGGGTGAACGGGGCGTCGGGGAGCGCCACGAACGCCGGCTCACCGTCGCGGCCGACCACGATCGCGGTCGGCTCGGTGTCCTCCCCGGCGGCGTCGGCCACGGTGTCGGGTGCGCCCTCGATGCCGAGTGCCGCACCGTCCGCCGCCTGGCAGCCGGCCTGCACCCGGGGCACGATCGCGCACTCCCAGCGCCCCGACGGCGTGGTGAAGAAGTACTGGGTGAACCCGTCGACCGGGGCGCCGAAGTAGAACGCGTTGACCAGGTTGGTGTTGTTCAGCGGCGGGGGCGGCGGTGCGGTCGGGGTGGCGGACGCGGCCGGACCGGCGTCGTCGGTGGTCACCACCGCGGGGCCGGTGCAGGCGGCCAGCACTGTCGCGGCCAGAGCCGCCGGAATCACAGTTGATGCGCGCATGTCGGTTCCCAAGCGTGCCGCAAGCCGTCGGCGCCGTGCCCGCCGGGTCAGCTCACGCGCGCCGCCAGCAGGTGACGCAGCGTGCGGGCGTTGTGCACGGCGTGCCCGCCGAGGTCGTTGTTGAAGTACACCAACACCCTGCGGCCCTGCGCGTCCCACTCGACGATGCGGTCGGCCCACCGCTGCAGCGCCTCGTCGGGATAGGACCCGGCGTAGAGGCTTTCCTGGCTGGGACCGTGCATCCGCAGATAGACCAGGTCGCTGGTGGCCCGCGGCACGCAGCGCAGACCCGCGCCGCTCATGATCACGTAGGCGGCGCGGTGGCGTTCCAGCAGCCCGTACACCGCCGGGTCGTCCCAGGAGGGATGACGCAATTCCATCGCGACGGGGATCCAGTCCGGCATCACCGTGAGGAAGTGGTCGAGCAGGGCGTCGTCGCGCTCGATGGCGGGGTGCAGCTGGACCAGCAGGGCCTCGCGCCGGTCCCCGAGTGCGGTCCAGCACCGCTCGAAGCGCTCGACCCAGGGTTCCGGGGTGGCCAGTCTGCGGTAGTGGGTGAGCCCGCGGTGCGCCTTGACCGACATCGTGAACCCCTCGGGCAGCCGCTGCCGCCAGCCCTCGAAGGTGGCGTCGCGCGGCCACCGGTAGAAGCTGGCGTTGAGTTCGACGGTGTCGAACTCCGCGACGTACAGGCCGAGGCGTTTCGCCACCGGTGTGCGCTCGGGGTACAGCACGCCGGTCCAGTGGTCATAGGACCACCCCGACGTGCCGATGCGGATCATCCGCGCACCCGATCGAGCAGGGAGTCGTCGAGTGTCGCGCGCACCAGCCCCGCTGCGAGAGCGGCCGTGCCGTCGGGGGCCAGCCGCTGCAACTCCTCCGGATCGGTGGGCAGTCCGAGGCGTTTCGCGCCGTCGAGTGCGCGGTCGTCGAAATACGGCCGCACCCACGTCCAGGTGTCCTGCACCTCCCGCAGGAAGATGCCGGCCCCGGTATCACCGATTCCCTTGAAGCCCTTGAGCTTCCGCCGAACCGCGTCGACGTCGTGGTCGTCGGCGAGCCGCCGCAGGTCGCCGCCGTGGTCGTCTTGCACGGCGCGGGCCATCTCCACCAGCCGGGTGGCCGAGCTCTCGTCGTAGCGGGCGTAACCGGCGCGGCCGAACGCCTTGATCACGGTGCCGCGGTCGGTGTCCAGTACCGCGTCGGGAGTCCGCGCTCCCGCGGCGAACAGTTCGCGGGCCGCCCGCATCGCGACGGTGGCGTCGATGGGCTTGCTGGCGAGCATGCACAGCACCAGCAGCTGGAACAGCGGCATGGGTTTGTCGGCGAGCGCGATGCCCGCCTCCTTCGCGTAGGTCCGGCCTGCCTCGCTGCGCAGGCGCTCGACGATCTGCTCCGTTGCGCCCATGGCGGATTCATTACCCGCCTCCGGCGGCGGCGAACCGGCTACTTGGGCGGAAGCCCTTTGACGTGGTCGACGCCACGGCGCACCCAGGACTGCAACTGGCGGGTCGTGCGCACACCGTCGGCGTCGACGCGCAGCCAGCCTCGGGTCTCGCGGCCCGCCATGATCATCGGGGCGACGTGGGCGCGCTGCAGCAGCGTCTCGGTCTGGTCGGCGGGCACCCGGACCAACAGGCCGCCGCGACCGCTGGCGGCCACCGCCATGTGGCCGTTGACCATGAAGGCGAGGCCGCCGAACATGCGCTTCTCGGTCAGTCCGCGCTCGGTGGCGAGGATTTCGCGGATGCGCTCGGCGAGGTCGGCGACGGAGGACTGCTGGGAGGACACCTCGTCATTCTGCGTCGTCATTCTGCGTCGGCGGTGACGTGCCAGGAACCGACTCGCGCATAGTTCGAGTCGTAGATGTCCTGTTTGTCGCCCGGCTCGAGTTCGGTGAGGTCCTTCATCGCCCCACCCCAGTAGCGCAGAATCCGGCTCACCTCGCCGTTCACGTCGGCATCATCGGGCAGGTTGACCTCCAGCACGAATTTCACGAGCGGGGAGTACCCCAACCGCCCGGATTATCTCCCCGATATTGCCGTGAGGGTCGTGGCCCCTTTCGAGACCACGACCCTCACGGCAATGTGTGCGGACTCAGGCGGCCAGCGTCGCCTGCTGTCCGGCCGGCTCCAGTGCCTGCGCGACGATGTCGGCGACGTCGGTCATCGGTCGAACATCGAGCTCGGCCAACACCTCGGCGGGCACGTCGTCGAGATCGGCCTCGTTGCGCTGGGGGATGAACACCGTCTTCAGCCCGGCGCGTTGCGCGGCCAGCAGCTTCTGCTTGACCCCGCCGATCGGCAGCACCCGCCCGTTGAGCGTGACCTCCCCGGTCATCCCGACGTCCGAGCGCACCTGCCGTCCGGTTGCCATCGACACCAGCGCTGTCACCATCGTGACGCCGGCCGACGGACCGTCCTTCGGGACGGCGCCCGCGGGCACGTGCACGTGGATGCGCCGGTCGAGCGCCGTGGCATCGACACCCAACTGCTCGGCGTGTGCGCGCACATAGGACAGGGCGATCTGCGCCGACTCCTTCATCACGTCACCCAGCTGACCGGTCAGCTGCAGGCCCGCATCGCCGTCGGTGGATCCGGCCTCGATGTAGAGGACGTCGCCACCGAGACCCGTGACGGCCAGCCCGGTCGCCACTCCCGGCACCGCGGTGCGTTCGGCCGACTCCGGCATGAACCGCGGGCGGCCCAGGTAGCCGACGAGGTCCGGTTCGTCGATGGTGATCGGCGTGGGATCCGCGGCGAGTCTGGTGGTCGCCTTGCGCATCGCCTTGGCGAGCAGCCGTTCGAACTGCCGCACCCCGGGTTCGCGGGTGTAGTCGGCAGCGATCTTGCGCAGCGCCTCGTCGGTCACGGTCACCTCGTCGGCGGTCAGCGCCGCCCGGTCCCGCTGGCGCGGCAGCAGGAAGTCGCGGGCGATGGCCACCTTGTCGTCGGAGGTGTACCCGTCGATCTGTACCAGCTCCATGCGATCCAGCAGGGCCTGCGGGATGTTCTCGATGACGTTGGCCGTCGCCAGGAACACCACGTCGCTCAGGTCGAGATCCAGATCGAGGTAGTGGTCGCGGAACGTGTGGTTCTGCGCCGGATCGAGCACCTCGAGCAGCGCCGCGGCCGGATCGCCGCGGTAGTCGCTGCCCACCTTGTCGATCTCGTCGAGCAGCACAACGGGATTCATCGAACCCGCCTCGCCGATCGCCCGCACGATGCGGCCCGGCAGCGCGCCGACGTATGTGCGCCGGTGTCCCCGGATCTCGGCCTCGTCGCGCACACCGCCGAGGGCGACGCGCACGAACTTGCGGCCCAGCGCCCGGGCCACGCTCTCACCCAGCGACGTCTTGCCGACGCCGGGGGGACCCGCCAGCACCATCACGGCGCCGGAGCCGCGGCCGCCGACGACCTGCAGCCCGCGCTGGGCGCGACGCGCCCGCACGGCCAGGTACTCGACGATGCGGTCCTTCACGTCGTCGAGGCCGTGGTGGTCGGCGTCGAGGATCTCCCGAGCGGCCGTCAGATCCGTCGAATCCTCGGTGACGGTGTTCCACGGCAGGTCGAGCACGGTGTCCAGCCAGGTGCGGATCCAGCCGCCCTCGGGGCTCTGATCGCTGGCGCGTTCGAGTTTGCCGACCTCACGCAGCGCGGCCTCGCGCACCTTCTCGGGCAGGTCGGCGGCCTCGACACGGGCCCGGTAGTCGTCCGGGTTTTCTTCGCCCTCCGGTCCAAACTCCCCGAGTTCCTTGCGGATCGCCGCGAGCTGCTGGCGCAGCAGGAACTCCTTCTGTTGCTTCTCCATGCCGGACCGGACGTCCTCGGCGATCTTGTCGTTGACCTCGACCTCGGCGAGGTGGTCAGCGGTCCAGTCGATCAACGCGCGCAACCGCTCGACGACGTCGGGTGTCTCCAGCAGTTGACGCTTCTGCACCTGCGTGAGGTACGAGGCGTAGCCGGCGGTGTCGGCCAGCGCCGACGGGTCGGTCAGCTCGTTGACGAAGTCGATGATCTGCCAGGCCTCGCGGCGCTGCAGCATCGCCAGCAGCAGCTTCTTGTACTCCGCGGCCAGGGCGCGGGTGTCGTCGGTGATCTCGGGTTCGGGCACTTCCTCGACCGAGACCCACAGGGCCGCGCCGGGTCCGTTGACGCCGGCGCCGATGTGCGCACGGCTCTTGCCGCGGACGACGGCGGCGGTGCCGTTGCCGCCGGGGATGCGACCCACCTGCACGATCGTCGCGAGGACACCGTAGGTGGGGTAGCGGTCGCCGAGTCGGGGAGCGATGAGCAGCTCACCGGATTCGGTGGCGCGGGCCGCGTCGACGGCGGCCCGGGCGGTGTCGTCGAGTTCGATCGGCACGACCATGCCGGGCAGCACGATCGCGTCACTCGAGAACAACACCGGCACTGATGTGGCTTGAGCCATGTGATCCTCCAAAGTTCAGTCAGATCGACTCAACCTTGGCGGCGGGCGGTTTGTTCCCCGGGTCAGGGTTCCTCGGTCTGATACGGCGACCGGCTCCGGCGCGGCCGGTCCAGCCAGCGCGTGACCCGCGGTTCGAACACGGCGAGCAGCGTGGCAACGACGAACCAGAGCAGCGCCATCACCACGGTGGTGTTCCACGCGTCCATCGAGTAGCCCTCGGGGTCCTCGCTGTGGAAGTACGGGCCGACGATCCCGAACTGAATGGCCGGAGCGACGGCGATGCAGAACGCCAATCCGGTGGTGGCGCCGAATGCTCCCCGCAACAGCAGGGCCCTGGGCGTGTGGGTCGGCGGTGCGGGCCGGTGGTGGGCCAGCAGGATGAGCAGCAGCATCAGGCCGATGACCACGGCGAGCAGATCCCAGTCACCGCCCCCGAAGATGAAGGCGACGGCACCGGCGACGGTGGCCAGCGCCAGCGCGCCGGGGTCCACCCGCGGTTGCTGTTCGTACGCCGGTACGGCAGTGCCCTCGTCGACCATTGCGCCACTCTAAAGCCGCGGCCGGTCGACGAGGGGGTCGTTTGCCGCCCGACACTCCCGAAAAGGCAGGGAGCCTGCCGTGGGGGTGACGGCAGGCTCCCTGGTTGTGGGTGGTTCTACAGGCTGGGGTCAGACACGGGGATCAGACACTGCCCTGTGCGCCCAGCACCCGCTGGATGTCCGGCTTCATCTGCTGCAGCTGCTGTCCCCAGTAGCCCCAGGAGTGAGTGCCGTTCGCCGGGAAGTTGAACACCCCGTTGGTACCGCCCGCGGCGATGTAGTTGTCGCGGAAGGAGATGTTGGTGCGCAACGTGAATCCCTCGAGGAACTGGGCGGCCATCAGGTTGCCGCCGGATGTTCCGGCGTCGAGCTCCGACGGGGTGCCGGTACCGCAGTAGATCCAGACGCGCGTGTTGTTGGCGACCAGCTGGTTCATGTTGACCATCGGGTCGTTGCGCCGCCATGCCGGATCGCTGGCCGGGCCCCACATGCTCTCGGCGTTGTACTTGCCGGAGTCCTGCATCGCCAGCCCGATCAGCATCGGCCACCAGCCCTCGGAGGGGTTGAGGAAGCCCGACAGCGACGCCGCGTAGATGAACTTCTGCGGGTGGTAGATCGCGTAAGTGAGCGATGCGCTGCCGGCCATCGACAGGCCCACGACGGCGTTACCCGTCTGGGAGACACCGCGGTTGGCCTCCAACCACGCGGGCAGTTCCTGGGTCAGGAACGTCTCCCACTTGTAGGTGTAGTCCTGGCCGTTACCCCGGGACGGCTGGTACCAGTCGGTGTAGAAGCTGGACTGTCCGCCGACGGGCATGACCACCGACAGCCCCGACTGGTGGTACCACTCGAACGCGGGGGTGTTGATGTCCCAGCCGTTGTAGTCGTTCTGCGCCCGGAGCCCGTCGAGCAGGTAGACCGCGTGCGGTCCGCCGCCCTGGAACTGGATGCGGATGTTGCGGTTCATCGACTGGGAGAACACGTCGAGGTACTCGACCGGAAGACCCGGTCGCGAGAAGGCACCTGCGGTCGCCGTGACCCCTGCGAATCCCATCAGGCCCGGCAGTGCGGCCGCGGCGACCGCGACCACCGCCAACCGGCGCCTCCAGTTTCGCAACGTGCTGAGGAATTTCATAACGGCAAGCCACCCACCTTTCATCGCATGCCACAAGCATTTGCCGTCGCTTATCGGTCCCCATGAAACACGCGCCCCTCCTGTCACACACGTACCAACACGGGTCTGCGATATCGCGGTTGGCTAACGGTTTCGACTCGGCCCGTTACGAACCCGGTGCCCGTGGCTGCATGGCGTGCGCCACGGACGGGTAGTACCGGATCGTGACCGACTCCGACACCGATCCCTACGACCTCCAGCGATTCGTCGATGCGCAGGATCCCGTGTACGACACCGTGATCGGCGAGCTGCGCGCCGGGCGCAAGCGCACGCACTGGATCTGGTTCGTGTTCCCGCAGCTGCGCGGCCTCGGCCGAAGCCCGACCGCGCAGCACTACGGCATCGCCTCGCGCGAGGAGGCGGAGGCCTATCTGCGCCACGATGTCCTCGGGGCGCGGCTGAGGGAGTGCACCCGCCTGGTGCTCGCCATCGGCGGCCGCTCGATCGGGGAGATCTTCGGCTCACCCGACGATCTCAAAGTGCGCTCGTCGATGACGGTGTTCGCCCGCTGTACCGACGACGACGCGGATTTCCGCGGCGTCCTCGACAAGTTCTACGGCGGTCAGGAGGACTCCGCGACCGTCGAGCGGTTGTCGTGACCGCTCAGACCGGTGCGACGACGACCCATCCGTGCGGTGGCACGGTGACGTGGTCGACGTCCTCGGCAGGCGGCGCACCCGAACCGGCCACCACCCGTCCGCGGCCCAACGCGGTCCGCCGCAGCGACACGGCCAGCGGTTCGTCGCCGACGTTGAGGGCCACCACGAGCGCGTCGTCGCCGCGGCGCACCTCGTAGACGTACTGCTCGTTGGTCAGCTGCACCGCGCTGCTCGTCGCCCGGTGCAACCACGGATGGCGGCGGCGCAGCCCGATCAGGAACTTGTGCAGCCGGAAGATGTCACTGTCTTCGGCTGGCGGAGAGGCGAATTCGGGGCGTACCGCGTCGTCACCGCCGGCCCGGTCCTCCTTGACGCCGCGGTATCCCAGTTCGTCGCCTGCGTACACGCTGGGCACCCCGCCGATCGTGAACAGCAGCACGAGCGCGTGTTCGACGTGGCGGGGATCGGTCAACCGACTGGCGATGCGGGTGACGTCGTGGTTGCCGACGAAGGTCATCGGCGCGAACGTGGCGAGGAAATCGTTGTGCCGCTGCAACGCCCAGTCGAGTTCGTGGAAATTGGCGTCGTTGAGGCTGCTCCACACGGCCTTCCACAACTCGTACTGGGTGACCGAATCGAATCCGGCGGCCACCCGCTCGGCGTAGTCGCCGTGGATGACCTCGCCGACGAACCACGCCTGCCGATGGCGTTCCCGCACCCGCGGCAACACCTCGGACCAGAACCGGTCCGGAACGGCGTACGCGGCGTCCAGTCGCCAGCCGTCGGCCCCGCGGGCCAGCCAGTGCGACATCACCTCGACGGTGTAGTCGATCACGGCGGGATTGCGGTGGTTGAGCGCGATCAGCTCGCCGTGCCCCTCGAAGTTCGCGAAGCCGTCGCGGCCCCGGCGAAACCACGCCGACGACGGATGGTCCGGGCCGCCGTCGAGCGCCTCGCGGTAGCGCGGGAACTCGGTGCCGACGTGGTTGAACACGCCGTCCAGCAGCACCCGTAGCCCACGCCGGTGTGCCTGGTCGACCAACTCGTCGAAGTCGCCGTCGTCACCCAGTCGCGGATCGATCGCATAGTGGTCGGTGGTGTCGTAACCGTGTGTGCGCGAAGCGAACACGGGGCCGAGCGCGAGTCCGGACGCACCGAGCGCGATCGCGTGGTCGAGCCAGTCCACGATCCGGCGCAGCCGGTGTTCGCCGGCGGCGGGCGGGGGATCGGCGGGAAAAGCGCCGACGAATCCGAGCGGGTAGATCTGCCACCAGATGACGTGCTCGACCCACGCTGGTTCCGTCATGTGCCGAACTTCTCCCGGTAGAGGGCCTTCATTGCTTCGGTGAGCTCGGGCGCCGGTCCGTCGACCGGCACCGCGGGTGCGATGTCACCGATCGGCAGGGTGGCCACCGGCGGCGCGGCCGCCCCCCACTCGGCCAGCCAGCCACTCAGCTGTGCCGACGACGCGGCGTAGACGATGCGGCCCAGTCCCACCCAGGCGTGCGCGGCGGCGCACATCGGACAGTGCTCCCCGGATGTGTAGACGGTGGCGGCGGCGCGCTCGTCGGGGTGCAGGTTCTCCGCGGCCCATTTCGCGATCGCGAACTCGGGGTGTCTGGTGCGGTCGCCGCCGCTGACCCGGTTGTGGTCGGCGAAGCGGACCCGGCCGGCACGGTCGACGAGTACGGAACCGAACGGCTCGTCACCGGCGTCGAGCGCCTCGCGCGCGAGGTCCACGCAGCGGCGGAGATGGTCGAGGTCCGTCTCGCTGATCGCCACAGGCCGGAGTCTACGCAGCGGACATCGTGCTCAGGACGCGCAGCAGCCGTCGGCGACATCGAGCCGGCAGGCACACGAGGCGTTGACCGGCACATCGGCACGCGCTTTGGCCAGGGTGAGCTGCTGACCGATGATCGTCGCCTCGGCGCTGCGCCCCAGCCGGTGCAGGCACTCGTGATAGCCGTGCAGGCTCCACACGTTGCCGGGGTGCTGCGACGACCGGCTCAGCGCGGGGTCCAGGCCCAGGTCGGCGGCGTACACCGCCGCGGCCTCCTCGACTCGGCCCTGTTCGAGCAGCAGCGCACCGTAGGCGTGGCGGGTCGGTTGCATCCAGCCCCACGGTTCGTCGTAGGGCAGCGAGTCGTCCAGTTCGATGGCCCGGCGCAGATGTGCGAACGCCTCGTCGAACAGCCCTGCGCGATAGGCGATCTCACCGTCGAGCATGGCCTCGGCAACCGCGAGGATGTCCCGGCTGGTGTTGTTGAACAGGTAGCGGGACTCCGGGATCCGGGCATAGGCGGCGGCGAACGCGTCACGCTCGGCGCGCGCCTGGTCGAGGTGTCCTCTGGCGGCGTGTGCGACGCCGCGCCCGTAGTGGATCGTCGCGGTCGTGGTGCAGTACAGCGCCTGATCGTCGGGGAGGGGTTCGGCGATCAGGTCGTCCCAGCGGCCGAAGCGCACCAGAACGTGCACCCGCAGGGGAACGAAGGCCTCCAGCCAGTCGGCCATCGGAGGTGATTCGATCGCGAGCAGTTCCGGCGTCAGCTGGCCCGCGAGTTCGTCCGCGGCTTGCAGTGCGACCGCCGAGGATCCCTCGAACATCGCCGAATACACCACGAAGTGCAGATCGTGGGCGCGGTAGAGCGAGTAGAAGTTCAGCGGTCCGGCACGGTCGACGAAGCGCCGGTCGGCCTCGACGGCGGCGAGGTTGGCGGTCACCGATGCGCGGTACTGCCCGCACAACACGTCGATGTGGCTCGGCATGTGCTGCAGGTGGCCGGCGTCGGGCACCAGCCCCCGCAGCAGGTCGGCGGCGGGCAGCGCGTCCTCGGGGGTCGCCGACATCTCCATCGTGTGCAGGTACAGGTGCAGCACGCCGGGATGCTCGCGCCCCGCGGCGGTGTCGAGCGCCGCATCGAGGATCGCCTTGGCGGCCACCACCCGTGAGCCGGGCGCCGGTTCCCCGGTCCGGGTGTCCCACAGCGCCCACGCGGTGATGTTGACCAGCGCGTCGGCGGCCAGCGCCTGGACGTCGACGTCCTCGGGGTAGGCCGCCGCGAGTTCGACCATCGCGTCGGCGTAGGCCGGATGTCCGTCGTCCAGCGCCGCGGTCTGGCCCGGGTCGTCGACGGGGAACCGCGCCTGCAGCGCCTCGATCAGGCCGCGTTCGACGGCCGACGCCCGGCCGTCCGCGGCGAGTCGCAACTCCATCCGCGCCCGCGCCAGCGATGCGCCGAGGTCGACCGGATCGAACGCCTCCCACGGCTTGTTGTAGTTCGGGCCGACGGCGTACGCGACACCCCAGCGGGCGATGGCCAGATCCGGGTCGAGTTGCAGCGCCCGCTCGAAGCAGTGGACCGCCTCCTCGTGGTTGAACGCATACGCCCACACCATGCCGCGGTCGAACCACTCCTGGGCTTGCGGCGACGGGGTGTCGACGGGCCGGTGGTAGGAGCCGAGGTCGTAGTACGGCTCGGCGTCGATACCCAGAGGGATCGTCATGCCGTCTCCCGTCGGTCGGATGTCACCGTCGTCAGTGTGACGGCTCTCCATGGGAGAACGTCAAGCCAGGAGGCGAGATTCATCCGCGCGACGCGTCCGCGAACGGAGGACCGTGGCCAGCGCGGCGAGTACGCACCCCGCCGCCGCCCACGCCCCGAGCGTCAGCATGGCGGTGGCGGCGCCGTTACCGCCGAAGTACTGCAGGCTGCGCAGCAATTCCACCCCGGAACCCTGGGGCACGATGTGGGTGAACAGCCGGTAGAAGCCGGAGAGCAGCGGCCGTCCCACCGGGCCCGCGGCCGCGGCGTTGCCGACGATCACCAGGAACAGGGTGAGCACCAGCGACGCGATGGTGCCGAACGCCGCCGCCACACCGGTGACCGCACCGCCGACGGCCATCGCATACAGCCACAGGGCGCCGAACAGTGGGGCGGTGTGGCCGGTCAGTGCGCCGAGTCCGCCGTCGACATAGGCGGTCACCCCCGCGGCCAGCAGTGCCGAGTGGCCGGCCAGGCTCAGGGTGCGCAGACCCAGCGTGCGCGGAGTGCGGGCGGCACCCATCATCCTGCTCAACAGTGTCGCGCCGACCGAGGCGCCGATGGACAGGAAGATCACGGCGTAGAACTCGACGGTCCCCGACGGGTCGGCGGCGGTCGTGGGGGCGACGTCCTCGACGACGGTGTTCAGTCCGGCCCCGCCGGCGAAGGCGCGACCGACGGATTCGGCGGCGGTGACGACGCTTCGGCCGCCACCGCCGGCCACGTAGACGGTCAGCGTGCGGTCGGCGCCGACGGCGAATCCGGCGTCGGCGCGGCGTTCGTAGACCAGGTCCCGCACGCTCGCAGCGTCGGGGGATTCGGTGACCGCCAGCGCGTTCTGGCTCTCGAGCGCCTCGAGTAGCTGCGGGGGAGCGGCCACGGCGACGTCGAGGTGGCGCAACGTCGGGTTGGCGAAGGCGCCGGAATAGCTGGCGATCATCGCGACGACGAAGAGCAGGAGCGCCACCATCGCGGCTGCCGTGAGGACCAGCCGCGATCGCAGGTCGGGTCCGGCGGGATGGGACGGTGCGGCGTGTTTTGCCAAGGGAGGGAGATCCTTTCGGGAAGTCAGAGGCCGAGCAGCGCGTAGACGGTGTCGAGCGCGGCGGTCACCCTGGTACGCAGGTCGTCGCTGTGCGGGTCCTCCATCCAGGACCGCAGCACTTCCATGAAGCCGCCGACCAGGAACCGGCTGACCGCCTCCGGTGACAGGGCCGCGGCCGGGCCGAGTACCGGTGCGGCCTCTTCGGCGATCGCGGTGCAGGCGGGCAGCAGTTCGGCACGGAAGGCCGAGACCACCCGCTGGGCGACCGCGGTGCCGACCACATGGCGGTACATCGCCCGGTGTTCGGCGGCGAAGTCGAACAGCCGGAGGATCCGGGTCCGGGCGTCGCCGTCGAGATCGGTTGTGGCCGCAGCGAATGCGGCGGTGAAGGCGGTGGCGATCGCATCGTCGCGATCGCCGAAGTGCTGATAGAACGCCTGCCTGCTGACACCGGCGTGGGCGACGAGATCGGCCACGGTCAGCTCGTCGACGGGTCGCCGGGTGACCAGGGTGAGCGCGGCGTCACGCAGACGTGCGCGTAACCGCTCCGCACGCGGATCCGCGCTGTGTGTCCGTGCTGCCACCTGGAGCAGCCTAAGGTGCTTCGTAGACAGATGTCTACGAACTACGGAGGTGTTCTCCGGCACCCGTCGACGTGAAATGTGACGGACCGCGCGCCACTCGCACGTTCGTCCGGCAGTCACGGAGCGCGGACATTACGGTGACGGCATGATCCGGTGTGTGCGGCTGTGGACGGGTGAGAACGACGCGTCGCACTTCGAGATCGGCCGGCTCGACATGTGGCCCGGCCGCAACGACGACCTCGTCTCCGCCGTCATGCCCGCCACGCACGTCACCCTCGAGGAGACCGCGACCGGGGGAGCGCTGGCCTGGCACACCGCGCCGGTGCGGCAACTGGTGGTGACGCTGGCGGGTTCGCTGGTGTTCTCCACCCGCGACGGGCACGAGTTCACGCTGGGTCCCGGCGATGTGCTGCTGGCCGAGGACACCGCGGGGTCGGGACACAAGTGGCGGCTCGAGGGCAGCGATCCGTGGCAGCGGATGTACGTCGTGCTCGCGGAGAACGTCGAGGTGGCGTTCGTCGCGGCCGACTAGTGGCCCGCCACCACATCGCTTTCGTCGACGATTGCCGGGCCGGCCGCCCAGGCGACCCGCGGCGGTGGATCAGCCCGATGAACGACAGCATCGCACCCTCTCCGAGCACCTTGAGCCCGTCGTCGGCGACCCGGTGCCGCCGGCGTGAGACGCCAGGATCTCGGCAATGGACGGTCCGCTCACCGGACCCCGCGGCTCACCAGGCATACGTGCGGATTCTCAGCACGGTGATGGCGTCCGCGGGTCGACCGTGTGTCGATCTTGTTGCCATTCCGGGCCGGTGATTCGACACCGGCGGCTGGAACGTGTTCTAGTGCAGAAATGCTGGAGTACACCCACGTCGAGGGTCTCAGCTCTGCCGACGTCACCCGGTTACGGGAGATCTACGAACCCCTGACGGAGTCCGTGCGCGCGTTGATCGACGCCACCATCCGCACCGAGGTGGACGCCGAGACGGTGGCCGCCGTCAAAGCCGACGTCGACGCGGCCACCGAGCGCCTGCGCGGCAGGCAGCTCGACGGGCCGTTCGGCCTGCAGTTCACCTCGGACGGCGCTCAGATGCCGTGGGGCAACCCCGTCGTGGGCCTGCGCAACCCGATGGCGCCCCCGCTCGTCATCCACCGCGACGAGGACGACCGCGTGTACGCCGATTTCGACCTGGGTGCGGCGTACGAGGGCCCGCCCGGCCACGTCCACGGCGGGGTGGCGGCTCTGGTACTCGACCACGTGCTCGGCGAGGCCGCCAGCAATCAGCACAGGCCCCGGCTCACCGGCACCATCACGCTGCGCTATCTGCGCACCACCCGACTCGGCCGGGTGCACGCCGAAGCGCACATCGCACGGGTCGACGGCTACAAGGCCTTCGCCGTCGGCCATCTCGCCGACGACGAAGGTGTCACGGTCGAGGCCGAGGGCGTGTTCATCCAGCCCAGGTGGGCTCGGGGATAGGCGTGATCGCCGCGAGGCTGCGGGTGATCGCGGCCATCTCGGCGACCAGCACGCGGGCCCCGCTGCTGCTCTCGGTGACGGTGTGGGCCACGTCGCGGACGCGACGGTCGGCCGCGAGGAGCTCCGGCAGGTCGACCGTCCACAGCGCGGCCGGATTCGGCGGGGCGCCGCGCAACGCGTCGACGTAGTCGTCGACGGCGGCGACGAACTCCGGGCTCAGCGCAACCGGTTCGGCGGGCAGGCTGCTCTCCATCGTCGTGCACGCCCCGGTGATCGCGTTGAGCGCAGTCCGCAGCGACCGCAACCACTGCCGCTCCGTCGGGTCCTGCAACCGGGTCGCCCCGGAGGCCGCCTCGAACGCCGCGCGGGCGCGGAAGGCCCGCTGCCACGCGGTCGCCAGCGCGTCGGCCGGCCGATCGAGTTCGTGCACGAACGCCCGCATGACCATTGCGGCGTAGTCGATCTCGGTCATCAGCAGCTCACCGGCCCGCTGGCGCAGCCGGATCATCGCGTCGTCGGGCAACGTCACGTGGGTGAGCAGCGCCAGCCCGCCGCCCATCGCGACCGCCAGCAGCCGGGACAGCACCGCGGTGCCCTCGACCGGTTCGGCGATGCCGAGCAGGAACACCACGGCGGCGGCCAGCGCCGCGCTGACCGCGATGTACCCGAATCCCCACACCGCGTACGCCACCCCGACGAACGCCGCCGCGCTCACCGCCGCCACCATCCCCGTCGGCGGCCACAGCAGGCTGATCGCGGACGCGACCGCGATACCGGCCGCCAGGCCGGCCAACCGGCCCGCGCACCGCGTGTAGGTGTGCGCGGTCTCCGGCCGAAGCACCAGCAGTACGGTCAGCGCCAGCCAGTAGGGCTCGTGCAGCTCGGCGAAGCGCGCCACCGCCACACCCACCGCGGTGGCGACGGCCAGGCGGACCGCGTGGCGTAGCACCGGTGACGTCGACACCAGGTGGCGGCGCAACGCCCCGGCCGACCCCCGTAGCGAGCCGCGCAGGTCCGGTCCGCGCAGTCGGCCGAAACGCAGCACCGCCGCCTCGTGCAACTGCTCGGCGAAACGCTGGGCGGCGTTGGCGCCGGACCCCGTGACCGCCGCGGCGGCGGCGTCGACCCGTTGCAGCGCGCGGTCGGCGCCGCGGTGGGCAGCGACGCCGTGGTCGGCGATCGCGTCGAGGAACTCACCGGCAGCCGACGACAGCTCGGTGAGATCGGCGTCGGTGCGGCGCAGCGCCACCAGCGTCGCGGCGATCCGTTCGGGGAGTTGGTAACCCAGCTGGTAGGCCTTGGGTCGCTGGTGCTGCGGGATGTTGGTGAACACTTCCCGCAGCCACGTCAGCTGTGCCGGGTCGAGCGGTGTGTCCGTGTTGGCGGCCAGATTCCTGGCGTCCTGGGCCAGCGAGCGGTGGGCCCGGGTGAGCGCGTGCTGCTGGGCGCGCCAGCGCTGAGGCGGACGCAGCCAGACCAGCAACGCCTGCACCAGACCGGTGGCGACCGTCAGCACCGTCGTGGCCACGACGGCGGGCAGCGACATCGACTCCGGAGGGGTGATCACCAGCAGCCCCGCCGCCGCGGCGGCCACGAATCCGGCGTTGGCGCCCAGCGCCCACTGCATCCCCGCCAGGAAGCACCAGCCCGCCACCACGGCGACGAACAGGGCGTCGTAGTCGGTGGTCAGCGATCCCAGCAGCGCGGCCGCGCCCACCTCGGCCGACGAGATCAGCACGATCGGCAGCCGCCGGCCGGGGGTGTCCTGCAGCGCGATGGCGCCGGTGATGATGCCGGCGCCGGCGGTCCACATCGCCGCCGTCGGCGAAATCCAGTACAGCGCTGCGGCAGTCAGCGCGAGCACGCCGAGCAGACTGCGGACGACCGCGCCCACTCCCGGCGTGGTCAGCCGAACCGTGTCCATCATCCGGCTGTCGACGTGCACGCCACCATTCTCCCCCCGTGGCGCCGACGGCCCCGCGTGACGCGCGCGTGGACGCCCTGTCAGTAGGTTGCAAGCGTGGAGAAGGTGATGATCACGCTGCGCTCCCCGGCCGCCGACGACATCTGGTGTACCCGGTTGCGCACCGAAGTGGCGCCCCGATTGTCGGAACTGGGGGTGCCGGGGCTGTCGGTCAACGTGCGCGACGCGCCGGTTCGGGACTCTCTGATGACGCTCACCACCCTGGATCCGCCGGTGGTCGCCGTGGTGAGCGTGTGGACGCAGCAGTCCTACGGCGCTGACATCCGCGGTGCGATCGACGTGCTGTCGGCCGAATGCGATGCGGTGGCCGCCTATCTGGTCACCGAGTCGGTGCCGCTGCCGCCTCCGGTCACCGAACCGGGCGAGCGCACCGAGGGGCTGGCGAACATCGCGCTCCTGCGGCGGCCCGACGATCTCGACGAGTCGACGTGGCGGACCCGCTGGCAGCTGTCGCACACGCCGGTCGCGATCGCCACCCAGGCCACGTTCGGCTACGTCCAGAACACCGTCGTGCGCCCCCTCACCGACGGCGCCCCGGTGATCGCCGCGATCGTCGAGGAACTCTTCCCCCTTGCGGCGGTGTCGGATCTGCACGCGTTCTTCGGCGCTGCCGACGACGCCGACCTCACCGACCGGATGCAGCGGATGCTGGCCAGCACCGAATCGTTCGGCGCGAACCGGGACATCGACACGGTGCCCACCAGTCGCTACGTGATGCGGAGCCCGTTCGCGGCGGGCTGACGTTACGCTGCTGCGGTGACCCTGCAGATCAGCGACGCCGACGGGGTACGCACCGTCACGCTGGACCGACCGGAAGCCCTCAACGCCTTCAACGAGGCGCTCTACGACGCGACCACAGTGGCTCTGCGCGAGGCCGACGCCGATCCGTCGGTGGCCGTCGTGCTGCTCACCGGCGCCGGCCGCGCCTTCAGCGCCGGCAACGATCTCAACGAGATGGCCGCGCGCGTCACCGATCCGGACTTCCAGCCGGGCGAGCACGGCTTCCCGGGGCTGATGGAGGCGCTGCTCGAATTACGGAAACCGTTGGTGTGTGCGGTCAACGGCCTGGCCGTGGGTATCGGCACCACGATCCTCGGATACGCCGACCTCGTGTTCATGTCGACGACCGCGCGACTGAAGTGTCCGTTCACCAGCCTGGGCGTGGCACCGGAGGCCGCGTCGTCCTACCTGCTGCCGCAGCTGATGGGCCGGCAGAACGCGGCCTGGCTGCTGATGTCGTCGGAGTGGGTGTCGGCCACCGATGCCCAGCGGATGGGCATCGCGTGGAAGTTGTGCGAACCGGATCAGCTGCTCGATGAGGCGCGCACGCACGCCGCAGTGCTGGCCTCCCGGCCGATCTCGAGTCTGATGGCGGTCAAGGAGACCATCGTCGAACCGACCCGCGACGAGGTGAAGGCCGCGATCGCGCGCGAGTACGCCAAGTTCGAGGTGTTGCTGGGCAGCGCGGCCAACGCCGATGCGCTCGCCGCGTTCGCCGATCGCGGGCAGGCGTAGCGGCGATCCTCAGGCCCGCGACGGGCAACCGTTGAACTGGGTGGGGCAGCCATCGATGCCGGGCGCGACGCTGTGGGCCTCGATGATCGCCCGCAGCGTGCGGCGGCACCGGCCGCATTCACCGCCCGCTCCGCAGGCTTCGGCGATCTCCTTGGACGTGGAGGCACCCGCGGCGACGACGTCGTTGACGACGTGGCTGGTCACTCCCGCGCACAGGCAGACGAACACGGCCGTACCCCGCTATTCCTCGTCGTCCACGGTCATGACGTGGGCGAGCTTGCCCACGAAGAGCGTGGGGTAGGCGCCGAGGCCGGCCCTCGACATCCATTCGGCGGACGCGTCCGGGTGGTCGATCCACTGCCGGGCGCTGCGCTCGTCGTCGATCTCCTGCAGGATCATCACCTCCTGCCCGTCGTCGAGGGCCTGGTAGACCCACACCTTGCGGACCCCGGCCTCGCGGAAGCGGTCGAGCCCGTCGTGCACCTTCTCCATCAGCGACTGCATGTCGTCGTCGACGGAGGCCATCGCGCCGACGATGACGCCCGCGACGTGGCGTTCGGAGGACGGGCCGTCCAGATCGATCTTCTCGATCACCTCGCCGCCGAACACCGGGGGAATGTCATCGACGCCGGATATGTCGAACCATTCGAATATCGCGGGGGAGCGCAGAACCTCCCGTACTGATCGGGGATGCCGAATACCGATCGTCGTCAGAATTCGACCGGGTTCCCAGATCGATCTGTAGATGACGACATGATGCGCACCGATTGATCGAAGACCCGCTTTCTGCTTTTCGAGCCAGGTCCACATGCGCTCGGGATCGTCGACGCGGAAATCGCACGCGAGAATAAATGAGTGAAGGCTGTATTCACCCATTTCTTCCCGCCTGTCAGAGGTACGTGTCCGCATGTTAGTGCAGTCTAACCTTACTTAGGACAGGCAGTCCAGAGAACCCACTGCGGGAGCTCCACAGCAACCCGCCCCGGCACGGCGATATCTCGAAAACACGCCGCTATCAAGCCAAACGGCTCGCCCTAGGCTCGTATGACAGCTAGATTGCAGGGGTACGGCAAACATTGAGACCCCAGCCGCCCCACGGTCGTTAGGAGAGATCCATGCAAGGCGATCCCGATGTCCTGAAACTGCTCAACGAGCAGTTGACAAGCGAATTGACGGCCATCAATCAGTATTTCCTCCATTCCAAGATGCAGGAGAGTTGGGGTTTCACTGAATTAGCCAGCCACACCCGTGACGAGTCGTTCGATGAAATGCGTCATGCGGAGGCGATAACCGACAGGATTCTTCTCCTCGACGGCCTGCCGAATTACCAGCGTCTTTTCTCGTTACGGGTCGGCCAGACCTTACGCGAACAATTCGAGGCCGATCTGGCCATCGAATACGAGGTGGTCGGCCGGCTCAAGCCGGGCATCACCATGTGCCGCGAGAAGAGCGACACGACGACTGCCAACCTGTTCGAGTCGATCCTCGCCGACGAGGAGAAGCACATCGACTACCTCGAGACCCAGCTCGAGCTGATGGACAAGCTCGGGGAGCAGCTGTACGCCGCGCAGTGCGTCTCGCGCCCTCCGCAGTGAACATGTGAGCCGCCGTACCGACTGACCCGCGCCATTCGGGGGTAACCCGAGGCGCGGGTCTGTTCGTGTACGAGGTCACCTCGGGAATGAAGCGGCCTGCCGTAACTCTTATAGCCAAGCTAACGATATAGCGTTCGGCGTCCACGAAAGGCAGGTATGGCCGAATCACCCGCACCCACCGCAGCGCCGCCCGAGGCCGGCGGCGCGAACATCAGCGTGCAGCGGCGCAATCTGATCTTCGTCGCCGTGCTGCTCGGCATGCTGCTGGCGGCCCTCGACCAGACGATCGTCGCGACCGCGCTGCCGACCGTCGTCGCCGATCTCGGCGGTGCCGGCCACCAGAGCTGGGTGGTCACCAGTTACCTGCTGGCATCCACGATCGTCACAGCGATCGTCGGCAAGCTCGGCGACATCTTCGGTCGCAAGACGGTCTTCCAGGCCGCGGTGGTGTTCTTCCTCGCCGGATCGGTGCTGTGCGGGCTCGCCGGATCGATGAGCATGCTGGTCGCCGCGCGGGCGCTGCAGGGGATCGGCGGCGGCGCGCTCATGGTCACGGCGATGGCGCTCATCGGTGAGGTCATCCCGCTTCGCGACCGCGGTCGCTACCAGGGTGCGCTCGGCGCCGTGTTCGGTGTCACCACCGTCATCGGCCCGCTGCTCGGCGGCTTCTTCACCGACCACCTCAGCTGGCGCTGGGCCTTCTGGATCAACGTGCCGGTGGGGGTCGTGGTGTTCTTCGTCGCCGCAGCGGCGATCCCGGCGCTGAGCAGAGCCGGCCGGCCGAAGATCGACTACGCGGGCATCGTGTTCGTCGGCCTCGGCGCCTCCGGGCTGACGCTGGCGACCAGCTGGGGCGGCGCCGAGTACGCCTGGTCGTCGCCGGTCATCATCGGTCTGTTCGTCGCCTCGGCGCTGGCGCTCGCGGTGTTCGTCGGCGTCGAGCGGCGCGCCGCCGAGCCCATTCTGCCCATCCGGCTGTTCGCCAGCCCGGTGTTCACGGTGTGCTGCATCCTGTCGTTCATCGTCGGGTTCGCGATGTTGGGCGCGCTGACGTTCCTGCCCACGTTCATGCAGTTCGTCGATGGTGTCTCCGCCACCGAATCGGGCCTGCGCACGCTGCCGATGGTGGCGGGGCTGCTGATCACCTCCATGGGCAGCGGCGTCATCGTCAGCCGCACCGGGCGCTACAAGATCTTCCCCGTGGCCGGCACCGCGATCATGGTGCTCGGCTTCGTCCTGCTGTCCCGGATGGACGAGACCACACCGCTGCTGCAGCAGTCGCTGTTTCTGTTCGTGCTCGGCACCGGTATCGGATTGTGCATGCAGGTCCTCGTCCTCACCGTGCAGAACACCTCGACATTCGAGGATCTCGGCGTCGCCACCTCCGGGGTGACGTTCTTCCGCACCATCGGCAGTTCATTCGGCGCGGCGATCTTCGGGTCGCTGTTCGCCAACTTCCTCGACGACCGCATCGGCGCGGCACTGATGAGCAGCGGGGCGCCGCCGGTCGCGGCCCAGTCGCCGCAGGCGCTGCACCAATTGGCGCCCGACGTGGCCGCCCCGATCGTCAGCGCGTACGCGGACTCCCTCGGCCTGGTGTTCCTGTGCGCGGCCCCGGTCGCCGCCATCGGCTTCGTGGTGGCGCTGCTGCTCAAGGAGGTGCCGCTGCGGGAGATGGAGAGCGGTGCCGCGGTCGACCTCGGGGAGGGCTTCGCGATGCCGGGTTCCGAATCACCGGAGAAGATGCTCGAATCGGCGGTCGGCCGGCTGCTGCGCAATTCGCCCGACATCCGGTTGCGCGCGGTCGCCGGGCGTCCGGGCTGCGAACTCGACGTCGCGCGCCTGTGGGCGCTGCTGCAGATCTACCGCCACAACCAGGTGTTCGGATCGGCCCGGTTGAGCGACATCGCCGACCGGCTGCGCATCCCCTGTGAAGTGGTCGAGCCGGTCTTCGACGACCTGGTCACCTCCGGTTACGCGGTGCGGGCCGGGGACCTGCTGTGGCTCAGCCAGTCGGGCGCCCGACAGGTCGACGCGGTGTCGGCGGCGTTCGTCGGGATGATCGTCGACAAGCTCGCCAAATCGCCGAGCTTCGAGGGCCGTCCGGACCGGATGCAGGTCGAGGCGGCGCTGGAGCGGATCACCCATCGCATGCTGGTGCAACGGGATTGGGAATGGGACGACGAACTGGAACACGCTCCGTGAGCCGGCTCGCCGCGTAGCATGCGGCCATGAGCCGAATCGGGGACTTCGCCGACGACGACATCACGGCCTTCGCGGTCCGCTCGCCCGATCTCGGTGCGGCCATGGCGGGTTTCAGCCACGCCGTGTACACCAAGGGCCGGCTGCCCATGCGGGTGCGGGAACTGGCCCGCGTGGTCATCGCCAACGCCAACGAGTGCGTGGTGTGCCAGAACACCCGCGACTCGGAAGGTCCCGCTGCCGGAGTCGACGAAGATCTCTACCGCTACGCCCACCAGTGGCGCACCTGGCCGGGGTACAGCCCCGCGGAGCGCATCGCGGCGGAGTTCGCCCACCGGTTCGCCACCGACCACACCGGACTGCGCGAGGACGACGACTTCTGGGCCAGGGCCGGTGAGCACTTCGACGCCGATCTGATCACCGACCTCGCGCTGTCGTGCGCGATGTGGGTCGGTATGGGCCGCGTGCTGCGCACGCTCGACATCGGCCAGAGCTGCAAGCTCACGTTGTGATTCGGGGCGCCACCAGGGCGAGCGAAGCGACGGGAGATGCCGCCGGGCGCCGACCCGGTGGACAATGACTCCCATGGCCGCCAAACCGCTCGCCGCAGCCGCCATCGCGCAACTCGAGTCCGACGGCGTGGCCACGCTGATCGGCACCGTCGTCAATCCGGCGGGACTCACCCACGCCAAGACGGTTCCGCTGCGCCGCATGGGCGCCTTCGCCGACCCGGGCCTGGGCGCGAGCCCGGTGTGGCACGCGTTCACCATCGACCAGACCGGCATCGTCTTCGGTGACGGCATCAGCGTCGTCGGCGATCAGCGGATCCGCATCGACCTCGGCGGCCTGCGCATCCTGGGTGACGGATTGGCTTGGGCGCCGGGCGGATTCTTCGACCAGAACGGCGTACCCGACCCTTACTGCTGCCGTGGCGCGCTGCGCCGCGTGGAGGAACGCCTGGCCGCCGCCGGCCTGACCGCCGCGGTCGGACACGAGATTGAGTTCGTGCTCGTCGGCCCCGACGGCGGCCGGTTGCCGTCGACCCTGTGGGCGCAGTACGGGCTGGCCGGCGTGCTCGAGCACGAAGGGTTCGTCCGTGACGTCACCGACGCCGCGACGAGTTCGGGGATCCCGATCGAACAGTTCCACCCGGAGTACGGCGCGAACCAGTTCGAGATCTCGCTGCCTCCCATGCCACCGGTCGCGGCGGCCGACCTGCTGGTGCTGATCCGGATCATCGTCGGCCGGGTGGCCCGCCGGTACGGGATGCGGGTGAGCCTGTCACCCGTTCCGTTCGCGGACAGCGTGGGAAACGGGGCGCATCAACACTTCTCACTGCTCCGGGACGGTGCGCCGCTGTTCTCCGACGGCTCGGGCGCGCACGGGATGACGCCCGAGGGGGAGCACGCGGTCGCGGGACTGGTCGCCGGGCTGCCCGAGGCGCAGGGGGTCCTGTGCGGTTCAGTGCTGTCGGGCCTGCGGATGCAACCGGGGCACTGGTCGGGCGCCTACGTCTGCTGGGGGACCGAGAATCGCGAAGCGGCCGTGCGGTTCCTGCAGGGCGGGCCCGCCAACGTGCACGGCGGCAACGTGGAGGTCAAGGTCGGGGATCCGTCGGCGAACCCGTATCTGGCCTCGGCGGCCATCCTGGGCCTGGCGCTCGAGGGCGTCGAACGCGGGTCGGCGTTGCCGCCGGAGACCGGCGTCGATCCGGCGACGCTCACCGAAGACCAACGCGCACAGGCCGGTACGGTGCTACTGCCGGCCGGACAGGCTGACGCGCTGCGCGCCCTCGACCAGTCCGCGTCGATGCGCAGGATTCTCGGCGACGAGGTGATCGATGCGGTGGTCGCGGTACGGCGTTACGAGATGGAGCATTTCGGCGCGCTGTCGCCGGAGGAGCAGGCCGACAGGTTCCGGATGGCCTGGAGCGTGTGACGCCCTCGCCCGCTCAGATCATCCCCGTCGCGTCGAAAACCCAGGAGGTGTCGGCCGTCGCGAGATCCTCCAGCCACGTGGGTGGTGCCGTGGCCGTCAGCCCCGACATGTCCCAGTAGTCCTTCCACAGCGTGATCTTGCCGTCCTCGACCCGGTGGACGGTGACGAAGCGCAACACCGCGGTCTCGCCGGTCGCCCACTTCCACGTCTCGGAGTGCTCGTACATCACGTGGGCACCCTTGTCGACCATCAGGCCGTCGTGGTTCTCGTAGCCGGCGAGCGGTTCGAGCCCGACCTTGAGCCGCTTGACGATGTCCTCGGGACCGCGCGCGGCCAGTGCCGGCCCGACCGGCATGTCGGCGTAGATGCAGTCCTCGGACAGGTATGTCTTCACCGCATCCCAGTCGCGGGCGGACAGCGACTTCCACAAACCCAGAACCGTATCGTCAACGGACACCGGCGAACTCCGCGGTCGATGCGGGCAGGGCCGGCGCCCGGTGCGCGGCGCGCAGGAACCGCCCGGTACGCCGTCTGCCGACCAGTTCGGTCGGTGTGCCGTCGCGGACCACTGTGCGGCCGCCGACCAGGACTGCGCTGACCGTGCGGTCGTTGCGATTGACCATCCGCCTCAGGCCACCGTAGAAGTCGACGCCGGCCTCGGCGTACTCGTCGAGCGTCGAGTCGAGGTGCGCCGGGTCGATCACCACGAGATCGGCGCGGTCGCCGACGCGCAGGTGTCCCGCGTCGAGGCGGTACCAGTCGGCGAGTTCACCGGTGAGACGGTGCACCGCCTGCTCGACCGTCATGAACGGCCGGCCGGCCTTCTCCGCGTCGTACACGTGGCGCAGCAGGCGCAGGCCCATGTTGTAGAAGGCCATGTTGCGCAGGTGCGCCCCGGCATCGGAGAAACCCATCTGGATCCCCGGTTCGCGGGCCATCTTCTTGAGGACGTCCGGGCGGTGGTTGGAAATGGTGGTGCGCCAGCGCAATTCGCGACCGTGTTCGAGCACGAGGTCGAGAAAGGCGTCGACGGGGTGCAGGCCGCGCTCCACACCGACCTGGCCGAACGACTTGCCGACGAGTGAGACGTCCGGGCAGCCCACGATGTCGGCGTCGAAGAAGTCGCGATGCCACACCCGCACGCCCATTCTGTTCTCGTAGTCCTTGCGGAACCGGCGGCGGTAGTCCTCGTCGCGCATCAGGGCGTTGCGTTCGACCTCGTCGCGCAGGTGCAGCGCGGCCGCCCCGGCGCCGAACTCCTCGAAGACCACCAGGTCGATACCGTCGGCGTACACCTCGAACGGCACCGGCAGGTGCTGCCACCGGAAGTTCCCGCCGAGGCGGTTGACGAAGCGCGCGACGGGGCCCATCGCCCGGATGGCGTACGGATTGGACTTCACGTCGGCGGCCGAGAGCAGGCTGGTCTTGAGCGGGTTGCGGAAGATGCCGAGGGACTGGGCCACCTGGGAGCCGAGGTTCAGCGGGTTGGCGATGTCGGGGCCGGACTGCAGGACGCGGCCGCTGCGCCGCAGCAGCGATTTCAGGCGGCGCAGTTCGCGCGGTTTGGCGTACGTGGAGGGCAGCGTGCGCGAGCGGCAGGTGTCGCCGTCGAGCTTGTCGAACAGCAGCTGTTGGGAGGACATGCCGACGAAGCCGGCCGACAGCGCCTCCTCGAGCATCTCCTCCATGCGGGCCTGTTCGGCGCGCGTCGGACGCTCGGACTTGCGGGTGGCGCGGTCGAGCCCCATGACCGCGGTGCGCATGTCGCTGTGTCCGATGAACGCGCAGATGTTCGGCCCGAGCGGCCGGGCTTCGAGTGCACTCACGTACTCCTCGCACGACGACCAGCTCTTGTGCCGGTCGACCGCGGCGATGACGTGCTCGCGCGGGATGGCCTCGACGCGGCCGAACAGGTCGCCGGCGTCGCTGCCGCCGACGTGGATGGTCGACAGCGAGCACGATCCCAGCATCACCGTCGTCACACCGTGGCGCAGCGACTCCGACAGCGCCGGACCCTCGAGGACTTCGATGTCGTAGTGGGTGTGGATGTCGAGCATGCCCGGGAGCACCCATTTGCCGTCGGCGTCGATGACCTGCGGGCACCCGGTCGCGTCGAGTTCGTCGGGGGTGATCGTGACGACATGGCCGTCGCGGATGCCGATGGTGCGTACCGCAGACGGCGCACCAGTGCCGTCGAACCAGCGGCCGTTACGGATGATCGTGTCGTAGGTCACGTTGTCATAGAACAACCCGGCCGGGCGAGTGTCAACGAAATCGGTGAACAGATTTGCCGGAGTGTCTACTGAGGCTGTCGCGGCCGGTCATGGCGCCCATCCGTCGGGTTGCCGGCCGTCGATGTCGGTGAAGCCGTACTCACGCGCAAGGTCGGCCGAGGTGAGCGATCGCTGATTCCACCGGCTCCGCGCAGGGTCGGCGGCGATCGCCGCGACGGCGCGGCCGACGAACCGGGGCGTCTCGGAGTTCGCGAACCCCGGAGGTGCGGTCGGGTGACCGCCGGGGCGGTGCGGGCGCAGCGCTGCCCGCCAGTCAGCTTCGCTCACGCCGTAGTTGTCGAGCATCATCTCCGAACGCAACCAGCCGGGACTGACGGCGACCGCAGTGGCACCGAACGCGGCCAGTTCGTGCCCGTGGCTGAACGCCAACCGGTTGACGGCGCACTTCGCCAAATCGTAGAACACCGAGATCCGATACGTGGATGCATTGTATGCCGTTGTGCCATCGGTGATCTCGACGAGCAGACCGCCGGGGCGGGTGACGAGTAACGGCAGCAGGGAATGCGACGTGACGAGATGGGTGTCGACACCGAGCCGCAGGATGCGCAGTCCGTCGTCCAGGTCGTGCTGCCACATCGGGCGACCCCAGGTCGACGGCGGGCCCTTGAGTATCTCGGCGCCCCAGATGTCGTTGACGAGGATGTCGATGCGTCCGTGATCGGTGCGCAGCTTCTCGGCCAGTGCGCTCACCTGCTCGACGTCGAGATGGTCGACGGTGTGAGGGATGCCATGACCGCCGAGCGCGGTGACCAGTTCAGCGGTCTCCTCGATCGTCTCCGGCCGGTCGTAGTCGGAACCGCCGCGCCCGGAACGGCTGCTGCGGCCGGTGCAGACCACCGTGGCACCCGCCTCGCCGAGCGCGGTGGCGATCCCGCGCCCAGCGCCGCGCGTGGCGCCCGCCACCACCGCGATGCGCCCGCGCAAACCGTCCGGATCAGGACGCCATGCCATGGGGCGAGTATGGCGCGGTACGGCAATCGGTACCGGCGCTTCGACGGGGCGCGCATACTCGCGAAGATGACACCGCTGCAGCGCTACATCGCCGAAGAGATCGCGACCGACCATGTCGACGGCCTGCTGTCGCGCCGTGAGGCCCTGCGCAGACTGTCCCTGCTGGGCATCGGCACCGCTGGGGCGACGGCGTTGTTCGCCGCGTGCAGTCAGAACAAGCAACAGGAGGCGGAGGCGCCGGTGACGTCGAGCGGCGCCGCCACGGTGAGCGCCCCACCGCCCGGCGCGGAGGACGCAGTGCCGACGGAACCGGTCACCTGGGCCGGACCACGCGGCGAGTTGCAGGGGGCGTGGGCCGCCGCGTCCCAGCCGCGCGGCGCCGTGCTCGTGATCCACGAGAACAAGGGGCTCAACGACTACATCCGGTCGGTGGCGGGCCGGTTCGCCGGAATCGGCTACTCCGCGTTGGCGATCGATCTGCTGTCGGGGCAGGGCGGCACCGGGACGTTCGCCGACCCGGCCGAGGCCACCGCGGCATTGAGCAAGCTCCCACCGGAGGAGGCGGTGGCCGACCTCAAATCCGGGATCGACGAGCTGGGGCGCCGGGTGCCCGATCGCAAGCTCGCGGCCGTCGGGTTCTGCATGGGCGGCGGCATGGTGTGGCGGCTGCTGGCCGCAGGGGAGCCACGACTGGCCGCCGCGGTGCCGTTCTACGGCCCGACGCCCGAGAATCCCGACTTCTCCGGCTCGAAAGACGTTGCCGTGCTGGGCATCTACGCCGCGCAAGATCAGCGCGTCAACGCCAGTGAGCCGGTCGCGCGCGCTGCGCTGGAGAAGGCCGGCATGGTCTTCGAACTCGTCACCGAGCCCGATGCCAACCACGCCTTCTTCAACGACACCGGCGAGCGGTACAACGCCACGGCCGCCGCCGACGCATGGAAACGCGTGCAGGACTGGTTCACCCGCTACGTCGACTAGTCGGGTTCGTCGTCTGCGTCTGTGAGGTAGCGCCTCGGGTGGAAGTGGTTGTTGGTTTGGGGTTGGCCGGTGTCGAGGTGGGCCGGTGGGATCCATTGGGTGCGGCCGTTGCCGGGACGCTTGGTGGTGTAGCCGGTCTTCTCGATCAAGAGGTTGGCGGGTTGGCAGGCCAGGGTGAGGTCGTCGATGTCGGTGTGGTCGTCGAACACCGCCAGATAGTGCCGCGAGCGCGCCGCCATGCGGATGAGGTCGCGGATCGGTAGGCGGTTGCCGCCACCGGTGGCCGCCTAGCCGGCGGCGCGTTCGAGTTCGTTGACGGTGGTGGTGGCGACGATGGTGGCGGGCACACCGGCGACCCGCCCGAGCCCGCCGGATTCCACGACGTCGCGCAGGACCCGATTGACCGCGTCGTGGTGTCGTTGGTCGGCGGTGCGGTCATCGGGGCCGACGTGGTCGGGCGGCAGAATCGCGCCAGGAGCTCGAATCACCGACAAGCCACCGCGGGCCGGGGAGTTCACGGGTCGTTCAGCCGCCCGTCGACGGTCCGCCGCGAAACGCATAGACGTGTCGGGTCTCATCGAGCAGTGCGGGTGGTGCAGGTCGCGAACTTCTACGGGCCACGCTCGGGCGGGCTGCGCACCGCGGTCGACCGGCTCGGCGCGGAATACTGCGCGGCCGGCCATGAGGTGTACCTCGTCGTCCCCGGCCGCCGCACCGAAACCCAGCGGTTGCCCACCGGCGTCACACGAATCACCCTGCCCGCTCGGCTCATTCCCTTCACCGGCGGATATCGCGCGGTGTTGCCCGGGCCGGTCACCGCGGTCCTCGGTGACCTCGCACCGGACGCGATCGAGGTGTCCGACCGCCTGACACTGCGCTGCCTCGGGGGCTGGGGGAGGCGGCACGGCGCCGCGACGGTGATGATCTCCCACGAACGGCTCGACCGGCTCATCGGGCAGGTGCTTCCCGGGCGCACCGCCCGCGCGATCGCCGACGCCGCCAATCGCCGCACCGCGAGCAACTACGACACCGTCGTCTGCACAACCGCGTTCGCTCGCACCGAATTCGACCGCATCGACGCCACGAACGTCGTCACCGTCCCACTCGGGGTGGACCTCGACCAGTTCCATCCGCGCCGACGGTCCGAGGCGTTGCGGCAGCAGTGGGCCGCACGCGACCAGACACTTCTCGTGCACTGCGGACGGCTGTCCGTGGAAAAGCATGCGCACCGCAGCATCGATGCCGTTGCGGCACTACGTGGTTCGGGGGTCGATGCACGGCTCGTCGTGGTGGGCGAGGGACCGCTGCGGCAACGGCTGGAACGCCAGGCCGCAGGCTTGCCGGTGCATTTCACCGGATACATCGGCTGCCGGGACACCGTGGCGGGCATCCTGGCGTCCGCCGACGTGGCACTGGCCCCCGGCCCCCACGAGACGTTCGGTCTGGCCGCGCTCGAGGCGCTGGCGTGCGGCACGCCTGCGGTCGTGTCGCGCACGTCCGCGCTCGCCGAGATCCTCACCGCCGACAGCGGTGCTGCGGCCGACAACGACCCCGACGCGATCGCCCGCGCCGTCGGCAGCGTCATCCGGATTCCGGAATCGCTGCGCCGCACGAACGCGCGCCGGCGCGCCGAACACTTCACCTGGCCGCGGGCCGCCACGGGCATGCTGGCCGCGCTGGGGGCGGGGTGACCGCCGCCGTTTAACCGACGGTGCGGAGGGGCACTCGCAATCAGCGGGACAGTCAATAGTTGGCCATGCCCGACCTACCGAAGGAGCCGACGTGTCCACCAACACCGTCGTCTGGATCGTCATCGCCGCGGTGGTGGCGCTACTGGTCATCGCCGCGCTGGCGATGCTGGCCCGGAAACGCCGCAATCAACACCGCCACCTCGAAGCGCAACGCATCCGCGAGGAGGTCCAGGAACACCATCAGCATGTCGAGAAGCGCGATCTCGTCGCGCAGCAGACCGAGGCCAAGGCCAGGGCTGCCGAGGCCGAGGCGGAAGCCAAAGCCGCCGAGGCGGCCCGGCTGCGCAACGTCGCCTCCACCCACCGGGACGCCGTCACGACCTCGCGTCAGGAACTCGACGAGCGCCGCAAGCTCGCCGACGAGCTCGATCCCCACACGCCGAAGGCTGAGGACATGCAGCCGGATGCGCAGGGGGCGGGCAAGCACGAAGACCCCTACGGCGGTGGCCAAGGCGTCGTCCAGGGTCAGACCGTCACCGACCAGCACGGGCACCCTGTAACCGATCACCGGACCCGATGACCGACCAGCAGAGCACGGCCGGTTCCGCACCGGCCGTGCTTTTCGATATCGACGGCACGCTTGTCGACTCCAACTATCTGCACGTCCATGCCTGGCACCGCTCGTTCGCGGACGAGGGGTTGACCGTCGAGTCGTGGCGAGTGCACCGATCCATCGGGATGGACGGGTCGACGCTGCTGGACACCCTGGTGCCCGACGCCGACGACGATGCGCGGAAACGCCTAAAGGAGGGCCACTCCCGCTACTACCTCGAACGCAAGGACCTGTTGCAGCTGCTGCCGGGTGCGCGCGCACTGCTGGAACGGGTGCAGGGGCTCGGCCTGCAGGTGGTACTGGCCACCTCGGCGCCCGAGGACGAGCTCGAGGTGCTTCGCGAGGTGCTCGACAGCGAGGACGTGTTCTCCGCCATGACATCCGGCGAAGACGTCGACACCGCCAAACCGCAGCCCGACATCGTCAACATCGCGCTGGAACGCGCCGGCGTGGACGCGCATCGCGCGGTGTTCGTCGGCGACGCGGTGTGGGACATCGAGGCGTGCGAGCGTGCCGGTGTGACGTCGATCGGAGTGCTCAGCGGTGGGGTGTCCCGCGGCGAACTCACCGAGGCGGGTGCGCGCGCGGTCTTCGAGAACGCCGAAGACCTGCGCACGCACCTCGAGGAGAGCCCCGTCGCGGCCCTCTTGGACCGCACGCGCTGACGGTCAGGGCAGCGCGTACCGCAGCACCGCGGCAATCCCGTCGTCCGGGGTGATCCGCTCGTCGGTGCGGATCAGCGCCGCGCCGGTGCGGATCGCCACCACCGGGAGCGCCTCGTCGGCCCGCAGGGTCTGGCTCGGCGCGCTGCCCAGTTCCGAGAGCACGTTCTCATTCGGTGCCACCGTCATCAGATCCTCACCGGCGACGACGGTCGCATCACCGATGTCGCCGATGATCAGCGTCTCGACGGCGCCCGCCCGCAGCGCGGCGCAGACCCCGCCGAGGCCCTGGGTCGCCAGACCGGAGCCCTGACCGATGGCCTGCGAGAACTGTTCTGCCGCATGTTCGATCGCGGCCAGTCGGCGGCGAAGGAACTCCTGGTCGACGGCATGGTGCAGATCCTCGTCGGAGAATCCACTGTTCCGGGCGCCCACCTCGAGTTCCACCACCCGCTCGGTCACCCGATCCTCCAGCGTGGGCATCAGATCCGCACGCGACTGCACCTCCCCGACGACGAAGATGACTTCGGGGGAGAGCTCGTCGACCAGCGTCGCCAGCCGCTCGGCTACGGCGCGCAGGTTCTTGCGGCCGGCCTCCATGGTGCGGCGTTGCGGATCGCCGTACCCGGGGGTCTCTGCGCTGTCCGCTTTGTGAATCGGGTGGCCGCCACCGTCGACGGTGGCCGACTCGACCTTCCGGTCGCGGTGCACCTCGACGTCGGCGCCCGCATGGTCGACCGCGACGATCACGTAGGTCGAGTGCAGTGCACCGTGCTCCACCACCGGGACGAGGTACGGCAGCGATGACACCCGCACGACGGGCGTTTCGATCGGCCGGATCAGGTGTTCGTTGAGCAGGACGCCGTCCGCCGCGGCCACGAGCCCTCGGCCACTGCGGCCCACCGCGGGTGACGCGTCGAGGATCGCGTTCTCCAGCACCTCGATCAGCTCGCGCTGCGCGTTCTGGCTCTCCAATTCGTCGCGGACCGCGCGCCACTTCAGATCCCGCTGGGCGGCGGCATCCTCGGTGTCGTGGGAATCGTCGAAGTACACCGACGCGTAGGGGCCTTCCGACTCAGCCAGCGTGCGGAAACGTTCGGATTGCATGGTCCTCCATCCTGATCGAATACAACGCACCTTGAGTGCCCGCAGGCCCGTCGGACAAACGGCTCGCGTCGCGCCCAACTGCTCGATCAGCGAGTCGGCGAGCCACCGCGCATACCGGGCCGCCGACCAGCCGCGCTGGCGGACCAGGACGTCGTACGGGTGCGGATCGGTGGCCAGGAAGATCAGGTCCACCGCCTCGTCGTACGCCCGGCGCCCAGGCAGCATTCCCACCGCCCGCAGGCGGCGCGCGACCGTACGCGCGTCGGCCAGCCGCTGCGCGCGGACCGTGGTCAGCAGCGCCTGCGCCTCGGAGTCGATGCCCGCCGCCACCTCGAGCGTGCGGAACAGCTCCCCGACCCGTTCGTTGACCCCGGCCATGACGCGGACGCAGCCGCGGAGGATCTCGGCGGGATCCTCCGCGGCCAGCGCCCGCAGGATCTCATCGCGGCCGGACAACGGCACGTCGGCATCGTCACCGGCCACCGCCCAGTCCACGGCGAGGGTGAGCAGATCGATCTTGCCGCCCACCGAGGTGAACACGGTCTTGCGGCTGACACCGGCCGCGTCGGCGACCGCATCGATGGTCGTGGCGCCGTAGCCCTTCTCGATGAACAGCCGGGCGGCCGCGTCCACCACGGCGCGGCGGGTTTCCTGCGCCTGCGCCTTCCGTAGGCTCGACCGGTAGCCCCTCTTGACTTCCTCACCCATTCCAGGTCACTCTCGGAGTATTCATTGCACCCCAAGTTACCTCAATTAGGAGGCGCCATGCACGCGATCGTCGTCGGTGCGGGCCCCACCGGATTGTTCTGCGCGATCGCGCTGGCGCGCCGCGGTCACCGGGTGACCGTCGTCGACCGCGACCCCGGGCCGCCGCCGTCGGGGCCGTGGCAGCGCAGGGGAGTGATGCAGTTCGAGCACGCTCACACCTTTCGCGCACCGGTCATCGACGCGCTGCGTGCCGAGATGCCCGACGCCGTCGACGCGCTGACGGCATCCGGTGCGCAGATCGCCGCCGGACCCACCGGTCACACGGTCGCGCTCCTGTGCCGACGGTCGACGTTCGAACGCGCGCTGAGCGGCATGGCCGCGCGGCAAGCAGGCGTCACCCGCGTCGTCGGCACCGTGGAACGGCCGTATCGGCCGGGCAGCCGGGTCCACGGCGTCGTCACCGGTGGCCGTGTGCTGACCGGCGACGTCGTCATCGACGCCTCGGGCCGGGCCGCGAGATACCTGCGGGGACTGCGGCCGGAGACCGAGGGCGGCGACTGCGGCGCCGTCTACGCCACGCGGCAGTACCGTCTGCACCCCGGTGCGGAACCGGGGCCGGTGAATTCGCCGATCGGGTTGCAGTTGAGCATGTCCGGCTACGCCGCGATCGCGTTCGTGCACGACGGCGGCACCTTCTCGGTGACGTTCACCCACGACGGCACCGACACCCGGCTCCGTCGCCTGCGGGAAGACGTCGTGTTCGAGGCGGCGGTCCGCGCCATCCCGCGGTTGTCCGACTGGATCGAGCCGGGGCGATCGCATCCGCTGACCCCCGTGCTGCCCGGTGGCCGGTTGTACAACAGCTACCGCACGCAGCTCGGCCCCGGCGGCACGCCGCTCCTGCCCGGGCTGATCTCGGTCGGAGACGCGGTGTGTACGACGACTCCGCTCGCCGGCCGCGGGGTGACGCTGGCCCTCATGCAGGCCCGTGCACTACTGCACATGCTCGACGAGTACGCCGACCTCGACATCGACATCGACATCGACATCGCTATCGACACTGTGACAGCACGATTCGACGCGTGGTGCGAACGTCACGTCCGGCCGTGGTTCGATGACCACCGCTACGCCGACGGCGAGCGGGTCCGGCGCTGGGGCGGCGAGCAAGTGGACGCGACCCGGCGACTGCCGTCGGATCTGATCGTCGCGGCGGCCGAAGCGGATCCGAGCCTTCGCCCGCTGGTCGAGCCCTACGCGACGATGGCGGCGCTACCGGACAGCCTGGCGCCGGCCGAGGCGCGGGCGCGGGCGATCTTCGCCGCGGGCTGGCGGCCGGCGGTGCCGCCCGGACCGACCCGCGAGGGCCTCGCCGAGATCTGCGACGCCCACACGTTCGGCCTCACCGGGGCGGTGTCCAGGTCACCGGCAGCCGTTTGATCCCGTGGATGAACGCCGACTGCAGCCGGCTGGGCTCCTCCGCAGCGGTGATGTCGGGGATCTGTCGGTGCAGTTCCTCGAACGCCACCGTGATCTCCCGGCGCGCCAGGTTCGCCCCCAGGCAGAAGTGCGCGCCACCGCCGCCGAACCCGACGTGCGGGTTGGGGTTGCGGCGGACGTCGAAGGTCCAGGGATCGGCGAACTTGGACTCGTCACGGTTGGCGGAGCCGTACCACAGCGTGACCTTGTCCCCGGCAACGAGATTCACGCCACCCAGCTCGGCGTCGCGGGTCAGCGTGCGCCGCATGTAGCTCACCGGCGAGGCCCACCGCACGACCTCCTCGACCGCGGTCGGCGCCACCTCGTCGTAGTCGGAGAACCAGATCCGGCGTTGGTCCGGATAGCGGCTCAGGGCCAGCACACCATGACTGATGGCATTGCGGGTGGTCTCGTTGCCTGCGACCACCAACAGGATGAAGAACGACGCCACCTCGGCGGAGGTGAGCTGGTGCCCGTCCACTTCGGCGTGCACCAGGCTGGTCGTCAGGTCCTCGCCGGGATGCGCGCGCCGGTCGTCGGCCAGCGCCGTCGCATAGGCCCCGATTTCCATTGCCACGTTGATGAATTCGTCGAAGTCGGTGGTCAGGTCGGGATCGCCGAACCCGAGGATGACGTTGGTCCAGTGGAACACGCGCTGGTGGTCGTCCTCGGGGATGCCCATCATGTCGCAGATGATCTGCAACGGTAGGGGTCCCGCGAAGTCGGTGACGAGCTCGCCGTCGCCGTCGGGATGGCGAGCCACCATCTCGGCGACCAGCCGCCGGGCCCGGTCCCGCACGGAATCCTCGACGCGCGCGAGCACCCGCGGGGTGAAGGCGCTGCGCACGATGTTGCGCAGTCGGCTGTGCCGGGGATCGTCCATCGCGATCATCGAACCGAAGTACTCGTTGAGCTCGGGGGTCTGGTCGCCGATCGTGATGCCCGAGGCCGAGCTGAAGATCTCCGGGTGCCTACTGGCGTAGAACACGTCGTCGTAGCGGGTGATCGCCCAGTGTCCGCGGCCCTGCTCGACGCCCTCCTGGACGAACTCCGGGAAGTGGGCAACCGGCGCCTCACGGCGCAGGGTCGCGAACGCACCCTCGCGCATGTCGTCGTCGAGAGCCCAGAAGTCCCAGGACCCCAGGTTGATCTCGGCCAGCGGCACGTCAGGAGGAACCGCTCCGTTGACTCGAGCCGCAATGCCCACGGGTTCGAGACTAACCCTCGGGCCGGCCCTCGTGGCCGCGCCTGCCCTTGGTGCGCCGGTCCTCTTTCATCCGCGCCTCGAACACGTGCCGGTGACCCTGTTGCAGTTCGTCGCGGACCCGGCGTTCGTGGTCGCGGAACACCGACCAGTAGTTGTCGTCGAAATCCTCGACGATCTGGAAGGTCCAGCGGCCGTAGAGCACGTTGCGGCCCACCAGTTCGGTGGCCAGCCGGTCGGCGGCCTCGTCGTGGCCGGCCTCGCGCAGCTTGTCGCAGGCTTCGCCGAGCAACAGGTCGGCCCGCCCCATCAATTGATGGAAGGAGTACAGGTGACCGCGGGCGCGTTCCACCCATTCCAGCGCCTCCGACACCGAACCCACCGCCTCGACGGTGGCATCGGAGATGTCGTCGGGCAGTTTGCGGTCGTAGTCGGCGGGTTTGTCCGAAGGCTCGCTCACCGGACCCAAATACCCGCACCGCACGGGCAGAAACGTGATAGCACCGGACAGTGCGCAACCCACATGCCGGGCAACCCTTCACCGATTCGGACGAGCAGATCGCCGAGGCACTGCTCGACGTCAGCATCCCCACGCTCATGATGTCGCTGGTTCACATGTCCGGTGACGCGTCGCTGATCCGCGGACCGATCCGGCCGGCCGGGCTGTTCCTCAACGAGGTGCAGGGTTACCTGTCCGAGGAGGACAAGGCCGCGGTGCGCGCGCTCGCCCTTCCGATCATCGCGGACTACCGGGACCGCGGATGCCCCGAACCCGCCCCCATTCGCTCGGAGCTCCTGCACGAGATGATGCAGTGGCTGGTCTGCGAACCCGTGCCCGCCGAATACGTGCCGATGCTGCTCGAGGAGATGGAACTCGACGGGCGCGACACCCGCGCGGTGCCACCAGCCGACCCGGCGCGGTCCGACTTCCCGGTGCTGGTCATCGGCTGCGGCGAATCCGGACTGCTCGCGGGGATCCGGCTCAAGGAGGCCGGTATCCCGTTCACCATCGTCGAACGCAACGCCGGAGTGGGCGGCACCTGGTGGCAGAACACCTATCCCGGGGCGCGGGTCGACGTCGGAAATCACTTCTACTGCTACAGTTTCGAACCCTCCGACGGCTGGACACACTTCTTCGCCGAACAGCCCGAACTACAGGCGTACTTCCAGCGGGTGTTCGACCGCCACGACCTCGCGCCGCACGCGCGCTTCGACACCGAGGTCACCGAGGCGGCGTGGGATGAGGACACCGCGTCGTGGACCGTGCACCTGCGTGGCCGCGACGGCGCCGTCAGCAGTCTGCGGGCCCGTGCGGTGATCAGCGCCGTCGGCCAGCTCAATCGCCCGCACATCCCCGCGATCGAGGGACAGCAGGACTTCGCCGGGCCGGCGTTCCACTCCGCCGAATGGGACCACTCGGTGGACCTGCGCGGCCGTGACGTCGCGATGATCGGAGCGGGCGCGAGTGGGTTCCAGATCGCCCCCGCCATCGCGCCGAAGGTCAACCGGCTGACCGTTTTTCAGCGCACGGCTCAGTGGATGTTCCCGAACCCGAACTATCACGCATCGGTCGGCGACGGTGTCCGCTGGGCGCTGCGCCACCTGCCGTTCTACGGCAGGTGGTACCGGTTCCTGCTGTTCTGGCCGGGCTGCGACAAGGGTCTGGAGGCGGCCAGGGTCGATCCCGACTATCCCGACCCGCAGCGCGCGGTCAGTGAGGTCAACGACATGGCGCGGATGATGTTCACCGAGTGGATCACCAGCCAGGTCGGCGACGACCCCGAGCTGGTCGCCAAGGTGCTGCCCGACTATCCGGCCACCGGTAAGCGGACGCTGCAGGACAACGGCAGTTGGCTGCACACCCTCACCCGCGACAACGTGGACCTCGTCCGCACCGGCATCGCCCGGATCGAGGCGGACGGCGTCGTCACCGAGGACGGTACCCGGCACCCGGCCGACATCCTGGTCTACGCCACCGGCTTCCACGCGAACCGGATGCTGTGGCCGATGCGCGTCGTCGGCCGCGGGGGACGGGTGCTGAGCGAACAGTGGGGCGAACGCCCGTCCGCCTACCTCGGCATCACGGTGCCCGAGTTCCCCAACTTCTTCTGCATGTACGGACCGGGCACCAATCTCGCGCACGGCGGAAGCCTGATCTTCCACTCGGAATGCCAAATGCGCTACATCGCACAGTGTCTCGAGCTGCTGATCGACGGCGGCCACCGGTGGATGCACCCGCGCGCGGAGTGTGCGGAGGACTGGCGCAGACGCAGCCAGGAAGAGCTCGGCAAGCTGGTGTGGTCGCAGCCGTCGGTCAAGCATTCGTTCTACAAGAACTCACACGGGGAGATCTACACGCTCAGCCCGTGGCGCCTCGTCGACTACTGGACCTGGACCCGCCACCCGGACGCGCAGGACTTCGAGTTCGCCTAGCTCGGCTCGCCCTCGACCACATCCCGGATGCGTTCCAGCGTCTTGCGCATGTCCCGGATGTTGCGGCGCCTGCGCAGCTGGCCGCCGGCGACCGCGAAGACCCGCATCAGCGGGGAGTCGTTGAGCCGGAAGGATTCGGTGACCTCGGTGCCGCCGTCGACCGGGGTGAAGCGGTAGTGCCAGTTGTTGACCGCGCGGTCGCCCACCAGCACTTCGAACCCGAACTCGCGACCCGGCTCGCAGGCGGTGACCCGGCAGGTCGTCCAGTACACCGGGCCGATCTCGTTACGCCGGACGTGACCGCGGAACTTCGCGCCCAGCGCGGGTCCGGTGACGCCGTCGAGCCATTCGGCCTCCATCACCTCCGGGGAGAACCGACCGGTGTTGCGCACGTCGGAAACCAGCTCCCACACCTTCTGCGCCGGAGCGTTCATCGTCACGCTGACCGAACCCTGCACGGTGGATTCCTCTCTGCCGTAGGGCAAACCGGTGCGCCCACTTCCGGCAGCCTGCCAGAACCACACCCGCCGCTGCCATCGGATCGGCGATCGCGTTGACTCGGCGAGTATGAAGATCCGATTCGGCGTCGGGATCGGCGCGGAGACGTCCGCCGACCGGCTGGCGGCCATCGTCGACCACCTCGAGAGCAGCGGCGTGGACTCCCTGTGGTTGTCCGAGCTCGTCTACACCGAGGCGACCGACCCCTTCGTCGGCATGGCCTACGCACTGGGCCGCACCACCCGCCTCAAGGTCGGCACGTCGGTGGCGATCCTGCCGGGCCGTCACCCGGTGCTCGTCGCCAAACAACTGGCGTCGCTGGCCGCGCTCGCGCCGAAGCGGGTGCTGCCCGTCTTCGGTCTGCAATCGGCCATTCCGGCCGAGCGCGCGATCTTCGCGGTCCCGGCCGGAAAGCGGGCCGCGGTCTTCGACGAATCGCTGGCACTGCTGCGAGCGGTCCTCGCCGAACCCGACGTGAATTTCGACGGGGAGTTCTTCACTGTCCGCGACGTGGCGGTCGCGCCGCGGCTCGACCGGCCACTGGACATCTGGCTGGGCGGGGCGGCGCCCGCGGCGTTCCGCCGGATCGGCCGGTTCGGCGACGGCTGGCTGGGCAGCTTCCTGACGCCCGAGGAGGCCCGCCACGGACGGCAGGAAATCGAGCGCGCCGCAGAGGAAGCCGGCCGGCACATCGAAGCCGACCACTTCGGCATCTCACTCGCCGTGGCCGACGGCGAACTCACCGACCAGATGGTCGACGTGGTCCGCGGCCGGCGCCCGGATGTCGACCCGGCCGCGTTGATCGCACCCGACTGGCCGGCGCTGCACCGGCAGCTCGACGCCTACCTGGAGGCCGGGCTGACGAAGTTCGTGATCCGGCCGGCGGCGACGGTGCCGATGGAGGCGTTCGTCGAACGGTTCGCCGCCGAACTCCTGCCCAGGGAGAACTGACCGCGGTCAGCCGTTACGACGTCTCCGCAGCATCGTCCTCGCCCTCGGCCTGATCGGGCTGCGGCTGCACGGAACTCTGCTTCATCTCCGGATCGGCGTCGGGGTCCTGACCGGTGTCGGCGGGGTCGCTGCTCATGGCCTGCGAGATACCCGGGTGCGAACCGCCGAAACGTCAGCGGTCGGTCAGCCGCGGCAGCGCCTTGCGGATCTGCCCGCGGACGAACTCCGGGCTGATGGCCTTCAGCCGATCGATCCACCGGATGCTGTTCGGCACGTACCAGTGCAGCCGGGTCGGGTGCTGGTAGGCCGCCCACGCCGCCTCGGCCACGCTGGCGGCCGGCATCAACCGGAACGGCCCGCGCTTGGGCGCGGAGGCGGTGACGTCATCGGTCGCATCCGCCGAGCGGGCGGCCGCCGAGTGGTTCGGGGTCTCACGCAGGATGGCCGTGTCGATCAGGCCCGGCAGCACATCGGCCACCCGCACGCCGTGGCGCTGCCATTCGACGCTGAGCGCCTCGGTGAGGCCCTTGACCGCGTGTTTGGTGGCCGAGTACACCGCGATCTGCGGCATCCCGTAGGTCGCCGATGACGACGACGTGGAGAACATCAGGCTGCCGGGCGTCCGCTTCAGATAGGGCAGGGCAGCGTATGCGCCGGTCAGCACCGCCTTGAAGTTGACGTCGACCACCCGCATGGCCGCCTCGTAGGGCACGTCCTCGAACCAGCCCGACTCACCGACACCAGCGTTGTTCCACATCATGTCGAGACCGCGGGCGCCGCAGAAGTCGGCGAGCGCGCCGTCGAGCTGGGCCTTGTCGGTGACGTCGACCTGACGGGTCCACAGCCGGTCGCTGCCGAGTTCGGCGTCGAGCGCGCTCAGCCCGGCCTCGTTGCGGTCGACCGCGGCGACCCGCCAGCCCCTGGAGTGGAACAGTTGTGCGCCGGCCCGCCCCATCCCGCTGCCTGCGCCGGTGACGAAGATCGACTTCGGTGTCGTGGGGTCCGTCATCGTCAGCCGCAGTAGGACCGTGTCACGAACCAGAGCGCCCGGCGGTAGAACTCGTCGAGCTGCCGGGTGTCGGACACCGCCTCGGTGGCGTCGCGCACCCGGTCACCGCACTGCGCGGACTGCAGCAGCGACCACTGCGCCGCGAGCTGTTCGACCATCGCCCGGTTCAGCCCGTCGATCAGCTGACGCGACGACGCGAGGTCGGGCGCCGTCGTGGGCGCCGCGGCCGGGTCGAGCTTCCACTGCGCGAAGCGGCTGTGCTGGATGGCCTCGGTCGCCGCGATCTGGTCGGCGAAGATGCGGCGCACCCGCTGGGCGTCCACACCTCGCGCGGATGCATCGGTGGCGACCGAGGTCAGCACCTGCTCCACCCGCGCGGGATCCTCGATCGGGCCCTTGGTGTTCCACTTGTTGGCCGCCACCGGTTCGGCGGTCTGCAACCGCTGTGCGGCGGCGTCGACCAACGCCGTCAGCGGCCCACCGTCGTCAGCCTGGGCCGGGGCGGCGGCGCCGAAGGCACCGGCGACCGCCAGCCCCGCCACCAGGGCGCGCAGCATCGAGCGCGCGTTCAGCGGTCGAACTCCGGGTCGTCGTCGGACAGCGGCACGGCGATCGCCTGTTCGATGAGGTCGGCCTCGTTGGCGTCCCAGTTGGTCGAGACAGACACCCGGGCCGCGTCCAGGCCGCCTTCCTCCTCGTCGTCCACGTCGACCGGTATCAGCTGCTCGACGACGTCGGCTTCCGGGGCGTCGTCACCGAACACCGGTCCATCCGGAGTACTCACGAGCGGTCTCCCTTCCTGCTTCGACATCAGCCGAACCTCGGCCGTGCCACCACGATAGTGATGATCACCGGAGCGGGTCGCGCTGGTTTCGCCCGTGCGACGGGCTTCGCCGGTCTGACCTGGCCGGTGTGGTCCGGGCGCAGTGGCGGTTCGGGTAGTGTGCGCAGACGACGGGGGCGGCTCTCGAGACCGGGGGAGCGCCGCGCACAACCACAAACGACGACGTCAGAGGCTGTACCTTGCCAGAAACAAGCAGTGATGCCCAGGGGTTGACGCCCCACTTCGAGGATGTTCAGGCGCATTACGACCTGTCCGACGACTTCTTCCGGCTGTTCCTCGATCCCACGCAGACCTACAGCTGCGCATACTTCGAGCGCGACGACATGACGCTCGAGGAGGCGCAGCTCGCCAAGATCGACCTGTCGCTGGGCAAACTCGGCCTGCAGCCCGGTATGACACTGCTCGACGTGGGGTGTGGCTGGGGCGCGACGATCAACCGCGCGCTGGAGAAATACGACGTCAACGTGGTCGGGTTGACGCTCTCGCGCAACCAGCAGGCCCACGTCCAGCAGCTCTTGGACAAGCAGAACAGCCCGCGCAGCAAGCGGGTGCTCCTGCAGGGCTGGGAGCAGTTCGACGAGAAGGTCGACCGGATCGTGTCGATCGGCGCGTTCGAGCACTTCGGCCGCGACCGCTACACCGACTTCTTCAAGATGGCCTACGACGCGTTGCCCGACGACGGCGTGATGATGCTGCACACGATCATCAAGCCGAGCAACGAGGAATTCGAAGAGCGCGGGCTGCCCATCACGATGCAGAAGCTGCGGTTCTTCAAGTTCATCATGGACGAGATCTTCCCCGGCGGCGATCTGCCCCAGGCCAGCGCCGTCACCGACCACGCCACCAAGGCGGGTTTCGAGGTCAAGCTGGTGCAGCCGCTACGCCTGCACTACGCCAAGACCCTCGACATCTGGTCGGCCGCGCTCGAGGCGCGCAAGGACGAAGCCATCGCGATCCAGTCGCAGGAGGTCTACGACCGGTACATGAAGTACCTGACCGGTTGCGCCGACCTGTTCCGCGAGGGCTACACCGACGTCGCGCAGTTCACGCTGACCAAGGGCTGAGGGCGCGGTCCCTCGTCACCGCGACGGGGGACCTGGCTCGGCCCCCGCGGCATCGCGCCGGCGCGCCGCCATCCCGGCCAGCGCTTCGAACACCACGCGGTGCGCGGCGTTGACGGTGAGTTCGGCGTGATCGTAGGCGGGTGCCACTTCGACGACGTCCACGCCGGCCACGTCGTGCTCGTAACAGAGCTGACGGACCATGCGCAGCAGGTCCGCGCTGGTGATGCCGCCAGGTTCGGGTGTCCCGGTGCCGGGTGCGTGCGCGGGGTCGAGAACGTCGATGTCCACGGACACGTAGAGCTTGTCGGCCTTGTCGAGGGCTTCGGCGACGGCGTCGCGCATCACCTCCTTGAACCCGCGCTCCCAGATCTCCTGCATGGTGTGCCACGTCATGCCCTGCTCGAGCATCCACTCGAAGGTGTCCTGCGGCGGCCAGTACCCACGCAACCCGACCTGGACGAAGTGGGTGCCCGGTACGGCGCCGGATTCGATCAGCCGCCGCATCGGCGTGCCGTGGCTGGCGAGGTTGCCCTCGATGTCGTCGGCCGTGTCGGCGTGGGCGTCGAAGTGCACGATGCCGACGTTGCCGTAACCGTGCACGTCGGCCACCGCGGTCGCGGCGGGCCAGGTGATCGAATGGTCGCCGCCGAGGACCACCGGCACGATGCCGCGCGAGGCCACCGCGGCCACCCGCTCGCGGATGTTGGTGTGCGACACCTCGGTCTGGCCGTGCGGGCAGTAGGCGTCACCGAAGTCGACGACCTCGAGCCAGTCGAAGATCTCCAGCCCCAGGTCCATGTGATAGGTGCCGGGTTCGTAGGCCGTCGCTCGGATGGCGCGGGGACCGAACCGTGCGCCGGGGCGGTTGGTGGTGCCGACGTCGAACGGTGCGCCGACGATCGCGACGTCGGGTCGCCAGGACTCCAGTTGCGCGGTCTCGGTCAGGAAGGGCCGGTGGCCGAAGGACACCATCCCCGAATACGGCAGATCCAGCTGCTCGGCCAGCCCGGGTGGGAGATCTCGGTGCGGCTGCTCGCCGTGCTCATGGCCCATGCGCAGACCGTACCGCCCGGCGCGCCGGCCCGCGGTCCGATCAACCGCCCGACAGCGCACTGCGCAGCGAGGGCGGGAGGTCGCGTTTGGTCCAGTCGGCCGTCGACACCACGACGTAGACGTTGCGACCGGTCACCGCGACCTGTTCCGGGGCGTCCGCGTCGCGGCGCGACACCGCGAACCCGAGCGTGAAGCTGGTGGTCCCGACACGTTCGCACCGCACCGTCACCCGGACCGCATCGCGCCAGCGAACCGAAGCGGCGTAGTCGATTTCGCTGTGCACGACCTGGAAGTCGAGTCCGTCGGCGATCAGCGTCGGATACGCGACGCCGAGATGGTCGAAGAACGCGGTGCAGGCCTCGTCGAACCAGGTCAGGTAGTGGCCGTTGAACACGACGCCCTGCTGGTCGATCTCGGCGTAGCGCGGCACGATCGGCAGCGAGAACTCCGGGGTCGGATCGGGCGCCACCGGCACACCCTAACGCCGTCGAGCGGTCAGGCGACCAGAGCGGTGGCCAACCCGCGGCGGGGTTTTCCGGACGGCGTCTTGGGGATGGTGCCCGGCGCGACGACCGAAACCTTGCGCGGACGCAGATCGACCTCCGCGACGACCGCATGGGCCACCTCGTGCTCGATCCGCCGCACCTCCGCGTGGTCCTCCCAGCCCGAGGCCTCGACCACCACGGCGAACGTCTCGCGCGGGTGGCCGGCGTTGAGCCTGACCGCGACCACGCAGCCGGGCCGGATGCCGTTCACGCGCGCCGCGGCGCGTTCGACGTCGGTGGGGTAGATGTTGCGTCCGGCCATGATGATGACGTCTTTGACCCTGCCGCACAACACGATCCGGCCGTCCTCGGTGAGGTAACCGAGGTCTCCGGTGTCGTACCAACCCCATTCGTCGGGCGCGGGCCGGAAGCCCGCCATCGTGGTGTAGCCGGGGGTCAGCGACGAACCGCGGACCTGGATGACCCCCACCGCGCGAGCACCCAGCACGACCGCATCCGCGTTCACGACGCGTGCCTCCATGTCGCCCAGTGGCGGCCCGAGGCACGCCAGCCGGCGGGTACGGCCGGTGTTCGCCGGGATCGCGCGATCGAAGGCCGACAGCAGGTCCGCGTCGACCTCGTCGGTGCTCAGACCGGCGCCGAGCGCCGAGAACGACACGGCGACTGTGGTTTCGGCCATCCCGTAGGCCGGCAGGATGGCGCCGGGGTCCAGGCCGAACGTGGCGCCGGCATCACACAGATCCTCGACCGCGGCCGGGTCGACCTGCTCGGCTCCCGACAGTGCGAAGCGCAGTGTGGACAGATCGAATTCGCCCGGAACAGCTTGTCGCCGAAGCCTTTTCGCCAACAGCGCCCACGCGAAGTTGGGCGCTGCGGTCATCGTGCCCCGGTACTTGTCGATGAGCCGAGGCCACAACAGGATGTCGCCGAGGAAGTCCAGCGGCGTCACCTTGACCAATTCGGCGCCGAAATACATGGGCACCGTGAGGAATCCCGTCATCCCCATGTCGTGGAACAGGGGCAGCCAGCTGACGATGACGTCGGACTCCAGGCGGTAGTCGGCCGCGCTGAACATCGCCTCGGCGTTCGACACGACGTTGCCATGGGTGATGTGAACGGCTTTCGGTGAGCCGGTCGACCCGGACGTCAGCTGCATGAGCGCCACGTCGTCGTCGGCGGTGGGCACGGGGTCGATCGGCTCGGCGGCGAGAAGGTCGCCGACGGTCACCACCGTGATCCCGAGCTGCTCCAGCACCGGGGCGGCGGCCATGAACGGTTCCGACAACACCACCGCCCGCGCGTCGATCAGCTTGATGACGCTCGCGGTCTCCTCGGCCCACAGCGCCAGATCGCTACGCGGAGTCGGCTGGTGCAGCATGGTCAGGCTGGCGCCGCGCATCCACAGCGCCTGCGCGGTCGGCGCGATCTCCTCGGGGGCGCCCGCGAGCACCGCGACGGCGTCGCCCGGCCCGACGCCCGCGGCGGCCAGCCCGCCTGCGATGCGACGGGCCCGTTCGTGCACCTCACGCCAGGACCGCCGCACCGGATCGTGCGGTTCACCGGTGACCATGCCGTTGGTGCTGGTGCGCGCGCTGGCGAACATCTTGTCGGTGAACGCACTCACAATGCGGCGCCTTCCTGCCAGTGGCCGGTCGGTGCCGGTTGTCCGTGGACCATCCGGCGCAACTGCGTCACGCCGATCGATTCCTTCCCTGCGCCCACGGTGTCGAGCACCGAACGGGCTGTCGGCGCAGGCACGTCAGAAGCGATCACGTAGAGCAGCGCGTCGCGGGAGTGGGTGCCGACCAGATAGAGGGTGTCGCTGGCGACCAGCCGGTACGCGTCGACGGCCACGGCGTGGTTGCGGTGCATGACGCGGCTGGGCGCCGACGTCCACGCGGCGGTGTCGTAGACCACCCGCCGGATGGGCCCGATCAGCCGGCTGAGGACGGCGAGAACGTCGGACAGCTCGTCGCCGAGGTCGGCGCTGCGGGGCCACCAGGCGCCGTCGACGCCACCGGGGATGGGCGCTCGGTCGCAGATCGTCAGTCGGCCGGAATCGGGAGGACAAGGGTCGATGGGCGTCATCGCAGACGCTCCCGTCAGTTTTCGCACATCGCAGACGGCAACCGCTGCACGGACACGCGAGGAACCTACGATCGGTCGAGCATAACCCCGGCCGCCCCGCGATCCCGCCACCCAGGGGGCTTCTCGGGCGTGGCGCCGGGCAGACTGGGCGGGTGCAACTGGTCACGATCGACGACGTCCGCGCCGCGGCGACGCGAATCCGCGGCGACGTGCTGCGCACCCCCCTGATCCCCGCCGCATGGGCAGGCGCACTGTGGCTCAAGCCGGAGAACCTGCAGGCCATCGGGGCGTTCAAGGTCCGCGGTGCGTTCAACGCGATCGCCCGACTGGATCCCGAGCTGCGGGCCCGGGGCGTGGTGGCGTACTCGAGCGGCAACCACGCCCAGGCCGTCGCCTATGCGGCGGCGCGGTACGGGATCGCGGCGCACATCGTGATGCCGGAGGAGACGCCGCGGGTCAAGATCGACGCGACGCGCGGCCACGGCGCCGAGGTGGTGCTGTGCGGCGCCGGCCGGCGCGAAGCCGTGGCCGCCGAGGTCGTCGAGCGGACGGGCGGGGTGCTCGTGCCGCCGTTCGACCACCCCGACATCATCGCCGGCCAGGGGACCGCCGGTCTGGAGATCGCCGAAGACCTGCCCGAGGTCGAACACGTCTTCATCCCGGTCAGTGGCGGTGGCCTGGCCTCGGGGGTCGGCACGGCGATCAGGGCCTTGTGTCCCGGCGCGACGGTGCACGGCGTGGAACCCGAACTCGCGGGGGACACCGCCGAGAGCCTCCGGCTCGGCCATCGGGTGGACTGGTCGATCGAGGACCGCAACCGCACGATCGCCGACGGACTTCGCTCGCAGCCGTCCGAGCTCACCTTCGCCCACCTGCAGCGGGTGCTCGACGACGTCATCACCGTCACCGAAGACGAGATCCGTCGTGCGGTGAGAGATCTGGCGCAGCGCGCTCACCTGGTCAGCGAACCCAGCGGCGCGGTGGCCATGGCCGGATACCGGCGCGTGGCGCCGGCGGGCCCCGCGGTGGCGTTGGTGTCGGGCGGCAACATCGAGACGGCGCTGCTCAGGGACATTCTCGCGGCCTGAGGCGCCCGGCGCGGTGGGCGGCCGTCGCTATCCTCGCGAGCGTGACCGAAGCCTCCCCGGCCGTCCCGCTGCTGAGGACCGTGCTGCGAGTGGCCGTCGTCGCCGCCGTGGTGGTGGCCGTGGTGCTGGTGGAGTTGACGTCGCGCTCGGGTGTGCTGTGGCGGCTGGTCACCTTCACCTACCAGGCCAACCTGCTGGCGGCCGGGTTCTACGCCGCGACGCTGCTGTCGCGGCGGGCCGACGCGCGCTCGGCGCTGCGGGGCGCCGCGGTCCTGTACGTCGTGGTCGCGGGGCTGGTGTGGAACCTCTTCCTGACCGACTACAGCATGGGCTACACCCCGGCGAACTTCCTGCTGCACGTGGTGGTGCCCGTGCTGGCGCTCGCCGAGTGGGGGTTGGCCGGGCCGAGGCAGTCGGCGGTCCGCTGGTGGTATCCGTGGGCCTGGCTGGTCTATCCGGCCTGCTACGTGGTCGTCGCGCTGGCGGTGCTCAACCATGCCGGCCGGCGCGCGCCGTACTACTTCCTCGACCCCGAGAGCGTCGGCACGCTCACCGTCGGGATCAACATCGCCCTGCTCGGGGCGATGTTCCTGGCGCTCGGCTACCTGTTGACGGGGTTGGGACGGGCCCGGGTGAAACGCTGAGACCGCCGGTTGCGATGACCATGACGTGGTGACAAGCCGAGTCAGAACATCCGCCGCCGCGGCGCCGGGCCGCCGTCGCTCTCCGGGTCGCGCCGTCGGCCGCCCCTACACTGGGGCCATGCTGCGTACGGTCACACGTTCGGTCGCCGCCATCGCCGGTGCTGTCGCCATCGCGATGACCGGCTCGGTGGCCACGGGCTCCGCCGCCATCAGCACACCGCCCGACGTGACCGCGATCGAACCCGCCGCGGGCGCGGTCGTCGGGGTCGCGCAGCCGCTGACGGTGCGGTTCGACGCCCCGGTGCAGAACCGGTCGGCGGCCGAGCGGTCATTGCAGATCACCGCGCCTACGACGCCGAGCGGTGAGTTCACCTGGCTCAGTGACTCGACCATGCAGTGGACCCCCACCAGCTTCTGGCCCGCGCATTCGCCGATCTCGGTGACCGCGGGCGACTTCATCACGAACTTCCGGACCGGCGCGGCCGTGGTCGGTGTCGCCGACATCGACGCGCACACCTTCACCGTCAGCATCGACGACCAGGTGGTCCGGGAGATGCCCGCGTCGATGGGCAAGCCGAAGTTCCCCACCCCGGTCGGTACGTTCCGGGTGTTGGGCAAGGAGTCTGTGGTCGTGATGGATTCCCGCACGATCGGCATCCCGCTGGACGATCCCGAGGGCTACAAGCTCACCGTGTACGACGCGGTGCGCATCACGTGGGGCGGCGTGTACGTGCACGGTGCGCCGTGGTCGACGGGTTCACAGGGCTACGCCAACGTCAGCCACGGGTGTATCAACCTCAGCCCGGACAACGCCGACTGGTACTTCAACACCGTCGGCATGGGCGACCCGGTCATCGTCCAGTCGTGACCCCGTGCAGGTTCTTCGCGGTCGGTGACGTGGCGACCCCCGCGGGGTCCGGGTAGGTACCCAGAACGCGGTCGGCGGTGCCGGCACTGGTCACCGTGAACCAGTAGTGCTCGTTCTTGAAGTGGTGCTGACGGTGGTTGCGCCAGACGGCCCGATACGCGGCGGTCTTCGGTTTGTAGTCGCTGTGGATCAGATAGTGGCACCACTCGTAGGCCACGCCGAGGATCGTCAGGCACACCAGGAACGTCAGACCCATGCCGAGGCGGGGGAAGGCCAGCAGCGCCACCCCGAGTGCCACCGGGAGTACCCACAGCAGCGCCTGCCACGGGATGAAGATCAGCGGGATGTCCCGCGGATCGACGTGGTGTTCGCGGTGCTTGCGCGCCAGCAGGGGGTCGATGCGGAGCCGGCCGAGCCGCCGTGGCCGCCAGTGCAGGACGCAGACGTGCACGACCCACTCCACGAACGGGAACGCCGCGAGCATCGCCACCGGCACCACCGCGTCGGTGCCCTGCCAGTCACCCACCGCGACCCGCGCGCAGACGGCCACGACCAGCGTGCCGGCGATCAACCACGGCGAGGGATGGCGCCAGAATTCGCGGCCCGCGTCGGCCAGCGTGAACGTCCGGCGCGTCATCGGGCGTCCAGTTCGCCGAGTGCGTCGAGCAGTGCGGTGGTGGCCGGTTCGAGCAGGCTCCGGGCAGCTTGCGCAGCGGCCTCCGGTTCGCCCGCCACGACGGCCGCCGCGACGGCGCGGTACGCCTCCGGACGGCCGACCTCGTCGGCCATCATCGTGGCCAACGCCGGCAGCGCCGGTTCGTAACTGGCCCGCAGCGTGTTGTACATCAGGCGGAACACGATGGAATCCGCCGCGTCGACGATCTGATCCCAGAACGCGAGTGCATGGCGTTGCGCGGCAACGGGATCCGTCTCACCCTCGAGTGCGCTGATCGCGTCCTCGAGCCGGTCGGCCACGTCGCGACCGCCGCGCTGGGCGGCCAGTTCGGCGACCTTCGGACCGTTGTGCAGACGGGTCTCGAGAATGCTGCGCACGACCGACAGGTCGAGTTCACCGCCGCGCATCAGCAACTGGGGCAGCAGATCCAGCCCGGCGGTGCGTCGGAAATCTTGCACCGTGGTCGCGTCGCCCTGGCGGACCTCGATCAGTCCGGTGCCGGCGAGCCGCTTGAGCGCTTCGCGGATCGCCGGCCGGGAGACCCCGAGGACTTCGGCGAGCCTCCGCTCACTCGGGAGCGCGTGACCCGGCGCGAGTTGCCCGCTGAGCACCTCGGTGACGATCTGGTCGAAGACGTCTTCGGGTACCGAACGGCGGTTTACCGGTTGCAGTGCCATGTCGGCGAGCATGGCACCACAACCGGCCAGAGGTCAAGTGGTCTGACCAGTTAGCATTTCGTCGTAATTTCGTAGGTCGCTTCCGCGGCGGTGGCGGGGTTGTCGGCGAATTCGCCCTTGGCCGTCCCGCTGATCGTGATCGTCTGGCCGTTGACGGTGGCCTTGCCATTGCCCACGGTGCCCTCCCAGAAGGCGCCGGTGAAACCCTCGATGTCGCGGATCTCGACAGAATGCGCGGTGACCTTCTCACCGGTGGTCACGGCGGCGGTGAAGCCGGGCGTCTTCTCGCCGAAGTCGGAGATGAGCCACGTCCACCCGGCCTGGCTGCACTCCACCGGGATCTTCGCCGCCCGCTCACCGTTGACCGTCACCTCGGCGGTCCGGGTGCCCAGCGCGGGCTCCGACCCGCCGCACGCGGTCAGGACGGCCACCGACGCCGCGCCGAGCACCATCACGATTCGGTTGTTCACGCGCCACCTCTGTTCTGTTGACCACGTCGTCCGACCGCGCGGCCGGCAACCAACCTGACTCACTGCGGACTTCCCTGGGACGCCGACCGGCAAACCAGCGCCGCGGCGGTCTCCTCGTCGGCGGGCAGGAACGCCTCGATGCTCAGCTCGACAGCGGTCAGGTCCAGCGCGGTGCCGAACGTGGTGACCGTACTGATGAACGTGAGCAAATCGCCGTCAGCCGTGCACAATTCGAGTCGGACCGCCACCGTCGCCGGGTCCGGCGATTCGCCCGACGGCCCCGGGTAGGACTCGACCTCGGCCAGCAGTTCGGCGAGGTCACCGGAGCCGCTTGCCGCCGCCTCGCGCCGCAGCCGCTCGATCAGATGGCGACACCACTGGCCGAGGTTCTTGATCCGCGGCGCCAAGCCGTCCGGGTGCAACGTCAGCCGCAGGGCGTTCGGGCGCTGCAGCAGGGCGGGGGCCACACCGTCGAGCAGAATCGCGGTTGCTGCGTTGGCGCCCAGCAGGTTCCAGCACCGGTCGACGGCGACGCACGGGTAGGGGTCGTATGCCGCGAGCACCCGTTGGACACCGTCGCGCACGGCGACCATGTCGGGATGTTCCAGGCTGCGTTCGGGATACACCGGCGCCAGTCCGGCCGCCACCAGCAGGTGATTGCGTTCACGCGGAGGCACGTCGAGGACCTCGGCGAGCTTGAGCACCATGGCCCGGCTGGGCGCCGACCGGCCCGTCTCGATGAAGCTGACGTGCCGCGCCGAGACGCCGGCTTCGATCGCGAGGTCGAGCTGGCTGAGCCTGCGGCGCCGGCGCCAGGCGCGCAGTACATCACCGAATGCCGGGGCGGTCATCGTCTCAGTGTGGCGCGCAGGTGAACCCGATGCCATTACTTCGGAGGTAATTGCCTCGCTTACGCCGCGGCGCGACGGTAGAGGTGTCCACCGAACAGGAGCACACCATGGAAACGACCGAGCAGAAGATCCCCCGCTGGTTGCGGTTCGTGATGGCCTCGGACCGCGCGGGTTCGTCGTGGTACATCGGCGCGGGCTTCTTCTTCGCGCCCGCGCTGGCGCTGGCCTCACCGTGGCCTGCGCTCACCACGGTGCTGTGGGTGGTGATCGGGCTGGCCGGACTGTGGCTGGGCCTGCTGGGTATCGCGATGGCGACCGGGTTGGCGATGGTGCTGCGCTCGAACACCGAGATCCCCGAGGACTACTGGCGCTCGATCATCGACTACCCCGCGGCACCTACTGCGCGACAGGAGGTTTCGCCGAGCGTCCGGTGTAGTCGACCGGCCAGTGTTTGATGCCGTTGAGCCAGCCGGACCGCAGCCGCTCGGGTTTGCCGAGCGGCGCGAGGTCGGGCATGTGGTCGGCGATCGCGTTGAACATCAGGTCGATGGTCATCCGGGCCAGGTTCGCCCCGATGCAGTAGTGCGCGCCCGTTCCGCCGAACCCGACGTGCGGGTTGGGGTCGCGCAGGATGTTGAACGAGTACGGGTCGTCGAAGACCTCTTCGTCGAAATTGGCCGAGCGGTAGAACATCACCACCCGCTGGCCCTTCTTGATCTTCACCCCGGACAGTTCGGTGTCACACAGCGCGGTGCGCTGGAACGAGGTGACCGGCGTGGCCCAGCGGACGATCTCGTCGGCGGCGGTCGCGGGCCGCTCCCGCTTGAACAGCTCCCACTGGTCGGGGAAGTCGGTGAACGCCATCATGCCCTGGGTGATCGAGTTGCGTGTCGTCTCGTTGCCCGCCACCGCGAGCAGGATGACGAAGAACCCGAACTCGTCGTCGGAGAGCTTGTGCCCTTCGACGTCGGCCTGCACCAGTTTCGTGACGAGGTCGTCGCCCGGGTTGGCTACGCGGTCGGCCGCCATCTGCATGCCGTACATGATCAGTTCGACCGACGCGCCGATCGCGTCGTTCGCCGCGAACTCCGGATCCTGGTCGCCCACCATCTGGTTCGACCAGTCGAACAGTTTCTTGCGGTCCTCCTGGGGGACGCCCATCAGCCCGGCGATCGCCTGCAGCGGCAGCTCGCACGACACCTGCTCGACGAAGTCGCCGGCGCCCTGCTCCAGTGCGGTGCGGGCGATGTCCTGTGCCCGGGCGCCGAGTTCGGCGCGCAACCGCTCGACGGCCCTGGGGGTGAACGCCCGCGAGACGATCTGGCGCAGGTGGGTGTGGTGGGGCGCGTCCATGTTCAGCAGGACGAACTTGCCGCGCTCGACCTGCTCGCCGTCGGAGCCGTCGCGGTAGCGGGGAAGTGCGGTCTTCTCGAAGCTGGAGAACACGTCGCTGCGGCGGGAGACCTCTTTGACGTCGCGGTGTTTGGTGACCACCCAGAACCCGCCGTCGTCGAAGCCGCCGGCGCCGACTGGCTGTTCGTTCCACCAGATCGGAGCGACCCGGCGCATCTCGGCCAACTCGTCGACGGGTAGCCGCTCGGCGTAGATGTCCGGATCGGTGAAGTCGAATCCGGGCGGGAGGTTCGGGCTGACTCGATCACTGCTCATGACCACGGGGCATCTCCTCAGACGACGTGTCCTCGTGCCGTTAACGCATTGCTACACCACTGATAGGGGCATCCGGGCCGGGTTGCGGAAAGTCCGGAGTAGAACGTGTTATCGCTGCGGGGGAGCGGCGGTTTCCCGGAAACGTTGGCCACTTCTGTAACAAAGTCCGGGTCGGCGGAGAACAATCGGTATAGCCAGGCCAGTTCGGACGTGGAGGGAGACCGCGGTGGCGATCGATGTGCGGCGTATCGCTGCCTGCGCAGCACTGGGCGCAGGTATCGGCATGGGACTGTTCGTGACGGCACCCGCGGCGGGTGCGGAGCCGGTGCCGGCACCGGTACCAGGACCGCTTCCCGCTCCGGCACCCGCACCGGCACCCGCACCGGTCGACGCGATGGCGGCTCCGCTTCCGGCGCCCGCACCGGCCGCGCCCGCACCGGCTGATGCACCGACCGCACCCGCACCCGCCGACGCGGGCGTGCCCCATCTGTTCAGCCCGGACAATCCGCCGCCCGGAACGTCGACCACGCCGGTGGCGCCGACGGGCAGCCGCGGACTGTCCTACCTCCGCGACCTGTGGCATGCGGTGCAGACCCAGGAGGTAAGCGGGGGAGACGCGATCTTCCTGCTGACCCAGCGCCCGCTGGACCCGGCCGCCACGCCGCCGCCGGGCATGCCTGCCGGCCCGCAGGCTCCGCTGCCGCCCGCGCCGGCGCCCGCTCCGGCACCCGCGCCCGCTCCGGCGCCGCTGCCCTGAGACAACCCGCCGACCTGCGTGACGCGGGTGGCGGTCGCAAGCGGCGTTTTCCGCCATGGCGTTACGCAGATCAGGGACTTTCGGCCCCAGCGCTGGACCGGGCCGAATTCGTAACGTGAACCCCATGACGTATGTGATCGGTAGTGCCTGTGTGGATGTCGTCGACAAGTCGTGCGTGCCCGAGTGCCCCGTCGACTGCATCTACGAGGGAGACCGGGGGATGTACATCAACCCGGACGAGTGCGTCGACTGCGGCGCATGCCGAGTGATCTGCAAGATGGACGCGATCTACTACGAGACCGACCTCCCCGAGAACGAGTACCGCCACCTCGCCGACAACGCGGCGTTCTTCACCGAGGTGCTGCCAGGACGCGACGCCCCACTGGGCACCCCCGGAGGCGCCACCGCCCTGGGCCGCCTCGGTGTGGACACCCCGCTGGTGGCCGGTTTTCCGCGTCCGACGGACTGACTACGGCGCGCGGTACTCGATCATCGGCTGCCGGTGCAGCGTCGTATCCCCCGACGTGACAACGAGTTCGGTGGCCGTCACCCAATAGACGACGTCCTCGTTCTCCGCCGAGAACCCGCCTGCGCCGGCCGCCGCCGCGTCCAGCATCAGCGCCGCGTCGTCCTCCAGCCGCACTCCGCGATACTGCAGCTGACCGTCGGGGCCCGAACAGATCGCCACCAGCGCATCCTTGGTGCGGCCGAAGGCCTCTGCCTCCGCGGCACCTTGGCAGTAGGCCGCAGTGCCGACGAAACCGCGCTCGTCGGAAGGGAATTCCGGCGACGGGTCCGCCGTCGCCCACGGCGCCAGAGCGAGGCCGGCCGTAACGACGAGGCCGGCCGCCCCGGCCAGGCGCCTACCGCGCGATAACGGTGCTGACGTCGGCGAATCGGCCATTCCGCACGCTAACGCGCGCAGCCGCCCGCGCCCGGGATATCGCCGTCGTGTCGCGACGGCGCGTCAGACGCCCGCCGCCTCGTTCAACGTGTTGAGGGTGTTGGTCGCCTCCAGGTACTCCTGCACCCAGCGCTCGATCACCGCGGAGGTCTTCTCCACCTTGGTGAACTGACCGACCACCTGACCGACCGGATTGAACGCCACGTCGACGGTCTCGTTGGGGTACTTGTGCGTCGCCGCGACCGCCATCCCGGACACCATGTACTGCAAGGGCATTCCCAGCGGCTTCGGGTTCTCCGGCTGCTCCCACGCCTCGGTCCAGTCGTTGCGCAGCATGCGCGCCGGCTTACCGGTGAACGACCGGCTGCGCACGGTGTCGCGGCTGGACGCCTTCGCGTACGCCTCCTGCTGTACCGGGGTGTTCTCGGCCTCCTCGACCATCAGCCACTGCGAACCGGTCCACGCACCCGCCGCACCCAGCGCCAGCGCCGCCGCGATCTGCTGACCGCTGCCGATTCCGCCCGCGGCCAGCACCGGCACCGGCGCGACCTCCTTGACCACCTGCGGCCACAGCACGATGGAGCCGACCTCACCGCTGTGGCCGCCGGCCTCGCCGCCCTGGGCGATGATGATGTCGACGCCGGCGTCGGCGTGCTTGCGCGCCTGCGACGGCGACCCGCACAGCGCCGCGACCTTGCGGCCCGCCGCGTGGATGTTCTTGATCATGTCGACGGGCGGGGTACCCAGTGCGTTGGCGATCAGCGTCATCTTGGGATGGCGCAGCGCGATCTCGACCTGCGGCGTGGCGGTCGCCTCGGTCCAGCCGAGCAGCTGCAGCGCGTTGTCGTCGCTGTCGTCGGTCGGCACGCCGTGGTCCTTGAGGATGCTCTTGGCGAAGTCCAGGTGCTCCTGCGGGACGAGCGACTGCAGCATGCTCTTGAGCTCGTCGGCCGACATGTTGGCGTCCATGCCCTCGTACTTGTTCGGGATCACGATGTCGACGCCGTAGGGATGGTCGCCGATGTGCTCGTCGATCCAGTTCAGCTCGATCTCGAGTTGTTCAGGGGTGAAGCCGACCGCGCCGAGCACGCCGAAGCCGCCGGCCTTGCTGACCGCGACCACCACGTCGCGGCAGTGCGTGAACGCGAAGATGGGGAACTCGATGCCGAGCTCGTCACAGATGGCGGTGTGCATGCGCGCTCCTTGGATGAGGCGGTCGGCGAATTGGAACGTGTTCTAGTTTAGTACGGCGGGGCGGCGGTCCGGGAGGGTATGCCGGTTCGCCATCACCCGAGTCGGCCGGAATGATGGAAAAGTGCCCCGACTACTGCCGCTCACCGAATCGGTCGACGAGATCTCCGGCGGGCCGGGCGGTCCACGTGTCGGCGTCTTCTTCGACCTGGACGGCACGCTGGTCGACGGCTTCACCGCCACCGCCCACGCCGGCGACCGGATCAGGCGCCGCCAGGCGAGCCTCGGTGAGGTTCTCGGCGTCCTCGAAGCCTCGATCCGGTACCGCCTCGGCCGTATGCAGTTCGAGCGGCTCGTCCGGCGGGCGGCCGGATACCTGCGCGGGGAGTCGCTCGCCGAACTCGACGTCCTCGGCGAGCGGTTGTTCGTCGAACGCGTCGCCGCCCGCGTCTTCCCCCACATGCGCCGCATCGTCGAGGCGCACCAGCGGCGCGGGCACACCGTCGCACTCAGTTCATCGGCGCTGACCATCCACGCCGAACCCGTGGCGCGCTTCCTCGGTATCGACCACGTCCTGTGCAACCACTTCAGCGTCGACGACGCCGGCCGGCTGACCGGAGACGTCGTCCGCCCGGTGATCTGGGGGCCGCAGAAGGCGGTCGCGGTCGAACTGTTCTGTCAGGCCAACGACATCCCGTTGGGCGACAGCTGGTTCTACGCCGACGGCGACGAGGACGTCGCGCTGATGGACCTCGTGGGGTTCCCCAGGCCGGTCAATCCGCGCCCGCGGCTGACGGCCACCGCGACCGCGCGGGATTGGCCGGTCCTGCAGGTTCCCCGCCAGCGGGGCCACGCGTGACCCGAATTGGGCTGTCCACCAACCAATTTCGTGCCGGTTTAGACCGTCGGCACCTTGGGTAGACCTCCGCCTGGTTCGTGAACCCAGACGAGGGGAGTGTTGTGACCGCACGACGGTTGGCCATGGTGGTGGGCGCGATCATCCTCCTGGTGGGGATTGTCGGACTGCTCGTCCCGGTATCGGTGTCCGGCGACGACGGCAAGAGCGTCGGGTGCGGCAACGCCCTCGTCTCGGACATGTCCGGTGCGCAGGCCGCCAACAACCAGGGCGTCGCGAACGTGCCTGTGCTGAACCAGATCGTCCCGCACACCGACTATGTCGCACTGTGTGAGTCGGCGGTGAGCAGCAGGCGGTCGTGGGCGATTCCGGTGGCCGTCGTCGGTGCCGTCGTCACGGTGGGTGCGGCGGTCGTGGGTGGCCGACGAGGCCGCGCGGTCTGACACCCGCTGTTCACGGGATAGGCCTGACGGGCGGTGCCGTCGGCGGTAGGCTGATCATGTTCGCCTCTCCAGACAGCGGAGGTTCCCCACCGAAGGCGGGAAGCACCGTGATCATCACCCAGGCGTCCGCGCGATCGGCCGACGAGATCGAAGCCCAGCGGCTACTCGCCGTCGCCCGCTACGCGATCCTCGACAGCCCGGCCGACGATGCGTTCGACCGGATCGCCCGGGTGGCCGCCCGCACCTTCTCCGCGCCGATGGCGACCATCGCGATCGTCGACCGCGACCGCATCTGGTTCAAGGCGGCCCACGGCCTCGGCAATCTGCACGAGGTCGACCGCCGGGGCGGCTTCTCGTCGGAGACGATCCTCGACGACCGGCCCTACGTCGTCAACGACGCGGCGCGCGACCCACGCACCGCGCAGAATCTTTTCGTCAGCGGCCCGCTGGGGGTCCGCTTCTATGCCGGCGCCCCGATCGTCACCTCCGACGGCCACCGCATCGGAGCGGTCAACGTGCTCGACACCCGGCCGCGCCGGTGCGACGAACACGATCTGGCGACGCTCACGGATCTGGCCGCGCTCGTCATGGACCAGCTGGACCTCCGCCTGGCGACGCTGAGCGCGGTCCGCACCGGACGCGTCGTACGCCACGATGCCGCCGACGACGCGACGACGGTGGCCGACTACGCCGAGGCGCTGCAGCGCTCCCTGCTGCCCCCGTCCCTGCCCACCGTGCCGGGCCTGTCGGTCGCGGCGCACTATCACCCGGCATCGGCGGCCCGCGTCGGCGGCGACTTCTACGACGTGTTCGCGCTCGACGGCGCCCGGTGGGCGTTCTTCCTCGGTGACGTCGAAGGCCACGGCACCGCCGCCGCGGCCGTGACGTCGCTGGTGCGCTACACCCTGCGGGCCGCGGCGTTGCACTATGAGAACCCCACCGAGGGGCTCGACGAACTGAATCGGGTGCTCGTCGGGGACCCCAACGAACGCAAGTTCTGCACCGTCCTGTTCGGCACACTCGTCGCCGAACCCCACGGCGGCGGACACCGCATCCGCCTGGCCACCGGTGGCCACCTGCCCGCGATGCTGCTGGACCCGGCCACCGGCACCGTGCAACCGGTCCGGCCGGAGCGCGGCATGTTCGTCGGTGCGGTGCCCGACGCAACCTTCGACGAGTGCTCGTTCACGCTGCGTCCCGGCCAGACCCTGTTGTTGTTCACCGACGGCATCACCGAGGCCAGGCCGACGGGTTCCGGCTGCTTCGGCGAGGACGCGCTGCGCCGATATTTGACGCCGCGGGTGAATATGCGCGCGTCAGAGCTGATCGACGACCTCGCCGGCCTGGTGCCGACACTGCGCCCCGACGACGACATCGCGCTGCTGGCACTGACCGCCGACCACTGAGCCACCCAGACCTGGTTTAATCTGATTCCGGTTGCGCTCGCCGACCGTGGGCGCTCCCGGCACCGGATTCTTCCGGTGTCGCTGGATGTCTTACCAGGTTCAGTCCGCAGCCTGGCGAGCATGAATTGCGTGCGCGCCGCCCTCGGGAAGCGACGCACGCGGGAGGTGGACCATTGGAGGAACAGCGCGAAGCCGCAGCAGGGGCGACCTCCGCCGCGGACTCGACGAACTGCGAGATCAACGAACGCTGGGTTGATCGCAACGTCGTGGTCTCGGTATCCGGTGTCGTCGACATGCTCACGGCACCGCAGCTGGAGCAGGCCATCCGAGCGGGTCTGGCGAAGGAGCCGGCCGGACTGGTCGTGGACTTCTCCGCCGTGGAATTCCTCGCATCGGCGGGCATGGGCATTCTGGTCGCCATCCACGACGAGATCACGTCCGACGTGAAGTTCTGCGTCGTCGCGGAGGGTCCCGCTACCAGCCGCCCTTTGAAGCTCCTGGGAATCGCCGACATCATTCCGCTGTACGCCTCGGTCGACGAGGCGCTCGCAGCACTGAGTGCTTAACAGATAGGCCAACGGGTATTCACGTCCTGCCATGATCGATTCCGTCTCTGCGGCAAACGTTTCCAACGCCGAGCGATTCACGCGTCTCGGTATCGCCGCTGACGGGCAGGCCGCCTCGCGGGTGCGCGAGGAGTTCGGCCACTGGCTGGACGCCCACTTCGCACTCGACCCCGTACGGTCCAGCGATCTGATCCTGGCGACGAACGAGGCGCTGGCCAATGCGGCGGAGTTCGCCTACGCGAACACCGGCCGATCCGGCACCATGGACGTCCAGGCCGATTTCGACGCGGCCGCCGGTGTCCTGACGGTCACCATCGCCGACCAGGGCACCTGGCGCGACCGCAGCAACCTCCCGCCGAGTAAGGCACGGGGCCGTGGCATCCCCCTGATGGAAGCGCTCACCGACAGCACGTCGATCGACCGCACTCCGACGGGCACCCGTGTCCTGCTGCAGTGGACCGGCGTCGCGAGCCGGACGGCCCCCTCGGAGACCGCCACCGTGGAGTGACCCGCCGTGGCCCGGACCATCAGCCGCGGGTGGCGAACAACCCCCGCCCGGTGATCAGCGGCAGGTCGAGCGGGGTCCGGATCCCCGGCGGCGCGGCCACCACCGCCGGGATCGCATTCACGATGCGCCCCGCCGCCGCGACGATCGCCGCATGGTTGTGGTCGCCCTTGCGGCTGGTGGGACAGATGTCGACCGCGTAGGAGGGCTCCCCGACGATCTCGACGCGATAGGACCCGCCCGGCTGCGCGGGCCGCGCCCAGTCGGGGCGCAGATCGTCCCGCAGCCGCGTCACATGCTCGATCACGATCGCGGGGGAGTCGTCGGCGCCGCCCTCGATGATGCCCTCGATCAGGAACCGGACCGCGGCGACCGTGCCCTTCGCGATGCGCCCGACCGCCACGTCGAAGTCCTCGGGTGCGGGTTCCTGTTCGACCGAATCCCTGATCTCACGCACCTCGACGCCGAGCCCCGCCGCGAGCTGGCGGATGGCCGTCCCCCAGGCAATGCTCAGCACACCGGGCTGGAAGAGGATCGGCAGGTCGCCGATCTGGTTGCCGAAGCCCATCACGTCGAACATGACCTCGGCGCCGTCGTAGGTGGCGTAGTCGGCGATCTCCATGCACCGCACCTGCTCGATGCTGCTGCACGTGCCGGCGAACGCGAACGGGATGAGGTCGTTGGCGAAGCCGGGGTCGACGCCGTTGATGAAGATGCTCGCACCGCCCTGTCGAGCGGCGTCCTCGACCCGGTCGATGTACTTGTCGGGGATCACGCCCCACGGGAACTGCAGTACGCCCGGCGCCGATCCGACCACGTTGACGCCGGCCTCGAGGATGCGCCGGCAGTCGGCCATCGCCTCGGGCAGCCGGGTGTCGCCCATTGCGCAGTACACGACGCAGTCCGGTCGGGTCGCCAGCACCGCGTCGAGCCCCTCGGTGGCGGTGATCCCGGTGACCGTGTCGAGGCCGGCCAGTTCACCGGCGTCCTTCCCGACCTTCGCAGCCGTCGACACACCGACGCCGGTCAGCTCGTACGCCGGGTTGCCCACCAGCGCCGCGAGTGCCAGCCGGCCGACGTTTCCGGTCCCGACGTGGGCCACGCGTATCGCCATCACAACTCCTCCGCACCGAGGTGAAACTGGAACAGGTTCTAGTTCGCGACAGCCTAAGGTAGCCTGGCCCGTCATGGGACGGGTAGACGGAAAAGTTGCACTGATCAGCGGCGGGGCCCGAGGTATGGGCGCCGAGCACGCACGCGCGCTGGTGGCCGAGGGCGCCAAGGTGGTGATCGGGGACATCCTCGACGAGGAGGGCAAGGCGCTGGCCGACGAACTCGGCGACGCCGCGCGTTACGTCCACCTCGACGTCACCTCCGCCGAGGAGTGGGATGCCGCGGTGGCGACCGCGGTCAACGATTTCGGCACCCTCAACGTCCTGGTCAACAACGCCGGCATCGTGGCGCTCGGCCAGATCGGCAAGTTCGACATGGCCAAGTGGCAGAAGGTCATCGACGTCAACCTCACCGGCACGTTCCTCGGCATGCAGGCGAGCGTCGAGGCGATGAAGGCCGCAGGCGGCGGCTCCATCATCAACGTCTCGTCGATCGAGGGCATGCGCGGCGCGGTGATGGTGCATCCGTACGTGGCGTCGAAGTGGGCGGTGCGCGGTCTGACGAAGTCGGCCGCGCTGGAACTCGGCTCGCACCAGATCCGCGTCAACTCGATCCACCCCGGGTTCATCCGCACCCCGATGACCAAGCACTTCCCGGACAACATGCTCACGATCCCACTGGGCAGGCCGGGGCAGTCCGACGAGGTGTCCACGTTCGTGGTGTTCCTGGCCAGCGACGAATCGCGGTACGCCACCGGCGCCGAGTTCGTCATGGACGGCGGCCTGGTCAACGACATCCCGCACAAGATGTGACGCGAGCGTGCGTCCTGCGCGGAGGCGGCCGGCCCCGGGGCCGTAGGCTCGTCGCGTCGCACGCGCACGTCAGCCAGTCAGATAGGGAGCGAGCCATGACCTCAGTCGATGAGCGCCGCGAGCTGCAGCAGCTCGCCGAGCAGGCCGGGTGGCGCCGCAACGATCTCGGCCGGGTCGACCTGTACCTGCGGGGCGACACCAGGGTCCGGGTGATCTGGCGGGGGAGCGAGGCGATCACCGGCGCCACCCTGATGCAGGACGACGTGATGATGACCTACACCCGGGATCTCCCGACCGTCAACAGCTGGTTGAAGCGCTGACCCGCGGCGTCACGTGACGGCCGGGCGCTGGGCAACGCCGAACAGGTCACCGGTGCGCGGCGCGGCCGCCAGGCAGCCGACCGGATCGTCGAGCAGGGCACGGAAGGCGACCTCGGAGGCCCCGATGAGCACCGACCGGTCCGCCAGCCCGGGCATCGCGATACGCGGCGTCATCTCGGGGATCCGCAGTGACCGGGCCGCCATCTCGGCGCGCACGTCGGTCTCCACCCATCGGTACAACGGCCCGAGGTAGCCGCCCAGCACGATGAGTTGCGGGTTGAGCAGGTTCACCAGACCGGCCAGGCCGCGACCCAGCTGACGGCCGACCGACGCCAGCTGCGTCGGCGGACCGTCCAGCCGCTGCAGGTGGCCGCCCACGTCGGCGAGGCGGTCCGGTGGACAGCCGACCGCGTCCGCGATCGCGGCCGCACCGATCTCGGTCTCCCAGCAGCCCACCGCGCCGCAGTGGCACGGCCGGGTGCCGTCACCGAACGGGAGATGGCCGATCTCGCCGGCGAACCCCGACATCCCGGTGACGGGCCGGCCGCCGGCGATGAGCCCGGCGCCGACCCCGACCTCACCCGACAGGTACACCAGGTCGCTGACCCTGCGGCCGGCCCCGCGAAGCAGTTCGGCGAGCGCCCCGTGGTCGGCTTCGTTACCCAGCACCGGCGGCGTCGACGTGCCGAGGGCGTCGGCGAGCATCTGGGCCAGCGCCAGATCATGCCACTCGAGGTTGGGCGCGAGTCGGATGATGCCGCCGTCGCGCGCGACGATGCCCGGGACGCTCACCCCGACACCCACCAGCGCGGAGTCTTCGGGCGCCGCTCGCACCACGGCCCGGGCCAGGTCGCCGATCGCGTCGACGGTGTCCCGGGGATCGTGGCCGGGCGGCGACGGCCGGCCTGCGGTGGCGAGCACGACCCCGCCGAGACCGACGCGGGCCACCGTCAGGCCCGACACCCGGATGTCGACGGCGAGCACGTAGGCGTGGTCAGTGGTGGTGACACCCACCGACGGCCGGCCGGCCGCGCTGTGTCCCCGCGGTTCGGGGAGTTGCTGACGGGCCAGCCCGAGCAGCTCGACCTCACCGACCAGATCGGCGATCGTGCTGCGGTTCAGACCCATCGACATGGTGAGCGAGGACCGCGACAGTGCACCGGCCAGGTGCAGGTGCCGCACGAGCGTGCACAGGTTGTGCCGCCGCATGTTGACCTGGTTGCGCACTCAGCTCAGACCCGTCGCCGACCGGCGCCGCCGCGAGATCGCGTCCACGCTCGCCGCCAGCAGCAGCACGCCGCCGGTCACCAGGAAGTTGATGTAGGACGACTGGTTGAGCAGGCCGAGCCCGTTGGCGATGGTCGCGATCACGACCCCGCCGACGACCGCGTCGATGGCGCGGCCCTTCCCGCCGAACAGGCTGGTGCCGCCGATGACCGCCGCGCCGACCGCGTACAGCAGCGTGTTGCCCGCGCCCGAGGACGCCGACACCTTGCCGGCGTAGGAGGCGGCGAGTATCCCGCTCAGCGCGGCCATTGACGAACCGACCACGAACACCGACATCCTGATGCGGTCGACGTTGATGCCCGCGCGGCGGGCGGCTTCCGGGTTGCCGCCGACCGCGTAGATGTGCCTGCCGTAGGAGGTGCGGCCCAGCACGAAGGTCAGGCCGACGAGCAGCACGCCGACGATCGGCAGGACGTAGGGGACGCCGCGGATCTCGACGTTCGGGTTCACGCTGCGGTTGAGGCTGAGCACGAACGTCACGCCCAGGGTCACGACCGCGACCGCGGCGATGCGCGCGGCGACCACGCCGATGGGCGCGTGATGCAGGCCTGCGGAGACCTTGGCACGGTGCCGGTAGAGCTCGAGCGCTCCGTAACCCGCCACCACCGCCAGCGCGCAGATCCACCCTGCGGTCACCGGGAGGTTCTGGATCGTCATACCGCGGATCACCGGGTCGTCGACTCGCACCGAGCCGCCCTCACCGATGAGCTTGAGCGTGACGCCCTGCAGCCCGAGGAAGAACGCCAGCGTGACGACGAACGACGGGATGCCGAGGCGGGCCCGCAGCACCCCGATCGCCAGCCCGATGAGGGCACCGCACAGCACCCCGGCGAGCATCGCGGCCCACCACGGAAGGCCGCGGGAGACCATCGTCAACGCCATCACGCACGCCGACACGCCACCCGCGACACCGGCGGACAGGTCGATATCACCGAGAAGCAGCACGAATACCAGCCCCATGGCGAGCACGCAGATGGAGCCGGCCTGGGTGACGAGGTTGGCGAGATTGAGCGCGGAGAGAAACCGCTCGTTGGCGGCGGCGAAGACCACGAACAGCACGATCAGGCCCAGCACCGCGGGCAGCGAGCCCATGTCGCCGCCGCGCACCCGCTGGAGGTACCCGCGCACGGCGGCGCCGAAGGTCTCCTCCGAGCGCAGGTCCGCGGCGAAATCCGCGTCGGCGAGTTGGCGGTTCAGCGTGGTCATCTGGCGTCCCTTCACATCGACTGGGCGGCTTCGGTCGGCGCCAGGCCGAGGTCGCCGGACCGGCCGGCGGTGATGAGTTCGACCACCTGGCTGTGGGTGACCTCGGGGGTCTTCACCTCGGCGGCGACCCGGCCGAGATACAGCGCGCAGATCCGGTCGGCGACTTCGAACACGTCGGCGAGGTTGTGGGAGATCAGGACGACGCCGACACCCTGGTCGGCCAGCCGGCGCACCAGGTCGAGGACCTGACGGGTCTGCGCGACGCCGAGTGCGGCGGTCGGCTCGTCGAGGAGCACCACCTTCGACTTCCACAGCACCGACTTGGCGATCGCGACCGTCTGGCGCTGCCCGCCGGACAGACTGGACACCGGCTGACGCACCGACTTCACCGTCCGCACCGACAGCGAGGCCAGGGCGTCGCGGGCCATCGTCTCCATCGCCGCCTCGTCGAGGGTCCCGCGGCGGATGACCTCCCGGCCCAGGAACATGTTCGACACGATGTCGAGGTTGTCGCACAGGGCCAGGTCCTGGTAGACCACTTCCACTCCGAGCCCGGCGGCGTCGTTGGGGCCGTGCACGGTCACCGGCTCGCCGTCGAAGAGGTAGGTCCCGGTGTCGATCGGATGGATCCCCGCGATGGCCTTGACCAGTGTGGACTTGCCGGCGCCGTTGTCACCGACCAGGGCGGTCACCTCGCCGGGGTAGACGGCGAAGTCCACATCGTGCAACACGTGCACGACGCCGAAGCTCTTGTTGACTCCGCGTAGTTCGAGGATCGGGGCCGTCATCTCAGCTGATCCCGGCGGCCGTGCACATCGCCGCGAACTGGCCGGCGCAGACCTCGTCCTTGGACTGGCCGCCGTCGTCGAACACCACGTTGACGTTCTGCTTGGTGATCGCCTGCGGCTGCAGAAGTACCGACGGCACGTCCCGCTTGCCGGTGTCGTCACGGGAGGTGGCGGTGGTGTTCACCGGTTGGCCCGTCGCCAGCGCGATGGCCGCGTCGGCGAGCGCGCCGGCCTCTTCGGTGGCGGACTTGTACACCGTCATGCACTGCGTTCCCGCCAAGATGTTCTGCAGACCCTCGACGGTGGCGTCCTGCCCGGTGACCGGGACCTGACCGGCGCGCTGGTTCTTCTCGAGGATCGAGATCACCGAACCGGCCAGGCCGTCGTTGGCGGCGTACACACCGTCGACCCGGCCGTCGGCGGCGGTGTACATCTGTTCGAAGATGGTGACGGCCTTGTCGGTGTCCCAGTCCGGTACCGCCTGTTCACCGACGATGCGGACGCTCGGTGTCCGGTCGAGTACCGAGTGCGCCCCGGCGGAGAACAGCGAGGCGTTGTTGTCGGTCGGAGAACCGTTGAGGGACAGCACATTCGCCTGACGATCGCCCAGACAGTCAACCAGGCCCCGACCCTGCAGCTCGCCGACCTTGGTGTTGTCGAACGAGATGTACGCATCGGCCGAGCCGCCGAGGGTCAGCCGGTCGTAGTCGATGGTCTTGACGCCCTGGGCGGCCGCCTTCTGCTGAATCGACGCGCCGCTGTCGGAGTCGAGGTTGACGATGGCGAGCACCGTCACGCCATCGGCGATCATGCTGTCGGCGATGGTGGCCATGGTGTCGGCGGATCCCTCGGCGTTCTGGATGGTGTAGGGCACACCGGCCTGCGTGAACGCGCTCTCGAGCGCGGGCCGGTCCTTGGTCTCCCAGCGGACCGATGATTTGGTGTCGGGCAGGATCACCCCGACCTTGCCGGCCTGGCTCTCGGTCGAGCCGTCACCGCCGCTGCTGCACGCGCTCAGGGTCAGGCCCGCGCCGACGACGACGGCGACCAGCAGGCCGCTGAATCTGGTCATGAAGACTGCCTCTCTCAGGGGTGATTGCGTGCGGTGGTTTGTTGTTTCGGACAACATATAGCGTGACGCGAATCACGTCCATAGTCAGTCCGGACTATGATCAGCGCGCCCCCATCAGATGTTCGACAGCGAGCTGATTGAGCCGGACGAATCCGAATCCTCTACCGTCGTAATAGGATTCGGCGTCGAACTCCTCGAAGGAGGATCGGTCGTCGAGCAGGTCACGGTACCCCTCAGCCGAATCGAGGGTGGGCCGGCGTAACTCGTCGACCCGGGCACCGGCCAGGGCCTCGGCAACCTCGGGATCGGCGCGGAACGCCGCGGCACGCTGCTTGAGCAACAGGTACATACGCATGTTCGCCGCCGCGGACGCCCATACCCCTGCGCTGTCCTCGGTCCGGCTGGGCTTGTAGTCGAAGTGGCGCGGCCCGTCGTAGCTGGGGCCACCGCCTGCGCCGCCGTTCTCCAGCAGGTCGACAAGCGAGAAGGCGTTGATGAGATCGCCGTGGCCGAACACCAGGTCCTGGTCGAACTTGATGCCCCGCTGCCCGTTGAGGTCGATGTGGAAGAGCTTGCCGCGGTCCATCGCCTGGCTGATCCCGTGGAGGAAGTTCAGCCCGGCCATCTGCTCGTGTCCGGCCTCGGGGTTGACGCCGAACAACTCCGGGCGCGCGAGGGTCTCGATGAAGGCCAGCGCGTGGCCGACGGTCGGGAGCAGGATGTCACCGCGCGGTTCGTTGGGCTTGGGCTCGATCGCGAACCGCAGGGGCAGGCCCTGGTCGGTCACGTAGTCACCCAGCAGGTCCAGCGCCTCCCGGTAGCGGGCCAAGGCCGCCCGGACGTCCTTGGCGCTGTCGTATTCGCTGCCCTCCCGCCCGCCCCACAGCACGAAGGTCTGCGCCCCGAGTTCGGCGGCCAGGTCGATGTTGCGCAGCACCTTGCGCAGGGCGAAGCGGCGGACGCCGCGGTCATTGCTGGTGAAACCGCCGTCCTTGAACACCGGATGGCTGAACAGATTCGTCGTCACCATCGGCACCACCATGCCGGTGGAGCCCAAAACCGCGGCGAGCCGGCCGATTTCGCGGCGGCGCTGGTCGTCGGACGATCCGAAGGCGAACAGGTCGTCGTCGTGGAAGGTCAGCCCGTATGCGCCGAGCGCGGCCAGCCGCTCGACCGCCTCGACCACGTCGAGCCGGGAACGGGTGGGCACTCCGAACGGATCGCCTGCGGTCCAGCCCACCGTCCACAGTCCGAAGGCGAACTTGTCGGATCGCTGCGGGGTGAGGTCGGAACGGGTGGTGAGGGATTCGAGAACGGACACGCGGCCTCCAGCCTGGATTTGTTCTGGCGCCGAACATAAGATGTGGTCCCAGTCACTGTCAAGGGAGTCGAATTGGGAATCGGAACCAGCAGCGACGACGTCCGCCGGCGCAACCTGTCCGCCGTGCTGACGCTCGTCCACCGCCAGCGCGCGCTCACCCGCGCGGAGTTGACGCGACGGACCGGGCTGTCGCGGTCCACGGTGAAAGACCTGGTGGCCGAACTCGCCGATGCGGGTCTGGTCGAGGAGACGCAGCCGACGGGCAGCGGCGCGGCGGTCGGCGTCGGCCGCCCCAGCCCGGTGGTGCGCCCGTCACGCCGGGTGCTGGCCGTGGCGGTGAATCCCGAGATCGACGCCGTCACCGTCGCTCTGGTGACACTGGGAGGTGCGGTGTCGGAAACTGCGCGCATCCCGACTCCGACCATCCCGAGCGCGGCGGACATGGTGCGGATCGCCGCGGCGGCGATCGCTGAGCTGCGCGCCGCCCTGCCCGCCGGCTGTCTGCTGACCTCGATCGGCCTGGCGGTGCCCGGGCTGGTGCATGCGCCGGGCTCGACCGTCCAGCTCGCTCCGCACCTGGGTTGGCACGACGAGAAGGTCGGTGAAATGCTCCATGCCGCAACGGATCTCACGGTCCTCGCGGCGAACGACGCGAACGTCGGCGCCGTCGCCGAGCACCTCTTCGGCGGGCACCCGCACGCCGATCACATGGTGTACGTCAACGGAGGCGCCAGCGGTATCGGCGCCGGCTTCGTGGTCGCCGGCGAACTCCTCGAAGGCGCCGAAGGCTATGCCGGCGAACTCGGCCACACCTACGTCGGCGGCGACCTGCCCTGCCACTGCGGTGCGGTCGGATGCCTGGAAACCCAAGTCACTCAATCGGTCACCCGCGGCGACCTGGACGAGCAGGCGCGTTATCTGGGTATCGCGCTCGGCGGTGCGATCAACGTGATGAACCCCCGGCTCATCGTGCTCGGCGGCTTCCTCCGGGCGTTCCCCGAGCAGGCCGCCGACGCACTGCACGCCGCGGTGGCACGCCACAGCATGGCCGCGCCGCGCGCCGCGGTACGCATCGTGGCGGCCAGCCTGGGGTTCGAGACGCTGATGATCGGCGCCGCGGAACTCGCATTCGGCCCGCTGCTCGCCGACCCGGCCGGATATCGCGCGGCGTCAGCGGCCGGCTGAGGCGTCGACCGGCACACTCGCCATCGCCTGAGCGACGATCCGCGACCACGACTCACCGTCGACGGCGTGGACTGCCGTCGGTCCGGCGAAGGCACTCGGGATCACGACGTCCGGTTGCAGGTCGGCGAGCACAGCGATACTCGACCGCATCGCGTCGGCATCGCCGCGACCCGGGGGCAGGAATGTCGACCAGGTGCCCCGTTCGGTCGGGAAGAGCGTGTCGCCGGTGAACAGATATCTGGCGCCGGCCGCCCCGTGCACGAAGAAGCAGCAACTGCCCGGCGAGTGGCCGGGGGTGGGGATCACCTCGACACCGTTGACATCGACTTCTCGCACGGACAGCGGGACGTCGATCGCCGCGTGCCGTGAGATCTCGGCCGATTCGGCCGCAGGGGCGTGCAGCCGGGATCCGAAGCGGCCGGCGATCCGGCCGAGCATCGGGCCGGCCTCGTCGAGGTGGGAGAGGTACTGGTCGGCGACTCCACCGAGTTCGGCGATCGCGTCGAACTCCGCATCCGAGGCGGTGCTGTAGAACAGCACGTTGCCGTTCGCCCCGCCGGTCCACAGATAGGCGTGGGTGGTGAGGCCGGGAAACGGTGAGTCAGTTCGGGTCTGGAACAGGTCGGGCTTCAGCTGCGTCAGTGTGTTGGTCATGACGACAGTGTCAGACCTCAACCATTGTTCAGGTCAAGGCCGCGGATGACACCGCGTAGGTTGTACTCGTGAGTGCACGCGCAGGCATCGTCGTCACCGGCACCGAGGTGCTGACCGGCCGGATTCAGGACCTCAACGGCCCATGGGTGGCCGACCGGCTGCTGGAACTCGGGGTCGAACTCGCCCACATCACCATCTGCGGTGACCGGCCCGCCGACATCGAGGCGCAGCTGCGGTTCCTCGCCGCCGAGGGCGTCGACCTCATCGTCACCAGCGGTGGGCTGGGGCCGACCGCCGACGATCTGACCGTCGCCACGGTCGCCCGGTTCTGCGGGCGCGACCTCGTGCTCGACACCGAACTGGAGGAGCGGATCGCCGAGATCCTGCGCCGGCTCACCGCCCGTCGCAGCGACATCGACTTCGACTCGCTGCGGGCGGCCAATCGCAAACAGGCCATGGTGCCCGCGGGCGCGACGATCCTGGAACCGGTCGGCACCGCGCCCGGCGTCGTCGTCCCCGGTTCGCCCACGGTGCTGGTCCTGCCGGGCCCGCCGCGCGAACTCCAACCGATGTGGCGCACGGCCGTCGAGACCGACGCCGTCAGGGACGCCATCGCCGGGCGCACCGAGTACCGGCAGGAGACGGTGCGCATGTTCGGACTGCCCGAGTCGGCGTTGGCCGAGACGCTGCGCGAGGGTGAGCGTGACGTGCCCGGATTCGAGCGCCTGGAGATCACCACGTGTCTGCGGCGCGGGGAACTCGAGATCGTCACACGCTACGAACCCGACGCCGCACCGGCCTACCAGGATCTGCTCACGCTGCTGCGCGACCGGCACGGGTCGATGATCTTCTCCGAGGACGGCTCCCTCGTCGACGACCAGGTGGCCGACCTGCTCTCCGGGCGGACCATTGCCACCGCCGAATCCTGCACCGGCGGAATGCTTTCCGCGCGGCTGACCGACCGGGCGGGAGCCTCGGCGTACGTGGCGGGCGGTGCGGTCTGCTATGCCGACACCGCGAAGGTGGACCTGCTCGGCGTACCCGCGGACCTGATCGCCACCCACGGTGCGGTGTCCGAACCGGTGGCGGTGGCGATGGCCGACGGTGCGCTGCGCCGCTTCGGCGCAGACGTCGCCGTCGCGGTCACCGGAATCGCCGGACCCGGCGGCGGCACCGACACCAAACCCGTTGGCACCGTGTGCTTCTGCGTCCGCCAGGCCGGCAGCGAGCCGGTGACGCGCACGGTGCGGCTGCCCGGGAACCGCTCCGATGTGCGGGAGCGTTCGACCACGGTCGCCATGCATCTGCTCCGGCGCGCGCTACGGGGCGCCTGACCGCTCAGTGGCGGTCGGCCCGTTCCCACAGTTCGATCATCGACGACAGGATGGCCTGCGCCTGACCGAGTCCGCCGAGGTGGCTCTCGCCGGGCAGGTGATACAGGTGCGCGTCCGGCAGGCACTGCACGCAGTGCTGGCCGTGAGCGAACGGGATGATGTGGTCGCAGTCGCCGTGCCACCAGCGCACGGCGACCTTCACCTCGTCGAGCCGGAATCCCCAGTCGCGGGCGAAGACGACGACGTCGGCGAACGGCGCGGAGAGCTGTTTGCGGCTGCCGTTGAGTAGATCGTCGAGGAACATCGCGCGGAACTCCGGGCGGACCAGCATCCGGCGGTCCGCGGCGGGGGAGACCGCCGCGTAGAGGTAGAGGGCCGGATCGGCGACCGGGCGGACGAACCGGATCAGGGTACTTGCGGCCAACCGGATCGGGGCGCCGGCCACCTCGAGTAACGGGGCGACGCGGGATCCGAGTTTCATCAGCCCGCCCGCGATCGCATCAGGTCCGACGGTGGGCGCCACACCGCCGATGACACCGGTGCCGACCACCCGTTCCGGCATCGCCGCCGCGGCGGCGAGCGCGTACGGGCCGCCGCCGGACAACCCCACCACTGCCATCCGGTCGATACCGAGCGTGTCGGCGATGACCCGCAGGTCGTCGGCGAAAGACAGCACGTTGGGGTACTGGTGCGGGGTGGAGGAGCCGATCCCGGGCCGGTCGATTCCGATGAGCCGGATGCCCTGCTGTTCGGCGAAGCTGCGCGCCTCCGCCGGGATCTGCCTGCGCGCGCCGGGCGTCCCGTGCAGCCAGAACACCGCGCGGCCGTGCGGGTCACCGAATTCGGCGAACCCGATCCGCCGGTCGTCGCTGACCGCGATGTTGCCTTCGAGTTTCGGGCGGGCGATGGGCGGCGTCATGCCGAGCAGTGTCGCACGTCACCGACGGCGGCCGGACGGGGTCTCGGTCACCTGGCCGCGGCGGCCACCCAGCCCGCGGGGCGGCGACCCGCCCACGGCGCCGCCTCTTCCAACTGGGCGGCCAGCTGCAGCAGCACCGTCTCCTCGGGCGCCATGAGCTGGACGCCGATCGGCGGGCCCGCCGAGGTCATGCCCAGCGGCAGCGAGATCGCCGCCCAGCCGGTCACGTTGGCCAGGGCCGTCCATCCGGTGGTGGCGAACTCGACGTCGAAGAACGCCCGGGTCGTGCCGCGCGGCTGGTCGAGCGTCGCGTACGGGGGCGGGGGAGTCAGCAGGGTCGGAGCCAGCAGGACGTCGTGGGCGGCCATCGAGGCGACGAACCGCCGGGTCTCGGCGTGCACGGTCTCGATCGCCCCGGCGTACTGCACGCCGGTCGTGGTGAAGCCCTCGCGCACCATGACCCAGGTGCTGGCCTCGAATTCGTCCTCGGCCGGCGGCCGGCCGAGATGGTCGGTGGCCAGCGCGTGCAGCTGTGCGTTGCTGACGTTGTGCAGCACCGCGATCGCGTCGGCGACAGCGTCGGGGTCGACGGTGGGGGCGCCGGGTTCGACGCGGTGGCCGAGGTCGGCGAGCAGGCGTCCGGCCGCCTCGACCGCGGCGACGATCTCGGGATCGGTGGCGGGGCCGGGGAACGGTGAGCCGGTCGAGATCACGATGCGCTGCGGAGCCGGCTGCTGCGCGATCGCCTGCAGGAAGGGCATCGGGGGCGGCGCCGCACTGTACGGGTCCCCGGGGTCCGGGCCCGTGACGGCGTCGAGCAGGGCCGCGCTGTCGCGGACCGTACGGGTCAGCGCGTGCTCGACGGCCAGCCCTTCCAGAAGATGGCCGGCCGGCGCGAACGAGGTGCGGGCCCGGCGCGGTTTGAGGCCGACCAGCCCGCAGCAGGAGGCGGGTACACGGATCGAACCTGTGCCGTCACCCCCCGACGCCGCGGGCACCACACCCGCGGCGACGGCGGCGGCCGAGCCACCGCTCGACCCGCCGGGCGTGACGTCGGGCGACCACGGATTGACGGTCGGGCCGAACAGCGACGGTTCGGTGGTGCAGTGGTTGCCCCACTCCGGGGTGTTGGTCTTGCCGAACACCACCAGGCCCGCCGACAGATAACGGTCGACGATCCACGCGTTCTGCGGCGCGATCCGGCTGCGCAGTGCGCGGGAGCCCATCGATTCGGGCGCACCGCCCACCGACGCGCCGAGATCCTTGAGCAGATACGGCACCCCGGCCAGCGGACCGCTTGCGCCACCGCGCAACCGGCCGGAGGCATCCAGCTCGGCGGCCTGTCTGCGTCCCCGGTCGAACAGGTCGTGGATGACCGCGTTCAACCCGCGGGCGGAGTCCAGCCGGGTCAGCGCGGCGTCGAGCAGTTCGGTCGCGGTGACGTCGCCGGAGGCGACGAGCCGAGCCTGACCGATTGCGTCGAGGCCGGACAGTTCGAATGCGGCTTTGGTGTCCAATTTTTCTCTGATGCTCGGCGATCCTGCAGTGCGCCGGGCCGACTGGCAACCCGGCGCACCGCGGGAGCGACTCAGCCGGCGATCGACGCTTCGTAGATGCCCTGGATCGTGGCGTCGAGCGTGGCGTTGAACTCGTCGTCGGACTGCTGCGCCGACAGGCCCTCAGTGAGCGCCCGGCTGAAGCTGGCGATCACACCGGAGTTCTCGGCGAGCTTCTTGTTGGCCTCCTCGCGCGAGTAGCCGCCCGACAGCGCCACCACCCGCAGCACCTTGTCGTGGTCGACCAGCGGCCGGTAGTGATTCGCGGTCGACGGCAGCGTGAGCTTGAGCATCACCTGCCGGCCGGCCGGGATCGCCTCGAGGTTCTTGGCGATCTCGTCGCGCAAGATGTCCTCGGCGGCGGCCTTGTCGTCGATCGAGATCGTCACCTCCGGCTCGATGATCGGGACCAGCCCGTGGGACAGCACCTGCTGGGCCACCTCGAACTGCTGGGCCACCACCGCGGCGATGCCCGTGGCGTTGGCGCCGCCGATCACCGAGCGCTCCTTGGTGCCGAAGATGCCGTTGGCGACGCCGCGCTCGAGCAGCTCGTCGAGCTGTGGCATCGGCTTCATCAGCTGCACGTCGTCGGACGCGTCGGCGAGACCCTTGTCGATCTTGAGGAACGGCACGACGCCCTTGTCCTCCCACAGGTACGCCGCCGACGGCTTGCCCTCGATCTCGCGGTCCATCGTCTGCTCGAACAGGATCGCGCCGAGTACACGGTCACCGGTGAACACCGGAGAGGTGATGATCCGCGACCGCATCTCGTGGATCAGGTCGAACATCTCGGTCTCGGACGAGTACTCGCTCTCCTCGACACCGTAGAGGCGCAACGCTTTCGGCGTCGAGCCACCGCTCTGGTCGAGCGCGGCGATGAAGCCCTTGCCCGCCGCCAACTTGTCCGTTTGCTGTTGGTTCGCCATCGGTGCAGTCCACTCCTTTGAAGACGGTTGTCGTTGACGGATTCGTGGTCGGCCCGCCGAGCCGGTTTCCTCTGTGAGGATATTCGGCGCTTACGCGCACGTTCCGGCAGGTGTCGTGCTTGGCTGGGAGCACACCGGTCAGCACCTGCCGGACATCTGGTCACCACGGCTGAAGGGAGCACCATGCCCGCCCCGTCCCCGTTCGCCGCGTTCCTCTCCGCAACGGCGCTCTTCGCCGCGCCGCTTGCACCGATCGGTGCCGGCGTCGCGTCCGCGCCGATCGCCGCCGCGGAGTCCGGCGGCACCTTCCTGCCGTTCAGCAGCACCCTGCGGCGGTGCGACTACAGCGTCCGCCAGTACTACGACTCGGCGGGCATGGCCAGAGCCACCGCAACCGTGGGCAGCGGCTCCGGCCAGGTCACCGCCGACGTGCAGATGGCGCTGGCCAAGCCCAACACGTTCTACGAGGTGCGGCTGATCCAGGCGCCCCGGGAGTCGGCAGCCGGGTGCGGTCCCGGCGCCCCAGGCACCGCGGCCGGAACGCTGCACACCGACGGGGTCGGCGCGGGTGCGATCACCCTGTCGAGTCCGCTCATGGCCGGTGCGACCGGCGCATGGGTGTCGATCGAACGCCCGCAACCGAATTCGCAGTTGCCGGCCGAGTTCTACACCACCGACTTCATCGTCAAGACGTAGCGCCGGAAGCGGTGCCGGCCGCCGCGGCGATCGCCGCGGCGGATCGGTCGATGTCCTCGTCGGTGGTCGCCCAGTTCGACACGCTCACCCGCAGCACGTAGGCGTCCTGCCAAGTCGTGCCGCCCAGCCAGCAGGTGCCGTCGCGCTGGATCGCCGCCACCGCGGCGCGGTTGGCGTCGTCGCCACCGGGTAGCGCGACGAGCACCTGGTTGAGCACGACGTCGTTGAGCACGGTGGCGCCCGGGATGGTGCCCAGATGTGCGGCCATCCGGCGGGCCTGAGCGCAGTTGCGCTCCACCATGTCGGCGACGCCGGTGCGGCCGAGCGAGCGGATCGCGGCGTACACCGGAACCGCCCGCGCCCGCCGCGAACTCTCGGGGACGTAGGTGGTGTTGTCGCGCTGGCCCTGGTCGGCGACCAGATAGGGGCCGGTCAGGCTCATCGCGGCCCGGTGCGCGTCGGGATGCGCGACGATCGCCGCCGCGCAGTCGTATGGCACGTTGAGCCACTTGTGCGCGTCGACGGCCCACGAATCGGCGCGCTCCACGCCGCGGGTGAGATGCCGGGTCGCGGGCGCGGCGGCCGCCCACAGCCCGAAGGCGCCGTCGACGTGCAGCCACGCCCCGTGCGCGGCACACGCGTCGGCGAGCGGTTCGAACGCGTCGAAAGCCCCGGTGGCGACGTTGCCGGCCTGCGCGCACACGATCGCCGGACCCGAGCCGTCGGCCAGCGTGCGGCCCAGCGCGTCGGGATCCATGCGGCCCTGCGCGTCGGCCGGTATCCGGATCGCGGTGTCGGCGCCGAGACCCAGCAACCGCAGTGCGGTGTGGATGGTGGCGTGCGCCTGTTCACCGCACAGCACGCGCAGCGGGGGCGCCCCGATGAGCCCGTCGCGTTCGACATCCCAACCGGCGGCGGCAAGTACGGCATGCCGCGCGGCGGCCAGACAAGTCGTGTTGGCGCCCTGTCCGCCGGTGACGAAGCCGACGCTGGCGGTCCTCGGCAGGCCCAGCAGGTCGACCACCCACGCCGAGGCGATCTCCTCGATCGCCGCTCCGGCGGGGGACAGCGCGTGGAAGGCCGCGCACTGGTCCCATGCCGAGACCAGCCAGTCGGCGGCCAGCGCCGCGGGCAGGGCGCCGCCGACGACGAAACCGAAGTGGCGGGGTCCGGCACTGGCGACCAGGCCGGGGTCCGCGCCGGCCGCGAGGGCGTCGACGACCTCGGCGGGATCCGTACCGTGCGCGGGCACGGGGCCGCCCAACCGCTCGACGACGTCGGCGGCGGTGGCGCGCGCGGCGACGGGTCGCTGGCCGAGGCCGGCCAGATACGTCTCGGCGTGCCGGACGGCGGCCTGCAGGCCGGCGGTGCGATCGGGCATGCGATGCAGCCTATGACTTCCGCGCGGAGGAAAAATCGGATGCGAGGGACGCCGCCGCTGTGGCAGCGTCGCGGTCTGTGGGCGCTTCCGGGCTGGATCTGCGGTCGGTGACCGACGGCGACTGGGCACAGATGGTGCGTCTGGACGCCACCAACTTCGGCCACGTGGTCGATCCGTCCGCACTTGCGGCGTGGCGCACCCTGATCCCCGACCACGGCGCACTCGTGGTCGCGGACGGGCCGGACGTGGTGGGACAGTCGCTCTACGCCGACCTGCAGTTGACCGTGCCCGGCGGCGCGGTGCTGCCGGTCGCGGGCATCACCTGGGTCTCGGTGGCGCCGACGCACCGCAGGCGGGGCCTGTTGCGGGCGATGTTCACCGAACTGCACGACCGGATCGCCGCCGCGGGACTGCCCGTCGCCGCGCTGACGGCCAGTGAGGGCGGCATCTACGGACGGTTCGGATACGGCCCGGCGACGGTACGGCACGAGTGGGCCGTCGACCGGCGTCTGACCCGGTTCCGTTCTGACGCACCCGATGCCGGCGGTGTGCGGATCGTGACGCCGAGCGAGCACCTCGACGCGTTCACCGCCGTCTACGACCGCTGGCGCCGGATCACTCCCGGCGGCCTGGCTCGCCCACGCGCACTCTGGGACGACCTGTTTGCCGACCGCGACGAGGACCGCGCAGGGGGCAGCCCGTTGTTCGCGTTCCTGCACGCCGACGGGTATGTGCTCTACCGGAACCACGGCGCGGGACCGAGGCACGTCCGCGTGGTGGATTTCAAGGCGGCCACGCCCGAGGCGCACGTCGCGCTGTGGCGGGCGCTGTGCGGTATGGATCTGATGGAGCGCATCGAGATCGGCACGCACCCGGCCGATCCGTTGCCCTACCTGCTCACCGACGGCCGCGTCGTGCGCACGACCGGCGCCGCCGACGATCTGTGGTTGCGCCTGATGGACATCCCGGCTGCGCTGCAGGCCCGCACCTACGACGACGACCTGTCGGTCGTGCTCGAGGTCGACGACGCGTTCCGCGGCGACGGCGGCCGCTTCGCGCTGCAGATCCGCGACGGACGCGCGGTGTGTGCCCCGACCGGCGCCGCCCCCGACGTCACCCTCGACCTCGACGTACTGGGCGCGCTCTATCTCGGCGGCCACCGGGCCACGGCGTTCGCTGCGGCGAACCGGTTGCGCACCAACGACTCCGATACCGTGCGTCGCATCGACAGGGCATTCGCCAGCGCCGTGCCCGCGGAGCTGGGCTTCGCGTTCTGACGCCGGCGCTCACACCGCGGAAGCGGCCGCCCTGCGCCGGTAGGCCGAAGGGGTCTCCCCGCAGAACTGGGTGAACGCGCGGGTGAACGAGCTCAGGCTGTCGAACCCCACCGCCGTCGACGTCTCCTGCACCGACTGTCCGGGAGCGGCCAGCAGTGCCATCGCCCGCAGCATGCGTGCGTGCAGCAGGTAGGTCCGCCAGGACAGCCCGAGTTCCTCGGCGAACAACCGGCGCAGTGTGCGTTCGGAGACCGACACCGCCCGGCTGACCTCGTCGGCGGTGACCGACTGCAGATGCTCTCTGGTGTAGGCCAGCGCCGCGGCCACGATCGGGTGCTCGGAGCTGGGCAGGTTGAGCGGCGCCTCGTGGTCGAGCGCCTCGATCACGAGGTTGCCCAGCGTCTGGAAGAACGCGTCGGCGGCCGACTCGTCGTGGGCGGCGCTCTCGCGCCGGTCGATCGGCCACCGCAGCGCGTAGATCATCATCTCCCGGATCAGCGGTGAGACGGCCAGGATGCGGGCCCGGTTGCCGCCGTCGGGGATCAGTGCGCTGTCGAACATCACCGCGACGGTCTTGACGTGGGCGTTCATCGTCGCCTGGTGTTCGAGACCCTGCGGCAGCCATGCGGCCTGCTGCGGCGGGACGAGGTAGTGGCCCGAAGCGGTCTCGACCTCCACCACGCCGCCGATCGCGTACTCGATCTGGTGCACGTCGTGCGAATGCCAGCCGGTGATGAGCCCGTCACCCTCGTAGAGGTAGCTGCCGGCCAGGGCGCGGCCGCCGCGGCGCAGGTCGATCACGCGCTCGGACAGGTTGGCCGATTGGGCGAAGTCCTTGGCCGATAGCGCAGAGACGGTCATACCTATGCACGGTACAACTGGAACTAGTCCAATGTGACCCCGGCCACGTGAAGTCCTGACGAGGAGCGCCTATGAATGTCGACGACCTGATCCTGGTGAGCATCGATGACCACGTCGTGGAACCCCCCGACATGTTCCTGCGGCACGTGCCTGCCAAGTACCGGGACGAGGCGCCGATCGTGGTCACCGACGACAAGGGCGTCGATCAGTGGATGTACCAGGGCCGTCCGCAGGGCGTCAGCGGCCTCAACGCCGTCGTGTCCTGGCCGGCCGAGGAGTGGGGCCGCGACCCCGCCGGCTTCGCCGAGATGCGCCCGGGCGTCTACGACGTCCACGAGCGCGTCCGCGACATGAACCGCAACGGCATCCTCGCGTCGATGTGCTTCCCGACGTTCACCGGGTTCTCGGCGCGCCACCTCAACATGCACCGCGAAGAGACGACGCTGGTGATGGTCTCGGCGTACAACGACTGGCACATCGACGAATGGGCGGGCGCCTACCCGGGCCGATTCATCCCGATCGCGATCATGCCGACGTGGAACCCCGAGGCGATGTGCGCCGAGATCCGCCGGGTCGCCGCCAAGGGCTGCCGCGCGGTCACCATGCCGGAACTGCCGCACCTCGAAGGTCTGCCCAGCTATCACGACGACGAGTACTGGGGACCGGTGTTCCGGACGCTGTCCGAGGAGAACGTGGTGATGTGCCTGCACATCGGCACCGGTTTCGGCGCGATCAGCATGGCGCCCAACGCACCGATCGACAACCTGATCATCCTGGCCACCCAGGTCTCGGCCATGTGCGCGCAGGACCTGCTGTGGGGCCCGGCCATGCGGAACTACCCCGACCTGAAGTTCGCGTTCTCCGAGGGCGGCATCGGGTGGATCCCGTTCTACCTCGACCGCAGCGACCGGCACTACACCAACCAGAAGTGGCTGCGCCGCGACTTCGGCGACAAGCTGCCCAGCGACGTGTTCCGCGAGCATTCGCTGGCCTGCTACGTCACCGACAAGACGTCGCTGAAGCTGCGGCACGAGATCGGCATCGACATCATCGCGTGGGAGTGCGACTACCCGCACTCGGACTGCTTCTGGCCCGACGCCCCCGAACAGGTGCTCGCCGAGCTGAACGCGGCAGGGGCCGACGATTCGGACATCAACAAGATCACCTGGGAGAACTCCTGCCGGTTCTTCGGCTGGGACCCGTTCGCGCACACGGCGAAGGACCAGGCGACGGTGCGCGCGCTGCGGGCGCAGGGCGCCGACGTCGACGTGTCGATCCGGCCGCGCAAGGAGTGGGCGCGCCTCTACGAGCAGAAGCAACTCGCCAAGGCATAGCGAACGGTTTCACCGCGGCCGGTGGCGGCAACCCCGATGGTCATGATCGGAACACTGCGATCCGTCGTCGTCGACTGCCGGGATCCCAAGGCGCTGGCCACCTTCTACGCCGGGGTTCTCGGCGGGGACGTCCGCGCCGAAGAGGACGACTGGGTGGTGCTGACCGAGCCGTCGGGGCGACGGCTGGCGTTCCAGCGGTCGCCGGAACATCAGCCGCCGGAGTTCCCGGACCCCAGCGGCTCACAGCAGTTCCACCTCGACATCCGTGTCGACGACGTCGATGCCGCCGAACGCCAGGTTCTGGACCTCGGCGCCACCCGGGTGACCGAGGCCGAGGAGGACGACGACTTCCGCGTGTACCGCGACCCCGCGGGGCACACCTTCTGCCTGGTCTTCGACGTCGACGACTGAGCCAGAGGCGCGGGCGTAGAGTCCGCCCGGTGGAATTCGACCTGCAGTTGCCGTCGGGCCGGGTGCGCGCCCGCTCGTGGGGTGCCGAGGATGCCCCGATCCTGCTGTGCGTGCACGGCATCTCGGCGAACCTGACGGCGTTCACCTATCTGGCCGAGCGGCTCGCCGGCCAGGACCGCCGCGTCGTCGCGTTCGATCTGCGGGGCCGCGGCCGCAGCGAGATCACCCCACCCGGCACCTACGGGCTGGAGCGCCACGCCGCCGACGTCCTCGCGGTGACCGGCGCCCTTGGCGCCGACACGGTCGACCTCGCCGGCTGGTCGCTCGGCGCGCTGATCGCGATGCGCGTCGCCCGTGACCATGGCGCCCGGGTGCGCACCCTCTCGCTGATCGACCACATCGGCCCGGCGCAGCGGGCGGCGCTGGGGCCCGTGCGGGAGGGCTTCGCCCGACTCGATGCCGCCGTCGCGACGCCCGCCGCCTATCTGGACAGCGTGCGCGCCGCCGGCGTCGTCGACCCGTGGACGCCGTTCTGGGACGAGCACCACACGTACGAACTGGCCCAGCAGCCGGATGGGATGTGGCGTCCGACGACCTCACGCGCCGCGTCCGAGGAGGATCTGTTCCAGCGCTGGCCCACCGACTGGGCCGACCACTGGACGGCCCTGACCATGCCGACGGTCGCGATCCGCGCCACACGCCCGATCAACGGTGCCGCGCTGATCTCCGACGAGGCCGTCGCCGCCATGCGGTCCGCCAACCCCGCGATCCGCGTCGTCGACGTCGACAGCAACCACTTCACGTGCATCGTGGACCCCGCCACGGTCGACGCCGTGGAGCAGAACCTGCGATAAATCACTTTCGCGGACACGACACCGTGCGGCAGCCTGTGCTGCGTGGTGGATGTGGCGGCGTTCGACCGGGACGGGTTTCTGAGAATCGACCAGCCGGAGTTGCGCAGCGCGGCGGATGCCGCCCGGGCAGTGCTGTGGGAACAGATCGGGTTGTCCCCGGACGATCCCGCGTCGTGGACGCAGCCGGTGGTGTGGGCGTCGGACATGACCGGCGCCGGCCCGTTCGCCGAGTTGACCGGCAGTGTGCGCCTGGCCCGTGTGCTCGACGCCCTGTGCGGAGCCGGCGGCTGGGAGCCTCGCCGAGCGCTCGGCAACATCCCGGTCCGCTTCCCGGTCCGGCCACCCGTCGACGACCGCGGTTGGCACATCGACATGAACACGCCGCTTCCCGACGGCGGGTGGGCGGTCAGCGGCCGACCGCACACCCTGCTGTTGCTGACGCTGCTCTCCGACGTCGGGCCCGACGATGCCCCGACCCGCATCCGCCGCGGTTCCCACCACGATGTGGCGGCGGTGCTGGGAACTTCACCCATGGATTTCGTCGAGGCCGGCGCGGTGGTCGACCGTGTCAGCGCCGGGCGGCCCGTGGTGCACGCGACCGGGTCGGCCGGCGACATGTACGTGGTGGATCCACTCACCGTGCACGCCGCCGACGAACACCGGGGCCGCACACCGAGATTCATGGCCCAAGCGCCGGTGATGCTCACCGCACCGCTGCGCCCGGGCCGATGACGCGTCTCGGTCAGGCGGGGACCACGACGACCAGATCGTCGCCGTCGCGCTCGACCCGCATGCCCGCCCGTCGTGCCACCGCCGCGACGGCCGTGGCGTCGGACGGCTCGGACCGCGTGGTGGCCAGCGCACGGGCGAGCCTGCCCTTGTGGGCCTTGTTGAAGTGGCTGACCACGGTGCGCCTGCCGTCGGCATGCTCGGCCAGCACGTCGACGTGGACCGCGGCGGGCAACCGGCCTAGCGCGGCGTAGGAACCCGACCGCAGGTCCACGACGAGCTCCCCGTCCGCGATCCGGGCCAACACCGGTTCGAGCGCCGGGCGCCACCGCGCGCTCAGCGACGGACTGCCTGGCAGCTTCGCAGACGCCGAAAGCCGGTAGGCGGGCACCGGATCGTCGGCGCGCAGCAGCCCGAACAACGCCGAACCGACGGCCAGCCGCGCGCGGGCCCGCGCGGCCGCCGCACCGCGAAGCGACCCGATGTCCAGGGCGTCGTAGAGCACGCCGGTGTAACGGTCGATGGCCGGCAGCGTCGGCGCGGTGTGCAGCGCCGCGTTGCGCTCGATCTCGGCGTCCTGTTTCGGCGAGAGTCCGAGGGCCGTGCGGCTCGCGTCGTGGTCCGCCGACAGTTCGACGACTTCGTCGACGAGCGCCTTGCGCACCGGCTCCAGTTCGGGAAACGAGAGCACGTCATGTCGCAGTGGTGGTCCGTCCCCGCCCACGCGTTTGGTCTCCGACGGCGGAAGCAGCACGAGCACGGCGACGAGGTTAGCGCTGCCGGGGATCAGATCGGTATTCGGCGGCCGCGGTCCGACGCCGGCCACACATAGGGCAGGTCGTCGGGGACGTCGGGGAACAGCGGCCGGTAGTGCTCGGGATCCTTCTTCACGAGCGCCGCCTGGTGGCTGCGGTGAAAGTCCGGGTCGCCGAGCCACGGCGGGAGCTCCCCGGCGGCGCGCAGGCCGGACTGCGAACGGACCGTCTCGATCCCGACCGTCGCGCCCAGATCCGTGACCAGCGTGGTGGCGCACGTATCGGCCCGGCCACTGCGACACCACTCTTCACACACCTGCAGTCCGTAGCGCACGAGCGCTTCCTCGTATCCCGCCCACATGGCGGCCGCAGGGTGGTGCCGCCATCCGTAGCCGGGGACGGTCAACGCGCGCAGCACCTGGATGACCTCGACCCGCTGTTTCCCGAGGCGACGTGCGTCGAGAACCGCGGCGCTGGCGTCGAAGTCCTCGCAGGGCAGAAAGGTCTGCATCGGTGCCGACGTACCCGCGAGGCGGGAAGATCACACCCGCGCTCGGTGGTCAGGCGTAGGCGAGCAACAGCGGAACCCGCTGTTCGAGATCGGTCAGCGAGCCGTGCTGCCCGCGCAGCGCCGACTCCACCGGTTCCGTGGTCCGGCGCACCAGCGCCGCGGAATCCCTTGCGGCGACGACGATGTCGCCGATCCGACGCCGCGTCTCGTCGGCTACGTGTGCACCGAACCAGCCCGCGTCGATGGCCTCGTCGCGGGTGGCGACCCACGCCATGTCGCCGAGGGTCTCCCGCCAGGCCGCCAGCACCGCGGGAGCGGCCCCGTCGGCGGTGTAGACGTACCGGGCGCGCGCCTCACCGGCGACGTCGTCAACTCCGTCGCGCAGCGCGGGACACTCGTCGAGGTCGAGGATGCGGTCCGGGTCGACCGCCACCATGCCGTGGTCGGCGACCACGGCGAGCAGCGCGCCGGGAGGCAACCCGGCGACCACCGACTCCACCAGCCGATCCACCTGGCGCAACTGCATCCGCCACGCCGTCGAGCCCGGCCCGTACAGGTGTCCGAGCAGGTCGAGGTCGCCGTGGTAGCCGTAGCAGAAGCCGCCCTCGGCGAGCACTGAGCGCACCGAGGCGGCGAGGTCGCCGAGACCGTGGACCCCCACGTAGCGGCCGCCGCGCAGCACCGCGCGGGTCAGACCGGACCCGGTGAACTCCGCATTGGACACCACGCGCACGGCGACACCGGCGGATTCCGCGCGTTCGAATGTCGTCGGCATCGGTTGCACCACTTCCGGTGGCACGGCGGCCCGGAGGTCTTCGCCCCATGGGTGAGGACGCCAGCGCAGCGGGTTGATCACCCCGGCACCGGGCAACCGGAAGGTGTACCCGACCATGCCGTGGGCGCCGGACCGGCAACCGGTCCCGACGGCGGCCAGGCTGGCGACCGTGGTGGACGGAAACCCGACCTGCAGCGTCTGCCCGCGCAGCCCGGCCAGGACCGGCGCATCGTCGGCGTGCCGATCGAGCAGTTCGGCACCGAGGCCGTCGATGAGCAGCACGCACGCCGACCCGATTCCGGTCGGCAGATCGATGCGCGCCTCGAAGCCCGGCGCCTCCATGGCGGCGAGCACCGAGGGCACGACGTCAGCGAGGTGCGGCAGATCCGGATCCGGCCGTGGAAGCTGCATCCGAGCAGCGTGTCACACCCGGCGGACGGTCACGCGGCGATCGGCGGCGCACCCGGCGGCAGCGGCGCACCCGGTGGCGGGGGAGGCGGCAGCGGAGCACCCGGCGGCGGGGGAGGCGGCAGCGGAGCACCGGGCGGCGGGGGCAGCGGAGCACCGGGCGGCTGCGCCGGCACCGGGATCTCGGGGGGCGCGGGCAGGAACATCCGGTTGGTGAACTGCGGCTGGTGTGCACCGCCGCCACCGACCTTCACGCCGCGGCCGCCCTCACCGGACGACACCGGGGTGCCGTCGGGCAGCGTGACGGCGGCATGGCCGCTGTTCCAGCCGATCACCAGCGCGCCCGGTTGCGAACCGTGCTGGAACCCGCGGGCCAGCAGCTCGCCTTCCATGTTCGCGGTGGTGAATCGGTCGCCGTAGATGGGTCGGCCGGTCGCGGCGTTGCTGACCCAGGACGCCAGGCCGGAGCAGTCCGTACCGGCGGGGCTGTCACCGCCGGAGACGTACGGCGTCCCCGAAACCGAGTTGACCAGTGACATCAACGTGACGAGAGCAAACATGTCGGCGGACAGTAGCAGAGCCCGAAAACGCTCTCAAAACCTATGAGCGCGTTCACGTTTACCCAATCCTGTGACGCGGATCGCTGCGCAAGAAGGCGCTCGACGTGCGTAAACATGATCAGTCCCGAGTCATCGACGTCCGCGGTCGACACGTCGAGTAAACCGTCATCGCCGCAGGGCGCAGTGCAAACGCGCAGTGCGGAACCATTCCGGCAAACCGCGCCCCCATACGCTGTCCGGAGGGCGGGTCCGCCGGATCATCGTCGCGGGGGCTGCGCCCTCGACCGCTTTGACTCGCAACCGACCGGGTGCATATCGTGACTCATGCAGCCAGATGGTTGCACGATGGGACGGTCGAATGGATGAGGTGTTCAGGGCGCTCGCCGATCCGAACCGGCGCCGCCTGCTCGACAGCCTGAACCTGCGGGACGGGCAGACGCTGGGCGAACTGGGCGCGGTTCTGGCGACGACGCGCCAGGCGGTGAGCAAGCATCTCGCCGTGCTGGAGGCCGCGGGTCTGGTGACCACGGTGCGCCGTGGCCGGGAGAAACTGCATTACCTCGACGCCGAACCGATACGTGCCCTCTCCGACCGTTGGATCCGCCAGTACGAGCGCCCGCGGGAGGAGGCAGCACCGCCGCCCACACCAGCGCCGCCTGCCGAACCGGCGTCTGCGCCTGACTCCTTCGTCTACACCCTGTACCTCCGGACGACCCCGGAGCGCCTGTGGCAGGCGATCACCGGCCCGGCGTACTCCCGTCGGCACATGGGCCATGCACTGGTCTCGACGTGGCAGAAGGGCGCCGGGTACACCTGGGTCGACGGCGATCTGGAGATCGACGACACCGATCAGGTGGTGCTCGACGCGGACCCGTACCGGCGGCTGGCGCTCACCTTCCCCGCGTTCGTGCCGTCGATGGCCGAGGCGGACCAGGAGACGCTCGACCGCGCGGCGCGAGAGCCGCGCTCACGCGTGTCGTTCGACATCCGGCCGGCGGGGGAGCAGGTCGAACTGACCCTGGTGCACGAGGGTTTTGTCCCGGAAAGCGCTGTGCGCCAGATGATTTTGCAAGGGTGGCCGCGAAAGCTGTCCGACCTGAAGAGCGGACTGGAGCAGGTGTAGGGCCGTCAGCGAACGGGCGGTTTGGCGACGATGCCCGCCACCTCCGCGGCGACGGCCAGGCTCGCGGCGTCGTCGGCGGGTTCGTACCGGTCGGCGGCGGCGTCGTAGCGCGCGCCGACGATGTTCGCGTGGTCGGCTGCCAGTTCGATGTACTGCACCCGCCAGCCCGCCGCGCCCGCCTCGGCGGCGAAGTCGCGACCGGCGGTGACCGGGATGACGTCGTCGGCGCTGCCGTGCACCAGTGTCATCGGCACCCGGGCACCGGCCGCAGACGGCGGCGTCAGCGGGTCACCGGAGATCGGATCGGGGGCCATGAACGCACCCGCCAGGCACACCGTATGGGCGATGCGCACCCCATAGCCGACGGCGCCGAACGTCAGACCCGCCGCGGCGGCCCCGCCCATCGACCATCCGACGACGATCAGACCGTCGCCGGCGCCCGGCTGCTCCGCGGCGTAGCGGGCCGAGGTCAGCAGATCCGACCGGCCGTTGTCCGCGGCGTGGGAGTTCCAGTCCGCTGCCAGCACCGCGTAGCCGTGCTCGGCGACACGTTCGGCCAACGGCCGTACCGCGGCCCTCGAATCGGTCTGCATCCCGTGCCAGAGCAGCACCACCGGGGCGCCGGTTTCGCCGTACAGGTCGACCGAACGCCCCGGGGCGTACTCGAAGGTCTTCATCGGGGCGGGTCAGCTCTGCGGCAGGCGGACGACCTGGACGAAGAACTCGTCGATCTGGCGCACCGCGTTCATGAACTGGTCGAGGTCGACCGGCTTGGTGACGTAGGCGTTGGCGTGCAGCTTGTAGCTGCGCAGAATGTCTTCCTCGGCCGACGAGGTGGTCAACACGACGACCGGGATGTGGTTGAGATCAGGGTCGGATTTGACGGTCTCGAGCAGCTGCCGGCCGTCGTACTTCGGCAGGTTCAGGTCGAGCAGGATCAGGTCGGGCCGCGGCGCGTTCTCGTATCCGCTGCGGCGGTAGAGGAAGTCGAGCCCCTCCTGGCCGTCGTGAGCGACGTGCAGGGTGTTGCTGATCTTGTTGTGCTCGAACGCTTCGCGGGTGATCAGCTCGTCGCCCGGATCGTCTTCGATCAGCAGGACGTCGATGGGGCGGGTGGACGATGTCATGGGTGGGCTCCTTCCAGAACCACTTCGGGTTGTTCGTGGACGGCGACCGGGAGGGTCATTCGGAACCGGGTGCCTTCGGTGTAGCTGTTGTCGATCCAGATCGTTCCGCCGTGGTACTCGACGATCTTCTTGCACAGTGCCAGCCCGATGCCGGTGCCGCTGTAGGCGTCGCGGCCGTGGAGCCGCTGGAAGATGACGAACACCTTCTGGGAGAACTCTTCGGCGATGCCGATCCCATTGTCGGACACGGTGAGGAGCCACTGCCCGTCGCGGTCGTCGGTGCCGCGCTCACATTCGATCACGATCCGCGGTGCGGTGTCGGGCTTGCGGAACTTCACCGCGTTGCCGACCAGGTTCTGCCACAGCATCGCCAACAGGGTCGCGTCGCCGGAGACCTGCGGCAACGGCTCGGACGGACGCACGATCTCGGCGCCGGACTCTTCGATCGAGGTTTCCAGGTTCGACAGCGCGGCGTCGAGAGCCTCGCCGAGATCGACGTCGGTGTGCGCCGCGCTGAGGCGCCCGACCCGGGAGAAGGTCAGCAGGTCGTTGATGAGCACCTGCATCCGCTTGGCGCCGTCGACCGCGTACTTGATGTACTCGGCGCCGCGTTCGTCGAGTTTGTCGCCGTACCGCTTCTCGAGCAGCTGGCAGAACGAGGCCACCTTGCGCAGCGGTTCCTGCAGGTCGTGGGACGCGACGTAGGCGAACTGCTCCAGCTCGGCGTTCGATCGCCGCAGCTCGATGGTCTGCTCGTCGAGCTGTTCCTGGGCGGCCCGCGACGACTCGAGCTCGTCGATGATCCGCTGCCGCATGTCCTCGACGTCGGTGGCCATGCTGCGCACATCGCGAGGGCCGCGGGCGACGATGCGTTCGTCGAAATGGCCCTCGGTGATGCGGCGGCACGACGCGGCCAGCGCCGAGAGCGGGCGAACCAGTGCACTGCGGGCCAGAATCGCCAGTACCAGCGCGGTCACGAAGAAAGTGACGATGATCCCGGCGAGGACACGGTCGCGCCAGCCCTGCACCCGGTCCAGTTCCTTGATTCCCGCGGTGCGTGCCGCCGCCAGGTCGACGTTCTGCACGTGGAACAGCGCGCGGATGTTGTCGAACTCCTCCTTGCCGCGCTGGATCAGGGTGTTGTCGGCGACGCGGGGCACGCCCGGGCGCACGCTTTGGATGAAGGGCTCGGCGTAGGTGGCCCGCCATTCGTCGGTGGCGCGCTGGACCGCGTCGAGATCGGCGATCAGGTTGGAGTGGTCGCCGACGAGTGCCCGGATCTCGTCGGCCGCCTCCCGCTCGGTCTGCTGACCCTCGTAGTAGGGCTCGAGGAACTGCTCGTCGGCGGCGATCGCGAAGCCCCGCACGGCGGTCTCCTGATCGCGCAGCGCGGCCTGCATCCGGTAGGCCGCCACCCGCGACGGCTGGATCTTCTCGATGAGCTCGCGAGACACTACGTCGGTGCGGTTCATCAGGATCGCGCCGGCGAACGCGCCGGCCAGCACGAGAACCCCCATGACGGCCAGGACGACGTTCAGCCAGCCCTGCACGGTCAACTGGCGTCCCCGCCTGCGGGCGGGGGCCGTCACGTCGTGCGCTCCACGCGGACTACCGCGATGTCGTCGGTCAGTCCGCCGTGCGGCCGGGCACACTCCTCGGCGCGGTCGATCAGCGTCTCGACGAACTGCGGACCGGGCAGCGTTGCCATCGAGCGGGCCAGGGCCAGCAACCCCTCCTCGCCGAGACGTTCGTTGCCTTCGCCGGAGTGACCTTCGAACAGGCCGTCGGTCAGCAGCAGCAGACCATGGCCGGCGGGCAGCTCCAGTTCGGTCAACGGCCACGCGGCACCGCCGAGGCCCAGCGCGGGTCCCGCGGGCGGTTCCAGCCACTCGACACCGTCGGGGCTGTGCAGCAGCATGCCCGGATGACCGGCGCGCACGGCGTTGAAGCTGCGGTCCCTCGGCGAGAAGGCCAGGCTCATCACGGTCGCGAAGATGCCGGGGCCGGGCCGCTCGGCGCGCAGGATCCGCTCCAACTGCTGCATGCGCTCGTTTCCGCGCAACCCGGCGAAGGTCAGCGCGCGCCAGCCGATCCGCAGGGCCACGCCGAGCGCGGCCTCGTCCGGACCGTGACCGGAGACGTCACCGACCATGACGTGCACGGTGCGGTCGGGGGTCTGCACGAAGTCGTAGAAGTCACCGCCGAGCAGCGCCTTGGGCCGGCTGGGCCGATATTTGGCGATGATGTCGACGCCGGGGTCCTCGAGCAGCAGCGGCGACGGCAGCAGACCGCGTTCGAGCCGGGCGTTCTCCTGTGCCCGCAGATGGCTGGCGTGCAGGTCGACGGCCGTCAGCTCGGAGCGCTTGCGCTCGATCGCGTACAGCAGGGACCGCCGCAGCATCTCTGGTTCGACGCGGCCCTTGACGAGGTAGTCCTGGGCGCCGGAGGCGACCGCCGACACGCCGTAGCGTTCGTCGACGTGGCCGGTCAGCACCACGATCGGCAGCGTGGGGTCCAGTCCGCAGATCTTGTCGACGGCGTCGGTGCCGTTGGCGTCGGGCAGGTTGAGGTCCAGCAGCACACAGTCGGGCCGGGACGATTTGATCTCCCGTGCCGCATGCGCCATCGATTCCGCCCACCGCAGCCGGATATCGGCGACCGCGTCGACGATCAACTCCTCCACGAGCAACGCATCGCCACGGTCGTCCTCGACCAGGAGCACCGTCAACGTGTCGAATTGCGTCATGGGAGCAACAACGGGATCGGGCACAGGCCTCAGTTCTGAGTCATGCGGCGCGAGCATCGACAAATCCGTCCTTCAGTTCATCACCGCGGCCGCGCTGACCTCTTCTTCAGTGATAGCCCCCTGACAATACCGAAGGGTGCTTACGCGGGCGTTGATCCGGCCTGCCGGATGCCCGTCACCGTCGCTCTGCCGGGTAGCGTCGGCACCGGATATGAGCCTGTCTTCCATCCGATTCCGACGGCGCACGAGCCGCCGCCCGGCGACGGCGCTCGCGGTGGCGGTCGCCGCCGCGACGCTCGTCCAGTGCGGTGCCGACCCGCCGCCGCGCGGCCAGCCCTCGCCGCCGTCGCCGCCGTCCCCTTCGTCATCGACCTCCGCGGCGCCCCATCCCGCGCTGACCTCGCCGAATGCGGCCCCGCCGCCGCGTCCGTCCGCCCCGAACGTCACCTCCGTCACCGCGGCCGACCTGGGTGCCACGTGGCGGCCGGGCTGCCCGGTCGGGCCGGAACGGCTGCGTCGTGTCGAGCTGGACCACCTCGGCTTCGACGGGCAGACCCACCGCGGCGCGCTCGTCGTCGACGAGGCGTTGGTGGAGCCGGTCATCGACGTCTTCGCCCAGCTCTACCGGCTGGGCTATCCCATCGCGAAGATGCGCACGGTCGACCACTACCCGGGGGCCGAGGACGAATTGTCGATGCGCGACAACAACACGTCGGCCTTCAACTGCCGGGGGATACCGGGTTCGCAGAGCTGGTCCTACCATGCCTACGGCCGGGCGATCGACCTGAATCCCTTGCTCAACCCCTACATCGGCCGAAGCGGCGCGGTGGAGCCCGCGAACGCGGGCCCGTATGCCGACCGCACGCGCACCGATCCGGGGATCCTGCACGCCGGCGACCCGGCCGTTCTCGCCTTCACCGGCCGTGGGTGGGCCTGGGGCGGCGATTGGCGCACACCGAAGGACTACCAGCACTTCGAACAACCGTGAGGCCGCCGGACTGACGAGTTCGCAGCAGTGCCACAGGTTTCGGAGACGCATTGCGCCGCGGCTCGCTGCTACTCTGCCTAACGCTGCCCGATGAGCGCGGGGGGCGGCCTACGAAACCGAGCCCGGACGAAACAGCAGACTCCCTCACGAAATGAGTGTTGTGCGCAGCGGAGAGATCAAGGCCCTGTCGGGTCTGCGCATCGTCGCCGCGGTGTGGGTGGTGCTGTTCCATTTCCGGCCGCTGTTGGCGCAGGCCGCACCGGATTTCAGCGCCGCGATGGCGCCGCTGCTGGACTGCGGCGCCCAGGGCGTCGACCTGTTCTTCATCCTCAGCGGTTTCGTGCTGACCTGGAACTACCTCGACCGCATGGGCCACTCCTGGTCGACCAGAACGACTTTGCGTTTCCTGTGGCTGCGACTGGCCCGGGTGTGGCCGGTCTACCTGGTGACGATGCACCTGGCGGCCGCCTGGATCATCTTCACGCTGAACGTCGGTCACGTCCCGTCACCGGCGGTCGAACAACTCACCGCCACGAGTTATCTGCGGCAGTTGCTGCTCGTCCAGTTGTGGTTCGCACCGTACTTCGACGGAACGAGTTGGGACGGACCGGCCTGGTCCATCAGCGCAGAGTGGTTGGCGTATCTGCTGTTCGGGGTGCTGGTGCTGGTGATCTTCCGCGTGGCTCGGGTGACCAGGGCGCGCGCGTTGTTGTGGCTGGCACTCGTGGTGTCTCTACCGCCCACGGTGCTGCTGCTGGCCACCGGCGAGTTCTACACCCCGTGGAGCTGGTTGCCGCGCATCGTCATGCAGTTCACCGCAGGCGCATTGGCCTGCGCCGCGGTGCGCAAGCTGCGACCGACCGAGCGCGCCCGCCGCGGATTCGGCTGGCTGTCCCTGGCGATCGCGGCCACCATCGTCGGCAGCCTGTACTACCTCGATGCGAACCCGCCCGCCTCGGTACGCGACGCCAGCGGTCTGGTGGATGTGCTGTTCGTGCCGCTGGTGGTGGCGCTCGCGGTGGGTGCGGGCACCCTGCCACGGCTCCTGTCGGCACGGCCGATGGTGTACTGCGGCCACATCTCGTTCGGCCTGTACATGGTCCACGAACTGGTGCACACCGCGTGGAACTGGGCGGCGGTGCAGTTCGAGATCACCCTGACGCCCGGTCTTTCCGGCAGTTCCGTGGTGCTCGGTCTGGTCGCCGTTGCGGTGGTCGGCGCGGTCGTGCTCTACCACGGGGTCGAAGAGCCGGCGCGGTTGTGGATGCGCCGGATGGTCGACGTCCGCGATTCGACGACGAGCCCGGTCGGCGGGCGGCCGCCGACCGCACAGACGTCGTCTGAAGAGGGCATCGACCACGTGCCCGCGCGCGTCGGATGACGCGATTTCGAGACCATCACGAAATCGCGTCGGGGATCGCCGACCGCGGCGCGGACACCTAGGCTTTCGGAATCGTGAGGTGCGGCGTCTCGGTGCCGTTGACTGTGGAGGTAAGCGGTGAGTCGCCTGGTCACCTTGGTGCTGTCGGTTGCGCTGCTGGTCGGCCTCGTCGTCGCTCGTCCGCTGCCCGAGCGCAGCGACGAGATGGTGACGCTGCAGTTCGCCGGCAGTCGCGTCGCGGTCGTCGGCGACTCGTACACCACCGGTAGCAACGAGGGCGGCGAGGGCACCAAGGGCTGGACCACGCGGGCCTGGCAGCTGCTGGCACGCCAGGGCCTGCCGGTGCGCGCCGACGTGGCGGCCGAAGGCGGCGCCGGGTACGGCACCCGAGGCAACCGCGGCAGTGTGTTCGAGGATCTCACCGCGCGGGCGGTCAAGGCCGACGACCACCTCGTGGTGTTCTACGGCTCCCGCAACGACCAGAACGTCGAGCCGACGCTGTACTCGATCATGGTCTACGGCGTCTTCCAGCTCGCTCGCCGCACCGCACCGCAGGCCCGGTTCCTGGTGATCGGCCCACCGTGGCCGACCGCTGACGTGCCGCCTGCGATCACCCGCATCCGCGACAGCCTCCGCTACCAGGCCGGTCTGGCCGACGCCACCTTCGTCGACCCGATCGCCGAGCGGTGGTTCGTCGACAATCCCGAACTCATCGGCGCCGACGGCGTCCACCCGACCGATGCCGGACACGTCTACATGGCCGACAAGATCGCCCCGCTCATCGCCACTCAGCTGACCCGACACGTGTGACCCCGGGCGCCGAGAAGCTCATTCCTGAACGGCTTTGGCCACCGCGACACACACCGTGAGCCACGCCGGATCCGGACGCGCCGCCCGGCTCAGCTCCCACACCGCGTTGTGCACCATGCGCAGGATGACCCACGCGCGTGCCCGGTCCTCGTCGAACGGCGCGGTGTCGACCAGCGTGTAGAACCGCCGCCGTACGCCGTCGCGGACGTCGCCGGCCAGTTCACCCCAGCGGTTCCACAGCATGGGCGCGATCTCGAAGTGGCGATCCCCGCTCAGGGGTTTGGGATCGATCACCAGCCACGGCTCCGCTGCACCGGGCGGTGCGGCCAACACGTTCTCGTAGTGCAGATCGGTGTGGAGCAGGACCGCACCGCCAATGGATTCGGACATCAGGTCGCGGCTGAGGGTGAGTGCCTGCTCGACGAGTCGGCGCGGCACCGGGCTGTTGCGCGGCAGGGCCACGAGCTCCGCATTGCGAAGCTCCAACCACGTTGTGAGCGTGCGCAGTTGAGGCAGTGCGGGGACGTGAATGCGGCGGTAGAGCTCGCAGACTGCGGCGCAGGCCTCGACGTCGGAGACGGTCGTCAGATCGCGCGAGTGCAACCGTTCGAGCAGGAGGGCGCGGCGGTGCGGCTGGGCGCTCAGCATGCGCACGGCGCCGTTGCCCGCCCACCGGCGCAGCGCGAGGTGTTCGTGTTCGGATTCGTCGTCGGGGAAGCCGAGCTTGAGCATCGCCGGCTGATGCCGTGGCGTGAGCACCGGCAGCACAAGGGAAGTCGCGCCGTGCGTCGGTGCGCCGTCGACCCGCAACTCCCACTCGCGCAGTTGGCTCTGCGTCCATTCGGGCAGCGTCTCGACCCACCGCGCCCAGTCCGGGCCGCGGTCGGCCATCGCCAGCACCGCGGCGGGCAGTTCGATCACGTCGTCAGATGCGGAACACCCCGCGAACCGGTGTGCGGTTCGCGGGGTGCCCCTGTCGATGCGATGGCGTCAGCGCCGGATCAGAACTTCTCGAGGTCGAACCGGTCGTTGTTCATGACCTTGACCCAGGCCGCGACGAAGTCCTCGACGAACTTGCTCTTGCTGTCGTCCTGCGCGTAGACCTCGGCGATGCCACGGAGCACCGAGTTCGAGCCGAAGACAAGGTCATTCGCGGTCGCCGTCCACTTGATCTCACCGGTCGCGCGGTCACGACCCTCGTAGACGTTCTCGGTGTTCTGCGACGGCTTCCACTGAGTGCTCATGTCGAGCAGGTTGACGAAGAAGTCGTTGCTCAGCGCGCCCGGCGAGTTGGTGAACACGCCGTGCTTGGTGCCGCCGTGGTTGACGTTGAGCACCCGCAGACCGCCGAGGAGCGCGGTCATCTCCGGTGCGGTCAGGTCAAGGAAGTAGGCCTTGTCCACCAACAGCTTCTCGACCGCGGTCTTCTCGCCCGGCCGGATGAAGTTGCGGAATCCGTCGGCCTTCGGCTCGAGCACCGCGAACGATTCGACGTCGGTCTGCTCCTGGGACGCATCGGTGCGGCCCGGCGCGAAGTGCACGTCGATCTCGTAACCGGCGTCCCTGGCGGCCTTTTCGACCGCGGCGGAACCGCCGAGCACGATCAGATCGGCCAGCGAGATCTTCTTGCCGCCGGAGGCCGACGCGTTGAAGTCCTGCTGGATCCGCTCGAGCACCGGAAGCACCTGGGCCAGCTCGGACGGCTCGTTGGCCTCCCAGCTGCGCTGCGGTTCGAGGCGCAGCCGCGCGCCGTTGGCCCCGCCGCGCTTGTCGGTGCCGCGGAAGCTCGACGCCGACGACCAGGCGGTCTTGATCAGCTGCTGCACCGTCAGACCCGAGTCCAGAAGCGTGCTCTTCAGCGAGGCGATGTCCGACTCGTCGACGAGTTCGTGGTCGACCGGCGGCACCGGGTCCTGCCACAGCTGCGGCTCGGCCACCCACGGACCGAGGTAACGGCTGATCGGCCCCATATCGCGGTGCATCAGCTTGTACCAGGCCTTCGCGAAGGCCTCGTCCATCTCCTCGGGATGATCGAGCCAGCGGCGGGTGATCTCGCCGTAGATCGGATCCTCACGCAGTGCCACGTCGGTGACCAGCATGGTGGGCTTGCGCGGGGGACCGCCGAACGGATCCGGGATGGTGGCCTCGGCGTTCTTGGCCTCGAACTGCCAGGCGCCCGCGGGGCTCTTGGTCAGCTCCCACTCGTTGCCGTAGAGGATCTCGAGGTAGCGGTTGCTCCACTCGGAGTTCGTGCCGGTCCAGATGACCTCCAGACCGCTGGTGACGGTGTCGTTGCCCTTGCCGGACCCGAACGGGCACTTCCAGCCCAGGCCCTGATCCTCGATCGGAGCACCTTCGGGCTCGGGCCCGACGTTCACGTCGGCGGCGCCGTGGGTCTTGCCCAGGGTGTGTCCGCCGACGATCAGCGCGGCGGTCTCCTCGTCGTTCATCGCCATCCGGCCGAAGGTCTCGCGGATGTCGTGCGCGGCGGCCAACGGATCCGGTTTGCCTTCGGGGCCTTCGGGATTGACGTAGATCAGACCCATGGTGGTCGCACCGAACGGCTCGGCCAGCTTGCGTTCGCTGTCGTTGGTGCCGCCGTACCGCTTGTCGGTGCCCAGCCAGGTGTCCTCCTGGCCCCACAGCATCTCCTCGGGCTCCCAGATGTCCTCGCGGCCGAACGCGAAGCCGGCCGTCTGGAAGCCGGACTGCTCGAGCGCGGCGTTGCCGGCGTAGGCAATCAGGTCGGCCCAGGAGATCTTGTTGCCGTACTTCTGCTTGATCGGCCACAGCAGCCGGCGGGCCTTGTCCAGGTTGGCGTTGTCGGGCCAGCTGTTCAGCGGAGCGAAGCGCTGCGCGCCCTGCCCGGCGCCGCCGCGGCCGTCGAAGATGCGGTAGGTGCCCGCGGCGTGCCAGCTCATCCGGATGAACAGGCCGGCGTAGTTGCCGTAGTCGGCCGGCCACCAGTCCTGCGAGGTCTGGATGACCTCGATGACGTCGCGTTTGAAGGCCTCGACGTCGAGCTGCGCGAACGCCTCGGCGTAGTTGAAGTCCTCGCCGAGCGGGTTGCCCTTCTCGTTCTGCTTGTGCAGTACCGAGACGTCGACCTGCTCCGGCCACCAGTCCTTGTTGGTCAGCGGAGCGTGCACCTTGGGCTCGGGCGACGAAATGACCGGGTTCTCAGACTCGCTGTGGCTGCTGGTTTTGGCGTCCGAATGCGGGGGGCGGGCATCGGAGGTATCTGACGACACGGTGTTTCCCTTCATATTCCATACATCAGGTTGTGATGGGGCTGCGATCACGGATGTGATCAGGAACTATCTGCGGTCGAACTCTCGGGCGCGCAGTCGGGGCACAGGCCCCAGTAGATGACCTCGGCCTCGTCGAGCACGAACCCGTCGAGGGCGTCGTGCTCGGACGGCGTGAGACAGGGCGCCTCACCGATCGCGCAGTCGACGTCGGCGATCGTCCCGCACGAGCGGCAGACCACGTGGTGGTGGTTGTCGCCCACTCGTGTCTCGTACCGCGCGACCGAACCGGAGGGCTGGATCCGGCGGATCAGGCGGGCGCCGGTCAGCGCGTGCAGGACGTCGTAGACGGCCTGGCGGGACACGTCCGGCAGGCTCGATCGCACGGAGGCGAAGATCGTCTCGGTGTCTGCGTGGGGGAGAGCGTGCACCGCTTCCAGCACGGCGACCCGTGGGCGGGTCACGCGCAGATCGGCGCCCCGCAACTGGTCTACGTATTCGGACGGCGACGGCACGACAGCCATATCACCCGCTTTTTTGGATTTAGTCAAGAGTTGAGGCGGGGCGTTTCGGTGATGTCGGCGGCGGCACATTCCCCGGTCCGCAGGGCGCTCCGCCACTACTATCGCGAGGTGGCCAAACTCGAGCTGACACGCGAGCTGTCGCTGGATCCCGACGACGCTTGGGCGCATGCGTCCAACCTCGCCGAGCTGGGTGATTGGCTCGTGATGCACGAGGGGTGGCGCAGCGAGCTGCCCGACGAACTCACCGTGGGGACAACGATCGTCGGTGTCGCGGGCGCCAAGGGCATGCGCAACCGTGTCACCTGGACGATCCGCCAGCTCGATCCGCCCGAGCTCCTGCTGGTCGACGGCAAGGGCGTCGGCGGCACCAAGTACGGCATCAGGATGGCAGTGCGCCCGACGTCGTCGGGATGCGCGTTCACCGTGACTCTCGAACTCGGTGGCGCACCGCTGTTCGGCCCGATCGGTGCCGCGGCCGCCCGCGCGGTCAAGGGCGACATCGAGCGGTCGATCCGCCGGTTCGAGGAGCTCTACGTCTGAGGGTCCGCCCGCGGCGACGCGGGCGGACTTCGCCGAACTGCTGCGCCGCCGTGCGCTGACCGAGGACGCGGCGCGCCCCGAGGCGGTCGCGCGCCGCCACGCGTCCGGCGGGCGCACGGCCCGCGAGAACATCGCCGACCTGGTCGACGACGGATCTTTCGTCGAATACGGCCGATTCGCCATCGCCGCCCAGCGCGCGCGCCGCGACCTCGACGACCTGATCGCCCGCACGCCCGCCGACGGCCTGGTCGCCGGGACCGCGCGGATCAACGGCGGCGCCTGCGCGGTGCTGTCGTACGACTACACCGTGCTGGCCGGGACGCAGGGCGCGCTCGGACACCGCAAGAAGGACCGGCTCTTCGACGTCATCGAGCGGCTGCGGCTGCCCACGGTGTTCTTCGCCGAAGGAGGAGGCGGCCGCCCCGGCGACACGGACTATCCGGTGGTGTCGTCCCTGGACGTGCGGGCGTTCAAGCTGTGGGCGGGGCTCTCGGGCGTGGTCCCGCGGATCGCGGTGGTCAAGGGCCGCTGCTTCGCGGGCAACGCGGTGATCGCGGGGTGTGCCGATCTGATCGTCGCGACCTCGGACACCTCGATCGGCATGGGTGGCCCGGCGATGATCGCCGGCGGCGGACTCGGGGACGTGGCGCCCGACGCGGTCGGACCGATCGCCACCCAGGCACCCAACGGAGTGGTCGACGTCGTGGTGGACGACGAGGCGCAGGCCGTCGCGGTGGCCAGAACTCTCGTCGGCTACTTCCAGGGCTGCAGCGCGCCGGGGGAGGTGCCGGACAAAACCCTGCTGCGCACAGCGGTTCCCGAACGCGACCGGCGAGCGTACGACGTCGCGCCGATCATCCGGACGCTGGCAGACGACGGGTCCGCGGTGTTCCTGCGGCAGCGGTTCGCCAGAGAGATGGTGACCGCGCTGATCCGTATCGACGGCCGGCCGGTCGGCGTCCTGGCCAACGACACCCGTCACATGGCCGGCGCCATCACCGCGGCAGCGTCGGACAAAGCGGCCCGCTTCCTGCAGCTGTGCGACGCCTTCGACATCCCGGTGCTGTCGTTGATCGACTGCCCCGGCTTCATGGTGGGTCCGGCCGCTGAAGCAGAAGCGCTGGTGCGCAGGGGATCTCGGCTTCTGGTCGCGGGCGCGGCGCTGCAGGTGCCGATGATCGCCGTGGTGCTGCGCCGCGGATACGGGCTGGGCGCCCAGGCGATGTCGGGCGGCGGCCTGCACGAACCGCTGCTGACCGTGGCGTGGCCCGGTGCGCATCTGGGTCCGATGGGCCTCGAAGGTGCGGTGCGCCTGGGCATGCGCAAGGAACTCGAGGCGATCGCCGACGACGCGCAGCGCGAGGAGGTGGTACGCCGGGCCACCGCGGCGGCGCAGGACAACGCGAAGGCGCTCAACGCGGCCGCCGTCTTCGAGATCGACGATGTCATCGACCCGGCGCAGACCCGCGACCTGGTGGCCGCCACACTGGCCGCCGCGGCCGCCGGCCCGCGTGAGCGGCGGGTCAGGCGGTTCGTCGACACCTGGTGATCGATCGTGATTGACCGGCACGCCGCGGGGTAACACCTTGGCCGTGTCACCGACCACCGAACTGATCGTCACCGACCCCCGCACCGGAGAACCCGTCAGCCGGGTGCCCATCGCCGACGCGTCGACCTGTGCCGAAGCGGTGAAACGCGCACGGGCGGCCGCGAGCGGGTGGGCCCGCACGCCCGCTGCGGAGCGGGCCGCGGCGTTGACCGCCGCGGCCGCCGCGGTGCGGGAGGCCGCCGATGAACTCGCCGAACTCAACGAACGAGAGACGGGGAAACTGCGCGACGATGCGCTGGGCGGGGTCGACGCCGGCGCAGGCACGTTGGTGCAGTACGCCGAACTCGGACCGCTGCACCGGGGCCGAAGCCTGCACGGGCAGTGGACGGCGACCGATCTGATGGTGCCCGAACCACGCGGCATCGTGGCGGTGCTGACCCCGTGGAACGATCCCGTCGCGGTCGCGGCCGGACTGTTGGGCGCCGCCCTGGTGACCGGAAACGCGGTGGTGCACAAGCCAAGTGAGCGAAGCCCGCGTACGGGCAGGCGGTTCGCCGAGCTGCTGGCCGAGCAGCTTCCCGACGGAGTCCTCGAGATCGTCGACGGGGACGGTTCGGTCGGCGCTTCGCTGGCCTCGGCCGATGACGTCGACGTCGTCGCACACGTCGGCAGCAGCGCGACCGGCCGTGCGATCGCGCGAACCTGTGCCGAGCGGGGCGCGAAGGTGATCCTGGAGAACGGCGGCAACGACGCGCTGATCGTCGACACGGGGGTGTCGCCGCGGTGGGCCGCCGAGCAGGCGGCGATGGGGGCCTTCGCCAACGCCGGTCAGATCTGCGTTTCCGTCGAGCGGATCTACGTGGTCGACGCGATCGCCGACGCCTTCGTCGACGCGCTGGTCGACGAGGCTCGTGCCTGGGCGCAGCGCATCGGCCCGCTGGTCGACGAGCGGCAGCGCGACGTCGTCCACGAACACGTCGCCGACGCTGCCCGAGCGGGCGCGCGGATCCGCATCGGCGGTGAGCCGGCACCCGGGCCCGGATCGTTCTACCCGCCCACCGTGCTCACCGACTGCACGCCCGACATGCTCGTGATGCGGGAGGAGACGTTCGGTCCGGTGGCGCCCGTGCGCGTGGTGCCCAATTTCGACACCGCGCTGATGGAGGCCGCCGCGGACCGGTACGGGCTGGCCGCAACCGTGCTGACCAACGACATGGCGCGGGCGCAGACCGCGTGGCGGTCGCTGCCGGTCGGCACGGTGAAGATCAACGCCGCGTTCGGCGGGGCCCCGGGCGGCGCCTCGGAGCCGCGCCGCGCGAGCGGCAGCGGGTTCGGGTTCGGACCGGAACTCCTCGACGAGATGACCGCGATGAAGGTCGTCCACTGGTCACCCGCTCCACACGAGTGAATCCTGGCAAACTCTCTCGCGCCGCCGCCGACGATTTTTCCACGGCACTACCTGCGTGATCCACACCACGGTCTACGCACAGGTTAATTAGTTCTGCGCCAATCCCGCAGATCAGCCGCACTTTTCTGTGAAATTGCTGTTGATCTTGGAAGCAGATGGGTATCCGCCTCGACACCACGCCGGACACAGCCGGGTCCGGCAGCAACTCTGGCGATTCGAGCGGACGGAAAGGGTGAACGAGATGACCACCGAAGGACTGACCCCCGAGGAGCTCTTGGCGGAGAGCGCGATCGCACTGCCGGACAAGGAAGTGGTGTCGATCCTCGACCTCAACGCCGATGTGGATGTGGCCATCGACGCGGCGTCACCCATCGATCTGGCCGCCGCCGCCAACCTGAACGTCGCGGCCCCGATCGACGCGGCCGCGGGTGCCAACGTGCTGTCGTACGGATCGGGTGCGCAGGCCGCCGTCGATCAGGGCACGATGCTGACCCAGAACCTCGACGCCGACGCCCACGCCACCTCGAACCAGGTCAGCGGCATCGACCAGGGCGGGATGGACACCGACGGGGACGAGGTCCCGACCGACGGCACCACGGACGGAACGACCGACGGCGGCACCGACGGGACCGGGACGACCGTCGACACGAGTCCCGCCGCGCTGCTCGACGGAAACCTGCTCAACGTCAATGTCAATGTCGACCTCGACGCCGACCTCGCGGCTCCCATCAGCGGCGCTGTGGCCGCCAACGCGAACGTCGCGGCGCCCATCAACGCGGGCGTGGCCGCCAACATCGGCTCGGTCGACTCGGATGCGATCTCGATCGCCACGCAGGACGCCATCATCGAGCAGAACCTCACCGGCGAGGCGGTGGCGGAGTCCAACCAGGACTCGACCATCTCGCAGGGTGATTCCGAGACCGGCACCGACACCGGCGGCACCGGTGACTCCGGCACGAGCGGCACCGACTCCGGCACCGGCGGTGCTGACTCCGGCACGTCCAGCGGCGGCGACAGCGGCGGTACCTCCGCCGCCTGACCGGCGTGACGGACGACGGGAGCACTCCTGTGACCACGATGGGCGCCGAACCGACGCAGGCCGGTCTTCAGCGCGCCGACGGTGTCGAGCTGATCGGGGAGATGGCGGGATCCGGTTACCGGGTTCCGCCCTCCCTGGCCCGCCGCGCCGACGGCCAGACGGTGCAGTTGACACCGCTGCTGTACGCCGTACTGCACGCCGTCGACGGCCGCAGGACCGCAGCCGAAGTGGCAGAGGAGGTTTCGGCCGCGACCGGTCGCACCGTCAGTGCGGACAACATCGGCCACCTGGTCGACAAACAGCTGCGACCGCTCGGGCTGATGGTGCGCCCGGACGGCAGCCAGCCGGCCGTGAAGAAGCGGGACCCGTTGCTGGGTCTGCGATTCCGGTACGCCGTCACCGACCCCGAGCGCACGCGGCGGGTGACCGACCCGTTCCGGTTCCTCTTCCGGCCGTGGGTGGTCGTCCCGGCGCTCGCGGCGTTCGCGGCCGTGTGCTGGTGGGTGTTCTTCGAGAAGGGCCTGGCCTCGGCGGCCCACGACGCCTTCGAGCGGCCCGGACTGCTGATCCTGGTGTTCGTCGTGACCGTGCTGTCGGCCGGATTCCACGAGTTCGGACACGCCGCCGCCGCCCGCTACGGCGGTGCCACCCCGGGTGTCATGGGGTTCGGCGTGTACCTCGTCTGGCCGGCCTTCTACACCGACGTCACCGATTCCTACCGGCTCGGCCGGGGCGGCCGAATCCGGACCGATCTCGGCGGGCTGTACTTCAACGCGCTCGTGGCGATCGCGATCACCGGGCTGTGGCTGTGGCTCGGCTATGACGCCCTGCTGCTCGTCGTGGCGACCCAGATCCTGCAGATGCTGCGCCAACTCGCCCCGCTGGTGCGGTTCGACGGCTACCACGTGCTCGCCGACGTGACCGGTGTGCCCGATCTGTACTCCCGCATCAAGCCCACACTTCTGGGCGCACTGCCGTGGCGGTGGGGCGATCCGCAGGCCCGGCTGCTCAAACCGTGGGCCCGCGTCGTCGTCACGCTGTGGGTGGTCCTGGTGGTGCCGCTGCTGCTCGCGACGCTGGTGCTGGCGGTGTGGACGCTGCCCCGGCTGATCGGCACCGCGTGGGCCAGCCTGGACAGGCAGCAGGACGTGCTGGTCACCGCCTGGGCCGAGGGCGACATGATCCAGGCGGTCGCGCGGGTACTGGCGATGGTCGCGATCGTCATCCCGGTGGCCGGCGTGCTGTACATGCTCGTTCGCTTCGTCCGCCGTGCGGCGGTGGGCACCTGGACGGCCACGGCGGGCAAGCCGCTCATGCGGGTGCTCGCGGTGTCCGCCGGAGCGGTGGTGTGCGCGGGTGTCGCCTATGCCTGGTGGCCGGACGACGCGACGTACCGCCCGATCCAGCCGTGGGAGCGGGGCACGATCGGCGACATCGTCTACGCGCTGAAGTCCGATCAGATCGGCGGTCCGGTGCGGCGCGACGGCGATCCGCGTCTCGCAGCGGCGCCGACCTTCGTCAAGGGTCAGCAGGGTGTGCTGCAGGCGGTGTGGGACACCGACAGCCCGATGCCGACGCAGCAGCAACCGCAGTTGGCACTCATCATGGTGCCCCGCCAGGAGACCGACTTCACCGGAAGCAGCGGCAGCGCGGGAGTCGCGACGGCGCCGGCACCGGCGGGCGCCGCCGGCACCGGCCCCGACGCCGGCTGGGTGTTCCCGGTCAGCAAACCGCTCGCGCCCGAGCCCGGAGACAATCAGGCGCTCGCGGTGAACACGACCGACGGAACCACCGTCTACGAGGCGGCGTTCGCGATGGTGTACGTCACCGACAACTCCGATGCGATGAACGTCAACGAGGCGCAGGCCTACGCCTCGTGCGATTCGTGCAGTGCGGTCGCGGTGGCCTATCAGGTCGTCTTCGTCATCGACAGCGACGCCACCGATGACAACATAGTGGCGCCGCAGAACCTCGCGGGCGCGTTGAACTACGAGTGCGCCAACTGCCTCACCTACGCGTTGGCCCGGCAGGTGTTCATCACCCTCGACGAGCCGCTGTCCGAGGACGCGATGAAGGAGCTCGACGCGGTCTGGGCCGAGATGGCGCAATTCGAGAAGGACATCGAAGCGGGCAAGGTGCCGCCAGACCAGATCGAGGCGCGGCTCGACGGCTACACGACGCGGATCATGGCCATCGTCGAGGAAGACCAGCCGGGGACCATCCCCACGACGTCGGCGACCTCGACGCCGTCGACCACGGCGACCAGCGTCGCCCCGTCGACGACCACCGCGCCGACGACCTCCGCCGTCGCACCGACGGTGTCCGGTACGGCACCGCCGCCCCCGACGGGGGAGACCGCGGTGCAGAGCCCGACCGCGACGCAGACCCCGGCGGAGACGTCGTCGGCGCCCACGACGGCGGCGGACTCGGTGAGCACCGCGCCGTCGACCGCCGAGAACGCCACGACGGATTCGACGGGCGACGCGACCACCGACGGTGACACGGCGGGCACGGAATCCACGGCCGGTGACACCGGCACGTCCGACAGTTCGGCGACGACCCCCTGAACGGCGGGCCGGCTCACTCCTCGTCGGGTCGGCCGAGCGCCGCGCGGATCATCGGCAGGAACCACCCCGACAGCGGCCACACCGCGGCCAGCGCCACCGCGCACAGCACGCTGACGGTGTTGAACACCAACCGGTCGCGCCGGCCGCGGTCATCGTCGCCGAACTGCCGCCGCAGCAGCGCCGCGGTGGTCAGCAACCATCCGCCCAGGTACAGGGCGATGAGCAGATACCTCATCACACGCCGTTGTACACCACTGCGGCGCAACTCGCCCCGACGTGTTGCCGTCGGGCTCACAGTAAGCCCATAGACTGACCGCCCGTGGGCATCGTCTTGGGTTTCGCGCCGTGGGTCGTGTACTGGATTCTGCTGGGCAACGTGCCTTTCCTCGCCGCCGCCGTGGTCGCGCTGGCGGTTGCGGTCGCCGCGCTGGCGCTGGGGCCGGCGCGACACGCCCCTGGCCGCTCCCTCGACGTCGGGGCGACGGCCACGTTCGCGGTGCTGACGCTGCTCACGCTTGTGGTGAGTGAGTCGTTCGCGGAGCGCTGGCTCGCGCCGTTGAGTTTCGCGGGCATCTTCCTCACCGCGCTGGTGGGTGTCCTCACCAAACGCCCCTTCGTGCGGGAATTCGCCGCCGCGGGCCAGCCCAAGGACATCGTCGGCACCGATCTGTTCGAGCAGATCACCGTGCGGCTCACGTGGATCTGGGTCGGGATCTTCGCGGCCATGGCGGTCTCGTCGGCGGTCCCGCCGCTGATCCGCAGCGACGCGTCGATCCTGGACACCGACACACCGGTCACATTCGTCTGCTACTGGCTGATCCCGTTCGCGCTGCTGGCCGCGGGCGCGCTGGCGTCGCGGGTGCTGCCGGACCGGATGACCGCCGGGGCGGGGGACATCACTCGGAAGACGACGTTCCTCGCCTACAGCGAGGCGGCGATCGACGAGTTGTACTACCTGGCGCAGGAGCACGTGAACCGCGAGGTGGGCCCGGGCCAGGAGGCCTACAACGTGCAGGTCGGCGGCAAGGGCACCCCCCTGGTCGGTGACGAGTCCCGGCAGTCGTGGCCCGCGACGTACAAGGTGCGTGAGCGGCGGCGCTGAGGCGTTCAGCCCTGGTCCGGCGGATCGGTGATCGTCACCGGGTCCCCGATGCGGATCGTGCCCGAGCGCAGGATCCGGCATGCCGAACCCGCCCGCCCGCGCAGTGCCGCCGCCGCGCCCGCGCCGATGTCGTCGTCGAGCAACCGGCAGGGCGCGAGTATCCGCACCACTTCGAGTTCGACGTCGCCGACGGTGAGCCGCGTCCCGGGACGGGTCGGGATCTCACCTGCGTCCACGGTGATGTTGCGCCGGGTGGCGCCGTGGTCGAAGTCGTGCCCGAGGTCGCGTGCGGCGAGGTCCAGGAGTTCGGCGGATTGGATGGACACGTGCCGGTGCCGGGTGCCGTGGTAACGGTCACCGACGAGCCCCGCACCTGCTTCGGCGACGACCTCGTCGACCGGGCGGACGGGAAGCCGCCGCGCCTTGGCGGTGTGCAGTGCGACCACGATCACCGGCGCGATTGTACGGAGTCCCGGCCCGAATCCCGGTGCGGTGTCGTAGGTTCGGGCGGTGCCGGATGTGATGAACCGCCAGATCGTGTTGCGCCGCCGCCCGGTCGGATTGGTCGGGCCGCAGGACACGGAGATGATCGAGTCGCCGGCGCCGGAGCCCGCCGACGGGGAGGCGCTGCTGCGCACCACGTACGTCGGCATCGACGCCGCGATTCGCACGTGGCTGAATGATCAGCGCGGATATCTGCCTCCCGTGCAGCTCGGCGAGGTCATCCGGGCCGCCGGTATCGGCGAGGTGGTGGCGTCACGCTGTGACGCGTTCGCCGTCGGCGACGTGGTCACCACACTCACGGGGTTCCAGGAGTACGCGATCATCCGCGACGATCTGTTCAGCACGCCGATTCCTGGCCGCGAACAGGTGAATCAGCCGGCGGTGATGTCGGTCTACGGGCCGACCGGCGCGACCGCCTACTTCGGCATGACCGACATCGGGCGGCCGAGGCCGGGTGAGACCGTCGTCGTGTCGGCGGCGGCCGGCGCCACCGGATCGGTCGCGGGGCAGATCGCGAAGATCGCCGGCGCCCGGGTGGTGGGTATCGCCGGTGGGCCGCACAAGTGCCGAGCGGTGGTGGAGGACTTCGGATTCGACGCGTGCATCGACTACCGGTCGGCAGACCTGGGGGCGGCGCTCAAAGAGCACTGCCCGCGGGGTGTCGACGTGTACTTCGACAATGTGGGCGGCTCCGTGCTCGACGCGGTGCTCGGCAGGCTCGCGCAGAACGCCCGCGTGGTGCTGTGCGGAGTGATCTCGAGCTATCTGACCGGTGACCACCCGGGCCCGGCCAACTACGTCAACCTGCTGTCCAGGACCGCGTTGATGCAGGGGTTCAACGCCCTCGACCAGTGGGGCCGGTTCGAGGAGGCGTTCGCCGCGCTGCGCGGATGGGACGATCAGGGCCTGCTCGTCCACCGCGAACACGTCTTCGAGGGCATCGGCTCCTGTGTCGACGCGCTCAACGGCCTGTTCGCCGGCGCGAACATCGGCAAGATGCTGGTGAAGATCGGGGAGCCGACCGTGTCAGGACAAACGTTGCACGACAACGACTTACGTCCAGTACAGGACGCGGGCGGCCGGTAGGGTCTCGGCGAGTTCCGACTCGAACCAGGACCGCAGGTCGGCCATCGTGTCCTTCGGGTAGACGTACTTGGCCGCGCCGTACTTGCCGAACTTCCGGGTGCGCGCGGCTTCGTCCATGTCGAGTTGGGTGCGCGGATACCAGCCGGTCAGCACCTCTTTGCTGGTCGCGGTGAAGCGGTGGGTGATGCACTCGACGGTCAGGTCGAGGTCGTCGATGTCGCCGACAGCGGCGGCCACGTCGCGCAGCAGGTCGCCGTAGTGCTGCGGCCAGTCGGGAATCGGCATGATGGGCGCGATGGTGAGGCCGATGCGGTATCCGGCCGAGGCGAGTGCCCGCAGCGCGGAGATCCGCTGCGGCAGACGGGCGGTGCCGCCCTCGAACCGGCTCGCGATCTCGTCGGCGTTGACCGACAACCGGACTCGGGTGCGCCGGGCGTGCGGCAGGGCGAGCAGGGGCGCGACGTTGTCGTACTTCGTGGTGAACCGCAGCCCCACCGGACCAGACCATTGGTGGGTACCGACGTGGGCGATGGTCGCCGACAGCGAGCCGGTCAGGTGTTCGAGGGCGAGCGGGTCGGTGTAGCAGGATGCTTCGAAGGTCGTGCCCTCCCCGGACCGCTGCTCGGAGGACGAGGTGATGGTGCCGCGCCCGACGTGGTCGTCCATCTCGGCGAGGATCTCGGGGAGGTTCGCGTACACCCGGGTGATGGGCGGACCGGCGAGCGATCCGGCCAGGTAGCAGTACTGGCAGTGGCCGGGACACCCCTGTGCGAGGTCGATGCGCCAATCCGCGCTCGGCGGAATCGGTTGGAGCCGGCGCTTGCTGGGTGGGGCGACGACCACGGCCAGCGTCCGTTTGGCCAACGCGTAGGCGGCGCGATCGTTGTCGGCGCCCAGCGACGGGAGCCGGTCGCCGGCGAGTACACGGATGTCGGAGACGCCGGCCGCCTCGCACCGCGCCAGGATCTCGGCGCCGTGCGGCAGTTCGGCCGCCGAACGGGTCACCAGAACCCGCGACGGCGTCCACAACGTCGGCGCCTTCGTCCGTGCTGCCTTGATCGCCGTCTCAGTCGCCGTCGTCGTCATCGAGTGGTGCAACATCGCCGCGCGCGGCGGGATTCCGCCGCGACGCTGTTCAGTCGAACACGCCGGTCATCTTCAGGATCATCAGGATCGCTGTCGCGACGAAGGCCAGCGCGAACAAAGCGACCGCCACGATCATGGTGATCTTCCCGGCCGTGATGCTGTGTCGCGGGGGGTCTTCGACCGCCCCGACACCGGACATCTGGTCCGAGTCCGGCGGGGTGGCCCCTGGCGTCACCCCGCCGCCTGGTTCCAGGTCCGGTGTCTGCGCCGGCTCGGGATCTGGGGGTATCGCGGTCATCGGTGTCTCGGCCTCCGTGCTCGGTGTCGTTGGCTGTTCGTTCGTCGGCACCCGCGTACCCCGTCGCCGCCGGCTCACACGGCGGGGGTGGCGGGCACCGTCGTTCGGTCACCGTTCGGTCTCACTACCGCATCTCTTCGCGCTGATCCGCTGCTGCGATGAGCAGGTGAGCTGTTACAGGAGGTACAAGTGATGCTGGTGGGGATTGCCCACGGTGGATCGGTCGAGAGGTGAGTGTGAGATGAGGCGCATCTACGCCGTCGTCATCTGTTTGGCGCTGTCGCTGGCGACAGCCGGCACCGCGAGTGCGGAGCTGTTCCCGCTGCCCACGCGAAACCAACAGGCGATCGACGTGGTCATCGCCCGCGCGCTGTCTCAGCGCGGCGTCCCGTTCGCCTACGGCGGCGGCAACACGGCCGGACCGACACTGGGCAATCCGGCAGGAAGCGACACGCCCGCACCGGCGGCGACGCCGCCCGGTGTCATCCCGGTCGACGGCACCCCGGCCGCCATCCCGGTCACCGGCCTGCCCGGCGTCGCCCCCGGTGTGACGCTGGCGCCCGCCCCCAAGCCGCAGGTCGTCGGCTTCGACGCCTCCGGCCTGATGGTCTACGCCTTCGCGGGCGCCGGCCTCAAGATCCCGCGGACCTCAGGGGAGCAGTACCTCGTCGGCCGCAAAGTGCTGCCGTCACAGGCGCTGCCCGGCGATCTGATCTTCTACGGTCCCAACGGCACGCAGAGCGTCGCGATGTTCATCGGCGGGGGACAGATGGTCGAGGCCACCGACCCCGTTGTGCAGATCTCCCCGGTGCGCACCAACAACATGGCGCCGTACCTGGTCCGCTACATCGACTGACGGCTGCCATCTCAGACGTAGACGGCCTTCAGCGGCGACAGGTCGGTCTGCATGAGCACGACGTTGTAGTCACCCCACAGCGACATGTTCCAGTACAGGTTGTTGAGGTCGGGCTGATTGTTCGAATCCCGAAGGTCGCCGGTACCCGACCAGGGGTGGATCATCGGCGCGTACAGACCCGGGTACTGCTTCGACGTCGCGATGGTGACCGGGGCCGACCACGGCCCTTCCGGGGTGTCCGCGGTCCGCAGCCGGATGTCGTTGTTGCCGTCGCCGTAGAGCACGACGTACTTGCCGAGGTACTCGTTGTACTGCACCGACATCTCGCTGACGTTCCCGCCGGTCTTCGCGCCGAACAGGCCCCCGAGGTAGCCGCCCAGCACGTTGGGGTCGTTCGCCCAGTCGACGACGAACCCGAACAGGCCCGCTGAACGCGTGGAATCGCCGATGATCGGGGCGGCCGCGGCGGGCCGGTTGGCGACCCACCTGTCGCCGTTCCAGTACTCGTACTTGGACAGGTCGGTCACCGATCCCTCCGCCACCCGGGACAGGTATGCCGAACCGGCCCGACCGGAGGGGGTGCCGAAGGCGTACAGGTAACGGATGCCGTCCTCGCCGACCTGGTCCTCGGGCTGCAGGACGTACGCCGACTGCTGGAAGTTCTGGCTTCCGGGTACATACCGCGTCGTCGACCGGAACCACCCCGCTGAGCGGATCGTCGACGGCGCCAGCACCCACTTGTCCGTCGCCGGGTCGTAGACGGAGATCGCCGAGTAGTTGGTGGTCCAGCGTCCCGGGGTGTCCCACGACTTGACCGACATGAAGTTCACGAACTGCCTGCCGTCGATCTGGATGCCGGAGGTCGGGATCTGGGTGACCTCCGAGCCGAAGAGTCCGAGCCGGCCGCTGAAGGGGCCGATGAAGCGGCCGGCGTATCCGGTCTGGACCAGCTGTAGCCCGTTGCCGAGATTGTGGTCGGTGCTGACCAGCAGCACGTTGGACCGCCAGTCACCGGTCATGTTGGCGTTGGCGAACGTGTCGCCGAAGGCGACGTGCACGAAGCGTTCGCCCAACCGGATGCCGCCGTCCCACATGATGCCGAGGTCGGTGCCGCTGATCCCGAAGTTGTTGGGCACCTTGCCCGTCACCCACCCCTTGTTGATCGACGGCAGCGTGGTGGGGAACGGAGTCGCCGCGGCGGTCGTGACCACACCCGACGGTGCGACCGACAGGTTCGGGCGGGCGAAGGCCCGCTCGAATTCGCGACGGGCCAGGGCCAGCATCGCCCACAGCGTCGGTGGGGCCGCCGGCGCGGTGGGCAGCGCAGCCGCCAGCGGTGCGAGCCCGACCGCGGCGAGGAATCCGGAGATCATCGCGGGCACGTTCGGCGGGGCGGGAAGCGCCCGAACCGACGGCGCGGCAGCGGCGAATGTCATTGCGCGAGAGTTTGTTTGCGTGCCCGTGCCGACTCCGACGGCCGCCGGGCCTCCGGGGGAGGACGAGGCGGTCTCGCCGACCGTCCCGTCGGCGGCCACCGGTTCAGCAGGGGTCTCGACGACCGTCTCATCGCTTTCGGCAGTGTCGTCGTCGGCGGCCTCGTCGACGACCTCGTCGACGGTTTCGCCGCTGGGCTCGTCCTGGGCCGGCTCGGAAGAGCCTGCCGGGCCGTCAGTCGGCGGTTCGGGGGTCTCGGCCACGGGCTCGTCGACCGTTTCGTCGACAGGGACCTCGTCGGGCTCGTCGGCGGGCGTCTGCACCGGTTCGTCGCCGGACGCCGGGTCCTCGACGCTGTCGGCCGGCTCCTCGGCCGCTTCCTCCTCGGTTACCTCGTCGGTCACCTCCTCGTCGGCTACCTCCTCGGGTTCGTCGTCGGCGGGGGCATCCGCTTCGTTCTCCGCGGACTCGTCGTTCGTGGATTCGCTCGACGAGGGGGATTCCGACGACCCCGACTCCGACTCCGACTCCGACCCCGACTCCGCCGACGAGGACGCCGAGGACGGGCTCGACGAGTCGGATGTGTCCGCCGACGCCACACCGTGCCCGAACGTCACCGCGGCGCCGACCCCCAGCGCCACCGCGAGCGCCCCTATCCGGCCTACATGTGCTGCGGCGCTCGTCGTCGGTCTCATCCGTTCGTACCCCTGTCGTCGGTGCTTGATCTTTCAAGGTCATCGTCGACCGGCCGGAAAATGTTTCTGTCGTCAAATTTCAGGCGGAATTACGTGACACCGTGTCAACATATTGGGATGAATCCCGCCGCCGGCCCTCCGGAGTGCACCGCGCCGGCGCGCGGGCGGCGCCGCGATCCGCGCACGCGAGAGGCCATCATGGCGGCGACGCGCACCTTGCTGATCCGTGACGGCTACGACCAGGTGACCATCGAGGCGGTCGCGCGTGAGGCGGGCGTCAGCCGCCCGACGGTCTACCGGCGGTGGCCGTCGAAGGCGCACGTGGTCTTCGACGCCGCATTCCAGATGGGCGATACCGTCGAGATACTTACCAGCACAGGCGATTTCGTGGCAGATCTGCAGCGGTTCCTTCACGCGGTGGTGCAGTTCTGGCGCGAACCGGTGGTCTACGCCGCGGCACTGGGCATCCTCGCCGAACGTCATCGCCACCCCGAACTGCGCATCCGCGCCCAGCAGTTGCTCGATGAAGCCACCGCTGCGCGCTTTTCCGCTCTGGTCCGCGACGGCATCGATCAAGACGCGGTGGCTCCGGGCATGGACGCAGAGTCGTTGTACGACACCGTGATCGGCAGCACCTTCTACGCCGTTCACGTCCGCGACATCACCGACGCCGACGCGCTCGTCACCCACCTCTGCTTCCTGGCCACCCGGGGAGCGTCCGTCGAACGATGAGGAACCACGATGACCGAGACTGACCCGCAGCACGCCGAACTCTCGGAGGCCTTCGGAGAACTGCTCGACGAAGTGCGCCACATCGAGGACAAGCTGCTTCATGCCGACCCCCCGCTCGCGGAAGCCGATCTTCTCGACGGATACCGGCTCACCTTCAGCCTGTTGCGCGTCGCGGTCGACGCCTACGTGTGGGGCGACAAGGACAACCCGCGCTTCGTCGACGTGATCGGGCCCTACCTGAAGTGGGGCGGTGACAACTCGGACGCGTTCTACCAACTCGCGCCGATCGACCCGCGACGCACGTACCGGGTGCGCGGCAATCGCGGCGACGCGGTGTACCTCTCGATCACCGTCTACGGCGGCCCGGATGACGGCAGCTACAGCAACCGCATCGTCGGGACCATCAACGACCGCGACCTCGAGTTCGACGAGGACGGCGGTTTCGAGTTCACGATGAGCCCGTCACCGCAGCCGGGGACGTGGCTGGAACTCACCTCCGACGCGGTGATGGCCCTGACCCGCGATTACCTCACCGCACCCGAGAGCGGGCGCCGCACGCAGTGGACGATCGAGAGCATCGACCCGCCCGCCCGGCGCCACGACGACGCCGAGGATCTGACGCGCCGGATGCGCGCCGCGCGCACCTGGCTCCACGAGCAGGTGTCCTTCCTGCCCACCCGGATCGAGCCGCCGAACGAGATCCACGAGCCGTTCCCGGTGCCCCAGAACGCCTACGGCTGGTCGGCCGCCGACGCCGCGTACGCGATGGGCGCCTATGAACTGCGACACGATCAGGCCCTGATCGTCGAAGGCACCTCACCCGACTGCGTGTTCTGGAACCTGTGCCTGTGGAATCCGTTCCTGCACACCTACGACTACACCTACGAGCGGGTCACCCTCAACGGCGCGCAGGTGAGCTACGAACCGGACGGGTCGTGGCGGATCGTGATCGCCGATCGCGACCCCGGACACCCGAACTGGGTGTCGACCGCGGGGCGGCGTACCGGCCTCATCTGGTTGCGCTGGTTCCTGCCCGCGCAGACCCCGGCCCGGCCGCGGTGCCGGGTGGTCGACCTCGCCGAGGTGTCCCGGTGACCGCGGAGGTCTCCCGCCCGGCGCCGATCGCTTTCGACGACCTCGCCGAGCCGGTGTATCCGGAGACGGCCCGGCCGATGCGCGACGGCCTGGCCGCCTACGGCGCGACCGTGGCCCTGACACCGGAGGCGCTGCAGGCGACAGCCGCCGGCCGCGCGGGCCTGACCGACTTCGGCGACGACGGATTCCGTGAGCGGTTGCAGGTGCTGTGCGACGCGCTGAACTCCGAAGCCGGCCTGTCGGACGCCGGCCGGGCGTTGGCCTTCGAACAGTTGACCCAGCACCTGGTCAACCGGTTGCGGCTCCACGATCTACTCACCCGGCACCCGGAGATCCTGACCATTCCCGTGGAGCGGCCGATCGTGATCTGCGGGTTGCCGCGCACCGGCACCACGCATCTGCACAACATGATCGCGGCCGATCCCGCGATCCGGCACCTGCCGTACTGGGAGAGCCTCGAGCCCGTGCCCGCACCGGGGGAGGCGGATCCGCAGGCACGCCGCGAACGGTGTGCCGCCGGACTGGATCTGGTCCACACGGTGATGCCGGAGTTCAAGCGGATGCACGACATGACCGTCGACCACGCCCATGAAGAGATCCAACTGCTGGCCAACGACATCGGCGGGATGCTGTTCGAGACGACCTTTCATGTCCCCTCGTACGCCGCCCACTACAAGGGACACGATCAGGCGGCGTCGTACGCCTATCTCAAACGCACACTGCAAGCCCTGCAGTGGCTGCGCGGAGGTAGTCGATGGGTGCTGAAGTCGCCACAGCACCTCGAACAGTTCCCGGCCCTGGTCTCGACGTTCCCCGACGCGATCTTCGTGGTGACCCATCGTGATCCGGTCGAGGTGATCCAGTCGATGGCGACGATGATCTGCTATGCGGCACGGATGTCGCGCGATCGTCCCGACCCGGTGGCGCTCACCGAGTACTGGGTCGACCGCGCCACCGACCTGCTGACCGGGTGTGTACGCGACCGCGACGTGCTGCCCGCCGACCAGTCGATCGACATCGGATTCGACGATTTCATGGCCGACGAGGAGGCCACCCTGTCGGCGATCTACGAACTCGCCGGCCAACCCTTCGACGACCGGGCGCGCACCGCGATGGCGCGGTTCCGCGCCGACCATCCCCGCGGAATGTACGGCGGAGTCGTCCACCGTCCGGCCGACCTCGGGCTCGACACCACCCGGGTGGCCTATCGCCTCTCCGACTACCACCGGCGATTCGTCGCCCGCTGAGGCCCGGCAGCGGGGGAGTCGGAATCGGTTCTGCGGGTACCCTCGCGCCATGAAGGAGACGCGATGAGCGCGGGGCTGTTCGGTCTACTCGACGACGTCGCGGTGCTCGCGAAGCTGGCCGCGGCATCGGTGGACGACATCGGCGCGGCCGCGGGCCGCGCCACCGCCAAGGCCGCCGGCGTCGTCATCGACGACACGGCCGTCACACCGCAATACGTGCAGGGCATCGCAGCCGAACGCGAGTTGCCGATCATCAAACGCATCGCGATCGGCTCGCTGCGCAACAAACTGCTCTTCATCCTGCCGGCCGCCCTGCTGCTCAGCCAGTTCGTGCCGTGGTTGCTGACCCCGATCCTGATGCTGGGCGCCACCTACCTCTGCTACGAGGGCGCCGAGAAGGTCTGGGGCCGGTTGCGGGGCCACGACGCCCATGCCACCGCGGGCGTGGGACGGGGCGCCGATGCCGAACGCGCCGTGGTGACCGGCGCGATTCGCACCGATTTCATCCTGTCGGCCGAGATCATGGTCATCGCCCTCAACGAGGTGGCCGACCAGGCGTTCCTGCCCCGGCTCATCATCCTGGTCGTGGTGGCGCTGGTGATCACCGCGGTGGTGTACGGCGTGGTCGCCGGCATCGTCAAGATGGACGACATCGGCCTGAACCTGGCGCAGCGGAGTTCGCGCTTTGCCCAGCGGGTCGGTCGCGGCCTGGTCACGGCGATGCCCAAGCTGTTGGCGGCGCTCTCGCTCATCGGCACGGTCGCGATGCTGTGGGTCGGCGGCCACATCCTGCTGGTCGGAACCGACGAGCTGGGTTGGCACACCCTCTACGGGTTGGTGCACCACGCCGAGGAATCCGTCCACCACGCCGTCGGCGGCGTAGGCGGCGTGCTCGGCTGGTTGGTCAACACCGCCGCGTCCGCGGTCATCGGCCTGATCGTCGGCGGCGTCGTGGTGGCCGTCGTCCACGTCCTGCCGTTCGGCCGCAAGGATGCGCACGGTGCAGACGGTCACGGCAAGGACGGCCACGGCAAGGTGGCTCACGGTCAGCACGACGCACATGCGGCCGAGCCGGGGGCCAAGACGGCCGGCGATTGACCGCGCCGGAGACCGGGTAGCCGGACACCGTGACCGCACCTGACATGCCAGAGGACGAACCACACGTCGCGGCCGCCGAGGACGACGGGTCCGCGGAGTTCCAGCCCGAAGACGGTGGGGCCGCGCCGCCCTCAGCGCTGGAGCGTTAGTCCATCAGTGCCCTGACCGCCTTGCGGTTGAGTTTGCCGCTCGGCAGCACCGGCAACTGGTCGGCCGCAACAATGGCCCACCGGGTGGGCACCTTGTACGCCGAGAGTTGGGCGCGCGCCCGGGCGGCCAGGTCCGTCACGTCGAGGTCGCCGGTGGCGGGGACGACGGCTGCGCACACCTGTTCGCCGCGCTCCGGGTCGTCGATGCCGACCACCACGCATTGCGCCACCTCGGGGAAACCTTCGATGACCGCCTCGACTTCGAGGGGCGAGACGTTGGCACCGGCCGCCTTGATCAGTTCGCTGGTGCGGCCCACGTAGAACAGGCGTGGATCGCCCTGCCTGCGGTAGACGCGGTCGCCGGTGTGATACCAGCCGTCGGCGTCGAAGGTCTCGGCGCGTTCGCGCTTGTTGTAGCCGGCCATCACGCCGATACCGCGGATCAGGAGTTCGCCGATGGTCCCGTCGGGGACGGGCCGGCCGTCCCGGTCGACGATGGCCATCTCGGTGAAGGTGAAGCCGCCGGCGGTCTCCGACATCGTGCGGTGGACCGGATAACCGTCCGGCACGTCGGTCATGGCGATGTCGAGTGGGCCGTCGGTCAGCATCGGCGCGCTGCTGAGATCCCGGCCGGCGAAGGTGGGGTGATCGCGCAGGCGTTGGGTGAACGCGGGCCACCCCACCAACCCGGTGGCGCGCTCGCCTTCGATGAGGTCGAGGGCGGCCGCGGCGTCCAGTCGCGGCAGCACGAGCACCGCGACCGGTTGGTGTAGCGCGCCGGTCGCGGCCAGCAGACCACCGATCCAGAAGAACGGCATGGCGCACAGGATCCGGGCGTCGCCGGTGGACCCGGTGACGGCACGCACTGCTTCGGGCCATCCGGATGTCTGCCGGACCAGCGTCCCGTGGGTGTGCAGTACGCCTTTGGGGTCGGCCGTCGATCCGGAGGTATGGATCATGACCGCCAGGTCGGCGGGGGACACCTCGTCCTCCACGGCCGACAGCACCTGCCGGGACACCGTGGCGGTCGGGTCGTGGGGAGTCACCCAGCCACGGTCCGCGCCGCCGGTGAGCACGACCGTACGGAGATAGGGCGCCCGCGCGACGGCGAGGCGGCCGGCGGGTTGGCCGGCCAGGTCCGGCAACGCGGCCTCGAAGCGCTCGGCCACGTCGGTGCCGAGCACCTCCGACGGCCCGATCACCAGCGCGACGTCGGCCAACCGCAGGACCTTGGCGAGTTCGGCGGGCGGGTACATGGTGCTCAGCGGGACGGCGAGCGCCCCGATGCGCGACACCGCCAGCCACCAGATGATCCAGTCGACGCCGTTGGGGAAGAACAGGCCGACCCGCGTCCCCTTGCCGACCCCCCGGTGCAGCAGCCAGCGAGCGAGAGCCGCCGATCGTCGCTCGGCGTCGGTGTAGGTGAGTCGCTCGGTCGGTGACACCACGTAGTCGTGGTCACCGAATTCGCGGGCGCTTCGGGCCAGCAGAGCGGGGATCGTCGGACGCGACGGCAGCATCCGCCGATCCTCTCCGACGCGGTCGGCGCCCGAGCCGCGGGGTTGATTCATCTCACTCCACGACGCCGGAACAGCGACCGTAACATGCACGTTGAACCAACCATGACGTCCCTTCCGGGCGGCGCCGGATCTACCCATCGGACGCCGGTCGACCTGGCCGATCGGCTTCTCGACATCAAGCGGATCTACCACGAGCCCGACATCGAGCGCTTGCCACGGGCGCGTGCGGTGCTGGATCGCTTCCCCGATGCCGAGCGCATCGAGGTGCTGTCGCACCAGGCGATTCCGGGGTTGTACGGCAACGAGGGCAACGTCGAGGACTGGGTGCGCATCAAGCAGGAAGTCCTCGTCCTCGGCGAGAAGAAGAGCCTCAGCGCCCGCCGCAACGAGCGGTCGAGCGACTGGATCGCACCGTCGACGGCCAACGGCTGTGCGATGGCGTGTTCGTACTGCTACGTACCGCGGCGCAAGGGGTACGCGAACCCCATCACCGTGTTCGCCAACATCGAGAAGATCACCGGCTACCTGGAGCGGCATGCCGCGCGCCAGGGCGCCAAACCCGAGCCGAATCAATGCGATCCGGTGGACTGGGTCTATGACATCGGCGAGAACAGCGACTGCTCGGCCGACGCGGTGGTCTCCGACAACGTGCGTGATCTGGTCGATCTGTTCGGCCGGATTCCCAACGCCAAGGCGAGTTTTGCCACCAAACTCGTCAACCGCGATCTGTTGACCTACGACCCGCGCGGCGGCACCCGCGTGCGGTTCAGCCTGATGCCCGCCGAGATGTCGCGCCTGGTCGACGTCCGCACCTCGAAGATGTCCGACCGGATCGCCGCGCTCGACGATTTCGTCGAGGCGGGTTACGAGGTGCACCTCAACCTGAGCCCGGTCATCGTGCACGAGAACTGGCTGGCCGATTGGACCGAGCTGCTCGACCAGATCGCCGACAACACCAACGACCGCACGAAGCGTCAACTGGCGGCGGAGATCATCTTCCTGACCCACAACGAGGGCCTGCACGAGGTCAATCTCGGCTGGCACCCCAAAGGCGAGGACGTGCTGTGGCGGCCGGATCTGCAGCAGCTCAAGCGCAGTCAGAATGGGCAGTGGAACGTCCGCTACAAGAGCCCGTGGAAGGGCCGCTGGGTGCAGCAGCTCACCGATCTGGTCGCCACCAGGCTGCCGGACTGCCGGATCCGGTACGCCTTCTAGGCGGCCGCCTCAGCGTGCCTTCCACTGCGGTTTGCGCCGGTCGCGCCACGCCTGGAGACCCTCGGCGACGTCCTCGGTGACCGCGACCACCTTGCGCATCGTCTCGCCGAACCGCACCGACTCGATCCAGCCCATGTTTGCCGTCCGCCACGCGACTTCTTTGGTGGCGCGCTGAGCCAGCGGCGCGGCCTCGGTGAGCGTGCGGGCCCACGCCAGCGCTTCGGCCTTCAGATCCTCCGGCTCGACGAGCTTCCACACCAGACCGACGTCCTTGGCCCGCTGCGCCGTCATCGGCTTGCCGGTGAGCAGCAGTTCCATCGCATCGGCCCACCTGACCCGTTCCGGCAGCCGGATCGCGCCCACGATGGTGGGGACCCCGAGGGACACCTCGGGGAACGAGAACGTGGCCTCGGTGCTCGCGATCACGAAGTCGCAGAACAACACTCCGGTCAGGCCGTAGCCCACACACGGTCCCTGTACCGCAGCGATCGTGGGCTTGAACAGCTCCATACCGCTCTCGAAGCTGTTGATGGTCGGCTTCTCCCAGAAGGTTCCACCGAACGTACCCACCGAACCCTGCCCGTCCTTGAGGTCACCGCCTGCGCAGAACACGTCACCGTTCGCGGTGAGAATCCCCACCCACGCGTCCTCGTCGTCGCGGAACCGGTTCCATGCGGCGTTGAGATCCTCGCGGAGGGCGCCGTTGATGGCGTTGCGGGCCTCCGGCCGGTTCAGGGTGATGGTGGCGATGTGCTCATCCAGCTCATAGGTGACGAGAGTCATGTACTGCACCATAGTTTCGCGGCGTCACACTGAGGGCATGGCAACCGTTCGCACGCTTGCGCGGCTGGAACGCCTCGAGTTCGCCGACCTGCTGGACCGCATGACGCCCGAGCAGTGGGCGTCGCCGAGCCTGTGCGCGGGTTGGACGGTGCGCGATGTCGCCGCCCATACCGTCGCCTACCTGGATCAGAGTCGAATCGCGCTCGCGGCCAACATGATTCGGTTCGCCGGTGACGTCGACCGACTCAACGCCGACGGCGTGGACCGCCACTCCCGAATCGGGCGGAGTGAACTGGCGGATCGGATGCGGCGGGGAAGTGAGCCGGCGGGTGCGGGCGCACTCTACGGGGGCCGGGTCGCGCTCATCGAGTGTCTGGTCCACCAGCAGGACATCAGACGTCCACTGGGGTTGCATCGCGATCTCGACGCGGGCCGGGTCCGGGTCTGCCTGGACTACGCACGCCTCAGCCCCGTGGTCGGCGGCCGGCGGCGGACACGCGGGGTGCGGCTGGTCGCCACCGATGTCGACTGGACCGCGGGGAACGGGCCCGAGGTGGTGGGTCCCGGTGAAGCGCTGCTGTTCGCGATGACCGGTCGCGCCGCGGCCGTCGCCGGTGAGTTGCGTGGCGAGGGTGTGGCGCTGCTGCGCTGAGTCGTCGGGTCACTGCCCGGCGAGCCACCTGTCGAGCCTGCGGCGGTCGCGTTTGGTCGGCCGTCCCGCACCGCGGTCGCGGACCGCCAGCGGCACGGCGGTGGACTTCGGAGCCGGGGGAGTCCGGTCCAGGTAGCAGGTCACCGCATCGGCGGCGCCGACCCGCTTCTGGATCACCCGCACCACCTCGACGATCCGCGTCCGGTCGCCCACCAGCGCGCGGATCTCGTCGCCGGGAGCCACGGTGGTCGACGGTTTCGCCGGCCGGTCGTTCACGCGGACGTGTCCGCCCCGGCACGCCGCGGCCGCGTCCGGTCGGGTCTTCGTCAGCCGAACCGCCCAGAGCCAGCGGTCTATTCGGGTCGAATCCACGGCAGTCCGCTAGACATCGGAACTCGCCCGCCACAGATCGATACCCGATTCGGTGGCGTATCGATCGATCTCGGCGAGTTCGTCGGCGCTGAAGTCGAGGTTGTCGAGTGCGCCGAGGTTCTCTTCGAGCTGGGCGACGCTCGATGCGCCCACCAGCGTGGACGCCACGGTGTCATCGCGCAGCACCCAGGCCAGGGCCAGCTGGGCCAGTGTCTGACCGCGGCGCTCGGCGATGCCGGCCAATCCCCGCAACTGCTCGCGCACCTGCTCGGTCACCAGGTCGTCGTCGAACGAGGGTCGCGCTGTGGCACGGTCGATTTCGGCGGGCGCCGACTGCAGATAGCGATCGGTCAGCAGTCCCTGGGCCAGCGCGGTGAACGCGATGGCCCCCATACCGGCATTGCGGAGTTCGGTGGTGAGGTCGCCCTCGATCCAGCGGTTCAGCAGTGAGTACGACGGTTGGTGGATCACCAGGGGGGTGCCCAGACCCTGGGCGATGGCGGCGGCCTCCGCGGTCTTGGCCGCCGAATACGACGAGATGCCGACGTAGCGGGTCTTGCCCGCGCGCACCGCGGTGTCGAGCGCGCCGATCGTCTCCTCGAGAGGGGTCACCGGATCGATGCGGTGGGAGTAGAAGATGTCGACGTAGTCGAGGCCGAGACGGTCGAGCGATTCGTCGAGGCTCGCGAGCAGGTACGCGCGGCTGCCGAGCTGACCGTAGGGCCCCGGCCACATGTCCCAGCCGGCCTTGGTGGAGATGATGAGCTCGTTGCGGTAGGGCTTGAAGTCCCGGCGGAGCATGCGGCCGAAGTTCTCCTCGGCCGAACCGTACGGCGGCCCGTAGTTGTTGGCGAGATCGAAGTGGGTGATGCCGCGGTCGAACGCGTACCGCAGCACCTCCCGTTGCACGTCGAACGGCCGGTTGTCGCCGAAGTTGTACCAGAGCCCCAGTGAGATGGCCGGCAGCAGCAGGCCGGACGTGCCCACCCGCCGGTACGGCATCGAGTCGTAGCGTTCGCGGCCGGCCACCCAGGGGTCGTGGGTGAAGGGCACATCACCGATCAGCAGGTCCTCGGACATGGGGCCAATCGTAGTGACGGCGGCGTGTCACCGGGTGTCTGTGCCGAACCAGACCGGCAGCCGGGTGAGCAGATCCTCCTGATCGTCGCCGACCCACGCGACGTGACCGTCCGGCCGCAGCAGCACCGCGGGCACCTCCAGTTCCACGCTGACGTCGACGACGTGGTCGACCCGGTCCGTCCAGCCCGCCACCGAGAGCCGGCCGGTCTGGTCGAGGAGCAGTCCCCGGCCGGAGCGGGTCAGCTCGTACAGGCGTCCGCGCCTCAGCGCGATGTCGCGCAGCCGCCGGCCCAGCAGGCGGTGCCCCGGGCCGAAGTCGTAGCGGACGCCGATGGCGGTGATCTTCTCGATGAGATGACGGTTCACCTCGTCGAACTCGACCAGTTCGGTCATGAGCCTGCGCACGGCCTGCGGCCCTGGTTCCAGCGAGAGGAGCTCCATCTGCGCGCGGGTGTTGGTCAGCACGTCGGCGGCCACCGGATGACGTTCGGTGTGGTAGCTGTCCAGTAGCCCGGCCGGCGCCCAGCCGTTGATCTGCGCGGCCAGTTTCCAGCCGAGGTTGAAGGCGTCCTGAAGGCCGAGGTTGAGGCCCTGGCCACCGGTCGGCGGGTGGATGTGCGCCGCATCGCCGGCCAGCAGCACCCGACCGACCCGGTAGCGCTCCGCCAGCCGGGTGGCGTCGCCGAACCGGGAGAGCCACCGCGGCGAGTGCACGCCGAAGTCCGTGCCCGCAACGGCGCGCAGCTGTCGCCGGAACTCCTCGATCGTCGTCGGTCTGTCCCGGTCGGCCACTCCCGCGGCGGGCACGCCGACGCGGTACACCCCGTCGCCGAGCGGCATCGCCCCGAAGCGCAACTGGGTCGTGCGCACGTCCGCGACGACGGCGTCGACGGTCGCGGGATCCGCGGTGAGTTCCATCTCGCCCAGAAGCGTCTCGACCGTGCTGGGCTCGCCGGGGAATTCGACACCGAGCAGCTTGCGCACGGTGCTGCGGCCGCCGTCGCATCCGACGACGTAGCGCGAACGGAGCTGTGTGCCGTCGGCGGTCTGGACGGTCACCCCCTCGTCATCCTGGGTGAGCGCAACGACCTCGTGGCCCCGGCGGATCTCGGTCCCCAACTCCGCGGCGCGGTCGGTCAACAGCCGGTCGGTGACGGGCTGCGGGATGCCGAGGATGAAACCGTGTGCGGTGTCCAGGTGGGCGGGTGCGGGTTTCACGATGCCGGCGAAGAAGCCGCCCAGCGGATGGCGCTGACCGTGGGCCAGGAACCGTTCGAGCACACCGCGTTGGTCCATCACCTCGATGCTGCGCACGTGCAATCCGAGGGAACGCACGTACGGGGGCGGCTCGACGTCCTTTTCGAGTACCACCACCCGGACACCGTGCAGCCGCAGTTCGGCGGCCAGCATCATCCCGGTCGGTCCGCCGCCGGCAATGATCACGTCGATCATCGATCTCCCATCGTTCGGTTGCGAAAGCCCCTGTGATAAGGGTTTTTTCGCTGAGATCGACGATTCTGGAGCACGACCGGGGTCTTGCCGCAAGCCCCCGGGTGCGCTATAGATTGAGAGTGGGAGAGCGAAGTGCGCCCACCGCACGGCATCCGGTCGCCGAGTATCCGGCACGGGCGTCAGCCGCGAGTGGCGCTGTACCCCAACGCTTCACGATCACCGACGCCGAGCTTCGCGCATGCGCGGTAGATGTGGCCCTCCACTGTCCGCACCGACAACACCAGCCGTTCGGCGATCTGTTTGTTGCTCGCACCGGCCGCGATCAGCTCGGCGATCTCGCGCTCGCGCGCGCTGATCGGCAGGGGATTGGCGGCGATCTTCAACGCGGGGGTCCGGATGCCACCGCACGCGCCGGCCAGGCGGTCGGCCTGGGCGGCCGCGTCGACCGCTCGACGCTTGTTGTCGCCGGCGCGGTAGAGCGCCGACGCATCCGCGTACGCATCGGCCGCCGACAGCAGGGCACCGAGCCGCTCGAACAGCTCGGCCGCCTCCCGCACCGCGTCGGCGTCGCCCTCGACGAGCGCGGCGGCATGCGTGCGGTAGGCGTCTGCGAGTGCCCCACCGACCGTCGCGGTCAGCTCGACGAGCCGGGGAATGTGGTCTCGGTCGCCGAAGCGGACGGCGTCGTGCCGGGCCGACATCTCGAAGCCGTGCTGTCCGGAGTCGGCGGCGAGCCGTGCGGCGTCGAGGGCTTTCTCGACGGCCAGGCTCACGGTGCCCTCGGCTGCGGCCAGCCAGCCCTCGGTCAGGCGCAGCTGCGGTTCGAACACCGCGACGTGGCGCCCCAAGCGGGTGCGCAGTTCGGCGACGATGCGGCGGGCGGGGTCGACCCTGCCCAGGACGCAGTAGCACTGCGCGAGCAGCAGTCGCGCCGGGAAGCTCCACGTCGCGGCGCTCTCCGACGTGAGTGCCGCGACGGTCTGCTCCATGGGGGCCAACGCATGGCCGAAGCGGCCGCGGGCGACCTGAACCGTGCCGGCAAGCACGTTGGCCATACCCCACGCCAGGTACTGGCCGGGCGACGAGATGCGCAGGATGTCACCGGATCGGCGCTCGGCGGCGTCGAAGTCGCCGGCGAGGACGAGCGCCCGGATCTCGCCGAAGGCACTGAGGTAGCGCAGCAGTCCGTCGACCTTCTCCTCGACGGTCAGACCCCGCTGGGCCACGGCCGCGACTTCGGCGAGTTCGCCGGCCTGGGCCAGCGCGAGCGCGCCACCGATGATGGCCCACTCGACCGCCGATGCCGGCGCGGTGGGTTCGTCGAGCACCCGGCGCGACAACCGGATCGCGTCCGGCAACTGGTTCTTGAACGCCAGCGAGGCAGCGCACAGCCCATCGAGGAACAGCGTGAGCGACGGGTGATTCACCCGCGAGCGCAGCAGGGTCAGCACCTGGTCGGCGGTGTCGGCGTCACCCATCGACCACTGCAGGTTCGCGATGCGCGCCGCCCCCCACAGGGTCAGCTGGAGTTCGTTGAGCTGCTCGGGATCGAAGGCGGTGAGGATCTGATCAGACTCGGCCGCTTCACCTTTCCACAGCAGTGCGCGGGCCAGCAGCTCGCTGGCCGGGAACCCGCCGCCGCGGGTGACCGCGGCCCGGGCGAGCCGCTCGCCGAGCGTGATGTTGCCCAGCGCGATCGCATCGCGCGCGGCCGCCACCAACAGGTCGGGGCTGGGCGGTTCGTCACTGTCCAACGTCAACTCGGCCAGCCGAATCCGCTGTCCCGGGTTGGCCACGGGGCGGTCCCGCAGTGTGCGGACCAGTTCGCCGCGCACCCGCCGCGCCGCGGCCACCCCGAGGCGGCGACGGATGACCTCGCCGAACAGCGGATGCGTGAACTGGACGTCGAGGCGATCGCCCTCTTCGGTGATGCGCACCAGACCGCGGACCTCGGCCTGCTCCACCGCGTCCGCACCGGCGAGCGCGGTGAACGCATCGAGTTCGAGCGGCTCACCGAACGTCAGCAGGTGCAGTGCGTGCAGGATGTCCGGCGGCAGCTGTTCGACCCGCACATCGAGCAGCGAGGCGAGTTCCGAAGTGACCGAGGCGCGTCCGCGAAGCTGCCACACGCCCCGCACCTGGCGCAGCGTGCCCGCCTCGATCGCCCCCTCGACCAGATGACGCACGAACATCGCGTTGCCACCGGAGGCTTCCCAGATCAGGTCGGCGGACAGGCCCTCGACCCGTCCGCCCAGTGCCTGCTCGATCAATCGGGAGCACTGCGCCTTGGTGAACGGTTTGAGGTGCAGGCGCTGCAGATAGCCGTCCTTCCACAGCGACGTGATGGCGTCGGGAACGGGCTCGCCGTCGCGGATGGTGGCCACGATGCGCACCGACCCGTCGAGCGCCAGTTGATGCAGCAGGGTGGCCGACAGTTGGTCGAGCAGGTGCGCGTCGTCGACGCCGATTATCGAGTGCTCCTCGGACAGGATCGTCTGACGTGCCGCGGCCAGGAACGCCATCATGTCTCTGGCGGTCGCCGACCCCACGAGGTGGGCGAACACTCCGAGCGGAATGCTGCGCGCCGACTCGGTGGCCGCTATCCACTGCACCCGGTCGGGCAGCGATTTGGTGACCAGCCGCGCCAAGGTGGTCTTCCCGACTCCGGCGTCGCCGAACAGCACGATTCCGCATCCGCTGCTGTCCGGCATGAGCGCGGATTGGATCAATTTGAACTCATTGTCCCGTGAAACAACGGGCCACGGCTGCGATGCCACAAATTCACACAATACTCAGATCAGGCGATCGCGCATTCCCGATTGATTGCATATTAGAACTTATCCGCTGAACGCAGCTCGCTTCCGCTCGCCACGTGCGCTGACGTCGACATCCGTGATTTATTCGCCGCGCGGGGTGGTGCCCTGCGGGGCCGTCGGCCGAACGGCGGAATTTCCATTTCCATTCGCAACATTTGGGTTGGCGGAACCGCAATCGGGTAACGGACTACGCTAACCGCCGGTAGCCGCCGGACTCAGAATCGGTGGCCATGAGTCCCGTGCAGCAGTTGGCCGACACCACGGCCGCCGCGCCGCCGCGGGTCAGCCGAAAGAAGGCGGCGCGCGGTCGATTGTCGCCGCGCGCCGACCTCGACCAGAGTCGTCTCGCGGACAGCGTCCTGCGGCGCTGGATGTGGGGTGCGGCGGTCGCGAATGCGGTCGGGGGAGGCACCGTGTTCGCGTTCCTCAACTTCGCCGCGCCCATCCTGCTCACCCCGGACGAGGCACAGCGGCTGCAACTGCGCACTGTGGCCGCCATGGCGGTGTTCTTCGGCCTCGCCATCCCCGTCCTGGTTCGCATGCGCCGGCGGCGATTCCGATTGATCACGCGCTGGTTGAGGGAGGGCCGCGCGCCCACGGAGCGGGAGCGGCGAGTCACGCTGGAGGCGCCCCGCAACGGGGTCCGGGTGGCGGCCGGCGTCTGGGGCAGCGGCGCAGTGGTTTTCGGGGGCATGGGGGCCACGGAGACGCCGTCGGCGTCGCTGTACATCTTCGCCGCCGTCTCGCTGGCCGGGGCCAGCACCTGCGCGGTGTGGTACCTGATCGTCGAGCACATCATGCGCCCGTTGTCGGCGCGGGCGTTGGTCGGCGAGGCGCCCGAACGCCCGATCGGCCCCGGGATCCAGGCGCGATTCGCCATGGCGTGGACACTGCCGACCGCGGTGCCGCTGCTCGGCATCGTGACGTTGGCGCTCGGATACCTCGCCGGTTTCGGCTTCGCCGCACAGCGCACGTTCGCGGCGATCCTCGTCCTGGTCGCCATCTCTCTGACACTCGGGTTGTTCACCATCCTCGTCGCGGCGCGATCGCTGGCCGACCGGGTACGGGCGTTGCGTGACGCGTTCGCCGGGCTCGAGGCCGGCGACTTCGTCACCCGCGTCGTCGTCGACGACGCCAGTGAAGTCGGTCGCCTCCAGGTGGGCTTCAACCGGATGGCCGCCGGTCTCGCCGAACGGGAGCGCCTCCGGGAGGCGTTCGGGGTCTATGTCGACCCCGGCGTCGCCGAACACATCCTGCACGAGATGGCCGGGCGCACAGGCACAGAGGTCGAGGTGACGATCATGTTCGTCGACGTCCGCGACTTCACGTCGTTCGCCGAATCGCTGCCCGCATCCGCTGTCGTCGCCACGCTGAACCGGCTGTTCGCCCGGATCGTCCCCCTGGTGTACGCGCGGGGCGGCCACATCGACAAGTACATCGGGGACGGGTTGCTGGCCGTGTTCGGGGCCCCTCGTCGCCTGCCCGACCACGCCGATCAGGCACTGTATGCGGCACTCGACATCGCCCAGGCGGTGCGCGAGGGCTTCGACGGCTCCCTGTCGGTGGGCATCGGGCTGAATTCGGGACCGGTGGTCGCGGGCAATGTCGGTGGTGGGGGACGGTTCGAGTTCTCCGTCATCGGTGACGCCGTCAACGTGGCCGCCAGGGTCGAGTCGGCCACCCGTCAGACCGGCGACGTCATCCTGCTCACCGGGCACACCCTTGCGTTGCTCAGTGCGCCGCCCGTCAGCCTGATCGAGCGCGGCGGCGTGCACCTGAAGGGCCGCAAGTCCCCGGTGGAGGTCTTCGCGGCGGCGCACCCGATCGCGTAGGCCGCTACTCGTGATCTTCGGCGCCGGCGGAGCGAAAGTGATTGCCATGAGCGCACTTCGAATCGACAGACACAAGGCCATCGTATGGGCACGTCGGTACGTTCCGTGTGAGGTCGCCGGCACCACAGTGGAATTCGGTGGTGCCGCGCTGGCCTACCTGTGGACCGGCTCGTTCGTCGTCGCCGCACTCGCAGGCACGATCGGCGCCTCTGTCGGCTACTACGCGACCGCCTACACGGCGGCGCTGCGGTGGTCTTACCGCAGCCGCCGGGGGAGCCTGCCGATGCGGGTTCTGGTCGCCAACGGCCTTGCGCTGCGCAGCGTCGCGATCGAGTTCGGTCCTGCCGAAGCGGTGGACAGCCTCGTCGTACGGCCGCTGGCCTTCTACGTCGGGCCGCAGCTGTTCGGCGGGCTGGTCCTCGGGTGGGTCGCCGCGAAGGTGTTCAGCGACGTCGTCTTCTACGCACTGGCCATCGGCAGCTACGAACGCTTCGGCGCGCTGCTCGCCCGCCGGCCCTCCATCGAGAAGGGACAACGCCATGAACCACGCCCGGCGACAACAGCTGCGTGACGCGCTTCGCGCACAAGCGGTCAGGCATTCCTGGGCCGATCTGGTGGCCGCGCACCGGACACCTCTGCTGATCCTCGACCCGAACGCCGTGTCCGCGGCTTACCGGCGGCTCAGCGGAGCGCTGCCCGGATTCCACCTGCATTACGCCGTGAAGGCGCTGCCGCATCCCGCGGCGCTGACCGCGATCGCGTTGTGCGGCGGCGGTTTCGACGTCGCCACCAGCGCCGAAGTCGATCAGGTACGCGCTCTGGGCGTTCCGATGAACCGGTGCATCCACACCCACCCGGTCAAGAAGCCGGCCGACATCGACCACGCCTACCGCTCGGGCGTCCGCACGTTCGTGGTGGACAATCCCGTTGAGGCGCAGAAGTTCTCCGGACGGGATCCGGACATCGAAATCCTCGTCCGGCTCGCCTTCACGAATCCGACGGCCAAATCGGATCTGTCGACGAAGTTCGGTGCCGAACTCGCCGACGCCGAACTCGTGGTCAAACACGTCCTCGACAGCGGGGTCACTTTCGCCGGCTTCAGTTTCCATGTCGGCAGCCAGGGCACATCAGTTCAGCCGTATCGGGTGGCACTGCGGTCGACGCTCGACCTGTGCGGACACGTCGAGCGTGCCCTCGGAGTGCGTGCGCACACCATCGACATCGGCGGCGGGATCCCGGTGTCCTACCGCGATCCGATGCCCGGCGTCGACCAGATCGCCGGGGCGGTCGACGAGGTGCTGGGGGACAGGCGGGGGCAGTTCCGCCTCCTCGCCGAACCCGGCCGCTTCCTGGCGGCCGACGCCATGATCCTGCTGACGAGCGTGGTGGGCACCGCCACCCGCGGCGGCAAGGTGTGGCACTACCTCGACGACGGCCTTTACGGCAGCTACTCGAACATCCTCACCGAGGACGTCCACCCGCCGATCCTGGCGATGCGCGAGCTGGATGACACCCGTGGCACGGGGCTCGACGATTGGGAACCGGTCACGCTGGCCGGACCCACGTGCGACAGCATCGACGTCGTCGCACGCGACTATCCGATGCCCCCGCTGAAGGTCGGCGACGTCGTCGTCAGCCCACTGATGGGTGCCTACACCACGGTCACGTCCTCACGCTTCAACGGCATCCCGGCGACACCGATCGTGGTGTCGAACCAGGGTGGTACGGGGTAGGCGGCGCAGGAACGCACGGACCGGCTCCGCGAATCGCACAACCCCCGAGGGCGATTCGCGGAGCCGGAGTTCAATCTGGCTCGTGTCCGTGCGGCCGACCGGTGGGGCTTGCCAATCGCTTTGACCGGTTCGGTGCTGACGGGATCAGCGTCACACCGGGGGAGCGCCCGGGTCGCGAGTAGCGCACTACTCGATTTCTCAGACCGGCCACTGCTTCTGCAGGGGCAGCGGAGCCCAGGCGGGCCAACCGGGGGATCCGATCGGGCTGCCACCGGCGAACTGCGCGACGATTCGCGGCCCTTTACGGCGGCTGTTGTCGTAGACGGTCGCGCTGTCGCAGAACCCGATGGCGCGCACCACGTGATCCCACAAGCGGCGGTGGCGTTCCCGGATCTTGTCTTCGGCGACGTTGTGCCCGCCCGCGAGCACCCGGTGCTTGACACGTTCGACCGCCAGCTCTTCGGGGATCAGCAGGACGTGCAGGACGACGGTGTAGTCCCGGGCGTGCGCCTCGGCGATGAGGTCGAGTTTGGATGGATGGGAGAAGACGGTTTCGGCGATGAACGAGCGCCCGGCATCGATCAGCGCGGTGCGCGTGGCGGCGGCGATTCGCGCGGCCTCATAGGAGTGGTGCTCGGCATCGGTGGGCCAGCGTTGCCGGGCGATCTCGTCGGCGTTGACGAACGGGCTAGCCGGCAGCAGCGGAGCCAGGGTGAACGCGACGAAGGTGGACTTGCCCGCGCCGTTGGGTCCGACGACGAGGTCGAGTCGGCGCATCCCCGCTGGGCCGGGTCAGGACGACGGGTCGTCGAGGACGACCGACGTCCCGTCGGGCCGGTACTGGACGATCCGTCCGGCGTCGTCGAGTGCGACGGTGGTGACGCCGCGCGCGGCCAGCAGACTTCCGTAGTCTGCGCCGGCGAGTTGCTCCTCGATCGCCGCGGAGATCTCGGCGTTGAACACAACGCCCTCTTCCCGGTTCAGGCTGCTCGGATCGGTCTGCCCGGCCAGCGCGGCCTCCACCCGCCGACGCGCGGCGGTGTGGTGGCTCGACACGGCTCGGCCGACCCGTGCCCAGTGGTCGAGTTGCTGTTTGGCCGAGCGGCTCTGTCGGGCACCTTCTGCGGCCGCGCTGTCGATCAAATCCGCGGCGACGCGGGTCACCCGGTCGGCGACATCGGCCATGCGCACCTCCTGTAGCAAGATGCTACAAGCGTAGCAACCTGCTACGGGGCGCCGCCACCTCGCCACGGCCCATCCGGCCTGTGCATCAAGATCGTATCGGTCGACCGCTGAGCGCAGACAGCGCCGGACTCCCTCTGTTCAATGCAGAAGTGACCGGAGACCACGCCCGCAACGGCGTCCTGATGGCCATCGCCGCACAGGTCTCGGTGCAGATGGGGATGGCCGTCGCGGTCAGCCTCATCGACCGGATCGGGTCCGACGGCACCGCGTGGCTACGGCTCGCCTGGGCGGGTGTGCTGCTGCTGGTGGTGGTTCGCCCGCGGCCATCGGCGTTCACATGGCGCACCTTCGGGATGTGCGTCGTGCTGGGGTGCGTGACCGCGGCGATCTCCTTGCTGTTCATGGCGTCGCTCGACCGCATCGCACTGGGCACCGCCACGGCGCTGGAGTTCCTGGGCCCCCTCGCCGTCGCCGTCGTCCACGGCAAGGGGCGCCACCGGCTGTTGTGGCCGGGGCTTGCCGCCATCGGCGTCGTGTTGCTGTGCCAACCGTTCGACGGGGGCATCGATCCCAAGGGCGCGATGCTGGCGATCGCCGCCGGAGTCTGCTGGGCCATCTACATCCTGCTCACCCAGCGCGTCGGCGACGAGGTGTCCGGGGTCAACGGTCTCGCCGTGTCGATGCCGGTCGCCGCGGTGGTGTCCAGCTTCTTCGTGAGCACCGCGGTGTTCGGGAAGATGACCCCGGAGCTGTTGCTGATCGGGTTGGGCATGGCGGTGCTGCTGCCGGTGCTGCCCTACGTGTTGGAGCTGCTCGCACTGCGCCGGTTGACGACGGCCGCGTTCGGCACGCTGATGAGCCTGGAACCGGCTTTCGCGCTGGTCGTCGGGTTCCTGCTACTCGACCAGGAACCTGGAGTGGCGGGTGTTCTGGGCATCGCGGCCGTGGTGGCGGCGGGGATCGGCGCGGCCCGCGGCGGCGGCAGGGAGATGGCCGTCCCGCTGGAGGTGGGGTGAGCGACTGCGTGCCTTCACAATTGGACGCCGCGCGTCAACGCTCCGTCCACCACCAGATTGGTGCCGGTGACGAAGCTCGCCGCCTGGCTGCTGAGGAACAGCACCGCGTTGGCGACCTCCTGCGGCGTGGCCATCCGGCCCGTCGGGTTCAGGCCGAGTGCGGTGGCGAACAGGGCGGGATCGTTCTCCTCGATCGACGACCACACCCCGCCGGGGAAGTACGTGTTGCCCGGGCTCACGGAGTTGGCGCGCACGCCTTGGGCCGCGAGCTTGTAGGCCAGACCTTGGGTGTAGTGGATGATGGCCGCCTTCATGGTGCCGTACGGCCCTGCGGCGAAGTCGATCTCGCGTCCGGACACACTCGAGATCGTCACGATCGATCCGCCGCCGGAGGCCAGCAGGTGCGGCAGTGCAGCGTCCACCAGACCGACCGTGCCCATCAGGTCGACGTCGAAGGTCGTGCGCCAGTTGTCCGCCGACTCCGGGATCGCCAGGGCGCTGACGTTGGCGACCACCCCGTCGAGCCCGCCGAGCTTGCCGGCAGCGGCGGCCACCCAATCGGCCAGCGCCGCGGAGTCGCCGACGTCCACCGCGGCGCCGACCGCCTGCGCTCCGTCGCCGGCCAACTCCGCCTCGGCCTGCGCGACCGCCTCCGGGGTGCGGGCACAGAAGGCGACGGCCGCCCCCTCGGCGAGCAGACCTTCGACGACAGCGCGCCCGATACCGCGGGTGCCGCCCGTGACGGCGAACCGCTTACCGGTAAGACCCAGATCCATGACAGTCCCCTCAGTAGGTGATCGTTCCGAATGATGCTGCTGCACTGCGTAACTCGGCGTGCACACCGGCGTAGGCCGCGGCGGCGGGCAGGAGCCGCTTGTCGATCTTGGTCACGGAGCTGTAGTTGGTGTCGACGACGTTGGCGATCGGCGCGAGCGAGATCTGGGTGAGCAACTGGTAGGCGTCGAGCCGGTCGAGGCCGTAGAGCTCGCCCAGCCAGGTGATCATCTCGACCTGCCCGGCGCGCCAGGCTTCTTCGAGCGGCCGGCCCGAGCCGACGCACACCAGGTGCGTATCGGTCTCGAGCCGAGGCCACGCCGGCCCGCCACCCTTGATGAGTTCGACGATCACGGTGACGTGCATGGCGCCCTCGACGGCGGTGCCGCACGATTCGCCCTCGCCCTGCCGGTAGTGCCCGTCACCGAGCGAGAACAGGGCGCCGGGGACGTTGACCCGCAGATAGCAGGTGGCGCCCGCGGCCATCTCCGGGGTGTCCATGTTGCCGCCGAACACGTCGGGCACCAGCGAGGTGCGGACCTCGCGCCGGGCGGGCGCGACCCCGACCGTGCCGAGCATCGGGTTGGCAGGCAACGCCAACTCGAAATCGCTGCCGTGCGCGGAGAACGCCAGAGTCTCTGCCGCTGAGTCGTATTCGTAGATGTACGTGCGTTCGGGCAGCGGGTCCTGCAGAGTCGGGCTGACCGGCACACTGGTCAGCCCGCCGAAGAACGGGATCAGCGTCGAGGCACCCCAGGTGCGGGCCGGTGTCAGGTCGACGAGGTGGATGGCGAGGGTGTCGCCGGGTTCGGCGCCCTCGATCCAGAACGGTCCGGTCTGGGGGTTGAGATCCTCGGTGTCCAGTGCGGTCGTCGCGACGTCGGACGCGCTGGTGATCCGCCCGCCGTATGCGTCCTCGGTCCACAGCGTCAGCGCGGTGGGCGCGGTGATCCGCATGACCGGTGCCGCGCCGCCGAAGGTGAAGGCGAACTTCTCGGGCGACGGGACGAAGGTGACGTGATCCATGGCAGCCATCCTCGCCCGCCCGCGCCGCCGCTGCAGCGTTTCCGTCGGCCGTCCACCGCGCGGCGCCCCGGGAATGTGACGGCGCTCTCACGGGTTGGCACAGGACATGGCGAAGATGACCAATGACGAGCGTGAGCAGTTTCTGGCCGACGTGCACGTCGGCGTCATCGCAGTCGAGCGGCCCGGCCGGGCTCCGCTGGCCGTACCGATCTGGTACGGCTACCAGCCGGGTGGTGAGGTGTTGCTGTGGACGGAGTCGAACTCGTTGAAGCACAAGCTGATTCGCGATGCCGGCCGGTTTGCCATCACCGTCCAGGACGAGAACCCGCCGTACCGCTACGTCACCGCCGAAGGTGACGTCACGGCCATCGAGGCCGCCGAGGACGCGCAGGTACGGGCGCTCGCCGTTCGCTACCTCGGCGCGGACGCGGGGGAGAGCTTCACCGACGAGAACCTCGGCCCGGATTCGATCGTGATCCGGATGCGCCCGCAGCGCTGGCTGTCCATGAGCTACGCCGAGTAGCCGCCGGGCTCAGCCGTTGGAGGCCTCGAGGATCTTGATCGCGAAGACGAGCGAGTCACCCGGTTGGATCCCGGCGGCGGGCTGGCCCTCGGGGTAGCCGTCGGCGGAGGTCATGGCCACCGCGACCGTGGATCCGACCTTCTGTCCGGCGATCGCCTTCTGGAAACCGGGCACGACGCCGTCGAGCGGGAACTCGACGGGTTCGCCGCGTTCGTAGCTGCTGTCGAACACGGAGCCGTCCCGGCCGTTGACACCCATGTAGCAGACGGTGACCGCGGCGGTGTCGGCGACGACGGGGCCGTCTCCCGGCTGCAGCGTCTGCACCTGGGTCTCGGTCACGCTGAACGGTCCCTCCACCTTCACGTCCGGCGCCGTCGTATCGGTGGATCCCGTGACCGCGACGCTGCCCGTGGCGCCCGGCAGCGTCCACTCCGGCGTACCCGCGCTCTGTGGTGCGGCCGTCGGGCACGTGGCCGGCGCCGCCACGGTTTCGGTGTTCGAGGACGGCAGCACTTCGTCGGCCCAGGACGCACTCGTCGGGGACGTGCTCGTCGCGGAGTTGTCCGAGTCGCTGCCGCAGCCGGCGAGGGTCATGAGGAGCGCGGCGGCACAGCCGGCGAGGGCAACGGGATAGGACGCACCAGAGAAGTTCACCGTCGTCACGCTACACAGCCGGGTGAGGAGCCCTATGCCGGCCGAAGAACCGCGACGAGGAAGTCGGAGTCGTCGGTGAACGGGCGCAGATCCCAGGTCGACAGCAGCACGTCCGGCGCGAGGCCGGCCTCCGCGGCGTCGGCGAGGAACTGGTCGAAGGCGTAATCGCGCCCGGCGCCGAAGCCGGTCACCACGCGTCCGTCGTCGGCGAGATGGGCCTTGAGCCGGGTGAGCACCTGCACCCTGGTGCTGGGTGCCACGAATGTCATGACGTTGCCCGCCGAGGCGACCACGTCGAACGGTTCGGTGATTCCGCGAGCCGGCAGGTCGAGTTCGGCGAGGTCGGCGACGAGCCACCGCGGGCCGGGATGGTCCTGTTCGGCCGCCTCGATCAGCACCGGATCGACGTCGACGCCGACCACGTCGTGGCCGACAGCGGCCAGATATCCGCCCATCCGGCCGGGTCCGCAGCCGGCGTCGAGGATGCGGGCGCCACGCGGCGCCATCGCGTCGACCAGGCGCGCCTCACCGTTCAGGTCTGCGCCGTCGCGCGCCAGGGCGCGGAAGCGTTCGACATACCAGTGTGAGTGCCCGGGATCGGCTGTCACCTTCTGCATCCAGATGCTCTGCTCGACCACGTCCACCATTGTGTCGCAGACGGCACGGGGGCTCGCCGGGGCCTGCAACATGCGACGTTCCGGGGGAGCCCTAGCCTGGTGGTATGGCTGACGAGATGTGGACCGTTCAGATCGGCGAGATGCCCGACCCCGGCAACCCGGGGGTGCCGCCGGTGCCGACGACCGTCTACGAAGGCGACGAGGCGGGCGCCCGAGATGCCTACACGGAGTACTCGGCCAAGGCCGATGACGAGGGTTATCGCTATGTCATGCTGCGCCAGGTCGGCGAGGTCATCGAACTGTGGGGGACCCCGCCGGCGGTGGGCTAGCGCCGTTCCGCAAGCGCGGCAAGGTTTTTGAGCGAGTTGTCGAGGTGCTGGCGCTCGAAGGGCGGGAATTCGATGTCCCGATTGTCCTTCGGAACGCCTGACCAGTCGTAGGTCAGGGTGACCGAGGTGCGGTCGGCACCGGCCGGTTCGAGGTCGTAGCGCCAGATCCACCCGCCGAACTCGACGGTGGTGGCGTCGGGATGCGGATGTCCGGGGATGTGCCGGGGTTCGGCGCCCGGCTGCCACGCGATGGCGCGAGGCCGCTCGAACACCTCCACCCGATTGGCCATCTCGTAGTGCTTGTTCGGGTGGTTGTCGTGGTACATCCCCATCCGGAAGATCTGGCCGACTTCGGCCAGGGGCTCGCGGTCGACGGGTTGTTGCACCCACCCGGTTCCGTCGATGTCCGTGTGGGTCGCGGGATCGGCGAGGATGTCGAACACGGTGTCGGCCGGGGCATTGACGACGGTGCTGGCCGTCATGGTTTCTTCAGTCATGCAGGTATCGACCCGCGGTGTCGGGAAGATTCATCGATGGCGAGGCGCAAGCAGATACGCCGCGAGGTTCGACAACGACGAGTTCATCCCTTCGGCGTGGTCGTCGGCCGAGATGCCCGGAGGTACATCCGCGGCCGTCATCGTGATCCGCGTGCGGCCATCTACGGCGGTGACCGCCCAGGTCATGGTCATGGTGCCGGCGAAAGCCGGGTCCGGAGAGGTGAAGTCGACCTGCTGAACGACCCGTTCGTCGTGGTCGATCGCGACGAAACGCGCCTCGACGACGTCTGAGTCGACCGTGGTCTTGCCACCGCCCGCGGGCGCTTCGGCGTACGTCAGCACCAGCCGGTAGCCGCCGCCGGGGCGGGCGTCGAAGTGCTCGAACCTTCCGGTCATTCCGGCGGGGGGCAGCCAGACGGCGAGCGCTTCCGGATCGATCAGGGCGGCGAAGACGCGGTCGATCGGCGCATCGATCAGTCGCGATGCCGTGTCTGTCCGACCCATACCGCCACCCCAGATGTCGCCATGCCTTCAAGGCTCCGCTCGGCTCCATGATGCACCGGCGTGTGTCGGTGGGGTGGGGTAGCGTCATGGACATGTTCGAAAGTGTGTTCGACATCGATCCCGGAGGCGGGTGAGGCGCAGCTGCGTGCGCAGGTCGAACAGCTCGAACGGATGAAGGCCGCCGCCGCAGCCGCACAGGCGCGGGCGACCGCACTGTGGAAGGCCAAACGGCACGCCGCCGAGATCGCCGCCGGCGTCCCCAGATCCCGGCGCGGCCGCGGGCTGGCCGCCGAAGTCGCACTGGCCCGCATGGACGCCCCCGGACGCGGGGGGCGCCACCTCGGCATGGCCACGGCCTTGGTCGACGAAATGCCATACACCCTGGCAGCACTCGAGAACGGTCAGCTGACCGAATGGCGGGCCACCCTGATCCTGCGCGAATCGGCATGCCTGAGTCTCGAGGACCGCCGTCGACTCGACGCCGAACTGTGCGCCGACCCCACGCGACTCCAGGGCTGGGGCGATGCCCGCGTCGAAGCCGAGGCCAAGAGGATTGCCTGCCGCCTCGACGTCGCCGCCGTCGTCGACCGATCAGCCAAGGCCGCCGCCGACCGCTGCGTGACCACCCGCCCGGCACCCGACACCATGGTCTACGTGACCGCGCTGCTACCGGTGTCGCAGGGAGTGGCGGTCTACGCCGCGTTGAAACGCTCGGCGGACACCACCTTCGACGACCGCACGCGCGGTCAGATCATGGCTGACACGTTGGTCGAACGGGTGACCGGACAGCCCGCCGATCAGCCCACCTCGGTGTCGCTGAACCTCGTGCTGGCCGACACCACCCTGCTCGGCGACGACGCGGAACCCGGCTGGTGCCAGGGCTACGGGCCGGTGCCCGCCGCCGTCGTGCGCGCTCTGGTCAGCGACGCGGTGACCGACAAGCGGGCCAAGGCCACGCTGCGCCGCCTCTACCGCCACCCCGAGAGCGGAGAACTCGTCGCGATGGAATCCAAGGCCCGCACGTTCCCGAAAGGGTTGGCCGCCTTCATCGACGTCCGCGACCAGACGTGCCGCACGCCCTACTGCAACGCCCCGATCCGCCACCACGACCACGCACACCCCCATCATCGGGGTGGGCCCACCAACGCCGTCAACGGCCTCGGCGAATGCGAAGCCTGCAATTACGCCAAAGAAGCCCCCGGCTGGACCGTCAGCACGAGCGACGACGACGGACACCACCGCGCCGCATTCCAGACTCCGACCGGGGCCACCTACTGGTCGACCGCACCACCGTTACCTGGCCCGCCCATCAGAACCGTCTCCGTCATGGAGAACGGACTCAGCATCGACATCGTCACCTTCGCCGCTGCTTAACGCCGGACGCCTGCCGGAGCGGATTCAGTCACGCCGCGAATCCGCCGTCGGGCGGTGACGATGCCGGCGTCACTCGAAGAGCGTCAGAGCCTCGGCAATCATGCGGTAACCCTGGTTTTCGAATCGCTCGTCGCCGACGTGATACGCCCAGACAGCGGTGCCGATCGCTTCGTGGATGGCCTGCATGCGCCATTGATCGGAGATTCTCGGGTCGCCGCCGTATCCGGCGAAGAACGCCTCTTCGAGTCGACGGTCCTTTCTCCACTGCTGGGCGGCGAGTCGATGGAAATCGCTCACGGCCGGCCGCCATTCGAACCGACCGAAGTCGATCACTTTGATCGCGCCCTCGTCGACGAGCCAGTTGCGGGGCTGCCAATCGCCGTGCGTCGGCACCACCGTCACGGGCCGCGGATGGTACGCGGTCAGGATTTCGCGAAGCCTGGCTGCAGTCTGCGGTCCAATTCTGTGCGACTTGTCAAGCCACCCCAACGATTTCGCGACCGCTGCGGCATCCCAGTGGGCATCGAGGCGTTGGGCCTGGCCATGGAATGCGCGAGCCAACCGGCCGGCCTGCCAATAGGTGTCGGGTTCGAACTCGGCAACCGAACCCTGCACCAGTGACCCGTGCAGGTATTCCATGACGAGTTGGTTCGCGGGCCGGTCGTGATGGAGAAGCCGGGCGGCGCGCCCGGTTCGCGCCAGGCAGTCGGTGAATCCCTGGTGAGCGGTGATCTCCCGTCCGATGTGGTGGTTGTCCGGGCCGGCGGCTTTGATCACGACCCGTCCGCGGTCGGAGTCGACGTCGAGGACGACGGTGTCGACGAGGTTCCAGCTCATGTCGCGGCGCAGACGTGGGTTGGGGAGCCAACGTGCAACGTGAGCAGCCTGCGCGTCGCTGAGCCTGCCTCCATGCCAACACTGCACACGCAACGTTATCTCGGTAGCGATCTGGCGATACCATCCGGTCAGCCAGCCAAGCGTGGAGGTCTGATGATCGCGGACCGGTGGGGCGTGACGGACGCCGAGGTAGCGCGGCGGTATCCCTGTGACGACGTGGTGGCCGATCCGGCCGGGGAGTTCTGGCGTGGCGTCACCGTGGATGCGGATCCTCAGCGGGTGTGGCCCTGGGTGACGCAGATTCGGGTGGCTCCGTATTCCTATGACTGGCTGGACAATCTCGGCCGCCGATCACCCCGGCACCGTCTCGACCTACCGGCGCCGGCAGTCGGCGAGAACTTCACCTGCGCCGGGGGCCGACGACTCGGCGTGATCCTGTCGGTGGAACCGGAACGTCAACTGACCGGACGCATCGCCGGCGCGGTGATGTCGTACGTGTTGGAACCGGATGCGGGCGGCACCCGCTTGGTTCTGAAGATCAGCGTTCCGGCGTCCCGATTCAGCGGCCCGCTGCTTCCGCTGCTGTCCCTCGGAGATTTGGTGATGGCCCGCCGTCAGCTGCTCAATTTCAAGCGTCTTTCCGAAGGTTGCACGTAGGCGCGACACGTAGGCCATCGACCGATCTCGCCGCAGTGTCGAGTAGGTACCGCTTTGGTTTCTCGACTCTTCAATACTGCACGGCGCGAATACGATCCGCTCCTATGGTGGCCCTCCGGCGTTTGCTCGTGGTTTCGCTGGTGGCCGTGTGCCTCAGCGGGGGTGCGGCTTTCACCGCACCGACCGCCGGGGCTCTGGGTTGGGGCGCGATCGCGGTCTCGCCGAACACCGGCAGGGTGGGCTACACCAGGGGCTTCAACTCGGCTATCGAGGCCGAGCGCGCGGCCATCGGCCTCTGCAACGCCCGCGACTGCCGGGCAGTCGTGAACTTCACGAAGGGGTGCGGCGCGGTTGCCCAGGCACCCGACGCATCGTGGGCGCCGGGTCTGGGCCGCGACAGCGCCGGCGCACAGAAGATGGCGCTGATCTCGTGCAGTCGCTTCGGTGCGGGTTGTCGCCTCGTCGGCGTGTCATGTAGCTGAACAGACCTTGAATGTGTTCACCCGTTGTCGCGCCAGGTGAGCACCTCTTTGAGGGACGTGAGGTCATAACCGTTGTCGGCGGTGAGTTCGGTCTGGAACAGCGTCACGCCCACCTCGCGGAATGCATCGGCGCTCTCGGCGTTCTCCCACAGCGTCGAGCGTTCGATATCGGCGCCGTCGCGGCCGAACGTCGCGGCGAGTTCGTCGACGCGGTCACTTGACCTGCGGAACGCGTCGATCTCCTGGAACGCGTGCCAGATGTCGGCGTGGCGGGCGATCGCGGGCAGCGAGCGCTTGGGCCCGGTGCCGCCGATGAGGATGGGCAGCTTGCGCACGGGCGGCGGATTCAGGGCGGCGAGCCGGTTCTCGATGCGGATCAGGCTCTCGTCGAACAGATCGAAGCGGGAGCCGAAGGTGCCGAAGTCGTAACCGTAGGTGGTGTAGTCCTTTTCGTACCAGCCAGCGCCGAGGCCGAGAATGAGCCGGCCGCCGCTGATGTGGTCGACGGTGCGCGCCATGTCGGCGAGCAGGTCCGGGTTGCGGTAACCGACGCCGGTGACGAGAAGTCCGATCTCGGCGTGTGAGGTGATCTCGCCCCACGACGCAAGCGCGGTCCAGCCCTCGAAGTTGGCGACATCGGGCTGCTCGTCGAACAGGATGGGCTTGCCGTCGACGATGCCTTTCATCGCCGGGCGGTGGAAGTGGTCGTAGCCGAAGATCACGTCGACGCCGAGGTCGTCGGCGGCAAGCACGGCGTCGCGCCACGTGCGGTAGTCGGGCGTGCCTCCGGGCTGGATCTGCACGGCAACGCGGATGGGACGGGTCATGAATGCTCCTGAGTCGGCGGACGGGCGACTCTTCAGCCAAGTCAACGAGTGCGGGGTTTATTCCGGCTGGCATCCCAAGATCGCGCGGGCGGCGCGCTCGGCGATCAACATGACCGGAGCGTTGGTGTTCCCGGAGGTGATGGTGGGCATCGCCGACGCATCGACCACTCGAAGGCCGGCGACGCGGTACACACGGCAGTCGGTGTCGAGCACCGTGGCGGCCGACCGCGGCAGACCCCGTGCGTCGAAGGCGCCCATCGCGCAGGTGCCCACTGGATGAAAGATCGTCGTGCCCAGCTCACCGGCCGCTTGCTCAAGGTCGTTGTCGCTCAGCACTTGCGGGCCGGGGAGCATCTCTTCGGGACGATAGCGGGCCAGCGACGGCGCCGCCATGATGAGCCGGGTCATCCGCAAGCCCCGCACGGCGACCTGGCGGTCAGCGTCAGTGGACAGGTAGTTGCACGTGATCTTCGGGTAGGTCAGCGGATCTGCGCTGGCGATGCGCACATGGCCACGCGACGTGGGCCGCAGATTGCACACCGAAGGGGTGATCGCTCCGAACCGGTGCAGAGGTTCGCCGAACTTGGCCAGGGACAAGGGCTGAACGTGCCACTCCAGGTCGGGGCTGACCAGCGTGGGGTCGCTCTTGGCGAAGGCGCCCAGCGTGGAGGGCGGCATGGTCAGGGGTCCCGATCGCATCAGCAGGTATTGAAGTCCCATGCCTGCGCGCGTGATCCAGTTGCGGTACAGCGTGTTGACGGTTCGGGCGCCCCGCACTCGGTAGACCGTTCGCAGCTGCAGGTGGTCCTGAAGGTTCTCGCCCACGCCCGGCAGATCGACGGCCACCGGAACGTGGTGCCGGGTGAGCAGTCCGGCGGATCCCAGACCCGAGACCTGCATGAGATGCGGCGACCCGATGGCTCCTGCGCTGAGGATGACCTCTCGGCGGGCCCGGACGTCGACGACTTGACCGTCCTTGAGCAGTTGCACGCCGGTGGCGCGGTGCGCGGCCGTGGTCCAGGCACCGCGACGCTGATCCGCGCGCACCTGGTCGTCCATCAGCAATCGCACGGCCTGGCTGTGGGTGTAGACGGTGAGGTTGGGTCGGTGGGCGACGGGGTGCAGGAACGCGTCGGCCATCGACCAGCGGCGGCCACGCCGTTGATTGACGTGGAAGTACGCACTGCCGGCGTTGTCGCCCCGGTTGAATTCGTCGATGGGGGAGATGCCGACCTGAGCCGCGGCGTCCTGCCAGGCGTCCAGGATCTTCCAGCGGACCCGCGGCCGCTCGACGGGGATCTCGCCACCGGCGCCGTGCCATTCGTCGGCGCCGCCGAAGTAGTCTTCCAACTCCTTGTAGATCGACAGGGTCTCGCCGGCGCCGTCCGGACCGCCCCAGAGCCACCGCTGGTCACCGGTGGCCCGCGCCCACAGCTCGTAATCGGAGGCTTGTCCGCGCATGTGGATCATCGCGTTGATCGACGAGCTGCCGCCGATCACGCGGCCCCGCGCATAGTGAATGGTGCGGCCCGCGAGACCTGGGTCGGCCTCGGTGGTGAAGCACCAGTCGGTTCGGGGATTGGCGATGGTGTACAGGTAGCCCACCGGCACCTTGATCCAGAACCAGTCGTCTGCCCCACCGGCTTCGATCAGGAGTACGCGGTGGTCAGGGTTGGCGCTGAGCCGATTGGCGAGGAGACAGCCCGCACTGCCCGCTCCTACGATGACGAAGTCGTATTCGGCCACAGGGCTCGTTTCCGGCACCGTTCCTCCATTGCCGTCGGATGTATCCAGTGTGCGCGATGGCGGCCCGGTACCAGCGCATGTTCGGTGCCGTCGGCCCTTGGTTTCTCGCGCGCGAGGGTGGCGACGAACGGTGACCGAAGCCTTAAGGGTTCAGTGCGCGGGCCACGGTTCGCGGCCGAACACCTCATCGACCATCGGCCGGAAGGACTCGAGCGGACGATGGTCGAATTGCGTGTCGAAATAGTTCTGGTCGTACTTCTCGCAGAATTCCACACAGTCGTCGAACCATCGGTGGCCGCGGTACTTCTCCCTGGCGTCGCGGACACCACCCATGTGTAGCCGTGGATGGCCGCTGCGGTCGCGATATCCGTTGTGCGCGAATGGCTTTGGATGTATGGGCGCCGCGGCGAAGACGGTTGAGAGGGCGGCAGTGCCGACTGCGCCGCCGATCTGCTGGCTGGTGCTGACCATGGCCTGAGGCCACCCCGTCGCGGGCCTGCACGCCGCTGGTGGCGGTGGCCACCGCGGGGGAGAAGGCCAAGCCTGCGGCACTGGAACACCTCACCGTATTCGTCGCCGCTCCGCGCCCGGCGGCGTCGGCACGTCGTAGCGCCGTCAACCAGAAATCCTGCGGTCACTTCAGAAGCGGTGCGATGCTCTCCACCCGGTTCGTCCAGACGAGTCCAGGGAAGCCTTCGGGGATGCGGTCGAGGGCTTCCGGTGTGTCGAATCCCTCCGAGAAGCCGCCGGATCCGCCGACGATCACGATGCGGGCGTCCGCCTTCCGCATGCGTTCGGCGAAGCGTTCGGGGAAGCCCCACATCCATCGCGCAATGCCCTCGGGTAAGTGGAGCTGCGTGCGGTGGCACGCCGAGGGGACACTGCCGGTCCAACCTATGGCCGTATACCAGCCGAGACAGTCCAGCATGATCGCCTTCGACATGACCCGGAGGTCAGGGAGACGCTCACGCACGGCGGCCACCGGTTCATCGCCGCCGTAGACGGTGAGTCGATCCAGATTCTCGTCTGCGAGCCGCTCAGCCAGAGCGGCTCCCTCGGCGCGGTCGTTGCTCTTCACATGGATCAGCAGCGATTGGGTGGGGAAGGCGGAAAGCACTTCGTTGAGCGAAGGCATGAGGCCGACGCCTTTTCCTCGGAACGGGTAGGTCCTACCGCCGTCGGCGGTATAGCCATAACCGATGTCCAGCTTGCGCAGTTCGTCCATCGTCTGGTCGCGAGTTGTTCCCGTCCCATCGGTGCGGCACTCCAGCGTCCAGTCGTGGAAAACCGCGAACTGGCCGTCGGCGGTCCACTGGACATCGAACTCGACTTGGTCGGCGCCCGCATCGAAGGCGGCACCGATCCCTGCGAGCGTGTTCTCCAGGAACGGGTGCACCGGTGTGTTGATGCGCTCGGCGGTGCAGGTATCGGCCTCGACGCCGGCCATGTCAAACGTCTGGGCCATCCCGCGATGCGCGAGCACCTGAGGTCGCCCTGTCGGATCTGCGCCGAGCAGTGTGGTGTTGTTGACGAAGACAGATGCGGCGAACAACGTGATCGCGAACGCACACCAACGACGTCGTCTCGTTCGCCAACCGCGGGCTGGGCTGGTTGCGTTGACCGGCGAAGGCGAATCGCGCCTCCCTGCGTGACGGAGATACCGTCGAATCGACATGCGTTGCCCTCCGATCGCTTCGACATCGCGGTTTCTCAACGCTGATCGCCACCAGGCCGAGGTTCATCGGGACACTATGTGCGGCCGAGGATAGTGCTGTGATCAAGGCGCGCCTGTACGCCGAGGTGATCGCCGAACGGGCAAGACTCAGAACGCGTAGCGGTGGTACTGCGCCATATAGCGCAGCGCCGGGATGGGTGTCATCACCGCCGCCATCAGGCGGTAGTACCACGCGATGTCGCTGAACCTCGTGGAGTCGAATGGTGACATCCACGACAGCAGCCGCAGTCCGGGTACCGCCTCGATGACGTCGTCGGGCTTGTCGATGGCCCAGTGCAGCGTGGCGCCGGCGCGGCGCACCACGGCGTTCATCCATTGTGACTTGATGCCCAGCCTGCTGAACGCGTCGAACTGCAGCTCTCCCGACGGGGCGTGGTCGACGATCCGACGCAACAGCGCGACGCCGTCGTCGCGCGTGAGGTACATCGTCAAACCCTCGCCGATCATGAGTGTGGGCCTGGTGCGGGGGATTTCGGCGAACCAGCTGGGGTCGGTGACCGACGCGGCGATCAGGTGGTAATGGTCGCGGGCACCGAACAGCTGCTCGCGCAGCCGAATCACGTCGGGATAGTCGACGTCATACCACTCGACGCCGGGGCCGGGGTCGAGCCGGAAGGCACGCGTGTCCAGCCCGCAGCCGAGATGCAACACGAGGGCGTCGGGGTTGACGGCGAGGAACTGGCGCGCCCAGTTGTCGAAGTGTGCGCTGCGGGTGGTCACCGACGGCGAATTGGCCGCCGTGATCGCCGTCTTGCGCCAGTCGTAGTCGATGCGGTCGACGACCTCCTTGGCGAAGCGGTCGCCGAGGATTGGGTTCGGCAGGTCGGCGTCCAGGGCCTTGGCGTAAAAGGTCGCCAGCATGGTCTGCGGGGCGCCGGTTAGGTCGACGTGCAGTTTCTCTGACATGAGGAACGAGGCTAGGCGCGCCCAAACGACACGGCTAGCAACTGAACGACGGACGGCGCGCCGTTCAGCCCTTACTCTTGCGTCGGGTCGCGCAGACCTTCCTGCGCGGGTTGGCCCGGACCGAGGCCTCAGCATCGGCGGTCGGGCCGTTCGACTCCGGCTCGCTCGACGACGACGAGAGGCGAGCTGCCGTCATCCGTCACCGGCGCTCAATCCGCGATAGTTGACATAATGTGGCTTATCGGTACATATCTAACATGGGCGAACGGTTCACGTGCACCCGCGCCGGTCCGTTTGTGCAGATCAGGGCTGCCTCATCTGGTTGGTCGGTCGCCCGCTCGGTTGACGCCACCGTGCCATCATCGTTGAACGCTCCAGACCCTCGCCGCTCCGGCCGAGGCAGCTCGACCGGGCGTGGCGATCATTGCCGACTCGGGCCATGACCGTGCTCTGGCGGGATGTGCCGGCGGCGGCGTCCTCATTCCCGGTCCGCGCCGACCAAGGTCCGCCGGCTTGAATTCGTCACTGTGACAAATTGGGTATGCGTTCACAGGAGACCTAGTTGTCATGTCTCGCAAGCGCTCCCGGGTGCAAAACAGCACCAGCGTTGAGTCCCTATGGCGGCCCGTCCAATCATTAGCTCGCGGCCCCCGTGGCGTGCTTGCTCATGACGGGGATCCCCCGATGCCACCTCCATCCTTCCCGTCGCGCGATCGCGAAACGTCACTGTGACGAATAGGGTGGCATGGACTCTGAAGTTCAATTGCGCAGCGTCACATCGAGTTTCGTCGATGCCGACCACGCTCCCCAACGCTTTACCTGGTTGGCATCTCTTCGGCGGACACGACACTGCCGCCGGGTTTCTTGATGGCGACGAACTATTGTTGATCGGGACGGTGCGGCCCCGCGCTCGGCGGCGGCCAGGTGATTGTGGCGCCGTTCTCGCGTACACCCCACCTGCGCCGCGAGGGCTGGCGCATGTGCGGGTGCGAATCTCTCACCGGGGTGATCGCCACCGAGACCCACACCGCCGTGAGCGCCGCTGCGGCCACTGCGGACACCCCGGACGTGGTCGCCAGCATCGGGTCCGCGGAGCTGGTGCGGCACCACCAGAACGCGCCGAGTCCGGCGACCGTCGACACCCCGGACAGGTAGGCGGCCGCAACGCACCACCGGAATCGGCGACGCCGCAGCGAGACGGCCGAAGAGATCGCGGCACCGACGCCCAGCGCCGATGCGACCAGAGGTACACCCTCGCCTACCGCCCATGCGGTGATCCCGGTGATGATCAGAACCGTGGCCGCCGACCAAGCCACGCGCCGTGCCCAGATGGGCAGATAGACGTCGTCGAGTACCCGGTGTTCGATCTGCTTGAGGGTCGCCTCGATCGACTGGTCGCGCGACCGCAGACGAAACACGGGCTCACCTCCTCGAGCAATGCCTGGTGTCGAGGATAGTCGCGCCCACAAACCGCCTGGTCAGAGCTTGCCGTCGAGGTATTCCGCGAAGGCCGGCAGATCGAGCTGGCCGTGCCCGGACAGCCCGATGACCACCACCTGCTCCCGCGGATCGTCCGCGACATACTTGGCCGCCGCGGCGATGGCATGCGTCGATTCTGGAGCGGGCACGATGCCCTGCCTGCGCGCAAACTGCACACCGGCAGCGAACGCGTCGTGCTGTGAGATCGCCACCCCCTCAACCAGACCCAGCTCTACGGTGTGGCTGAGCGCCGGCGCCATGCCGTGATAACGCAGCCCGCCCGCATGGATCGGGTCCGGGACGAAACCCATACCGAGCGTGTGCATCTTGAGCAGCGGCGTCAGCCCCGCCACGTCACCGTGGTCGTAGCGGTACTCGCCCTCGGTGATCAACGGACAGGCGGCCGGCTCGGCGGCCACGATCCGCGGGTTCGACCGGCCGTGGATCTTCTCCCGCAGGAACGGGAACGACAGCCCGGCGAGGTTCGAACCGCCTCCGGCGCAACCGAACACGGCGTCGACGCCATCGGCCTCCACCAGCGCCAGCTGCGCGACGGCCTCCTGTCCGATGACGGTCTGATGGAGCACCACGTGGTTGAGCACGCTACCCAGCGCGTAGCGAGCCTCCGGGTCGGCAGCGGCAACCTCGACCGCCTCGCTGACCGCCATGCCGAGGCTGCCCGTGGTGTTCGGATCCTTAACCAGGATGGCCCGCCCGGCTTCGGTGAGCGTCGACGGGCTGGAATGCACGGTGCCGCCGTAGGTCCGCATCAAATGTCCGCGATAGGGCTTGGACTCGTACGAGGCGCGAACCTGCCACACCTCGATCTCCAGGCCGAACTGGGCCCCGGCGTATGACAGCGCGCTGCCCCACTGGCCGGCGCCGGTCTCGGTGGTCAGCTTCCGCACACCGTCGGTGGAGTTGTAGTAAGCCTGCGCCACCGCCGAGTTGGTCTTGTGGCTACCCACCGGGCTCACGCCCTAGCCGGCGTCCTCATCGCCAAATTCCCCTACCTCGCCGACCTGGGACCGGGCGCTGCCCTCTCGCGAATTTGATACGAGGGCCTCCGATCGCTCGGCAACGAACCTGGCGTCGACGGATGCGAACACTTCGATGTCCTCCGGTACCAGTTCGACGAAGGGCTCATAGCCAGCGCGGACGGCTCCGTCGGGCGCCGCCGCGAGAGCGTCCGAGTAGTTCCCGCCGGACTGTGAACCGGAATCCAGCATCCCGGTGTCGGCGATCGCAACAGGGCTGACCATGCCGAGACCGACCGCGTCCGCATACAACTGGGCGCGTGCGACGGCGTCGTGGACGGCCGCGCTGCGCACCTGCCGAATCACCTCATCGCGTCGTTCAGGCGTCAACGTCCACCTGATGCCGTCGACTCGGAATCCCTCGGTGCCAGCGACATGCTCCCTGACCCATCCGGAAAGTGCTGCGAAGTCGCGGAACTCGACGTTGAGGCCGACACTTGCGTGATGCACGAGCGGCAGCTGTTCACCGTCCTGATTCCACGGCCGGTTCGACCACGTGCGCAGACGTTCGGCCGACCACGTCATGATGGGAGCATCGTCACCGGCCTGCAGGTCGGCCATCGAGGTCCGGACAGTTTCGAGATCGCGCGCCACCCGCGAGTACACCGGCTCCATTTCCGGCCCCTCGTAGCTGATCGAAGCGCGGACGGTGCCACGCTGCGGCGGGTGTGACGACTTGGAGGACCCGCGCACGGTGATCTCGGTCTGCATTCGCCACAGCGTAATGACGACCACCGACATCTAGAGCGTGAGCGCCTTCACGACCTGCGAAACAGCCACTACACCTCTTTCGCCCCGATCAAGGCTTCAGAGATCACGCCGGTCGCCTTCTTCAGGGCGGGAACGGCGCGGGCGATCGATTCCTTGCCCATGCGAGCCGTGGGTCCGGAGATGCCGATCGCCATCGGAGTCGGAGCACCGGGCACCGCCATCGCGACGGAGCGAACCCCGATCTCGAGCTCCTCATCGTCGATCGCATAGCCGTCGGCGCGCACGCGCTCCACGTTCGCGAACACTGCAGAAAGGGTCGACGCACTGTTCGCTGTCGGTGCCGGAAGGCCGGACTGCGTGACCAGCTTCAGAACGCGTGCGTCGTCCAGTTCAGCCAAGACGGCCTTGCCCACGCCGGACGTATGCAGGCCGACGCGCTTGCCGACCTCATTATTCGTACGCATCAGCTGCGAGGACGAGACCTGCCCGGTGTAGATCACCATGTCACCGTCGAGCACCGCGAGGCTCGCCGTCTCCGACAGTTCGTCGACCAACGACTGCAGCACCGGACCGGCGACGGCGCCCAACTGACGGTTCGCGACTTCGCCAAGCCGAATCAGCCTGGGCCCCAATGCGTAGCGGCGATTAGGCAGTTGGCGCACGTAGCCGAGGCCGACCAGCGTGCGCAAGAGTCGGTGGATTGTCGGCGGCGGCAACGGAGACTCCGCCGACAACTCCGTCAGTGAGCACTCCCCTCCCGCGCGTCCAATCAGCTCCATCAACTCGAATGCGCGCTCCACCGACTGGACGCCGCCCGTCTTCTCCGCCATACATCCACTCCCGGCCGTCGATTTGGTCCATTCAACATGCCCAGATTTGATTCCACAATATGGAATCTCGTTGAGCGGGCCGAGCGCTCGCCGTGTACTTTTCATCCCTCCCCGACTAAACTCCACAATGTGGAATTTGCGTCTCCACGGAAACCTCCAGACAGGGGACTCAGGTGACACGACGCCTCACCGAAGCGGTGCTGGCCGACGTCGACCGCCGCCTCGCGGCCGCCGACGAAGATTTGGGGACCCGCTACCCCGGCGACGACGGCCGTCGGCAACCGGTCCACACCGTCTACATCCCTGGCAACCGGTACTCGGCGACGATGCCCGCCGACTGGGGATCCAGCGCTCTCGCAGCCGCGAAGGACGCAGGCGGACTCGACGCCGTCGCCTCGCTCGTCGGCGCGAGCAGCGGAACCGACCGCGAGCCGGAGACTCTCGCCGCCCTCGTCGAGAACAAGCTGACCACCGAGCCAATCGAAGACCTCCGCATCGACTTCGAGGACGGCTACGGCACCTTCGACGACGCGACAGAGGACGCCGATGTCGAACAGGCCATCGCCACACTGCGGATCGCGCTCGACGCAGGTACCTCGACGCCGTTTGTCGGCATCCGGTTCAAGTGCCTCGAAGCGGCCACCCGTGCGCGCGGACTGCGCACGCTCGACATGTTCGGCAGTGGACTCGTCGAGTCCGGCGGCCTGCCCGACGGCCTCACCCTCACCCTGCCCAAGGTGACGTCCGTCGACCAGGTCGAGGCGATGGTCGCCGTCGCGAGCGCCCTCGAAAGTGCGAACGGACTACCCGCCGGCCGCATCCGCTTCGAGGTGCAGGTCGAAACACCGCAGGCGATCCTCGGCGCCGATGGCCGCGCACCCGTCGCCCAGTTCATCCACGCGGGCCAGGGCCGCGTCAGCGCGCTGCACTACGGGACCTACGACTACTCGGCATCCCTCGGTATCGCCGCCGCCTACCAGTCGATGGAGCACCCCGCCGCAGACCACGCCAAGAACGTCATGCAACTCGCCGTCGCCGGCACTGGTGTCCACATGTCCGACGGCTCCACCAATGTCCTTCCGGTCGGGGACCCCGACAACGTCGCCAAGGCGTGGAAGCTGCACGCTCGCCTCGTCCGGCGCCACCTGGAACGCGGCATCTACCAGGGCTGGGACATGCACCCCGCACAACTCGTCACCCGATACCTGGCGACCTACGCGTTTTACCGTGGTGCCTTCGCGCCCGCCGCGACGCGTCTGCGCAATTACGTCCATCGGCTCGATTCGACCGTCATGGACGAGCCGGCCACCGCCCGCGCCCTCGCCAACGTCATTCATCGTGGCAGCGTGTGCGGCGCCCTCACCGTTGACGAGGTCGAGACGGCCCTCGATCTCCCCCTGTCCACCGTGCGCGACATCGCGCTCGGCCGCCCAGCAAGGAGCAACCCGTGACCCGCCCAGTGACCGCAGCGTCGTACTACACGCCCCGTGGTGGCCTGCCCCCGCAGACCGACCTGCTGACCGACCGCGCCATCGTCACCGAGGCCTATACGGTCATCCCGCGCGGTGTCCTCTCCGACATCGTCACCTCGGTGTTCCCGGAGTGGACCGATACCCGCGCGTGGATTCTCAACCGGCCGGTCGCCGGTGGTGCGACGACGTACTTCCAGGCGATCGTCGAGGTCAAGCCGGGCGGCGGAGCGCAACGACCTGAGCCGCAACCTGAGGTGCAGAGCTTCCTGTTCGTCACGTCCGGTGCGCTCACCGTCGACGCGGCAGGCCAGTCGCAGACCCTCACCGAGGGCGGCTTCGCCTACCTGCCGGCAGGCACCGACTGGTCGGCCAACAACAACGGCGACGTCGACGCGACATTCGTCTGGATCCGTAAGCGCTACGAGGCCATCGACGGCCACACCGTATCGGTCAAGTTCGGCAACGAGCAGGACATCGAACCGTCAGCCATGCCCGGGACCGACGGCAAATGGCGCACGACGCGGATGCTCGACCCGCAGGACCTCGGGTACGACATGCACGTCAACATCGTCACGTTCGAGCCCGGCGCGACCATTCCATTCGCCGAGACCCACGTGATGGAACACGGCCTCCTGATGCTCGAAGGCAAGGCCGTCTATCACCTCAACGGAGACTGGGTGGAAGTTCAGGAAGGCGACTTCCTGTCGCTGCGCGCCTTCTGCCCGCAGGCCTGCTACGCGGGCGGACCGTCGAACTTCCGTTACCTGCTGTACAAGGACGTCAACCGCCAGATCATGCTCTGACGGTCGAGCACACCCGAATCTATTGGCCTACAACTTGAATGGCCAGCCGACGACCTTTTTCTCGCGCGGAGTCGCGTAGGTACGCACCTTCGACGTGGACAGACCCATCCGGACCAGTCCTTCGGCGATCGTGACTGCCGACCGAACTCCATCGACGATCGGAACCCCGGTTGCGGCCGTCACCTTCTCCTCGAGTTCGGCCATGCCGCCGCACCCGAGACAGATCACCTCGGCGTGATCGTTCTCCACTGCCTCTCGCGCCTGGCGGACGATCGCCTCGACGGCCCGCTCCGGATCCGATTCGAGTTCGAGCACACCGAGACCGGACGCCCGCACCGACGCGCATCGTGCGTCGAGTCCCGCCAGCTTGAGACGGTCTGCGATCAGCGGGACGGTGCGGTCGAGCGTGGTGACGACCGAGTACTTGTGTCCGAGATACATCGCCGTCGACGCGGCCGCCTCGGTGATGTCGACCACCGGGACGTCGAGCAACTCCTGTAGACCTTCTCGCCCGTGCTCGCCGTAGCCGGCCTGAATCACCGCGTCGAACGGCTCGGGGTACGACGTGATGGCGTCCATGACAGCGACGGCCGCGAGGTAGCTCTCGAAGTTTCCTTCGCACGACTCTGCGCCGAAGCGCGGTGTGATGCCGACGATCTCGGTACCCGGGCTCGCGACACCGCGGGCCGACTCGGCGATCGCTTCGGTCATCGAGGCCGTCGTGTTGACATTGGCGACGAGGATTCTCATGACGCTCCCCTAGTGCGTGCTCGCGACGGCGATGGGCTCGCCGGAGACATCCTCGAACGGTCCACGGCGGTCTGCAACCACCAGGTACACAATCGCACCGAGTCCTGCGCCGATGAACCAGGAGAACTCCGAGACAATCGCGAACGCCGGAACGAAAGCCAGCAGCAGTGCCACCACCGCGGTGATGACGAGGGCGATCACGGCCCGCGCGTTGATGCCCTTCGCGTAGTGGTATTCGCCGTCCTCATCGGTCGTGAACAAGGCCAGAACGTTGATCTTGGAACGACGCACCAGCCAGTAGTCGGCCATGATGATGCCGAACAGCGGACCGAGGATGGCACCGAGTCCGCCGAGGAAGTAGTTGATGACCGCAGGCGTGTTGTACAGGTTCCACGGCAGGATCACCAGACCGATGACGGCCGAGATGACCGCTGCGCGACGGAAGTTGAGGTGCTTCGGGAACAGGTTGTTCAGCGCATAGATCGGGGCGACGAAGTTCGCCATCAGGTTCACGGCGATGGTCAAGATCAGCAACGCGAGTGCCGCGAGCACCAGCAGCAGGGTGTTAGGCACCTCCTGGACGATGTCGGCCGGTGCTTCGATGATGCGTCCGTCGATGCGGAACTGCGCGCCTGCCATGGTGATGACGATGCCGCCGAACACCAGCATGTTGAGTGGGATGCCCCAGAAGTTGCCTTGCACGATGGCCCGCTTCGATGTTGCGTTACGGGTGAAGTCGCAGAAGTTGAGGACGAACGTGCCGTAGATCGCGACCCACAGGCTGGCGCCGCCGATGATCTTCAGCCACATGTCGATGCCGGTCAGCGAGTCGGGCGTGCTCCACGCGATGCTCCAGTCGGCGTTGTTGAGCATCCAGATCGCAAGAGCGACCATCGTGAACAGAATGACCGGACCGGCGAACGCCTCATACCTGCGGATCATCTCCATGCCGTAGCTGACGATGATCACCTGGATCACCCACAGCACGACGAACGAGATCCAGCCGAGCGTCGACAGCCCCAGGAAGCTGTTCGAGTCGAGGGTCTCGGCGGACGGTGCGAGCGCGATGACCATGATGCGCAGCACCACCGACGCGAGGTAGGTCTGGATGCCGAACCACGCGATCGCGACCGCGCCGCGGATGAGGGCGGGGATCTGCGCCCCGCGGGTGCCGAACGCGATGCGGCTCATCACCGGGAACGGGACGCCGGTCTTCTCCCCCATGAATCCGGACAGGTTCAGCAGCAGGAACAGGAAGACGCCGCCGAGTCCGAGGACGAGCAGGATCTGCCATCCACCGAGGCCAAGGGCGAACAGTCCGATGGCGAACGAGTAGTTGCCCAGACTGTGTACGTCGTTCGCCCACAGCGTGAAGATGTTGTACGCGCCCCACCGTCGACCTTCGCGTTTGATGGGCGCGAGGTCGGCGTTGTACAACGACGGACTCACGTCGGCGAACGGGGTTGCATCATCACGACCGGAGTCGCCGATGAGCCCGGTGGACTCTGTGCTCATGGACACGCCTGTCACGGTCGGAGCGCCGACGCCAGCGCCGTCGCTGAATTCCATACTGCGGAAAAAATACTCCACAGGCACGACAAGTAAGTCGCATCTGGACCCCGCCTGTCAAGGCTTCGGCGTGATTGACTGTGCCTACGCTCACATCTAGAGTCGCCCGAAGAGTGGAGAGTCAGTTCCACGATGAGGAATAATTCCCGTAGCAACGGAGACTGCCCATGACCGCCGACGCCCCCGAGCAGGCGAACCAACCCGATTTCGACCTGGTGGTCCGCGGCAGACGCACGCTGACGACGGCGGGAATCGTCGCCCGCGAGATCGGCATCCGCGACGGTCGCGTCGTCGCGATCGAGCCGCTGGGCAGCGGCCTCACCGGCACAGAGACCGTCGAACTCACCGACGAGCAGGTGATGATCCCCGGCTTGGTCGATACCCACGTGCACGTCAATGAGCCGGGACGCACCGAATGGGAGGGGTTCGACTCCGCTACCCGCGCAGCGGCGGCGGGCGGTGTGACCACGCTGATCGACATGCCGCTGAACTCGATTCCGCCGACGGTCAATGTCGAAGCGCTCAACGCCAAGCGCAAGGCAGCTTCGGGCAAGCTACACATCGACGTCGGCTTCTGGGGCGGAGCGATCCCCGGCAATACCGACGACCTGCGGGGTCTGCACGACGACGGCGTGTTCGGCTTCAAGTGCTTCCTCCTGCACTCCGGCGTCGACGAATTCCCGCATCTCGACGCGGATGAGATGGAGAAGGACATGGCCGTGTTGGCCAGTTTCGACTCCATGATGATCGTGCACGCCGAGGACTCCCGGGCCATCGACCATGCCCCCACGGCCGAGGGAGACCGGTACGAGCGCTTCCTCGCATCACGGCCGCGCGGCGCCGAGAACGTGGCGATCGCCGAGGTCATCGAACGCGCTCGGTGGACCGGCGCCCGTGCGCACATCCTGCACCTGTCGTCTTCGGACGCTTTGCCGATGCTCGCGACTGCCAAGCGCGACGGCGTCAGGATCTCCGTCGAGACCTGCCCGCACTACCTGACGCTTCTCGCCGAGGAGATCCCGAACGGCGCAACCGCGTACAAGTGCTGTCCGCCGATCCGCGAGGCCTCGAATCGAGAACTCCTGTGGCAGGGCCTGCTCGACGGCACGATCGACTGCATCGTCTCCGACCACTCGCCGTCGACGGTCGACCTGAAGGACGTCGAGAACGGCGACTTCGGCGTCGCATGGGGCGGCGTCGCGTCGCTGCAGCTCGGCCTTTCGCTGATCTGGACCGAGGCCAGGCGTCGCGGTGTGAAGCTCACGCAGGTGCTCGAGTGGATGGCGGCCAAGCCCGCCGCGCACGCCGGCCTGAACAACAAGGGCAAGATCGCGCTGGGCTACGACGCCGATTTCGCGATCTTCGAGCCCGAGTCTGCGCACGTCGTCGACGTGCACAAGCTGCACCACAAGAACCCGATCAGCCCATACGACGGACGGGCACTCGCCGGCGTGGTGACGAGTACCTGGTTGCGCGGCAGGAAGATCGACTTCAAGACCCCGCAGGGCCGGATGCTGCGCCGCGGCGGCGTGTGACGCCCCCGACACGGTGCTCGGCCTAGGGCGCTGAGTTGTTCGTGATCATGGGCACCCGATCCTGCGCCAACGTGGCGAGATGCTCGAGCGAGTTGTCGAGGTGCTGCGGTTCGAACGGCGGGAACGAGATCTCGTCACGGACGGCCGGCGGCACCGACGACCAGTCATACGTCAGCGTGACCTTCGTCCGGTCGTTGCCGACAGGCTCGAGGTCGTAGCGCCAGGTCCACCCGCCGAAGTCCAGCTCGGCGTCGTCACTCCCCTGGCCCGGCAGCCACCCGATCGCATACGGAGGCCGGAACACCTCGACCCGGTTGGCGATCTCGTAGTGCATGCCCCCGAAGTTGGCGTGGTACATCGCGATTCGGAATATCTGACCGACTTCGGTCAGCCGCTTGCCGTCGATCGACTCCCGTACCCAGCCAGTGCCGTCGATCGCCTGATGGGTGGTCGGATCGGCCAGCACATCGAACACGGTTTCGGCCGGCGCATTGATCGTGCAGGTCGCTTTGAGCGTCTCATCAGTCATACCCGTACTGACCGACGACGGCACACAAACTCATCGCTCGGTTGAGCCGGGCGCGCCGACTTCCACCTCAGGGTCGCTTCGACGGGCGGATCACGACCCAGGTGGAGAAGTCGGCGCACTCACCTCGGACGACGCAAACACCACCTTCGGGTCAGACTGATCCGAACCGTCGCCTTCCCCAGGGCCTTCGACATCTACTGAGGTGGATCCGTGATCTGCCACGGAAGAACCCCTCTCGGAGGCTCATCCATGCTTCGCCAGCTCGCGCGCACCGCCCTGACCCTTGCCGTCCTCGCCTCGGCGGTTGCCTGCAGCAACAACGACGACGGATCAGACGGCTACACACTGCGCATCGGCGCCACGTCTCCGACGGGCACCCCTGCCGGGTCGCTCGGCTGGGGCGACAAAGAGGGCATCCTCGCCGAGCAGCTCAAGGGCGCCGGCGTCGACAAGATCGAGTACTCGTTCTTCCAGTCCGGCAGCGACGTCGCCTCGGCACTGTTCGCCGGTGCGATCGACGTCGCCGCCATCGGCGACAACCCCGCCCTGCGGGCACGTAGCAGGGACCCGAAAGTCGTTCTGCTTGCGCTTGATTCGGTCAACGGCGACGCCTGGCTGGTGGGCGCCAAAGGTGGACCGACCACCATCCAGGGGCTGGTCGGCAAGTCCGTGACCGCGCCGCAGGGCACCATCCGGGACCGCGCGGCCAAGCAGCTGATCGACGCCGCCGGCCTCACCGGCAAGATCGAGGTCCGCGACGTTCCCACCCCTGAATCCATCGCCGGTCTCAGCTCGGGCCAGATCGACGCCACCGTCGTGACGGGGGCCAGCGCGATCGAGCTGCAGCACAAGGGTTTCCCGATCATCGACAGCCTGTCCCGGCACGGCCTGGGCAGCACCGGCACCAACATCGCGCTGTCGCCCTTCACCGACGAGCACCCCGAGTTCGCCGACAGCTGGCGCCAAGCGGTGACCGCCGTCAACAAGAACATCAACGAGAACTTCGACGACTATGTCGCCTGGGTCGCCGAGACCGACGGCACCCAGCTCGAATTCGTCAAGGAGTCGACGAAGGTCGACGAGTTCAACACCGAACCTTTCCCCGCGCAGGGCGTCGACCAGCTCGAAGCCGCCTACGAGTTCCTCAACGCCGACGGTTCCCTGGAGAACCAGTACTCCGTGCGTGAATGGGCCGGAGCGCAGTCGTGACGGCCGTCGCCGCGCCGGTACTTCCCGGTGTCCGCACACCGGAGCTGATCGACGTCGTCGCCGGACACCGGCGCCGGCGCAGCCTCTGGGCTCGCATCCCGCGCCCGGCCCGCCGGATGATGAGCCCGGTCCTGATCCTGGCGGCGTGGGCCATCGGTTCGGCCACCGGACTCCTCAACGCCGACCTGTTCCCGCCGCCGGCGCACGTGGCCGCGACAGCGTGGCGACTGCTGACCGACGGCCAACTCGCCCTCCACGTCGGCGCATCGGCCACCCGGGTGCTGACCGGCACCGTGTTGGGCATCCTTTTCGGCGTGCTGCTCGCGGTACTGGCCGGCCTGACCCGCACCGGTGAAGACCTGCTCGACTGGACCATGCAGATCCTCAAGGCCGTACCGAACTTCGCGCTCACTCCGCTGCTGATCATCTGGATGGGCATCGGCGAGGGCCCCAAGATTGTGCTCATCACCCTCGGCGTCGCGATCGCGATCTACATCAACACCTACTCGGGCATCCGCGGTGTGGACCAGCAGCTGGTGGAGATGGCGCAGACGCTCGAGGCTCGGCGGTCCACGCTGATCACCCAGGTGATCCTGCCCGGTGCGATGCCGAATTTTCTTGTCGGCCTGCGTCTCGGACTGTCGAGCGCCTGGCTGAGCCTGATCTTCGCCGAGATGATCAACACCACCGAGGGTATCGGCTTCCTGATGTCGCGCGCGCAGACCAACCTGCAGTTCGACGTCTCCCTGCTGGTGATCGTGATCTACGCGGTGGCCGGCCTGGCGTCCTACTCACTGGTGCGAGTCCTGGAGCGCCTGCTGCTGTCCTGGCGCAACGGTTTCGCCGGATTCGAAAGCGCCGCATGAGCACTCCGGTGGTCACGGTGCGCGGGCTGCGACGCGCCTTCGGTGCACAACAGGTGCTCGACGGCCTCGACCTGGACATCGCCGACGGTGAATTCGTCGCGATGCTGGGCCGCTCCGGGTCGGGCAAGAGCACACTGCTGCGCATCCTGGCCGGCCTCGACAATCAGGCCGAGGGGTCGGTGGTGGTGCCCCGCTCCCGCGCCGTGGTGTTCCAGAACCCGCGCCTGCTGCCGTGGCGTCGCGCGCTGTCGAACGTCACGTTCGCGCTGCCCGACGCCGGCCCCGACGCCCCCAGCCGCACCGCCCGAGGACACGCCGCCCTCGACGAAGTGGGGTTGACCGATAAGGCACGCTCCTGGCCGCTGTCGTTGTCCGGCGGTGAAGCGCAACGTGTTTCGCTGGCACGCGCGCTGGTGCGCGAACCGGACCTACTGCTCCTCGACGAACCGTTCGGCGCCCTCGACGCCCTGACTCGGCTCAAGATGTACCGGCTGCTGCACGACCTGTGGGCGCGTCGCCACATGGCCGTCCTGCATGTCACCCACGACGTCGACGAGGCGATCCTGCTGGCCGATCGCGTCGTGGTGCTGTCCGAAGGCCGGGTTTCGCTCGACCGCCGCGTCGAGCTGCCGTTCCCCCGCAGTCGTGGCGACGAGGGCTTCGACGATCTGCGTCGCGTCCTGCTGGCCGAACTCGGCGTGCGCGAAGAGGTCGGGCATGACCGCAGCCGGTGACGTCGACGTGCACAGCACCGATGTCCTGGTGATCGGCGGCGGCCCGGCGGCCACCTGGGCCGCGATCGCCGCCGCGGAAGCCGGCAGCCGGGTCACGCTGGTGGACAAGGGCTATTGCGGTACGAGCGGAGCCACCGCCGCGGGCGGAAACAACCTGTGGCTGATCCCGCCCGGTCCCCGCCGGGAGGACTCCGTGCGGGAACGCGAGGCCGCCGCCGGTGGCTTGACCGACGCCGACTGGATGCTGCGGGTGCTGTCGGCGTCGTGGGAGCGGGTCGACCAACTCGCACGGTGGGGCTATCCGTTCCCGGTCGGCGACGACGGCCGACAACTGCGCAGCAGCCTGCAAGGCCCGGAGTACATGCGCCGGATGCGGCGCAAAGCGCACCGCAGCGGGGTCCGCATCCTCGACCACCATCCCGCCACCGCGCTCACCTCCGACACCGACGGAATCGTCAACGGAGCCACAGGGATCGCGCGACAGGACGGTGGGCGGCCCTGGCGCGTCCGCGCCGGTGCGGTGGTCCTGGCCACCGGCGGCACCGCGTTCCTGTCCGGCACGTTCGGCACCAATGTCGACACCGGTGACGGGTTGTTGATGGCCGCCGAGGTCGGCGCCGACCTGTCGGGGATGGAGTTCTGCACCGCCTACGCGCTGGCGCCGGAGTGGGGCACCCACACCAAGGGCCGCATGTTGCAGTGGGCCAGCTTCTACGACGAGCACGGCCGGCCCTTCCCCACTGAACGCGGCCTGGGCGGCCGCAAGGACGCACAGTGGGCGCTGGCCCATGGCAGGCGGGTCTTCGCCAGGCTGGACCGGGCGCCGGAACACATCCGTCAGATCATGCGCGACGCTCAACCCAACTACTTCCTGCCGCTCGACAAGGCGGGCATCGATCCGTTCGTCACGGCCTATCCGATCCGCATGGTCTACGAGGGGTCCGTTCGCGGCACCGGCGGCCTGCGCGTGACCGGGACGAACTGCGCCACCACCGTTCCCGGGCTGTTCGCCGCGGGAGACGCCGCGACCAGGGAGCTCATCACCGGTTCGATCAGCGGGGGCGGCAGCCACAACGGGTCCTGGGCGATCGCCTCGGGGACCTTCGCCGGGCGCGGCGCCGCGGAGTTCAGTCGCCGGCGCGCGTCGGGTGAGCCGGTCGACGTCGCCCGCGTGGGCCTGCGCCCGGGCCCACCAGGCGCCCCGTCGGTCGACGAGGTCGTGCGCGCCGCGCAGGCCCACGTCCTGCCGCCGATGCGCAGCCACCTGAAATCGCAGACACGGCTGACCGAATCCGCCCAGGCGCTCGAGCGGTTGTGGCGGGATGTCGCGGACGGGCTGGCGCCGGTGGCCGCCCGGGAGGCGTACAAACCCCGGCAGGCCGTCGCCATGGTGGCGGCGGCGCGCTGGATGACCGCCGCGTCGCTGGCGCGCACCGAAACCCGCGGGCTGCACCGCCGGGAAGACCTCCCCGACAGGGACGACCGGTTGAGCCACCGGATCCTGGTCGGCGGGCTGGACTCGGTGTGGACCGCGCCCGATCCGGTCCTGCCACGACGGATCTCGTCCGAGGCGGTGGCATGATCGAGATCGTCAGCGCCGCCGCCTGCGTCGCCTGCGATGTGTGCGTGAAGGTGTGCCCCACCGACGTGTTCGAACGCGGGGAGGACGGCATCCCGGTGATCGCCCGGCAGTCGGACTGTCAGACGTGCTTCATGTGCGAGGCGTACTGCCCGGTCGACGCGTTGTACGTCTCGCCGGTGTCGGCGCCGGTCGGTGCGGACAGCCCGCACGCCGACGAGGGGGCGGTGACCCGCGCCGGCCTGCTGGGCGGATACCGGGAGATGGTCGGGTGGGGCCGCGGGCGCACCGCGGGAGCACTCCTGGACCGCAATCCCGTGCTCAAAGCCGTTCCGCCGCTTCAGGAGTCGCGACTTCCCTCGCCCGCCCCGCTGGCGGATTCCCCGTGGAACCACCTCATCGACTGAGGAGGATCACAACAGCCATTCCGTGGTCTCCGGCACCGAGCGCCGCTCGAGCATCGGCGGCGGGTTGCCGTCGTCGGGCGCCCAGCCGACCCGGATCAGCGTCTGCGGGTACGCCTCGCCGTCGAAGACCTCGCACGCCAGCGCAAGACGGTCGCGGGTATCGCTCAACGGCATCGTCAGCGGGCAGCTCGCCAGCCCCATCGAGGTGGCCGCCAGCATCAGGTCGCTCATGACCTCGCCCGCACGGACCCGCAGGAGATCGGTGTCGCTCTCCGTGCCGAGCACCAGCAGGACCGCCTCGTCGGCCGGCGCATCAGCCCTGCGGCCGAACTGCAGCGCGACCTCTCCATCGGCCGACCGGCCCCAGTGGGCTTTCGGCACGACACCGAATCGCAGACCGTCCCGCTCGGCACGGACATGCAGCATCTCCAGCGAACCCGCCGGAAGCGACTCCGCTCGGTATGGCCGTCGATCGGCCCGCCGCCGTCCGATGGCCGCCGCGAGTTCGAGGTCGGCGGCGCTCGGCGGCGCTTCGATCAGCTCGATCAGCGCGAGGTGGTCGCCATCGGCCCGATCCGGGAAGCGGTGCACCCGCGGAGCCCACCCGGCGGCGGTCACGGCGACGGCACAGTGATGGAGGACGGCGCCGCAGCTGATCAGCACGTCGCGCCGGTCGCTGTCGCCGTCGCCGAGCCGGCGGGTCCAGTCCGCGAACAGATCGACGCCACTCGGGGTGACCCGCCACCGCCACGGCTGCGCGTTCTGCGCCGAGGGAGCACGCGCGGCGATGTCCAGGGCACGCTCGAGCGTGTCGAGATCGGGAAATGAACCCGCCAGGTGTCTCACCTCCGCCGATCGCCGCCGTCCGGGAAAATGATAGAGCGCAGCAGCGCGACCCGACGGCAGCGCGCGGCTGTGACCACAGCCATATCGTTAACGCACTAACTATTAGGGTACGATTCAACTATGTCAGTCACCACCGCCGCGGACGTCGATCCGCTGGCGCTCGAGCGCCAGGTCTGCTTCGCGCTCGCTGTCGCCAACCGGGCGGTCCTGAGCGTCTACCGGCCGCTTCTCGAGCCGCTCGGACTGACCCACCCCCAGTACCTCGTCATGCTGGCCCTCTGGGACCACCGCAAGACCTCGATGGCCGACGCCCCGCTGTCGGTCAAGCAGATCGCCAAGGCGCTGCAACTCGACTCGGCGACGCTCTCCCCCATGCTCAAACGCCTCGAGACCCTCGGGCTGATCACCCGCACCCGAAGCACCGTCGACGAGCGTTCCATGAACGTGGAGCTGACCGACGCCGGAATCGCACTGCGGGACCGGGCACTGGCCATCCCGCCCGCCGTCGTCGCGCGCCTCGGCGGCGACCTCAGCGAACTCGAAGAACTGCACCGCTCCCTGACCCGCATCAACGCGGCCGCGCAGGCGTCGGGCGCACTGGACCTCTGACCACCCACCACCCACAGGAGCCACCATGGCCGACGACGCCCGCCCCTCCTTCTTCCAGCGCATCGCCTACGCGTACGGACGCCGGCTGCCCGCGTCGATGAATCGGTGGGTCGCCGAGGACCTCGCCGGCGAAGGCGCCGTCCGCAGGCACATGATCCGCATGGCGATCCCGCCGCTTCTCATCCTCGCCCCCTTCTGGCTTCTCCCCACGTCCTTCTACGTGCGCCTGGAGATGACCGCACCGATCTACATCTGGGCGCTGCTGATGGCGCTCGCCCTGAACAAGGTGTGGCGCCGGCATCGGCTGGCGCAGCACAATCTGGATCCCAAGCTGGTCGACGTGATCCGGCGGAAGAAGGACCAGCACATCCACGACGACTACATCCGCCGCTTCGGACCTCGCCCCGAAGAGGCCAAGTGGCAGTCGAACAGCAGCCCGTTCTGACCGGCCGATCGGCGATCAACGCTGCGGTCGCGGCGATTTGGCGAAGGATCCCGCCGGGCAGTACATTGTCCGACGGCCCGATCCCCGCTGCAGAAAGCCCACGAACATGCCTGCCACGATTCGGAGCAGCCACGGATGCCGCCGTCGGACGATCTCCCGCGGCGCACGTCGCAGGACCCTCCCCCCGATGGCAGGTCAGGCCTTCGAGATCGTCGCGACCCGTGACGCCACCGGGTGGAGCGTGACTGTCCCCGAACTCGGCGCCGTCACCCATCGCAGCGACCGCGCCGAAGCGGAGATGGCGGCCCGTGAGCTCATCTCGCGGCACACCGGCATCCCCCACGCCTTCGTCGCCGTCTGGTCGCGCGACTGATTCCCTCTGGCTGAAGGCCGGTCAAAGGCGCGGAACCGCAACAGATCCCACGGTGGGCGCGTGACCGAACCGAGGCACAATCGTGACGCGCCGCGCCCGCCGGTCACCCGCTGCGCGGACTGCGCCGCACGTACTGTCACGCCATGCGGGTTGCCCTGATCGCCGCCATGGCCGGCTCACTGTTCACCATCGGTCTCACCCCGGGAGTCGCCTCGGCGGCCCCGACCACCACCGAACCGATTGAGCGCCCGCTGAGTTCGACCGAGGTCCAGTTCGCCGACCGGCCGGACATCGTCGATACCGAACCGCTCCTGTTCGACGCATGGAGCCCGCTCGACGGCGCCGCCGGCATCCGCGTGTACTTCCTCTCGGGCACCCCCGCCTGCTACGGCGTCAAAGCCGTCACCACCGAAACCGCCGACGCCGTCACCGTCGAACTGCAATCGGGCCTGCTTCCCGAAGCGGCCGACCGGATGTGCACGGCCAAGGCCGTGTTGGGCGCCACCGACATCACGCTGGACGCGCCGGTGGGCGACCGCCGGGTCTTCATGGCGTCCTGACGGACAGCAGGCGATTACTTCTCGCCAAGATCGGGCATCCACAGCCCGTGTGAGCCACCTCACACACCGCCGATCGCTGCGAAGGGGGCCCCATGACCGCCGACAACCCGGTCAAGCGCACCGACGTCGACAAGGCGCTGCTCGGCAGCGCCACCTACCGCAGTCTCGGTGAACAGCGACTGACGCCCGCAGAGGAGCGCTTCGAGAAAGGCCGCCGCACCGTCGGCCTGTTCCTCGCCCCGCTCGTCACGATCGTCTTCCTGGTGCTGCCGATCGACATCCCGCCGCAGCAACAGACGCTCGCCGCCGTCCTGCTCGGGGTGATCGTGCTGTGGGTGACCGAAGCCGTGCCCATCCCGATCGGCGGTCTGCTCGGTGTCGCGGTGGTCGTGTTCCTCGGCGTCGCACCCGCCGACGACGTTCTCGGGCCGTTCGGTTCGTCGACGATCTTCACGTTCATCGGGGCCTTCATCCTCGCCCAGGCCATGCTCAAGCACGGCCTGGCCCGCCGGTTCGCGTTCCGCATCCTCGCGTTGCCACGGGCCGGACAATCGACGACCGGCGTCATCATCGCCTTCGGCGCGATCACCTGCCTGCTGTCGGCGTTCGTCTCCAACACCGCGACCGTCGCGATGCTGCTGCCCACCGCGATCGGGATCCTCGGCGTGATCGCCAAACTGCTGCAGAAGCAGGGCAAGGTCGCCGAGGACTTCGATCCGTTGCGGTTGAAGGTCGGCGCCGCGCTCATGCTGATGCTCGCCTACGCGGCCAGTGTCGGCGGTCTGCTGACCCCGGTCGGCAGCCCACCCAACCTCATCGGTCGCGGGCTCATCGAAGAGGCGACCGGCGAACGCATCAGCTTCGGGCAGTGGATGGTGTTGGCGGCGCCGGTCTGCCTGCTGATGTTCGCGGTGCTGGCGTTCGTGATGATCAAGCTGAACAAGCCCGAGATCAAACACATCGAAGGCGTCGCCGACTACGTGGCCCGCGAGCGCGAGGAGATGGGCTCGCTGTCGCGGGCCGAGAAGAACACGTTGATCGCGTTCGGCGTGACGGTCTTCCTGTGGGTACTGCCGGGCATCGTCGCGCTGGTCTTCGGCAACGACTCCGACGTGTACTCCACCGTGAGCGACCGGTTGGACGAGGGTACGGTCGCCGTCTTCGGTGCCGCCCTGCTGTTCCTGCTCCCCACCGACTGGGAGCAGCGGGAATTCACGCTGCGCTGGCGGGACGCCGCGGCGATCGACTGGGGCACGATCGTACTGTTCGGGACGGGCATCATCTTCGGGTCGCTGCTGGCCGATTCCGGGCTGGCCGAGACGATCGGCACCAACGTCGCCGAGTCCCTGGGTCTGTCGAGCGTCGTGGCGATCACCATCTTCGCCGTTCTGCTCGCGATCGTGGTGTCGGAGACCACGAGCAACACGGCGTCGGCAGCGGTGGTCGTGCCCATCGTGATCCCGGTCGCCATTGCCGCCGGGGTGAACCCGTTCGTGCCTGCGCTCGCGGCGACGTTTGCCGCGTCATTCGGCTTCATGCTGCCGGTCTCGACACCGCAGAATGCGATCGTCTACGGATCGGGGGCGGTGCCCATCACGACGATGATCCGCTCCGGCATCACCTTCGACATCGCCGGCGCCATCCTGATCATCGTGTTCCTGCCGCTGATGATCGCGGTGCTCGGTCTGGGTGTGTGAGCGCGGCGCAAGCGGTACGGCACACTGAACGTGCGAATCGATCGGGAAGGTGCCGGTACCGGTATGGCAGTGCAGGATCCGTTGCGGCTGGGGGTGCTCGCCGGAGACGGGATCGGGCCCGAGATCGTCTCTGCCGCAGTGCAGATCACCGAACGCGCGCTGGCGGCGGTGTCGGTGCCGGTGGACTGGCGTCGTCTGCGCATGGGCAGCGAGGCGATCACCGGTGACGGCACCCCGTTGCCGCAACACACCCTCGACGAACTCGACCGGCTCGACGCATGGGTGCTCGGACCGCACGACAACGCGAGCTACCCGGTCCCGTTCCGCGACGCGCTGTCCCCCGGCGGCACCATCCGCAAGCGGTACGGGCTCTACGCCAACATCCGCCCGGCCCGCCGGTTGAGCGACACGATCCCCGCCGCCTGCCCCGCGCTCGACGTCGTGGTGGTCCGCGAGAACACCGAGGGGTTCTACTCCGACCGCAACATGTACGACGGCGCCGGCGAGTTCATGCCCACCCCCGACGTCGCGATGGCAGTCGCGGTGTTCACCCGCGAGGCGTGCGAACGCATTGCGCATCAGGCGTTTCGGCTGGCCCGCACGCGACGCCGCTCGGTCACCGTGGCGCACAAGGCGAATGTGCTGTCCAAGACCACCGGCCTGTTCCGTGACAGCTGCGTGCGCGTCGCCGAGCAGTATCCGGAGGTGACGGTCCGGCTCGAACACATCGACGCGCTCGCGGCGTTGCTGGTGGCCCGGCCCGCCGAATTCGACGTGATCGTCGCCGAGAACATGTTCGGCGACATCCTGTCCGACCTCACCGGCCAGCTCGCCGGCTCACTCGGCATGGCGCCGTCGGTCAACGTCTCCGACACCAAGGCGATGGCCCAGGCCACCCACGGCTCCGCGCCGGACATCGCCGGGCGCAACAGCGCCAACCCGGTCGCGATGATCCTGTCCACGGCGATGCTGCTGGAATGGCTGGCGGACCGCCACGGCCGCGCGGCGCTGGCCGAGGCCGCGGCGTCGATCCGAAACGCGGTGCGGTGCAGCCTTGATGACGGTGTCCACACCGCCGACCTCGGCGGCGCGGCGACCACCACCGGTTTCACCGAACACGTGCTGTCGGTGCTCGCCGCCGGCTGAGCTACGTGGCGGCGAGCCCGTCCTTGTGGTCCGCGGCGTCCTCACCGGCGTCCTCGGTGTCACGGCGCCGCTCCCGCAGCACGAACGCTGCCAGCGCCAGCACGAGCACCACGCCACCGAGCACACCGATCTCGACCACTGCCCTGGCGAATGCCGGCCCTTGCTCCAGCAGCGTGGCGGCCTCCACGGACAGCACCACGATCTCCTTGATACCGGCCAGGATCCCGACGATCAGGAACGGTTCGGCCACGATCTCGTGGGACCGCAGACAGGAGCGGACGGCATAGAGCAGTTCGACGAAGATGAAGATCAGCAACAGACCGTCGAGCACTTCGAGCATGACCGTCGACGCCGGCGTGTTGCGCAGCCGCAGCATGGTGTTGAACTGCGACACCAGCAGCGCGACCGAGCAGATCACCAGGACCGCCGCGATCGCCCAGTACACCGCGTCCTCGAGCATGCCGAGCGCCCGGTCGGCGAAGCGCTGCCGCTCGTTTTCGTCCGCATCCGCCTTCGCGCGTTCCGCCACCGCCACCCTTCCGACCGCCGACCGAGCCGTCAGGCTATCCGGCGAAGTGCCGGGCCGCTCACCGATTGAGCCACCAGATGCGCGACGACAACGCCGTCGCGAAACCGCACCACAGCGGGTACAGGGCGAGCGGCGCCGCCTGCGCGCCCTTCGCCTCGACGGCGCGGCGGGTCAGATCGGCACTGCTGGCGGCGAGGACACCCGCCGCCACGGCCGACAGCCCCAACTGGTGACGGTTGAAGAACAGCCAGGTCCAGCTGCCGTTGAGGATCAGGTTGGCCACGAGCGCCTTCTGATACGCCTTCGCCTTCGCCGGTTGGCCGCTGTCGTTGTAGTGGTCGATCGTCGCTGCCGACACCGCGGCGATGTCGGCGTACAGCATCGGCCACACGATGCCGAACGCCTGGCTCGGCGGCTGAAAGCTCGGCTTCTTCAGCGTGGCGTACCACAGCGAGAGACCGGGTCGGCTGGCTAGTCCGCCGAGCGCGCCGGTGGCGAACACCGTGCCGGCGGTCTTGGCGAGAGTGGAAGCACGCATGGTTTCCCTTTCTTCGAGTCAAGATCACGTACCCCGCCCCGCCGTCGCCGAACCGCCAATTGGGACAATCGATTTCGCGCGGCACCGGGCGAGGGGCGCCGCCACTCACCCGGTGGCCGGCCGCATCGGCTCCTGAGCTAGCGTCTAGGTGTTGAGGTGAGCTAACGATCGGAGCGTGGGGTGGGCCAGACGGAGGTCGCGCGGCCGGCCGTCGGCACCGCGCGCCCCGCGGTTCTGGTCAGCGGTCTGAGCCTGGTCGTGCTCACCGTCGCCGTCCTCCAGACCGCCGTGGTGCCGGTACTCGGTGTCATCGGCACCCAACTCGGCGCCTCCCCGGTGGCGGTGAGCTGGGCCGTGACCGCCAACCTGCTGGCCGCGATCGCCGCGACTCCGCTGCTCGGCCGTCTCGCGGACATGTACAGCAAGAAGCGCGTGCTGCTCGGCGTGTTGATCGTGGTGCTGATTGGGTCGGTGCTCGCCGCGGCGACATCGTCGCTGCCGCTGCTGATCGTCGCCCGGGTCCTGCAGGGCGCGTCGTACGCGCTCTACCCGATCAGCGTGGCGGTGTTGCGCGAGGAGTTGCCGCAGGGACGGCTGGCGGGTGCGATGGCGGTGATGTCCGGCACGCTGGGCTTCGGCGGCGGGGTCGGGCTGGTGGTGGTGGGTCTGCTGATGAGCGGGAACGCCGACTACCACCGGGTGTTCTGGCTGACCACCGTGTTCACCGTCGTGGTGCTCGCGATCGTCGTCTTCCTCGTGCCCGCCCGGGGCCGCACCGCCGGCGGATCGATCGACTGGCTCGGTGCGATCGGGCTGGCCATCGGGTTGTCGGCGCTCCTGCTGGCCATCACGCAGGGCAATGCGTGGGGCTGGCTGTCCGGGTGGACGCTGGGCTGCGCGCTCGGCGGCGCAGCGGTGCTGGTGGCCTGGTGGCTGTGGGAGAAGCGACGCGACCACCCACTGGTGTCGACCCGGATGCTCACCCTCCCGGCAGTGCTGCTGACCAACCTCGCCACCGTCTTCGTGGGCATGGGGCTGTACTTCGCCTTCCTCGGGCTCACCCAGTTCGTCCAGATCCCGCGGGCGGCTGCCGGCTACGGCTTCGGCGCCACCGTGCTGGAGTCGAGCGTGGTGTTCCTGCTGCCGGGAGCCTTGACCGGATTCGCCGTCGCGCTGGTCAGCGGCCGGTTCATCGACCGGTACGGCGCGCGCCGGGTGCTCGTGATCGGCGCGATGGCCGGCGTACTGGGGTTCGTCCTGCTCGCGGTGGCCCACGACCAGCGTTGGCAGGTGATCGTGGCGGGGATACTGGCCAACGCCTACATCAGCCTCGGCTACGGCGCACTACCGGCGCTGGTGGTCGCGCAGGTGGAGGCCGGAGAGACCGGCGTGGCCACCGGGATGAACGCGATCGCGCGCACAGTCGGCAGTTCCGTGGCCGCAGCGGTGGTCGCGCTGTTGATGGGCCGGTCGGAGCCGGGCACCCAGGTGCCGATGGAGAGCAGTTTCGTGATCGTGTTCGTGGCGGGCGCCGTCACCGCGGCTTTCGCGCTGATCCTGATCGCGCTCACCCGCACCCGCCGCACGACGGTCGACCCGGACGCCCTGGCCCAGTCGCGGGCGATGAACCACGAATGGGGTTAGCGCAACGCGGCGAGGTTGCTCACCGATTTGCGCACGTCGGATTCGATGACCTTGGCGACCAGCGTGCCGACGCGCGTGTTGAGCAGTCCGCCGGACAGGTCGGCGACCACCCGGAAGTTCGTGCCCTTCTTCTGTTCCTCGACCTGGAGGGACAGCGCGATGCAGACGGCCGGAAATCCGGTCCCGATGAGCTCGATCTCCTTGGGCTCGTCGTACCGGGTCACCCGCCAGTGGATGGTGTTGCGGAAGCCCTTGACCTTGATCAGCGACGACACGGACGTGCCGACCTCGATCTCAGCCGGGACCTCACTGCGCCAGCCGCCGAAGATCGTCAGCCATTCGTCGAAGCGTCCGAGGTTCGATGCCAGTTCCCACGCGCGTTCGGGGGTGAGGTCGGATGAGACCGCCACGTCGACCGATGCCATGCACTCTCACTACCCAGCTCTCGCGCCGAGGTAAACGACCTGCGGGGATTCGGGGCGCGACGATGGTCACACTGCGAAACTGATCAAGCAGATCCACGCGTCTCGCACCCGTCCGGACGGCGCCGCGGCCCGGTCGGCCGACGCATGCCAAAGCGCGGATTCTTCTGCCGGAACCCCCTCGTGATGAAGGATTCCATTGTAGAAATGTTAAATCGTTGCGGAATCACTTGCGAAGGGTGTCCGGATCGGCGATTGTTTACCCACAGTCCACAGGGCTGGATCTGAGGAGGTTGCTTTCTGACCGGCACACACACCACCCCGGTGAACCAGACCGTCGACGGGCGCGCACCCGACAAGAGCGCCCCGGTCATCGAGATCGACCACGTGACGAAGCGGTTCGCCGACTACGTCGCCGTCGCCGACGCCGACTTCTCCATCGCCTCGGGCGAGTTCTTCTCGATGCTCGGGCCGTCGGGGTGCGGGAAGACCACGACGTTGCGGATGATCGCCGGATTCGAGACGCCGACATCGGGTGCGATCCGGCTGGAAGGCACCGACGTGTCGCGCGTCCCCCCGCACAAGCGCAACGTCAACACGGTGTTCCAGCACTACGCGCTGTTCCCGCACATGAGCGTCTGGGACAACGTCGCCTACGGCCCGCGCAGCATGAAGAAGGACAAAGCAGAAGTCAGGCGCCGCGTCGACGAACTGCTCGAGGTGGTGCGCCTCACCGACTTCGCCAAGCGCAAGCCGGGACAGCTCTCCGGTGGTCAGCAGCAGCGGGTCGCCCTGGCCCGCGCCCTGGTGAACTACCCCAGCGCCCTGCTGCTCGACGAACCGCTCGGCGCCCTCGACCTGAAGCTGCGCCATGCGATGCAGTTCGAACTCAAGCGCATCCAGCGCGAGGTCGGCATCACGTTCATCTACGTGACGCACGACCAGGAGGAGGCGCTCACGATGAGTGACCGCATCGCGGTCATGAACGCGGGCAACGTCGAACAGATCGGCACACCCACCGACATCTACGACCGCCCCTCGACGGTGTTCGTGGCCAACTTCATCGGACAGGCCAATCTCTGGCCGGGTCGCCAGACCGGACGCCTCAACGGTGACTACGTGGAGGTCGAGGTCCTGGGCAGCAAGCTGAAGGCCAGGCCGGGTGACACCGCGATCGAGATCGGTGGGCACGCCACGCTGATGGTGCGGCCCGAACGCCTGCGGGTGTCGATGGAACCCCCGGTCGGCGACGTCGCCTCGGTACGGGCGACGGTGCGCGACATGACATTCCAGGGTCCCGTGGTGCGGCTGTCCCTGGTCGCACCCGACGATTCGCCGATCGTGGCGCATGTCGGACCGGAGCAGTATCTGCCGATGCTGCGGCCCGGAGACCATGTGCACGTCTGCTGGTCCCCCGACGCGTCGCTGGTGTTGCCCGCCGCCGACATCCCCACTACCGAGGATCTCGAAGAGATGCTCGACGAGTCCTGACCGTTCGTTCCCGTCCCGCCGCCTTCCTCCCCCGGAAACCCACGAAAGGCACCGCCGTCATGCCCCGCGAAGCATCCCCACAGTTCGATCCGCAACTGGCCGCCCGTTTCGCCGCAAGCCGCACCTCGCGGCGCCGTTTCCTCGGCGGTGGCGCCGCCGCGGCCGCCGCGCTCGCGCTCGGCCCGTCGTTCCTGGCCGCATGCGGTTCGGACAGCGGCGGTTCCGGTCAGACGACCACGGACGACGGCGGCCCGGCCAGCGGCACGCTGCGGATCTCGAACTGGCCGCTCTACATGGCCGACGGCTTCGTCGCCGCCTTCCAGACCGCGGCCGGGATCACCGTGGACTACAAGGAAGACTTCAACGACAACGAGGAGTGGTTCGCCAAGGTCAAGGAACCGCTGTCGCGTAAGCAGGACATCGGCGCCGACCTGGTGATCCCCACCGAGTTCATGGCGGCCCGCATCAACGGTCTCGGCTGGCTCAACGAGATCCGCGCCGACCGCGTGCCGAACAAGAAGAATCTGCGGCCCGACCTGCTGAACTCGCCGATCGATCCGGGCCGCAACAAGACCGCCCCCTACATGACCGGCATGGTGGGTCTCGCCTACAACAAGGCAGCCACCGGCCGCCCGATCACGAAGATCGATGACCTGTGGGATCCGGCGTTCAAGGGCCGGGTCAGCCTGCTGTCGGACACCCAGGACGGGCTGGGCATGGTGATGCTCTCGCAGGGCGCCACCCCCGAGCGTCCGTCGACCGAAGCGGTGCAGAAGGCCGTCGACCTGGTGCGTGAGCAGAAGGACAAGGGGCAGATCCGCCGGTTCACCGGCAACGACTACGCCGACGACCTCGCCGCGGGCAATGTCGCCATCGCCCAGGCATATTCGGGCGACGTCGTGCAGTTGAAGGCCGACAACCCCGACCTGGAGTTCATCGTCCCGGAGGCCGGCGGCACCTGGTTCATCGACACGATGATCCTCCCCTACACCACCCAGAACCAGAGCGCGGCCGAGGCGTGGATCGACTACGTCTACGACCGCGCGAACTACGCGAAGCTGATCGCCTTCACCCAGTTCGTCCCGGTGCTCTCGGAGATGACCGACGAACTGAACAAGATCGATCCCCAGGTCGCGTCGAACCCGCTCATCAACCCGCCCGAGTCGACGGTGAACAACCTGAAGTCGTGGGCGGCGCTGACCGACGAGCAGACCCAGGAGTACAACACCATGTACGCCGCAGTGACCGGAGGCTGACGACCCACCCATGGCAGGCGTAGCCAGCAGTAGCCGCCAGCGCAGCAGGATCGCTCCGTATCTGATGATCCTGCCCGCGCTGGCCTATCTCGCAATCTTCTTCGTGTGGCCGCTGATCTCGTTGGCCCGCACCTCGTTGTCGTCGACGGGCGGGTCGGTGTTCCTGCCGACCCTGACGTTCTCGTGGGATTTCGCCAATTACGGTGAGGCGTTCAGCAAGTACTCCGACCAGATCCTGCGATCGTTCGGATACGCACTGACCGCGACAGTGGTGTGTCTGCTGCTGGCCTATCCCCTCGCCTACGTCATCGCGTTCAAGGCGGGCAGGTTCAAGAACCTGATCCTCGGCCTGGTGATCCTGCCGTTCTTCGTGACGTTCCTGATCCGCACGATCGCATGGAAAACCATTCTGGCCGACGACGGTTGGGTGGTCACCGCACTCGACGCCATCGGCCTGCTGCCCAGCGACGGGCGCCTGCTGTCCACCAGTTGGGCGGTGATCGGCGGGTTGATCTACAACTGGATCATCTTCATGATCCTGCCGCTGTACGTCAGCCTCGAGAAGATCGATCCGCGGCTCATCGAGGCGTCCAAGGATCTGTACTCGTCGAACACCCGCAGCTTCTCCAAGGTGATCCTGCCGCTGTCGCTGCCCGGCGTCCTGGCCGGCAGCCTGCTGGTGTTCATCCCGGCCGCGGGTGACTTCATCAACGCCGAATACCTCGGCAGCACCCAGACGACCATGATCGGCAACGTGATTCAGCAGCAGTTCCTCGTGGTCAAGGACTACCCGGCGGCCGCCGCGCTCAGCCTGGTCCTGATGGGCACGATTCTGGTCGGAGTGCTGCTCTACACGCGGGCGCTGGGCACGGAGGATCTCGTATGACCACCCAAGCCGGGGCCGCGGTCGCCGTCGCCGCCGAACAGCCGCCGCAGCCCAAGACCGTCAAGGGCACACCCAAATGGGGTGACTGGAGTCTGCGGATCGTCGCGGGGCTGGTCCTGCTGTACCTGTTCATTCCCATCTTCGTGATCGTGCTGTTCTCGTTCAACGATCCGAAGGGCAAGTTCAACTACAGCTGGCAGGGCTTCACGCTCGACAACTGGCTCGACCCGTTCAAGTATCCGGCGCTGACCGACGCGATGAAGCTGAGCCTCAACGTCGCCGGCGTCTCGACGCTCATCGCGCTGGTGCTCGGCACGCTGGTGGCCATCGCGCTGGTGCGTCAGCGGTGGCGCGGGCAACGCGCCGTGGACACGTTCCTGGTGCTTCCGCTCACCGCACCCGAGGTCGTGATGGGCGCATCGCTGCTGGTGCTGTTCCTGGATCTGGGTTGGGCGACCGGCTATGTGACGATCGTATTGGCGCACATCGCTTTCGAGGTGAGCTTCATCGCGATGACGGTGCGTGCCCGGGTGCGTGGCTTCGACTGGACCCTCGAGGACGCGTCGATGGATCTGGGCGCGAGCCCGACCCGGACGTTCTTCAAGGTGACCCTGCCGCTGATCGTTCCGGGCATCGTGGCCGCGGCGATGCTGTCGTTCGCGCTGTCGCTCGACGACTTCATCATCACCTACTTCGTCAGCGGGTCGACCGTGACGTATCCGCTCTACGTCAACGCGGCGGTCAAGGCGGCGGTGCCGCCGCAGATCAACGTGATCGCCACGGCGATCCTGGTGGTCAGCCTCGCGCTGCTGGCGGTCGGAACCCTCTACCGCCGCAAGCGCATCGACGTCTAGGCGCGCGTCAGCCGACCTCGGCCGGCACCGGTGTCGTGCGCGCGCCACCGCGGGCCGCACAGATCCCGGCGGTCACGACGAGGACGATGCCGATCACCGCGGCCGGATCCGGCACCTGGTGCAGCGCCACGAAGCCGATGATCAAGGCGAACGCCGGCTCGAGGCTCATCAGCGTGCCGAACGCGGCGGCGCTCAGTCGGCGCAGCGCGAGCAGTTCGAGCGCGAACGGGAACATCGGCAGCATGATCGCCAGGCCGAGTCCGATGAGCAGCAGCTGCGGTGTCAGCTTGTCGAACACCATCGGTCCCACGACCGCCGTGCCGACCAGCCCGGCGACGGGCATGGACACCGCCAGCCCGTTGATCCCGGCGACCTGATCCCCGACGCGCTGGGTGAGCACGATGTAGCCGGCCCAGCACACCCCGGCCACCAGCGCGTAGAGCACGCCGACGAGGTCGACCGTCCCCGCCCACGGCTGGGTCATCAGCACCACGCCGACCGCGGCGAGACCCGGCCACGCCACGCGCGCGAGGCCGCGGCCCTGCACGACCGCCACCCCGAGGGGTCCGAGGAACTCCAGCGCGCTGGCGGTCCCCATCGGGATCCGGTCGAGCGCCGCCATGAACAGCAGCGTGATCGCGGCGGTGACGACCCCCAGCGCCACGCAGGCGACGAAGCTGCGCCGGGTGAACCGCGCCCGCCGCGGGCGCAGGAACACGAGGAACAACAGCCCCGCCCAGGCCAGCCGCAACCAGGCGGCGCCCTCGGCGCCGATCTGGTCGATCAGCCCCACGGCGACCGCCACACCCAGCTGCACCGACAGCATCGCCGCCACCGCCATCGCCGCCCCGGCCCGTGCGTCGCTTGCGCTCACCGCTGCAGTGATACGGCACCTCCCCTCACCGCGTCCACGGGTTTACCGACCGGCGGCAACTGGCACGCGCCGGGAATTTTCCAGGCTCGGCTTTTGTCATCCACTGACGCAATTTCCGCGAATCGCGCCCGTCACGGGCTCGATGCGGGGGACGATGGAGATTGACGCCCGGGTAAAGGGGTACCCGCAGCGTGTCGGGATGGCGGCGAGGGGGACTCGTGGACATCGGAAAGGCGGCCGTCACGGTCGCCGTGGCCGCAGTATCGGTCAGTGGTTGTGGGTACCGCATGGGTGCCTACTCCGACGCCGGCCCGACGCTCCACCCGACCGAGAACCGCGCCGTCGCGGCGTCCGCCGCGGCCCGCCCTGAGCCGGTGGTCCGGCACAACGCGTCGATCGCGGCCAACCATGCCGTCCCGCCGAACGCCGACGGCGACCCCGCGTGCCCGCCGTCGCAGGCCTGGGGCAGACAACCCGAGGGACCCGGAGTCCTGGTGACCGTGTGGGCGGAAGACTCCACCGCCGTCACCGTGCTCGTGCGCACCGACAGCGGCGCCGACATCGCCGAGCGGGGCATGGTCGACCGCGAGGACATCCGCCTGTTCGAGTTCCCCAAGATCGACGCCTCCGAGGTGCGGGAAGTGCTGATCATGACCAACACCCAGCGCTGTTTCGCGATCGCCGACCCGATGACCTTCGAATGAGGCCGGCGCCGGTCGGCTAGCGGTCGGCGACCGGTTCGTAGCCGCAGATCGCCTCGACCTTGTCCGCGGACTTGCTGGCAGGATCGAATTCGTAGTTCAGCCATTCGCGCGCCAGCCGGCGTGCCAACTCCAGGCCGATGACACGTTGGCCGAAGCACAGCACCTGCGCGTCGTTGGACAGCACCGAGCGTTCGACGGAAAAGCTGTCGTGCGCGGTCACCGCACGGATGCCGGGCACCTTGTTCGCGCTGATGGCCACCCCGAGGCCGGTGCCGCACACGAGCAGTGCACGGTCCGCCTTGCCCTCGGCGACCATCCGGGCCGCGGCCACCGCGATATGCGGGTAGGCGGTGTCCTCGTCGGTGCCCACACCGACGTCGGTCACTTCGACGACCCGGTCGTCGGCCTTGAGGTCCCCCTTGAGGGCCTCCTTGTACTCGTAGCCGGCGTCGTCGGAGCCGACGACGATCCGGAGTTTGGTCGTCACTGCGGACTGTCCCCTTTCACGGTGAGGTTCTCGGCGACGGTGCGGGCACACATCGCCAGCGAGGTGGCGCCGGCGTCGGGCGTGCCGACACTGCGTTCGGCCAGCGGGCGCGCGCGGCCGACCTTCGGCCGCAGGTCGGCGGTGGCACGCGCGGCGGCCTCCGCCGTCTGCGCGGCCGCCGCCCAGGCCTGCTCCCAGCGCTCACCGTCGGCCACCCGCCGTTCGAGTTCGTCGACGAAGGGCAACAGCGCGTCGAGCATGGTCTTGTCACCGGGAGCGGCGCCGCCCAGTTGTACCAGCGCGTCATAGCCGTCCCGCATTCCCGCGGCGACGGTCGCCGAGTCGGGACGACCGGTGTCGCCGAGACGGTTCCCGAGGGCGCTCAGCAGGGCGCCCCACAGCACTCCGGAGGTACCGCCCGCCTTGGCCGCCCACTGTTTGCCCGCCGCGGCGAGCACCGAACCCTGGCCTGCGCCGTCTGCCACCGCGTCGGCGGCCGCCGCGCGCGCCGCGGCCGACCCCTTGACCATGCCGCGGCCGTGGTCGCCGTCACCGGCGATCGCATCGATGCGGCCGAGTTCGTCCTCCGCCTCGGCGAGCATGGCGGCCAGGGCGTCGAAGAGTTTCGCCACCGCCCGGCCGCCGGCGCGGCCCGCATCGTCGGCCGTCGCTCGCACCGCAGGCGCGGCGGCGGCCGCGCGAACGTCGCCGTCGGTGCGCCGGTCACCGGACGAATCAGCAACGGCGGCAGCGCCTTTGCGGTAGGCCGGGGTGTCCGCCGGGGCCCGCCAGTACCGTTCGAGTTCCTCGTCGAGCCACATGACCGTCAGCGAGCAGCCGGCCATGTCGAGGCTGGTGACCAGCTCCCCCACCTCGGGTTCGACGACCTCGTAGCCGCGTGCGCGCAGCAGCCGCGCCACCTCACCCCATACGACGAACAGCTCTTCGTATTTGGTGCGGCCGAGACCGTTGAGAATGACCGCGATCCGCGTCGACTCGGTGTCGGCCGGCTTGTCGTCCAACACGCCGTTGACCAGCGTTGCGGCCAGGTCGGCCGCGCTGGGCATCGCCTCCTCGGCTACACCCGGCTCGCCGTGGATTCCGAGCCCGACGCCCATCTGTCCGTCCGGCACGGTGAACAGCGGATGGTCCGCACCGGGCAGCGTGCACCCGTCGAAGGCGACACCGAGCGTGCGGGTGGCCGCGTTGGACGCCTCCGCCACGCGCAATACGCCGGCCATGTCGAGGCCCTCCTCGGCGGCGGCCGACGCGGCTTTGAACACGGTGAAATCGCCTGCGATACCGCGCCGTTTGGCCTCCTCGCCTTTCGGCGCGCTGGCGATGTCGTCGGTGACGGCGAAGTAGTGCGCGTCGATGCCCTCGCCCCGCAGCTGCGAGACGGCGAGCCCGAAGTTCATGACGTCACCGGCGTAGTTGCCGGTGATGAGCAGCACGCCGGCATCGCCGTGGGCGGCGCGGGCGACCGATGCGGCCTCCTCGGTGGACGGGGAGGTGAAGATGTTGCCGACCACCGCGCCGTCGGCGAATCCCGCGCCGACGGTGCCGCAGAACGCCGGGTAGTGGCCGGACCCGCCGCCGATGACGACGGCGACCTTGCCCGGGCGGGTCTTGTGCGCGCGCACCACGCCACCCGGAACACCCACCACATAGCGGGAATTCGCGTCGAGGAACCCGACGAGCATGTCCTCGGTGAAGCGCGCGGGATCGTTGAACAACTTGGTCATCGCAGCCGCTCCCCCGTACCGGAGTCGAACAGGTAGACCCGCTCCGGCGGGGCGGTCACGACAACCCGCTGCTCGGGTTCGTAGGTGTCGGCGGCGGGCGTCTGCACCACGATGCCCTCCTCCATGCCGGCGACCGTACTGGTGGCCAGACCGAATTCGAGGAGGTGCTCGAAGTAGGCGACCGTGGTCTCGACACCGCTGCCGGTGTCGCCGGTGATCGTGCAGTCCTGCGGCCGGATGCCCACCGTGACGGTGGTGCCGTCGGCGACCCCGGTGGCCGCGGTCTCCAGGTGACCTGCCCGCTCTCCGATGTCCACCGACACCCGCCCGTCGCGCACGCGGGCCACCCCGGTCAGCACGTTGATCTGCGGCTCCCCCACGAACTGTGCGACGAACAGGTTGGCCGGATCGTCGAAAACCTCGTCGGGCGTGCCGAACTGCTGCACCACACCCGCGTCCATCACCGCCAGCCGGTCGGCGAGCGACAGCGCCTCCACCTGATCGTGGGTCACCACGATGGTCGTGTACCCGAATTCGCGTTGGAGCACCTTGAGTTCGCGGCGCACACGCTGACGGGCGGACGCGTCGAGGTGGCTGAGCGGTTCGTCGAGAAGCAGCACCGGCGGGTTGCGCACGAGCGCGCGGGCCAGCGCCACCCGCTGCTTCTGTCCGCTCGACAGCCCCGCCGGGCGCAGGTTCATCAGATCGTCCATCTCGAGGCGCCGGCTGATCGACTCGACCATCTGCTCGGCGCCCTTGACCTTGCGTGCCTTCAGCCCGTAGAGCAGGTTCTCGCGCACCGACATCGGCGGGTACAGCGCGTAGCTCTCGAAGCCGACCCCGATACCACGCTTGGCGGCGGGCAGCTGGGAGATCTCGCGGTCGCCGATCTTGATCGACCCGCTGGTGACGGTCTCGAGCCCGGCGATCATCCGCAGCGTCGTGGTCTTGCCGCAGCCGGACGGGCCGAGCAGCGCGACCAGTTCGCCGGGTTCGATGGCCAGATCGATGCCCTTGACCGCGGTGACGCTCTCACGCCCTCGCGACGAATAGGTCTTCACCAGGTCCGACAGCGTGAGGCTCTGCGCGGTGGCGGTCCGCGACCTCTCGGTTGTCACAGTCACTGTGCGGCCTCCAGGGTCGATTCGTGATCGGCAGATCCCAGTCGCGGGGTGTCGCCGTCACCGACGGCGAAGACGTGGACGTCGGAGTCGGCGACCTTCATCCTGACGTCGTCGCCCTCGCCCACGCCGTGGCGGCCCGAGGTCAGCACGATCAGTTCCGTGCCACCGCAGTCGACCGTCAACTCGATGTTGCGTCCCAGGCGCTCGGCGAGCTTGACCCGGCCGTGCAGCGATCCCTCGCCGCTGGTGACGTGAATGTCACTGGGCCGCAACCCGACCCGCACCCGGTCACCGCGGTCGACCACGGCGTCGGCGGGGATCGCGACGTCCAGCGAGCCGTCCCCGAGGCGGATGCGACCGTCGTCGACCACACCGTCGAGCAGGTTGATCTCGGGCTGACCGAGCGCGCGGGCGACGAACGTGTCGGCGGGCCGGCGCCAGATCTCCTCGGGAGTGCCGATCTGCACCAGGCGGCCCTCACGCATCACCGCGATGCGGTCGCCCAGCGCGAGCGCCTCCTGGTAATCGTGTGTCACGTAGAGCGTCGTGGTGTTCGACATGGCCCCGAGCTGTTTGAGCTCGGCGCGCATCGCGGCGCGCAGCTTCGCGTCGAGGTGGCTCAACGGTTCGTCGAGCAGGTAGATGTCGGCGGGCCGTACCAGCACCCGGCCCAGAGCCACACGCTGACGCTGACCGTTGGACAGCTCGCGCGGGTACCGCTCGAGCAGATGGTTGATCCCCAGCGTGGTGGTCACCTGGTTGATGCGTTCGGTCTGCTGAGACTCCGAATAGCGGCCCGTGCGACCGGATTTGAGCGGCGAGGCGAGGTTCTGCCGGACCGTCTTCTGCGGATAGAGCGCGTAGCTCTCGAACGCCATCGCGACGTTGCGGTGGTACGGCTCGACGCGGGTGACATCGCGCCCGCCGATGTGCACCGTGCCGCCGTCGATGTCGACGAGACCCGCCACCGACTTGAGCGTGGTGGTCTTACCGGCGCCGCTGGGACCGAGGATGACGAAGAACTCCCCGTCGCCGATGTCGACCGTCACACCGTCGACCGCCTTGGTGTTACCGAACGCCTTGCGCAGGCCGGAGATCGATACCGTGGCCATCAGGCTTTCACCGCCCCGAATGACAGGCCCCGCACCAGATAGCGCTGAATGGTCAGCGCCAGGATCAGGGGTGGAAGAGCCGCGATGAGGGCCGCGGCGGCCGTGAGGTTGTAGTACGCCTGCCCGCCACCGCCGAGGAACTTGGTGATCGCCACCGTGACGGTCCCGGCGTTGGTGTCGGCCAGGATCAGCGGGAAGACGTAGTTGTTCCAGGCGAAGATGAACGCCAGCAGCGCCGCAGCGGCGATACCGGGCCGCACGATCGGCAAGGCCACCATGAGGAACGCGCGCCTGCGGGTGTAGCCGTCGAGCAACGCGGCCTGTTCGAGATCTTCTGGCAGATCCTGGAAGTAGGACCGCAGGATCCACACCACCAGCGGCATCGTGACCAGCTGCAGCACCCAGATCATGCCGACCTTGGTGTCGAACAGGCCGATCTGGTTGTAGATCACGAACAGCGGCACGATCACCATCAGTTCTGGGGCGAACCGGAACGACAGCATCTGGAACATCAGGTCATTGCTGCCCTTGTACTGCCAACGCCCCGCGGCGTAGGCCGCCGGGATCCCGATCACCAGCGACACGATCACCGCACCGCCGCAGTTGATCAGGCTGGTCAGCAGTGACGTCTTGAAGTCGACGCTCGTCATCTGGGTGCCCTTGTCGGAGAGCACGGTGGCGAAGTTGGACCAGGTCGGGCTGAACGAGAAGTACGTGGTGGTCTGCTGTTCGGCGTTCTTCAGCGCCAGCATCAGCATCCAGAAGATCGGGAACAGCGAGAAGATGAACCAGAACACCAGCCCAACGTCGGCCGCGACCGACCCGATGGACAGGCGCTTCTGGCCGGGCGCGAGCTCGGCCCTGCTGAAAAGTGCCATGGTTACGACTCCGCTCCGGCAGCACGGCGCTGCGCTTTGCCGAGCACGCTGACGAGGTAGCGCGCGGTGATGAACACGATGATCCAGAGCAGCAGCATGTAGGTGCTGCCACGGGAGTAGTCGAGGTTGATGATCGAGTCCTCGAACGCGCCGATCTGCAGGGTGCGGGTGGCCACCCCGGGGCCGCCGGCGGTCAGCACGTAGATGTGGTCGAACACCTTGAGGTTGTCCATGAACCGGAAGATGACGGCGACCAGGATGTAGGGCCACAGCATCGGCAGCATCAACTTGCGGAACATGTAGAACCAGCTGGCGCCGTCGACGTCGGAGGCTTCGAACGGCTCCTTGGGCAGCGACCGGATGCCCGCGAGCACCAGGATCGCCACGAACGGGGTGAAGATCCACAGGTCGACCAGGATCACCGACCACAGGGCGTTGCCCGAGGACAGCCAGTCGAACGTGTTGCCCAGGCCGAGAACGTGATTGAGGATGCCGAACTGCGGGTTGAACATCAGCTTCCAGATCACGCCCGCGATCACCGGGGCGATCATCAGCGGTAGGATCAGCACTTTCTCGAAGATCTTGCCGATGATGCTGGACCGGTTGAGCAGCAGCGCCAGCCCGACGCCCAGCACGGTCTCGACCGCGGTGGCCACGACGGCGAAGATGCCGGTGACCTTGACGCTGGACCAGAAGATCTGGTCACCGAGAACGGATGCGAAGTTCTCGAACCAGACGAAGCGCGGGTTGGGGTTGACCGCGGCGTAGTTCAGGAAGGCGTAGTAGGCGCCGACGAAGAACGGGTACAGGATCCCGATCACGATGACGAGCGCGGGAATCGACAGCAGGTAGGGCCGCAGCTTGCGCCGCCAGGACGGCACCTCCGGCAGCGCGCGGCCCGGGGCCTGCGCTGACTGTTCGGGCGAAGCCTCCGGCGCCTTGGGGGTCTGAGTGGTCATGGGTGGCCCTGCTCTTTCATTGGACACGGCTCCTAGAGGTTGACCTTGGAGGTGTTGGTCTTGGCCAGACTGCGCAGCCGGGAGGCGGCGTCGTCCCCGCCGTAGATGTCCTGCAGCGCAACGGCCCAGTCCTTCGTGGTGTCGAAGAACTTCGTCTGCGGGGTGAACTGGATCTTCGAGGTGGGAATCACGGTCTCGAAGGTCTCGAGGTACCCGTACTGGTCGGCGGCGATGCGCTTGAACGTCGTGTCGAACACCGACTGCCGCACCGGATCGGCGTAGATGCCGCCCTCGACGGCCTTGTTCATCGACTCCTTACCGGTGGCCCACTGGATGAACAGCCAGGCGGGCAGCTTGTTGCGCGAGTTGGCGTTCATCGCCCACGTCCAGGTCCACAGGTTGGTCCTGTAGTTGCCGTCGGGGCCGGCCGGGCCCGGATACCAGCCCAGATTGCCCGCCTGCGCGCTGGCGCCCGGCTTGTTCTTGGGGTAGGTCGCGCTGTCGGCGTCGTAGACCATCATGGCCTTGCCGTCGCCGAGATCGCCGGTGGCGTTGGGGTAGTCGTAGGTCGTCCACGACGTCGGCCCCGCCTCGTGCTGCATCTGGATCCACTTCTTGGTGAAGTCGACCGCCTTGTCGCCGGCCATCTCGGCGACCAGTTCACGGCCGTCGAAGGTGTAGTCGACGGCACCCTCGCGGACGTACTGCGTCATGAACCCGGGGTGGATGGTGGCCCACGACTTGGATCCGCGGGTGGCGATGCCGTACCGGTTCTCGGAACGGTCGGTCAGGTCGACCGCCAGCTGGATGAAGTCGTCGAAGTTGTCGGGCAGCTTCCTGATGCCCCGCCGGTCGAAGTACGCCTTGTTGTAGGCGACGACGTTGTTCTCGAAGCCCCACGGAATCGCCCACTGCCCGCCGGTGCCCAACGGATTCCCCAGCGAGAAGTCCCACCGGGTGGAGGTGCGGAGACCCTCGAAGATGTCCTCGAAGTCGTACTCGGCGTTCGTGGCCGCGGTGTTCTGCAGCCAGGGGTTGAGGTCCTCGATCCAGCCGGGCGGACCGTACTGCCAGATGAAGTAGGCGCCGAGCATGAAGGCGTCGTGTTTGCCTGTGCCGCCGGCCAATTCGGTGTTGAGCTTGGTGAAGTAGTCGGCCTCGGGCACCAGGTCGACGTTGACGTTGATCCCGGTGAGCTCGGTGAACTCCTTGAGCAGCGGCTGATACGACTGCTGGTACGGGTGGGGGGTCTGCAGGATGTTGATGGTGGACCCGGCGGCCTTGCGCCAGTCGAATCCGCCGGTGACCTCCGACGCCCCGTTCGGCGCGCTGGCCTTGCCGCCGACGCCGCACGCCGACAGCACCGGAAGTGCGGCGGCGGCCGCACCCGCGACGCCCATGGCGGCCAGCATGTTCCGCCGCGACAGCTGACGTTGCTGCGCGAACCGATCTCGACTCATGTGGTGTGTTCCTTCGGCTCTCAGGCGGGGATCAGCGAGACCTTGACCGACTCTTTGCCGCTGGCCACCAGGTCGAGGCCCTTCTGGAAGTCGGTGAGCGGCAACTGATGTGTGCAGATCTCGTCCATCGGCAGGACGCCGGACTCGATCATCTTGATGGCCGCGGGCCAGCAGTACGGCCCGAGGTGCGCGCCGAGGACGTCGAGTTCCTTGTCGTCGCTGATGATGCTCCAGTCGACCTTCACGTCGCTGCCGAAGACGCCGTACTCGACGTAGCGGCCGAGCTTGCGCAGCAGGTTGAGGCCCTGCGGGACCGCCGACGTGTGGCCCGTGCCTTCGAGGTAGACGTCCGCGCCGTAGCCGTCGGTGAGGTCCTTGACGATCTTCTCGGCGTCCTGTTCGGCGATGTTGATCGTAAGATCGGCGCCGCACTTCTCGGCGAGCTTGAGCTTCTCGGGCGCCATGTCCAGGGCGATGACCCGCATCGGGTTCTTGGCCCTTGCGCCGGCGATCATGCCGAGTCCGATCGGCCCGCAACCGGCCACCACGACGGTGTCCTCGAAGGTGATCTGGGCCCGCTCGACGGCGTGTAGCGAGCAGGACAGCGGTTCGGCGAACGCGGCGTGCTGGGGCTTGATGTCCTTGGACACCTTGTGCACCAGCGCTTCCGCCGGATAGACCATGTAGCTGGCCATGGCCCCGGGTGTGCGGCGCTTGAAGCCGTAGAGGTCGTGGGGCTGGCACATGTGGTACTGGCCGCGCTTGCAGAAACGGCACTCCCAGCACGGGACGATCTGCTCGGAGACCACGCGGTCGCCGACCGCGATCCCCCACCGCTGCGCGGCGTCGTCGTCGAGTTCGACGACGGTGCCGACGAATTCGTGACCGGGGATCACCATGGTCTCGGCCCATGCCGGCCGGTTCTCGTCACCCCAGAACTTCGCCGCACCGTGGTAGCACTTCAGGTCGCTGGCGCAGATCCCGACCGCTTCCACCCGGATCAGCGCTTCGCCCGGTCCGCGCTGCGGGACGGCGATCTCCTCGAGTCGGTAGTCGTGCGGTCCGTGGCAGACCACTGCTTGCATCTTTTCCGGGATCTGATCGGGCATTCGAGGGCTCCTCCTGTGTGGCTGCGCTCACACTAACCAACGGGGTGCACATCTGTCCAGAACATCTGTTCAGCGAGAATCTGTTCAGCTCTGCGTGTTCAATGTCATACTTCATCTCGTGCCCCGGTCCGCACAGTCCTCGAGCCCGCCCGGCGTCGACGGTTCACCGTCCGACGCCGACGCCGGCCATTTCCCCGCTTCGCTGCTGTACGCCGCGGCGAAGCTGTACTACACCGAGGACGCCACGCAGGCCGAGGTGGCGACGCAACTCGGCACCAGCCGCGCGACCGTCAGCCGCCTCCTCGCCGAGGCCAAACGCCGCGGCATCGTGCGCATCGAAGTCGTCCAGCCTGCCGAGCTCACCTCCGGCGACCTCGGCGACCGGGTGGCCCGCGCGTTGTCGTTGACGACGGTCTTCCTCAGCCACCCCCTGCCCCAGCCGGGTCCCGGCCGCGGCATCGTCGACGTGATGGGCGCCGCGCTGGCGCCCGCCGTCGGACAGGCGCTGTCGGGCGCAGGCCTGCTACCCGGCGACGTGTTGCTGGTGTCGTCGGGACGCACCGTCTACGAGGTGGCCCAGTACGACCTCGTGCCGCTGCCCGGCGTGCTGGTGGCTCCGACGGTCGGCGGCAACGACCAGCCCGAGGAGTGGTACCAGACCAACGAGATCACCCGGCGGGTCGCCAACCGGGTCAACGGCAGGCCCAACTACCTGTTCGCGCCCGCGCTGCCCGGACCCGACCTGTACCCGTCCCTGCTCAAGGACCCGAGTATCCAGCGGGTGCTGCACCTGTGGCCGCATGCCCGCTGCGCGCTGATGGGCGTCGGGGCGCCACCGCTGATGCGTTCGGACATCCCGCAATTCGTACCGACGCGGTCGAATTCGTTGCGTGCCGCGGTCGGCGACGTGTGCTCGCGCTTCTACGACCGCGACGGCAACGAGGTCGATTTCGAGGGCAGCGACCGCCTGATCGCCGTCGAACTCGAGGCGCTGCGCCATGTTCCGGTGACGATCGCGGTGGCGGTGGGCCAGGACAAGGTGTCCTCGATCATCGCAGGCGCCCGCGGCGGCTACTTCAACCAGCTGGTCACCGATCCGGCGACCGCCGCGGCGATCCTGGACAGCGTCGAGGGCTGACTCACTCCGGGTCGAGGGCCGAGAGTCGGTGCACCTGTTCGCGGGTGGCCGGATACAGCCCGCACCAGGTGTCGTACAGGTCGTCGTAAAGGGCGCGGCGCCGCGGGTCGGGCTGGATCTCCCGAGACATCCGAGTCCAGTCGGTGCTGGGTGCGACCAGGCCGGTCCCGATCGCGGCGAGCAGCGCGTCGCCGTAGCTGGCGCCGATCGCCTGCTCGGGCACCAGTTGCGGGCGGCCGGTGATGTCGCTGAGCGCCTGCGCCCAGACCGGACTGCGCAGACCGCCGCCGACGGCCACCGTCCTGATCGCGCTGTGCGCGTCGTCGAATCGTTCGAGGATCTGCCGGATACCGAACGAGATCCCCTCGTACGCGGCGCGAAACAGGTGTCCGCGGCCGTGGCGCAGCGTCAGCCCGGCCACCACCCCGCGGGCCAGCGGGTCGAACACCGGGGTTCGCTCACCGGCGAGGTACGGCAGCATCAGCAAGCCCTCGCTGCCCGGTGGCACGGCCGACGCTTCTTCGGTCAACTCGTCGAACGACGCGCCGCCGGTGGTCGCCTGAAGCCAGCCGATGAGGCTGCCCGCCGTCGACGTCCCGGCCGCCAGCGCGAGGGTGCCGTGCTCGACACCGGTGGTGGTCCACAGCGTCGGATCGCTGTGGTACTCGTCGATGACCTGGACGAGGAACATCGTCGACCCGTACATCAGCATCTGGTCGCCGGGTTGGCGCACCCCCACCGAGAACGCCTCGGAGTAGGCGTCGATGGTGCCCGCCGAGACCGGGGTCCCCGCGGGCACACCGGTCTGGTCCGCCGCCTCGGAGGTGACGGTGCCCACCACGTCGCTCGGCCACACCAGCCGCGGCAGCGGCAGATGCCCGCAGATCCGGGCGGCCCAGTCGTGGTTCCAGTCGAAGCGGCGGGTGGCGTATAGCGGATCGCACTGGCTGGCCGTGTGGTGGTCGATCACGTATTCACCGGTCAGCTTGGCGGCGATGAACGAATTCGATCCGTACCAGCCCGTCGCGCGGTCGAAGACGTCGGGTTCGTGCCGCCGCACCCATTCCAGTTTGGGTCCGACCGCCTGACTGGACAGCAGCGTGCCCGCCCGCTCCAATATCTCTGACTCCCCGAATTCCGCTGTGAGCGAAGCGATTTCGGCGGTGGCCCGGGTGTCGATGCCGTAGAGGATCGCCGGCCGCAGCGGACGAAGCTGATCGTCGCAGAGCACCAGGCACGGGCCCACTCCGCTCACGCACATGCCGGCCACCACACCGCCGCCGGGCACCTGGGCCATCAGCGCGCGGCTGATCTGGCAGACCTCGCGCCACCACAGCGCTTCGGCGTCCGCCTCCGCCCAGCCGGGACGCGGCAGACTCATCGAGTGGGCGATGGTCTCCGACGCGATCACCGCGCCGTGCGCGTCGACGAGTACGCCTTTGGTGCTCCCCGTCCCGATGTCGATACCGAGCAGCAGATCCACGTGCCAAACCCTACGTCGTCAGCGGTGGGCGTCAGTGCGTCCTGGAGGGAAACGGGTCGTTGCCGAAATCGATCTGCGCGGCGGGGTTGCTGACCGCGGTCACCATGCCCGAACCGAACGCGCCCCGCCGGTCATACAGCGTCGCGGTGCCCACGGAGATGCCGTCGGACACCCAGTGCGAATCCGCCTGCACCCCGACCCATTCGTCGACCGGCAGCCGCGAGAGCGCGACCGTGAGATCACCGTTGATGTAGCCGACCCCCGCCGTGCCGAGGTTGGTGACCAGGCTGGTGCCCTCGGCCGCCACCACCGCACGGACGAACGGGGAGTTCTCGGTACCGGCGACCACCTGTATCGAGCGGCTCCAGCTGCGCTTGCGGGCGGTGTTCTGGTGGTCGACGATCGCGTGCGTCCAGCCCTGCCCGTCACTGCCCAGGTGGATCGCCCGCGACGGATCGACATCGGCGGGCACGTCGAAGTCGCCCGGCGGCACCCATTCGGCACCGCGCGGCGCTTCGGCCCGCCGGTACTGCACGAGCGTCGCGCGCGCGACCGTGACCCCGTCCTGCACCAGCTCGCACTCGGAGTTGCGCACCCGCCTGCCGTCGCGCACCAGATTCGTCTTCGCCGTCGTCGGGACGCCTCGGGCCGCCTTGAACAGGTCCACGGTGAGACGCGTCGGCAGGAAGTCGTCCAGGCCGTACTCCAGCTCCAGCACCTGCGCCGCAAGGCCCACCACCGCGGGGCCGTTGAGGTGGTCGTCGCCCCAGTGGCTCTGCGCGAAGCGGGTCGGAACGAACGCACCGTCGTCGGTGGGTTCGAAGTGGACGAGTAGCTCGCTCATCCCGGCATCGTCGCACAGCCGGGGTGACCAACCCGTGACGGCCGCCGTGGGCTGATTTCCACCCGCCGACGGCGGGTAGACGCCCCGCTATGACCACCTCCGATCAGAACCGGACCCTGCGCGCCGTCGGTCTGGTGTGCACCCTCAAACCGAGCCCGGCACCGTCGAGCAGCATCGTCATCGCCGAGCAGTTGTTCGAACCGATGCGCAAGGCGGGCGTCGAGTGCGAGATCGTGCGCTGCGTCGACCATGCACTGCATCCCGGCGTCGAAGCCGATATGGGGCCCGGCGACGAGTGGCCGGCCCTGCTCGAGAAGATCGTCGCGGCTGACATCGTCGTCGTCTCCACCCCGACCTGGGTGGGGCACATGTCGAGCGTCGCTCAGCGGGTGCTCGAACGCCTCGACGCCGAACTGTCCGAGACCGACGACGCGGGCCGGCCCCGCCAGGTCGGCAAAGTGGCGCTGGCCGCGGTCGTCGGGAACGAGGACGGCGCCCATAAGATCGTCGCCGATCTGTTCCAGGCGCTCAACGACATCGGCTTCACCATCCCCGCGCAGGGCTGCACCTACTGGAACGACGAGGCGATGGGCGGGCGGGACTTCAAGGATCTCGACGAGACGCCGGGGGCCGTCGCCAGCACCACCGAGACCGCTGCGCGTAACGCGATGCACCTCGCGCGGGTGCTGCGCGACAACCCGTATCCCGCCTACTCCTGAGCACCGCCGATAGGCGACGCCCCGCGAGCGTGCGCAAACCGCTTGCGTCACACGGCGTGTCGCGCGCAAGCGCGCACTCTCGCCGCAGGACCGGATCAGCGGATCGGGAGCCCCGTCACCGCGCGGCCGATCACCAGGCGCTGGATCTCGCTGGTGCCCTCGAAGATCGTGAAGATCTTCGCGTCGCGGTGCATCCGCTCGACGGGATAGTCGCGGGTGTAGCCGTTACCGCCCAGAATCTGGATCGCCTCGTCGGTGACGTACACGGCGGTCTCGCTGGCGTACAGCTTGGCCATCGAGCCCTCCGCCGAGGTGAACGCCTTGTTGTTGCGGTGCATCCACCCGGCCCGCCACACCAGCATCCGGGTGGCGTCGATTCGGGCCTTCATATCGGCGAGCTTGAACGCGACGGCCTGGAACTCACCGATCTTGCGGCCGAACTGTTCGCGCTGGCAGGCATAGTCGAGCGCGTACTCGTAGGCGGCGCGGGCCACGCCCAGCGCCATCGCTCCCACGAACGGACGGGTCCGCTCGAACGTCGCCATCGCAGCCTGGCTCGCCGTCCGCTGCCCTTCCTTGGCCCGCGCGATGCGCTTCTCGAACTTCTCGCGCCCGCCGAGGATGAGCTCGCCGGGGAGGCGGACGTTGTCGAGCACCACCTCCGCGGTGTGTGAGGCGCGGATTCCGTGCTTCTTGAACTTCTGGCCCTGTGACAGCCCCCGCGTTCCGGGCGGCACGATGAAGGTCGCCTGCCCACGCGTCCCGAGGTCGGGATACACCGAGGCCACCACGACGTGGACGTTCGCGATGCCGCCGTTGGTGGCCCACGTCTTCGTGCCGTTGAGCACCCACTCGTCGGCAGCCTCGTCGTAGACCGCGCGGGTGCGCACCGCACCGACGTCCGAACCGGCGCCCGGTTCGGAGGAACAGAACGCGGCCACCTTCGTGTCACCGGGTGTACCGAACATGGCGGGCAGCCAGTCGCCGATCTGCTGCGGCGTGCCGTTCGACGCCAGTGCCGCGGCAGCCAGCCCGGTCGCCAGGATGGACAGCGCGATGCCCGCATCGCCCCAGAAGAGCTCCTCGAACACGGTGATCAGCCCGATACCGCTGGTCTCCCCCGCCATCTGGGCGAACAGGTCGGGGGTGTACAGCCCGACCTTGGCCGCCTCTTCGATGATGGGCCAGGGGGTTTCCTCGCGCTCGTCCCACTCCGCGGCGGCGGGCCGGACCACGTCGCGGGCGAATTCGTGCACCCAGTCGCGCACCGAGACGACGTCTTCGGGAAGTTCGAGCGAGAAGGTGGGCTCCATCGCGGTCTCCATTCGTGGCGCGGTATTCGCCGCCCATCGTGTCACGCGGTGCCGGAGCTCACTGTCCCAGTGTCAGCACCCGTGCGGCGTCGTACTGCTCGTTGACGTGCGGGGTCGGCTCCGCCTCGTAGGTCGCGGTCACACCGAAGCTCCAGTCCGGCGGCGCATCTCGGCCCGAGAGCGCCCACGCGGCCTGACGGGCCGCACCGAGCGCCACGTACTCCGCCGGGGTCGGCACATGCACGGGCCTGCCCAGGACAGCCGGGGCGATGCGGCGGACGGCCTCCGAGCGCGCCCCGCCGCCGACCAGGATGATCCGCAGGACCTCGACACCCTGGGCGGAGATCTTGTCGATGCAGTAGGCCATCGACGCGAGCAGTCCCTCGACGGCCGCGCGCGCCACGTTGGCCTGGGTGAAGTTGCGTGTGGTGACCCCGTGCAGGGCGCCGGTGGCGTCGGGCAGGTTCGGGGAACGCTCGCCGTCGAAGTACGGAACCAGCGTGAGGCCCTCGGCGCCTGCGGGCGCCGTCAGCGCGAGGCGGTCGAGTTCGTCGAATTCGACGCGCAGCATCCCGGCCGTGGCCGCGAGCACCGGCGCTCCGTTGAGCGTGCACACCAGCGGAAGCTGGCGCCCGGTCGCGTCGGCGAAGCCGGCGACGAGGCCTTCGGGGTCATGCGGCGCGGTGGTCGCCACGGCGCTGACCACCCCGGAGGTGCCCAGCGACATCACGCAGTCTCCGGCACGCGCGCCGAGACCCAGCGCGGCGGCGGCGTTGTCCCCGGCGCCCGGCCCGAGGGGCGCACCCGATGCGGTCTGCCCTGCGACATCGCGCGGGCCGAGGACCTGCGGGAGGACGGGGCGGCGACCACGCATCGCCAGTTCCAGCAGATCCTGCTGGTACTCGCCGCTCTTGGCCGAGAAGTAGCCGGTCCCGCTGGCGTCGCTGCGGTCGGTGCGCACGTCGCCGATATCGGTGGAACCCGACAAACGCCATGTCAGCCAGTCGTGTGGCAGGCACACCGCCGCGGTCGCGTCGGCGTTGGCGGGTTCGGAGTCGGCCAGCCAGCGCAGTTTGGTGGCGGTGATGGCGGCGACCGGCACCACGCCGATGCGCTCTGCCCACGCACCCGGGCCGCCGAGTTCGGCGACCAGATCCGCTGCCGCAGACGCGGAGCGAGTGTCGTTCCACAGCAACGCATCTCGCACGACGGCGCCGTCGTGGTCCAGGCACACCATGCCGTGCTGCTGCGCGCCGATCGACACCGCCTCGACGTCGTCGAGACCGCCCGCCGCGGTGACGGCGGCCTGCAGCGCCGCCCACCACGCCTGCGGATCGACCTCGGTACCGCCCGGGTGCGGTGACGTCGCCGAGCGAACGGTCTCACCGGTGTCGGCGTCGCACACCAGGACCTTGCACGACTGAGTCGACGAATCGATTCCGGCGACCAGTGCCACGGCGACCTCCTCGGGATCAGCGGCTGAACCACACCACCCTAGTCAGCGCGGCGGCGAACCGGACAGAACGCCGGTCGCGCGGCCGAGGGCCTGCCACAATCGGCCGATGGCCGGCGAGAGCACGGAGCACCGGGACCGGCAGCGGTGGGATCCTGAACGCAACGAGACGGAGACCGAGCGACTGGACCGCAACTGGTCGAGCCTGCTGCAGGAACTGCGCGTCGCGCAGACGGGCGTGCAGGTACTGACCGGATTCCTGCTGATCCTGCCGTTCCAGGAGCGCTTCACCGAACTCGACGACGGCGCGCGGCTGGTGTACCTGATGACCGTCGCATCCTCGATCGGCTCCACCGTGCTGCTTGTGGCTCCAGTCAGCATGCACCGGATGCTCTTTCGGCAGCACCGCCTCGACGCGCTGGTGGCCTCCTCCCACCGGTTCGCGATCGCGGGGCTTCTGCTGCTGGGAACGGCGTTGACCGGGGTGGCCGCCATCATCTTCGACGCCGTCCTCGGCGCGACCGGCGCATGGGCCGCCGGGATCGTGACGCTGCTGTCGCTCACCGCGTCGTGGTTCTGGCATCCGTTGCGCCGGCGCCGGCGCAAGACCCCGCACTGACGCGTTTGTGAGCTGGTCGCCCGGGGAACACAGCGCAACATGCTTATCCGACGTATCGCGCGACCCATGTTGTCTGCTGTGTTCATCGGGCGTGGAGTGGAGGCTCTGCGGAGCCCCAAACCGGCTGTCGATGCGGCCAAGCCGACGCTCGAAGGTTTGAGCAAGCTGCCCGATCCGGTGGGGACCAACGTGCCCACCAACGCCGAGACGGTCGCCCGCGTCACCGCGGGCGTGCAGATCGGTGGCGGGCTGCTGCTGGCCTCCGGCAAGTTGCCGCGTCTGGCCTCCGCAGCGCTGGCGTTCAGTGTGGTGCCGGGCAGCCTCGGCGGGCACATGTTCTGGAACGAGACCGACCCGACCCGCAAGGCCGACGAGCGTCGCGCCTTCCTCACCGACGTGAGCCTGATCGGCGGGCTGATCATTGCCGCCGTCGACACCGAGGGCAAACCGTCCCTCGGGTGGCGCGGGCGCCACGCGGCCCGCAAGGTCACCGCGGCGCTGCCGGTCGGCGCGGCCGCCGGCGGCTCTCTGACCGACAGCGAACTCGCCGAGAAGCTGGGCCACGGTCTGCACGTCGGCGCGGAGCGCGGGCGTGAACTGGCCAGCGTCGCCCTGGAACGCGGTGCGGAGTTGGCCGAGGTGGCCCGTGAGCGGGGTGCGGAACTCGCCGAGGTCGCCTCCAAGCGGGGTGCCGAGTTCGCCGAGGTCGCCAGCAAGCGCAGCGCAGAACTGGCGGAGGTCGCCAGCAAGCGCAGCGCCGAACTGGCCGATGTGGCGAGCAAGCGCGGCGCGGTGCTGGCCGAAGTCGCCCGCGAGCGCGGAACCGAGTGGGCCGAGGTGGCACGGGACCGCGCGCCCGAACTGGCCGAAGTCGCCAAGGGACGCAGCGCCGAGCTGGCCCTGCTCGCCCGTGAGCGCGCCAACGATCTCGCGGAGACGACCCGCAGCCAGGTCAAGCAGACCAGGAAACAGGCCAAGAAGGAAGCCAAGCGCCGGATGAAGTGATCCGAACCGAAACCTGATCTTGTCGAACCGGGCGCGTCGAAGCGCCCGGTTCGTCATGTTTCGGCGGTAGATTCGAGCCCACCCCACAACGCGGTCAGGAGTGTGTCCGATGACAACCGGTGACTATCCCCCTCAGCCGGGCCAACCCCCATACGGCGAGCCCCAGTACGGGCAACCCCAGTACGGGCAACCGCAATACGGCCAGCCGCAGTACGGCCAACCCCCGTACGGTCAGCCGCAATACGGACCCGGCGGCTATCCGCCCGGACCGGGCGGCGCCGTTCCCGGAAGCCTCGGGATGCGGTTCCTCGCGCGGTTGATCGACGGCATCATCGTCGGCATCGTCGGTGGCCTGCTCGTCGCGCTGACCGATTCGATGTCCAACGTCTGGATCACCGGCCTGTTCACCGGTGTGCTGTCGTTCCTGTACTACGTCCTGTTCGAGGTGACGCAGGGCTGGACCCCCGGCAAGAAGCTGTTGGGGATGAGCGTGCGCGGACCTGGCGGCGCCCCGAAGCCGTCGGCGTCGCAGTCGGCGATCCGCAACCTGTTCACGCTGCTCCCGATCATCCCGTTCATCGGCGGTCTGCTCGGGGTCATCGCGATCGTCGTCATCGCGGTGACGATCAACGGCAGCCCGACCAAGCAGGGCAAGCACGACGAGATGGCAGGTGGCACCCAGGTGGTCAAGGGCTGACATCGTCTGAGCCAGAACGGAAGTCCCCCGGCCCCAAGCCGGGGGACTTCTCGATTCGGGTCAGTCCCGCATCGTGCGGGGCGGTGTCATATGAAGATCCCGAGCAGCAGCACGAACACCAGACCGGTGACCGACAGCGCCGTCTCCATGAGCGACCACGTCTTGATGGTCTGGCCCACCGACATCCCGAAGAACTCCTTGACCAGCCAGAAGCCGGCGTCGTTGACGTGGCTGAAGAACAGCGAGCCGGCGCCGACGGCCAACACGATCAGCGACACCTCGCCGGTGCTCATCCCTTCGATGAGGCCGAGCATGAGCGACGACGCGGTGATCGTGGCGACCGTCGCCGAACCGGTGGCGAGCCGGATCAGCACCGCCAGCACCCACGCCAGCAGGATCACCGAAACGTTTGCCGCGGTGGCCCATTCGGCGAGTTTCGTCCCGATGCCGGTGTCGACGAGCACCTGTTTGAAACCACCGCCCGCCGCCACGATGAGGATGATCCCGGCGACCGGCGGCAGTGACGATTCGATGCACTTCATGATCTGATCGCGGGCCATCCCCGCCCCACGGCCGAGGGTGAAGATGCCGACGATGACCGCGATCAGCAGCGCCATCAGCGGGCGGCCCAGCACGTCGAACGTCTGCCGCAGCGGGTTGCTCTCGTCGTCGATGAAGATGTCGACCAACGCCTTGCCCATCATCAGGGCGACCGGCAGCAGGACGCTGAACAAGGTGATGCCGAACGAGGGCCTGCGCCGCTCGGTCAGGGTGCCCGTCGCGGTGACCGCGGCGGTTCCCCCACCGGAGCCCGATTCGCGGTCCGGTGTCGAAGTGCCCGGGCCCGAAGCCGTCGGCCCCGAACCCGTTGTGCCGGAAGCCGTCGTCGGTGACCCCTTCAGGTCCGAGCCGAAGTCGTCGGCGTCGAAGCGGTCGGGGACGCCGAGGACCACCCAGCGGCCGGCGAGCTTTCCGAACAGCGGCCCGGCGATGATCGTGGTGGGAATGGCGACCGCGACGCCGAGCGCGAGCGTGATGCCCAGGTCGGCACCGAGCAGGTCGATCGCGGTCAGCGGGCCCGGGTGCGGCGGGACCAGCCCGTGCATCGCGGACAGGCCCGCCAGCGCGGGGATGCCGATGGTGATCAGCGACAGCCCGGACCGGCGCGCGACCAGGTAGATCACCGGCATCAGCAGGACCAGCCCGATTTCGAAGAACATCGGCAGCCCGATCACCGCGCCCACCAACGCCATTGCCCACGGCAGCGACCGCGGCGACGCGTGCCCGACGATGGTGTCGACGATCTCGTCGGCTCCGCCGGAATCGGCGAGCAGCTTGGCGAACATCGCACCGAGCGCGATCAGGATGCCGACACCGGCGGCCGTGCTGCCGAATCCGTCGGCGAACGAATCGAGGCCGTCGCCGATGTTCACACCGGCCGCCAGCCCGACGGTGAGGGCACCGAAGATGAGGGCCAGGAACGGATTCAGCTTCGCGACGGTGATGAGCACGACGATCACCGCGATGCCGGCCAGGGCTGCCAACACCAGCTGCGGGCCGCCGGCCACGGGTTCGGGTAGCTCGGTGTCGGCCGCCAGAAGGGTCAGTGCCGCGGTCATCGGTGCTCCTGTTCGGTGGTGGGGGAAGCCGTGAGCTCCAGGTAGGTCTCGATGATCGAGTCGATGTCCCGGGCGACGTCGATGGTGACGCCGCGTTCGTCGTCGGTCAGCGGCTCGAGCGTGGCGAACTGCGAGGCCAGCAGGGAAGCCGGCATGAAATGACCGGGACGGCTGGCTTGGCGGCGCCCGATGACCTCGGCGGCGCCGGCCAGGTGGAGGAACTCCACGTCGGGACAGTGTCTGCGCAGTTGGTCCCGGTAGCGGTGTTTGAGCGCCGAACAGCTCATGACGCCGCCGTCCGGGTGGGCGGCCAGCCACTCCCCGATCGCTTCCAGCCACGGGTGGCGGTCGTCGTCGTCGAGAGGTTGTCCCGCGGTCATCTTGGCGATGTTGGCCGGCGGGTGGAAGTCGTCGGCATCGGCGAACGGCACCCGAAGCCGCTGGGACAGCGCGGCGCCCACCGTGGACTTACCCGACCCTGAGACGCCCATGACCACGATCGGTGATCCCATCCGAACCAGATACCCCGTTGTGGCCGATGCCACACCGCGCGACGACGCGGCGGTGGTTGACTCAGAAGGGTGAGCAGACGTCCGGAGTTGGCCCGCCGCTTGTTCGACCGCATCGAACCCGTCCATGCCGTCACGTACTTCGCGCCGCAGGCGCGGTCGGCGTTCGACGGGCTGGGCTACCGCGGATTCTGGATGGGCTATTTCGCCGCCCGTTCGGCGCCGCTGGGCCGGGTGCCCGCCGACGTGGTCACCGCGATCTTCTACAACTTCGCGCCCGAGCGGGTGGCCAAGGCGCTGCCCGCGGCGTGGGACGTGGCGCCTCCGGCTGCCGCGCTGCAGGCCCGCGAAGAGTCGGCCGCGGCGGCCCTGGCCGGCTGCGGTGTCCGCGACACCGACGATGTCCGCACCGCCGCCGCGTTGTTGGCGAAAGCCGCCCGCGTCCTGCCGGTGGACGGCAGACCGCTCTACGCGGCGAACCGGGCGCTGGACTGGCCGCAGGATCCGGTGGCCATTCTGTGGCATGCGACCACCCTGCTGCGCGAGCACCGGGGCGACGGGCACGTCGCGCTGCTCGCGGCCGCGGGGGTCAGCGGACGCGAATGCAACGTCCTGCACGCCGCGGCCGGGCGGGTGCCCCGGGAGATGATCATGCGCAGCCGCGACTACGACGACGCGCAGTGGCAGCACCACACCGAACGCCTCGCGGACCGCGGTCTGCTCGACCGGGCGGGCGACCTCACCGAGGCGGGCCGCAGGTTCAAACAGGACATCGAGGACGCCACCGACAGGTTGGCGCTGAGCGCACTGGACCCGCTGAGCGACGACGAGGTGGAGACCCTGTTCCAGACCCTGACGCCGATCACCCGTGCGGTGGTCCAGGGCGGAATCGTGCCCGATGCGACGCCGATGGGCCTGTCGCGCGACGACCTCGACGACGCCGGTGCGCATCTGCGCTGAGCGCAGTCAGCTCTTCTCGGGGTCGTGCCCCCAGTTCATCAATGAGTACCGCCATGGTGTGCCCTCGACGTCGCCCGACGGCCGTTGCGCGAGATGGCGTTTGACGTAGCCGACCACCTTGCGCATGTGCGCGTAGTCGTCGTCGTCCAGATCGGTCTTCTTGGTCTGCAGGATGGTGACGATGCGGCGTCCGCTGGCGTGCCCGGTCGCTTCCCCGCCACCGGACTTCTGCCCCACCGACGTCGATTCGTCGGTCGACAGCCACGTGTCGAGCTCACCGGCGGTCATGTTGACCGCATCACGGAACTGCGACCACGTCTCCTCGTGGTCGTCGGTGGACATCGCCGGTCACTTCTTCTTCAGCGCACCGGGTTTGTGCACCGCGTCGTTGCCGCTCTTCTCGCTGCGCACACGGTACTGCGGTTCGTCCTTGGAGGCCTTGACCTTTCGGCCCGCGGCCTCTTTCTCCGAGGTGATCTTCTCGACGACCTCGCCTTCCGCGGTGCTGCCGTGGCTCTGCCAGGAGACCTTGTCGCCCTTCTTGAATTCCTTGTCGCTCATGGAGCGCGGGTACCCGGCGGTTCCGGTGGTCATCCGGGACGGGCCGCGACGTCATATTTTCGTCGTGACTGCCTCAGCGGGGGGCGTACATGATGAGGCCCACGCCGGCGAGGCAGACCACTGCGCCGGCGATGTCCCACCGGTCCGGACGGAATCCGTCGACCACCACCCCCCAGAGCAGCGATCCGGCGACGAACACCCCGCCGTAGGCGGCCAGGATGCGGCCGAAGTGTGCATCGGGCTGAAAAGCCGCGACGAATCCGTAGGCGCCGAGGGCCAGGACGCCGGCGCCCGCCCACAGCCAGCCGCGATGTTCGCGCACTCCTTGCCACACCAGCCAGGCGCCGCCGATCTCGAGCAGTGCGGCGAGGACGAACAAGGCAGCGGATTTCAGCACGATCATGACGCTCATGCTGCCGTGAGTGTGCGCAGAACGCCGCCGGTCAGCGGCGTGTCGCACCGCAGACGCGCACGGTCGCGGGGAGTCAGGAGAGTCAGGGGGTGTTGCGGTTCCATTCCAGCCAGCCGATGCCGGTGCGGCCGTCGCGCGTCCGCACCGCCGCCCACGCCCGGGGGAAGTGACTGACCCGACCGTCGGCCGCGGTGAGCCGGACCGGTGCGTGGCCGAGGATGTCCACGTCCACCACGAGGTCGCCGGGCTGATAGGTCAGCGAGGTGGTCACCGGCAAGCCGTTGTCGGCGAAGGTGGCCTCGGCGGTCACCCCTGTGGTCTCGGCCAGGGCGGCCCCGGACGGCTGCATGTACCCGACGCTGACCTGGCCGATCTCCGGGATCCGCAGGTCGACCCCGTGCAGATGGGTGCCGTCGTCGAGGTGCAGGGCGCTCCACACCCAGTCCATCGCCCACCAGTCACGTACGCCCCACGAGTGGTCGCGCTGCCCTGCCACCGCGTCGAGGGTGTACTCCCGGCCGTCGGCGGTCACCGTGCCCGACACCGTGCAGGCGATCTCGTAGCGAGAGGTGATGCGGTACTGGTACGGCGTGCCGACCGTCGTCCACGTCAGGTCCAGGGTCAGGTCGACCGGCCGGCCCGCCTCGCCGCGCAGCAGTGCGGCCGGATCGTCGTGGGCTTCGCCGCGACCGCGGGCGGTGACCCGGTAGGTGCGCAGCGGCTCGACCGAGTCGAGCGTGAGATGCGCGCTCTCGGTATGGGTTTCGGTGTAGTCCTCCGGCGGTGTCGCATGGAAGTCGACCAGCGCGATGGTGGGCATGTCCGGCCCGCACACCAGTGCGTTGATCCATGCGGTGTCCTGGTTCGGCACCAGCCCCAGCCGGACCCAGCCGCCGAGACCCTGCCCGCTGTCGGCGAAGTCGAAATACCAGCTTTCGTTCCACAAATCCTCGTCGCCCGGCTGGTGGGCGCCCTCGTCGCCGGCGGCGGGCCGCGGCGGCTCGTCCGTCGACGGCTCGGGCAGCGCGGAGAGGGCGTCGGTGTCGAGGACATGCGCGCAGTGCCGGCGCAGCATCGTCATGAACATCTCGTCGCCCCGCTCGGTGCGCGCGACCAGCATCGAGGACACGATCGCCATCATCACGCCGAAGAAGCTCTGCCTGCGGACCCCGTCGCGCACGGCGTCGAGGCTGACGGGGGCCTGCGGGCCCAATGCGTCGTGGTAGGCGCGCAGAAGGTCGTCGTAGTGCGCCTGTCGGTCCCCGGCGGGCAGCGCGCAACCCAGGAAGTAGGCGACGTCGGTGAACGCGGGTCCCCAGGTGACGGTCTGCCAGTCGACGACGGTCAGGCGACGGTCGGCGCCGGCCTGACCGAACAGCATGTTGTCCAGCCGGTAGTCGCCGTGGACGAGCCCGTGCGGGCGGTCGGCGTGCGCTTCCGCGTCGAGGTACGCGTCGAAGGCACCGACCAGCCGCTCGCAGACTGCGCGGTGCTCGGGGGCGATCGCGTCCCCATAGCGGTCGGAGAACCCCGCCCACAACTGCGCCAGCAGCGCCTGGTTCATCGGTGACTCCCGGTTGAGCCAGTCGGCGCCGGCGAGGACGGCGTCGCCGAGCAGCGGCCCGTGCACCCGGCCGAGTTCGGCCAGTGCCAGCGCGGCCTGCTCGACCGTCGCGCCGCGGATCTCGTCACCCACCACCGCGGGGGCGGCGTCCCCGAGCAGCAGGTCGAACGCGCCGGTCTCCGGGTCGTAGGCGGCGTGGTAGCAGGGCGCCACCGGCCCGGACAGGCCCGGGGCGATGTCGGTGTAGAACCGCACCTCGCGTTCGTACAGACCGAGCGCCAGCCCGGTCTGTCTGCTGCTGGCGTCGGTCGCGGCGACCTTCAGGACCACCGACGACGGGTCGGCGATGGCGGCGTCGGCGGCGTAGGTCAGCGCGACGCGATAGCACTCGCTCATCTGGCCGGTGCCGATGCGTTCGAAGCTGAAGTCGACGACGGTTCCCGCGGCCAGCACGGAACTCAGCCACTCGGCGGTCAGATCGGCGGGACGTTCGATGACGAGGTCTGCAGTGTGCGCCACGCGATGAACCTAGCAGTGGGCTGGGTCACACTGTTGACGGGTGTCAATCAACGGCGGCCGATCAGCCCGCCGAGAGCGTGAACCCCTCCCAGGCCAGCCGGCGGTCGGCATACGGGTCGTATTCCACGCGCGACCGGCGGTCGAAGACGAGCACCGCGCGCTCGTCGGGACGGTAGGCCGGCCAGCCGCCACCGGGGATGCCGGTCCTGCTGAACGCCCGCCAGCGGCGCTGGACGTCGTTGCTCACCTTCAGAGCGGAGCGGCGGTCTGCCGCCGCGGTCAGCAGCGACCCGAATCGTGTGCGGTAGGTGTCGAAGACGGCGAGCAACTCCGTCGCGTGGGTGGCGCCCAGACCCGACCACTGCAGTGTGCGCGGGGCGTAGTCGTAGCGGTACACGTACGTCGGGGCGTGCTGCGAGTGCGCCTCGGAGATCTGCCAGGTCGCGGTGCCGAAGGCGAAGTCGCCGCCCAATTCCATACACGCCGACGACTTCGGATACCCCGGGTAGGCGGCGGTGATCCGCTCGCGGCGTTCGGCATCCGAATCGGCCAGCAAGGTCTCGATCATCGGCTCCGACATCGGCAACAGCGGCAGGAACCGGCTGAACAGGCGGCCCTCCTCGGCGTTGTTGCCCACGATCAGCGGCACCCGGTGCGCGCTGCCCTCAGCCATGGCCGCGACCGGTTCCACCGGGAGGTAGTCGGTGCCGTACGCGGGCCCGACCGGGAACGCGCCCGGCATGTCGGTCATCCCGCGCCGGATCAGATCCTCGAGCGCCTTGCCGAGTTCGGCGGGCCGCGCGGTCATCAACGCCGCGGCGCCGTCTTCGGGGCGCGCACCGAGCAGTTCGACGAACCGTTCGGCGAACGCCGCGGCCGCTTCGTGTGAACGCACCATCCCACTGGCCGGACTCTCTGAAATAGCCTGTCGGAACAGGCCTTTGGCCTGGGGCACCGCGAGAAGGGTGGCGACGGCGTGCGCACCGGCGCTCTCCCCGAAGATCGTCACGTTGTCCGGGTCACCACCGAACACCGCGACGTTGTCACGCACCCACCGCAGCGCCATCACCAGATCGCGCAGGAACAGGTTGCCGTCGATCGGGTGCTCCGGGGTCGACAGCGCCGAGAAGTCCATACAGCCCAGCGGGCCGAGGCGGTAGTTGACCGAGATGTAGACACACCCGCGCCGGGCCATCGCCGCACCGTCGTAGATGGGGGTGGCCGAACTGCCGAACGCGTAGCCCCCGCCGTGGATGAAGAACATCACCGGCATCGGACCGTCGGGCGGGGTCTCGGGCGTGACCACGTTGAGCGTCAGGCAGTCCTCGCTCATGGGCTGACGCTTGTTCACCCCGAGCAGCGTGTACCTGGGGTCCTGCGGGGCGCAGTTGCCCACGCTGTGGCAGTACCGGACGCCGCGCCAGGGCTCCGCGGGCAGCGGCGCCCGCAACCTGCGGGACCCCACCGGAGGCTGGGCGTAGGGGATGGCGCGCCACCGGTGGACCCGGTCGCGGGTGAAGCCCTCGATGATTCCGGTGCTGATGGTTGCGCGGACGGTACGCTCGTGCATCTTCTGACGGTAGCGAACGCCGCCGGCCCGCCGCGCCTGACCGGGGTCTGCGTGTCGGCCCGCTAGCCTGGCGGCCATGCGGATTGCTGTGATGATCGCGGCGTCTGTGCTGGTCGCGGGGTGCTCCCAAGCGGTCGACGGGCAGGCGCGGCTGACCGAGCCGGCGCGCCCGACGCCGTCGGGCACCACCCGCGCCTCGCCGCCGACGACCACCGCGCCCCCACCGACCAGCGCCCCGGCCCCCCGTGCCCCGGTCGGCGAGGTGGTCCGGTGGATCGAAGCAGCCCCGCCTGCCGAACCGGGCGGATTCCACACCGCGAACCGCGACGGCACCAGCACCGATCTCGGCGAGGGCGTCGCGTTCACCACCCCGACGGGTACGTCGAAGTGCATCACGAACTCTCGCGCCGAGGGGGCGTTGACCTGCCTCGTGGACCTCAAGGATCCCCCACCGCGTCCGGCGGAGGTGTACGGCGAGTGGAAGGGCGGCTGGGTCGACTTCCCCGGCGCCACGCTCGACGTCGGATCCGCGCACGCCGATCCGGGCCCCTTCTCCGACGGATTCGGTGTCGAACTGCCCTACGGCCGGGCGCTGAACTTCGGTGACTACCGCTGCCGCACCGACCCGGCCGGGTTGTTCTGCGTCAACTACGCCCACCAGGCGGCCGCCCGGTTCAGCGATGCGGGCATCGAGCCGTTCGGCTGTCTGCGGCCGGTGTCGCCGCCGCCGGACATCGGCGCGCGCTTCAGCTGCTGACCGGGCCTACGAGGCCGGCCGCGCCCGCTCCCTGGCGCGGCGTGGATAGCTGTGTGTCATCCCGATCGCGCCGACGACGACGATGACGGGGACGACGTAGTTGGTCCAGTCCTGGGTGTGCGGGATCTGCGCGGCGACCAGTCCGAGTACGGCGATCAGCGCGAACACCAGCGCCCACATCAGCGTCAGCACCTGATTGGTGCGCCGGAACGCCGGTTGCTCCCAATCCTGCCGCGGCACCGCCTCCCTGGCGTACTGCTCGGTGAACGGTACGAAGGCCAGCGACACCAGTGACATCGCCGCCAGCACACCGCTGGACAGCGTGGTGGCGTAGGTGTCCATCCAGTCACGGTCCGCGGCGCCGACCGCCATCGCGACGACCGTGACGCCGAAGAAGAACACGATCGTCACGATGTCCAGCAGACGCGGACCGCCTCGGCCCATCGCGATGCCGAGGATGACCGCGGACAACACCGCGCACAGTGCGCCGAACTTCCACGTGCTCGGACCGTCGGCGACCACCCAGTAGATGATCCACGGCGCGAATCCCACGAACGGGCTACGGTCGAACCATTCGTCCATGCCTTCGGCAGCGTACGCCGACGACGCCTCAGGCCACGCCTTTGCGCTCGAGGATCGGCAGCACTCCCTCGGCGAACCAGTACGCCTCTTCCAGATGCGGGTACCCGGACAGGATGAAATCGTCGAATCCGAGCGAGTGGTACTCGTAGATGAGGTTGGCGACCTCCTCGTGGCTGCCCACCAGCGCGGTGCCGGCACCACCTCGGACCAGTCCCACACCGGCCCACAGATTGGGGTAGATCTCGAGCCGGTCGGTGCGGCCGCCGTGCAGCGCCGTCATACGGCGCTGTCCCTCCGATTCCGATTTCGCATGCAGTGCAGTGGCTTTGGCGATCTGCTCGGGCGAAAGCCCGGCGACCAACTCGTCGGCGACGGCCCACGCCGCGGCGGAGGTGTCCCGGCTGATCGTGTGCAAACGGATCCCGAAGCGGACGGCGCGCCCCCGTTCGGCGGCCAGCGCGCGGACCCGTTCGATCTTGGCCGCGGCATCCGGTGGGGGCTCGCCCCAGGTCAGGTAGACGTCGACGTACTGCGCGGCGACCGGCAGCGCGGCGGCCGACGACCCGCCGAAGTAGATCTGCGGCAAGGGGTCCGGCGGTGCCGACACCCTGGCATCGGCGACGCGATAGTGCTGACCGGTGAAGTCCAACGACTCCTCACGCCACAGCGACGTGACGATGTGCAGGAATTCGGCGGTGCGCGCGTAGCGTTCGTCGTGGCTCAGCCAGTCCCCGAACCGGCGCTGCTCCACGTCGTCGCCGCCGCTGACGATGTTGAGCAGCACTCGGCCCTCGGAGAACCGCTGCAGCGTCGCGGCCTGCTGGGCGGCCAGCGTCGGCGGCACCAGACCGGGCCGGAACGCGACCAGGAATTTGAGCCGCTCGGTCTCGGCGAGCAGTGCCGCGGAGGTGAGCCACGCGTCCTCGCACCAGGTTCCGGTCGGCGTCAGCACCCCTTCGTAGCCCAGCCGGTCCACCGCGCGCGCCACCTCCGCGAGGTAGCGACGGCTGGGCGCCCGGTAGTGCGGCGGCGTCGTCTGCTGTGACGACGCGTGGGACGAACCGACGATCGAGCGGCTGTCGCCGGCGGTAGGCAGGAACCAGAAGAATTTCGCCCCCGGCGAAATGGATGAAGCCCCCGGCGAAATGGATGAAGCCCCCGGCGAGATGGATGCAGACATCGCGCTCCTAATTGCGGTCGAGGTACAGCGGCTCGAGCACGTCGGCGTAGCGACGGTCGACCCACTTCGAGAAGTCGGGTGCCGCGGCGATCTGCTGCGACTCGGCGAACAGGTCGGCCATCTCCTGCTCGGAGGCGACCAGCTCGTCGGACAGCGCTGTCGGCAGACGCAGACTGCGGCCCTGGGCGAGTACGGCCACCGCGGGGTCGAGCCCGACTTCGGCGGCGTACCGCTGCGCCCATTCGTCACGGTGGTCGTTCGCCCACCGCACCGCGTCGGCGTACCGCACGAGCAGGTCACCCAGCGCGGTGTTGCGTTTCGGATCGGCCAGTGCCGCATCGGAAGCGACACCGAAGCCGGCGCCGTTGGTCACCCCGGTGGCGCGGGCGATGCTGCGCACCGAGAGCTCCTTCTCGGCCTGCGCCGTGTACGGATCCCAGACCGCCCAGACGTCGACCCGTCGCTGGGTGAACGCCGACAAGGCATCGGCCGGCTGCAGGAACACCAGCGTGACGTCGGACGGTGAGAGGCCGGCTCGGGAGAGCTGCACGAGGATGTGGCCGTGCGCCGAACTGCCCTTGGCGACGGCGATGCTCTTACCACGCAATTCGGCCACCGACCGGATCGGCGAGTCCGCGTGCACCAGCACCTGATCGCCGAAACCCCCACCGTCGTAGGCGGAGACGACCTTCACTTTCGCGTTGGACGCGGCGCCGAAGATCGGCGGGGTGTTGCCGGTGATCGCGAAGTCGATCTTGCCCGCGGTGGCGGCCTCGATCTGCGGCGGTCCGGAGGTGAACGTCGAGAACTCCACGGCATACGGCAGATCGTCGAGTGCTCCTGCGGCGTTGAGCAGGGCCTGCGTGCCGCCCTTCTGGTCACCGATGTGCAGGGTCACCCCCGACAGCTCCGACAGCGGTACGGTGTCGGGCGCCTCCTGTGCCCCGCTGCTCTGCTCCCGTGACACGCAGCCGGCGAGGACGCCGATCACCGTCAGTGCGGCGATTCCCTTGATCGCGGTCCGTCGGAATGCGCGCATGGCAGCCTCCTTTCGTGGTGGGCGAGGCGACGGCCGAGACGTCACGCGTGGACGCCGAGCCGGTCGAGAAGTTCGGCGCGGTAGCGCTCGGTGTGTGCGGAGTCTTCGCCGGGTGGGCGGCGCGGTCCGTCGATCTGCAGCGAATGCACCACCCTGCCTTCGTCGAGCACGAGGACCCGGTCGGCCAGGGCGACCGCCTCGTCCACGTCGTGGGTGACGAGCAGCACGCCGAACATGTGCGTCCGCCACAGCTCGAGCAGCAGGGCGCGCATGCTCAACCGCGTCAACGCGTCGAGTGCGCCGAAGGGTTCGTCGAGCAGCAGCAGTTGCGGTTCGGCCACCAGCGCCCGCGCCAGCGAAACACGTTGTGCCTGACCGCCGGACAGGGTCAGCGGCCAGGCGTCGGCGCGGTCGGCGAGGCCGACGTCGGCGAGCGCGCGCTCGGCCCGCCGCTGTGCCTCCGCCTTCGGCAGCCGGGTGCGGGTCAATCCGTAGACCACGTTGGTGCGCACGTCCCGCCAGGGGAACAGCCGGGGCTCCTGGAACGCCAGGGCGGGCGCACCTGCGACGAACCGCTCACCGGTGTGATCGTCGGACAGGCCGGCCAGCACCCGCAGCACCGTCGACTTGCCCGAGCCGCTGCGTCCGATGAGCGCCACGATCTCACCGCGGGCGACGTCGAGCGAGACGTCGTCCAGCACGTGGTGCGCGCCGTACCACTTGTCGACGTGGCGCAGGTGGGCGGCGCTCTGGGTGGCGCGCTGCACGGGTGGTGTGGTCAGTGTCATGTGCGGTACCTCAGTGCTCGGCGTTCGAGTGCGCGGACTCCTGCGTCGGTCGCGATGCCGAGCAGGGCGTACACGACCAGACCGAAGATGATGATGTCGATCCTCAGGAAGTCGCGGGCGTTGTTGATGAGGAAGCCGATTCCCTTGTCGGCGTTGATCTGTTCGGCCACGATCAGGGTCAGCCACGCGATCGCGAGTGACTGGCGGAACCCGACGAGCACCTGCGGTGCGGCGCTGGGCACGATGATGGTGCGGAACCGTTGCCAGAACGAGAAGCCGAGCACGTGAGCGGTTTCGAACAGTTTGGGGTCGACCTGGCGGATCGCCGAGAAGGTGTTGAGATACAGCGGGAAGCTCACGCCGAGCGCCACCAGCAGCACCTTCGGCAGTTCGCCGATGCCGAACCACACGATGAACAGCGGAATCAGGCCCAGATGGGGCAGCGCGCGGACCATCTGCATCGGGGGGTCGATCGTCGCCTCGAACCAGCGCGACAGCCCGACCGCGGTGCCGAGCACGAGTCCGACCGTGCTGCCCAGCAGCAGACCCTCCACGACCCGGATGCCGGACACCCGAAGCGCGTCGGCGAGTTGGCCGTTCGCGATGAGTTCGATGCCGGCCTCGACGATCAGCGACGGCGCGGGCAGCACGTCCTGCGGGATGAGCCCGAGGGCGCTGCCCACCTGCCACAGCGCGAGCAGCACCAGCGGGGACGCCCAGCGGATCAGCGTCCACTTGCGGTCCCCGCGCCGGGTGGCCGGCGCCGAGGCGACCGCGGCCGCCGGAGACGTCAGTTCGGTGGGACTGCTCACGGTGCACTGACGCTACGGCGACCGCGCACCGCCGCGAAGGGTTTGACTCGTGGTGACCGAAAGGGGCTGTGTCACAGCGTGGTCAGCAGGTTGTTCTCGTTGACCGCCGACATCGCCAGCGTGCGGTATCCGTAGTCCTCGAACAGCACGGTGATGCGGTCGGTGTCACCGCCGATGACGACGCCACTCCCCCACTCCTTGTGCGACACCGCGGTGTCGACCGGGATGGCGGCCTGCTCACCGGTGTCGGTACCGGTGTCGGCGGTGGTGTCGGCGTCGCGGCAGCGGTCACAGTTGCCGCACGGGCCGTGCAGCGGCTGGCCGAAATAGCTCAGCAGGAACTGCCGCCGGCAGTCCCGGGATTCGGCGTAGCCGCGCATCATCTCGACCCGGCTGCGGTCCACCCGCTCGCGGGCCTCGACCACCTCGGTCGCTGCGGTCACCGCGTCCCGGGGTCGGATCCCGTTGGACAGGAACCCCTTGCGGGTGGACCGAACCGCCTCTCCCTGCTCGAGCAGGTTGATCGCGTTGGTCAGCCTGCGTCCCCGCAGGTCGAGTTGCGCGCGCAGTTTCTTCATGGGCTTCGGCTTGTCGGTGTCGAGCGCCTTGTAGACGGCTTTGATGAGGTCGGCGTCGGGACGGTGGGTGGTGAAGAACCGGGCCAACCCCAGATCCTCGGCGCGGTAGAACAGCAGGGCCAGCGCATGCTCACCGTCTCGACCGGCCCTGCCGATCTGCTGGTAGAACGAGTCGAGCGAATCGGGCACCGAGGCGTGGACGACGAACCGCACGTTGGGTTTGTCGATTCCCATGCCGAACGCCGACGTCGCCACCACCACCTCGAGCTCGTCGTCGCGGAAGCGCTCGTGGACGCTCTCCCGCTCGGCCGCCGCGAGACCCGCGTGGTAAACCGCGGCGCGCACACCACGTTCGGTCAGCGACTCGGCGTAGCGCTCGGCGTCTTTGCGCGTGGCGGTGTACAGCAGTCCGGGCCCGGTCAGGTCCGCGACCGTCTCGACGACCGCGGCGCGCTTGTCGGTGTCGCGGACGAACTGCTGGACCTCCAGTGTCAGATTCGGCCGGTCGAAGTTGCCCACCACCATCAGCGGGTCGCGCAGCCGCAGCCGCTCCACGATCTCGCGGCGCACCACGACCGACGCGGTGGCGGTCAACGCAACCACGGGCGCCCCTTTCCCGAACTGGGCGAAGGCCTCGCCCAGCCGCAGGTAGTCGGGCCGGAAGTCGTGCCCCCACGCCGATACGCAGTGGGCCTCGTCGACGACGATCAGCGAGACAGCGGCCTCGGTGAGTCGGCTGACCACCGCGTCGTTGGCGAGCTGTTCGGGCGACACGAAGATGTACTCGGCCTCGTGGCTGCGCACCGCATCCCAGTTGTCCGCGGTCACCGAGGAGCGCTGCTGGGAGTGGATCGCGACGGCCTCGGGGGCACGGGTGTCGGCCAGGCCGGCGATCTGGTCCTGCTGCAGCGCGATCAACGGCGACACGACCACGGTGGCGCCCTCGAGCAGCACCGCGGGAACCTGGTAGATCGCGGACTTGCCCGATCCGGTCGGCAGCACCGCCACCACGTCGCGGCCCGCGAGAATGGCCTCCATCGCCTCGAGCTGTTCGGGGTGTAGTTCGTCCCAGCCGAACACCCGTTGTGCCGTGCGACTCAGCTCGGCCGCGTACTTGCCTTGTCCAACCACCGCGTCCAATTACCCGGGGCGGGAACGGGAAAACCTACCGCCAGCCGTCGGCTGCCCGGGCCGCGCGCATCAGCGCGTCACACAGCTGGCGCAACTCGTCGGATCCGGCGCCTTCGTCGACCGCGGTGGCGACGTCCTCGGCCGCGCAGCGCACCTCGAAGACTCGGTCCGCCAGCAACGCTGCTTCTTCGGCGGTCAGCACGACCGCGTCGGGCGACAGCGACGTGCCGCGAACCATCGCGCGCTGCTCGTAGGCGCGTTGGCGGCACGACTGCCTGCAGTACTGCCTGCGACGACCCAGCCCCGCGTCGGCGACCTCACGCCCACACCAACGGCAAGGCTGCGGCCGGGTACGCCGTCTGCTCGCGGTCTCCACGAATTCAGACTGTAGACGGGTCACCCCACCGATCCCGGTATCATGGAGGGTCGAGTCGGGAACCGTTCGTGGCTCCGCCGCGTTGATAATCCGGCAAGTTTTTTTTCGATGAGGAGTGTTGACGATGGCTGATCGTGTCCTGAGAGGCAGTCGCCTCGGAGCTGTGAGCTACGAGACCGACCGCAACCACGACCTGGCGCCGCGTCAGGTCGCTCGCTACCGCACCGACAACGGCGAGGAATTCGACGTCCCGTTCGCCGACGACGCCGAGATTCCCGGCACCTGGCTGTGCCGTAACGGCCTGGAGGGCACCCTGATCGAGGGTGACGTCCCGGAGCCGAAGAAGGTCAAGCCGCCGCGTACCCACTGGGACATGCTGCTGGAGCGCCGCTCCGTCGAGGAGCTCGAGGAACTGCTCAAGGAGCGCCTCGACCTGATCAAGACGAAGCGACGCGGCAGCTGACCGTCGGCTAGCGCCGGTATTCCAGTCCGCGGGCGCGGTCCAAGCGCCCGCGGATTCCCCAGTCCGCGACCTTGAGCATGGCTTCGCGGATGTTCGATCCGCTCATCTTCGACTGTCCGAGCTCACGCTCGCTGAACGTGATGGGCACCTCGACGACGGTGAAACCGTTGTTGATGGTCCGCCAGGTCAGGTCGATCTGGAAGCAGTAGCCCTTCGAATCCACCGCGGACAGATCGATCGCCTCGAGCACTTCACGCCGGTACGCGCGGTAGCCGGCGGTGATGTCGTGGATATCCACACCGAGTAGCACCCGGGCGTAGGTGTTGGCCGTCTTCGACAGCGCGTAGCGGCGCCGCGGCCAGTTGCGGATGGTGCCGCCCGGGACGTAGCGCGACCCGATCGCCAGGTCTGCACCGTCATCGACGGCGTCGAGTAGCCGGTGCAGCTGCTCCGGGGCGTGGCTGCCGTCGGCATCCATTTCGACCAGCACCGAGTATTCGCGGCTCAACCCCCACGCGAACCCCGCCAGATACGCCGCGCCGAGACCGTCCTTGCTGGTCCGATGCATCACGTGCATGCGGTCGGGATCGGCCAGCGCCAGCTCGTCGGCGAGTTCGCCGGTGCCGTCGGGACTCCCGTCGTCGACCACGAGGATGTGCACCTGCGGGCACGCGGTATGCACGCGGTTGACGATGAGCGGCAGGTTCTCCCGCTCGTTGTACGTGGGGATGATGACCAGAGTCCGCTGACTCGGGCGGGCCGGGCGTTGCGCTTGCGCCGCGGGGTCGGTCATGTAACTCCTTCGTTGCTGCTGCGTGCGCCGGACAGCGTGGCACGGTCCGGGGTCGCGGTTCGCCGACGCCGCAACCTTCTGGGCACGAAATTTCCATTGTGCAGTATGGCCGCGATCACAGCCCCCACCCCGGCGATCACCAACAGCGCCTGCACGAGGGGACCCCACCGGGTAGCGGGGGTGATGTCGGTCTTCAACCGGATCTGGTTGTCGAGGTATGCGGGTTCGAAGAACGACGTCCGTGCGAGCTCCCGGCCGTCCGGGGCGATCACCGCGCTGATGCCCGTGGTGCCCGCGACCACCACGTACCGGTCGTGTTCGACCGCCCGCAGCCGGCCGAACGCGAGCTGCTGGCGGCTCATCGCCTCGTCGAAGGTCGCGTTGTTGGTCGGCACGGCGAGCACCTGGGCTCCGTTGCGCACGGATTCGCGGGCCGCACGGTCGAAGATGACCTCCCAGCACGTGGTGATGCCGACCGGCACCCCTGCCGCGCTCACCACGCCGGTGCCGTCACCGGGGATGAAGTAGCCGGCCCGGTCGGCGTACGGCGAGAGCTTGCTGAAGAACCCGCGCCACGGCAGATACTCGCCGAACGGCTGCACGATCCGCTTGTCGTGGCGGTCGGCCGGGCCGGTGCCCGGATTCCACACGAGCACGGTGTTGGTCGACACCGGGTTGTCGGGACTCCAGTCGGGTGTCCGCATCACGGTGCCCACCAGGATCGGGGCGTTGATGGCAGCGGCGGCGGCGGCGATCTGTTCACCGGCGTCCGGGTTGGCCAGCGGATCGATGTCCGACGAGTTCTCCGGCCACACCACGAACATCGGCTGCGGTGCCCGGCCGGCACGGACGTCCTGCGCGAGCCGCATCGTCTCCTGGACGTGGTTGTCGAGCACGGCGCGTCGCTGGGCGTTGAACTCGAGGCCGAGTCGCGGCACGTTGCCCTGCACCGCGGCGACGGTCACCGGCTGGTCGTCGACGGCGCCCATCCCGGAATGCCGGACCTGGGGCCAGACGACCGCGGTGCCCAGCAGCACCACCGCGATCACGGCGCCGGGCAGGACCACTGCCGGTGGCGCCCCGGCGTGGATGTCGTGGCGGCGGGTCCGCTCCACGATCTCCCCGGCCAGCGCCGCCAGCGCGAAGCCGACCAGGACGACCGCGAACGACAGCAGCGGCGCACCGCCGAAGCGCGCCAGCGCGAGCAGCGGGCCGTCGGTCTGACCGAACGCCACCGCTCCCCAGGGGAAGCCGCCGAACGGCACGCTGGACTTCAGCCACTCCTGGGCCGCCCATAGCGCGGCGAACCAGATCGGCCAGCCGGGCAACCGGCGCACGGTGACGGCGGCCAGGCCGAAGAGCGCGGGGAACAGCGCCTCCACCGCGGCCAGCGCCAGCCACGGCAGGGCCCCGACCAGTCCGCTGATCCACGGCAGCAGCGGGATGTAGAACGTCAGCCCGAACAGGAACCCGTATCCGAACCCGCCCGCCCGCGTCGTCGAATCCCTCGTCAGCACCCACGCCAGCAGGGCGGCCGCGGCGAATGCGCAGTACCACCAGCCGAACGGCGGGAAGCTCACGCACAGCAGCAGGCCGCCGCCTATCGCGGCGACCAGTTGCCACATGCGGTCGATCACGGCGCGCGGCAACCGGCGCAGCCGCGGGCCGAGCGACGCCAGCCGGCCGGGCGGTGCGTCAGCCATGGATGACGACACCCCGGTGCACCGTCTGACGACAGCGCGGCAGCGGATCGCCGGGACTCAGCCGCGGCAGCGCGGGCACGCGGGACCGCGGATCGGTCGACCAGCGTTGGACGGAGTCGGCGGGTGCGCTGACCTCGAAGCCGTCGGCCTCCCACACCGCATACGACGCCGGCGCGCCGGGCACCAGGGTGCCGGTCACGCCGTCGCGCACCCCGGCTGCGCGCCAGGCGCCCCGGGTGGCCGCGGCGAACGCGGCGCGCAGCGAGATCGCGCTGCCCGGCGTCTGGTGGTGGCTCGCGGCCCGCACGCTGGACCACGGGTCCATGCTGGTGACGGGGCTGTCGGAGCCGAAGGCGAGGGGCACGCCTTGGGATGCTAACAGCGCGAACGGGTTGAGCCCGGCGGCTCGATCAGACCCCAGCCGCCGCGCGTACATCCCGGCCGGGCCACCCCACAGTGCGTCGAAATGCGGCTGCATGCTGGCGATGACACCCCAGGCCCCGAGTTGTGCGGCCTGCTCCGCGGTCACCATCTCCAGATGCTCGAGGCGGTGACCGCAGCGGGCCACCGCGGGGGCCCCGAATCGCGCGACGACGCCGGCCAGCGCCGAGACCACCGCGCCGACCGCCGCGTCACCGATGACGTGGAAACCGGCCGTGATTCCCGCCTCGGTGCAGGCGGACAGGTGGGTCGCGACGGCGTCCTCGTCGAGGTAGGTGTTGCCGCACTCCCCCGGCGCGTCGGCGTAGGGCCGGCTCAGCCACGCGGTGCGCGAGCCGAGCGCGCCGTCGACGAACAGATCCCCCGCCAGACCGTGGGCGCCCGTGCGGTCCAGCAGATCGCGGGCGTGTGCGGCGTCGGTGGCGGCCTCGCCCCAGTATCCGAAGATCTGCACGCCGTGCTCGGTTCGGCGCAGGTCCAGCCAGTCGTCGAGGCCACCGATCTCCGGACCCGCGCACTCGTGCACGGCGACGACGCCGTGGGCGGCCGCGGCGTCCAGCGCGGCGCGGCGGGCCTGGCCACGTTGCGCGGCCGTCAGTCCGGCGCGTGCGGCGGCGCGGACGCGGTGGTGTGCGTCGGCGGTCAGGGGCCGCTGGGGGTGGTATCCGGCGGCGTCGGCCAGACCGGGTACGAGATCGCGTAGCGCGGACGACGCCACCGCCGAGTGGACGTCGACCCGGGCCAAGTACGCCGCGTGTGGCCCCACCACCGCGTCGATGTCCTCGGTGCTGGGCGCGACGGGTTCGGGCCATCCGGATTCGTCCCAGCCGTGACCCCAGATCACCCCGCCCGGGTGGGTGCGTACGTACTGCTCGAGCAGGTCGAGGCATTCACGCAGGGAGCCGGCGTGGCGCAGGTCCAGGCCGATGAGCGACAGACCCGTGGCGGTGAGGTGGACATGGCTGTCGACGAAAGCCGGTGCCACGAAAGCGCCGTCCAGGTCCACGATCTCGGCCTGCGGGAACTGGGCGCGGCCGACGTCGTCGCTGCCCAGCCAGGCCACGGTGCCGTCACGCACCGCGAGCGCGGTGGCATCGGGCTGGGCGGGGCTGTGCACCCGCCCGTTGAGCAGCAGTGTCGTCACGGACCCGACAGAGTAGCCGGGTCAGTCGACCCGGCGCTCCACCGCGGTGGGCTCGACCGTGTTGGGCGCCACGTCGACGACCTCCACGACTTCACCGTCGATGTAGTCCGCGCGGCGGGGGCGCATCGGGGCGCCGACCACGACGATCGGTGCGCGCCGGCCCAGCCTGCGTGCCGCCAGCGCCGTGGCGACCGGTCGGGCGGCGGCGCGGGTCGGCGGCAGCAGCAGGAGCGCCCCGACCAGCGAACTGGCCAGGCCGGGGACCACCACGAGCACGGTGCCCAGCGCGACCAGCGCGCTGTCGGTCACCGCACCCTGTGCCGTGGTCGCGGTGAGGCCCGAACGCAGCCGCTGCAGCTGCCGCTTGAGCTGCGACCCGGCCAGCGCGAGGCCGACCACGAAGGTCGCCAGGGAGATCAGGAGCGTCCAGCCGAGACCGATGGTCGAGACGAGCGCGACGATCACCGCCATCTCGACGACGGCGTAGAGCAGGAACAGCCGCATTGCCATGCCCCTCCAACGTCTGGCGGCTCATGAGGGTTCCGTACATTCGGGAACCATGGCAGCAACGGTGAGCGCGGTCCGGGTGGACACCCCGGACGGTCCGATCGAAGCCCTGCTCGGGGTACCGGACGGACAGGGCCCGTGGCCGGGTGTCGTGGTCGTGCACGACGCCGTCGGCTACGGCCCGGACAACGAGGCCACCGCGGCGCGGATCGCGGCAGCGGGGTACGTATCGATCACGCCGAACCTCTACTCCCGCGGCGGGCGGGCCCGGTGCATCACCCGGGTGTTCCGCGAAGCGCTGCAACAGAGCGGCCGCGCCTTCGGCGACGTGCTGGCGGCTCGCGGCCACCTGCTCGGGCTCCCGGAGTGTTCGGGCCAGGTCGGGATCGCCGGTTTCTGCATGGGCGGGCAGTTCGCGCTGCTCCTCGGGCCCGGCAACTTCGGCGCCTCGGCCCCGTTCTACGGCACCCCGCTGCCGAAGCGCATCGAGGAGACCCTCGACGCCTCCTGCCCGGTGGTGGCCAGCTTCGGCCGCCGCGACCCGCTGGGCATCGGGGCCGGGCCGAAACTGCAGGCCATGACCGAGGCCAAGGGCGTGCCGGCGGACATCAAGGTCTACCCGGACGCCGGGCACAGCTTCGCCAACCAGCTGCCGATCCAGCCTTTCCTGCGCATCGCCCAGTTCGGCTATCACGCCGAGGCCACCGAGGACGCGTGGGGCCGGGTGTTCGCGTTCTTCGACCGGCACCTGAGGACCTGACGCTAGGCCGGGCTGGTCACCTCGATCGCGCTGTGCAGCTTGTCGACGCCGCCGCGGATGATCGCGTGCGGCACCCACCACCAGGCGTGCACCCAGTAGCGCCGGGTCACCATGTTCCAGACCCGCCGGGTCTCGGATTTCGGCAGGTTGCGGGCGACCGCCTCGACCGGTTCACCCTTGGGCTTACCGAGCACACCGCACTTCTGGATGGTGACCCGCGGAGTGTTGTTGATGCGCTTGGTCTTCCACGACCCGTCGTCGGTGATGACGAGCAGCTTGTCGCCGTCGGGCACGCCCCACACCGGGGTGGGCTTGGGTCTGCCGTCCTTGGTGAAGGTCGTCAACAGCAGGTACTTCTCGCCGTAGACGTCCTCGAACGTGGCCGCCACGTCAGGCCGCCTTCAGCTCGAGGCCGACGTTGTTGCGCATCCCGCCGCGCAGCTTGCTGAAGAAGTTGAAGGTCTTACCCATCAGCCCGTAGCGCGCGCCGAGCGCGTCGTACACCTCGGCGTTGCGGGACTTGTCCAGGATGGTCGCGGTGGCGTCGACGGCCTCGCTCTGCGGTTTACCGGCCCGGTCGCACTTGGCGAGCGTGACGCGCGGGGTGTTGCGGATCCGCTTGACCTTCCACGACTTCTCCTGGGTGATCACCAGCAGACGGTCGCCGTCCGGTGCGGCCCACACCGCGGTCGGTTTCGGTCGGCCGTCGCGGGTGAAGGTGGTCAGCAGGACGTACTCGGATCCGGCGATCTCGGCAAAGGTGGGGGCCATGTGATCAAACCTAGCGGGGCGAAGGCCCACCGCGCCGCGATCAGCCCTCCAGTTCGCCTTCGGTCTCCAGCAGCACCCGGCGTAGCCCGTCGAGGGTGGCGGGGTCGGGCTCGGCCCACATCCCGCGCCCCGCGGCCTCCAGCAACCGCTCGGCCATCCCGTGCAGCGCCCACGGGTTGGACTCCTCCATGAACTTGCGGTTCTCGGCGTCGAGGACGTACTCCTGCGACAGCCGGTCGTACATCCAGTCCGCCATGACGTGGGCGGTGGCGTCGTAACCGAACAGGTAGTCGACGGTCGCGGCCATCTCGAACGCACCCTTGTACCCGTGCCTGCGCATCGCGGTGATCCAGCGGGGGTTGACCACGCGGGCACGGAACACCCGGTTGGTCTCCTCGGACAGGGTCCGGGTCCGCACCGCGTCCGGGCGGGTGTTGTCGCCGATGTAGGCCGCGGGCGCCTTGCCGGTCAGCGCGCGCACGGTGGCGACCATGCCGCCGTGGTACTGGAAGTAGTCGTCGGAGTCGGCGATGTCGTGTTCGCGGGTGTCGGTGTTCTTGGCGGCCACGGCGATTCGGCGGTAGCTGCGGTTCATGTCGTCGGCGGCGGGTCTGCCGTCCAGGCCGCGTCCGTAGGCGAAGCCGCCCCACGCGGTGTAGACCTCGGCGAGGTCGGCGTCGTCACGCCAGTTGCGGCTGTCGATCAGCTGCAGCAGTCCGGCGCCGTAGGTCCCGGGCTTGGAGCCGAAGATCCGTGTGGTGGCACGTCGTTGGTCGCCGTGCTGGGCCAGGTCGGCCCGGGCGTGGGCGCGCACGTAGTTGTCGTCGTCGGATTCGTCGAGGCCGGCGACGAGGGTGACGGCGTCGTCGAGCATGGCGACCACGTGCGGGAAGGCGTCGCGGAAGAAGCCCGAGATGCGCACGGTGACGTCGATGCGCGGGCGGCCGAGTTCGGCCAGGTCGATCGGCTCCAGGTCGACCACCCGCCGGGAGGCGTCGTCCCAAGCCGGCCGAACCCCGAGCAGCGCAAGCACTTCGGCGATGTCGTCACCGGAGGTGCGCATGGCCGAGGTACCCCACACCGAGAGACCGACCGAACGCGGCCAGGTCCCGTAGTCGTCGCGGTACCGCTCGAGCAGCGAATCCGCCATCGCCACACCGGTTTCCCAGGCCAATCTCGACGGCACGGCCTTGGGGTCCACGGAGTAGAAGTTGCGTCCGGTCGGCAGCACGTTGACCAGACCCCGCAGCGGCGAACCCGACGGGCCCGCCTCGATGTAGCGGCCCTCGAGGGCGCGCAGCACCTGCGGGATCTCGGTGGCGGTCCCGGCCAAGCGATGCACCACCTCGGTGGCGGCGAACCGCAGGATCGCGGCGACCTGCGGGTTGTCGGTGATGCCGTCCACCGCGGCGGCGTCCCAGTCCGCCGCCTGCAGCGCGGCAACCAGGTGGCGGGCTTGGGCTTCGACGGCGTCGACGCTGGTGCGCTCGTCGTGGCCGTCTTCGGCCAGGCCGAGGGCCTGACGCAGGCCGGGCAGCGTCTGCTCGCCACCGAACAGCTGCCGCGCCCGCAGGATCGCCAGCACCAGGTCCAGTTCGGTGTCGCCGGCGGGCGGGGCGCCGAGGATGTGCAGACCGTCGCGGATCTGGACGTCCTTGATCTCGCACAGCCAGCCGTCGACGTGCAGCAGCATGTCGTCGAACGAGTCCTCGTCGGGCCGCTCCTCCAGACCGAGGTCGTGGTCCATCTTGGCCGCGCGCATCAGCGTCCAGATCTGTTGGCGCACCGCGGGAAGCTTGTTCGGGTCGAGGGCCGAGACGTTGGCGTGCTCGTCGAGCAGTTGCTCGAGGCGGGCGATGTCGCCGTAGGACTCGGCCCGCGCCATCGGTGGGATGAGGTGGTCCACCAGCGTCGCGTGCGCGCGCCGCTTGGCCTGGGTCCCCTCCCCCGGATCGTTGACCAGGAACGGGTAGATGAGCGGCAGATCGCCCAGCGCGGCGTCCGTGCCGCAGGCCGCGGACATGCCGAGCGTCTTGCCGGGCAGCCATTCGAGGTTGCCGTGCTTGCCGAGGTGCACCACGGCGTCGGCGCCGAATCCGGCGTCGATCCAGCGGTAGGCGGCCAGGTAGTGGTGGCTGGGCGGAAGGTCGGGGTCGTGGTAGATCGCGACCGGGTTCTCGCCGAACCCGCGGGGCGGCTGCACCATCAGCACGACGTTCCCGGATTGCATTGCCGCGATGACGATCTCACCGTCGGGATCCTGGCTGCGATCGACGAACAGCTCGCCGGGGGGCGGCCCCCAGTGCTCGACGACGGCGTCGGTGAGTTCGGGGGGCAGCGTGTCGAACCACTTGCGGTATTCGCGGGCGGACAGCCGGATCGGGTTGCCGGTCAGCTGCCCGTCGGTGAGCCAGTCCGGATCCTGGCCGCCGCGTTCGATGAGGGCGTGGATCAGCGCATCGCCATCGCCTGCTTCCACTCCCGGCACGGCACCGATGTCGTAGCCGGCGTCGCGCATCGCGCGGAGCAGCGCCACCGCACTGGCCGGGGTGTCGAGCCCGACGGCGTTGCCGATGCGGGCGTGCTTGGTCGGGTAGGCGGAGAACACCACCGCGATACGCTTGTCGGACACGGGAATTCGCCGCAGTCGGGCGTGCCGCAGAGCGATACCGGCGACCCGGGCGCATCGTTCGGGGTCGGCGACGTAGGAGATTAGCCCCTCGCTGTCGATCTCTTTGAACGAGAACGGCACCGTGATCACGCGCCCGTCGAATTCGGGGACGGCCACCTGGGTGGCGACGTCGAGCGGCGAGAGGCCGTCGTCGTTGTCACTCCACTGCGCACGGGAACTGGTCAGGCACAGGCCCTGCAGGATCGGCACGTCCAGCGCGGCGAGGTGCGCGACGTCCCAGCTGTCGTCGCTGCCTCCGGCGCCCACCGCGGCCGGAGTGGCCGCACCCGCGGCGAGCACCGTGGTGATCAGCGCATCGGCGGAGCCCAGCAGCGCCAGCAGGTCCGGTTCGGCGGTGCGCAACGATGCGCAGTACACCGGCAGCGGCCGTCCGCCGAGCGCCTCGATCGCATCGCACAGCGCTTCGATGTAGGCGGTGTTGCCGGCCAGCTGTTGAGCCCGGTAGTAGAGGACGGCGACAGTGGGGCCGTCGGTCGCCGGGGCGTCGCGCTCGAGCACTCCCCAGGTCGGCGTGGTGACGGGCGGCGCGAAGCCGAAGCCGGTCATCAGCAGCGTGTCGCACAGGAACGCGTGTAGCTGGCGCAGGTTGTCGACGCCGCCCTGGGCGAGGTAGACGTGCGCCTGCAGCGCGGCGCCCTGGGGAACGGTCGAGTGCCGCATCAACTCCGCGTCGGGCGCCTGCTCCCCGCTGACGACCACGGTGGGCAGCCCGCGGGCCACGACCGTGTCGATACCGTCCTGCCACGCGCGGTAACCGCCGAGAATGCGGATGACCACGGCGTCGGCCTCGTCGAGCAACTCCTCGAGCTCACCGGCCACCAGCCGGGAGGGATTCGCCCAGCGATACCGTGCCCCGCTGGAGCGGGCGGTGATCAGGTCGGTGTCAGAAGTCGACAGCAGTAGAACGGTCGGCGCGGAGTGCGGCGGGGTCACTCACCATTCGTACCCCACCGCGTCGGCTCAGCGGTCCGAGCCACCCCACCGGCGGTACCACGACTGCTGGTAGGGCAGGCCGAGAAGGGTGACGAGAACGAACAGCGCCACAGCCATGACGATCAGAGCGGACATAGTGGACCCCTTTCACGATTGTTACCGGTACCCGCGGTATCGGTTCAATCGCAACGTACGTCCCCGCCGGGTCCCCGGCCAGTGAATGTGCGGGACGGAATAGCCGGCAGCAGCAAATGACCTATGTCACACTTCCCGGCATTCGGCCAGTTCAGGCGGGGGTGACGAACCCTTCGGCGACCATCCAGTCGCGGGCCACCATGGCCGGGTCGCGGCCGTCGACGTCGACCTGCTTATTCATCTCGATGATCGCGTCGTTCGTCAGCGCGGCGGTGACCGGTGCAGTGACGTCGGCGATCTCGGGGTGGGCGTCGAAGAATTCCCGCTTCATGGTGACCGACGGGTTGTAGTGCGCGAAGAACTGTTTGTCGTCGGTGAGCACGGTCAGGTCCAGCGCGGCGATCCGGCCGTCGGTGGTGAACACCTCACCGAAATCGCACTGGCGGGCGTCGGCGGTGGCCTGGTAGATGATGCCCACCTGCAGGATCGGCGTCTGAGCGCGCGCGGCGTCGAAACCGTAGGCGGCGGCCATGCCCGGGAAGCCGTCCTGACGGGCACGGAACTCGGTGTCGACGCACGTCTTGGCCGCGGCCGGGTTGGTCCGCACCAGGTCGGCGTACTGCGACAGCGTGCGCACCCCGGTGCGTTCGACGACCTGCTTGCTGGCCGCCAGGGCGTACGTGTCGTCCATCGGTCCGGGTTCGAGCCACACCATGCCGTTGCGCTCGAGGTCCTCGTCGCGCACCGCTTCGAACTGTTCGCGGGTGTTCGGGATCGGCTTCTCGTGACCGAGGTAGTTGATCCACGCGTTGCCGGTGAACTCGTAGGCGACGTCGACCTGACCGGACAGTTGCGCTTCGCGGGTGCTGCGCGAACCCACGATGCCGGTCAGGTCGCGCACGTCGGCGCCGGCGGCCATCAAGGTGAATTCGAGGATGTACCCGAGGATGACCTGCTCGGTGTACTCCTTGGAGCCGACGGTGATCAACGCACCCTCGAGCCCGGGAGTCGGCGTCACCGACCCGGGCCCGACCTTCAGCGGTACGGAGCCGCCGGAGCCGAGCCCGCACCCACTGACCGCCAAGACGATCGCGCACGCGAGGGCTACAGCGCGATTTCGGCGTGGCTGGTCGCGCCGGGCGCGACTGCGCACGCCGAAATCCCCGCTCATCGCAGCCCCTTGGGGTTGAGGAAGAACTCCGCCAGCCCGCCCAGCCAGTCGACCAGCAGCGCCAGGCAGACGGCGAGCACACTGCCGAGGATGAGCGTCACGTCGTCCTGGAGCTTGTAACCGGTGTCGATGAGGATGCCGAGCCCGCCCGCGTTGACCAGGAACGACAGCGTCGCCGTGCCGACCGCGAGCACCAGCGACGTGCGCAGGCCCGCGAGGATGTAAGGCACCGCGAGCGGGAGCTCGACCCGCAGCAGCAGCCCGCTCCGCGACATCCCCTGTCCCAGACCGGCGTCGATGAGCGACCGGTCCACCTGGTCGAGGCCCAGAATGGTGCTCGCCAGCACCGGAAGCAGTGAGTACAGCGCGATCGGCAGGACACCGATCCAGAAGCCGGTCCGCGCGGTGACGAGGAAGAGCAGCACGAGCAGACCGATCGCTGGCGCCGCCTGCCCGATGTTCGCCACCCCGATGAACAACGGGCGCAACGCTTTTGCGCCCGGTCTGGTGACCAGGATGCCCAGCGGCACACCGACGGCGAGCACGATGGTGGTCACCGCGGCGGTGATGAGCAGGTGCTGCCAGATCAGGGTCGCGACGTTGCCGGGGTTGATGTTCTCCTGCTGGGTCGCCGTGAGATCGCGGTTGAACGCCCAGAACACCACCGCCGCGCCGACCACGAGCACGAGCGCCGGCTGGATGAGCAGCCGGAGCCGTTCCCCCGAGGTGGTGGCGGGCGTCTTCCCGGTCTGAACCCGATCGGCGACGGTGCTCACGGCTCGGAGGTCTCCGCGTTCGCCTCCGCGCGCAGCCGGGTGATCGTGTCGATGAGCGTGTCGAGGGTGACCACACCGGCGTAGCGGCCGCTGGGGCCGGTCACCACCGCCGACGCGTGCTGTTCGGCGAGGATCGCCTCCAGCGCGTCCTCCAGTGTCGAGTGTGTGCTGACGACGTCGAGGTCCTCCACCGCGTCCGACAGCGTCGCCGCGTGCCGCAACCGTGATTCGCGCACCCACTTGACCGGCCGGTGCCGCTGGTCGACCACGACCGCCCAGTCGAATTCGCAGTCCGCCAACTTGGTGCGGACCTGCTCGACGGTGTCGTCGGCCGACACCGCCAGGTGGTCGCGCAGCTCGACGTCCTTGATGCGCATCAGACCGAGTTGACGCAGGGAGGCGCCGGATCCGACGAATCCGGCGACCGTGTCGTCGGCCGGGCTGGCCAGGATCGTCTGCGGGGTGTCGTACTGCAGCACCTTCGATCGAGGGCCCAGCACGGCGATCCGGTCGCCGAGTTTGACCGCCTCCCCGAAGTCGTGGGTGACGAACACGATGGTCTTGCGCAATTCGGTTTGCAGACGCAGCAATTCGTCCTGCAGTGTGCTGCGGGTGATCGGGTCGACGGCGCCGAACGGCTCGTCCATCAACAGCACCGGCGGGTCGGCGGCCAGTGCGCGCGCGACACCGACACGCTGCTGCTGACCACCGGAGAGCTGACGGGGATACCGGTCGGCGTACTGCCCCGGTTCCAGACCCACCAGGTCGAGCAGTTCGTCGACCCGCGAGTCGATGCGCTTGCGGTCCCAGCGCAGCAGTCCGGGCACCAGACCGACATTCTGGCGGATCGTCATGTGCGGGAACAGGCCCGCCTGCTGGATCGAGTAGCCGATCTTGCGCCGCAGTTCGGTGGGTTTGATCGACAGCGCATCCTGGTCGCCGATGCGGATCCGGCCCGAGGTCGGCTCGGAGAGCCGGTTGATCATCCGCATCATCGTCGTCTTGCCGCATCCGGACGGGCCGACGAACACGACGATCTCGCCGGCCGGGATGTCCAGCGACGCATCGTCGACCGCCGGCGTGGTGGCACCCGGATAGATCTTGGACACGTGGTCGAGTTCGATGCGCACGCCCGAGGGATCGGTCACCGTCGCGCCGTTCTGTGTTGTCATCGAATGCCTTTCGATGTGGTGAGCCGCCCGATCAGCACGAGCACGGCATCGAGGACCAGTGCGAGGATGACGATGAGCAGCGTTCCGGTCAGCGCCATCGGTACGGCGGTGGGGCTGCCGACCCGTGCCAGCCCGGCGAAGATCAGGTTTCCGAGCCCGGGGCCTTTGACGTAGGCGGCGATGGCCAGCACGCCCATCGACATCTGGGTGCTGATCCGCATGGCCGACAGGATCGACGGCCACACCAGCCGCAGTTCGACACGCCGCAGCGTGGCCAGCCGGCTCATGCCGATCCCCCGCGCGGCGTCGGTGAGCGCCGGGTCGACCGCGTTGAGCCCGACGATCGTGTTCCGGATGATCGGCAGCAGCGAGTACAGCACCAGCGCCGCCACACTGGGGACCACACCGAGGCCGAACAGCGGGATCAGCAGACCCAGCAGTGCGAACGCCGGCACCGTCAGGATCACGCTGGAGGTCGCGGTGGCGAGGTTGGCCGCGGCGGTGTTCCGGTACGTCAGCACTCCAACCGCGACACCGATGACCGTCGCGATGAGCACGCTCTGCACCACCGCGCTGACATGCTGGTAGGAGTCGAAGATCAGCTGCGCCTGGTGGCTGGTGAGGTAGTCCCACAGCTCCCGCACAACCACCTCCGCATGTTCGGGCTCGTTGAGTGCCGGATTTGCTGGTACCCCCGGTTGCAGGAAACGAAACAGACCGCAGATCGCCCAGGGTTCGGTTCGCCATGAGTCAAACCATGGTGCGGCGCGGCCGCGGCGGCCACCCTGACCGGCATGTCGTTACGAGTGGTGAAGTTGGGCGCGAACATCGGTGCCCGGATCGACGGTGTCCGACTCGGCGGCGGGCTCGACCCCGCGACGGTGGCCGCGATCAACGAGGCGTTGCTCGAACACAAGGTCATCTTCTTTCGCGGCCAGCACCACCTCGACGACGACGGGCAGCTGGCGTTCGCTCGAAGGCTCGGCACCCCGACGACGGCCCATCCCACGGTCACCTCGCGCGGGCACCGGATCCTGCCGATCGACTCCCGCTACGACAAGGCCAACAGCTGGCACACCGACGTCACCTTCGTCGACCGCATCCCCAAAGCCTCGCTGCTGCGGGCGGTGACGCTGCCGGAGTACGGCGGGACCACGACGTGGGCGTCGACGGAGGCGGCCTACGACCAGCTGCCCGCGCCGTTGCGCGCGCTGGTCGAGAACCTCTGGGCCGTGCACACCAACCAGTTCGACTACGCCGCCGACTACGACGGCCGGCGTGAGGCTCTGGCCGACACCGAACGCGAGTACCGCGAGGAGTTCGTGTCGGAGTACTTCGAGACCGAGCATCCGGTGGTGCGGGTGCACCCGGAGACCGGTCGTAAGGTCCTGCTGCTCGGCCACTTCATCAAACAGTTCGTCGGCTTCGGTGTCGCGGAGTCGACCGCGCTGCTCGCCCTGCTGCAGAACCGGGTCACCAAACTGGAGAACACCGTGCGGTGGAGCTGGGAGCCCGGGGATCTCGCGGTGTGGGACAACCGCGCCACCCAGCACTACGCGGTGGCCGACTACGACGATCAGTACCGCCGGCTGAGCCGGGTCACGCTCGCCGGCGACATCCCGGTCGACGTGTACGGAGAGCACAGCAGGGCGATCGTCGGAGATGCCTCCGGTTACTCCGAGGTCGTGACGCCCATCGCGCTGGCGAGCTGACCTCGCGCCGGTCAATAGAATGGCCGGCAGTGACGACTCGATCCCGCGATCAGGACGCGTGCCCGGGGGCCCTCTCGGTGCACCGGGCCGCCGACGGCGCGTTGGCGCGGATCCGCCTGCCCGGCGGCATGCTCACCGGCGCGCAGCTCACCGCGCTCGCACAGACGGCGACCCGCTTCGGCACCCCGGATCTCGAGCTGACCTCCCGCGGCAACCTCCAGATCCGCGGGATCACCGATCCGGCCGCGGTCGCCGACGCCGTCGCGGAGGCCGGGCTGCTGCCGTCGCCGACGCACGAGCGGGTGCGCAACATCGTCGCCTCGCCGCTGTCCGGACGCTCCGGCGGACTCGCCGACGTCCGGAACCTGATCGTCGACCTCGATGCGGCGATCCGGCGCGAGCCCGCCCTCGCCGAGTCCTCCGGCCGGTTCTGGTTCGGCATCGACGACGGCCGCGGGGACATCTCCGGCCTGGGCACCGACGTCGGTGTGCACGCGCTGGACCCCGGGCGCGCGGCGCTGCTGCTTGCCGGCCGCGATACCGGTGTCCGGGTGGCCCTCGACGACGCGGTGAGCATGCTCATCGATGTGGCGGTCCGCTTCGCGTCGGTGCGGGGCAACGCCTGGCGCGTCGACGAACTACCGCGCCCCGAGGATCTGCTCACCGGCCTGACGCCGACCGCGGAGGCGGGCGCGACGTGGCCGCCGGTGGTGCGCCCACCGGTCGGCTGGATCCCGCAGGACGACGGCCGCGTCACCCTGGGTGCCGGCGTGCCGCTCGGCGTGCTGGCCGCCCGGACCGCCGAATTCGTCGGGGCGATCGAGTCGCCGGTGGTCGTCACGCCGTGGCGCTCACTGATCGTGTGCGACCTCGACGAGGACGTCGCCGACGTGGCGCTGCGGGTCCTCGCGCCGATGGGCCTGGTGTTCGACGAGAACTCGCCATGGCTGGACGTCAGCGCGTGCACGGGCAGCCCGGGCTGTGAGCGCTCGGCCGCCGACGTGCGGGCCGACGCCGCCGCCGCGCTCGACGAGCCCGCCGAGGGCCACCGGCACTTCGTCGGGTGCGCACGCGGCTGCGGAAGCCCACCGGTCGGCGAGGTGCTGATCGCGGGCCCGGACGGTTATCGGCCCCGGGAGCGCCCGTCGTAGGGTGAGCGGCGTGCTCGACTACATCCGCGACGCCGCCGAGATCTACCGGCAGTCGTTCGCGACGATCCGCGCCGAGGCGGATCTCGCACGGTTTCCCGACGACGTGGCGCGGGTGGTGGTCCGGCTGATCCACACCTGCGGTCAGGTCGACGTGGCCGACCACGTGGCGTTCAGCGACGACGTCGTCGCCCGTGCGCACGCCGCGCTCGCCGCGGGCGCCCCGGTGCTGTGCGATTCGTCGATGGTGGCCGCCGGGATCACCCGGTCGCGGCTGCCCGCCGACAACGAGGTGGTGTCCCTGGTCGCCGACGCCCGGGCACCGCAACTGGCCGCCGAGCTCGGGTTCACCCGGTCGGCCGCGGCGGTCGACCTGTGGGCGGACCGACTGGGTGGTGCGGTGCTGGCGATCGGGAATGCGCCGACCGCGCTGTTCCGGCTGCTCGAACTGATCGACGAGGGCGCGCCGGTGCCCGCCGCCGTACTCGGCGGCCCGGTCGGGTTCGTCGGCTCCGCGCAGTCGAAGGAGGAGCTCATCGCCCAACCGCGCGGGATGTCGTACCTCGTGGTGACGGGCCGGCGCGGCGGCAGCGCGATGGCCGCCGCCGCGGTGAATGCGATTGCGAGCGAACGCGAATGAGCAGGGGCACCCTCTACGGCGTCGGGCTGGGGCCCGGCGATCCGGAACTGGTCACGGTCAAGGCGGCGCGGGTGATCGGGCAGGCCGACGTGGTCGCCTATCACAGCGCCCGGCACGGCCGCAGCATCGCGCGCCGCATCGCCGAGCCCTACCTGCGGGACGGGCAGGTCGAGGAGCACCTGGTCTACCCGGTGACCACGGAGGTGACCGACCACCCGGGCGGCTACGCCGGCGCGATGGAGGACTTCTACCGCGAGGCCGCCGACCGCATCGCGACCCATCTCGACGCCGGGCGCGACGTGGCACTGCTCGCCGAGGGCGATCCACTGTTCTACAGCTCCTACATGCACATGCACACCCGGCTCACCGAGCGGTTCGCCGCCGAGATCGTGCCCGGCGTGACGTCGGTGAGCGCGGCGTCGGCGGCCATCTCCACCCCGCTGGTACAGGGCGAGGAGGTGCTGACGATCCTGCCGGGCACGCTGCCCGCCGCCGAACTCGAACGCCGGCTGGCCGACACCGATGCGGCCGTCGTGCTCAAACTCGGCCGCTCGTATCCGGCGGTGCGCGCCGCCTTGGCGGCGACGGGCCGGCTCGACGAGGCCTACTACGTCGAACGTGCCAGCACGCCCGACCAGCGGGCCCTGTCCGCCTCGGACGTCGGCGCCGACGACAAGGTGCCGTACTTCTCGCTGGCCATGGTTCCGGGCGGTGGCCGCAGGCGCGCGGGTGCGGGCAGCGTCACCGTCGTGGGACTCGGGCCGGGAGCGACGGAGTGGATGACCCCGCAGAGCCGGCGTGAGCTGGCCGCGGCGACCGATCTGATCGGCTACGGGCCGTACCTCGACCGCGTGGGTCTGCGCGACGGGCAGCAGCGCCATCCCAGCGACAACACCGACGAACCGGCCCGCGCCCGGCTGGCGTGCACGCTCGCCGAACAGGGCCGCGCGGTCGCGGTGGTGTCGTCGGGAGATCCCGGCGTGTTCGCGATGGCGACCGCGGTGCTCGAGGAGGCCAAACAGTGGCCCGGCGTCGAGGTGCGGGTGATCCCGGCGATGACGGCCGCGCAGGCCGTCGCGAGCCGGGTCGGCGCTCCATTGGGTCACGACTACGCGGTGATCTCACTGTCCGACCGGCTCAAACCGTGGGACGTCATCGAGGCGCGGCTGACCGCGGCCGCGACCGCCGATCTGGTGCTGGCGATCTACAACCCGGCCTCGAAGATCCGCACGTGGCAGGTCGGCAGGATGCGCGATCTGCTGCTGGCCCACCGGGATCCCGGCACCCCGGTGGTGATCGGCCGCGATGTCGCGGGACCGCGCGAAGAGGTCAGGGTGGTGCGGTTGGCCGACCTGGACCCCGCCGACGTCGACATGCGCTGCCTGTTGATCGTCGGGTCGTCGCAGACGCAGTGGTACACCGACGATGCCGGTGATCGGGTGTTCACCCCCCGTTACTATCCCGGGTGATAGTGTCACGCGTCACAGCGTGACGAAAGGCGGTGCCGTGCAGGCCCTCATCCCCGGTAAACCCGCGGACGTCACCCCGGAATGGCTCGGCACCGCACTCGCCCGCGACGGGGTGCCCGTCGACATCGCGGCGGTCGACACGGTGCCCATCGGCACGGGACAGACCGGTGCCACCTACCGGGTGACGGTGACCTACGCCGAACCGCAACCCGACCTGCCCGCGTCGTTCGCGATCAAGCTGCCGTCGCAGGACGAGACGGTCCGTGACCGCGTTGCGATCGGCTACCGCTCCGAGCATTCCTTCTACACCAACCTCGCCGACCGGGTGCAGATCCCGATCCCGCCCTGCTACCACTGCGAGATCGCCGGTGACGGGTTCGATTTCGTGTTGCTGCTCGGCGATATGGCGCCTGCGGTGCAGGGCGACCAGATTGCGGGGTGCAGCGCCGAGGAGGCACGGCTGGCGGTCGAGGCACTGGCCGATCTGCACGGGCCCACGTGGTGCGATCCCCAGTGGGCCGACTTCCCGGGCGTCGCGATGCCGAAACCGGAACCCGCCGCGGCGCAGGGGTTCGGTGAGGTGGCCACCATGGCGGCGGGCATCACCCTGGACCGCCTGGGCGAGCGGATGCGCCCCGAGGACCGCGACACGATGACGGCGGCGATGTCGGTGGTGACGCCGTGGCTGCTGGCCGAGCCGGACCGATTCGCGGTGCTGCACGGCGACTACCGGCTCGACAACATGCTGTTCGATCCGGACCGGTCCCGGATCACGGTGGTCGACTGGCAGACGCTGGGTTCCGGGTTGCCGGCGCGCGATCTGTCGTACTTCACCGCGACCAGCCTGCAGCCCGAGACGCGCGCGGCGGTCGAACGCGATCTCGTCGAGGCCTACCATCGCCGGCTGCTCAGCCACGGCGTGACCGGCTACGACGCCGAAACGTGTTGGCGTGATTACCGATTGGGCATGCTGCAGGCGCCGCTGATCACCGTGCTGGGGTGCGCGTTCGCGACGTCCACCGAGCGCGGTGACGAGATGATGCTGGTGATGGCGGCCCGCGGATGTCAGGCGATCCGCGAGCTGGGGACCCTCGACCTCATCGCGCCGGCGAGCTGAGCCACGCGACCGCGTCGGCCACCGTCGCCACCGTGCGGACCCCCGCCGGCACCGCTGGCCGGTCCACCATCACCACCGGGACGCCCAGTGCCGCGGCGGCGTCCAGCTTCGGGCGGGTCATCTCGCCGCCGCTGTTCTTGGTGACCAGCGCGTCGATGCGGTGGCTTCGCAGCACCTCGAGTTCGTCGTCGTAGCGGTACGGGCCGCGAGACAGCAGCACGTGGTGGCGCCGTGGGAGCAGGTCGGCGTCCGGCGGGGTCACCGCCCTGATCAGGAACCAGGCCTCGCTATGCCGGAAGGCGCCGACGCCGGTCCGGCCGGTGGTCAAGAAGACCCGCGTAAACCCCTGTTGCGCAACCGTTTCGGCGGCCTCCCGGTCGGAGCTGACGAGGATCGCATCGCCCGGCGGCCAGGCCGGCCGGGCCAGCACCAGGTGCGGCAGCCCCAGATCGGCGCAGACCTCGGCGGCGTGCGCGGTGATCGTCGCCGCGAACGGATGGGTGGCGTCGACAACCGCGTCGACCGGCGTCTCGGTCAGCCAGCGGCGCATCCCCTCGACTCCACCGAACCCGCCGATCCGCACCTGCCCGGCCGGGAGCGCCGGATCGGGCACCCGCCCGGCCAGCGAGCTGATGACCTCGACGCCCGGATGCAGGGCCCTGGCCAGCGCGCGCGCCTCCCCCGTGCCGCCCAGCAGCAGGATCCGCATCAGTGCCGCCCGCGGCGCACGCGCCCGGACGAGTACAGGTAGCTGTCGGTGCCCTCGGCGGCCAGCACATCGCCGATGACGATCACCGCGGTGCGGGTGACCCCGGCGTCGTGCATCTGCGCGGCGATGTCGGCGAGGGTGCCGCGCAGCACGACCTCCTCCGGCCAGCTCGCGAACGCCACCACCGCACAGGGTGTTTCAGCCTGGTAGCCCCCGGCGAGAAGTTCCGGCACGATGTTGTCGATCTGCGCGGCGGCCAGGTGTAGCACCAGGGTGCCGCCGGCCGCCGACAGCGTGCGCAGATCCTCCGCCGGTGGCATCGCCGTCGACAGCGTCGCGACCCGGCTCAGCGTGACGGTCTGCGCCACCCCGGGCACGGTGAGTTCGCGGCCCAGCGCGGCCGCGGCGGCGGCGAACGCGGGAACGCCCGGCACCACCTGGTAGTCGATGCCCAGCGCGTCGAGCCGACGGCACTGTTCGGTCAGCGCGCTGTAGATCGACGGATCGCCGGAATGCAGGCGCGCCACGTCCTTTCCGGCGGCATCCGCCTCGGCGAGTTCGTCGATGATCTGGTCCAGGGTCAGCGGACCGGTGTCGACGATGCGGGCGTCGGCCGGGCAGAGCGCGAGCAGGTCGTCGGGCATGATCGACCCGGCGTACAGGCAGACCGGGCAGCTGCCGAGCAGCCGCTGGCCGCGCACGGTGATGAGATCGGCCGCCCCCGGACCGGCTCCGATGAAGTAGACGGTCACGGTCTGACCAGCACCCACTGCGTGACCGGCATGGCGGGGCGCCAGCCGGTGAAGGTGCCCACCGGCTCGCCCTGGTAGTGCTGGTAGCGGCGCAACGCTCCCCCCATCTGCGAATACTGTTGCACCATCACCGCTTCCGATTCGGCGGTGACGGCGTTGGCGACCAGCCGGCCACCCGAGGGCAACGCGGCGAGACAGCCGTCGAGGACGCCCGGATGCGTCAGCCCGCCGCCGATGAAGATCGCCGAGGGCGGCTCCGCATCGCCGAACCCGTCCGGTGCCGGGCCCCGCACGTCGACATCGACCCCGTGCGCGGACACATTCGCGGCGATCCGCACCCGGCGTGTCTCGTCCCGTTCGAACGCGACCGCCCGGCACCCCGGGCCGCTGCGGGACCACTCGATCGCGATGCTGCCCGATCCGGCGCCCACGTCCCACAGCCGCTCACCCGGGCGCGGTGCCAACGCGGCCAGGGTCACCGCACGCATCGCCTGCTTGGTGATCTGTCCGTCGTGGGCGTATGCGTCGTCAGGCAGTATCTGGAACTGCCGCTCGTCGGGCAGGTACTCGACGGCGACGACGTTGAGCGGGTCGACGTCGCCGGGTGGCTCGGCCGCCCATGCCCTCGCGGTGGCGTCGCGGCGGCGCTCCCCCGGGCCGCCGAGCTGCTCGAACACGGTGAACGCCGAGTCGCCGCGTCCGGTGTCGGTGAGCACCCGGGCCAGTGCGCTCGGAGTGGTTTCGTCGCGCGACAGCACCACCGCGCGGCCGCCGCGTCGCACCGCCAACCGGGGCGCCGCCGTGACCAGGCTGACCACCTCCGTGTCCTGCACGGCCCAGCCGAGGCGGGCGCAGGCCAGCGTCACCGACGACACGTGCGGCAGCACGGTGACTCGGTCGGCGCCGAACATCCGCACTGCCGAACCGCCGATCCCGTGCAGCATGGGGTCGCCGCTGGCGACGATGTGGACGTCACCCGGCGGATCGTCGCGCAGCGCGTGCAGGGCGGGGATCAGCGGCGTCGGCCATTCGCGGCGTTCGGCGCGCACGGTGCCATCGAGCAGGTCGAGTTGACGGCGTGACCCGTAGATCGTTGTGGCACTGCGCAATTCGGCGGCTGACGTCGGCGACAGGCCGGCCATGCCGTCGGCCCCGATCCCGACGACCACGACCCGGTGGGCGTTCACCTCGGCATCCTGCGCCACACCGCCCGCGGCAACAACCGCATGACGACCACCGCGGCGCCCAGCATCCGAGGGATCCACACCTCGCGCCGCCCTTTGGCCAGGGCCCGCACCGTCGCCTCGGCCACCTGCGCGGGAGTGCTCGACATCGGCGCTGGGTCCATGCCTTCGGTCATCCTCCCAATAACGAAGCCGGGCCGCACCAGCAGCAGGTGCACCCCCGACCCGTGCAGCGCGTCGGCCAGACCGCTGGCGAAGCCGTCGAGCCCTGCCTTGGCCGACCCGTAGACGTAGTTGGCGCGGCGGACGCGGGCCCCGGCCACCGAGGAGAACACCACCAGCGATCCGCTGCCCGCCTCCCGCATGGTCGCCGCCAGCACGGTCAGCAGGCTGACCTGCGCGACGTAGTCGGTGTGCACGATCGCCGCGGCGTGTGCGGGGTCGCGTTCGGCGCGTGCCTGGTCACCGAGGATGCCGAAGGCGACGACGGCGGTACGGATCGGGCCGTGTTCGGCTTCGATGCGGGCCACCAGCGGGCCATGCCCGGTCAGGTCGTCGGCGTCGAACTCCACGGTGTGCACGGCCGCCGCCCCCGCCGCCCGGACCGCGCGGACCTCCTCGTCGAGTTGGTCGGCCCGGCGCGCGGCGAGCACGACCGTCGCGCCCCGCGCCAATCGCGTCGCCACCTCGACGCCGATCTCGCTGCGCCCCCCGAAGATCACCACCAACCCGCCATCCGTGTCTTTCACGGCTGCGATTATTCACCTGCGCTAGCGTGGGCACCGATGGCTACATCAGGTCGCAAGGCCACCACGCGGCTCACCAGCGATGCACTGGCGTTCCTGACCGAACGCCATCTCGCCATGCTGACCACACTGCGGTCGGACAATTCGCCGCACGTCGTGGCCGTCGGGTTCACGTTCGACCCCAAGACGCACATCGCCCGGGTCATCACCTCCGGCGGCTCGCAGAAGGCCGTCAACGCCGAACAGCGGGGTGTCGCGGTGCTCAGCCAGGTCGACGGGGCCCGCTGGCTGTCGCTGGAGGGCAAGTCGACCGTCAACTCCGATCCGGATGCGGTGCGCGACGCCGAGTTGCGCTACGCCCAGCGGTACCGCACGCCGCGGGTCAACCCCGAGCGCGTGGTGATCGAGGTGCGCGTGGAGCGGGTGCTGGGCTCCTCGCAGCTGCTCGACCGCTCCACCGACTAGCCGCGATTCTGTGTCTGCTCGCGGGCAGGGTCAGGCCGTCGCGTCGGGTCCGGCCGGCACCACGACGAGATCGTGCGGCCGGTTGTTGACCGACTCGGCGCCGTCCTCGGTGACGATCACGATGTCCTCGATGCGGGCGCCCCACTGCCCCGGAAAGTAGATCCCCGGTTCCACGCTGAACGCCATACCCGCCTCCAGCGGCAGGTCGTTGCCGGCGACGATGTAGGGCTCCTCGTGCACCGACAGGCCGATGCCGTGACCGGTGCGGTGCACGAACGCCTCGGCGAGCCCTTCGGCGGCGAGCACGTCGCGGGCGGCGGCATCGATCTGCTCGGCGGTGACGCCCGGCCGGACCGCCTCGACGGCGGCCTGCTGAGCGCGCTGCAGGACGGCGTAGCGGCGCGCCACCTCGGGATCCGGTTCGCCGAGGCTGTAGGTGCGGGTGCAATCGGAGTTGTAGCCGGGGTCGTAGGGTCCGCCGATGTCGACGACGACGATGTCACCAGCGCGCAGTTCGCGGTCGGAGCATTCGTGGTGCGGGTCGGCACCGTGCGGGCCGGACCCCACGATGATGAATGCGACCTCCGAATGTCCCTCGGCCACAATGGCTTCGGCGATGTCGGCGGCGACGTCGGCCTCGGTGCGGCCGGCCACCAGGAACTCCGGCACCCGGGCGTGCACCCGGTCGATCGCCGCGCCGGCCTTGCGCAGCGCGTCGATCTCGGCGGCGTCCTTCTGCATGCGCAGCCGGCGCAGCACATCGGTGGCCAGCACCGGCACCTCGCCGAGCACGCCGGCCAACGGCAGCAGGTGCAGTGCGGGCATGGAATCGGTCACCGCCGTGTGTGCCGGCGCACCGCCGAGCGCCTCGGCCACCAGCTGGTACGGGTTGTCGCCGTCGACCCAATCCTGGACCGCCACACCGAGTTCGGGGATCGCGGACTCCTTCAGCGCCGCCAGCTCCAGCCGCGGCACCACCACCGTCGGGTTCCCTTGGGCCGGCAGCACCAGCGCGGTAAGCCGCTCGAAGGTCTGCGCCCGGGAACCGACCAGGTAGCGCAGGTCGTAACCCGGGGTGATGATCAGCCCGGCCAGCCCGGCCTCTCCCGCGGCGGCCGCGGCGGCCCGGAGTCGTCGGGCGTAGACATCGGTGCTGAATCGGCTGCCGGTCATGGTGACAAGGCTACTGCGGGGCAACGGGGCGCGGCCGGTAGCTTTGAGCACCATGGCCGCACCCCTGTTGCTCCTCGACGGCGCCAGCATGTGGTTCCGCTCCTACTTCGCGCTCCCGTCCTCGATCACCGCACCGGACGGCCGGCCGGTCAACGCGGTGCGCGGTTTCCTGGACACCGTCGCGATGCTCATCGGACGTGAGCGGCCGTCACGGCTCGTGGTCTGCCGCGACGACGACTGGCGGCCGCAGTGGCGCGTCGACCTGGTCCCGTCGTACAAGGCGCACCGAGTCGCCGAGCCGCAGCCCGCGGGCACCGACGTCGAGGTGGTGCCCGACGACCTCACGCCGCAGGTGGACATGATCATGGCCATTCTGGACGCGTTCGGGATCCCCCACGCCGGCGCACCGGGATTCGAGGCGGACGACGTGCTGGGCACACTGGCCGCCGCCGAGACGCGCGACCGGGTGATCGTGGTCAGCGGCGACCGCGACATGCTGCAGGTCGTGCGCGACGAGCCGGTCGAGGTGCGGGTGCTCTACCTGGGCCGCGGGATGAGCAAAGCCACCCTGTTCGGGCCCGCCGAGGTGGCCGAGCAGTATGCGGTCCCCAAGGAACGGGCCGGCGCGGCGTACGCGGAGTTGGCACTGATGCGCGGCGACCCGTCCGACGGACTGCCGGGGGTACCCGGAGTCGGCGAGAAGACGGCCGCCACGCTGCTGGCCCAGTTCGGTTCGCTGTCGGCGATCGTCGCCGCCGCGCACGATCCGAAATCCAGGATGTCGAAGGCTTACCGCAAGAAGCTGCTGGCCGCCGCCGATTACATCGAGGCCGCCGAACCCGTGGTGCGCGTCGCCACCGACGCGCCGGTCAGCATGTCGACGAAGACCGACGAGTTACCGCTGGCCGCAGCGCATCCGCGCAAGGTCGCCCAGTTGGCGGGCGACCTGGGCGTCACGTCGTCGGTCGGGCGGCTGCAGAAGGCGCTCGACGCCTTGGATTAGCGGAAGACTAGCGGGGCCGGCCGACCTCGTAGGTGCCGTCGTCGTCCTGGAAGGTCACGGTGACTTCACGTTTGGTGCCGTCGATGCTGACCTCGCAGTCGAACGTCGCACCCTTGCGCACCTCGGGGCTCTCACCGTTGTTGCATTTGACGTCGCGGACGTTCTTGGCGCCGTAGCCGTTCGACTCGTCGGTGAGGATCTGCTGGACCCCGGACTGCGCGGCGTTGACGTCGAGCTTGGTCGTCACGAAGAACCCGGGCTTCCAGAAGCCGAGCACCCCGACCACGGCGAGGATGACCAGGACGAGAACACCGAGGACGCCGCCGATCACGGCCATCGACCGCTTGGAGCCCTCTTCGCCGCCCGGCGGCGGGAACGATCCGTACTGACCCGGCTGGCCGTACTGCTGGCCCGGTTGTCCGTACTGCTGGCCCGGCTGCCCGTACTGCGGCTGACCGTACTGCGGCTGCTGGCCGTACTGCGGCTGACCGTACTGCGGCTGACCGTACTGGGGCTGACCGTACTGCGGCTGGGCGTACTGCTCGGTCGGCGGGTAGGGCTGGTACGGCGGCTGCTGCTGAGTCGGCTGCTGGTACTGCGGATACTGCTGCGGCGTGTACGCCGGAGGTTGCTGCCAGGACGGGTCCTGCGGGGTCGCCTGCTCGCCGCCCTGCCCGGGTGACTGCCACTGCGTGCTCGACGGGTCGCCGGCCGGCTGATCCTTGCCCGCGTCCGGGTTTTGACCGGCCCACGGCTGCGTCGGATCAGGTCCCTGCGGTCCGCTCATCGTGTCTCCTTGGTCCTCGCTCGGCTCGCTGGCAACACACACTACCCCGCATCAACTGCCACGACGCCGCGTCGAATGTCGTTGATCGCGCGTTTCGCGGCGGCCCGCAACGCGGGTGTCGGCGCCGCGTTGCGGACCTGGTCGAGCAGGTCGAGGACCTGCCGGCACCACCGCACGAAATCACCCGCGGACAGCGGTGACCCGCCGCCGGTGGCATCCGATGCGGCCAGTGCGGTGGTCAGATCGCCGGTGGTTGCCCAGCGGTAGATCGCGGTGACGAAACCCTCGTCGGGTTCCCGGCTGGGGCTGATGCGGTGGCGTTGTTCGTCGGCGCGCAGTTCCGCCGACACCCGGCGGGTCTGGTTCAGCGCCCGCCGCACCTTGCCCGTCGGCGCCTCCGAACCGGCAGGCACACCGGGCGTGTCGCCGCGGGATTCGAACAGCACCGACGACAGCACCGCCGCGAGCTCGGCGCCCTCGAGACCCTCCCAGGCGCGCGCACGCAGACACTCCGCGACCAGCAGGTCGCTCTCGCTGTAGATGCGGGCCAGCAGGCGGCCGTCGTCGGTGACCGTCGGGTCGTCCCCTGTGGTGTCGATGAAACCGCGTTCGCCGAGCAGCACGACGATCCGGTCGAAGGTGCGGGCCAGCGAGTTGGTCGCCGCGGCCACCTTCTTCTGGATCTGGTCGTTGTCCCGTTCGATGCGCAGGTACCGCTCGGCCAGCCGGGACTTGTCCTCGCGGTCGGGCAGGTGGTGTGCCGGGTGGCGGCGCATCGTCTCGCGCAGCGCGACGAGTTCGGGATCGATGTCGTCGTCCTGCTGGGCGCCCTTGCGGCGGCCGCGGCTCTCCGGCATGGCCATCCCGGCCGCGGCGGACAGCAGTGCCGATGCCAGGTCGCGGCGCACTCGGGGATTGCGGTGCTCGATGCGTTTGGGCAGCGTCATGGTGCCGACGCGCGGTGTGGCGCCGGTGAAGTCGGCCGAGGAGATGCGACCCGCCCAGCGGTGCTCGGTCAGCACGAGCGGCCGCGGGTCGTCGGTATCGCGGGCGGATTCGAGGACGACGGCCAGTCCCCCGCGGCGGCCCGAGGTGATGGTGATGATGTCGCCGCGGCGCAGCGCGCTGAGCGCGTCGTTGGCGGCCGCGCGACGCTGCACGCGCGAGGACCGGGACTGTGCGCGTTCACGTTCGGAGATCTTCGCGCGCAGCCGGACGTAGTCGAGGATCGGCGCGTCGCGGCCGCCGAGTTCGGCGGCGATCTCGTCGAGCATCCGTTCACCGCGTTCGACGCCGCGCCGCAGCCCCACCACCGACCGGTCGGCCTGGTACTGGGCGAAGGACTGCTCGAGCAGTTGGCGGGCCTGCGCCGGACCCATCTGCTGGACCAGGTTGATGGTCATGTTGTACGACGGCGCGAAGGAACTGCGCAGCGGGAAGGTGCGGGTCGACGCCAGCCCCGCCACCTCGACGGGTTCCACGTCGGAGGTCCACAACACCACCGCGTGACCCTCGACGTCGATGCCGCGGCGCCCGGCCCGGCCGGTCAGCTGCGTGTACTCCCCCGGTGTCAGGGGCATGTGCTGTTCGCCGTTGAACTTGACCAGCTTCTCGAGCACGACGGTGCGGGCGGGCATGTTGATGCCCAAAGCCAGTGTCTCGGTGGCGAACACCGCTTTGACCAGGCCTGCGGTGAAGAGCTCTTCGACGGTGTGGCGGAAGACGGGCAGCATGCCGGCGTGGTGGGCCGCCAGACCGCGCAGCAGCCCCTCACGCCACTCGTGGTAGTCCAGGACGATCAGGTCGGCCTCGTCGAGATCCCTGCAGCGGCGGTCGATCACCTCCGCGATGCGCTGACGCTCCTCGTTGGAGGTCAGCCGCAGAGGTGAGCGCAGGCACTGTTTGACCGCGGCGTCGCACCCGGCGCGGGAGAACACGAACGTGATGGCCGGCAGCAGTCCTTCGCGGTCCAGGGCGGCGATGACGTCGGGGCGTGCCGGCGGCCGGTACATCGTCGGCCGGCTGCGGTGGCTGGACCGGCCCCGCCCGCGCGGCTGCCAGTCGCCGAGGCGGTCGGCTTCGCGACGGTGGGCGATGTGACGCAGCAGCTCGGGATCGACGACGAGTTCACGTCCCGTGCGCGCGCCGACGTGCGCGCGGTAGTCGAACAGGTCGAACAGCCGCTTGCCGACCAACACGTGCTGCCACAGCGGGACCGGCCGGTGTTCGTCGACCACCACGGTGGTGTCGCCGCGCACGGTCTGGATCCAACCGCCGAACTCCTCGGCGTTGCTCACCGTCGCCGACAGGCTGACCAGCCGCACCTCGTCGGGCAGGTGCAGGATCACCTCTTCCCACACCGCGCCGCGCATCCGGTCGGCCAGGAAGTGCACCTCGTCCATCACGACATACGAGAGACCCTGCAGCGCGGGTGAATTGGCGTAGAGCATGTTGCGCAGCACTTCGGTGGTCATCACGACGATGTCGGCGTCACCGTTGATGGACTGGTCGCCGGTGAGCAGCCCGATGTTTTCCGGCCCGTACCGGCGGACCAGGTCGGCGTGCTTCTGGTTACTCAGCGCCTTGATCGGGGTGGTGTAGAAGCACTTGCCGCCGGACGCCAGGGCCAGGTGCACGGCGAATTCGCCGACGACGGTCTTACCGGCGCCGGTGGGTGCGCACACGAGGACGCCGTGGCCGCTTTCGAGTGCCTCGCAACCGCGGATCTGGAACGGGTCGAGCGCGAACGGCATTCCCGCGGCGAACGCGGCGAGCTGGGTGTCAGGTGGATTCGTCATGAATGGTGGACCGCGAGGGGGTCGACACCGCGCTGGGCGGTTCGATGGGTTCGACGCCGCCGATCGGTGCGGCCTCGTCCTCGGGCACGGTCTGGGCGGCTTCCCGCTTCGCTTTGCGCTTGTCGTGGATGCGGCCGATCTGGATGGCCACCTCGAGCAGCACGGTGAGCGCGCACGCCAGCGCGAGCATGGAGAACGGGTCGGAGCCGGGGGTGAAGAAGGCGGCGAAGACGAACAGCGCGAAGATCAGGCCGCGCCGCCACGCCTTGAGCTTCTCGTAGGGCAGCATCCCGATGAAGTTCAGCATGACGATCAGCAGCGGGAACTCGAAGCTGAAGCCGAACACCAGCAGCAGGTTGATCAGGAAGCCGAAGTACTGGTCGCCGGACAGGGCGGTGACCTGCACATCGCTGCCGACGGTGAGCAGGAAGCCGAGGGCCTGGGCGAGCACCACGTAGGCCAGCACCGCGCCGCCGATGAACAGCACCGCGCCGACGGTGACGAAGGCCATCGCGAACCGGCGTTCGTTGCGGTACAGGCCGGGGGTGATGAACGCCCACAGCTGGTGCAGCCACACCGGGCAGGCCAGCACGATGCCGGCCATGAGCGCCACTTTCAGGCGCAGCATGAACTGGTCGAACGGTGCGGTCGCCAGCAGGCGGCACTGCCCGTCGTCGGTGATCGAGGCGCGGGCGTAGTCGGGCAGCGCACAGTAGGGGCCGCGCAGCCATTCGCCCAGGCTGTGGAAGCCGAAGATGCCGTGGCTGTACCAGAAGAAGCCCAGGACGGTCGTCAGCACGATCGCCGCAGCGGCGATCAGGAGCCGGTTGCGCAGTTCGTGAAGATGCTCGACCAACGACATGGTGCCGTCGGGATTGACTCGTGCGCGACGGTTGCGCGGATTGAGCCGCTTGAGGAATCCGGGGGTTTGCACGTGTAGTTGCCTAGGGGCCGCCGACGCGCGCGGCCTGACGACGCGGCGTCAGGCCGCGTGGTTCGGAAAGCGTGGGGTCAGGCCGACCGTTTGTCGGACTGTTCGGCCGTCGGGTTGGCCGTGTCGATGCGCTCGGAGGCGATGGGCGTGGCGGGCGGGTTGTCGGCCTTGCCCTCCGCCTGCATCTCCTTGACCTCGGACTTGAAGATCCGCATGGACTTGCCCAGCGAGCGGGCCGCATCCGGCAGCCTCTTGGCGCCGAACAGCAGCACGAACACCGCGATGACGATAACCCAGTGCCAGGGTTGTAGACCGCCCAAAATGCACCTCCTCGAAGTCGTTGCCGAGTCTACCCGTCGGCGGGGTCGTTCTCGTAGGCGAGCAGCGCCGCGGCCGCCGATGCGCGCACCTTGTCTGCCAGGTTCTGCGGTTCGAGCACGCGCACCGCCGAGCCGAAGCCGAGCACGAAGCGCGCCATCCAGTCGTCGGAGGCGTACGTCATCGCCGCTTCGCAGGCGCCGTCGGGCAGTTCGCGCACCACCCGCAGGGGGTAGTAGTCGAACATCCACGACGCCGACCGGTCGATCAGCAGGGTGGCCGACGGCAGCGCCGGGTCGGCGTCGAACAGCGACGTGTCGGGTCCGGCCTCGACCGCGGGCGGCGGCGGGGCGGCGGGTTCGTCGAGGACGCGGGCGTCGACGATGCGGTCGAAGCGGAACAGTCGCACGCCTTCGGCGGAGCGGCACCACGCCTCGAGGTAGGTGTGGTCGGCGACGAGGACCACACGGATGGGGTCGACGACGCGGCTGGTCAGCACGTCGTGGGAGGCCGAGTAGTACTCGATCATCAGTGCGCGGGCGTTGCGCACGGCGGTGCGGACGGCTGCGGCGGCTTCGCTTTCGACGGGGGCGGGTTCGTCGACGGCGGTGACGGCGTCGCCGATGTCGTGACCGACGGCGCCGGCGGCCTGTTCGATCTTGGCGATGGCGCTGCGGGCGGCTTCGGGGTCGACCATGCCGGGCACGTCGACCAGCGCGCGCAGCGCGACGAGCACGCCGGTGGCCTCGGGTGAGGTCAGGCGCAGCGGGTGGTCGATGCCGGCGGAGAAGGTGACCTCGATGGTGTCGCCGGAGAACTCGAAGTCGATGAGGTCGCCGGGGCCGTAGCCGGGCAGACCGCACATCCACAGTTGGTTGAGGTCGTCCTGGAGCTGTTTGACGGTGACGCCGAGGTCGGAGGCGGCTTCGGTGTAGGTGATGCGCGGGTTGGCCTGGAAGTACGGGACCATGTTGAGCAGCCGGACCAGCCGGTTCGAGACGGCGCTCATGCGGTGGCCTGCGCCCGGAGTCGGGCGATGACGTCGTCGCGCAGCGATTGGGGTTCGAGGGCGACGGCGTCGGCGCCGTAGCTGGCGACCTCGCGGGCCAGCTGGTCGAACATGCCGATGTCGACGGTGATCACCTCGCCGGCGCGGCCGCCCAGGGTCATGGGGCCTTCGATGACGGCTTGGCGGCGCAGCGCGGTGGCGCGACCGTTGGCGACCCAGACGCGGGCCTGGGTACCGGTGGGCCATTCGGCGACGGCGCGCCGGACGATCTCGCGCAGGTCGATGTCGTCGGGTTTGTGGACGGCTCCGGGCTCGCCGATGGTGGTGACGTCGTCGGCGATGCGAGACAGGCGGAAGGTGCGGGGGGCGTCGCGGTCACGGTCGTGGCCGACGAGGTACCAGCGGCCACGGTGGGTGACCACGCCCCAGGGTTCGACGGTTCGGGTGGTGTAGGGCTCGCTGCGGGCGGGGCGATGGCCGAATTGGACGGCGTAGCCGTCGTCGATGGCTTGCAGCAGGGTGCGCAGGACTTCTTCGGAGCCGCGGACGCCGGGCAGGGTGGCCGTGGAGATCGCGACGCTTTCGGCGGGGTCGACGTCGACGCCGGCGGCGCGCAGTTTGAGCAGGGCACCCTGGGTGGCGGTGATGAGTTCGGGTGACTCCCACAGCTGGGTGGCGACGGCGACGGCGGCGGCTTCGTCGGCGGTGAGTTCGACGGCGGGAAGGGCGTAGGCGTCGCGGTTGATGCGGTAGCCCTCGGTGGGGTCGAACTGGGAGACGCGGCCGGTTTCCAGCGGGATGCCGAGGTCGCGGAGTTCGTTCTTGTCCCGCTCGAACATGCGGGAGAAGGCTTCGTCGCTCGGGCTGTCGGCGTAGCCGGCGACGACCTGCCGGATGCGGTCGGCGGTGATGAAGGTGCGCGTCGAGAGCAGCGCGATGACGAGGTTCATCAGCCGTTCGACTTTGGAGGTCGCCACTCCTATGAGCTTAAGGCGTCGGAGGGTTGGGTTGGGACGACGACGCGGGGTGTGTGCCGGGGTTGCCGTCAAGCGGGTGGCATGTCACTTCGGAATCCGATAGTGCCGGCGATATCAGAGCTTGCCTACTGCTTGACGGCGATGGCGTCGTTGCTCATGACGCTGACGTGCTGCCAGTAGACCCAGTCGGCGATCGCCGCTCGTTGCGCCGTGGCGTCGACCGCTGTCTGCGCCTTGTGCAGCGCCAACTCCTGGGCGTGGTCGGCGTAGGCCGCCATCGCCTGGAGGTGGGGTACTCCGCGATCCGCCGAGGTGCTCATCAACGGCTTCATCACCTCGAACCACAACATCATCGAGTTGTCAGCCGGCGAAGCGGTGTCCGCAGGAGCCGGCGGCAACAAGTCACCGAGCATCGCGTCACCCACCGAGTCGAGCTGACGTGCGGCACTCGGCGCAATCACCTCCAGACGCGAGCGGCCGGCCATGTCACCGCGTTCGGGAATGTCATCGGGCCGAAGGATCACGCGGGCCGCGCCCGGGTCGAACCCGTCGAACTGCTCAGCCGTCGCCACCACGGCGCGCAACGGAATGTCGTGGTGCTGAGCCCAGCCGTGTAGGGCGAGCATGGGGAAGGTGGCCCACTTCGCACGTTCTTCGATCGGGATCGACTCGTCCGCGCTGACCATCTTCACCTGCTCAGGCAGCTTGACGCCGTCCGGGATGTAGCCGATGCCGTAGCTGTTGGCCACCAGGATCGTGCCATCCTTCGCGACACCAGTCGCCCAGAAAAAGCCGAAATCCATTGACTCAACCGCATTTAGCGCGGCCGCGACGCGACGAGCGACCTGCACCGGATCGCCGGCAGATTGGCGCCGCATGGAACCGGCAATGGCATCGCGCTCTGCGCGCGCCGCCGACACCGGCACTGGAGCCGGCGCCCCGACAGCAGACCCCGCGCTTGCAGGCGGAGGCGCCACCGGTGGCGGGGCTGCAGATGCCGGCATGACCGGCGCTGCCGGCGACGGTGTCGGCGGCGGACCCAACGGCATCGGCGGAGGCATGGCCGGACCACCCGACATCGGCACGCCACCGCCAGCTGACGGCGGAGCCACCGGCGCGACAGGCGCGTGAGCGGCGTTGGTCGTCACCGGGTTGGAAGGCGCCGCCTGAGCTGGGGGCGCAACGTCAGCCGGCGCCGGGGCGGCCATGGGCGCCGACGCAGGCTGCATTGGAGGGCCGATATTCGACAAGCTCTCTGCGATCGGCGGTGGCTGGATCGGGGGTTGTCCACCAGAGCCGGATGATGGCCCTGAGGCGCCGGTGCTCGGGTCAGAACCACTCACATCGCCAATTGACGATGGGCTGTCACTGATCGGAGTGCTTGGCGTGCCGCCTCCAGACGACCCGCCGCCCCCGACACCGGGAGACGCCGCACTACTCGAACCGCCTGCTCCGCTCAACCCCCCTGCTGCAGGTGATGACCCACCATTTATCGGCGCCCCCGTGACCCCAGACGAAGAGGGTCCAGGCACAGTGCCACTGGCAGGCGGAACGGAGGCCTTCGGAGGTGCCGGGTTGGGTCCTGGAAGCTCCGCGCGAGGAGGCGGAACGTACCCAGTAATTGCGTCGCCAGGTTGAGCCTCCCGCGGCTGGGGAACGCCAGTCTGTGCAGGTGGCATAGCAGGTGGCGGCGCGGCTTGTGGCGCAGTTCCTCCTTCGTTTTGAGCAGTTCTGAGCGGCTCAGTCGCTGTCGTCGGAGCGGCGGATGATGGCGGTCCCACGTAGCCGGCGCCGAGAGTCTCGCCGCGTTGGCCGTCCCGGGTGAAACCACTTACCAGCTGCACCTTATCGACGGGGCCGTCTCCAGTAGGGCCGATTTGCTCTTCGTCATCCGCCTCCTCGAATGGCGCTTGCGGCGGAAGGGGCTTCCCGCCGAGGCCTACCGCGAGAGAGTTCACCCTGTCTAAGTTTTCGAAGTATTTGGTATTGACGACCGAGCGTATGGCGGTTGTGGCATCTGCACCCGTCCTAGCGGCCTCGTCTTCAAGGTCATCAATTCGCTCTTGTCCCTTTTTGACGTTGCTGGTGATGGCCTCTTTTGCGTCCCCGATAGTGGTCGCTGCGTCTTCGCACCATGTGATTGCGTCGCGGAGCCGCTCCTCATGGTCAGCCATTGCTCGACCGTATTTATCGACTTTTCCACCCGCCTTCGAGGCACTCGCGCCGTGCCATACATGAGGGCTGTTAAACAGGGAAGCTTGTTGCGACTGCCAGTTCTGACGCGCACCAGTCAGAGCGGAAAGCGTCCGATTTAACTCGCTGGCACGATCTCTATAGATTGTCTCGTCTGTTTCAGGCCATGCGCCGTTACCGGTCATTTCGGCGGCAAAGCGTCCTGACGGCCTCTCGCCGCTTGCCTGACCAATCATTGCAGCGCCTTGCAACCGCTATCGATGATTCGCACCAGGTAGGTGGCCGCCTGGGCGAGGAAATTGTCGTTGGCATTGTAATCCGGGATTGCCTCCGCGAACCCCCGCCGGTACTGAGCTCCGAGCGTAGCGATATCTTCTAAGGTCGGGTTGCCGCTTTCGCGTCCCAGTTTTTCCACTTCATCGGCGTTGGCCACCATGGCACGTGCCGCCTTCTCGTTGATGTCCCTTTGTTCAGGGGTCCACTCAGCAGCGGGAATGGCCGGATCTATTGCAACCCAGTCAGCCGTTTCGTCGCCGAATCGATTAACCATGTCACTCCACTTCTGACAGGCGGGGTTATCCTGCTCAATAAAGATGGCAGGATCTGCCGGATCGCCAAGTGGCGCGATTGTTGTAGGCGTCGAAGGCGTGACGACTAACGGCGCAATTGCAGGCGCCGACTCATAGTCGATGGACGAGCAAATATTGGCCGTTGCGGTCACAATTGCATCGGTCGTGAAGGCAAGTTGTCGATCTTCACTGCGGTAATCCGGAATCGTTGCTACGAACTGATTAGAATAGGCGACGAATTGTTGGTAGAGCTCTCGCATTGCCCGATGGGGGGTATTCTTCGCTAGTTTTACTGTTTGACCGGCCGCACGGGACATCGCTTCGCCGACTGCCTCATACATCGCACGTTGGTCAGGCGTCCACGCGGTGGATGGGAGCAGCGGGTCCCTCTTGTCCCAGCCGACGGCCTTAGTTTCGTCTACATATTCCCGCGCAACCTTGCCCCACGCATCGCACGTCGGATCCTCGGTAATGATGTTGACCGGCCCAGTGTCGTTGGCACTCGCGAACTCCGATGCCTGACCGTCCCCAGGCGGCGTCGGCGAATTCCCATCGGAACCGTCCCGCGTCACCAAGATCGTCACCGTCACCGCCAACGCGACGACCAGCAACACGATCACACCACCCAGCACCCACTTGCCCTTACCGCCCTTGTGCGGCGGCGGCCCCATCGGCGGACCACCCCACGGCGGTTGCTGCGGCGGCGGACCCCACGGCGGCGGACCACTGAACTGCCCCTCACCCGCACCCGGCTGCGGACCACCCCACTGCGGCTGACCCCCGTACGGCGGCTGCCCGCCCTGCGGCGGCTGGCCACCATAGGGCGGCTGGCCGCCATACGGGTTCGGAGGGGGAGGCAAACTCATATGCGCACCTTCGCGTCAGAAACACTCACGGTTACAACACAATCGATGAATCCGCGGGCCGCGTGGGCGCCGGCTTCGGCGCGGGCGGCGGGGCATCAGGCGCGGCTTCTGCTTGCGGCGTTTCCGGGGCGGCGTGTCGCGGCACGTACTCGGGCGCCCGTTCCCCTGCCGCCTCGCCCGGCGCGGCGCCCTCCGGCTTCTCCTCCGCCGGCTCGTCCTTCTTCTCGCGCCGCTCCTCTTCGAGCCGGGCCTGCTCGTCCTTCTCGGCGTCGTCCCGTTCGCCGAGCTTGCTCGTCATCTGTCCGACCTGCTGCAGCCCGCTCTGAACGCCCTGCATGATCCCCTGCGGAATCTGCGCGGCCATGCCCGCGAGCTGCATCGGAATCTGAGCCGCCTGTTGCGCCAACTGCATCGGCATGCCCATCATCTGGCCCATTTGACCCATCTGCTGACCTGCATCGGCCCCGGCGGGGACGCCTCCCACCGCGCCACCACCAGCACCCGCAGCGGGCCCCCCGGCACCGGCCGCACCGGGAGCGCCGCCTCCGCCCGCTGCACCACCGCCCGGCGCACCTGCACCGTCCAACTCCGCCAGCGCCTTACGGATCTGATCGGCGATCTGCTGGTCGGTCTGCTCGTAGAGCCCGGCCGCCCTGATGATGTTCTCCGCCGTGGCCAGCGCTTCGGCCTTCGTCTTCGGCATGCCCTCGATGAGCGGCAATTCGATCTCGTTGGTCCGAGCGTTGAGCGCCAGCGACAGGGCGTCCGTCCCGGACGTCACCAGCGGTTGCAGCGGCTCCGGGATCGCCTGCGCACCGCTGACCAGACCGTTGCCCCCGTTAGCCAGCTCGCCGGTGTTGACTCTCAACTCGGTCATCGACACCCCCACTCACCCCGCGCGCGAAGCCGAGCCGTCGAACCCCCCAGCAAGTGCTTCGCCGACAAGATCAGACCCTCATCTGCCTCAGGACACGTCTCGACTACCCGTTCACGAATCGTCCAGCAAATGTTACCTGAGCACGACTCAACCCCACTGCACCAAATCTGCGTCAGTGGGGTCGAGAACTACATGCTGGCGATGAGCCGCTTGACCCGCTCATCGACCGACCGGAACGGGTCTTTGCAGAGCACCGTCCGCTGCGCCTGGTCATTGAGCTTCAGATGCACCCAGTCGACCGTGAAGTCGCGGCCGGCCTCCTGTGCGGCGCTGATGAATTCGCCCCGCAGTTTTGCGCGCGTGGTCTGCGGCGGGGTGTCGACGGCGGCGTCGATCTCCTCGTCGGTGGTGATCCGCGCCGCCAGCCCCTTGCGCTGCAGCAGGTCGAACACGCCGCGGCCGCGCTTGATGTCGTGGTAGGCGAGGTCGAGCTGGCTGATCTTCGGGTCGGACAGCTCCATGTTGTAGCGGTCCTGGTAGCGCTGGAACAGCTTGCGCTTGATCACCCAGTCGATCTCGGTGTCGACCTTCGCGAAGTCCTGGCTCTCGACCGCGTCGAGCTGGCGGCCCCACAGGTCCACCACCTGCTCGATCTGCGAGTTCGGCTCGCGAGTCTGCAGATAGTCGACAGCTCGCGAGTAGTACTCCCGCTGGATGTCCAGCGCGCTGGCCTGCCGCCCGCCGGCCAGCCGCACCGGGCGGCGTCCGGTCAGATCGTGGCTCACCTCGCGGATCGCGCGAATCGGGTTGTCCAGCGAGAAGTCGCGGAACGGCACCCCGGCTTCGATCATCTCCAGCACCAGCGAGGCGGTGCCCACCTTGAGCATGGTGGTCGATTCGCACATGTTGGAGTCGCCGACGATCACGTGCAGCCGACGGTACTTCTCGGCGTCGGCGTGCGGTTCGTCGCGCGTGTTGATGATCGGGCGCGAGCGGGTGGTGGCCGACGAGACGCCCTCCCAGATGTGCTCGGCGCGCTGGCTCAGGCAGAACGTCGCCGCCTTCGGCGTCTGCAGCACCTTGCCCGCACCGCAGATCAGCTGGCGGGTCACCAGGAACGGCAGCAGTACGTCGGAGATCCGGGAGAACTCACCGGCCCGCACGATCAGATAGTTCTCGTGGCATCCGTACGAATTGCCCGCCGAATCGGTGTTGTTCTTGAACAGGTAGATGTCGCCGCCGATGCCCTCATCGGCCAACCGCTGCTCGGCGTCGATGAGCAGGTCTTCGAGTACCCGCTCGCCGGCCCGGTCATGGGTCACCAACTGGATGAGGTTGTCGCATTCGGCGGTGGCGTACTCGGGGTGGGAACCGACATCGAGATACAGCCGTGCGCCATTGCGCAGGAAGACGTTCGAACTGCGGCCCCACGACACCACCCGCCGGAACAGATATCGGGCGACCTCGTCCGGACTGAGCCGGCGGTGGCCATGGAACGTGCAGGTCACGCCGAATTCGGTCTCGATCCCCATGATTCGTCGCTGCACCTCATCGAGCTTACGGGTTCGCCGCCGGTATCGGCATGCAAGCCGCTCGATAACGCGCCGTCGGCATGACACCGGGCGGGTGTTTCGTCACGCGGTGTCGGCGTCGATCCAGCCCAGCCGCCGGCTGATCGCGTCCGCGGCGGCGATCGTCTGCTTGGCGACCTCGGCCAACTTCTCCTCACCCATCCGGTACGACGGCCCCGAGACGCTCAGCGCGGCCACCACCTGCGCATTCGCGTCACGCACCGGAGCCGCGACCGCGTTCAGCCCCACCTCGAGTTCCTCGGTGACACTGGCCCACCCGCGTTCGCGCACTGTGGCCAGCTCGGCCAGCAGCGCGTCCACCGTCGCGAGGGTGTGCGGGGTGAACGACGTCAGCGGATCGCTCAGCCGGGCGCGCACGTCGGCCACGTCCAGGCCGGCCAGCAGCACCTTGCCGCTCGAGGTGGCGTGGGCGGGACAGCTCTGCCCCACCCAGGTGCGCAGCGTGATCTCGCCCGGTCCGATGGACTCGACGATGTTGACGATGCGGTTCTCGTCGAGGATTGCCACGTTCGTGGTCTCCCCGAGGTCGTCGGTGAGGCCGTCGCAGATGTCCTGGCTCAACCGGCCGAGGTCGAGGTGACCACTGCTGGCGCGCGCCAGCCGCGCGATCGCGAAGCCGAGCCGGTACTTCCCCCGGCCCGACACCTGCTCGACGTAGCCGCGCGACTCCAGCACCGCGATCAGCCGCGAGGCGGTGGACTTGTGCACGTCGAGTGCGGCCGCGATCTCGGTGACGCCGGCCTGCCCCGCCTTGGCGAGGATCTCCAGGACCACGAGCGCGCGGTCGACGGACTGCACCGCGGCGGCCGGCCTGTCGTCATCCCTGGGCATCGGCGCAAGCCTAAACGGGCGGGATCCCGGATTGGCGCACCCGCCGCTGTACGGCGGCGATCTCCCGCAGGCCTTCGTTGAGCAGGCTGCGGTTGAGCGGCGACAGTTCCGACATCGTGATGACGTCACCAGGCGTGTGCCCGGCGGTGAGTTGTTCGACCTGATGGGCCATGCGCAGCCGCTGCAACATCAAGAACACGTCGCCCAGCGTGGTGGCGTCCTGCGTGCTGATGGCCCGGGCCTGTGCGGCGGCCGCCAGCCGGGCCGGGGTGGTCGCGGTGGTCAGGCCGGCGCTCAGACCGCCCCACCGCGCCAGGTTGACGATCGGCGTGACGGCGTGGCTCTTGAGGTCGAACGTGCCGCCCCGGCGCGCCAGCACATCGCGCAGCGAGCGGGTCCGCACCCGCCCCGACAGTGCATCGAGCAACTGCAGCCGCAACGCTTCGGGATGGTCGCGCAGGCGCCGATACGCGGCGGCGGCGGTGTGCAGGGCGGTGTCGCCCCACACCACGCGCGCATCGATCAGCAGGGACGACATGATCAGGCCGCGGTCGCGCAGCGGGTGGTCGAGCCACTCCTGCGCGGCGGCCCGCCATTGCGAGGCCGGCCGGGAGAAGCCCGGCTTGGCCGCCACCGCGCCGTTACGGTCCGACGGCAGCCCGCAGCCGTCGAGGATGCTCTGGGTGCGGGCCGCGACGCCGCGCAGTTCGTCTGCGCGCGGCGCCGATTCGTCGGACCACGACAGGGCGCTGTCCACGTCGGACGACGGCATCGCCTCCCGCCGCGCCACGCTTCCCAGCGTCAGCCAGGCGAATCCCGCCGAGACGCCGCCCGTTTCGGCCAGCGCGATCTCGAGCGCGCGGCGCACCAGGCTGTCGACGACCACGGACAGGATCGCACTCGCCGCGGATGCCTTGGTGCCGTTGCGGAACAGCTCACCGGCCATCCCCCGCACCCGCTGCCCCACCCGCTGCAATTCGCGGGCGTCGGCGGCGGAACCGATCGCGCGGCGCAGCATGAAACTCTGCCGCGCCGACGCCGCGAGCAGATCCGCGTCCTCGAGAACGCCGATGACGTCGCCGCGTCCGGTCAGCACCGGCATGTGCCGCACGCCGCTCTCGAGCATCTCCATCAGCACCGTCTCGGTGGTCAGATCGGCGGTGACCGTGCGAGCCGGCGCGCTCATCACCCGGCTGATCTCGACGTCGACCGGGATACCCGCGGCAACCACCCGGGTCCGCAGATCCCGATCGGTGAAGATGCCAAGACCGCCGTCGGGCAGGCGGATCAACGCATACGACATCCGACGGCGGGTCATCTCGATGACGGCCTCACGCACCGAGGTGTGCGGGTCGACGGTGAGCACCTCGCTGTCCACCAGCTCGCCGACGGTCTGACCGCCCGCTGCGCCGAGGGGCCGCACCGCCTTGGTCGCGTTCCACGCCGAGGACGCCAGGAACGCCAGCCCGGCGGGACTGGCGAATTGCGACCGCACCAGCGCGCCGGGGAGCCGGATCAACCTGCTGGGCAGCGACGTTCGCGCCTCGAACTGCATACCGCCGCCGACGAGCATCGGCGTGTATCCGAAGATCCCGCCCCGGTTGACCGTGTCGATCACCGCGCCGTCCGCGCTCGCGTGCAGGCTGACCTGCCCGTCGAGCACCATCCAGACGTCGTCGGGCACCCGGCTGGCGTAGTCGGCGACCACCGCGCCGGCCGGGAACTCCTCCACCCGGGCGCCCGCCACCAGTTCGTCGAGGTCCTCGTCGGGCATCGACTGAAAGGGCGTGTGCTCGGCCAGAAAAGCCCGGACACCCGTGTCAGCGGCACCCACCGAGGTCACGACCTTCGGATCAGGTCAGCACATTTCTCGGCCATCGTCATGACGGTGATGTTCGGGTTGACCGCAGGCAGTTTGGGCATCGCCGACGCGTCGACCACCCGCAGCCGCGACACCCCTTTGACCCGCAGCTGCGGGTCGAGGACCGCCATCGGATCGGTGGTCGCGCCCATCCGCGCGGTGGCCGCCGGGTGGTAGACGGTGTTGTGGCACTGGTGGATGTAGTCGAGCAGTTCGTCGTCGGTCGTGGCGTCGGGGCCCGGCGCGAGTTCTCGCTGCACCCACCCGGCCAGCGGCGCCTGTTCGGCGATCTTGCGGGCCAGCCGCACGCCGGCCAGCATGATCCGTTCGTCGTAGCCGTCGGGGTCGGTGAAGTAGCGGGGGTCGACGCGCGCGCGGTCGCGGAAGTCGCGGCTGCGCAGCCGCACCGTGCCGCGGCTGTGCCCCTGGGTCACGTTGGGTGTCAGGCAGAATCCGTTGTCGGTGGTCGGGTAGCCGCGCCGCAGCGTGTTCATGTCGAACGGCACGCTGCCGTAGTGCATCATCAGGTCGGGCTGGCTGACCCCCTCGTCGATCGTGGTGAACAGCCCGATTTCCCACCACTGCGTGGACGTGGTCACCATCGGCCGGGCGGCCTCCCAGAACACCAGGCCTTCGACGTGGTCGTCGAGGTTGGCGCCGACGCCGGGGCTGTCGACGCGCACGGGGATCCCGATCTCGCGCAGATGCGCGGTGGGCCCGATTCCCGAGAGCAACAACAACTTCGGGGTGTCGATGGCGCCCGCACACAGGATCACCTCGCGGCGCGCCGAGACGGTGTCGTAGCCGGTGAGGTCCGGCCGCTGGTACCGGACCCCGGTGGCGGCGTTGGAGTCGTCGAAGAGGATCTCGGCGATCCAGCAGTCGGTCCGCACCTCGAGGTTGCGCCGGGTCTCGAGGATCGGGTGCAGGAACGCGTGCGAGGTGGAGTTGCGGACGCCGTCGTCGTCGGCGTTGATCTGGAACCAGCCTGCGCCGTTGCGGACCGTCTCACCGCGGTTGAAGGCGACGGTGGGCAGGCCGACCATCGCCGCCGCCTCCAGCACCGCCGCCCCGCACGGATCCTCGGGCGGCACGTCCCGCAGCTGGACCGTCTTGGTCAATCTCTCGGTCAGCGGCAGGATCTCGGCGGCACTCCAGCCGTCGGCGCCCATCGTCACCCACTCGTCGAGCGCCTCGGCGGGCGGCCAGAACGCGATGCACGAGTTGTGCGACGAGCAGCCGCCCAGCACGCGGGCCCGGGCGTGCCGCATGAACGAGTTGCCGCGCTCCTGCGGTTCGATCGGGTAGTCCCAGTCGTACCCGGAGTCGAGCAGATGCATCCAGTCGGCGAGCACCAGGATCTTGTCGTCCCCGACGTCGGTCGGGCCCGCCTCGATCAGGCAGACCGTGACCTCGGGGTCTTCCGACAACCGGGCGGCCAGCACACAACCTGCGGTGCCGCCACCGGCGATGACGTAGTCGTAGGTGCCCGTGTCAGCCATCGAGGCCGACGTCTCTCGTTGTGGCGGCGTGGGATTCGAGGCACCCGATGTGGTTGCGGCCTCTGAGCGCATACCAGAGCAGGCCGGCGCCGAGGATGACGCCGATGTAGACGAACGCGCCCCAGGTGTTGTACCAGGGTTCGCCGTACACGGCGGCGCGAGGCCACGCCAGGTTCAGCGCCATGCCGACACCCCAGACGACGGCGAAGATGTTCACCGGCAGGCCCCAGCGCCCCATGGTGAAGTAGCCGCCCTCCTTGAGGTCCTTCGGCGGCCACTGGCCCTGCAGCCGCTTCTTGAGCAGCGGTCCGGTGACCATCAGGTACGCCAGGTAGATCATGATGATCGCAATCGACGTCAGCACGGTGAAGATCTGCGTGTTGGCGATGTTGAGCACCAGGATGATCACCGCGATGATGCCGATGGTCACCGCGGGCACGATCGGTGTCTGGGTCTTGGGGTTGACCGTCGCGAGCCGCTCGCCGAAGGGCAGCGCGTTGTCCCGCGCCATCGCGAAAGTCAGCCGGATCGCGGCGGTGTGGACGGCCAGGGTGCACACCGTCACCGCGATCACGATGCAGACCAGGAACACCTTGCCCAGCGGGCCCCACATGACCTGCTGGACGATGTACTGCAACCCGCCGGAGCTCTCACCGAGTGCCGGGTCCTGCAGGTTCGGCGCGGCCATCACGGCGAAAACCAGGATGGCGCCGCCGATCACGAACGAGGCGAGGATCGCACGGGCGATGGCCTTGGGTGCGGTGCGCCGCGGTTCGACGGTCTCCTCACCGAGTGAGCTCGCGGTGTCGAAGCCGTACATCACGTAGCCCGACGCCAGCGAGGCGACGAGGAACGCACCGAGGAAGCCCATCGACTCCCCGGCGCCGTACCCGTTGGTGGAGAAGAAGACGTCCGGGCTGTTCTGAATGTTGATGGCGAGCAGGAAGGCGATGAGCACGGCGGCGATCAATTCGATGAACACGCCTGCGCTGTTGATCATCGACATCAGCCGCACACCGAGCGCGTTGACCAGTGTGGTGAACGCGATCAGCACGGTGCCCAGCAGCACCGCGTTCGCGGCGTAGTCGTATTCACCGGTGCCGTCACCGATGATCTGGAATCCGCTCCACAACCGTGGCAGGTTGAGCTGGTAGGCCAGTGCCACCGCCGAGATGGTGACGATCGACGCGGTCAGCATCAGCCAGCCCGACGTCCAGCCCACCAGTCTGCTGGCGAGTTTCTTGCTCCAGTTGTAGACCGATCCGGCGACGGGGTATTTGGCCGCCAGTTCCATGAAGCACAGCGCCACGGCCATCTGCCCGACGAACACGATCGGCCATGACCACAGATATGCCGGGCCGGCGGTGCCGAAGCCGAAGTAGAACAACTGGAACGTGCCGGTCAGGATCGAGATGTAGCTGACGCCCGCGGCGAAGCTGGCGAACTTGCCGATGCTGCGGTCCAACGACTCCCGGTAACCGAAGTCGTCGAGTCCGCTGTCGGCGGAAACGTGTCCCGTCGCTCCGCTCGCGCCGGAAGGCTCCTTGATGACCATGAATGTGTCTCCTAGCCCTTGAACCAGCCGGCGGCCTGCGGTGCTGTGTTGTGCCAGATGTGTTTGATCTCCTGGTATTCGGCGAGGCCTGCCGGGCCGAGCTCACGTCCGTTGCCCGATCTCCCGAACCCGCCCCACTCCGCCGCCGCGGTGTAGTACCCGAAGTCGTTGAGCCACACGGTGCCGTGCCGCAGCGCCCGCACCACCCGCTCGCCCCGCGCGGCGTCGGAGGTCCGAACACCCGCCGCGAGACCGTATTGCGTGTCATTGCCGAGCGCGATCGCCTCGGCCTCGTCGCTGAACCGCTCCACCGTCAAGATGGGACCGAAGGTCTCCTCGGTGACGATTCGCATCGACCGGTCGCACCGGTCGAAGATCGTCGGCAGGTAGTAGCTGCCACCGGCCAGCGCCGGGTCGCTCGGCCGGGTGCCGCCGCAGACCAGCGTCGCCCCCTCCGAGATCCCCAGCGCGACATATGATTCCACCTTGCCGCGGTGCTGCTCGGACACCAGTGGGCCGGTCTCGCTGGCAGGATTCATTCCGTCACCGACCCGGATCTTGCCCGCGCGGGCGGCGAGGTCGGCGACGAAATCGTCGGCGATGGACTCCTCGACGATGAGCCGGGTCCCGGCCGAGCACACCTGGCCTGAATGCAGGAACACCCCGGTCAGCACGTGGTCGACGGCGTTGTCCCAGCCGGCTCCCGTGCCGATGTCGGCGAAGACGATGTGCGGGTTCTTGCCGCCCAGTTCCAGCGCCACCTTGGTGACGTGTTTGGCCGCGACCTCGGCGATGGTGCGCCCGGTCGCCACTCCCCCGGTGAACGAGATGAAGTCGACCTCGGCGTTGTCGGTCAGCGCCGCGCCGAGGGTGGCGCCGCTGCCCTGCAGGAGGTTCACCACACCAGCGGGAACGCCCGCTTCTTCGAGCAGCCGGGTGAAGGCGATGGTGCTCAGCGGGGTGACCTCGCTGGGTTTCATCACCATGGTGCAGCCGGCCGCCAGCGCGGGCGCGACCTTCCACGACATCTGCAGCAGCGGGTAGTTCCACGGTGCGATGAGCACGCACACCCCGATGGGTTCGTGCACGATGCGGCTGATGACGGACGGGTCGCCGACGTCGACGAGCCGGTCGGACTGGACGGCGATCAATCGTGCGTAGTACCGGAACACCGAGGTGATGTCGTCCATGTCGATGCGGCTCTCGGCCAGCGTCTTACCGGTGTCCCGGGTCTCGAGCAGCGACAGTTCTTCCTTGTCGCGCACCAGCAGGTCGGCGATCCGGTCGAGCAGCGCCGCCCGTTCGGCGGCGGGCGTGGCGGGCCAGGCGCCGTCGTCGAAAGCCTGCCGTGCCGCGGCGACAGCGGCGCGCGCGTCGTCCGGGGTGGCTTCGTCGACGGTGGCGGCGACGCTGCCGTCGGCGGGGTTGGTGATCTCGCGAACCCTGCCGTCACCGGCATGACGCCAGGAACCTCCGATGTAGAGGTCCGGTCCACCGTCCATGGGTCAACCCCTTGCGCAGCCGTCCGACATGCCGAGACGGGACACTACCCACTGATGGAACTCCGCGAGGTGATGTTCGGCGGGTACGAGCACACCTCCGTGTCGGTACGCCCGCGACGACATGGCCGGCTGGGTGCGTTCACAGGCCTCGAAGTCCTGTTGGTTGACACGGTGGAACAGCTCGACCGAACGCGTCACGTCGTGTCCGGCGGCCACGATCTCCGGGGCGTAGAGCCAGTCGCACTCGACGACGGTGCGGTCGGCGGCCAGCGGGTACATGCGGTGGAAGATGATGTGGTCGGGGACCAGGTTGACGAACACCGTCGGCCGCACGGTGATCGCGAAGTAGCGCCGGTCCTGTGCGTCGGACAGCCCGGGCAGCGTGCCGAAACCGGGTGAGCCGTCCACGGTGAATCCCGTCACGTCGGAACCGAACTCAGCGCCGTGGCCGACGTAGGACTGGGCGGCCATTCCGCGCGCGAACTCGGGCAGGACGTCGACGAGTTCGGGGTGGATCGACGCGCAGTGATAGCACTCCATGAAGTTCTCGACGATGAGTTTCCAGTTGGCGGCGACGTCGTAGACGATGCGGTGGCCGAGTTGCAGACCCTCGACGCCGTAGCGCTCGATTGCGGCCGCGTCGCCGAGGCGCAACGTCACCTCACCCGCCACGGTCTCCTCGAATGACGGCGGCGCGTCGGCCAGACACACCCAGGCGTAGCCGAGCCACTCGGTGAGCGCAACCGGCACGAGCCCGTACTGGTAGCGGTCGATGGCCGCGCCGGTGTTGTCGGTCAGCGTCGCGATGTTCGGCGCGGCGACGAGCTTGCCGTCCAGTGCGTAGGTCCACGCGTGGTAGGGGCAGCGCAACGTACGTCGCACCTGGCCCTCGGATGCGGTGCACAGTTGCGCGCCGCGGTGCCGGCAGACGTTGAGGAACGCGCGCAGCAGCCCATCGCGCGCCCGCACCACCAGTACGCTCTCGCGGCCGATCTGCACCTTCTTGAACTGTCCCGGCTGGGCGAGGTCGCCGCAGCGGGCAGCACAGATCCACGAGTTCTCGAAGATCTCGGTCTGCTCGGCAGCGAACACCGTGTCGCTGGTGTAGAACTCGCCGCCGAGAGTGGCGAGCAGCGTGGCGGTCTGTTCGGTGGCGGTCATGCGTTCACCAGCCGGCGGGGGTCGAAGAGGTCGATCGGGTGGTCGGTCGCGCCCGTCGTGGCGAGGTCGGCGAGGATCTCCCCCACCACGGGGACGAATTTGAAGCCGTGTCCGGAGAAGCCACACGCGACGGTGACATTGGCGCTGTCGGGGTGGCGGGCGATGACGAAGTGCTGATCGGGGGTGTTGGAGTACATGCACGTCGCGGAGTGCACGCACGGCCCGTCGAGGGCGGGCAGCAGCCGTGCCACCTCGTCGCGCATCTCACCGATCTCCTGCTCGTGGACCTCGCGGTCGATGGTGTCCGGGGTGCAGACGACGCCCTTCCGGAAGAACGCGACCTTCACCCCACCGGCGGGCCCGTCGATCGCCGGGAAACCGTAGATCTGTTCCGCGCGTTCGTTTTCGGCGATGAATATGGGGTGGTCGACGAACGGGCCGACGCCCCCGACCGGGTCGAGCCAGTAGAGCACCTGGCGTTCGACCGTGATCGGGATGCCGAATTCGGCCAGCAGTTGCGGTGCCCATGCCCCGGGGCAGATGACCAACTGGCCCGCGGTGTAGGTGCCGTCGGCGGTCGTGACGCTGACCCCGCCGCCGGTCTCCGCCCATGCGGTGACCTCTTCGCCGAAGCGCAGTGTGGCGCCGGCCCGTTGCGCGAGGTCGAGGTGCGCCTGCACGGTCATCTCGGGGCGGGCGAAGCCGGCCTTGGCCTCGAACAGTGCGATATCGCCGTCGCGGGGCGTGAAGGCGGGGTACCGCGCACGGATCTCGTCGGCGTCGAACACCTCGTGCGGCAGATCCCACTGCCTGCTGGCGAGCAGACTGCCGGCCACCGTGAGGCAGTCCGGTGGCCCGATGAACAGCCCGCCGGTCATCCGGTACACCTCGCGCGCCGACTCGGTCGCGAGCCGGTCCCACAGTTCGTAGGCGCGCAGCAGCAACGGAACGTAGGCGGGGTCTTCGAAGTAGGACTGCCTGATGATGCGGGATCCGCCATGGCTAGAACCCTTGTCGTGGGCGGGAGTGAACTTCTCGAGGCCGAGCACCCGCTGGCCCCGGGCCGCAAGATGGTATGCGGCGGCGCTGCCCATGCCGCCGAGGCCGATCACGATGACGTCGTATGGCATGGCTATCTCCGGATTCGCAGCATGTCGGGGTCGACGACCGGTTCGCTGTGGACGGCGGCGGTGTACCGGGTGCCTCGGTAGTCGACGCTGACAAGGTCCCCGCTGCGCACGTCCGCGGGCAACCAGGCGTAGGCGATGGTGCGTCCGACCGTCGGCGAGAAGCCGGCGCTGGTCACGTATCCGGCGCAGCCGCCGGCGACGTAGACCGGCTCCTTGCCCAGCACCACGGCGCTGCGATCGTCGAACACGATGCTGTGCAACGTCGTTCGGGGCGGGGGTGACTGTTCGAGTGCGGCCCTGCCGACGAAGTCGGCCTTGTCCATCCGGACCGCGAAGTCCAGGCCCGCCGCCGCAGGCCGGTGCTCGGTGGTCATATCGGTCCCCCAGCTGCGGTATCCCTTTTCGATGCGGAGGCTGTTGAAGGCCACCCGGCCGGCGGCGATGACGCCGTGCTCGCGACCCGCCTCGAACAGCAGATCCCACAGGGCGCCACCGTATTCGGCGCTCGCGTAGATCTCCCAGCCGAGCTCGCCGACGTAGGACACCCGCATCATGGTGACCGGGACGGCGCCCAGGTAGGTCCGCAGGGCGCGGAAGTAGCGGAACGCGCTGTGGGACAGATCGTCCCGGCACAGTGGCTGCACCATGTCGCGGGCCAGCGGTCCCCAGACGCCGACGCAGCAGGTGCCGCCGGTGATGTCACGCAGCACGACGTCGTCGGGTCGGTGGCGTCCGAGCCAGTCGAAGTCGCGCGGTGAGTTGGCGCCCACCTGGAAGGTGTCCGGGCCCAGCCGGGCGACCGTGAGATCGCTGCGGATACCGCCTGATTCGTCGAGCATCAGGGTGTAGGTGACCGACCCGACGCTCTTGTCGACGTTGTTGGTGGTCATCCGCTGCAGGAATGCCGCGGCGCCGGCCCCGGACACCTCGTAGCGGGTCAGCGGCGTCATGTCGTACATCGCGACCCGCTCACGAGTCGCCCGGGCTTCGGCGACGGCGATCGGCGACCAGAAGCGGGCCGACCATTCGTCTCGCTGCGGGATGTCGAGGTCCGCGGTGAGTGCGGCGTTCGCCTCGAACCAGGCGGGCCGCTCCCAGCCGCCGCCTTCGTAGAAGTGGGCGCCCAGTTCGCGGTGTCGCTGGTGGAACGGGCTGGTCCGCAGGCCGCGCAGGGCGGTGCGGAACTGGTACGGGTGGATGACGTCGTAGACCTCGACGAAGGCCTGTGAGCTGGTCTTCAGAATGAAGTCGGGGCTGCGGGCCACGTCCTCGAAGCGGTACAGGTCGCATTCGCTGACGTCCACCGACGGTGTGCCGTCGAGGATCCATTCGGCGGTGGCCTTCGCGACTCCCGCCGAGTGCGTGACCCACACGGCCTCGGCCACCCAGAATCCGGCGAGGTCGCGGTGCTCACCCATGATCGAGAACCCGTCCGGGGTGAACGAGAAGATGCCGTTGAACGCCTCTTCGACCTTCGAGTCGTCCAGCACGGGAATGAGTTTCGTCGCCTCCCGCCATGCCGGAGCGAAGTCGTCGTCGGTGAACGGCAACATCGAGGGCATCGATTCGCCCGCGGTGTCGACCATCAGCGTGGACATGTCGACCGGCATGGGCCGGTGGCAGTAGGAGCCGATGCCGATGCGGTCGACGTGTTCGCGGAAGTAGAGGTCGGCGTCTTGGTGGCGCAGGATCGGGAGTCCGGCCTCGGCGTGTTCGGTGTTGCGGCCGACGAGCGGCGCGATCTGTCCCGTCTTCGCGTACTGGTGGGCCATCGGCACGAGCGGCAGCACCAGGTCGACCTGCTTGGCGAGTTCGGCGCCCCAGAAGCCGGCCGCGCACACCACCACGTCGGCGTCGAGTACGCCGTCCGAGGTACGCACCCCGGTCACCCGGCCCGCCTTATCGACGATTCCGAGCACCTCGGTGTGCGGCCGGAACACCGCGCCCCGCCCCGTCGCCCGGTCGGCCTGGGCCTCGGCCGCACGCACCGCCTTGGCCAAACCATCTGTGGGAGTGTGGAATCCGCCGTAGATGCGATCGCGGTCGACCAGTGGGTGCAGGGCGGCGCACTCCTCGGCCGACAGCAGCCGTCCTTCGATCCCCCACGCCTGCGCCCATCCGGCCTTGCGGTGCAGATCGGCCCAGCGTTCGGGTGTCGCGGCGACCTCCAGCCCGCCCACCCGGTTGAACGCCCAGCCGCCGGGGTGTTCGAGCGCGCAGAATTTCTCGACGGTGTAGCGGGCGAATGCGGTCATGGTCTTCGACGGGTTCGTCTGGAAGACCAGGCCGGGCGCGTGCGAGGTCGATCCGCCGGTCGCGAACAGCGGGCCGCGGTCGAGCACCGTGACGTCGGTGGCGCCGCGCGCCGTCAACTCGTCGGCCAGTGAGGTGCCGACGATGCCTGCGCCGATCACGACGATTTTGGGCATGGGTGGACCGCTTCCACTCGAGAAGGAGTGTCGTTGCGAATTACGCAACGCAATGTTCTATACGCAACACCGATCATTCACCTGCGCAGCGGCGGGCGCAAGACGAACACGCTGAGAGTTTCGGATCCGGCGAGTGTGCCGTACCGGCGTCAAGTGTGAACTCAGGGCGAGATCTGCGCGGAAAAAGTCGCCGTGGTCACGCAGTCGCGCCCGGAAGGTCCGGTCAGCCGCTGATGCGCGCGACGCACCGCGGGGAATCGGCGCAGGTGGTGCCGTTCACGCTGTACCCGCACCCCGGGGTGGGATCGTCGCCCACGACGCGCGCGGCCTCCCGGCCGTCACGCAGTTCGTCGACCAGATCGAGCGCCAACCGCGCATAGCGCCGGTCGGCGTTGGGAGTACTGGCCCGGGCCATCGCGATGCCGAGGTCGGCGGCCTGTTCGCGCACCTCGCTGTCGAGGTCCCACACCACCTCGATGTGGTCGGCGACGAAGCCGATCGGACAGATGACGACCGCCCGGGTGCCGCGTTCGGCCAGCGCCGCCATGTGGTCGCCGATGTCGGGTTCGAGCCAGGGGATCCGCGGCGGGCCCGACCGCGACTGCCACACCTGGTCGAATTCGGCGTAGCCGGCCGCCGCGGCCACCAGCCGGGTCGCGTAGGCGACCTGCCGGCTGTAGAGGTGCGGGCCGTGCCGCTCGTCGGCGGCGACCGGGATGGAGTGCGCGGTGAACACCAATCGGGCCTCGTCCCGCAGCTCGGCCGGAAGTGACTGCGTCGCATCGCCGATCGCCTCGGCGAACATCTCCACCAGCAGCGGGTGGTCGAAGTAGTGGCGCATCTTCACCAGTTCCGGGGCGCCGTCACCGGCGGCCGCCCTGCCCCTGGCGATGTCCTCGTTGTACTGGGTGCAGCTGGAATACCCGCCCCAGGCCGAGGTCGCGAAGACCGCCGCGCGGCGTACACCGTCGTTCCGCATGGCGGTGACGGCGTCCTCGACGTACGGCGCCCAGTTGCGGTTGCCGAAGTACACCGGAAGTGTCTGGCCGCGGTCGGCGAGTTCGGCCTCGATCTCGGCGATCAGCGCCCGGTTGATGCCGTTGATCGGGGAGACGCCGTCGAAATGCAGGTAGTGTTCGGCGACGCTCTCCAGCCGTTCCCGCGGAATCCCCCGGCCCCGGGTGACGTTCTCGAGGAACGGCATCACCTCATCGGGGCCCTCGGGTCCGCCGAAGGACAGCAGCAGTAGCGCATCAAACTGCACGGCAGTCCACTAACTACAGCAGCTGGGTGCTGGCGCCGCCGTCGGCGTACACGATCGTCCCGGTGGTGGCGGGCAGCCAGTCGGACAGCAGCGCGCAGACCGTCTTGGCGACCGGCGTCGGATCCTTCATGTTCCAGCCGAGCGGCGCCCGCTGATCCCAGCCCTCTTCGAGCAGCTGCATCTGCGCGCCGGCCTCGTCGCCGAGCGCACCACCGACGATGGCACTCATCGCCAGCGTCCGGATCGGGCCCGCGGCAACGAGATTCGACCGCACACCGACCTTTCCGGCCTCACGGGCGACGAAGCGGTTGACCGATTCGAGTGCGCTCTTGGCGACCGTCATCCAGTTGTAGGCCGGCATCGCCCGGGTCGGGTCGAAGTCCATACCGACGATTCCGCCGCCGGGGTTCATGATCGGCAGCACGGCCTTGGCCAGCGAGGCGTACGAGTACGCCGAGATGTGGATGCCCTTCGCGACGTCCTCGTAGGGGGCGTCGAAGAACGGGTTGATGCCCATCCCGGTCTGCGGCATGAAGCCGATCGAGTGCACCACGCCGTCGAGCTTGTTGCCCTCGCCGATCACCTCGGTGACCCGGTCGGCCAGCGTGTCGAGATGCTCGTCGTTCTGCACGTCGAGTTCGAGCAGCGGCGGCTTGGCCGGCAGCCGGTCGAGGATGCGCTCGATCAGCCGCATCCGGTTGAAGCCCGTGCACACGATCTCCGCACCCGCCTCCTGGGCGACCTTGGCGATGTAGAACGCGATCGACGAGTCGGTGATGATCCCCGTGACGAGGATGCGCTTGCCTTCGAGAAGCCCTGCCATGTCTTGGTTCCTGTTCTCTCGAGTTCTCTAGTGGCCCATGCCCATGCCGCCGTCGACCGGGATGACCGCACCGGCGATGTAGTGCGCATCCTCGGACGCCAGGAAGCTCACCGCCCCGGCGACCTCCTCGGCGGTGCCGACCCGCTTGGCCGGGATGAAGTCCAACGCCCCGGCCTGGATCCGCTCGTCCAGCGCCCGAGTCATCTCGGTGTCGATGTAGCCGGGGGCCACGACGTTCGCGGTGACGTTCGCCTTCGCCAACTCGCGCGAGATCGAGCGGGCCATGCCGATCAGACCGGCTTTGGCGGCCGCGTAGTTCGCCTGGTTGCCGATTCCCCACATACCCGACACCGAACCGATGAAGATGATCCGGCCGAAGCGCTTGCGCTGCATGCTGCGCGAGGCCCGTTGGGTCACCCGGAACGCGCCGGTGAGGTTGGCGTTGATGACCTCTTCGAACCGTTCCTCGGTCATCCGCATGAGGAATGCGTCCTTGGAGATGCCCGCGTTGGACACCAGCACCTCGACCGGACCCTGGTGCTCCTCGACCTCTTTGAAGGCGCGGTCGACGGCGTCGTTGTCGGTGACGTCACACTCGACGCCGAACAGCCCCTCGGGGGCCCCGGAGCCGCGATGGGTGACGGCGACCTTGTGACCGTCGGCCGCCAGGCGCTGCGCGATGGCCAGGCCGATTCCGCGGTTACCGCCCGTGACCAGCACGGATCGGGAGACGAAAGGCGGCCTGCCGCCCGCGGACTGGCTTTCCGTATCGGCTACTGCGCTGTCGGTCATGTCCGCCAACTTAACGTCTGGCCCATCCTGGGCCGAAATCGACTCGGGCTCCCGCGTCATCCCGGCAGGCGCCGGTTGAGCAGCATCGCGGCCAGCGCCGAGAGCGCCAGCACCAGTGCGCCCAGCCGCAGCCAGCCCACGCTGGCGTCGCCCTTGATGGTCTCGTAGCCGATCTGCTGCTGCAGGTTGGCGTACACCTCGCGCAGCTGCTCCAGGCTCGACGCGGTGAACGCCTCACCCTCGGACAGGTCGGCGATCTTCTTGAGCATCTGGTCGTCCACGGGGACCGGCTGACGCTGCTCGTTGATCTCCACGTAGCCGTACGGCGTGCCGAACGAGATGGTCGAGATCGGCACGCCCTGGTCCTTGGCGGTCCGCGCTGCGGTGAACGCGCCCTTCGGGTTGTCCGGATTGGACGGCACGGTCTCCTTGCCGTCGGAGAACAGCACGATGCGTGCGGGGGGCGGCTCGTCCCCGCCGCCGATCACCGCGCCCACGGTGGCGATGGCCTGCAGCGCGGTGAAGATGCCCTCGCCGGTGGCGGTCCGGTCGGCCAGCTGCAGCTTGTCGATCGCGTTCTTGGTGGCCTCGCGATTGGTGGTGGGCGAGACCAGCACCGTGGCGGTACCGGCGTAGGCGATCAGGCCGAGGTTGATGCCGGGCGTCAGCTCGTCGGCGAATTGTTTCGAGGCCTCCTGAGCGGCGGCCAGCCGGCTCGGCGACACGTCGGTGGCACGCATCGACTGCGACACGTCGATCACCAGCATCACCACCGCGCGGTTACGCGGGATGCGCACGTCGCGGGTCGGCCCCGCCATCGCGACGGTGAGCAGGAGCAGCGAGGCGACGAGCAGGATCGCCGGGACGTGGCGCCAGCGGTTCGGCCGGTTCGGCGCGACGCTCTCCAGCAGCTCCATGTTGGCGAAGCGCAGGATCCGGCGCTGCCGGGCCATCGCGACGATGACGTAGAGCCCGACGATGCCCAGCACGACGAGCAGGAACAGAAAGAACCACGGATGTTCGAAGCCCGAGAGTGACATCGGGCCGAGCAACGGTAATGTCATGTGCGGCTTGTCAATTCGTTTCTATGTCGAGTTAGCTGCGGCTGTTCTCTCTTCGCGCAAGCGCTCATCGGCCGGCCATGGCGCCGCGGCGCCGGCTCGCCACGAACCTGACCACATCGGCGATCCAGTCCCGGTCGGTGCGCAGGCTCAACAGCGGGGCGCCACACCGCCGCAACGTGCGGGCCACCTCGGCCCGGTGTTCGGCGGCCGCCCGCTCGAAGTCCTCGCGCAGTTGGTGGTCGATGGTGAACTCCCGCGTCACCCCGGTCTCGGCGTCCTGCAGGACGACGTCGCCGACCTCGGGCAGTTCGACGTCGCGCGGATCGAGCACCTCGATCGCCAGCACCTCGTGGCGGGCCGAGATCGCGCGCAGCGGGCGCATCCAGTTGATCGGCCCGAGGAAGTCGCTGATGACGACCGCCATGCCACGCCTGCGCTCTGGGCGCCGCAGCGCGTCGATGGCCGCGGCCAGATCGCCGCGCACGCCGGTGGGCGCCTTGGGCATCGTGGCGATGGTGCGCAGCATCTCCTGCTCGTGCATGCGACCGGACAGGGCGGGCACCCGCCGCACGGACTCGCCGTTGGCGATGATCGCGCCGATCCGGTTGCCGCCACCACTGTTGAGGAAGGTGATCGCGGCCGCCGCCGCCACCGCGAGGTCACGCTTCTCGCAGGCCGCGGTGCCGAAGTCGAGGCTGGCCGACATGTCGACCACCATCCAGGTCTCCAGTTCGCGGTCGGCGATCATCTCCCGCACGTGCGGGACGGTGGTGCGCGCGGTGACCGACCAGTCCATCCGGCGGACGTCGTCGCCGGGCTGGTAGATGCGCGACTCCCCCGGCTCCGAACCCGGACCGGGGATCAGGCCGAGGTGATCGCCGTGCAGGACGCCGTCGAGCTTGCGCCGCACGGTGAGTTCGAGCTTGCGCAGCGCCGCCGACAGTGCGGGGTCGCGGATCTGCCCACGCTGCAGCGACGGCAGATCGACCGATCGACCGCCGGACTCGGTCACCGACCGCCCGCCACACCCGCCCCGGCCGGGACTGCGGGCTGAGCCGAAGGACCTTGTTGCGGAATGGCATTGACCTGCGGCAGCGCGACGGTCTGCATGATCCGGTTGATCACCGTCTCGGCGGAGACCTCGTCGGCCAGCGCGTCGTAGGTCAGCACGAGGCGGTGGCGCAGCACATCGGGGATCACCTCGACGACGTCCTGCGGGATGACATAGTCGCGACCGCGCACCAGCGCCAGTGCGCGGGAGGCGGCGATGATGCCCAGCGACGCGCGCGGGGAGGCGCCGTAGGCGATCCAGGACTTGGCGTCGGGCATCCCGAACTTCTCCGGTTCGCGGGTCGCGGTGACGATGCGGACCACGTAGTCGACCAGCGCGTGGTGCACGAAGGTGTTGGCCGCGACGTCCTGCAGGCGCAACAGGTCACCGGTGGCGAGGATCTGCTTCGGCTCCGGCGGCTTCACGCCCATCCGGTAGATGATCTCGCGCTCTTCCTCGGGCGACGGGTAGTCGATGTTCAGCTTGAACAGGAAGCGGTCGCGCTGCGCCTCGGGCAGGGCGTAGACGCCCTCCTGCTCGATCGGGTTCTGGGTCGCCATGACGAGGAACGGCTGCGGCAGCGGGAAGGTCTTGCCGCCGATCGAGATCTTGCGTTCGGCCATGACCTCGAGCAGGGCGGACTGCACCTTGGCCGGAGCGCGGTTGATCTCGTCGGCGAGCAGGAAGTTCACCACCACCGGCCCGAGTTCGATGTCGAACTCCTCCTTGCCCTGCCGGAAGATGCGGGTACCGACGATGTCGGTGGGCACCAGGTCGGGGGTGAACTGGATACGCGCGAACGTGCCGCCGACCACCTTGGCGAAGGTCTCGACCGCCAGCGTCTTGGCCACACCGGGGACACCTTCGAGCAGGACGTGGCCCTTGGCGAGCAGGCCGACGAGCATCCGCTCGACCAACCGGTCCTGACCGACGATGATGCGCTTGACTTCGAAGATCGCGCGCTCCAGCGTGTGCACCTCACCCTGCAGGCCACCGTTGTTCTGCGCGGGCGCCTGGCCCTGCGGCGCGGCGTGGGAGCCGGCGGGGTAACCCTGCGCGGGGTTCGGACCGGAATACCCTCCGGCGCCCTGCGGCGGCCCACTCGGTGACGTCATCGAGATTCCTCCCACTGTTTTCGCTGGTCGTGCGGTGGACGCGAGAGCGCCCGCCGTCAACTATTCCAGGCACTCCGGGATCCGTCGACGTTGCCCGCTGCGCTCAGGCTGTGCTCAGGATTCGATGATGCGGGCCACGTACGGCTGCAGTCCCGATTTGCGTACGGGGCTGACCGTCACCTTGCCCGCGCTGCCGGACGACTCGAGCATCTGCCCGTTACCCAGGTACATGGCCACGTGCTGGCTGCCACCCGGCCCCCAGAACAGCAGGTCGCCGCGTTTGGCTTGCGAGGTCGGCACCTTCCGCCCCGTGTTGTACTGGTCGCCCGAGTACTTCGGGATCAACACGCCGACCCCGGCGTAGGAGAACTGGGTGAAGCCCGAGCAGTCGTAGCCGACGATGTTGGCGCCGGAGTCGATGCCGCGGCTCGGACCGTTCGGCTTGCCGCCGCCCCACGAGTACGGCGTGCCCATCTGCGAGGCGCCCCGGCGGATCACGTACTCGATCGCCTGGGGGCCGCGCACCCGTCCCGGCGCCACACTGGTCGGCGCCGCACCACCGAGACCGATGCTCGACAGGAACTTGCGACCCATGTCCATGGTGACCTGGGTGGCCTGGGCGGTGGCCGCCAGCGAGGCGTTCGCGATGGCCAGCGGATCGCCGGGCGCACCCGCGCTGAGCAGCTTGGGCAGCGTGGGATCCCACTGCCCGTCGTCGGGAGCGGCCACCGCCGGGCTGGTCACCCCGACCAGCATCGCGACCGCGGCCGCCGTCACCACGAGGACCTTGACGCCGTGGAACTTCATGCGGCGCAACAACTCCAACAATCTCACCATTCGATCAAGCGGGTCGCGTACGGGGTCATGCCGCTGGTGCGCACCGGCGAGATCTTGACCACGGACCCGGTGTAGGGGGCTTCGAGCATCTGACCGTCACCGAGGTAGAGGGCGACGTGCTGGCTGGCGTTGGGCCCCCAGAACAGCATGTCGCCGCGGCGCATCTGCGAGTTCGGCACCTTGCGGCCGGCGTTGTACTGCGATCCCGAGTAGTGGTCGAGCTTGATGCCCACACCGGCGAACGCGTACAGCATCAGGCCGGAGCAGTCGAAGCCGACGGTGCCTGCGCCGGAGTCGATTCCGCGGCTGGGACCGGCGGCGTTGCCACCGCCCCACGAGTACGGGACACCCATCTGCGACATGGCGCGCCGGATGACGTACTCGGTGGCCTGCCGGCCGTACACCCGCGGGATGGCCCCGTTGGTGTATCCGGTCGGCGTGGGCAGCAGACCGATCTTCTGCAGGAACGTGCGGCCCATCTGCGAGGTGACCTGAGCCGACGTCGCGGTGATGCCGAGGACGGCGTTGATGATCGCGATCGGGTCGCCGCTGACGAACGCGCTGGGGATCGCGGGCAGCGTGGGATCCCATGCGGTGTCCCAGTTTGCGGCGGCCGGCGCCGGAGCGCCGGGCGCCCGGTCCCAGTTCGCCGCCGGATTCGGCGCCTTGGCCTGCGGGGCGGCCGCGGGTGCGGGCCCCGTCGACGCCTGTCCGGTCGAGGAGGCCTTGCGGACCTGGGCGAGGCGGGCCTGGGCCGCGGTGCGCTCGGCGGTGAGCCGGTTCAGTTCGGACTGCTGGCTGCCGAAGTTGCGCTGGGCCTCGGTGAGCGCCGCGACCGCCGTGCGCTGGCTGGCCTCCGCGTCGGCGGCGGCCTGATCGGCCTTCTGCTTGGCCAGGCGCGCCGCGGACTCCTTGTTGACCTGGTCGGTGCGCGCGCGCTGCAGGTTCTCCATGACGCGGGCCGAGCTGATCGACAGCGTGTCGGCGGTCGATGCGGTCTTCAGGACGTCGGCGGGGTCGGCGGCCGTCACGTACGACGACGACGCGCCGCTGACGTAGGTGGCCGCGGCGAACGTGTCGAAGCGCTTCTGCGCCGCGGAGATTGCGATGGTGGCGTCTTCGATCCCGCGCTGGCTGGCTTCGAGGTCACGCTGGGCGGTCGCGGCCGCGTCGCGGGCGTTCTGCACGTCGAGGATCGCCTTGTTGACGCCTTCCTGCGTGCTCTGCACGGCGGCGCCCAGTTCCTGCAGTTTCTGGTTCGCGTTGGCGACGGCGGCCACCAGGGTCGCGACGCTCTCGGTGTCCGCCGATCCGGGCGCACCGCCCCACAGCGCCGTGGACATCAGCATTCCGACGGTCAAGGGCAGCGCGCACATCCGGACGACCAGCCGGGAAGCGGAGGCGCGAGCGGTGCGTCTCATTCGACTCAAGTCTCCTAAGGGTCGACGCGAACGTGGCGGCACGTTCGTGAGGGGCACCGATGCACACAAGTCACATCAGGCACAGCGACAACATTGGGTACCGAATGCACCGTACGTCACAATCGACGCTAAAGAAACTTTAGTCACAAATTACATAGTTGTAATTGAATTAACTGTTATCGAATGGTGATGTTGGAATTACCGCCCGCAGGCGGCAGCCAACATCAGCGCAGGTCAGCGTCGGTAGGAGCGGCGTCGGCCGCGGCCGCGCGTTTGCCTCGAATCTGTAACCACCGGGTCGCCGCAGTGGCCGCCGCCACCACCATTACGAGGGCAATCGTCAATGCCGTCCAGGGAAAGTCCGGCGTCGTGAGTTGGCTGACGAAATTCTTCGACGACTGGACGGGATCACCCGTCTTGGCGAGGTCCTGGCCGGCCTCCAGCGTGACGCGGTCGAAGGTCGGACTGTAGGTCCCGGCGTACGACGGGCTCAGCGCCAGCACGGTCGAACCCGGGTAGGCCTGCCCGACCTCGGTCGCGATGTCGCGCAGCGGAGTGTCGATGTGCGGGTTCGTGTCGATCACGACGATCTTGAGGTCGATGCCGTCGGCCTTCGCCTCGGAGACCACCTGCCGCAGCGCCGCCTCGTCGGCCCCGGGCGCGCTCACCCCGTCGTCCCCGACGTCGGCGATCACCTTGTTCATGTCCACGTCCGGCGGGATGAACCCGGGCAGGAACGGAATGACATTCGGCATGAGCAAGCCTTGAGTCACAGGCAGCACCGTACCGCGCGAGCGGGTACCCGGGTGGCAGCACCCGCGCGTGACGACGAGACTGGGCGACAGATTCGACGCAGCCCTGGGGTGTTTTGCAGGACAAGCGTACTGTTAGAATCAGCACGCCACGACACAGCCCGTCGCGGCGAGAACAACCGGGAGTTGATGTGAGCAGCAAGGATTCTTTTGGAGCCCGTGACACCCTGAGCGTCGGGGACAAGTCGTACGAAATCTACCGCCTCGACGCCGTTCCCGGCACGGAGAAGCTGCCGTACAGCCTCAAGGTGCTTGCGGAGAACCTGCTGCGCACCGAGGACGGCGCGAACATCACCAAGGACCACATCGAGGCCATCGCGAAGTGGGACCCCGAGGCCGATCCCAGCATCGAGATCCAGTTCACCCCGGCCCGGGTGATCATGCAGGACTTCACCGGCGTCCCCTGCATCGTCGACCTCGCCACCATGCGCGAGGCGGTCGGCGAGCTCGGCGGCGACCCGCAGAAGGTCAACCCGCTGGCGCCCGCCGACCTCGTCATCGACCACTCCGTGATCGCCGATCTGTTCGGTCGCGCCGACGCGTTCGAGCGCAACGTGGAGATCGAGTACGAGCGCAACGGCGAGCGCTACCAGTTCCTGCGCTGGGGCCAGGGCGCCTTCCACGACTTCAAGGTCGTGCCGCCCGGCACCGGCATCGTGCACCAGGTCAACATCGAGTACCTGGCCAGCGTGGTCATGGACCGTGACGGGGTCGCCTACCCCGACACCTGTGTGGGCACCGACTCGCACACCACGATGGAGAACGGCCTCGGCGTGCTCGGCTGGGGCGTCGGCGGCATCGAGGCCGAGGCCGCCATGCTCGGCCAGCCGGTGTCGATGCTGATCCCCCGCGTGGTCGGGTTCAAGCTGACCGGCGAGCGCCGTCCCGGCGTGACCGCCACCGACGTCGTCCTGACCGTCACCGAGATGCTGCGCAAGCACGGCGTCGTCGGCAAGTTCGTCGAGTTCTACGGCGAGGGCGTCGCCGAGGTGCCGCTGGCCAACCGCGCCACGCTGGGCAACATGAGCCCCGAATTCGGCTCCACCGCAGCGATCTTCCCCATCGACGACGTCACCATCGACTACCTGCGGATGACCGGCCGCAGCGACGAGCAGCTGGCGCTGGTCGAGGCGTACGCCAAGGAACAGGGCATGTGGCACGACCCGAGCCGCGAACCCAAGTTCTCCGAGTACCTCGAACTCGACCTCGCCGACGTGGTGCCGTCGATCGCCGGACCCAAGCGTCCGCAGGACCGCATCGCGCTCGACGACGCGAAGTCGGCGTTCCGCAAGGACATCCACAACTACGTCGAGAACGGCAACTCCCCCGCGCACTCGAACATCGACGAGGCGGTCGAGGAGACGTTCCCCAGCAGCGATCCGGTGGCGCTGTCGTTCGCCGATGAGGATGCCGTCGAGGTGGTGTCGGCCGCGAACGGCGCCGAGGGCAGGCCGACCAACCCGATCACGGTGAAGTCCGACGAGCGCGGCGAGTTCGTGCTCGACCACGGCGCCGTCGTGATCGCCGCGATCACCTCCTGCACCAACACCTCCAACCCCGAGGTGATGCTCGGTGCGGCGCTGTTGGCCAAGAACGCCGTCGAGAAGGGTCTGACCTCGAAGCCGTGGGTCAAGACCACGATGGCCCCGGGCTCACAGGTGGTCACCGACTACTACGACAAGGCCGGACTGTGGCCGTACCTGGAGAAGCTCGGCTTCTTCCTGGTCGGCTACGGCTGCACCACCTGCATCGGCAACAGCGGTCCCCTGCCCGACGAGATCAGCAAGGCCATCAACGACAACGATCTGTCGGTGACCGCGGTGCTCTCCGGTAACCGCAACTTCGAGGGCCGGATCAACCCGGACGTGAAGATGAACTACCTGGCCTCGCCGCCGCTGGTGATCGCCTACGCGCTGGCCGGCAGCATGGACTTCGACTTCGAATCCGACTGCCTGGGCACCGACAATGAGGGCAATCAGGTGTTCCTCAAGGACATCTGGCCGACGCAGCAGGACATCAACGACACCATCGCCTCGGCGATCAACACCGAGATGTTCGTCAAGAACTACGCCGACGTGTTCAAGGGCGACGAGCGGTGGCGCAACCTGCCCACCCCCAGCGGTGACACCTTCGAGTGGGCCGAGGACTCCACCTATGTGCGGAAGCCTCCCTACTTCGACGGCATGCCCGCCGAACCGGAGCCGGTCACCGACATCACCGGGGCCCGGGTCCTGGCCCTGCTGGGCGATTCGGTCACCACCGACCACATCTCCCCCGCGGGCAGCATCAAGCCGGGCACCCCGGCCGCGCAGTACCTGGAGTCGCACGGTGTGGAGAAGAAGGACTACAACTCCTACGGCTCGCGCCGTGGCAACCACGAGGTGATGATCCGGGGCACCTTCGCCAACATCCGGCTCAAGAACCAGTTGCTCGACGACGTGTCCGGCGGCTACACCCGCGACTTCACCAAGGGCGGCGAGCAGGCGTTCATTTACGATGCCGCGCAGAACTACGCCGAGCAGGACATCCCGCTGGTGGTACTGGGCGGCAAGGAGTACGGCTCCGGCTCCTCGCGGGACTGGGCGGCCAAGGGCACCCGGCTGCTCGGTGTGCGTGCGGTCATCACCGAATCCTTCGAGCGGATCCACCGCTCGAACCTGATCGGCATGGGCGTCATCCCGCTGCAGTTCCCGGAGGGCGAATCCGCGGCGAGCCTCAAGCTCGACGGCACCGAGACGTTCGACATCACCGGGATCGAGGCGCTCAACGAGGGCAAGACTCCCAAGACGGTGCACGTCACCGCCACCAAGGAGGACGGCTCCAAGACCGAGTTCGACGCCGTGGTGCGCATCGACACGCCCGGTGAGGCGGATTACTACCGCAACGGCGGCATCCTGCAGTACGTGCTGCGCAACATGCTGAAGTCCAAGTAACCGCCTCACGGAAGCTGAACTGATGCCGCGGGTTACCGACGATCATCTGGCGGCGCGCCGCCGCCAGATCCTCGACGGCGCCCGGCGCTGCTTTGCGGAATACGGGTACGACAAGGCGACCGTGCGACGGCTCGAACACACCATCGGGCTGTCGCGCGGCGCCATCTTCCACCACTTCCGCGACAAGGACACGCTGTTCTTCGAGCTGGCGCGCGAGGACGCCGAACGAATGGCCGACGTCGCCTCGCGCGAGGGGCTCATCCAGGTGATGCGTGACCTGCTGGCCGCGCCGGACCAGTTCGACTGGTTGGCCACCCGGTTGGAGATCGCGCGCAAACTGCGCAACGACCCGGTCTTCCACCAGGGCTGGGAGGAGCGTTCAGCCGAACTGTCCGCCGCGACCGAGGCGCGGCTGCGCAGACAGAAAAAAGCCGGCCGGCTGCGCGACGACGTGCCCAGCGAGGTGTTGCAGACCTACCTCGACCTGGTGCTCGACGGGCTCGTGGCGCGCCTCGCCTCCGGGGACGACCCCAAGAAGCTCGGTGCGGTCCTCGACCTCGTCGAGGCGTCGGTGCGGCAGCAGGGCTCCGGCGTCAGTTGACGCTGGAACGCCGCGACCGGTGGTTGGGTCCACCGCGGCTGCGCATCGTCGTACCGCTTTCGCGCAGCATGCTGTGGATCGAACCGTAGGAACGTCCGGTCGTCGCCACCAGCGCCCGGATGCTCGCTCCCCCCTCGTACGCTGTCCGCAACTCGGTGAGCAGTTCTTCTCGGGACTTATTCGATTTCTTCATGACATCTCCCCGCTGTTTATGCCCCCGACAGCTTCGAGGGAATACCCCGCGTCCGAAGCGTTAACCAGCGGTTCGGTGACATTTCGTCAATCGGTTCGTCATGTGGCCCGCGGGGAGCCGGCGGCGCTCAGGCCAGCTCGATGAGATCCCGGTACTCGTCGGACCAGAAGTCCTCGGTCCCGTCGGGCAGCAGCACCACCCGCTGTGGTTCCAGCGCCTCGGCGGCGCCCGGATCGTGGGTCACCAGCACGACGGCGCCCGAGTAACTGCGCAGCGCATCGAGCACCTGCTCACGCGACGCCGGGTCGAGGTTGTTGGTGGGTTCGTCGAGCAGCAGCACGTTCGCGGTCGACGCGACCAGGCCGGCCAGTGCCAGTCGGGTCTTCTCACCGCCGGACAGCGTGCCCGCCGGCTGCTCGAGCTGGGGGCCGCTGAACATGAACGCACCCAGCAGTCCCCGCAGATCCTGCTCGCCGGTGTCGGGGGCGGCGTGGCGGATGTTCTCCCACACCGAGGCCGCGTTGTCGAGCGTGTCGTGCTCCTGGGCGAAGTATCCGATCTTGAGTCCGTAGCCGGGCTCCAGCCCGCCGGCGTCGGCCTTCTCCACACCGGCCAACAGGCGCAGCAGAGTGGTCTTGCCCGCACCGTTCAGACCCAGCACCACCACCCGCGAACCGCGGTCGATGGCCAGGTCCAGGCCGGTGAAGATCTCCAGGGACCCGTAGGTCTTGGTCAGCCCCTTGGCGATCAGCGGGGTCTTGCCGCACGGCGCCGGGGTGGGGAACTTGATCCGCGCCACCTTGTCGGCGACCCGTTCCTCGTCGAGGGCGGCCATCATCCGGTCCGCGCGCTTCAGCATGTTCTGCGCCGCAACGGCTTTGGTGGCCTTGGCGCCCATCTTGGCCGCCTGCGCCCGCAGCGCGGACGCCTTCTTCTCGGCGTTGGCCCGCTCACGGCGGCGGCGCTGCTCGTCGGTGGCCCTGGCGTCGAGGTACTTCTGCCAGGACATGTTGTACACGTCGACCTCTCCGCGGACCGCGTCGAGGAACCACACCCGGTTGACCACCGCGGCGAGCAGATCCACGTCGTGGCTGATCACCACCAGCCCGCCGGTGTGACTCTGCAGGAAGTCGCGCAACCAGGTGATCGAGTCGGCGTCGAGGTGGTTGGTCGGCTCGTCGAGCAGCAGCGTGGTGGCCGAACCCGACCCGCTGTCGCCGGCCGCGAACAGGATGCGCGCCAGTTCGACGCGGCGGCGCTGGCCGCCGGACAGCGTGCGTAGCGGCTGGGTGAGCACCCGTTCGGGCAGTCCGAGGCTCGCGCAGATGCGGCCCGCTTCGCTCTCGGCCGCGTATCCGCCGAGTGCGGCGAACCGTTCCTCGAGCTGACCGTAGCGGCGCACCGCCTTGTCGCGCGCGGCGTCGTCGGCGACCTCGGCCATCAGCACCTGCTGCTTCTCCAGGTCGGCCAGCAGCGTGTCCAGTCCACGGGCCGAGAGCACCCGGTCGCGGGCCAGGACGTCGAGGTCGCCTTCGCGGGGGTCCTGCGGTAGATAGCCGACGTCCCCGCTGCGGGTGATGGTGCCGGCGTAGGGTTCGCCTTCGCCCGCGAGGATCCGCATGGTGGTGGTCTTACCGGCACCGTTGCGCCCGACCAGCCCGATCCGGTCACCCGGCTGGACGCGCAGCACGGCGTCGTCGAGGGAGAGCAGCGTGCGCGCCCCGGCGCGGACCTCGAGGTCCGTTGCGGTGATCACGGGCAGTGCTCCTCATTGCGGGGGTGGGACGGATTTCGGGCGCGGCAGAGCCGGACGCCGGGAAAGGCTGCTTCGAGGCTAGCCGCAGCTCGGCGCCCGACGCCAACTGATAACGGCCGCCGTGGCGACGCTCACGGTTTGTCGTCGGTGAAGACCGCGGGCCGCTTCTCCGCGCGCGCCGCGACCGCCTCCTCGAAATTCGCGGTGAGCAGCCGGACGTACAGCTGGCCGAGACCTTCGGCCTGCATGTGCCCCTCCAGGCTGGCCGCGTCCAGACCGCTCCACAGCGTGCGCTTGGTGAGCTCCACGCCGGGGCGGGAGAACGCGGCGATGCGTTCGGCCATCTCGCAGCAGACCTCGAGCAGCTCGTCTTCGGCGACCGTGCGTGACACCAGCCCGATGCGCTGCGCCTCGTCCGCATCGACGTCGCGGCCGGTGAGCATGATCTCGAAGGCTCGCGACGAGCCGATGGCGCGCGGCAACAGGTAGCTCAACCCGAGTTCGCTGGCGGTGAGGCCGTTGTTGATGCCTGCCGCCCGGAAGTACGCCCCGGACGCCGCCACCCGGATGTCGGCGGCCAGCGCCAGGCACAGCCCGCCGCCGATCGCGGCGCCGTTGACGGCGGCGATCACCGGTTGGTGCATCTTGCGCAGCGCCAGGATGACGTCGTCGAGGATCTCCATCGACCGCAACCCGAACGACGGCCGGGTCAGACCCTTGACGTGGGGCACCGAACCGGCCGACTTGTGGTCGGCACCCGAGGAGAATCCGCGGCCCGCCCCGGTGAGGACGACGGCGCGCACCTCGTTGTCGTAGGTGAGTTCGCGCAGCACGTCCCGCAGCGGGACCATGACGTCGAACGCCATGGAGTTCATCCGCTCCGGACGGTTGAGGGTCACCACCGCGACCTGCGGCCGGGGCCTGTCGACGAGGACGAACGAGTCTTCTGCGGTCACGCAGTGCACGCTATCGCGTGCACCTCGTGGGACACGTCACTCGGACGGCGCGTTCTCCTGTGCGGCGATCGCGGCGTCGATGTCGAACTCCTTGACCTTCTGCACCAGATCCTCGAGCGCGGCGGGTGGGAGCGCGCCGGCCTGGTTGAAGACCAGCTTGCCCTTCTTGAACGCCATCAGCGTCGGGATGGACCGGATGTCCGCTGCGGCCGCCAGCTGCTGTTCCGCCTCGGTGTCGACCTTGGCGTAGACGACGTCCGGGTGCTTCTCGGACGAGGCGGCGAAGGTGGGCGCGAACTGCTTACAGGGGCCGCACCACGACGCCCAGAAATCGACGAGCACGATCTCGTTCTCGGTGATCGTCTCGTTGAACTGATCTGCGGTGATGTCTTGGGTAGCCACGAAAGTCCTAACGCCGGGGTCGGGTGTTGTGTTCCCCCGCTCGGTGCAGGCAAACCGCCGCCGAGACCGACGTCACGGCTCCGGGGCCGCCGCGGTGCGCTCCTCGTCCCCCGGCTCGTCGAGCGCCTGCTGGGCGAGTGCGGACGCCAGCGCCGCGTTGAGCAGCAGCTCGCGCCGCCGAGACGGCCACCAGAACAGCTCGATCGCCAGCAGGCCGAGGTAGACACACGACGCGGCGGTCTCGCGCACCGAACCGGCCACCGCATCCCACGCCGCGCTCCCCAGCGCGACCACGATCACCAGCCAAACCACCCAGCGGTACGGGTGCAGCCGTTCGGCCGCGGCCCGCAACCCTGCGCTGTAGTCGACGACGCCGGCGGCCAGACGCTTGTCGTCGACCCGATAGCCGCGGCGCGCGGCGCGCACGATCGTCACCCGTTCGGCGCCGGAGAAGTCGGCAGCGCCGGGCCAGTACGTGCTCATCCGCCGCGACGTCGACACTCCCATGGCGACGCCCATGACCACGAACACGATCGCCCCGGCGACGAGGAGTCCGGAGTCGAGCAGCGCGAGCGCGCCGAAGAACAGCCCTGTCGTCGCGCCGATCAGCAGCCCCCGCGCGAGCACACCACCGCGCCACCCGGTGGCGGGAACCGTCATCACAGCGAGATTGTCGCCCGCCGGACGACGTCAGGGAGCTAGACGGTGAAACCGAGGGCGCGAAGCTGTTCGCGGCCGTCCTCGGTGATCTTGTCCGGGCCCCACGGCGGATTCCACACCCAGTTGATCTTGATCTCGTTGACCAGGCCCGCGCCGACCAGCGCGGTGCGCGACTGGTCCTCGATCACATCGGTCAGCGGGCACGCCGCCGACGTCAGCGTCATGTCGATCAACGCGACATCGCCGGCGTCGCCCTTCTCGACGCCCAGTCCGTAGACCAGGCCGAGATCGACGACGTTGATGCCGAGTTCGGGGTCCACGACGTCGCGCATCGCCTCCTCGATGTCGGCGAGCAGTTCCTCGTTGGGTGCCGTCGTTTCGCTCATCGTTTCTCCTCCGAATCGTGGGACGCCTGCGCGACCGCGTCCTTGAAAGCCATCCAGCCGAGCAGCGCGCACTTCACGCGAGCCGGGTACTTCGAGACGCCGGCGAAGGCGATGCCGTCGCCCAGGACGTCCTCGTCCCCGTCGATGGTGCCCCGCGACGAGACCATCTCGGTGAACGCGGCGACGGTCTTGAGCGCGTCGCCGACCGTCGTCCCGATCACCTGATCGGTCAGCACCGACGTCGACGCCTGGCTGATGGAACAGCCCTGCCCGTCGTAGGACACATCCGCGACCGTCTCGCCGTCCTCACCGAGGGACACGCGCAGCGTCACCTCGTCGCCGCAGGTGGGGTTGACGTGGTGCACCTCGGCGCCGAACGGTTCACGCAGCCCGCGGTGATGCGGATGCTTGTAGTGATCGAGGATCACTTCCTGGTAGATCTGCTCGAGCCGCATCGCTCACCTACCGAAGAACTCGACGGCGTGGTGAACGCCTGCCACCAGCCGATCGACCTCGTCGAGGGTGTTGTACACCGCGAACGACGCGCGTGCGGTCGCAGTGATGCCGAACCGGCGGTGCAGCGGCCACGCGCAGTGGTGACCGACCCGCACGGCGACCCCGTCGTCGTCGAGCACCTGCCCCACGTCGTGAGCGTGCACCCCGTCGACGACGAACGACACCGGCGATCCGCGATCGGTCATCGAGTGCGGGCCGACGATCCGGACGCCGTCGATACCGGACAGCCCGTCCAGTGCGGCGGCCACCAGCTCGGCCTCGTGCGCCTCGACCTCGGCCATCCCGATGGCCGACAGGTAGCGGGCGGCAGCGGCCAACCCGACGACCTGGGAGGTCATCGGCGTACCAGCCTCGAAGCGCTGCGGTGCGGGCGCATAGGTGGCGCCCTCCATGGTGACGGTCTCGATCATCGACCCGCCGGTGAGGAACGGCGGCATCTTCGCGAGCAGCTCGCGCCGTCCGTAGAGCACACCGATCCCGTTGGGGCCCAGCATCTTGTGGCCGGAGAACGCGGCGTAGTCGACGCCGAGCGCGTGGAAGTCGATGGGCTGGTGCGGCACCGACTGGCAGGCGTCGAGCACCGTGAGCGCCCCGACCGCCTGCGCCCGCGCGACCAGTTCGGCCACCGGCGCGACCGCGCCGGTCACGTTCGAATGGTGCGTGAACGCAACCACTTTCACCCGCTCGTCGAGGTCGAGGGAGTCGAGGTCGATGCGCCCGGCCTGATCGCCTGAGTCGGTCACGCCGTACCACTTCAGCGTGGCTCCGGTGCGCCGGGCCAGCTCTTGCCACGGGATCAGGTTGGCGTGGTGTTCCAGCTCAGTGGTGACGATGACGTCGCCCGGGCCGACGGCGTGACCCTCGAAGCGACCGTCGCCCAGCACGTAGGACACGAGGTTGAGCGCCTCGGTGGCGTTCTTGGTGAACACCAGTTCGTCGGTGTCGGCGCCGACGAACGCCGCGATGGCGGAGCGACCGTCCTCGTAGGCGTCGGTCGATTCCTCCATCAGCTGGTGTGCGCCCCGGTGCACCGCGCCGTACGACGTGGTCAGGAAGTCGCGTTCGGCGTCGAGCACCTGGAGCGGACGCTGTGAGGTCGCACCGGAATCGAGGTAGGCCAGTTGCGATCCACCACGCATCACCCGCTGCAGGATCGGGAAGTCCGCGCGGATCCGCGCCACGTCCAGCCGGCTCGCCGCGGTCGTCATCGCAACACGCCTCCCTATGCGCCTGCCGCCGCGGCCTGCTGGGTGAACCGCACGTAGCCGTTGGTCTCGAGCTCGTCGGCCAGTTCCGGCCCGCCCGATTCGACGATGCGGCCGCCGACGAACACGTGGACGAACTGCGGCTGGATGTAGCGCAGGATCCGGGTGTAGTGGGTGATCAGCAGCACGCCGCCGCTGTTCTCCGCGGCGTAGCGGTTGACGCCTTCGCTGACCACGCGCAGCGCATCGACGTCGAGGCCGGAGTCGGTCTCGTCGAGGATGGCGATCTTCGGCTTGAGCAGCGACAGCTGCAGGATCTCGTGGCGCTTCTTCTCGCCGCCCGAGAAGCCCTCGTTCACACTGCGTTCGGAGAAGGCCGGGTCGATCTCGAGGTCGTCCATCGCGGCCTTGACCTCTTTGACCCAGTGCCGCAGCTTCGGCGCCTCACCACGCACGGCCGTGGCCGCGGTACGCAGGAAGTTCGACATCGAGACCCCGGGCACCTCGACCGGGTACTGCATCGCCAGGAACAGCCCGGCGCGTGCCCGCTCGTCGACGCTCATCTCGAGCACGTCCTGGCCGTCGAGCGTGATCGACCCCGAGGTGACCGTGTACTTCGGGTGGCCGGCGACCGCGTATGACAGCGTCGACTTCCCGGATCCGTTCGGCCCCATCAGCGCGTGGGTCTCCCCCGAGTTCACGGTGAGGTTCACGCCCTTGAGGATCGGCTTGGCCTCAGCGTCGTCGCCGCCGTTGACGCTGACGTGCAGATCTTTGATTTCCAGTGTGGACATTACGAATTGCTTCCTTCAGTGAGCTCGAGTTCGCGTTCGATGGCGGCGGTGAGGCGCTCCCGGACCGCGGGCACCGCGATCTTGCCGATGATCTCGCCGAAGAAGCCGCGCACGATCAACCGGCGCGCCTGGGGTTCGGGAATGCCCCGCGCCTGCAGGTAGAACATCTGCTCGTCGTCGAATCGGCCGGTGGCACTGGCGTGCCCGGCCCCGACGATCTCGCCGGTCTCGATCTCGAGGTTGGGGACCGAGTCGGCGCGGGCACCGTCGGTGAGCACCAGGTTGCGGTTCACCTCGAAGGTGTCGGTGCCGGCGGCCGCCGCGCGGATCAGCACGTCGCCCACCCAGACGGCGTGCGCGTCGGGCTTGTTCGAATGCGGATCGCCCTGCAGCGCACCCTTGTAGAGCACGTCGGACTTGCAGTTCGGCACGGCGTGGTCGACGAGCAGGCGCGATTCGAAGTGCTGGCCGTCGTCGGCGAAATACGTGCCGAGCATCTTCGCGTCACCACCCGGCGCGGTGAAACGCACGATGGCCGTGGTGCGCACGACGTCGCCGCCCAGCGTCACGTTGACGTGCCCGAGCACCGCATCCTTGCCCAGGCGGGCGTGATGGGAGCTGACGTGCACCATGTCGTCGGCCCAGTCGGCGATCCAGATCACGCCGAGACCGGCCGAGTCGCCGACGATGAGCTCGACGTTGTCGGCGTAGGTTCCGCTGCCACGCAGGTCCACGACGACGATGGCCCGCGACAGCTCCTCGAGGCGGATCTGCAGGTGCCCGTAGGCCACCGCACCCTCGCCGGGTCCGTCGACGGTGATCTCGATCGGCTCGGCGACCTCGGTGTCGCGCGCGACGGTCACCACCGTCGCCGACTCGAAGGACGAGTACGCCTGCGCCGCAACACGATCCGACGGGACACCGCCCTGACCGAGCCGCGCGTCACCGCGCTGCACGGTCTCGACGGTGACGCCGGGCCGCTCGGACACGATGATCTCGGCGCGGCCGCTGGCCGGAGCCGACCCGTCGTGCAGCCCGCGCAGCCGCCGCAGCGGGGTGAACCGCCAGATCTCGTCGCGGCCACCGGGGACCTCGAAGGCGTTGACGTCGAACGACGAGAACAGCTCGCCCTTGTTCAGCGCGGAACCCGCGGGTGTCCCTTCGGCCGCCGCGGTCAGATTCGATACCACTAGCCGACAGCCCCTTCCATCTGCAGCTCGATCAGACGGTTGAGCTCCAGCGCGTACTCCATCGGCAGTTCCTTGGCGATCGGCTCGACGAAGCCGCGCACGACCATCGCCATTGCCTCGTCCTCGGTCAGCCCGCGGCTCATCAGGTAGAACAGCTGGTCCTCGCTGACCTTGGAGACCGTGGCCTCGTGGCCCATCGTCACGTCGTCCTCACGGATGTCGACGTACGGGTAGGTGTCGCTGCGGCTGATCGTATCGACAAGCAGCGCATCGCATTTCACGCTCGAGCGCGAACCGTGCGCACCCTTGTTCACCTGGACCAGACCGCGGTAGGACGCACGGCCGCCACCGCGGGCCACCGACTTGGACACGATGTTGCTGGAGGTCTGCGGCGCGAGGTGCAGCATCTTGGCGCCGGTGTCCTGGTGCTGCCCCTCACCGGCGAATGCCACCGAGAGCACCTCGCCCTTGGCGTGCTCACCGGTCATCCAGACGGCCGGGTACTTCATCGTGACCTTGGAGCCGATGTTGCCGTCGACCCACTCCATCGTGGCGCCGGCCTCGGCGCGGGCACGCTTGGTGACCAGGTTGTAGACGTTGTTCGACCAGTTCTGGATGGTGGTGTAGCGGCAGCGGCCGCCCGGCTTGACGATGATCTCGACGACCGCGGAGTGCAGCGAGTCGCTCTTGTAGATCGGCGCCGTGCAGCCCTCGACGTAGTGCACGTAGGCGTCCTCGTCGACGATGATCAGCGTCCGCTCGAACTGGCCCATGTTCTCGGTGTTGATCCGGAAGTAGGCCTGCAGCGGGATGTCGACGTGCACGCCCTTCGGCACGTAGATGAACGAACCGCCCGACCACACCGCGGTGTTGAGCGCGGAGAACTTGTTGTCGCCGGCCGGGATCACGGTGCCGAAGTACTGCTTGAACAGCTCCGGATGCTCCTTGAGGGCGGTGTCGGTGTCGAGGAAGATGACGCCCTGCTTCTCGAGGTCCTCACGGATCGAGTGGTAGACGACCTCCGACTCGTACTGGGCGGCGACACCGGAGACCAGGCGCTGCTTCTCGGCCTCGGGGATGCCCAGCTTGTCGTAGGTGTTGCGGATGTCCTCGGGCAGGTCGTCCCACGTGGCGGCCTGCTTCTCGCTGGAGCGCACGAAGTACTTGATGTTCTCGAAGTCGATGCCGTCGAGGTTTGAACCCCAGTTCGGCATCGGCTTCTTGTCGAACGTGCGCAACGCGCGCAGGCGGACGTCGAGCATCCACTCCGGCTCGCTCTTCTTCGCCGAGATGTCGCGGACGACCGCCTCGGACAGGCCGCGCTGCGCGCTGGCGCCCGCGACGTCGGAGTCCGACCAGCCGTAGCCGTAACGGCCCAGCGAGGCGATGGCCTGCTCCTGCGACAGCGGCTCCCCGATCTTGTGCTCGGGGGTGACGGCGGTCGTCTCCGGGGTGGCGGTCATGTCGACGCTCCTTGAGGGGTCGTAACGGATCCGGCGCGGGCTGTGCGCCGGAGGGATTCTTGCTTGTCGGGCTGCAGCGGTACGTGGGTGGTGCAGGCGCAATCGCCGTTGACGATCGTGGCCAGCCGCTGCACGTGGGTGCCGAGGATCTCGGCGAACGCCTCGCGCTCGGCTTCACACAGCTCCGGGAACTCCTCGGCGACGTGCGAAACCGGGCAGTGGTGCTGGCAGATCTGCACACCGTCGATCGGGCCGCTGACCCGCGTGGTGGTGGTCGCGTACCCGGCTGCGGTGAGCGCGTCGGCCACCCGCTCGGCGGTGTCTTCGACACCCTCTTCAACACCACCGACCCCCTCGGTTACTCCCGACAGGATGGTGTCGATCCGACGGCGCGCGAAGGTGCGGACGGCGTCGTCGCCGCCGATCTCGCGCAGCTGGCGCATTGCCGCCGCCGCGAGGTCGTCGTAAGTGTGGCCGAGCTTGGCGCGGCCTGCGGCGGTGAGCCGGTAACGCTTGGCCGGGCGGCCGCGGCCGCTGTGCTCCCACGCCGCGGCGGGGGCGGCCTGCGCGTCGCCCGCCTCGATCAGCGCGTCCAGATGACGGCGCACACCTGCCGCCGAGATGCCGAGTCGATCGCCGATCGCCGATGCGGTGACCGGGCCCTGCAGCAGCACCTGGATGATCGCACTGCGGGTGTGCCCGTCCGAGACGTGCGCAGCGGACGCGCGGGCAGCCTCGGTAGGGATTTTCACAACACCATTGTGACGGAATTAGCCAGCCGGTTCCACCAAGGTCACCCTTAGTGGAGCGTGATAGTTCCCATAGGCCCGGCGGCTACGCTTCTCGAATGGCTCGTATGGCCGGGCGGCTGCAGTCCTTCAGTTCCTCGATCGCCCGCTGGCACGGCGACGAGCGCACTGTTGGCTCACCACTGACCGAGGCCGATCTGGTCGCGCTGCGCCGGACCCGTCTGTTCGGCGCGACCGGCACGGTGCTGATGGCGATCGGCGCACTGGGCGCCGGGGCGCGGCCCGTCGTGCAGGACCCCACCTTCGGCGTCCGGTTGCTCAACCTGCCGTCCCGGATCCAGACCGTCTCGCTGACGATGACGACGACGGGTGCGGTGATGATGGCGCTGGCCTGGCTGATGCTGGGCCGCTTCGCGCTCGGCAGCAGGCGGATGTCGCGCAGCCAGACCGACCGCACGCTGCTGCTGTGGGCGATCCCGCTGCTGATCGCACCGCCGATGTACAGCAAGGACGTCTACTCCTACCTCGCCCAGAGCGAGATCTCGCTGCAGGGGCTCGACCCGTACAAGGTCGGACCCGCCACAGGGCTGGGACTCGACCACGTGTTCACGCTGTCGGTGCCCAGCCTGTGGCGGGAGACGCCCGCCCCGTACGGTCCGCTGTTCCTGTGGATCGGGCAGACGATCTCCTCGATCACCGGCGAGAACATCGTGTGGGCCGTCCTTTTCCACCGGCTGGTCGTGCTCGCCGGTGTCGGGCTGATCGTGTGGGCCACCCCGCGGCTGGCCCGCCGCTGCGGCGTCGCCGAGGTCAGTGCCCTGTGGCTGGGACCCTGCAATCCCCTGCTGTTCATGCACCTGGTCGCCGGTATCCACAACGAGGCGCTCATGCTCGGGCTGATGCTGGCGGGCACCGAATTCGCCCTGCGGGGAGTGGACGCCGTTCGTCCGCTCGTCCCCCGGCCCCTGCACTGGCCGTCGGGCCGCCCGCAGTGGGCCCGGTGGTATCCGATGGCGATGCTGCTCACAGGCACCGTGCTGATCGCGATGTCCTCTCAGGTGAAACTGCCGTCGCTGCTCGCCCTCGGCTTCGTCGCGATGGCGCTGGCCTGCCGCTGGGGCGGCACTGTGAAGGCGTTCTTCATCGCAGGCGGGTCGCTGACCGCGGTGGCGGTCGCCGTCATGGCGGTGATCGGCTGGGCCAGCGGGCTGGGCTTCGGGTGGTTGTTCACGCTCGGCACCGCCAACGTGGTGCGCAGCTGGATGTCCCCGCCGACGCTGATCGCGCTGGGCACCGGTCAGGTCGGCATCCTGCTCGGCCTCGGCGACCACACCACCGCGATCCTCGCACTCACCCGTGCCATCGGCGTCAGCATCATCGCGGTGCTGGTGAGCGGTCTGCTGCTGGCGGTGCTGCGCGGCCGGCTGCACCCGGTCGGCGGCCTCGGCGTGGCGCTGGGCGCCACGGTCCTGCTCTTCCCCGTCGTGCAGCCCTGGTATCTGCTGTGGGCGATCATCCCGCTCGCGACGTGGGCCACCCGCCCGGGCTTCCGCGGCGCGACCATCGCGATCACGCTGATCGTCGGCATCTTCGGCCCCACCGCCAACGGCGATCGGTTCGCCCTGTTCCAGATCGTGATGGCGACGCTGGCCAGCACCGTCGTGGTCGCGGCGCTGATGGCGCTGACCTGGCGCCGCCTGCCTTGGCAGCCGCTGCCCGAGGGGGACCCGCCCGCCATGCCGGCGTCGCCGCCCCCGCCGTCGGCGCCCGGCGGAGACGGTCCGCGACCACCGCAGACACGATCCGCCGCACCGGGCGCATACGCTGATTCCCCGTGACCACCGGACCCGAAGCCGCCGGCTCGCCGCACGAGCGCTCGTCCGCTCAGCCCGTGCGGCTGCGCGGCGTGACCAAGCGCTACGGGTCGACCACGGCGGTCGACGGCCTCGACCTCGACGTCCACCGTGCCGAAGTGCTGGCGCTGCTGGGCCCCAACGGCGCGGGCAAGACGACGACGGTCGAGATGTGCGAAGGGTTCCTGCGCCCCGACGCCGGGACCATCGAGATCCTCGGCATGGACCCGGCCGCCCACAACAACAGGGTGCGTGAGCGCATCGGCGTCATGCTGCAGGGCGGCGGCGGTTATCCGGCCGCGCGCGCCGGCGAGATGCTCGACCTCGTCGCCGCCTACGCCGCCGATCCGCTCGACCCGCAGTGGCTGCTCGACACCCTCGGCCTCACCGACGTCGCGCGCACCACCTACCGCAGGCTCTCCGGCGGCCAACAGCAGCGGCTGGCGTTGGCGTGCGCCGTCGTCGGGCGTCCCGAACTCGTGTTCCTCGACGAACCGACGGCCGGGATGGACGCCCACGCCCGCATCGTGGTGTGGGAGCTGATCGATGCGCTGCGCCGTGACGGCGTCACCGTCGTGCTGACCACCCACCAGCTGACCGAGGCCGAACAGCTGGCCGACCGGCTGGTGATCATCGACCGCGGCGTCGCGGTGGCCACCGGGACGCCCGCCGAACTGATGCGCAGCGGCGCCGAGAACCAGCTGCGGTTCAGCGCGCCCCCCAAACTCGACCTGTCGCTGTTGGTGACCGCGCTGCCGGAGAGCTACCGCGCCACCGAGACCTCGCCGGGTGAGTACCTGGTCGAGGGCCACGTCGACCCGCAGGTGCTGGCCACCGTGACGGCGTGGTGTGCACGGGTGAACGTGCTGGCCACCGACATGCGCGTCGAACAGCGCAGCCTCGAGGACGTGTTTCTGGACCTGACCGGCCGGGAGTTGCGGAAATGACCACCAACCAGTTCGCGCCGGGCACGTTCACCCCCGACCCGCGGCCCGCCGCGGTGCCGAAGATGCTGGCCGCCCAGTTCGGTCTCGAACTGCGGTTGCTGCTGCGCAACGGCGAACAGCTGTTGCTGACGATGTTCATCCCGATCACGCTGCTCGTCGGGCTGATCCTGTTGCCGCTCGGCGACTTCGGCGACGATCGCGCGGGCACGTTCGTGCCCGCGATCATGGCGCTCGCGGTGATCTCGACGGCGTTCACCGGGCAGGCGATCGCGGTCGCGTTCGACCGTCGCTACGGGGCGCTCAAACGGCTCGGCGCGACCGCGCTGCCGGTGTGGGGCATCATCGCCGGCAAGTCACTCGCCGTGGTCACGGTGGTGTTCCTGCAGTCGGTGCTGCTCGGGGCCATCGGCCTGGCGCTCGGGTGGCGCCCCGAACCGGCCGGGCTGCTGCTGGGCGCCGTGGTGATCGCGCTGGGCACCGCCGGATTCGCGGCCCTGGGCCTGCTGCTCGGCGGGACGTTGCGCGCCGAGATCGTGCTGGCGGTCGCCAACCTGCTGTGGTTCGTGTTCGCCGGGCTCGGCGCGTTGACGCTCGAGGGTCAGGCGGTGCCCGGCGCGCTGGCATGGGCCGCCCGGCTGACACCGTCGGGTGCGCTGACCGAGGCGCTCACCCAGGCGATGACACTCTCGGTCGACTGGCTGGGCCTCGCCGTTCTCGCGGTGTGGGGCGGCGTGGCGGCGCTATGCGCGCTGCGCTGGTTCCGCTTCACCTGAGACCAGCGCGGGCAGCAGGTATTCCAGCTGGCCGACCTCCTCTATGTTGTGGCGGATCCACGCCCGCAGCTTGTCCTCGGGGAAGTGCCGCGCCACCAGCCGGTTGACCGGTGAGAGCAGCGTAGACCGCGCGCCCAGGTCCATCACGGTGACGTAGTGCGCCCCGTCCGCTCCCGCCGACCAGGTGTGCTCGAGCTGGAAGAACACCGCCCCCGCGGCACGTTTGACGAGCCGGATGCCGGTTTCGTCGAGCTTCTCGACCCGCGCCACCTCGTCGATCGTGAATTCGGGCCGCCCGCCGAACGCCTCGACCATGCGGAAACGGGCGCCGTCGGCCGCGCCGCCGCCGGGCGCCGGCCGGTCGAGCTCCCACCGGATGTGGTCGATCGGATGCCACGCCAGGTAGCGATCGATGACCTCATCGCCGTACGTCATCGTCTCGCCGAGGTGGGTGAACCAGTCGAGGAGCATCGCGGGCGTCACCCCGGCGAGCGGGCGGTGATCGATCGTGACGCGCCTGCGGCGGTGGGGTGCGCGGGTGACGTGCACCGTGGCGGTGTCGACCGAGCGCAAGGGATAGAGCACGGGGCGGGACATCGGGACCTCCTGCAAGATACGGATTCGTATCTTGCACGCTAGAAGCACGCGTTAAGATACGCAAGCGTTTCTCGGAGGGGATCTCATGGCCAGACGACACGGGGCGGAACTCGACACCGCCATCCGCACCGCTGTGCTGACGCTGCTGGCCGAACACGGGCCCGGCGGGGTGACGATGGAGGCGGTCGCCGCCGCCGCGCGCACCAGCAAGCCGGTGCTCTACCGGCGGTGGCCCGACCGGGCCAGCCTGCTGCGCGACACGCTGATGCGCATCGCGACGACCGCCATCCCGCACGCCGACACCGGCAGCTTCCGCGGCGACACGCTCGCGGTTCTGCGCGGGTGGGCCGCCCTGTTCACCGGTCCGGACGCCGCCGTGCTCAAGGCCGCCGTCGCGGCCGCCGCCCACGATCCGGAACTCACCGCCGCTTTCCGCGACGACGTCATCGGCTGGCGCAAACGCGAGATGGCCGCGCTGCTGCAGCGGGGTATCGACCGCGGCGAGGTGCGGCGCGACGTGCCGGTGGAGATCGCCCGCGAACTCGGCCAGAGCGTGCTGTGGCACCGACTTCTGATCACCGGCGACCCGATCACCGAGGACCTGCTGGTCGCACTGGTCGACGACGTGCTCGTCCCGTTCGTCGCACCCCGGTGACCAGGCCTACTACGGATCGTAGTTACCGCTGCTCTACCATCGATTCGTGCCCGTCAGACGACTCTTCCTGCGGCTGGTCGACCTGCTGCCGCTGCCCAGTCTGCGGGTCCAGCGCGCGATCGCGATCGCGGTCATCCTCACCCAGGGCGGTATCTCGGTCACCGGCGCGATCGTCCGCGTCACCGCGTCGGGCCTCGGCTGCCCCACCTGGCCGCAGTGCTTCCCGGGCAGCTTCACCCCCGTGCCGCACGCCGAGGTGCCCGGCATCCACCAGGCCGTCGAATTCGGCAACCGGCTGATCACCTTCCTCGTGGTGCTGACCGCCGCCGCGGCGGTGCTGGCCGTCACGCGCGCGCGGCGGCGCCGCGAGGTCCTCGTGTACGCGTGGCTGATGCCCGCCTCGACAGTGGCGCAGGCGGTGATCGGCGGCATCACGGTGCTCACCGGACTGCTGTGGTGGACCGTCGCGATCCACCTTCTGGTGTCCATGGCGATGGTGTGGCTGTCGGTGCTGCTCTACGTCAAGATCGGCGAACCCGACGGGGGCACTCCGGTTCGGACGGTCCCGAAACCGTTGCGGCAGTTGACCTTGCTGAGCGCCACGGCACTGGCCGCCACGCTGGTGACCGGCACCCTGGTGACCGGGGCCGGTCCGCACGCGGGCGACAAGAGCATCGAGGAACCGGTGCCGCGGCTGCTGGTGGAGATCACCACGCTCGTGCACCTGCATTCGTCGCTGCTCGTGGCGTATCTGTCGCTCGTGATCGCCCTCGGCTTCGGGCTCCTCGCGGTGCGCGCACCGCGACCGGTGCTGGTCCGGCTGGGGGTGCTGGCCGCGATCGTCGTCGCCCAGGGCACAGTCGGCGCCGTGCAGTTCCTCACCGGTGTGCCTGCGGTCCTGGTCGCGGTGCACGTGGCCGGTGCGGCCGCCTGCACGGCGGCCACCGCGGCGCTATGGGCGTCGATGCGACAGCGGACCCAGCCCGAGGCGCTCGAGCGCGAACTCCACGGCGAGGGCGAAGTGGCGCTGGCGGTCCGCGCGCGCGGCGGGGTCGAGTTGCCGCCAACCCAGTGACGGTTCGACGAGTTCCACCTCGAGCACCTGCGCGTCGCCGCGCGAGCCGATGAGATCCACCCGCGCGTAGAGGAACTCGCCGACGTCGACGCCGAGGATCGCCGCGGCCGCTCGTAGGGTGGCGTAGCCGATGTCCCAGAGCTCGAAATCCGGTTCGGCGGGTGCCAGGTGCTCGACCGCGTATGTACCGGACTCGTCGAACACCGGCGGGCCGTCCGGCGGCAGGATCGCCCCCTTGGTGAACGCGTGTGACTGCTCACCGCCGATGAACACCAGCGCCGTCTCCCCGGACTCGACCCTCGGGTCGTAGGGCTGCACGAGCACCGCGCTCCCCTGCGCCTGCAGCGCCGCCGCGTGGGCGGCGGCCGCATCGGCGTCGGTGAACCGCCGCGCTCCTACCGACCCGCCGCCGACGGCGGGTTTGACGACGACCTCACCGGCAGGCACCGCGACCGGGTCGCCGGTGCCGAAGTACTGCGTCGGCATCGTCGGCACCCCGTGGCGCGCGAGATCCACCAGATACCGCTTGTCGGTGTTCCACGCCACCACTTCGGGGCCGTTGAGGAGATGGCGGACCCGGCGCGTCCACGCCAGGAACTCGTCGAGGCGCTCGATGTAGTCCCACGTCGCCCGCAGGATCACCAGGTCGGCGTCCAGCGTCGCCGGATCGTCCCACGACAGCCAGCGGGCGTGCAGACCCCTGGTGCGCAGCGCGTCGACCAGGCCGTCGTCGTCGCCGTCGGACTCCGGCAGCGCCGGGCACGCGGCCAGCACGATGCGCGGGTGGAACACGTCGGGACGGGCGAGCCTCACCGGGTCATGCTATGCGGTGGATGATGGTTCGCATGTACGCGATCGAAGTCACCGAAACCGGCGGTCCCGAGGTCCTCACCCACGTCGAAAAGCCGCAACCCACGCCGGGTCCCGGCCAGGTCCTGATCAAGGCCGAGGCCATGGGCGTCAACTTCATCGACACCTATTTCCGGTCGGGCCTCTATCCGCGGGAGGTGCCCTTCATCGTGGGCAGCGAGGTCTGCGGCATCATCGAGGCCGTCGGCGACGACGTCGCGGCGCTGCGGGTCGGCGACCGAGTGGTGACCGACAAGGCGCTCGGCGCCTACGCCGAATACGCCCTGGCGCCGGCAGATTTCGTGGCGTACGTGCCCGACGGCGTCGCGCCCGCGGTCGCCGCCTCGTCGCTGCTGAAGGGGATGACGGCCCATTACCTGATCAAGTCCACCTACCCGGTCGCCCAGGGCGACACCGTGCTGGTGCACGCGGGCGCCGGCGGCGTGGGGCTGATCCTCACCCAGTGGGTGACCAGCCTGGCCGCCAAGGTCATCACCACCGTGTCCACTCCGCGGAAGGCCGAGCTGTCCCGGCAGGCCGGCGCCATCGAGGTGCTCGACTACCCGGACGATCCACAGGAGTTCGGCGCCAGGATCCGGGAACTGACCGGCGGGAACGGGGTGGCCGCGGTCTACGACGGCGTGGGCGCGGCGACTTTCGACGCCAGCCTGGCCAGCCTCGCCGTCCGCGGGACGCTGGCCCTGTTCGGCGCCGCGAGCGGACCCGTCCCCCCGGTGGACCCGCAGCGGCTCAACACCGCCGGTTCGGTGTTCCTCACCCGGCCGAACCTCGCGCACCACACCCGCACGCCCGACGAGTTCGCCTGGCGCGCGGGCGAGGTACTCGATGCGATCGCGAAGGGTGCGATCACGGTGACGGTCAGCGAGCACTATCCGCTGCGGGAGGCGGAGCGGGCGCACCGCGATCTGCAGGGGCGCAAGACCGTGGGATCGGTGGTTCTGGTCCCGTAACGATCTGTGATCGGTGTGAACTTTTCACACTTTGTGCCCTACGCTTGAGGGGTGCCCTCCCTGAACGCGCATGCGCGGCGCGCGGCGATCGCCGCCCGGATCGACACCGACCGGGAAGTCGACTTCGCCTCGCTCGCCGAGGAATTCGGCGTTTCGGAGATGACGATCCGGCGCGACATCGAGCGGCTGGAGGATCAGGGCATCGCCCGCCGCGTGCTCGGCGGGGCGATCGCGTTCGGCGGTAAGTCCACCGAGCCGTCGTTCGCCGCGCGCGCGGCCGAAGCGGCCGACGAGAAGATCCACATCGCCAGTGCGGTGGCCGATCTGCTGCACCCGCAGGAGACGGTGATCCTCGACAGCGGGAGCACCGTGCTCGCGGTCGCGCGCGCCCTGCGGGGTCGCGGGCTGGGGCTGACCGTGATCACCCCGAGCGTGCTGGTCGCCGTGGAACTCGCCGACGAACCCGACACCACGATCCTGCTGACCGGGGGCAAGGTGCGCCCCGGCGAGTTGAGCCTCATCGGCGCCGAGGCCGAGGACTTCTATCTGCGCTACAACTGCGACACCTACGTCATGGGTATCGCCGGCGTCGACGGCAAACGCGGCGCATCGGAGTACCACCGCGAAGAAGGCAACGTCAAACAGGCCGCGATGCGGTCGGCCGACCGGGTCATCGTGGCCGCCGATGCGACCAAACTCGGCCGCGTCCAGCTCATCAACGTCGCGCCGCCGTCGGAGATCTCGGTGCTGGTGACCGACGGCCCACCCGACCATCCGACGCTGGAGACGTTGCGCGACAGGGGTGTGCAGGTCGTGTGCGTGGACGCCGCCCGGCCGGGCACCCGCCCCACAGCGGCGGGCTGATCAGACCCAGGTGGCCGAGACGGTCTCGTCGCCGTCGGTCGGCCGGTACACCGTCGCGCCCGCTTCCTCGGCGATCAGCGCACCCGCCGCCCAGTCGTGCACGGCGAGGTCGTCCTCGACGAACGCGTGCAGGCTGCCCTGGGCGACCAGGCACAGATCGACGGCCGCCGCGCCGAACCGACGCATGTCGGTGTAATCGGCGAGCAGGGCTCCGAGTTCCCGGACCTGCCTGCGGCGCCGACCCGGGTCGTAGGAAAGACCCGTGCCGATCAGCCGTGCCGTGGTCGCGGGCAGCTGCAACGGCAGCACCGCCCGCTGCGCGGGCGACCTCAGCTGGGCGCCGCCGCCCCTGGCGGCGCTCCATGTCGCGCCCAGGGCCGGTGCGCTCACCGCACCGGCCAGCCAGGCGCCGTCGGAGGTCCGGCGGACCGCCACCGACGTCGCGAAGTACGGGATCAGCCGGGTGTAGTTGGTCGTGCCGTCGAGCGGGTCGATGACCCACTCGAGCCCGCTGGTACCGCAGTGCGCGGGCAGCTCCTCCCCCAGCAGGGAGTCGGCCGGACGTTCGTCGAGCAGCACCGCACGCACCGCCTCCTCCGCAGCCCGGTCGACCGGGGTGACGACGTCCCCGGCGGCGCTCTTGGTGCTCACCGTGATCGGCTCACCCATGCGCATCAGGCACAGCTGCGCACCCGTCTGGGCCGCGGCCGTGGCGAGGTCCTCCAGTTCACCCACCGACGGCGGCATCTCCCGCACGCTCACAGTGCCGCCCTCACAGCGTGGCGCGGAAGTCCCGCACGACGGTCATCAGCTCGGTCACCCGGGATTGGACAGCGCGGTTCTCGAACACACCGTCCTCCTTGAAGTAGGTCCCGACGATGGCTCCGTCGGCGATGGACAGCTGCTCGGCCGCGTTGTGCGCGCGCACGCCGGTGTTGACGAAAACCGGCACGTCGCCGGCCTCGTCCTTGACCACCTGCAGCGCCTGGGAGTCGGTGGAGGCGCCTGCGGTCAGCCCGGAGACGCAGATACCGTCGGGACGGGTGGCGAACACCGTCGTCTTGGTGATCGACGCGAGGTCGCGGTCGGACAGGTAGGCCGCCGACTCCGGCACGATGTTGAACAGCAGCTTCACCCCGGCCCCGCCGATGCGGTGGCGGTGGCGGGCGACGGCGCCGACGTTGGTGTCCCACAGGCCGAAGTCGCTGGCGTAGACGCCGGTGAAGATCTCCCGCACCCACTGTGCGCCGGTGGCCACGGCGAGGTCGATCGACGCCCGGCCGTCCCACAGCACGTTGACGCCGTAGGGCAGCGTCAGGTCGGGAAGCAGTTCGCCGATGATCCGTGCCATCGTGATGGCGGTGATGGGTTCGGTCTTGGTGAGGTACGGCAAGCTGAACTCGTTGGAGATCATCACGCCGTCGACGCCGCCCTCACGCAGTGCGGCGAGTTCGCCCTTGGCGCGGTCCACCACGGCGCGCAGACCGGCCGCGGAGTCATATCCGGGATCGCCGGGCAGCGCAGCCAGGTGCAGCATCGCGATCACCGGCTTCTGGACCGCGAACACCTCATCGAGCCAATTGGTCATGGAACGCCTCTCACGGTTGTCGTCGACATACTGTTGTTATTAGATAACAGTCAACGTGGAGCAGCACAGCGATTTACGTGACGGTTACACACAACATGTGAGAATCTAACAGACAACCGGTACGGTCAGTACCCGAGCGAGACGAGAGGACGGCATGTCGCAGTTCACGATCGGTGTCGACATCGGCACCACGGGAACCAAGACGGTGCTCATCGACGTCGTCACGGCGCGCATCGTGGCCCAGGCCTCCCGGGAGAGTCGGCTGTTCGCCGATGCGCCGGGACACGCCGAGGCCGATCCGTCACAGTGGATCGGCAACGCGCACAGCACCATTCGCTCCGTCCTCGACGAATCCGGCGTCGCCCCAGAGCAGGTCGGCGCGCTGTCCACCACCGGCATGGTGCCCGCGGTGGTGCCCGTGGCCGCCGACAGCGCCCCTGTGCGCCGGGCCCTGCTGCAGAACGACGCCCGCGCCACCGCCCAGATCGAGCGCCTGCGCGGCGCGCTCGACTCCGACGACGTCCTGGCGGCCACCGGATCGGCGATCACCCAGCAGTCCGTGGCGCCGACGGCGATGTGGTTGCGGGAGAACGAACCCGAGACGTGGGCGCGCACCGCACGCCTCGTCGGGTCCTACGACTGGGTGCTGATGGCCCTCGGCGCCGCACCCCACGTCGAACTCAACTGGGCGATCGAGTCGGGCCTCGGCACCACCGACGGACAACGCTACGCACCGATGTACGACGCCGCCGGCCTGGCCCACGACATCGTCCCCGACGTGCTGACGCCCGGCGCGCAGGCCGGAACGCTGAGTGCCGCAGCGGCGGCCGCCACCGGACTGCCACAGGGGCTCCCGCTGATCGTGGGCGGGGCCGATCACGTCCTGTCGGCGTACGCGGCGGGTGTCAACGCCGCCGGCGACTGGCTGGTGAAGCTGGGCGGCGCGGGCGACGTGCTGGCCGCCAGCGACACCCCGGTCATCGACGGCCGCCTGTACCTCGACGCGCATCCGGTGCCGGGCCGCTGGCTGCCCAACGGGTGCATGGCCACCAGCGGCAGCCTGATCCGGTGGTTCCAGACGCTTGCCGGCGGTGTCGACCTCCTGCAGCTCGACGACGAGGCCGCCGAACGGGGTGCCGCTGAAATCCTCTGTCTACCCTACTTTCTCGGCGAGAAGAGCCCACTGCACGATCCGGATCTGCGTGGCGCGTTCGTCGGCCTCGACCTCGCTCACACCCGGGCCGACATGTATCGCGCCGTCCTGGAGGCGATCGCCTTCGGGTTCAAGCACCACACCGACGTGTTCGCCTCGATCGGCGTACCGCTGCAGCGGGCGATGGTCACCAACGGCGGCAGCAGATCGGTGCTGTGGAAGCAGATCCTCGCCGACGTCCTCGACACTCCCCTGCATCCGGTGATCGGCCATCCGGGCGCGTCGCTGGGGGCGGCGGTGATCGCGGCCATCGGCGTCGGCGCACTCGACGACTGGGACGGCGCCGAGCGTTTCCTCACCCTCGGCGACGCCGTCGAACCCGACCGCCGCCACGTCGAGCGCTACGCCGACGCCTACGCCCAGTGGCGCGCCCTCGGCGACGTGCTCACCCCCGTCTCCCACCAACTCGCCCGAAAGGCCCAGTGATGACTGCCGTTTCACCCTCGCTCCACACCGCCGTGGTCACCGGCGCCGGATCCGGGATCGGCCGCGCGATCGCGACGACGCTGGCCGGCCGTGGCTGGCGGGTGATCGTCACCGACGTCAACCTGGCCGGCGCCGAAGAAACCGTCGCGGGACTCGAGGGCACCGCCGACCCGGGCCACGAGGCGCTGCAACTCGACGTCACCGACGCCGCGGCCGCGGGCCGGCTGGCCGACGACGTGGCCGACCGGCTCGGGCTCGACGCCTGGATCAACAATGCGGGAGTGTCGGCGATGGAGCGCTTCGTCGACGTCACGCCCGCGCAGTACGACCGCTCGCTCGACATCAACACCAAGGCGGTGTTCTTTTGCGGACAGGCCGCCGCGCGGGCGATGATCCGCACCGGCCGGGCCGGCACCATCGTCAACACCGCGTCGATGGCCGCCAAACAGGGCCGGGTGCCGTTCCTCTCCGACTACGTGGCCTCGAAATTCGCCGTCCTGGGCCTGACGCAGGCCATGGCCTTCGAACTGGCGGCCCACCAGATCACCGTCAACTGCGTGTGCCCGGGCTTCGTCGCGACCCCGATGCAGTCGCGGGAACTGGAATGGGAAGCGCAGCTCACCGGCTCCACCCCCGATGCGGTACGCCAAAGCTGGGTCGACGCAACACCTCTGGCCCGGCTGCAGACACCGGACGACGTCGCCCGTGCGGTGGCGTTCCTGGTCTCCGAGGACGCCCGGTTCATCACCGGGGAAGCGCTCTCCGTCAACGGCGGTGCGTACATGGATTGAGCCGGGCCCCGCCGACCCGGTGCACTCGATCCAGTCCAACCAGTAGGAAGTGAGTACCCATGAAGATCCCGATGCTCGGCCGGCGCCCAGCGCGGCGGAATGCCACGCGATGGTTGCCGGCTTTGGCCGTGACCACCGGACTGGTCCTGAGCGGCTGCGCCGGATCAGGGGGTTCCGGCGACGAGCAGAGTTCGTCGGGACTGGGTGACATCCCCACCGACACCAACGCCACCGTGCGGGTGCTGATGGAAAACGTGCCGGACACCGAGATCGTGCAGGGCATGGTCGGGCAGTTCAACGAGAAGTACCCCGACATCAAGGTCCAGATCGAGACCATGACGTTCGACCAGATGCGCGACCGCCTGGTGTCGTCGTTCCAGGCCGCCGAACCGGCCTACGACCTGATCGTCGTCGACAACCCGTGGATGGACGACTTCGCCGCCGCCGGCTTCCTCGAGCCGCTGAACGACCGGATCTCCGCCACCAGCGACTACCAGCCCGACGACTTCTTCCCGTCGCTGACCGACATCACCGACGTCGACGGCACGACCTACGGGGTGCCGTTCTACAACTACGCGCTGGGCTACATCTACAACACCCGCGACCTGGAGGCCGCGAAGCTGGAGGTGCCCGCCGATCTGGACGCGCTGGTCACCACGTCGCAGCGGCTCAAGGCCGGCGACCGCGCGGGCATCGCGATGCAGCCGCAGCGCGGCTACAAGATCTTCGAGGAGTGGGCCAACTGGCTGTTCGCCGCCGGCGGGTCGATCTACGACGAGGACGGCAAGCCGACGCTGAACACCGAGCAAGCCGCCCGCGCCCTGAACGCCTACATCGAGACCTACCGCACCGCGGCCCCGGCGAACAGCCTGGCCTGGGGCTTCGACGAGGCGTTCCGCTCGGTCTCCGGAGGCAACGCCGCCTCGATGATCGGATACAACTGGAACCTGCCCGCCCTCAACGATCCGGCCGGTGCGTCGGGCGAACGCGCCGGACAGTTCTCGCTCGCGCCGATCCCCGGCGGCAAGTCCGCACTCGGCCTGTGGAGTTGGGCGATTCCGGCGAATTCGGCGGCTCCCGACGCCGCGTGGGCGTTCACGTCCTGGATCACCTCACCCGCCGTCGACGCCCAGCGTGTCGCCGCGGGTGGAGCGGTGACCCGCAAGGGTTCGCTGACCGATCCGAAGGTGCTGGCCGACGGGTACGGCGAGGAGTACTACCGCGTCGTCGGTGAGATCCTGGCCGACGCCGCCCCGCTTTCGCAGGGCCGCGGCGGTGAGGAGATGATCCAAGCCGTGGGAACCGAGCTCAACGACGCCGCAGCCGGCAACAAGAGCGTCGCCGACGCACTGCGCGACGCACAGGCGGCCGCAGAGCGAATCCAGCAGTGACACAAGGGAATCCGACGGCCGCGGGAACGAGAACATGAGATTCAAGTACGGCATGCTGATGCCGCTGCTCGCGTTGTTCGGCGTGGCCGTCGGATTCCCGCTCTGCTATGCGGCTTACCTGTCGGTCACCGACTACCGGCTGACCGACCGGCGGGCGCCGGATTTCGTCGGCATCGCGAACTTCGGCTCGGCGCTGTCGAACCCCGCGTTCTGGGAGGCGTTCGCGACCACCGCGATCTATGTCGTGGTGGCGGTGTCCCTGGAACTGGTCCTCGGATTCGCGCTCGCGCTGGCCCTGCACCAGCAGAAGTGGGCCAAGGACCTGTCCAGGGCGATCGTGCTGGCGCCGATGTTCATCACCCCGATCGCGGTGGGCCTGATCTTCCGGTTCCTGCTCAACGACCAGATCGGCGCCATCCCCGCGCTGCTGCACGCGGTGGGCGCCGACTACGACTTCTTCGGCGCCGGCAAGGCGCTGCTGACGCTGGCGTTCATCGACGTGTGGCAGTGGACCCCGTTCATGGTGCTGCTCATCCTGGCGGGGCTGGAGTCGATGCCCAAGCAGCCGATGGAGGCCGCCCGCGTGGACGGCGCAGGCCCCGTCTATCGCCTGCGTCGGGTGCTGATCCCGATGCTGGCGCCGGTGCTGACCGTCGCGGTGCTGCTGCGCGCCCTCGACGCACTGCGCGTCTTCGAGTACGTCTACGCCACCACCCGCGGCGGGCCGGGCACCGAAACCCAGACCCTGCAGTACTTCATGTATCTCGAGGGCATCCAGTTCTTCCGGCTCGCCCAGGCCAGCGCCATGGCGTTCATCGTGCTGGTGCTGGTGCTGGCGGTGATCGTGATCGCCTTCCGAGCGATGGAGCGCAGCCGCGAAAGGACCACCGTCCGGTGAAACCCTCCCGTCCCGCGGCCCGGCCGCGGCCCCTCGAAGTGCTGCGCATCGCCGTGCTGACCGCGGCCCTGGTGTTCGTGCTGTTCCCCATCGCGTGGGTGGCGCTGGCCAGCTTCAAGACGCCGGCACAGATGTCGGAGCCGTTCCTCATCGCCTTCGGCCCCACCCTGGACAACTGGCGATCGGTGTTCGAGTCGGGCATCTTCGCCGCAGCCGGCCGCAGCGTGCTGGTCGGTGTGGTCACCGTGGCGGTGAGCCTGGTGGTCGGCAGCATGGGCGCCTATGTGATCGCCAAGTACCGCGCCGGTGGGTCGCTGACCCGCTTCGGCATGCTGGCCGCCCAGGTCGTCCCGCCCGCGGTCATGGTGTTCCCGTTCCTGACCATGGCCCAGGCGCTGAGGATGACCGACACGCTGGTGCCGGTCATCTTCGCGCACCTGTCGTTCGTGCTGCCGCTGGTCACGTGGTTCCTGATCGGGTTCTTCGAAGCCGTCCCGGCCTCGCTGGAGGAGCAGGCCCGCGTCGACGGGTTCACCCGCTGGCAGGCCTTCCGGCTGGTGGTGCTGCCGCAGGTGCTGCCCGGTATCGGCGCCGCGGGGATCTTCGGGTTCACCTTGTCGTGGAACGACATGTTCTACGGGCTGATCCTGGCGCCCGGCAACGCCGCGATCCTGCCGGTGGCGATCTCGAACTTCAACACCTTCCGCGGCGTCCAGATCGGAACGATGAGCGCCGCGATCATGATCGCCATCGTGCCGGTGGTGGTCGCCAGCTTCTTCATCCAGCGACGCCTGGTCCAGGGGATCAGCGGCGGCGCGGTCAAGTACTAGTAGCGAGGAACTCACACACATGGCATCGGTCACCTTCTCCGCGGTCACCAAGGCGTACGGCGACGCCACCGTGGTCTCGGGTCTGGACCTCGAACTCACCGACGGCAGCATGACCGTGCTGGTCGGCCCGTCGGGTTGCGGTAAGACCACGTCGCTGCGCATGCTCGCCGGGCTGGAGAAGGTCAGCTCCGGGTCGATCCGCATCGGCGATCGCGACGTGACCGCGCTGGAACCCAAGGAACGCGACATCGCGATGGTGTTCCAGAACTACGCGCTCTACCCCCACCTGTCGGTGCGGGAGAACATCGCGTTCCCGCTGCGCGCCAAGCGCATCCCGCGCGCCGAGGCGTTGCGCCGGGCCGACGACATCGCCGAATCGCTCGGGCTGGGCAAGCTGGTCGCGCGCAAGCCCAAGGATCTTTCGGGCGGCCAGCAGCAGCGCGTGGCGATCGGCCGCGCCATCATCCGGGAACCCTCGGTGTTCCTGTTCGACGAGCCGCTGAGCAACCTCGACGCCAAGCTGCGGGTGGAGACCCGCACCGAGTTGCTGCGCCTGCAGCGCCGGCTCGGGATCACCTCGCTCTACGTCACGCACGACCAGGAAGAGGCGATGACGCTGTCGGACCGCATCGTGGTGATGCGCGACGGGCAGATCGCCCAGGCCGCTCCCCCGGCCGAGGTCTACCAGCGCCCGGCCGACACGTTCGTCGCCACGTTCGTCGGCAGTCCGAAGATGAACCTGATCACCGGCGCGGTCGCGGCCGGTGAACTGCGGTGCGAATCCGGGCTGCGCATCGCCGTCGGCGGCCCCGACTCCGCCGCGGTGACGATCGGTGTCCGGCCCGACGACCTGACGCTGTCCGCGCGCGCCGACGGTGCCGCCACGGTCGAACTGGTGGAGTTGCTGGGTCCCCGCGCGATCGTCACGGTGCGGGCCGGTGGTGAGCAGCTGACCAGTGTGGTGACCGCGGCCGAACTCGCCGACATCGCCCCGGGCGCCTCGGTGGACCTGTCCGCGCGCCCGGCCGACGTGCACCGCTTCGACCCGCAGACGGGTGTGCGGCTCTAGAGCGGTGGTCAGCCGAACAGCGTCGGCAGCGCCAGCACCGAATCGACGGCCAGCGCGCAGAACACCACGGCCAGGTAGTTGTTCGACTGCAGGAACAGCCGCAGCGGCTTGACCGGCTCCCCGCGCTTGACGCCGTTGTAGAGCTGGTGAGCCATGACCAGGAACCAGGCGCCGGCGAGCGCGGCGACCGAGGCGTACAGCCAACCGGTGGCCAGGGCCAGCGCCAGCGTGGTGAGCACGGTCAGCCAGGTGTAGATCAGGATCTGGCGGGTGACCTGACGCTCGGTGGCCACCGCGGGCAGCATCGGCACCCCGGCCGCCTTGTAGTCGTCCTTGTACCGCATCGCCAGCGCCCAGGTGTGCGGCGGCGTCCAGAAGAAGATGATCGCGAACATCACCAGGGCCGGCCATTGAATGGTGCCGGTGACGGCCGACCAGCCGATCATCACCGGCATGCAGCCGGCGGCCCCGCCCCACACCACGTTCTGAGAGGTGCGGCGTTTGAGCAGCAGGGTGTAGACGAAGACGTAGAACGCGATGGTCGCCAGAGCCAGCAGGCCGGACAGCAGGTTGCTGCTGATCCACAGCCAGGCGAACGAGGCAGCCGACAGCACCAGCCCGAAGATCAGGGCGTTGCGGGTGGGGACGGTCGCGCGCGCCAGCGGACGGCGTGCGGTCCGCTTCATCATCTTGTCGATGTCGGCGTCGGCGACGCAGTTGAGCGTGTTCGCGCCCGCCGCGGCCAGCATCCCACCGATCAGCGTGTTGAGGATCAGCAGCGGGTCCACCGTGCCGCGATCGGCCAGCAGCATCGCCGGAATGGCGGTGACCAGCAGCAACTCGATCACGCGGGGTTTCGTCAGCGCCAGATATGCCAACACCGTGGTGCGGATGCGAGACGGCGCCCCATGGCTGAGGTGGCGCTCGCGAATGCTCACGCAGTCAACTCCTCATCGTTGGCGGTGGTCCGATGTTGATGGTCTTCCGCTTGGTGATGGTCACAGCCGCCGCGCAACATCTACTACAGACGATGGTAGACCGCCGGACACCATGCGGACGACCGCAGGGTCGGTTCCGCGGTACTACCGTAACGGGAGGACGGATTCCGCCCGCATGCAGCATGCGGCGGCCCGTCCGCGAGCACTAGGGTTGAGGCTGCGGTCCGATGGTTGTGTGCGGCCGCTGACCGAACATCACCAAGGAGCGAGCCAAGTGACCACCGTCGACGAGATCGCGACGCTGACCGAACCCCACCACCCCGACGACTGGACCGACCTGGACTCGACCGCGGTCGACACCGTCCGGGTGCTGGCGGCGGATGCGGTGCAGAAGGTCGGCAACGGCCACCCCGGCACGGCGATGAGCCTGGCGCCGCTGGCCTACACGCTGTTCCAGCGGCAGATGCGCCACGACCCGAGCGACGTGCACTGGCTGGGCCGGGACCGCTTCATCCTGTCCTGCGGCCATTCCAGCCTGACGCTGTACATCCAGCTGTACCTGGGCGGCTTCGGGCTCGAGCTCGAGGACATCGAGTCGCTGCGGACCTGGAAGTCCAAGACCCCCGGGCATCCGGAGTTCCGCCACACCAAGGGCGTGGAGATCACCACCGGCCCGCTCGGCCAGGGTCTCGCCTCCGCGGTCGGCATGGCGATGGCGGCCCGCTACGAGCGCGGCCTGTTCGATCCCGACGCCGCCCCCGGCACCAGCCCGTTCGACCACTACATCTACGTGATCGCCTCCGACGGTGACATCGAGGAGGGCGTCACCAGCGAGGCGAGCTCACTGGCCGGCACCCAGCAGCTGGGCAACCTCATCGTGTTCTACGACCAGAACCAGATCTCCATCGAGCACGACACCAACATCGCGCTGTCCGAGGACGTCGCGGCCCGCTACCGCGCCTACGGCTGGCACGTGCAGGAGGTCGAGGGCGGAGAGAACGTCATTGGAATAGAACAAGCCATCGAGTCCGCCAAAGCAGTGACGGACCGCCCGTCGTTCATCGCGCTGCGCACGATCATCGGGTATCCGGCGCCGAACAAGATGAACACCGGTGGGGTGCACGGTTCGGCACTCGGCGACGACGAGGTCGCCGCGGTGAAGGAGGTGCTGGGCTTCGACCCGAACAAGACGTTCGAGGTGCGGCCCGAGGTCATCGAGCACACCCGCAAGCTCGTCGACCGCGGCCGGGAGGCCCACGAGAAGTGGCAGACCGACTTCGACGCCTGGGCTGAGCGCGAGCCCGAGCGCAAGAAGCTGCTCGACCGGCTCACCGCCGAGGAACTGCCCGACGGTTGGGACGCCGACCTCACCCACTGGGAGCCAGGCTCGAAGGCGGTCGCCACGCGTGCCGCATTCGGTCAGGTGCTCAACGACGTCGCGCCGAAGCTGCCCGAGCTGTGGGGCGGATCCGCCGACCTGGCGGGCAGCAACAACACCACGATCAAGGGTGTGAAGTCGTTCGGGCCGCCGTCGATCTCGACCGACGACTTCACCGCCGACTGGTACGGCCGGGTGCTGCACTTCGGTGTCCGCGAGCACGCGATGGGGTCGATCCTGTCGGGCATCGTGCTGCACGGCCCGACCCGCGCCTTCGGCGGCACGTTCCTGCAGTTCTCGGACTACATGCGCCCCGCGGTGCGGCTGGCGTCGCTGATGGACATCGACACCATCTACATCTGGACCCACGATTCGATCGGCCTCGGGGAGGACGGCCCCACCCATCAGCCGATCGAGCACCTCGCGGCGCTGCGGGCGATCCCGAACCTGTCGGTGGTCCGGCCGGGTGACCCGAACGAGACGGCCTACGCGTGGCGCAGCATCATCGCGCGCGGCAACGGCAGCGGTCCGGTCGGCTTCATCCTGACCCGCCAGGGCGTCCCGGTGCTCGAGGGCACCGACTCCGACGGTGTGGCCCGCGGCGGCTACGTGCTGGGCGGAGGGGACGCCACCGGGGCCGACGTCATCCTGATCGGCACCGGCTCCGAGTTGCAGCTGGCCGTCGAGGCCAAGAAGCTGTTGGCGGACAAGGACATCAACGCCGCCGTGGTGTCGATGCCGTGTGTGGAGTGGTTCGAATCGCAGCCGAAGGAATACCGCGACAGCGTGCTGCCGCCCAACGTCTCCGCGCGGGTCGCCGTGGAGGCCGCGGTGGCCCAGAGCTGGTACAAGCTCGTCGGCGACACCGGCGAGATCATCTCCATCGAGCACTACGGGGAGTCCGCCGACGACAAGACGTTGTTCCGCGAGTTCGGCTTCACCGCCGAGGCCGTGGCCGCCGCAGCGGAACGCACCATCAACAACTAGCCAGGAAGCAAGACCATGACCCAGAATTCGAATCTCGAAGCGCTCAGCGCCGCGGGTGTGTCCGTATGGCTCGACGATCTGTCCCGTGAGCGCCTGCAGACCGGCAATCTGCAACAACTCATCGACACCCGCAGCGTCGTGGGGGTCACCACCAACCCGTCGATCTTCCAGGCCGCGCTTTCGAAGGGCGACGCGTACGACGCCCAGGTCAAGGAACTCGCCGAACGCGGTGCCGACGTCGACGCGACCATCCGCACCGTCACCACCGACGACGTCCGCAACGCCTGCGACGTGCTGGCCAAGCAGTACGAACTGTCCGGCGGCGTCGACGGCCGGGTGTCGATCGAAGTCGACCCGCGGCTCGCCCGCGATGCGGACAAAACGATCCTGCAGGCGATCGAGCTGTGGAAGATCGTCGACCGGCCCAACCTGCTGATCAAGATTCCGGCGATGAAGGAGGGCCTGCCGGCGATCACCGCCGTGCTGGCCGAAGGGATCTCGGTCAACGTGACGTTGATCTTCTCCGTCGAGCGCCACCGCGCGGTGATGGACGCCTACCTCGCCGGTCTGGAGAAGGCCAAGGAGGCCGGCCACGACCTGTCGACGATCCACTCGGTTGCCTCGTTCTTCGTCTCCCGCGTCGACACCGAGATCGACAAGCGGCTCGAGAAGATCGGTTCCGAGGAGGCGCTGGCGCTGCGGGGTCAGGCCGGCGTGGCCAACGCCCGGTTGGCCTACGCCGCCTACGAGGAGGTCTTCGTCGGCGGGGAGCGCTTCGAGAAGCTCAAGGCCGAGGGCGCCCGCGTGCAGCGGCCGCTGTGGGCGTCGACCGGCGTCAAGAACCCCGACTACTCCGACACCCTCTACGTCACCGAACTGGTCGCGCCGAACACGGTGAACACCATGCCGGAGAAGACGCTCGAGGCGGTCGCCGACCACGGGGTGATCACCGGCGACACGGTCACCGGCAAGGCCGCCGAATCGCAGGCGGTGTTCGACAAGCTCGAGGCGGTGGGAATCGACCTCACCGACGTGTTCCTGGCCCTCGAGAACGAAGGCGTGGAGAAGTTCGAGAAATCGTGGCAGGAGTTGCTCGAGGCCACCCAGGGCCAGCTCGACGAGAAGAAGTCCTAGGCCGGCATGAGCGCAGTCGACGCTGCCGCCCCCGAGTGGCGTAATCCGCTGCGGGACAAGCGCGACAAGCGGATGCCGCGGATCGCCGGTCCGTGCAGTGTGGTGATCTTCGGCGTGACCGGCGATCTCGCCCGCAAGAAGCTGATGCCCGCCATCTACGACCTCGCCAACCGGGGCCTGCTGCCGCCGACGTTCTCGCTCGTCGGATTCGCCCGGCGGGACTGGGCCGACGAGGACTTCAGCGAGGTCGTGTACGACGCGGTCAAACAGCACGCCCGCACGCCCTTTCGTCAGGAGGTGTGGGACCGGCTCTCGGAGGGGATCCGGTTCGTCCAGGGCACCTTCGACGACGAGAAGGCCTTCGAGCAGCTCGCGGAGACGCTGAACAAGCTCGACGCCGAACGCGGGACGGGCGGCAATCACGCCTTCTACCTGTCGATTCCGCCGAAGGCCTTCCCCCAGGTGCTCGAGCAGCTGTCGAGCACGGGCCTGGCCAAGAAGACCGACGGCCACTGGAGCAGGGTCGTCATCGAGAAGCCGTTCGGCCACGACCTGCGCAGCGCTGAAGACCTCAACGCCATCGTCAACAACGTCTTCCCCGAGTCGTCGGTCTTCCGGATCGACCACTACCTGGGCAAGGAGACCGTCCAGAACATCCTCGCGCTGCGCTTCGCCAACGAGCTGTTCGAGCCGGTGTGGAATTCGCACTACGTGGACAGCGTGCAGATCACGATGGCCGAGGACATCGGCTTGGGCGGGCGCGGCGGCTATTACGACGGCGTCGGCGCAGCGCGTGACGTCATCCAGAACCATCTGCTGCAGCTGCTGGCGCTCACCGCGATGGAGGAGCCGGTCAGCTTCTCCCCCGACGAGCTGCAGGCCGAGAAGATCAAGGTGCTCTCGGCGAGCAGGCTCGCCGAGCCGCTCGACGAGACCACCTCGCGCGGTCAGTACACGGCCGGCTGGCAGGGCGGCGAGCGAGTGGTCGGGCTCCTGGAGGAGGAGGGCTTCTCGAAGACCTCCACCACCGAGACCTTTGCGGCGATCACCGTGGACGTCGACACCCGCCGCTGGGCCGGTGTTCCGTTCTACCTGCGTACCGGAAAACGCTTGGGCCGCAGGGTCACTGAGATCGCGCTGATCTTCAAACGGGCGCCGCACCTTCCGTTCGACGCCACCATGACCGAGGAGCTCGGGCAGAACGCGCTGGTGATCCGGGTGCAGCCCGACGAGGGCATCACGCTGCGGTTCGGCTCCAAAGTGCCGGGCAACCAGATGGAGGTCCGCGACGTCAGCATGGACTTCTCCTACGGTTCGGCGTTCGCCGAGGAGTCGCCGGAGGCGTACGAGCGGCTGATCCTCGACGTGCTGCTCGGTGAGCCGTCGCTGTTCCCGGTGAACGAAGAGGTCGAGCTGGCCTGGAAGATCCTCGATCCCGCGCTGGACTACTGGGCATCCCACGGGAAACCCGATCCCTATGAATCCGGCGGCTGGGGCCCGGATTCGGCCTTCGAGATGCTGCGCCGGACCGGACGCGAATGGAGGCGTCCCTAGTGATCCTCGACCTGCCCGACACCGACACCGGTGCCATCAACAAGAAGATCGTCGCGCTCCGCGAGGAGGGCGGCGCCATCACCCTGGGCCGGGTGCTGACGCTGGTCATCGCCCCGGACACCGAGGCCGTCCTCGAGGAGTCCATCGACGCGGCCAACGCGGCGAGCCGTGAACACCCGTGTCGCGTCATCGTGGTCGCCCCCGGGGACCGGCGTGCGGAGAAGGCGCGGCTGGACGCCCAACTGCGCGTCGGCAGCGATGCCGGCGCCAACGAGGTCGTGGTGCTTCGCCTCTCGGGGCCGCTGGCCAACCACGCGAGCAGCGTGGTGACGCCGTTCCTGCTGCCCGACACCCCCGTCGTGACCTGGTGGCCGGACGTCGCACCCGATGTCCCGGCACAGGATCCGCTGGGCAGGCTGGCGATTCGCAGGATCACCGACGCCACCAACGGAGAGAATCCGCTGGCATCCATCAAGGGCCGGCTGCGGGGGTACACCCCTGGGGACACTGACCTGGCGTGGAGCCGGATCACCTACTGGCGGGCGCTGCTCACCGCGGCGGTCGATCAGCCGCCCCACGAGAAGATCAACTCGGCGCTGGTGTCGGGCCTCGAGACCGAGCCCGCCCTGGACGTCCTGGCAGGCTGGCTGGCCAGCCGCATCGACGGCCCCGTACAGCGCGCCGTCGGCGAGCTCAAGGTCGAACTGGTGCGGGACAGCGAGACGATCACGCTGAGTCGCCCGCAGGAGGGCATCACCGCGAAGATCACCCGCACCGCGAAGCCGGAGGCCCTGGTTCCGTTGGCGCGCAGGGAGACTCGCGAGTGCCTGGCGGAGGACATGCGCCGCCTCGATGCTGACGAGATCTACTTCGAGGCGCTGCAGGGAATCGAGAAGGTGCAATACGTATGACCGCCACCGTACGGAAGTATCCCGACAGCGATGCGCTGGTCGCGGCTGTCGGGGATCGACTCGCCGACGAGATCGTCTCGGCCGTCGACTTCCGCGGGCGGGCGAACATCGTGCTGACCGGCGGCGGCACCGGCATCAAGCTGCTGGCACGCCTGGGCACCCACGACGATCGCATCGACTGGTCCAAGGTGCACCTGTTCTTCGGCGACGAGCGGTACGTGCCGGAGGACGACGACGAGCGCAACGACAAGCAGGCCCGCGAAGCGCTGCTGTCCCGCATCGACATCCCGAGCGCGAACGTGCACGCGATGCCCGCTGCCGACGGCGAGTTCGGTGACGACCTCGACGCGGCCGCGCTGGCCTACGAGCAGGTGCTCGCGGCGCAGTCGGAATCCGGTGAACCCACTCCGGCGTTCGACGTCCACCTGCTCGGTATGGGTCCCGAGGGGCACGTCAACTCGCTGTTCCCGCACACCATCGCGGTGCGTGAGACCCACCGCATGGTGGTCGGTGTGCCGGACTCCCCCAAGCCGCCGCCGCAGCGGATCACGTTGACTCTGCCCGCGATTCAGCGGTCTCGTGAGGTGTGGCTGGTGGTGTCGGGTGAGGGCAAGGCCGAGGCGGTCGCCGCCGCGGTCGGCGGCGCGGATCCCGACGACTGGCCCGCCGCGGGTGCGGTCGGCACCGAGTCGACGGTGTGGTTCCTCGACGAGGATGCGGCTTCTAAGCTCTGATCATGGTGGACAGAAGCGGTCGCAGCACGCGTACGGGCACCGAGCGCATCAGGAAGCTCGCTCAGGCGGCGCTCAACGCCGATGTGACGGTCGAACAGGTCGACACCATCCTGGACGGCCTCAGCGACACCCTCGACGACCTCAACAGGTCGACCGCCACCCTGGACGACACGCTGGAACGCTTCAACGAGACCATCAACCAGATCAACGATCTCGCCCCGCGGCTGATCGGGCTGGTCGACCGGATGGAGGGCATCGTCGGCCGCGTCGAACGCCTCGTCGGCATGGGCGAGGCGGTGCTGGGCCCGCTGGCCGCGACGGAGAACGCGGTGCGCGGCGCGCTGAGCGCAGTCCGCCGCTCGACCGGCCTCTAGCCGCTGTTGCGCAGCGCCGTCGCCAACCCGCTCATCGTGAGCAGGATGCCCCGCTGCACCAGTTCGTCGTCCTCGCCGGACCGGTAGCGGCGGAGCAGTTCGACCTGCAGGTGGTTGAGCGGTTCGAGGTAGGGGAACCGGTTGAACACCGACCGGGCCAGCGCCGGGTTGTCGGCGAGCAGATCGTCCTGGCCGGTGATGAGCCGGTGCATCCGGATGGTGCGCGCGTGTTCGTCGGCGATCTTGTCGAACACGCGGTGCCGCAGATCCTCGTCCTCGACCAGCTCCGAGTAGCGGGCGGCCAGACCGAGATCCGACTTCGCCAGCACCTGCGCCATGTTCGACAGCACAGTACGGAAGAACGGCCAGCGCCGGTAGAGATCCTGCAGGACCTCCAGGCGATCCTCCCCCTCGTTGATGTATTGCTCGAACGCACTGCCGGTGCCGTACCAGCCCGGCAGCATGACCCGCGACTGGCTCCAGGCCAGCACCCACGGGATCGCGCGCAGATCGGAGATCGACGTCGTCGGCTTGCGGGAGGCGGGCCTGCTGCCGATGTTGAGCGCCCCGATCTCGCTGACCGGCGTGGAGGCCTTGAAGTAGTCGACGAATCCCGGTGTCTCGTGGACCAGTTCGGCGTAGGCGCGTTGCGCGCGGGCCGCGAGGTCGTCGAGCACCTCGTAGGCCGGGCCGGCTTCGTCACCCAGACCTTCGACGTCGAGCAGCGTCGACTCCAGCGTCGCGGCGACCAACGTCTCGAGGTTGCGGTGGGCGATGCGGGGTTCGGCGTACTTGGCCGCGATGACCTCACCCTGTTCGGTGATCCGTAGCGACCCGTTCACCGCACCCGGCGGTTGCGCGAGGATCGCGTCGTAGCTGGGACCGCCACCGCGGCCGACGGTGCCGCCGCGACCGTGGAAGAGCCGCAACCGGATTCCGGTCTTGCGGGCGGATTCGACGAGGTCGAGTTCGGCACGGTAGAGCGCCCAGTTCGCGGCGAGGTAGCCGCCGTCCTTGTTCGAGTCGGAGTAGCCGAGCATGACTTCCTGGCTCTCCCCCCGCGCGGTGACCATCGCGCGGTACAGCGGGAGGTCGAGTGCCGCCTCGAGGATCGACGACCCACGCTGCAGGTCGTCGATCGTCTCGAACAGCGGCACGATGCCCACTGGTGCGTACGGTTCGTCGCCCGACACGTCCAGCAGCCCCGCCTCTTTGAGCAGGATCGCCGCCTCGAGCATGTCGGAGACCGACTCGCACATGGAGATGATGTAGTTGGGCACCGCGGGCGGGCCGAACACCTGCACGGCGCGCGCCGCGGCGCGCACGATGCCCAGCTCCTTGCGGGCCAGCTCCGACAATTCGGCGCGCTCCGAGGTCAGCGGGCGGCGGGTGGCGAGTTCGGCGGCCAGCACCTCGATGCGTTCGGGTTCCGGCAGCGCCGCGTAGTCGTCGTGCACACCCGCCCAGGCCAGCAGTTCGGCCACGACCTCCTCGTGGACGTCGGAGTTCTGCCGCATGTCGAGGCCGGAGAGATGAAACCCGAACACCCGCACGGCTTCTCGCAGCCGGAACAACCGGTCGTCGGCCAGCACCGAACTGCCGTGGGCCCGCAGCGACGCGTCGACGACGTCGAGGTCGGCCAGCAGCTCGGCGGGCGTGGCGTAGCGGTCCAGGCCCAGGTCCAGCTCGTGTTCGGGCTGGCTGTCGAGGATCTCGCGGGCGGTCGCGGTGAGCCGGCCGTGGATCACCCGCAGCGCGCGGCGGTACGGTTCGTCGGCGCGGGCGGATTCGTGGCAGGCGTCGGCGAGCGCGGCGAGGTCGTCGCTGACGTGCACCAGCCGCGCCGACATCGACAGCTCCTGTTGCAGCGCGGTCAATTCCTCGAAGTAGTGCTCGAGCGCCGTGTAGGCGGCGCGAGATGTGGCCAGTCGCACCACGTCCGCGTTGACGTTGGGGTTGCCGTCCCGGTCGCCGCCGATCCACGAACCCGGCCGCAGGATCGGTTCGGCGAGCAGGTCGGCGCCCGGCCACCTGGCCTGCAGCGCGGACCGCACCTCGGCGTTGACGCGGGGGATGACGTCGAAGAACGCGGCTCGGTAGTACCGCAGTCCGGTCTCGATCTCGTCCTGGATCTTGAGGCGGGACAACCTGATCAGCGCCGTCTGCCACAGCGTGAGGATGTGCCGTCGCAACTCGAGTTCGACGCTGCGGCCGTCGTCGGTGGTGTCGTGGCCGTGCGCCCGCAGGCGCATGAGCTCGGTGATGCGGTGCTGGGTGTCGAACACCGTGCGTCTGCGGGTCTCGGTGGGATGCGCGGTGATCACCGGGGACACCAGCGCCCCGGTCAGCGCTTCGGCCACCTGCTTCGAATCGAGTTGCGCGGAGTCGAGTTTCGCGTACGTCGCGGCCAGGGTGCTGTTCTGCGGGGGCTCACCGGCCGCGACGTGCACCGCACGGCGGCGTTCGCGGTGGATGTCCTCGGCCACATTGGCCAGCAGTGCGAAATGGGTGAAGGCGCGGATGACGGGGATCGCGGCCCGGGCGCCGATCCCGTCGAACATGCCGGCCAGTTCGGCCCGATCGATCTCGGAGCGGCGCACCCGGAAGGATTCCACCCGGGCCCGTTCGACGAGGTCGAACACCTCGTCGCCGTTCTGCTCGCGCACCGTGTCGCCGAGGATCGCGCCCAGCAGGCGGATGTCTTCCCGCATCGGCTCGGTGGCTTCGCGGCCTACTTCGGTCCGGGTCACCGAACCGATCGGTTCGAGCGCTTCTGGGAGGTCAGCCATGCGTTCCAGTATCGGTGTCCTGCGGACCCGCCGCATGGCGGGCGGGTCCACAGGACGGTGGCTCAGACGTCGTTGGCGGGCTTGTCGGCGCCGGTGATGTCGCGCTCGTGCTGGACGCGGCGGGCCATCTCGTCGTCGTCGATCGGACGCGGTTCCTTCGCGTGCTCACGATGGTCGGGGTGGACCTCTTCGGTCGGCACCATCACGTCGCTGATATCGGGGTTGTCGTTTCCAGCCATACCCATTCGATACCCACCGCGAGCCTGCGGCAACCGGCGTGTGACGGGGTCAGCTGTACTTGATCTGCAGCGCCATGCCGACGATCGAGACCACCCAGATGCCGACCACGAACAGGGTCAGCCGGTCCAGGTTCTTCTCGACGACCGTGGAGCCCGACAGGCTCGACTGGACACCGCCACCGAACAGGGTGGACAGGCCGCCGCCCTTGGCGCGATGCAGCAGCACCAGAAGCACCACCAGCAAGCTGGTGACGATCAACGTGATCTGCAGCGCTAAAACCATGGGCGACAGCCTACAGGCCGCGCGCCGCGATCAGGGAAGCGGCCCACCTGCGGCGATCGCCGACAGTGTGGCGAACTGCTCACCGTCCAGGGAGGCTCCACCCACCAGCGCGCCGTCCACATCCTCCTGGGCGACGATCTCACCGACGTTCTTGGCGTTGACCGATCCGCCGTAGAGCACGCGGACGCCCGCGGCCAGCTGGGGCGAGGCCAGCGAGCCCAGCTCGTCACGGATGGCCTTGCAGACCTCCTGCGCGTCGGCCGCGCTGGCCACCCGGCCAGTGCCGATCGCCCAGACCGGCTCGTAGGCGATGACGGCCTGCCCGATCTGCTCGGAGGTCAGTCCCGCCAGCGAGCCGCGCAGCTGGTCGACGCAGTGTTCGACGTGGTTGCCGGACTCGCGCACCTCGAGGTGTTCTCCGATGCACACGATGGGCGTGATGCCGTGCCGGAACGCCGCGACGGCCTTGGCGGCCACCAGGGCGTCGTCCTCGTGGTGATAGGTGCGCCGCTCCGAATGCCCCACGACGGCGAAGCTGCAGCCCAGCTTGGCCAGGAACGCCCCGCTGATCTCCCCGGTGTAGGCACCGGAGTCGTGCTGGCTGACGTCCTGCGCGCCGTAGGTCAGGCGCAGCTTGTCGCCGTCGACCAGGGTCTGCACGCTGCGCAGGTCGGTGAACGGCGGGATCACCGTCACGTCGACCTTGTCGAAGTACTTCTCCGGCAGGGAGAAGGCGATCTTCTGCACCAGCGCGATGGCCTCGAAGTGGTTGAGGTTCATCTTCCAGTTGCCGGCGATGAGCGGCTTACGGGCCATGTGTCAGGACTCCAGTACTCGGATGCCGGGCAGTTCTTTGCCTTCGAGGTATTCCAGCGATGCGCCGCCCCCGGTCGAGATGTGGGAGAACCCGTCCTCGCCCAGGCCGAGCTGGCGCACGGCCGCCGCGCTGTCGCCACCGCCGACGACGCTGAAGGCGCCCTTGGCCGTCGCGCCGATGATCGCCTCGGCCACACCCTTGGTGCCCGCGGCGAACGCCGGGAACTCGAACACGCCCATCGGGCCGTTCCAGAACACCGTCCTGGCGTTCGACAGCAGCGCGGCGAACCGCTTGACCGACTCGGGGCCGATGTCGAGCCCCATTTTGTCTTCCGGAATGCGGTCGGCGGCAACGGTTTCCGGCTCAGCGTCGGCGGAGAACTCCGGCGCCACCACGATGTCGACCGGCAGGTGGATCACGTCGGCATAGGTGTCGAGAAGCTCACGGCAGGTGTCGACCATCTCCGGCTGCACCAGTGACTTGCCGACCGAGACACCCTGTGAGGCAAGGAAGGTGAAGCACATCCCGCCGCCGATCACCAGGCTGTCGGCCTTCTTGGCCAACGATTCGATGACCGCGAGCTTGTCGGAGACCTTCGAGCCGCCGAGCACCACCGCGTACGGGCGGTCGGTCGAACTGGTCAGCTGTTCGAGCACCTTGACCTCGGCGGCCACCAGCGTGCCCGCGTAGTGCGGCAGCAGCGTCGCGACGTCGTACACCGATGCCTGCTTGCGGTGCACGACACCGAAGCCGTCGGAGACGAAGGCGCCGTCGTCGCCGACGAGTTCGACCAGAGCCTTGGCCAGCGCCAGCCGCTCGGAGTCGTCCTTGCTGGTCTCGCGGGGATCGAAGCGGATGTTCTCCAGCAGCAGGACGTCGCCGTCGGTGAGGCCCTCGGACCGCGCGAGCGCGTCGGTGCCGACGACGTCACCGGCGAGCTGGACGTGCCTGCCCAGCTGCTCCCCGAGGGCCGCCGCTACGGGCGCCAGCGAGTACTTCGGGTCCGGACCGTCTTTCGGCCGGCCGAGGTGCGCGGTCACCACGACCTTGGCGCCCGCGTCGACCAGCGCCTTGAGCGTCGGCACCGAGGCGATGATGCGGCCCGGGTCGGTGATGGTGCCACCGTCGAGCGGGACGTTGAGGTCGGAGCGCACCAGCACACCCCGGCCCTCGACGCCCTCCTTCAGGAGATCGTCGAGTGTTCTGACGGCCATTTAGAGAGACTTGCCGACGAGCGAGACCAGGTCGACGAGGCGGTTGGAGTAACCCCACTCGTTGTCGTACCAGGAGACGACCTTGGCCTGGTTGTCGATGACCTTGGTCAGGCCGGCGTCGTACAGCGAGCTGTGCGGATCGGTGACGATGTCGCTCGACACGATCGGCGCGTCGTAGTACTTGAGGATGCCCTTCAGCGGACCCTCGGCGGCGGCCTTCATCGCGGCGTTGATCTCGTCGACGGTGGCCGACTTGCTCAGCTCCGCGGTGAGGTCGGTGACCGAACCCGTGGGGATCGGCACGCGCAGCGCGTAACCGTCGAGCTTGCCCTTCAGCTCGGGCAGCACCAGGCCGATGGCCTTGGCGGCACCGGTCGAGGTGGGCACGATGTTGATGGCGGCGGCGCGGGCCCGGCGCAGATCCTTGTGCGGGCCGTCCTGCAGGTTCTGATCCTGCGTGTAGGCGTGGATCGTCGTCATCAGGCCCTTGACGATGCCGAACTCGTCGTTGATGACCTTGGCCAGCGGGCCGAGGCAGTTCGTGGTGCACGACGCGTTGGAGATGATGTTCTGGCTGCCGTCGTACTTGTCGTCGTTGACGCCGAGCACGATGGTGATGTCCTCGTCGCTGGCCGGCGCGGAGATGATGACCTTCTTGGCGCCCGCGTCCAGGTGACCCTGGGCCTTGTCGCGCTTGGTGAAGATGCCGGTCGATTCGACGACTACGTCGACGCCCAGGTCGCCCCAGGGGAGCGCGGCGGGGCCTTCCTTGATCGACAGACCCTTGAGGGTGTCACCACCGACGATGATGTTCTCGCCCTCGACCTCGACGTCGAACGGGAGCCGGCCGAGGATCGAGTCGAACTTCAGCAGGTGCGCGAGCGTTTCGTTGTCGGTGAGGTCGTTGACCGCCACGATCTCGACATCGGTGTTCTTACCTTCGAGCTTCTGGGCCGCCAAGGCCCGGAAGAAGTTGCGGCCGATTCGGCCGAAGCCATTGACGCCTACCCGGATTGTCACGTGGATCTCCCCTGTCTGCCTCTGGTGTATTGCTCACTGGTCAGCCTAGTTGGGTGGGTTTCCGGATGCGCGGGCTGGTCAGTGCACGGCCAGGCTCTGGTCGGCGTACGGATTGCCCAGCCATTTGCGCCGGAGCCGCTGCAGGGTGCCCGCCTCCTCCAACTCGGCCTGCGCGACGGTGATCCGGCTGAGCATCTGCTGGTCGTGTTCGGCGACCGCGATCGCGATGTGCTCGATCGACAACCCCTTCTGCACGACGTCGACGCCGGGGAGGGTCTTCGTGAGTTCGGTGAGCACCGGCGCAAGCGCGATCATGCCGTCACATCCCTCGATGTCGAGGTGGTCGCACACCCTGACCGAACCGGCCGGCGATGTCGTCGCGTACTCCTCGGCGGTGCTGTCTCGCTGCACGGCGACCGTCAAGCCGTCGAGGTCGCCGACCGAATGCGCGTGCGGGTGGCGCCGGGTGTCGACGGCGAGCGCCTGGCCGGTGATGAGGTACGGCGGCGCGAAGGCGGCGCGGTCTCCGGAGGCGGTGAGTCCGCCCACCGCAGCGTCGACCTCACCGGCTTCCAGGGCGTCGACCACGTCGCCGTACCGCTCGTAGGCCACGATCTCCGGCCGGTCGCCGAGTGCGTCGGCGATCGCGGCCATGAGGTCGATGTCGAGGCCGGCGTCGCCGTTCACACCGGTGAAGGGCGGGACCGGGGTCACGACGCCGACTCTGAGAATGCCCATACCGGCCACGTTAGTCGCAGCCGAGAAACCCATCTGTCCCGGCAGTACCGGCAGTCACAACGCGGGCGTCTCTGTCAGTGATTCGAACTAGTGTTCGAGTCATGGATGGGGAGTTCAGTGCAGTGGTCGACCGTCTGTTGGCGTCGGTCGCCGAGCTGCAGTCGGCTCGATCGACGACCTGACCCATGCGCAGGGCGAGGACGACGAACCCGAATAGCGCTGGGGCTCAGGCGTCTTCGAGCAGGTCGGGCGTCACCGCGGACTCGGTGTCCGGGATGCCGTCCTGTTTGGCCTTGCGGTCCGCCATCGACAACAGCCGTCGAATGCGGCCCGCCACAGCATCTTTCGTCATCGGCGGATCGGCAAGCCGGCCCAGTTCCTCGAGCGAGGCCTGGCGGTGCTCGACGCGCAGCTTGCCCGCGGTGGCCAGGTGGTCGGGCACGGTGTCACCGAGGATCTGGAGTGCGCGCTCCACCCGCGCGGCCGCCGCGACCGCTGCGCGCGCCGAGCGGCGCAGGTTCGCATCGTCGAAGTTCGCCAGCCGGTTCGCGGTCGCCCGCACCTCACGCCGCATCCGGCGCTCTTCCCACGTCAGCCGGGTGTCCTGGGCGCCCATCCGGGTCAGCAGCGCACCGATCGCCTCCCCGTCGCGCACCACCACCCGGTCGCTGCCGCGCACCTCCCGCGCCTTGGCGCTCACCCCGAGCCTGCGGGCGGCCCCCACCAGCGCCAGCGCCGCCTCGGGACCCGGGCAACTCACCTCGAGCGCCGAGGAGCGCCCCGGTTCGGTCAGCGAACCGTGCGCCAGGAACGCGCCCCGCCAGGCGGCCTCCGCGTCGGCAACGCTGCCGCCCACCACCTGGGCCGGCAGACCACGCACCGGGCGGCCCCGCAGATCCAGCAGCCCGGTCTGGCGGGCCAGCGCCTCACCGTCCTTGGCCACCCGCACCACGTACCGGGTGCCCTTGCGAATACCGCTGGCGGACAACATGTGTACGACGGCGTTGTAGCCGTAGAGGTCGTAGATGTCCTTGCGCAGCCTGCGGGCGATGATCCCGAGGTCGACCTCGGCCTCGACCACCACCCGGCCGGACACGATGTGCAGTCCACCGGCGAAACGCAACAGCGACGCGACCTCGGCGCGGCGAGCGCTCACCGAGTTCACCACGAGTCGGCTCAGCTCGTCTTTGACCTCGGCTGTCATCGCCACGAGTCGTCACCTCTCGGTCGGTTCGTCGGGGTGGAGGCAGTCGGCACCTCATCGCGGTCCCCCACCGCTCCGCGCAGCCGCACACCTTCGAGTGCCGCGGCCAGTCTTGCCGGATCATGTAAAGGTGTACCAGGTCGGCACACGTCCGCGAACTCCACTCGGGCATCGAGAATTCTCGCCGTCCGGCTCAGCTGGTCGCGTTCCCGGTCGCTGGGCACCCGGCTGGCGTCGACGATGATGTCGTGCACCGTGAAGTTCGGCGCATGCTGCGACAGCACGTGGATGTGCCGCTCGACGGAGAATCCGGCCGTCTCCCCCGGTTCGGCCGCCAGGTTGAGCACCAGGGCGCGGCGTGCGGCGGTGGCACGCAGCGCCGCGGCGAGTTCCGGCACCAGCACGTGCGGGATCACACTGGTGAACCACGACCCCGGCCCCAGCACCACCAGGTCGGCCGACATGATCGCGTCCACGGCCTGCCGGGTGGCCGGCGGATTGCCCGGCAGCAGCCGCACCCGGCGCACCTTGCCGACGGTCGTCGCGATCGCGACCTGGCCACGGATCACCCGGCTCATCCGGGGATCGGACTCCAGACCGGCGACGTCGGCCTCGATCTGCAGCGCAATCGGGCACATCGGCAGCACCCGGCCCTTCACGCCGAGCACACGGCCCAGTTCGTCGAGCGCGGCGACCGGATCGGCCAGCACCTCTGAGAGGCCGGCCAGCATCAGGTTGCCGATCGGATGTCCGGCCAGCGCTCCGCTGCCGCCGAACCGGTGCTGAATGATGGTCGCCCACAACCGTCCGTGCGGACTGTCAGAAGCCAACGCCGCCAACGCCATTCGCAGATCACCGGGTGGCACGACATCGAGTTCACTGCGCAGCCGGCCCGAGGACCCGCCGTCGTCGGCGACAGTGACCACCGCGGTGACGTGCGGGGTGAGCCGCCGCGCGGCGGACAGCGTCGCATACAGCCCGTGCCCACCGCCGAGGGCAACGATGCGAGGGCTCATCTGTCCTCCTCGCGTGCGGGGAAGCTCATTCGCGCCCCAGATCCCGGTGCAGCACCCGCACCGTGAGCTCGTCACCGCCTTGCAGACGCCCCGCCAACGCCTCGGCCATCGCCACACTGCGGTGCTTACCGCCGGTGCAGCCGATCGCGACGGTCATGTAGCGCTTCCCCTCCCGCCGGTATCCGTCGATCACGACGTTCAGCAGTCGATGGTAGGTGTCGAGAAACTCCTCCGCGCCGGGCTGGCCCAGGACGTAATCCCGCACGTCGGGATGCTGTCCGGTGTGCGGGCGCAGCGCGTCGACCCAGTGCGGGTTGGGCAGGAACCGCACGTCCATGACGGTGTCGGCGTCCATCGGCAGCCCGTACTTGTAGCCGAACGACTCCACGGTCACGCTGGTCTCCGCGACGACCTCTTCGCCGAAGGCACGCTCGATGCTCTCCCGCAGCGCATGGACCGACAGCGTCGACGTGTCGATCACCAGATCGGCCGACGCGCGGACAGAGGCGAGCAGTGCGCGTTCCCGCGCGATGCCCTCGGCCAGCGTCTGGCCGCCCTGCAGGGGGTGGCTGCGCCGGTTCTGCTCATAACGGCGCACCAGGATGTCGTCGCTGGCCTCGAGGAACAGCACCCGGGGGGTGATGTCGCGGGTCGCCAGATCCCGCCGCACCCAGTCCAGGTCGCCGGTGAACCCGCGCGAACGCACGTCCATCACGACCGCCAACTGGGTGATGCGCGAACCGGCGGCCAGCCCCAGCTCCACCATGCGCGCGATCAGCTCCGGCGGCAGGTTGTCGGCGACGTACCAGCCCAGATCCTCGAGCACCTTGGCCGCGGTCCCGCGGCCGGCTCCGGACAGCCCGGTCACGAGGACGACGTCGATCCCCGATTCCGGGTGATCCACATCCCCCTCGACGCCCCCGTCGACACTGCCGTTGCGCAGCTGCTCGCTCATATTCGACTCTGTCATCCCGATGCCCTGCGTTGATCATCCTCGATGACCGCTGCCACCGCGCCCGAATCGGCTGGCGCGTCCTGCGGCGCCCCCAGCGCCTCCAGCACCGCCCGCGCGGTGGCCACACCGATTCCCGGCACCGCGGTGATCTCCTCGACCGACGCCTCCTTCAGCCGCGCCACCGAACCGAAGTGCGTGACCAACGCCTTGCGCCGGTGCTCGCCGAGCCCGCGCACCGAGTCCAGCGCCGACGCCGTCATCCGCTTGGACCGCTTGCTGCGGTGGTAGGCGATGGCGAACCGGTGCGCCTCGTCGCGGACCCGCTGCAGCAGGTAGAGCCCCTCGCTGTTGCGGGGGAAGATCACCGGGTCGGGCTCGGCGGGCACCCACACCTCCTCGAGGCGTTTGGCCAGACCGATCACGGCCACGTCGCTGATCCCCAGATCGTCGAGCACCGCCTGCGCGGCGTTGACCTGCGGCGCGCCGCCGTCGACGACGAACAGGTTCGGCGGGTAGGCGAACTTGCGCGATTTGCCCTCGGCGGACAGTTCCGTCGGATGCTGGGTGTCGTGCAGGTGGCGGTAGAACCGGCGCCGCGTGACCTCGGCGATCGACGCGACGTCGTCGCTGCGGCCGTCGCCTGCGGCCTCGCGGATCGCATAGTGCCGGTAGTCCGATTTGCGGGGCAACCCGTCCTCGAACACCACCAGCGACGCCACCACATCGGTGCCCTGGACGTGGCTGATGTCGACGCACTCGATCCGCAGCGGTGCGTCGGCCAGACCGAGGTTCTCCTGAATGCTCTGCAGCGCAGCGGTTCTGGCGGTGAAGTCGCCGGCCCGCTTGAGTTTGTGCTGGGCCAGCGCGTCCTGGGCGTTGCGTTTGACCGTATCGGCCAGCGCCTTCTTGTCGCCGCGTTGCGCCACCCGCAGGCTGACCCGCGAACCCCGCAGGCCGGTCAGCCACGCGGCCAGTTCGTCGGAGTTGTCCGGCAGGCACGGCACCAGCACCTGCCGCGGCACCGGATTGGTCGCCTCGTCGAGCGCGTTGTCGCCGGCCACGCCGAGCTCGGCCTGCTCGCCGTAGAACTGGGTGAGGAACTGCTCGACCAGCTGCGCCTGGCTGGATTCGCCCGGCTCCCCGGACTTCTCGACGATCCAGCCGCGCTGGCCGCGCACGCGGCCGCCGCGGACGTGGAACACCTGGACGGCCGCCTCCAGATCGTCGTCGGCGAAGGCCACCACGTCGGCGTCGGTGCCGTCGCCGAACACCACCGCCTGCTTCTCCAGCGCGCGTTTGAGCGCACCGATGTTGTCCCGCAACCGCGCTGCGCGTTCGAAGTCGAGCTGTTCGGCCGCCTCGGTCATCTGCAGTTCCATGTCGCGGGCCAGGCGGTCGGTCTTGCCGGCGAGGAAGTCGCAGAAGTCGAGGACGATGCGGCGGTGCTCCTCCGCGCTGACCCGCCCGACGCACGGCGCCGAACACTTGTCGATGTAGCCCAGCAGACACGGCCGGTCGATCTGGCTGTGCCGCTTGAACACTCCGGCCGAACAGGTGCGCGCCGGGAACACCCGGGTCAACAGGTCCAGCGTCTCGCGGATCGCCCAGGCGTGCGAGTAGGGCCCGAAGTAGCGCACACCCTTGCGGCGCGGGCCCCGGTACACCATCAGCCGGGGGTACTCCTCGTTGAGGGTGACGGCCAGGACCGGATACGACTTGTCGTCGCGGTATCTGATGTTGAACCGCGGATCGAACTCCTTGATCCAGTTGTATTCGAGTTGCAGCGCCTCGACTTCGGTGGTGACGACGGTCCACTCGACGCTGCCCGCGGTGGTCACCATCTGCCGGGTCCGTGGGGCCAGGCTGGTGATGTCGGCGAAGTACGACGTGAGCCGACTGCGCAGGTTTTTGGCCTTGCCGACGTAGATCACCCGGCCGTGCGGATCGCGGAACCGGTACACACCGGGCTGCACGGGGATCGACCCGGGCGCCGGCCGGTACGTCGCTGGATCGGGCACGTTCCCAGATTACTGCGGCGGGTCGGACGGTCAGGACCGGTGCGACCCGCGGACAGGCCGCACATGACTCCGCTACCGTCGAAGGGTGCGGATGCTGACCCCGGTGCAGAAGCTCACCGCCCTGCTCGGAGGGGTCGTGTTGATCGTGGCCGGGTGTTCCGATGCCCAACAGCCCCCACCGACCCCGGCGCCGGTCCCCTGCGAAATGGTGTCGAACGGCACCCCGACCCCGAAGACGCCCGCCGCGTCACCGTCGGCCGAAACACCCCCCGACCTGGCCAACGAGCCCGAGATCGAGACCGGCTACCGCAAGGACATGACCCCGGTGCGCACCGCCCGTTACTCGGTGGTGACGGCCAACCCGCTGGCGACCCAGGCGGCGTGCCGGGTGCTGCGCGACGGCGGGACGGCGGCCGACGCGCTGGTGACCGCGCAGGCGATGCTCGGGCTCGTCGAACCGCAGTCCTCGGGGATCGGGGGCGGCGGCTTCCTGCTCTACTACGACGCCGCATCCGGCCGGATCCAGGCCTACGACGGCCGCGAGGTCGCGCCCGCCGCGGCCACCGAGAACTACCTGCGGTGGGTGAGCGACACCGACCGCACTGCCCCGAAACCCGACGCGCGGGCGTCCGGGCGATCGATCGGGGTCCCGGGCATCGTGCGGATGCTGCAGACCGTCCACGACGCGCACGGCAAGTCGACGTGGCGGGAGCTGTTCGATCCCGCCGTCTCCCTGGCCGACGACGGGTTCGACGTCAGCCCGCGCCTGGCGGCGGCGATCGCCGACAGCCGCACCGAGCTGCGCCTCGATCGCGCGGCGGGCGCGTACTTCCTCAACGCCGACGGCAGCCCGAAGGTCCCGGGTAGCCGCCTCACCAACCCGGCCTACGCGAAAACCCTGGGCGCGATCGCGACCCAGGGTGCCGACGCCTTCTACACCGGCGCGATCGCGGAGGCCGTCGTCGAGGCCGCCGCGGACACCTCGGGCGGACGCACGCCCGGCATGATGACCCTCGAGGATCTCGCCCGCTACACCGTCGAGGTCCGCGAGCCGCTGTGCCGGCCGTACCGCGGCAAGGAGATCTGCGGGATGCCACCGCCGTCGTCGGGCGGTATCGCGGTGCTCGCGACGCTCGGCATGCTCGAGCGGTTCCCGATGAACAAGTACCGGCCCGACGACATCGACCTCAACGGCGGCAGGCCCGACGTGATGGGCGTGCACCTCATCTCCGAAGCCGAACGCCTCGCCTACGCCGACCGGGACCGCTACGTCGCCGACACCGCGTTCGTCCCGCTGCCGGGCGGCACACCGGACACCCTGCTGAACAACGCCTATCTGGGGGGCCGTTCGGCGCTGATCTCCGAGCAGCGCACCATGGGGACCGCCAAACCCGGTGAGTTCGGGCCGCCCGCCGCGCCCACGCCGCAACCCCCGGAGCACGGGACCAGCCAGGTCAGCATCGTCGACTCGTACGGCAACGCGGCGTCGCTGACCACCACCGTCGAATCGGCGTTCGGTTCGTTCCACATGGTCGACGGCTTCCTGCTGAACAACCAGCTGACCGACTTCTCCGCCGAACCCGCCGGGCCCGACGGCGTTCCGGTGGCCAACCGGGTCGAACCCGGTAAGCGGCCGCGCAGCACCATGGCCCCCACGCTGGTGTTCGACAAACCGCCCGGCCCGCCGGGCACCCGGGGTCCGCTCTACGCGGTCGTCGGCTCCCCCGGCGGTGCGGTGATCATCCAGTTCGTCGTGAAAACCGTTGTGGGCATGCTGGACTGGGGCCTGGATCCGCAGCAGGCGGTCGGCATGGTCGACTTCGGCGCCGACAACACCCCCGAGACCAACGTCGGCGGCGAACACCCCAACATCGACGTCTCCGACAACGGCGACCATGATCCGCTCGTGACGGGGCTGCGCAGACTGGGCCACCGCGTCGACCTGGCCGACCAGTCCAGCGGACTCTCGGTGATCGTCCGGGACCAGCAGGGCTGGATCGGCGGTGCGGACCCCCGCCGCGAGGGAATGGTCATGGGCGACGGTCGGCGGGCAGGAGCGTAGCCACTTTGGGAAGTCGGACCGAGTGACCGCACCACGCGTGACCCGGCTGACCGAAGCGAACTGGCGTGAGTTCGCCGTCGTGCGGTTGCGCGCCCTGACCGATTCGCTGGGCGTGGACGACCCCCAGTACCGGCACGAATCGTCGTTCACCGCCGCGCAGTGGCGCCGCCGGCTGCGCGAACACGCCCAGTTCACGGTGTTGATCGACGGCCGCCCGGCCGGGCTGATCAGCGCGCAGCGGGAGAACGCGGAGTCGGTGTACCTGTACTCGCTGTGGCTGGATCCCGACGCGCGCGGGCACGGCCTGGCGCGGCCGCTGGTCGAGGCGGCGGTGGACTGGGCGCGCACCCAGCGCGTGCGGACCGTGACGTTGCGGGTCGCCGCCGACAACACGGTCGCGCGAGGGGTGTACGAGAGCATGGGTTTCCGCGTCGCCGCAGCGCTCGTGGGCCCACGCCACGAGCTGGCGATGTCACTGAGTGTGTGAGCGGTAGCGCGCCATCGCGTCGCGCAGCCGTTCCATCGCCTCCACGGCACGGTCCTTGTCGACGGCCTGGATGGCCATCAGCGGGATGTACTCGTCGTCGGGCAGGTCGACCCTGGCCCAGCGGGCACTGCGCGGAAACGACACACCGACGACGTCGGACCAGTCCAGGATGCGGTCGGTCCACAGGTTGCGCACCGAGAGGCCGCGCGGGCCGACCCGCACCCGGGGGCGCGCGAACAGCGTGACCACCCCGCCGATGATCACGCCGAGCAGTCCGATCGCGACCTGGTCGGCGGTCTGGAAGATGACGCCGCTGGACCCGACCTTGAGCAGGAATCCGACGGTGACGTGGGCCGCGACGATCACCGCGGCCGCGGCGTAGGCGAAGTACGGCGTGAGGTGCGGCCGGATGACCACATCCCAGTCTTGTCCCCGGTCCCGATCACTCATGAGTGGCCGCGCAGCCCCTGCAGCGTCAGCGCCGTGGACAGCGCCGCGGCGGCGGCCTGAGCGCCCTTGTCCTCGGCCGAACCGGGCAGCCCGGCGCGGTCGAGCGCCTGCTCCTCGGTGTTGGTGGTCAGCACCCCGTTGGCGACCGGCGTCGAGGCGTCCAGCGACACCCGGGTCAGCCCCTGGGTGACCGCATCGCAGACGTAGTCGAAATGCGGTGTCTGCCCGCGGATCACCACACCGAGCGCCACCACGGCGTCGTGTTCGGCGGCCAGCGCCTGCGCGACGACGGGGATCTCGATGGCACCGAGCACCCGCACCACGGTCGGATCGCTGACCTTGGCGTCGGCGGCGACCTTGAGCGCGCCGTCGAGCAGCGCGTCGCAGATCTTCTCGTGCCAGGTGCTCGCCACGATGCCCAGCTTCAGGCCCGAACCGTCGAGCTGTGGCAACTCCGGTACTCCCGCGCCACCGCTCAACGGGCACCGCCCAGATCGGGGCGGCGGTCGCCGAGCAGGTACACGCCCTCGTCGTAGTCGTCCATGTTGGTGGCTTCGTCGTAGTCGTCGAGGCCCACCAGGTCGTGGCCCATCCGGTCCCGCTTGGTCATCAGGTAGCGGATGTTCTCGGCGTTGGCCCGCACCGGCAGCGGGACCCGTTCGATGACGTGCAGGCCGTAGCCGTCCAGCCCTACGCGCTTGGCCGGGTTGTTCGTCAGCAGGCGCATCGACCGCACCCCGAGGTCGACGAGGATCTGCGCGCCGATGCCGTAGTCGCGGGCGTCGGCGGGGAGTCCGAGCTTGAGGTTCGCGTCGACGGTGTCGTCGCCCGCGTCCTGCAGCTGATAGGCCTGCAGTTTGTGCATCAGGCCGATACCACGGCCCTCGTGACCACGCATGTAGAGCACGATGCCGCGGCCCTCGCGGGCGACCATCGCCATCGCGGCGTCCAGTTGCGGGCCGCAGTCGCAGCGGCGGGAACCGAAGACGTCACCGGTCAGGCATTCGGAGTGCACCCGCACGAGCACGTCGTGGCCGTCGCCGTGCGGACCCGCGACGTCGCCGCGGACCAGCGCCACGTGTTCGACGTCGTCGTAGATGCTGGTGTAGCCGACCGCGCGGAATTCCCCGTGCCGGGTCGGGATGCGGGCCTCGGCGATGCGCTCGATGTGCCGTTCGTGCTTGCGGCGCCATTCGATGAGGTCGGCGATCGAGATCAGCGCGAGATCGTGTTCGTCGGCGAAGATCCGCAGCTCGTCGGTCTGGGCCATCGCGCCCTCGTCCTTCTGGCTGACGATCTCGCAGATGGTGCCGGCGGGCTGCAGCCCGGCGAGCCGGGCCAGGTCCACCGCGGCCTCGGTGTGGCCCGGACGGCGCAGCACACCACCGTCTTTCGCGCGCAGCGGCACGACGTGGCCGGGTTTGGTGAACTCGTCGGCGGTGCTGGTCGGATCGGCGAGCAGACGCATCGTGGTCGCCCGGTCGGACGCCGAAATGCCCGTTCCCACACCATTTCTCGCGTCCACGGTGACCGTGTAGGCGGTGCCGTGCTTGTCCTGGTTGACCGCGTACATCGGCAGGAGTCCGAGCCGGTCGCAGATCGCGCCGTCCAGCGGCACGCACAGGTAGCCCGACGTGTAACGGACCATGAAGGCGACCAGCTCCGGGGTGGCCTTCTCGGCGGCGAAGATGAGATCGCCTTCGTTCTCGCGGTCCTCGTCGTCGATCACGACCACGGCCTTACCGGCCGCGATGTCCGCGATCGCCCGTTCGACCGAATCGAGCCTGGTCATCCTCTGCCACCCTTACCGGTCCCGCACGCGCGGAACCAGGAGAAATCAACGTCCTCGCTTCAGTATGAACCACCGGGGCGCGTCGAATATTGCCAGTGTTACTCAGTGGACGTGCTCATCAGCCGTTCGACGTATTTCGCGATGACGTCGACCTCCAGGTTCACCGGGGTCCCGATGGGCGCGGTCCCGAGCGTGGTGAGGTTGCGGGTGGTGGGGATCAACGACACCTCGAACCAGTCGTTTTCCGAGGCACGACCCAGAGCGGATACGGTCAGGGAGACGCCGTCGACGGTGATCGAACCCTTCTCGACGACGTAACGCGCGAGCGCGCTGGGCAGCGCGATGCGCACGACCTCCCAGTGTTCGGACGGTGTGCGCGCAATCACATGACCGGTGCCGTCGACGTGGCCCTGCACGATGTGTCCGCCGAGGCGGCTGTTGACGGCGGCGGCGCGTTCGAGGTTGACGTGGCTGCCCACTCCGACGACGCCCAGGCTGGAGCGATCGAGCGTCTCGCCCATCACATCCGCGGTGAACACCCCGCCCGGCTGGATCTCGACGACGGTCAGACAGACCCCGTTGACGGCGATCGAGTCACCGTGGCCGGCGTCGGCGGTGACGACCGGGCCGCGGATCACCAACCGCGCGGCGTCCGCGAGGTCTTCTTTGCCGACGACCTCGCCCACTTCTTCGACGATTCCCGTGAACACGCGACCAGGCTAGTCCCCGCAGCGGGTGGCCCGCGCCGACAGCGCAACCGGGCACCCGGGCGCTCACCCTCTACGATGCAGTCATGCCGACGAGCTCTCGCCATGCTGCCCAGGCCTTCATCGCCGTCCTCCTCGCCGCCGCGCTGTTCGTCGCCGGCTGCTCCTCGTCCTCGGACGATTCCGACAAACCGCTGCCCGACGCCGCGACGTTGCTGCAGCAATCCACCCAGACCACGCGCGATCTGCAGAGCGTGCACCTGAAGCTGACCGTGCAGGGCACCATCGAGCAGTTGCCGATCGAATCGCTGGAAGGCGATCTGACCAACACGCCCGCGGTCGCCGCCTCCGGCAAGGCCAACATCGTGTTCCTCGGCCAGCGCCTCGACGGCGTGGAGTTCGTGGTCGCCGACGGCAACCTGTACGGCGCCATCAGCGCCGGCAGCTTCCAGGACTTCGGCCCCGCGGCCGACATCTACGACGTCGCGGCCATCCTCAGCCCGGAGAAGGGCCTGGCCAACGTCCTCGCCAACTTCAGCGATCCGAAGGCCGACGGCCGCGAGAACGTCAGCGGCGTCGACACGGTGCGTGTCACCGGCACCGTCAGCGCCGAGGCGGTCAACGCCATCGCCCCGCAGATCGGTGCGACCGGCCCGGTGCCCGCGACGGCGTGGATCGAAGAGGAAGGCAGCCACAACCTGGCGCAGGCCAAGCTCGAGCCGAGCCCGGGCAACAGCGTCACGATGACGCTGTCGGACTGGGGTAAGCAGGTCACCGTCACAAAGCCGGCGGTGTGATGACGAGCGCGGCCACCGATCCGGCGACCACGAGCCGCAGCCGCCGGATCGCGATCAGCGCGGGCAGCCTCGCGGTTCTGCTCGGGGCGCTCGACACCTATGTCGTGGTGACGATCATCCGCGACATCATGTTCGACATCGGCATCGCGATCAATCAGATCCAGCGGGTCACGCCGATCATCACCTGGTATCTGCTGGGCTACATCGCCGCGATGCCCCTGCTGGGCCGCGCGTCGGACCGGTTCGGCCGCAAGTTCGTCCTGCAGCTCAGCCTCGCCGGGTTCGCGCTCGGCTCGGTGATCACCGCACTGTCCAACGACCTGATCCCGATGGTCATCGGCCGCACCATCCAGGGCACGGCCAGCGGTGCGCTGCTGCCGGTCACGCTGGCGCTGGCCGCCGATCTGTGGGCCGCCCGCAACCGCGCCTCGGTGCTCGGCGGCATCGGCGCGGCCCAGGAACTCGGCAGCGTGCTCGGCCCGCTCTACGGCATCGCCGTGGTGGCCGCGCTGAACACCTGGCGCGACGTGTTCTGGATCAACGTGCCGCTCGCGGCGATCGCGATGGTGATGATCCACTTCAGCCTCCCGGCCCGGCAGAAATCCGACCGTCCCGAACGCGTCGACGTCGCCGGTGGCCTGCTCCTTGCGCTGGCGCTCGGGATGGCCGTGATCGGGCTGTACAACCCGGCGCCGGACGGGAAGCAGATCCTGCCGCCGTACGGTCCGCCGGTGCTGATCGGCGCCGCGGTGGCGGCGGTCGCGTTCTTCGTGTGGGAGCGCTTCGCCCGCACCCGGCTGATCGAACCGGCCGGTGTGCACTTCCGGCCGTTCCTGGCGGCGCTGGGCGCGTCGCTCTGCGCCGGTGCGGCGCTGATGGTGACGCTGGTCAACGTCGAACTGTTCGGCCAGGGCATCCTCGGCCAGAGCCAGAACGAGGCGGCCTTCCTGCTGCTGCGCTTCCTGGTGGCACTGCCGATCGGGGCGCTGCTCGGCGGCTGGCTCGCGAGCCGCGTCGGTGACCGGCTGGTGGCGTTCGCCGGCCTGCTGATCGCCGCGGGCGGGTACTTCCTGATCTCGAAGTGGCCGGTCGACCTGTTGTCGGCCCGCCACGACCTGGGCTTCATCAGCCTGCCGGTCCTGGACACCGACCTGGTGATCGCCGGGATCGGCCTCGGCCTGGTCATCGGCCCGCTGACCTCGGCGACGTTGCGGGTGGTGCCCGCCGCCCAGCACGGCATCGCCTCGGCCGCGGTCGTGGTGGCCCGCATGATCGGCATGCTGATCGGTATCGCCGCGCTGTCCGCGTGGGGGCTGTACCGGCTCAACCAGCATCTGCAGACGCTGCCGTTCCCGCCGGGGGCGGACACGCTGGCCGAGCGGCTGGCCGCCGAGGCGGACCGCTACCGCGCGGCGTACGTCCTGCAGTACGGCGACATCTTCATGGTCACCGTGGTGGTGTGCATCGTCGGGGCGCTGCTCGGTCTCCTGATCAGCGGCCGCCACGAGCACGCCGACGAACCGATCGACGGGATCGATGAGGCCGACGTCGCCGCCGACGACACCCCCACCCAGTTCATCAACGTGGCGGGTGGCCCGTCGGACGGCGATCAGACCGCGCAGCTGCCGCGGCAGACACCGCCCGGTAGGCACCGGCACGACGGCTGAGTCAGCAGCGCTCGATACCGGGGCGGATCAGTCGGGGGTCGTCCTGCTCCTCGGAACGGCCGGGGAGCACGCTGCGCAGCGGGCCCCAGACGAACGAACCCACGGCGCGTGGGGTGACCGGCGGAAAACTCAGCCAGTCCTGCAGTGCTGTCACGCTTACATCCCTTTGTTCGTGCTCATCGCGCGCACATCGTCAGTGAAAGCGCTTCGTACTGAGTGTAACGACGGGGACCACCGAATTGACTCCCCACGATTGGGAATTCGCCGGACGCCCACTGACAGATCGTTCAGGATGCGCCGTCCGCGCAAACGTGGCTTCAGGCGGGAACGAGCGACAGCAGGACGTCGGGCCCGATCGGCGTGACGCCGTCGAACCGCCACCGCTGCGCGTGCGCGATGCTCAACACCCCGACGTCGTCGACCGCGGTGATCGGTCCCCCGAGCAGGATCGGCGCGACGTAGGCGACGATGCGGTCGATCACCCCGGCCCGCAGGAATGCGCCCGCCAGCGTGGGGCCGCCCTCGAGGAACACGTCGGTGCGGTCGGACAGTGCCCGCAGCACCTCGTGCGGATCGCGGGTGCGGATCACCATCGTTCGCGAATCGTCGTTGAGCACACGGGAGTCCGGGGAGATCTCGCGCCGGCCGACCACCACCCGGAGCGGTTGACGCTCGGCGAGGCTGCCGTCGGGCAGTCGCGCGGTCAGCACCGGATCGTCGACGAACACGGTGCCGGTGCCGACCACGATCGCATCGGCCACGGCGCGCCTGCGGTGCACGTCCGCCCTGGCGGCCTCGCTGGTGATCCACTGGCTGCTGCCGTCGGCGGCGGCGCTGCGGCCGTCCACGCTGGTCGCGAATTTCCAAGTGACGTGCGGCTTTCCGGTGCGCTGCTTGTGCAGCCACTCGCGCAGCACGCCACCGGCCACCACGTCGGTGAGCACTCCGGCAGTCACGGTGACCCCGGCTTCTTCGAGCCTCGCCGCTCCCCCGGCCGCGACCGGGTTGGGATCGGCGACCGCGTACACCACGGCCGAAACCTCGGCCGTGAGAAGGGCATCCACGCACGGCGGGGTCCGGCCCTGGTGGTTGCACGGCTCCAGCGTCACCACGGCGGTGCCACCGGCCGCCTTGCTGCCTGCGCGGCGCAACGCCATCACCTCGGCGTGCGGGCCGCCAGGCGGCTGGGTCGCCCCCACGCCGGCCACCTGGCCGTCGGCGTCCAGGATGACCGCTCCCACAGGGGGATTCGGATAGGTGCCGCCCTTGACGCGGTCGGCCTGCTCGACGGCCAGCCGCATGGCGGCCTCGGGTGTCATCAGGACAGATGCTTGGACGCGGCTGCGGCCTGCCCGCGCAGCGAGCGCACCGCCGCGGCCGGGTCCTCGGCGCTGTAGACGGCCGATCCCGCGACGAAGCAGTCCACGCCGGCCTCCGCGGCCGCGGCGATGGTGTCCTCGTTGATGCCGCCGTCGATCTCGACGAGCACCGTCAGCTCACCGGCGTCGACCAGGCGGCGCACGATGCCCACCTTCGGCAGCACCTCGGGGATGAACTTCTGCCCGCCGAAACCCGGTTCGACGGACATGATCAGCAGGGTGTCGAACTCGCGGAGGATCTCCAGATAGGGATCGATGGGCGTGCCCGGCTTCACCGAGAGCCCGGCCTTGGCGCCGGCCGCCCGGATGTCGCGGGCGACGGCGACCGGGTTGTCGGTGGCCTCGGCGTGGAAGGTGACGTTGTGCGCGCCGGCCTCGGCGTACGGCGGCGCCCACCGCTCGGGGTTTTCGATCATCAGGTGACAGTCCATCGGGATGTCGGTCACCTTCAGCAGCGATTCGACGACCGGCAGACCAAGCGTGAGATTCGGCACGAAGTGGTTGTCCATCACGTCGACGTGCAGCCAGTCCGCCCCGGTGACAGCAGCGGTCTCGTCCGCGAGCCGGGCGAAGTCGGCCGACAGGATCGACGGTGCGATGAGGGGGTGCGCCATGCGGATCAGGTTACTTGCAGCGCCGCGGCGAACATCGCGTCCGTGCCGTGGCGGTGCGGCCACAGCTGGACGTAGGGACCGTCGCCGAGGTCGTCGACCGGGTCGAACAGCGGCCGGGTGTCCAGCGCGGTGACCGGGTGCCGGCGCAGCGCGTCCGCGACCACGCCGACAGTCTCGGCCAGATGCGGTGAGCAGGTCGCGTACAGCACGACTCCGCCGGGGCGGGTGAGCCGGATCGCCGACGCCAGTAGTTCGCGCTGCAGGCGGGCCAGCCCCGGCACGTCGCCGGGTTGGCGCCGCCATCGAGCCTCGGGCCGGCGCCGCAGCGCGCCCAGCCCGGTGCACGGCGCGTCGACCAATACCCGGTCGAATCCGGGTTCCAGCCCGGGGTCGCGGCCGTCGACCCGCAACACCGCCACGTCGAGGCCGCGGGTGTTCTCCTCCACCAGCTCCGCGCGGCGCGGCGCCGGTTCGACCGCGGTGATCTGGCCGGGGGCGAGCGCGGCCAGCATCGCGGTCTTACCGCCCGGCCCGGCGCACAGGTCGAGCCAGCGGCCCGCGTCGCCGTCGACGGGGGCCAGCGTCAGCGCGCGCGCCACCAACTGGCTGCCCTCGTCCTGGACCAGGGCGCGGCCGTCGCGGACCGGGCCGAGGCGGCCCGGGTCACCGCCGGACAGGTACACCGCGTAGGGCGAGTAGCAGCCGACGGTGCCGCCGACCGCCTCGGCGAGCTCTTCGGCGCTCAGTGCACCCGGCCGGGCCGCGAGGTGCACGACCGGGCGGGCGTCGTCGCTGGCGAGCAGCGCGTCGAGCTCGCCGGCGCGGGCGCCGAGCGCGTCGGTGAACGCCTGGGCCACCCACCGCGGGTGCGCATGGGTGAACGCGATGTGCCCGACCGGGTCGGTGTCGGCGGGCGGCGCCAGCTCCGCCACCCACGAGTCCTCGTCGCGGCCGGCGATCTTGCGCAGCACCCCGTTGACGAAACCTGCTCGCGCCGTGTCGAATTCGATGCCCGCCTGCTCCACGGTGGTCGACACCGCGGCGTGCGGTTCCACGCGTGTGCGCAGCAGCTGGTACGTCCCGAGCCGCAGCAGGTCGAGCAGCACGGGGTCGATGCGGTCCACCGGGCGGCCGGCGGCGGCCTCGATCACCGCATCGAGCAGGCCGCGGCTGCGGCAGGCGCCGTAGGTGAGCTCGGTGGCGAACCCGGCGTCGCGCCCGTCGAGGCCGCGCTCGTTGAGCAGCGCGGGCAGCGCGAGGTTCGCGTAGGCGTCACGTTCGGAGACCGCACGCAGGACGTCGAACGCGACGCGGCGGGCCGGATCCAGCGGTTTGCGGGGTTGCGGGCGGTTGCGCTGCGGGCGCTGCGGCGGGCGGGTCACTGCGCCGACACCGATGCGTCGAGCCGGGCGCCGCGCGCCCAGTCCGCGGCGTTCATGGGCTTCTTGCCGGGCGGCTGGACCGTGCCGAGCCGCACCGGTTCGGAGGCGGTGCCGACGAGCACGGCGTTCTTGAGCACCCTGATCGCACCCGGCGCCAGGGATTCGGCGGACTCGACGGTCACGGGCCCGAGCTTGACCCGCACGTCACCGATGACCGTCCACGCGCCCGGGTTCGGGGTGACGGCACGGATGCGGCGGTCCACCACGTGGGCGGGCAGATCCCAGCGGACCCTGGCCTCCTCGACGGTGATCTTCGGCGCGACGGTGACGCCGTCGGCCGGTTGCGGAACGGCCTGCAGACGGCCGTCGGCGATCCCGTCGATGGTGCTCTCGAGCAGCTGGGCGCCGGATTCCGCGAGCCGTGCCAGCAGGTCACCCGCGGTGTCGGCGGGCCGGATCGTCTCGGTGACCACCCCGTAGACCGGGCCGGAGTCCAGCGCAGGCTCGATGCGGAAGGTGGTCGCGCCGGTCACCGCGTCCCCGGCGGCGATGGCGGCCTGCACGGGCGCCGCGCCCCGCCACGCCGGCAGGAGCGAGAAGTGCAGGTTGATCCAGCCGTGCGGCGGAACGGCGAGCAACCGTTCCGACAGCAGCGCGCCATAGGCGACGACGGCGCAGCAGTCGGGTGCGATCTCCCGTAGTTCGGCGACGAACTCCTCGGAGTTCGGCTTCGCCGGGCGGAGCACCGGGATGCCGTGGTCGAGCGCCAGTTGCGCGACCGGCGACGGCGCCGGCGTGCCCCGCCGGCCCGCCGCCGCGTCGGGGCGGGTCAGCACGGCCGCCACCTCGTGGTGGGGAGACGCGATCAGCCGCTGCAGCGAGGGCAGGGCGGGTTCCGGGGTGCCGGCGAAGACGAGACGCACCGAGACAGTCTAGGGAGCGCTCAGTGGGGCGTCTGGTAGTACTCACGCTCGGACACCCCGGCGGCCCCGGCGACGAACATCCACGGGATCGTGGTCGCCAGCCGGTTGAGCGTGGCGACCGCGTCGTTGTAGTACTGCCGCGCGAAGGCCAGCTTGTTCTCGGTGTCGGCGAGGTTGCGCTGCAGGTCGAGGAAGTTGTTCGACGAGCTGAGCTGCGGGTGGGCCTGCCCGAGGGCGAGCACCTGGCCGACGGCGGTGTCGAGTTCCTTCTCGGCCGCGCTGCGCTGGGCCACCGACCGCCCCGCGGTCGCGGACGTCACGGCTGCCCGCGCGGTGCTGACGTGGTCGAGGATCGCCTTCTCGTGGGCGGCGAAGGTCTGCACCGTGTGCACGAGGCTCGGGATCAGCGAGGCGCGGCGGGTGAGTTCGACGTCGATGCCGGCGAGCGCTTCGGCGACGCGGACGTCGGCCGCGCGAAGCCTGTTGTAGCCGACCACGAAGGCGATCAGCGCGGCCACCGCCAGCAGCAGCACGAGCACCAGCACGAACCTCACCATGAGCCGCCCCCTCCTCCTCCGCCGCCGCCTCCGCCGCCACCGCCGGAGAAGCTGCTGCCGCCACTGCTGCTGCTCGACGACGACGCCGCCTGCGAGGCGGTGTAGGCGCTGATCGAGGACGACAACGCCGACTCGAAGCTGTCGAAACCGCCGCCCGCATCGAAGCCGCCGCTGCCATCGGAACCCGACGACGGCGAGGACTGATACCACTGTGGTTGCGGCGCAGCGATTCCCATCACCGTCTCGTACTTCTTCGCCCACAGGGCGGCGACGCCCGCGGCCACGGCGAACGGCAGATACGTGGTGTAGAGGTCCTTGCGCGCAGCGAAGTCGAACCGGGCCTCGGCGGAGTCGGTGCACAGCATCCGGTGGAATCCGCCGACCTGCGACCACAATTGGCGGCCCGCGGCGGTGCGGCGGGTGCCCAGGCCGGCGACCCACGACGGGACGGTGACGACGAAGAACGCCGCGAACGGCAGGCTCGCCATGGTGGTCGCGAAACCCCAGCCGAAGAACGCGCACACGGCGCCGATGGCGGCCAGCAGGTTCGCGACCTGCAGCCAGTCCTCGCGTCCGCGTTTGACCATCAGGCCCTCGTCGAGCGCCCACTGTTTGACGGCGGCAGCCATGTCGGTGCGGGCCTTGCTCAGCTTCTCCCCCGACCGCGCGGTGTGCTTGGCCTCGAATTCGGTGCCTGTGCCGATGATCTTCAGCGCGGATCCGACCGCGACGCTGACCGGATCGACGTCGGCCCACCGGCTCTTGCCCGCGGTGCCGCGGACCTCCCACTGTTTGGCGTTGACCTGGCGCAGCGTGATGAGGTCGTGCTCGGCGAGGTGGTACAGCGTGGCCGTCAAGCCGTGGGAAGGCACCTTCTCGGTGCGGAGGTACTCGGCCTGGACCGGGCCGATGCCGGGCGGCGGGGCGTACTGCAGCGGGAAGGCCGGCGGGCGTTCGACCACCGCCCTGCGCCACAGGTAGCCGGCCAGCGCGGCGGCGGCCGTCAGGCCGAGCATCCAGGCGACGCCGTCGACGGAGCTCCCGAGGATGCGGTCCCAGCGGTAGTCCCAGGGCAGTTCGGCGCGGGCAGGCGGCGGCGCGTCGACACCGATCCGCACCGTGACCGGGGTGCGCGGTGGCAGCTCCCGCGCCTCGACGCGCACGGTCCGTCCCGTCGCGCTCAGTTCGGCGCATTGCTGACCCACCCCGAACCCGACGCTGCACTGGGCGCCGGTGACACCGGCGGGCAGCGTGACCGTGATCTCGGCGCGGTCGATCCGGTTGTTCCATGACGGGGCGATAACGTTCCAGAAGAACGTCGACGGCGCCTCGGATTCCCCGGTGGCCGTGGCGAAACGGCGGTCGGCGCCGGTGGCCCCCGGATCGAGCACACCGGGAATGCGGTAGCGGATCTCGTAGACGTGGCTGCCCGCGTCCAGCGTGCGGTCGGGGTCGCCGATCTTGGCCACCCGGAACCGGTGGCTCTCCCACAGCACCTCGTAGGGCACCGGACCGCCGTCGAGCGATACGGAATCGATCTCGGGCTCCTGCCGGACGCGCGGGCTGTTCGGGTTGGCCACGTCCCAATAGCGGAAGATGCCGTGCCGGTCGGACGGGAAGTCGCCGGTGATCGTTTCGACCGCGGTCAGTTCCCCGGCATCGTCGACGGTGAAGTCGGCGCGGTAGTCACTGATCACCACCGGGTCGTCGACCGTGCCGCCGCCGCCCGATCCGCTGTCGAACACCAGCGGCCACAACAGCCCGATCGCGATGAGCAGCAAGGTGATCGCCCACGCGAACAGCCGCCGCATGCGCCCCTCCTGTCGGGTCGAGACGAGATCCAACGGCGAACCTCATGTCGTCACGCCCGATCTTGTCATCCCCGTGGGCGATGGTGGCCATGAACGTTGCCCGCGCATCCCACATCGCCGTGTCGACTCGGGAATTGCTTCGACTTCGGAGCGGTTACCTGATCTGTAACTGCTTCAACTTCGAAGCACTAACTCGAGGAGGACATCATGAAGGCTGTTCGATACCACCGCTATGGCGCCAGCGACGTGCTGGTCTACGAGGACGCGCCGCGGCCGGTTCCCGGACCGCAGCAGGTGCTGATCAAGGTGGCCGCCACCTCGTTCAACCCGGTGGACGCCGGCATCCGCGGCGGCTACCTGGCCGAGGTCTACACGATCAGCTTCCCGCACATCCCCGGCGTCGACGTGGCGGGGACCATCGCCGAGATCGGTGCGGGCGTGCGGGGCTGGAACGTCGGCGACGCCGTCATCGCGTTTCTGCCCCTCGACGCCGACGGCGCTGCCGCGGAATACGCGCTCGCGCCGGCCGAGGCACTGGCCGGCGCCCCGGCGTCGGTGCCACTCGCCGATGCCGCTGCCTTACCCGAGGCGGGGTTGACGGCCTGGCAGTCCCTCTTCGAGGTCGCCGGGCTCACAGGTGGTCAATCGGTCCTGATCAACGGAGCGTCCGGTGCGGTGGGCGGCTACGCCGTTCAGTTGGCCAAGCAGGCCGGAGCAGTCGTCACCGCGACCGCCAAGCCGCGCGACGCCGACCGTCTGCGCGCCTACGGCGCGGACCGGATCGTGGACTACATCGACTACACCCACTCGCCGATCGCCGTCGAGGGAGCGCCCTTCGACGTGGTGCTCAACCTGATCGGCACCACCGACGAGCAGACCGAGGCCCTGCTCGGCGTCGTGGCTGACGGCGGCTTCCACGTCGGCACCATGGTCTTCGGGCCGCAGAACCCAGGGCGCGGGGTCCGCACGCAGCGGGTCTTCGTGCGCAGCGACGCCGCCCAACTCGCCGAGCTGGTCGATCGTGTGGACGAGGGGCGACTGCGCATCGAGGTCGTCAACCGCCGCCCGCTCGCCGAGGCCGCGGCGGTACACGACGACTCCGACGCCGGACGCCTGAGCGGTAAGACCATCCTCGTGCCGGCCGACCGGTAGCCAAGAACTTCGACATCGAAGCACTACAGTGGACGCATGCCCGATGCTCTCAATCCTGCCCAGCTGCGGACCTACTTCGCCCTGATGGAGGCGGTCAGCCTCCTGCAGTACGCGGTGCGGCAGCAGTTGCAGGCCGACGGGGGCCTCAGTTACGTGCAGTTCGAGATCCTGGCCAAACTCGCCGATGCGGACCATCCATTGACCATGACCGACTTGGCCGACGGCGTGGTGTACAGCCGCTCCGGGCTGACCCACCAGGCCGGACTACTGGAGAAGGAGGGTCTCATCACCCGTGCACCGTCCCCCGACGACCAACGCGCCACGGTCGTCGAGATCACCGAGAAGGGCCGCACCCGAGTGGCCGAGGTACTACCCGGCCACGTCGAAGTCGTCCGTGCGCTGCTGTTCGACTCCCTCGACGCCGACGAGGTGCGCGCCCTGGGGGACATGATGGAGAACGCCCGCGACCACATGCGTTCCCGGCCGCCCCGCTCCGCGGCACCGCGTAAGCGTCGCGCCGGCGCCGGAGCGTGAAGGCCGGCACTCACCCTATGTGCAACGGGTCGATCTGCACACGAGCCGGTTCCGTGTCGTGGCGGGCGCTGAGCACGCCGGTCCCCCGCCGCAGCGCGGCCGCCAACGCCAGGCCGCGGTCGCGGGGCACCCGCACCAGCATCCGGCTCACCGGGGCGTCCGCGGGGATGCCGGGCGGCCTGCGGGCACCGACGGGCAGATCGACCGGCCCGAGCGGCTCGGCGTCCTCGGGCAGGCCCGCGGTCTCGAGCAGCGCCGCCACCGCGGGATAGGCGCCGTCGACGGCGGCGATGTGCACCGCGGGCGGCAGCCCCACCTCGGCGCGCGCGTCGAGTTCGGATTCGGCGTGGCCCACTGGATCCCAGCGGATCAGCGCCTGCACGGTGGGGATCGCCGACTCGGCGACCACGGCGATCACGCCGCCGTCGGCGCGCGACCGCACCAGCGCCGCGGCCGCCATCCACCGGCGCAGGGTGTCCTCGGCGGCGCGCAGATCCTGCCGCCCGAGCAGCGCCCACCCGTCGAGCAGCAGCGCGGCGCCGTACCCGGCTTCGGGCGCGGGTTCGGCGCCCGGGGTGGCGACGACCAGCGCGGGCTCGTCGGCGACGGCGCCCACCATCGCCTCACCGCTCGAGGTGACGACGGGCGTCCCCGCGAAGGCGCGGCCCAGTTCTTCGGCGGTTCGGCGCGCCCCCACCGCGACCGCCCGCACCGATTCGGAACCACAACGGCCACAACGTAATCCGAGCTCCTCGCGGCCGCACCACCGGCACTTCGCTGCGCCGCCGCGTTCGAGCAGCGACAGCGGACCCGTGCAGTGCCTGCAGCGGGCGATGGTGCGGCACCGCGCACACGCCAGCGCAGGCAGGTAACCGCGCCGGGGCACCTGGACCAGCACCGGCCTGCCTGCCTGCAGCGCGGCGCGGGCGGCGCGCAGCGCCATCGACGGCAGCCGCGCGGTGTGGGCCGCCGGGTCGCGCTCCTGTTCGAATCCGCTGTCGTCCAGCGCGATCACCCGCGGCGCCGCGGTCCGTACCGCCGGCCGCGGCGCGACCAGGTCGTGCGCCCAGCGGCTGCGGACCAGCGCCTGGGCCTCCGCGGTGCGGGAGTAGCCGCCGATCAGCGCCGCGCAGCGCAACTGGTGGGCGCGCAGCATGGCCACCTCACGGGCGTGCGGATACGGTGCGCGGGGTTCGGCGAGGCTGTCGTCTCCGTCGTCCCACACGATCACCAGGCCGAGGTCGCACACCGGGGCGAACACCGCACTGCGCGTGCCGATCACGAACCGGGCACCGCCGCGCAGCACAGAAAGCCAGCGCCGATACCGTTGTGCCGGGCCGAGTCCGGCCGACAGGGCCACCACCCGCTCGTCGGCCATCAGCCCGACGGCCGCCGCATACAGCGCGTCGACGTCGCTCTGGTCGGGGACGATCGCCAGCACCCCGCGGCCGCTGCCCGCGGTCACCGCCGCGGCCTCGGCGAGTCGTACCGCCCACTGTTCGCCGGGCAGCGCCTGCCACACCGCGCGCGCCGCGCGGCCCTCGGCCACCGCGCCGAGGAACTGCTCGGCGCGCGGGTAGACGCGCCAGGCGGTGAGGTCGACCGGCGGCACGACGACCGGCGGCAGGTCGTCGGCGGGCTTCTTCTCGACGTTGGCGTGCCGCGGCGGCACCGCGAGGCGCAACACGTCGGGGCGGGTGCCGGCGTAGCGGGCGGCCACCGCGTCGACGAGCCGGCGCACGTCCGGGGTCAGCACCTGCTGCGGCGAGACCACCCGGTCCAGCCAACCCAGCTGACCGGGGTGGTCGGTCTCCGACCGCCGTTCGAGCAGGAAGGCGTCGACCAGCCTGCCGTGGAACCGGACCCGGACCCGCACCCCGGGCTGGGCGTCGTCGGAGCACTCGGCGGGCACCAGGTAGTCGAATTCACGGTCCAGATGCGGCACCGACAGCATCGGCAGCACACGCGCGATCGGCTCGTGTTCGGCCGGCTGCCGGGTTTTCGTCACCCGACACCTCTAGCAGACGGTCCGGACACCCGTCGAAAGGGCCGCGCTCAGCACCGGCGATCAGGACGCGAAGTGCTCCTTGTAGATCTGCCCGTGCACGCCGACCGTGCGGTCGACGACCTGGGAGATCGTGAAGTCGCCGGCGGCGGACAGGTAGGCGTAGGCCGTGGCGCGGTCCATGCCGCGGTCACGCTCCAGATAGTCCAGCGCGTTGACCACGGCGCGGCGCATCGCGACGTCGAGGTCACTGCCCTGGCCGCCGACACCGCCGTCGGGATCGGACAGCCCGATCGGGATCCAGGCCCGCTCGGTCTCGGCGAACGGGTAGCGGTACGCCACGCTGGGCGCGTCGCCGGATCCGGGTTTGCACACCGTGAGCCGGAACGTGCCGCGCAGCGAACCCTCCATCGCGGTCAGCGCCACCTCGCCGTCGCCCATCGCCATGTGCGGGTCGCCGACGTAGAACAGCGCCCCCGGCGCGAACACGGGCAGATAGAACGTCGACCCGACGCCGAGCAGTTTGATGTCGATGTTGCCGCCGCCGATCGTCGGCGGTATCGAGTTGGCGTTCGGCCCGGTGAGGCCCTCGTCCCGGGCGAACGCGACGCCCATCATCCCCATGAACGGGTTGAGCGGGAACCGCACCGAAGCACCGGTGCCGACGGGCATCACCCCACGGCCCTGCTCGACCGGGGTGAACACCGAGACGTCACCCCACTTGGTCGGGTCGGGATTCGACCGCCCGTCGGTGTCCGCCGGCGGCATCACCTCGGCGAGCGAGATGCCCGCCGGCGCCGCCTTGTCCGGGGTCAGCGCGAGTGCGCCCTTCCCGTGCCGGCTCGACACCACCCCGTAAGGCACGCGCGGCGTCGTCTCGAGCGTCTCGATCTTCAGCACGTCACCGGGTTCGGCGCCCTCGACGAAGATCGGGCCCGTCACCACGTGGGGGCCGTCCTTTGCGAAGTTGCGCGGTGTTCGATTGTATTCGGCAGCAATGGCTTTCGCGTCCTCGAGGATGTCGGACTCGTTGACGCCGAGGCCGCCGAAGTACTCGACGGGGTTGCGGCCCTGGTCTTCGAGGATGCCTTCGTGCGACAGCGCGTCGATCGTGACGGTCTGCCCGGAGCGCATCCGCAGCACCGGCGTGGCGTGCACGGTCGGGACATAACCCCACAGCACCTGATCGGGCAGCGACGACAGGTAGTGGTCACCGCTGCGGTCGCCCTGCCCCGGCTGCAGCACCGGGATCGACGAGTAGGGCAACGCGGCGGTCTCGGCCGACGAGGTGTTCCTGGTGCATGCCGCGACGGCCGCGGTGGCCCCGATACCGACCATCGCCGTCTGGAGGAATCCCCTGCGCCCCAAGCCGTGTGTTCCGCTCATGGCGCGACGTTAGCCACGCCGCGTTTCGGGGTTGTTAGCTCACGTTTCCCCGCGGTCAACCGCGCGACCGAAGAAGAAGCCCGCGGTGATCAGCAACAGGGACGCCGCGTACGCCCACCAGATCGGCACCGCGAGCGCTTCGGTGTCTTCGGGCGCAAGCACGAACCGACCGATGCCGATCATGGCGTCCGACACCGCGAAGCACACCGCGCCGAGCGCCGTCCACCGGGTCGGCAGCGCCGCCAGCAGCGCCGCACACACCATGGCTCCCAGCACGGTGATGTACGCGGTCACCGGGACCGCCATCCCGTCCTCGACCAACCGCGGCCAGAACCACACCAGCAACGCCGCACACGCGACGACGGTGACCCCGACGGCCACCAACCGCGGTGTCGAGCGGGTGGCGAGCGGGACCAGGGCGGCGAGGAAGCACAGGTGCGCGACGAGGAACGACGCCAGACCCAGCACGAATGACGGCTCCCACCACGGCATCGCGAGCAGGAAGTCGCCGCCCGCGGAGAACACCAGCGCGGGCACCAGCCAGCGGCGCTCCCGGCGGAACGGATGACCGGCCGCCGCGACCGCCAGCAGCACCGCGGCCAGTGCCTTCACCGCGGGCTGGGCTACGAACTGACCGGTGAGCTCGGACCCGGACGGCAGCCGCAGCGCGGTGACGATCAGGAACACCCCGTAGGCGGCGGCGACCACCGCCGCGGCGATCCACAACCACAGGGTCCGCCGATGTGCGTACGGTGAGGTCGTGTCTGTCGCTGACGAGAAACCGCCGATCGACGCCATTCTGAGAAAGGTACTGGACGCGGTGCCGTTCCAGCTCTCGGTCGACGAGGGCGTGGAGACGGCCCGCCGGCGCCTGCGGGACCTGCCACGGCGCGAGATCCACCCCGAGGTGGACGCGCAGGACCGGCGGATCCCCGGCCCCGCGGGCGACATCCCGATCCGGGTGTACCGGCCCGCCACCGGCGAGCCCGCGCCGCCGGTGGTGGTGTTCTTCCACGGCGGCGGATTCGCGCTCGGCGACCTCGACACCCACGACGGCGAGTGCAGGCAGCACGCCGCGACGGCCGAGGCGGTGGTGGTGGCGGTGGACTACCGGCTCGCGCCCGAACACCCCTACCCCGCAGCGGTCGAGGATGCGTGGGCGGCGTTGACGTGGGTCGCCGCCCACGGCGCGGAGCTCGGTGCGGACCCGAACCGGCTGGCGGTCGCCGGTGACTCCGCCGGCGGCAATCTCTGCGCGGTGATGACCCAGCGCGCCCGCGACCGCGGCGGACCGCCGATCGTGTTCCAGCTGCTGTGGTACCCGGTGACGATGTGGGACATGTCGCTGCCGTCCGTGACCGAGAACGCCGACGCGCCGATCCTCGACAGCGCCGCGATCACCGGCCTCTCCCGCTGGTACGCCGGCGAACTGGCCGATCCGACACCGGGCCTGGCGCCGGGCCGCGGGGCCGATCTCGGCGGACTGCCGCCCGCCTACATCGCCGTGGCCGGCCACGACCCGCTGCGCGACGACGGCCTCCGCTACGCCGACCTGCTCTCGGCCGCGGGCGTCCCCGTCGAGGTGCACAACGCCGAGACGCTGGTGCACGGCTATCTCGGCTACGCCGGTGTGGTCCCGGCGGCCACGGCCGCCACCGAGCGCGGGCTCGACGCGTTGCGGCGGGCCCTCCGAAAGGAGGCGTGATGGCCGACCACCACACCCTGGTCGTCGGCGCCGGCTTCGCCGGTATCGGCGCCGCGATCGCGCTGGACCGCGCGGGCCTGTCCGACTACCGGATCATCGAGGCCGGCGACGCGCCGGGCGGCACCTGGTACTGGAACACCTACCCGGGTATCGCCGTCGACATCCCGTCGTTTTCGTACCAGTTCTCGTTCGAACAGAGCCCGGACTGGTCCCGCACCTACGCCCCGGGCCACGAGTTGCGTGCGTACGCCGAACACTGCGTCGACAAGTACGGGCTGCGCGAGAGGATCCGCTTCGGCACCGAGGTGCACGCCGCGACGTTCGACGAGGCCGCCAACGTGTGGCGGCTGCGGCTGGACTCCGGCGACGAACTGACCTCGCGGTTCCTGATCAACGCCACCGGTGTGCTGACCGTCCCGAACCTCCCCGACATCCCGGGCGTCGACGGCTTCGCCGGCACCACCATGCACACCGCGCGGTGGGATCCGCAGGTGGACCTGCGCGGTAAACGGGTCGCGGTCATCGGCACCGGCGCGTCGGCCGTCCAGGTGATCCCGGAGATCGCGCCGCTGGTGGAGCGGCTCGACGTCTTCCAGCGCACCCCGATCTGGTGTTTCCCGAAGTTCGACGTACCGCTGCCCGCACCGCTTCGCGCCGCGATGCGCATCCCCGGCGGACGGGCGGTGCAGCGGCTGCTGAGCCAGGCCTACGTCGAGTTCACGTTCCCGCTGGCCGCGCAGTACTTCACGATCAACCCGCTGGCCAAACGGATGGACGGCGTGGGCCGGTCGTATCTGCGTCGCCAGGTGCACGATCCGGTGACCCGCGAGAAGCTGACCCCGCGCTACGCGGTGGGCTGCAAGCGGCCCGGCTTCCACAACACCTACCTCGCGACGTTCAACCGCGACAACGTCCGGCTGATCACCGAGCCGATCGACAAGATCACCGGATCCGGGGTCAGCACCGCCGACGGCGAGAGCCATGAGGTCGACGTTTTGATCCTGGCCACGGGATTCAAGGTGGCCGACACCGACGCCCAGACGTTCGCGATCCACGGCGTCGGCGGGCAGTCCCTCGCACAGTTCTGGGAGACCCACCGACTGCAGGCGTACGAAGGCGTGAGCGTGCCCGGGTTCCCGAACCTGTTCTCGGTGAGCGGGCCGTACGGCTACGTCGGCTCGTCGTACTTCGCGCTGATCGAGACCCAGACCCGCCACATCGTGCGGTGCCTGCGCGAAGCCCGCCACCGGTCGGCCGGCCGCGTCGAGGTCAGCCGGGCCGCCAACGACCGCTACTTCGCCGAGATGATGCGCAAACGCCACCGCCAGATCTTCTGGCAGGACAGCTGCCGCGACGCGCGCAGCTACTACTTCGACCGCAACGGGGACGTGCCGCTACGGCCGGCCAGCACGCTCGAGGCGTACTGGCGCAGCCGGCGGTTCCCTCTCGACGACTACGAGTACTCGACCTAGACGGCCGTCTTCAGCGCGTCGGCCTTGTCGGTGCGCTCCCACGGCAGGTCGACGTCGGTGCGGCCGAAGTGGCCGTACGCGGCGGTCGGCGCGTAGATCGGGCGCAGCAGGTCGAGATCGCGCACGATCGCGCCGGGGCGCAGGTCGAACACCTCGGTGATGGCCTTCTCGATCTTGACCGGGTCGACGGTCTCGGTGCCGAAGGTCTCGACGAACAGGCCGACCGGGGCGGCCTTGCCGATCGCGTAGGCGACCTGGACCTCGACACGATCCGCCAGCCCGGCTGCGACGACGTTCTTGGCCACCCAGCGCATCGCGTATGCGGCCGAACGGTCCACCTTGGACGGATCCTTGCCGGAGAAGGCGCCGCCGCCGTGGCGGGCCCAGCCGCCGTAGGTGTCGACGATGATCTTGCGGCCGGTCAGGCCCGCGTCACCCATCGGGCCGCCGAGCACGAACTTGCCGGTCGGGTTGACCAGCAGCCGGAAGTCGGAGGTGTCCATGGTGTCGTGGTTCAGATCCGACAGCACGGTGTTGACGACCTTCTCCCGGATGTCCGGGGTGAGGGTGCCTTCGAGGTCGATGCCCTCGGCGTGCTGGGTGGACAGCACGACGGTGTCCAACCGGACCGGCGTCACGCCGTCGTACTGCACGGTGACCTGCGTCTTGCCGTCGGGCCGCAGGTAGTCGAGCACACCGTTCTTGCGGACCTCGGTCAGCCGGCGCGCCAGGCGGTGGGCCAGCGCGATCGGCAGCGGCATCAGTTCGGGCGTGTCCTTGATGGCGTAGCCGAACATCAGGCCCTGGTCGCCGGCGCCCTGGGCGTCCAGCGGATCACCTGCGCCCTCGACGCGGGTCTCGTGCGCGGTGTCGACGCCCTGGGCGATGTCGGGGGACTGCGCGCCGATGCCGATGTTCACACCGCAGGTGGTGCCGTCGAAACCCTTGTCCGACGAGTCGTAGCCGACCTCGAGGATGCGGTGGCGCACGGTGTTGGTGATGTCGGCGAACGCCTCCTTCGCCGAGGTCGTCACCTCGCCGACGACGTGCACCTGGCCGGTGGTGACGAGCGTTTCGACGGCCACGCGCGACCGGGGATCCTGCGCGAGCAGCGAGTCGAGGACCGAGTCGCTGATGGCGTCACAGATCTTGTCGGGGTGTCCCTCGGTGACCGACTCGCTGGTGAACAGCCGACCTTTACTCACGTGTGATCCTCACTTGTATCGAAACCTGTACTGGTCTTCCGCATGATTTAGTTAGCCCGTCAAATCGTATCGGTGCCCTGTTGCACCCAAGCGCGTACCCGGACTGTGCGCAACCCTTTGAGGCAGCCGAATTCTCCGCCGGTCACCCGTTGCCGTCGTTGTGGAGTAGGGCGACGATCGCGTCAACGATACGACTGGCCATCAGAGTTTTCGAACCGTGCTCCAGCGCGGTCTCGGATCCGTCGGCCGCCAGCAGCCAGCCGTCGTTGTTGTCGACCTCGAACGCCCGGTTCTCCCCGACGGCGTTGACGACCAGCAGCTCGCAGCCCTTGCGCCGGAACTTCGCGCGGGCGTGGAACAGCACGTCGCCGTTGGCGTCGCCGGTCTCGGCGGCGAATCCCACGATCGCCCGCATGTTGGGCAGCTGACCGTCGTTCCGCGCGCGCACCGAGCCGGCGAGGATGTCGTCGGTGCGGGTGAGGTCGATGGTGGGGGCGTCCTCGCCGGGATCGCTGGACTTCTTGATCTTGCTGGTCGCGGCGTGCACGGGCCGGAAGTCGGCGACGGCAGCGGCCATCACCAAGACGTGCGCCTCGGGGGCGTGTTTGGACACCGCGTCGCGCAACTGGGCGGCCGAACCGATGTGTACGACGTCCACGCCTGCGGGGTCGACCAGGCCTGCGGTGTTGCCCGCGATCAGGGTCACCTCGGCGCCGCGCTGCGCCAGTACCCGCGCCATCGCGTACCCCTGCTTGCCGGAGCTGCGGTTGCCGATGAACCGGACCGGGTCGATGGGTTCGCGGGTGCCACCCGCGGTCACCAGGGCTTTGACGCCGGCCAGGTCGTAGGGCAGCGCGTCACCGCGCTCGAGCAGCAGCTGGGCGAGCGTGGAGATCTCCTCGGCCTCGGGCAGCCGGCCCGCACCGCTGTCGGCGCCGGTGAGCCGTCCGGAGGCGGGTTCGAGGACCACCGCACCGCGGCGGCGCAACGTCGCGACGTTGTCGACGGTCGCGGGGTGGAACCACATCTCGGTGTGCATGGCGGGGGCGAACATCACCGGACACCGCGCGGTCAGCAGCGTCGCGGTCAGCAGATCGTCGGCCCGGCCTGCGACGGCCCGGGCGAGCAGGTCGGCGGTCGCGGGGGCGACGACCACCAGATCGGCCTCCTGGCCGATGCGCACGTGGGGCACCTCGTGGACGTCGTCCCACACCCCGGTGTGGACGGGATGGCCGGACAGTGCCTCGAAGGTCGCGGCGCCGACGAACCGCAGCGCCGACTCGGTGGGCAGGACGCGAACGTCGTGTCCCGCCTCGGTGAGCTGGCGGACCAGCGTGCACGCCTTGTACGCGGCGATGCCTCCGGCTACGCCGACGATGATCCGCTTGCGGTCCACTCCGGGAGCCTGAGCTACTCGCCCTCGGTGTGCTCGAGCAGGTCCTCGTGGATCTCGCGCATGGCGATCGACAGCGGCTTCTCCTGCAGCCCCGGCTCGACCAGCGGGCCGACGTACTCGAGGATGCCGTCACCGAGCTGGTTGTAGTAGTCGTTGATCTGACGCGCGCGCTTGGCGGCGTAGATCACCAGCGCGTACTTGCTCGACACGCGGTCGAGCAGATCGTCGATGGGGGGATTGGTGATACCCAACGGCGTGTCGTAGGTGCCGGCGGCGGCCGCGTCGATGGTCAGGTCGTCCACAGCGGCCAGCTGCGCGTCGGCGTGCGGGGTGCTCACGTAAGAAATCTCCTGGCGATGTGCTGAAGGTGAGAGGTTCACCTCGGCTTTGGGGGCAGATCAGGCCGGATTCGTGCCGGCCGACGTGTGGCCCACCAGCAAGGATACCAATTCTGAGCAGGCAGATTCCAACTGGCTGTTCACGACGACCACATCGAAGTCGCTCTGCGCGGCCAATTCGGTGCGCGCCGTGGCCAGCCGCCGGCTGATCACCTCCGGCGTTTCGGTGCCGCGCCCGACCAGCCGGCGTTCCAGCACCTCCCAGCTGGGCGGTGCGAGGAACACCGAAAGGGCTTCGGGCATCGCGGACTTCACCGCCCGCGCGCCGGCCAGATCGACCTCGATCAGCACCGGCCGTCCCGCTGCGGTGGCCTCCTTGACCGGCCGCGCGGGGGTGCCCGAGCGGTGCAGGCCGCCGTGGATCTCGGCCCATTCGAGCAGCGCACCGTCGTCGATGAGCCGCTGAAAGTCGTCTGTGGTCACGAACGAGTAGTCGACTCCGTCCACCTCACCGGGCCGCGGGGCCCTGGTGGTGGCGGAGACGCTGAAGTACAGGTCGGGAATCCGCTCGCGCAGGCAGCGAACGACGGTCGACTTCCCGACGGCGGAGGGGCCGGACAGGACTACGACCCGTCCGACCCCTCGGCCGGTGTTCAATGCGTGCGCCCTAGGACTGGTCGAACTTCTCGAGCAGAGCCTTGCGCTGACGATCGCCGAGACCACGCAGGCGGCGGGTCGGGGCGATCTCGAGTTCGGTCATGATCTCCTGCGCCTTGACCTTGCCGACCTTCGGCAACGCCTCCAGCAGCGCGGAGACCTTCATCTTGCCCAAGACCTCGTCGGTCTCGGCATCCTTGAGCACCTGCTTGAGGTTGGTGCCGCCACGCTTGAGCCGATCCTTGAGCTCGGCGCGGGCTCGACGTGCGGCAGCAGCCTTCTCCAACGCTGCCGCGCGCTGTTCGTCGGTCAACTGGGGAAGGGCCACGGGTTTCCTCCGTCTCTGGCGATATCTCTCGACCATCTTTTTCTGTCTCGGCTGGTAGAACCAGCCAGCGACGACGACCGTACCCACGCATCCTGACGAAAGCTAACCCCACCCCCGCGTTTCTCGATCAAAAGCCCAGCGTGTAGTGGTGCAAGCCGGTGACGGGGGTCGGCGCGTCGCGGGCGGATCGTTGCGCCTGCATGCGCCGATCTGCCTGCACAGCAGGGGTTTTGCCGGTCGACGAGGCCGGAGGGCACCGGTTTTCGGGTCTGAAGTGCGGGTCGAGGGTTCGGCCGCGGCGGTCCGGAACTTAAATTTTCGCTGGTCACGGCGTGTCGGGCGTGTCGAAGCCCCCCGGATGACGACCGGACACCTGCACAGCGGCTGCACACGTTCACCACAGAGGCGGCCCACGTCGGCTCCCTAGCGTCACCGGGGTGAGGCGGACCCGCCTCGCACCGAGGACAGATCGGAGTACGAGATGAACGTCACGAGAGCTTTGGGCACGTCGGCGCTGGCGGCCGGGATCGGGATCGCCGGGCTGCTCGGAGTCGGACCGGGGACCGCGACCGCCGACCCGGGACCGGACTGCAACCGGCCGGGTACGCCGGCCTGTGCGCAGAACGGGCCCGGCGCGCCCGGCGACTGGCAGCGGCGCGGGCCCGACCAGGCGCGGCAGGATCACCGGCCGTTCAACTGGCACGGCCAGCAGGTCACGCCGATGCGCGCGGGTAACGGCGACGGCTGGGGATTCTGGTTCCTCGGCCAGTGGATCCGCCTGTAGGGCGGCCTCGCCCCTGGGCGGCCACGTCGTAGGCGGTCACGCGAGGTACGCCACCTCGTCGCGCATCCGCTCGGCGGCGCCCCGCAGCGCCGCGGGGTCCGGGCCGGCGCGCAACAGCTCCCGCGACACCGCCGGCAGCAGCTGGCCCGGGCGGGCGCCGCCGAGCCCTCCGAGCGCCTCCGGACGGCCGCCCTGGGCGCCGACACCGGGAACCAGCACCGGGCCGCCCAGCGCGCTCACATCGGGCGGTTCGGTGAGCGTGGCGCCGACGACGACGCCGACCGATCCCGGGCCGTCGGCGGCGCGGTTCACCTGTGCGGCCGCATCGACGATGGACTGCGCGACGCTGTGGCCGTCGACCACCGCGCGCTGCACGGCCGCGCCCTCGGGGTTCGAGGTGGCGGCGAGGACGAACACGCCGCGGCCGTGGTCGGCGGCGGTGTCGAGCAGCGGCTGCAGCGACCCGAACCCCAGATATGGCGAGGCGGTCACCGCGTCGGCGGCCAGCGGTGACTCCCCCGCCCAGGCCTGGGCGTAAGCCGCCATCGTCGAGCCGATGTCGCCGCGTTTGGCGTCGGCCAGCACCAGCACACCCTCGGCGCGCAGCGCGGCGATGGTGCGCTCGAGCACCGCGAACCCCGCGGAGCCGTACGCCTCGAAGAACGCCACCTGCGGTTTGACGATCGCGAATCCCGCGAACGCGCTCACGCAGGCGTCACAGAACCGGCTCAGACCGTCGACGTCGACGGACAGCCCCCACGACGTCAGCAGCTCCGGGTGCGGGTCGATGCCCGGGCACAGCGGACCGCGGCTCGACACCGCTTCGGCCAGCCGGTCACCGAAGCCGCGCATGCGTCAGTGCTCCAGCTCGCTGTGCAGCTCTTGGAGGCTCATCACCCCGATGTCGCCTCGGATGCGCGACTCGATGCCCTGCACCGCGGCCGAGGCGCCCTGCACGGTCGTGATGCACGGGATGCTCATCGACACCGCGGCCGAGCGGATCTCGTAGCCGTCGATACGGGGCCCGGAGTTGCCGTACGGCGTGTTGATCACCATCGCGACCTCCCCGGCGCGAATCGCCTCAACCGCCGATTTCGCGGGCCGGCCCTCACCGGGCTCCTCGAAGTGCTTGCGCACCTCGTCGCACGGGATGCCGTTGCGGCGCAGCATCTCCGCGGTGCCCTCGGTGGCGAGCACCCGGAAGCCGAGATCGGCCAGCCGCTTGACCGGGAACACCAGCGAGCGCTTGTCGCGGTTGGCCACCGAGACGAACACCGTGCCCTCCGACGGCAGCGACCCGTAGGCGGCGGTCTGACTTTTGGCGAACGCGCTGCCGAAGTCGTGGTCGATGCCCATGACCTCGCCGGTCGACTTCATCTCCGGGCCGAGCAGCGAGTCGATCTGGGAGCCGTCGGCCTTGCGGAACCGGTGGAACGGCAGGACCGCCTCCTTCACCGCGACGGGCGCGTTGCGCGCGGTGGCCGCGCCGTCGCCGGTCGCGACGAGCACGCCCTCCTCGCGCAGCTGGGCGATGGTGGCGCCGAGCATGATCCGTGCGCAGGCTTTGGCGAGTGGCACTGACGTAGCCTTGGATACGAACGGCACCGTGCGGCTCGCCCGCGGGTTGGCCTCCAGCACGTAGAGCACGTCGTCCTTGAGCGCGTACTGCACGTTGAGCAGCCCCACCACACCGACGCCGTGGGCGATCGCCTCGGTCGCGCGCCGCACCGCGTCGATGTCGCTGCGGCCCAGCGTCACCGGCGGCAGCGCGCACGCCGAGTCGCCGGAGTGGATGCCGGCCTCCTCGATGTGCTCCATGATCCCGCCGATGTAGACCTCGGTGCCGTCGCACAGTGCGTCGACGTCGATCTCGATGGCGTCCTCGAGGAACCGGTCCACGAGCACCGGATGCTCCGGGGAGAGCTGGGTGGCCCTGGTGATGTAGCCCTCGAGGGTCTGCTCGTCGTAGACGATCTCCATCCCGCGTCCGCCCAGCACGTAGGACGGCCGCACCAGCACGGGATAGCCGATGTCGGCGGCGATGCGGCGGGCCTGGTCGAACGTGGTGGCCAGACCGAAGCGCGGCGCGGGCAGTCCCGCGGTGGTGAGCACCTCGCCGAAGGCCCCGCGGTCCTCGGCGAGGTCGATGGCCTTGGGGCTGGTGCCGACGATGGGCACACCTGCCTGCTCGAGGCGCTCGGCCAGGCCGAGCGGGGTCTGCCCGCCGAGCTGGACGATCACCCCGGCCACCCCGGGTCCGCCTGCGCCGGAGGCGGATTCGGCGTAGTAGATCTCCAGGACGTCCTCGAACGTCAGCGGCTCGAAGTACAACCGGTCGGCGGTGTCGTAGTCGGTGGACACCGTCTCGGGGTTGCAGTTGATCATCACCGTCTCGAAGCCGGCCTCGCTCAGCGTGGTCGCGGCGTGCACACAGCTGTAGTCGAATTCGATGCCCTGCCCGATCCGATTGGGTCCGGAACCCAGGATCAGCACCTTGGGCTTCTCGGCCTGCGGCGCCACCTCCGATTCGGCGGCGGGGTCGAGTTCGTAGCTGCTGTAGTGGTACGGCGTCTTGGCCTCGAACTCCGCCGCACAGGTGTCGACGGTCTTGAACACCGGATGGATGCCGAGGCGCTGGCGCAGCGCCCGCACTCCCATCTCGCCGGCCAGTTCCGGCCGCAGCGCGGCGATCTGGCGGTCGGACAGGCCGTTGTTCTTGGCCCGGCGCAGCAGCGCGCCGTCGAGCACCGGGGCTTCGAGCAGTTCGGCGCGCAGCGCCACGAGCCCGGCGATCTGGTCGACGAACCACGGGTCGACACCGGAGGCTTCGGCGACCTGCTCGACCGACGCGCCGAGCCGCAGCGCGAGTTCGATGTCGTAGAGCCGTCCGTCGGTCGGGGTGCGCAGCGCCTCGAGCACCTCGTCGACCGTCGCGACCGGGTCGGGCGCGGTCCAGAACCCGGCGCGGCCGGTCTCCAGGGAGCGCATCACCTTGCCGAGCGCCTCGATGAAGTTGCGGCCCAGCGCCATCGCCTCCCCCACCGACTTCATCGTGGTGGTCAGCGTGGCGTCGGCGCCGGGGAACTTCTCGAACGCGAACCGCGGCGCCTTGACGACGACGTAGTCCAGCGTCGGCTCGAAGCAGGCCGGGGTCTCCTTGGTGATGTCGTTGAGGATTTCGTCGAGGGTGTAGCCGATCGCGAGCTTGGCCGCGATCTTGGCGATCGGGAAGCCGGTCGCCTTCGATGCCAGCGCACTCGATCGCGACACCCGCGGGTTCATCTCGATGACGATGAGCCGGCCGTCGGCCGGGTTGACCGCGAACTGGATGTTGCAGCCGCCGGTGGCCACCCCGACCTCGCGCAGGATCGCGATGCCGAGGTTGCGCATGGTCTGGTACTCGCGGTCGGTGAGCGTCATCGCCGGCGCGACGGTGACCGAGTCGCCGGTGTGCACGCCCATCGGGTCGAAGTTCTCGATCGAACACACCACCACCACGTTGTCGTGGCGGTCGCGCATGAGTTCGAGTTCGTATTCCTTCCACCCGAAGATCGATTCCTCGATCAACACGTTGGCCGACGGGGAGGCCGCGAGTCCCTCACCGGCCATCCGCTCGACCTCGTCGGCCGAGTGCGCCATCCCGGATCCGAGGCCGCCCATCGTGAAGGACGGGCGGACGACGACGGGCAGGCCGAGGTCGGCGACGGTTTCGCGGACCTCGTCCATCGTGAAACACACACGGCTGCGGGCGGATTCGCCCCCCACCTTGGTGACGATGTCCTTGAACCGCTGCCGGTCCTCACCGCGCTGGATCGCCTCGAAGTCCGCGCCGATCAGTTCGACGCCGTAGCGTTCGAGCACCCCGTTCTCCGACAGCGCGACCGCGGTGTTGAGCGCGGTCTGCCCGCCGAGGGTGGCCAGCAGCGCGTCGATCTTGTTGCCGCGCTCGGCCTGCTGGGCGATCACCCGTTCGACGAACGACGGGGTGATGGGCTCGACGTAGGTGAAATCGGCGTACTCCGGGTCGGTCATGATCGTCGCCGGGTTGGAGTTGATCAGCGTGACCGTGAGGCCCTCGGCGCGCAGGACGCGGCAGGCCTGGGTGCCGGAGTAGTCGAATTCGGCGGCCTGCCCGATCAGGATGGGGCCCGAACCGATGACCAGGACGTGGCGGAGGTCAGTCCGACGCGGCATTACTTCTCCTGACCTTTCATCTGGTCGACGAACTGGTCGAACAGGTAGTTGGCGTCGTGCGGGCCTGCGGCGGCCTCCGGATGGTATTGCACCGAGAACGCCCGGCCGTCAACGAGTTTCACACCCTCGACGACACCGTCGTTGGCGCAGGTGTGGCTGACGACCGCCTGGCCGAACGGGGTGTCGAAGGTCTCCCCCGCCTCCCCCTCGAGGGCGAATCCATGGTTCTGCGCGGTGATCGCGACGCGTCCGGTGGAGTGGTCCATCACCGGGATGTTGATGCCGCGGTGCCCGAACACCATCTTGTAGGTGTCCCGGCCGAGCGCCCGGCCCAGGATCTGGTTGCCGAAACAGATGCCGAACAGCGGGATCCCCGCGCCGAGCACCTCGCGGGTGACCTCGACCACGTGGTCGGCGGCGGCCGGGTCGCCCGGTCCGTTCGACAGGAAGACGCCGTCCGGTTTCAGTTCGGCGATCTGCTCGAACGAGGCGGTGGCCGGTAACACGTGGCTGCGGATGCCGCGGCGCGCGAAGTTGCGCGGGGTGTTGGTCTTGATGCCGAGGTCGATCGCGGCCACCGTGAACCGGTGTTCGCCCTCGGGTTCCACCACGTACACCGCGTCGGTGCTGACCTGTTCGGCCAGGCTCGCGCCGAGCATCGCCGGCTGGCTGCGGACCCGCTCGAGGAGGTCGTCGGTTCCGGCCAGCGCGTCACCGGAGAAGATGCCCGCCTTCATCGCGCCGCGGGTGCGCAGGTGGCGTACCACGGCCCGGGTGTCGATGCCCGCGATGCCGACGATGCCCTGGCAGACCAGCTCGTCATCGAGGGTCCCGGTGGCTCGCCAGTTCGAGGGGCGCGGCGACGGGTCCCGCACGGCGTAGCCGGCGACCCAGATCTTGTCGTCGCGGCTCTCGGCGTCCTCGTGGTTCCAGCCCGTGTTGCCGATCTGCGGTGCGGTCGCGACCACGATCTGGCCGTAGTAGCTCGGGTCGGTGAGAGTCTCCTGGTATCCCGACATCCCGGTCGAGAACACCGCCTCGCCGAGCGTCTGCCCGACGGCGCCGTAGGGCACCCCGGTGAAGACCCGTCCGTCCTCCAGGACGAGAAGGGCCACGGCTCCATCCATGCGCGATGCGCTTCGCTTCTCGCTCGTGCTCACGCCTTTTCCTCCAGCCAGGGGTCGTACTTGGTGCGGTCGTCGCCGCGGAATCCGGTGTCGATCTCGGTGCCCGACGGCAGCCGCCATCGGATGGCCAGGATCCCCTCGTGGGTGAGGGCCTTGCCGACCATGCCGCGTTCGGCGCGGATCGCGGTCACCGCCTCCGCGGGGATCCAGATGGGACCTGCGCCGCTGCGCTGCAGCATGATTCCCTCTGGGTAGCGGGTCAGTACCGCCTTGGTGCGGTAACCGAGATCACCCACCACGACGCGGTCGTGCCAGCTCGGCGCCAGCGTGCTGCCGACGTAGACGCCCTTCATCCCGGGGATGACGGGCTGACCCACGGTGTCCGGCAGCGGCGGCAGCTTGCCGATCAGTTCGACCTGCCGCTCGGCCCGCCTGCGCCACCCGCGCATCATGGCCCGGATCAGCAGGCCGATCACCACGACCAGCAGCGCCGCCATGACGAGCGACGTGACCAGCGTACCGGTGTTCACAGTGCCGATCCCCCGGTCGCTTCGCTCCTGCCCGCCGATGGGCTCTTCCCGTCTCGCGCGGTCACCTTGCCGCGCAGCGTCGTCAACGTGACCGCGGCGGGCAGGGGCATCGACTCGTAGGGGGTGTTGTCGGAGCGGCTGGCCAGCGCGGTGCCGGACACGGTCCAGGTGGCGTCGGGGTCGACGACGGTCAGGTTGGCCGGCTCCCCCACCTCGATCGGCCGGCCCTGGTCGGGCAGCCCGACGATGCGGGCCGGGGCCTCGCTCATCACCCGGGCCACGTCGCGCCACGTCAGCAGGCCCGGCTCGACCATGGTGCGCACCACCACCGACAGCGCCGTCTGCAGCCCGAGCATGCCGGGGCGGGCGGCGGCGAACTCGCACATCTTCTCGTGTTCGGCGTGCGGGGCGTGGTCGGTGGCCACGCAGTCGATCACCCCGTCGGCCAGCGCGCGGCGCAACGCCTCGGCGTCCGAGGCCTCGCGCAGCGGCGGGTTGACGCGGTTGCGGCCGTCGTAGGTGGCCAGCAGGCTGTCGTCGAGCAGCAGATGGTGCGGTGTGACCTCGGCGGTGATCGCGATGCCGTGTTCTTTCGCCCACTTCAGCAGTTCCACGGTGCCCGCGGTGGAGGCGTGGCAGATGTGCACGCGCGCGCCGGCGTCGCGCGCCAGCAGCGCGTCGCGGATGACGATCGACTCCTCGGCCGCGCGCGGCCAGCCGGCCAGCCCGAGGCGCGCCGCGTGCGGTCCCTCGTGCGCGACGGCCCCGACGGTGAGGCGGGGTTCCTCGGCGTGCTGGGCGATCAGCACGCCGAGGCCGGAGGCGTATTCGAGGGCGCGACGCATCACCAGCGGGTCGTCGACGCAGACCCCGTCGTCGGAGAACATCCGGACCTGCGCCACGCCGGCGGCCATCATGCCCATCTCGGTGAGCTGCTTGCCTTCCAGCCCCATCGTGATAGCGCCGACCGGGTGCACGTCGACCAGCCCGACCTGCTGTCCCCGGTGCCACACGTGGTCGGTGACGACCGGGCTGTCGGCCACCGGGTTGGTGTTGGCCATCGCGAAGACGGCCGTGTATCCGCCGAGAGCCGCTGCGGCCGAACCGGTTTCGATGTCCTCGGCGTATTCGCGGCCGGGCTCGCGCAGGTGGGTGTGCAGGTCGACGAACCCAGGCAGCAGGATCTGGCCTGTGGCGTCCACCACGTCGGCGTCCTCGGGAACGGACCGCCCCGCGCCGATGGCGGCGATCTGACCGTCCTCGATGAGCACGTCGACGGGATCGCCCTCCCCGTAGGGACGCACCCCCCGGATGAGCACCGGCGGGCAGGAGCGCAGCGACCCGGGAACAGATGAAGTCATGCGCTGATCGCCTCCTGTTCCGCACCGACGAGCAGATGGAAGAGCACCGCCATGCGGACATGCACGCCGTTCGAAACCTGTTGCAGCACCGCCGATTGCGACGAGTCCGCGACCGAGGAGGAGATCTCCATCCCCCGCAGCATCGGCCCCGGGTGCAGCACCACCGCGTGGCCCGACAGCAGCGCCTGGCGCTTCTCGGACAGGCCGTAGCGCACCGAGTACTCGCGCGCCGACGGGAAGAACCCGCCGTTCATCCGCTCGGCCTGCACCCGCAGCATGAGCACCGCGTCGGCCGCCGGCAGTTCGGCGTCCAGCTCGTGCGACACCGTCACCGGCCAGTCCTTCGCGCCGACCGGCAGCAGCGTCGGCGGCGCGACCAGCACCACCTCCGCACCGAGAGTGTGCAGCAGCGACACATTCGAGCGCGCCACCCGGCTGTGCAGGACGTCGCCGACGATCACCACCCGCCTGCCCTCGATCCCACCGAGTCGCTGCCGCAGCGTGAGCGCGTCGAGCAACGCCTGGGTCGGGTGCTCGTGGGTGCCGTCACCGGCGTTGATCACCGACGGGCCGCCGTCCGCGGTGGCGGTCCACTGCGCGAGTTGCTGCGCCGTCCCCGAGGCAGGGTGCCGGATGATCAGCGCGTCGGCCCCGGCGGCCCGCAGGGTCAGCGCGGTGTCCCGCAACGATTCACCCTTGGCCACCGAGGAACCCGACGCGCTGACGTTGATCACGTCGGCGCTCATCCACTTGCCCGCCACCTCGAACGACACCCGGGTGCGGGTCGAGTTCTCGTAGAACATCGTGATCACGGTGCGGCCGCGCAGCGTCGGGAGCTTCTTGACCTCGCGGCCCAACAGCGCCTGGCTGAACCGGTCGGCGTCGTCGAGGATCGCGGTCGCCTCGTCACGGCTCAGGTCGTCGGCGGTCAGAAGGTGTCTGGTCACTAGCGTGCGGGCCCTCCGTGCGGTGCGATCCAGATGCCCTCGACGTCGTCGGTCTCGGCCAGGCGCACCTTGACGTTCTCACTGCGCGAGGTGGGCACGTTCTTGCCGACGTAGTCGGCGCGCAACGGCAGTTCGCGGTGGCCGCGGTCGACGAGCACCGCGAGCTGGACGACGTTCGGTCGGCCGATGTCGCGCAGCGCGTCCAGTGCGGCGCGTACGGAGCGGCCGGTGTACAGCACGTCGTCGACGAGGATCACCAGCGCGTTGTCGATGCCGGCCGGCGGAATCGAGGTCTCCTCCAGCGGACGCGGCGGCTTGCTGTCGAGATCGTCACGATAGAGCGTGATGTCGAGGCCGCCGTGCGGCACGGTGACGCCGGAGAAGGTCTTGATCTTCTCGGCCAGCCGGGCGGCCAGGGTGACGCCGCGGGTCGGGATGCCCAGGAGCACCACCCGCGGTGCGTCGGATTCGCCGTCGAGGGCGGTTTTCTCGATGATCTGGTGCGCGATGCGGGAGACGGTGCGACCCACGTCCGCCGCGGTCATCAATTCCCGGTCGGGGGTGTCAGGACTGCCCACGCGCGATCCAGACCTCCTTCTCCGCCTCGCCGGACGGATCGTTAAAGGATGTCAAACTGCCGGAAGCCTACCACCGCAGCGGCATCGCCCCCGCCCTGGCTAGCCTGGGCACCGTGAATCTCGACGGCAACCAGGCGTCCATCCGTGAAGCGATCGACGCCGGGCTGCTGTCCGGCGCCGTCACCCTGGCGTGGCAGGCGGGGCGGGTGGTGCAGGTCAACGAACTCGGCCACCGCGATGTCAGCGCGCAACTGCCCATGCAGCGCGACACCGTCTTCCGCATCGCGTCCATGACCAAGCCGATCACGGTCGCGGCGGCGATGAGCCTGATCGAACAGGGGCGGTTCGCGCTGAGCGACCCGGTGACCACCTGGTTGCCCGAAATGTCCGACATGGCGGTGCTCGACACCCCGGGCGGGCCCCTGGACCGGACGCACCCCGCCCGCAGGCCGATCACGGTCGACGACCTGATGACCCACCGCAGTGGGCTGGCCTACTTCTTCTCCGTCACCGGCCCGCTGGCCCGCGCGTACGGGCGGATCTCGGCGAGGCAGAACCCGGATTCGTGGCTCGCCGAGATCGGCGCGCTACCGCTGCAGCACCAGCCCGGCGACCGGATGACCTACAGCAACGCCACCGATGTGCTCGGCATCCTGCTGGAGCGGATCGAGGGCAAGTCGCTGCAGGACGTGCTCACCGAGCGGATCCTGGGCCCGCTCGGGATGGTCGATACGGCGTTCTTCGTGGCGCCGCAGAACCGCGGGCGGGTCGCCACGATGTACAAGCTCACCAGCGACGACACGCTCAGCCACGATGCGATGGGCCCGCCGGCGACCACGCCGCCGCCGTTCTGCATGGGCGGGGCGAACCTGTTCTCCACCGCCGACGACTATCTGCGGTTCGCCAGGATGCTGCTCGCCGGCGGCGAGGTCGACGGGGTGCGGGTGCTCTCCGAGGAGTCCGTGCGGTTGATGCGCACCGACCGGCTGACCGCCGAGCAGAAGAAGCATCCGTTCCTCGGGATGCCGTTCTGGCTCGGCCGGGGATTCGGGCTCAACCTCTCCGTGGTCACCGACCCCGCCAAGTCGCGCCAGCTGTTCGGGCCGGGCGGGCTGGGGACGTTCAGCTGGCCGGGCGCCTACGGCACGTGGTGGCAGGCCGATCCGAGCGCCGACCTGATCCTCGTCTACCTCATCCAGAACCTGCCGAACTTCGGCGCCGACGCCGCCGCCGCGGTCGCGGGCAACACGTCGCTGATGAAACTGCAATCGGTGCAACCGAAGTTCGTGCGACGCACCTACGCCGCGCTCGGTATTTGAGCACTCGGCGGCGCCGGCGCGGTTAACCTGTCGCCATGCCCGCACCGACCGTCCTGATCAGCGGCGCCGGAATCGCCGGCCCGGCACTGGCACTGTGGTTGACGCGCAACGGATATCGCGTCGTGGTGGTGGAGACCGCCGACGGTATCCGGCCCGGCGGGCAGACCGTCGACCTGCGCGGCGCGGGCGCCGACGTGGTGGCCAGGATGGGCCTGCTCGACCAGATGAAGAGCCGGGCGCTGTTCCAGCGCGGCATCGCGTGGGTGCGCTCGGACGGCAGCCGACGGGCCGAGATGCCGGTGACGGCGTTCGACGGCAACGGTCCGGTGTCCAAACTCGAGATCCTGCGCGGCGACCTCGTCGACGTGCTGTACCGGGCGACGAAGGACCGCTGCGAGTACCGGTTCGGCACCCGCATCACCGCGCTGTCCGAACACGATGCGAGCGTCGACGTGACGTTCTCCGACGGCACCACGATGCAGGCGGACATGGTGGTGGGCGCCGACGGACCTCACTCGGCGGTGCGCCGGCTGGTGTTCGGACCCGAGGAGCAGTTCGTCACCCCGCTCGGCGGATACAACGCGTGGTTCTCGGCGCCCGACACGGTCGGCCTCGACGGCTGGTACCTGATGTTCCAGGCGCCCGGCGGGCTCAACGCGTCGATGCGGCCGTCGCACGATCCGTCGACTGTCAAGGCCGGCCTGTCGTTTCGCGCGGAGTCCCTCACCTACGACCGGCACGACCTCGACGGGCAGCGGCGCATGCTGCGGGACCGGTTCGCAGGCGCGGGGTGGCAGTGCGATGCGCTGGTGGCGGCCGCCGAGCAGGCCGAGGACTTCTACTTCGACTCGTTCGCGCAGGTGAAGATGGCGTCGTGGTCGTCGTCGCGGGTCACCCTCGTCGGCGATGCCGGGTACTGCGCCTCCCCGCTGTCGGGCATGGGCACCAGCCTCGCCCTCGTCGGCGCCTACCTGCTGGCCGGCGAACTGGGTTCGGCTGCAACGGATCTCACTGTCGACCGGCTACGCGCGGTGTTCGGCAGGTACGACACGGTGATGCGGCCCTACGTGGACCGCTGCCAGAAGCTGAACAACACGCTCGACCGGTACGCGCCGCTGACGGAGAAGGAGATCTCCGACAACGCGACCGCGATGAAGTGGATGCAACGCTGGCCGCTGCGGCCGATCGCGTCGCGGCTGTGGTTCCGCACCGCCGACGCGATCACGCTGCCGGAGTACTCGGCCGCCGAGGAGGCGCGGCGGCCCTGAGCGGTCACGCCAGGCAGCGCGACAACACCCGGCCGAACTGCAGCAGCCGCTGCATTTGCGCCAGACCCCCGTGGTCCACCGACTTGTGGTACCTGAACGACTCGCAGTAGAGGTCGCTCTCGGTCGCCGACTTCTGCCGGGTGCGGGTGAGCAACTGCGTGTACAGCCGCAACGTGACGTCGGAGAGCCGGCGGGTGCCGTCCTCGAGCACCTCGTATTCGGCGGTGAGCACGTGGTCGCTGATCGTCGACAACACGATGGTCCGTACCGATACGTCGAGCATGCGGCGCTCCCGGTCGCCCTCCGAACTCAGCCCGTCGTCGGCGCGCCACATGACCAGCCGGCGGCCGTCGGTGAGCACGACCTCCTGCCACAGGGCTTCGCCCCACTGCTCGTCGGTCGACCCGCGCGACATGATGAACGACGTCACCTCGGGCAGGTCGACGACGGCCCGCAGTTGTTCGAGCGCCAGCTCGGGGTCGCGCAGATAGACCTTCGCGGCATCGGTGATGCTCGAGTACGGCGCCCAGTCCTGTGGAGTAGCCATCGTGGCCGGGTCAGCCCTCCGCGCCACCCTGCGCGCCGCCGACCGCACCGCGGACCGCCTCGCCGGCGGCCCGGATCTGCGGCGTCACCAGCATCACCTGACCGAGCACCCCGTTGACGAAGCCCGGCGAATCGTCGGTGGACAGCTGTTTGGCCAGCTCGACGGCCTCGTCGACCGCGACCGGTTCCGGGACGTCCTGGGCGTGCAGCAGCTCCCACACGGCGACCCGCAGGATCGCGCGGTCGACCGCGGGCAACCGGTCCAGCGTCCAGCCGTGCAGATGCGCCGAGATCAGATCGTCGATGTGGGCGCGGTGATCGGTCACCCCACGCGCGACGGTGACGGTGTACGGGTTGAGCGCCGTCACGTCGGGCTGCGTCCCCGCCAGCTTGTTGCGCGAGGTGGCGACCTCCGCGGGGGTCAGTCCGCGCGCCTCCGCCTCGAACAGCAGGTCGACGGCGCGTTTACGGGCCTGGTGGCGGCCACGATCCGGTTTGCGGTCAGACATGACTAGGAGTTGACGCGACCCAGGTAGCTGCCGTCGCGCGAGTCCACCTTGAGCTTGTCACCGGTATTGATGAACAACGGGACCTGGATCTCGGCGCCCGTCTCCAGCGTCGCCGGCTTGGTGCCCGCGCTGGAGCGGTCACCCTGCAGGCCGGGTTCGGTGTGGGTGACCTCGAGTTCGACGGTCACCGGCAGCTCGAGGTACAGCGGAGTGCCGTCGTGGAAGGCGATCTGCACCGGCATGCTCTCGAGCAGGAAGCCGGCCAGCCGGCCCACCAGCGCCTCGGGCAGCGGGTGCTGTTCGAAGTCCTCGGAGTCCATGAACACGAAGTCCGAGCCGTCGCGGTAGAGGTAGGTCGCATCGCGGCGGTCAACCGTCGCGGTCTCCACCTTCACCCCGGCGTTGTAGGTCTTGTCGACGACCTTGCCCGACACCACGTTCTTGAGCTTGGTGCGCACGAACGCCGGACCCTTACCGGGTTTGACGTGCTGGAACTCGGTGATCTGCCACAGTTGGCCGTCGATCTGCAGGACGAGCCCATTCTTGAAGTCGGCGGTCGATGCCACGTTCGGTGAATCTCCTAATCGATGATGGCCAGTTCCTTGGGGAACCGGGTGAGCAAGTCGGGGGTGTCTCGTGTGGTGCCCGTGTCGAAGCCGACGACCAGCGTGTCCTCGATGCGGACCCCGCCCCGGTCGGGCAGATAGACACCGGGCTCCACGGTGACCACAGAGCCAGCAAGCAGTGTACCGGCGGCAGCGGCATTGATTCCCGGCGCTTCGTGGATCTGCAGCCCCACCCCGTGCCCGAGGCCGTGTCCGAAGTGCTCGGCGTACCCGGCATCGGCGATGACCTGACGCGACGCGGCGTCGACCTCGGAGAGCGTGACCCCCGCCGCCAGCGCGTCGGTGCCGGCCCGCTGCGCGGCGGCGACCAGGTCGTAGACCTCCCGCTGCCAGTCCTGCGCGCTGCCCAGCACGAAGGTGCGGGTCATATCGGAGTGGTAGCCGCTCACCAGCGCACCGAAGTCGATCTTGACGAAGTCGCCGGTCGTCAGCACCGCGTCGGTGGGCCGGTGATGCGGGATCGCGGAACTGGCTCCGGCCGCGACAATCGTCTCGAACGACGGCCCGTCGGCGCCGTGGTCGAGCATCAGCGCCTCCAGATCACGGCGCACCTGCTTCTCGGTGCGCCCCGGCCGCAACCCGCCTGCGGCGAGCAGGTCGGCCAGCGCGGCGTCGGCGGCCTCGCAGGCCAGCCGCAGGATCGCGACCTCGCCGGCGTCCTTGACCTCGCGCAGCGCCTCCACCTGGCCGGGGGCGCGGACCAGTTCGGTGTCGCCTGCTGCCTGCAGCAGGCCGCGATGTCCGTCGACGGTGACCACGTGGCTCTCGAAGCCGAGGCGGCGCACCCCGTCGGCGGCGGCGCGGCCGGCCAGGTACGGCCCGCAGGCCCGTTCGATGACGATCTCGGCGTCGGGCGACTGCCGGGCGGCTTGCGTGCGGTAGCGCCCGTCGGTCGCGAGTACCGGGGTGGTGTCGGACACGCGCACGAGCAGCGCGGCATTCGATCCGGTGAATCCGGACAGGTATCGGACGTTGACCAGGTCTGTGACCAGCATCGCGTCCAGTTCGGCGGCGGCCAGCCGATCGCGCAGTCGGTCTCTACGCTGGGAAAGAGTCACAGCCGCTGACGCTACTCGCTACGCTGTTGCGCCATGAGCAAGTGGCTACTGCGCGGACTGGTGTTCGCGGCCCTGATGGTGATCGTCCGATTGCTGCAGGGAGCGATGATCAACGCGTGGGAGACCAGGGCGGCGACGATCAGCTTCGCGCTGGTCGCGGTGTACGCGATCGTGGCGTTCGCGTGGGGGTTCATCGACGGCCGTCAGGACGCCCGCCGCAACCCCGACCCGGATCGCCGTTCGGACCTCGCGATGACCTGGCTGCTGACCGGGCTGTTCGCGGGGATCGTCAGCGGGCTGGTCGCGTGGTTCATCGGCATGTTCTACAAGAACCTCTACGTCGAGGCGCTGCTGAACGAGATCACCACGTTCGCGGCGTTCACCGCGCTGCTGACGTTCCTGCTCGCGATCGCCGGGGTGGCGCTGGGCCGCTGGCTGGTCGACCGAAAGACGCCCGACCAGCCGCGCCGGCGTGAGGGTGAGGACGACGACCGTGCCGACACCGACGTGTTCGCCGCGGTGCGGCCCGGCGGCAACGACGATTCGGCGAACGGCCAGACGTCGCCGGTGGCGACCGAAGCGCCGCCCGAGCAGCGCGCCTAAGCCGCGGCGAGGTAGCGCAGCGCGAGCAGGTAGCCCTGCACGCCGAGCCCCACGATCACTCCGGTCGAGACCGCGCTCAGATACGAATGGTGACGGAATTCCTCGCGCCGGTGGACGTTCGAGATGTGCACCTCGATCAGCGGCGCCCGTAGTTCGGCGCAGGCGTCCCGCAGCGCGATCGAGGTGTGGGTCAACGCTCCGGCGTTGAGGATCACCGGTTCGCCGGCATCGGCGGCGGCGTGGACCCAGCCGATCAGTTCGGCTTCGCTGTCGCTCTGGCGCACTGACACTTTCAGCCCGAGATCGGCTGCCTCCCGCTCGATCATCGCCACCAGGTCGGCGTGCGTGGTGCTGCCGTAGACGTCGGGTTCCCGACGGCCGAGCCGGCCCAGGTTGGGGCCGTTGATCACGTTGACCGTGCTCGTCGGCTCGCTCATCGGTTCCCTCCGATCACCGAGTAGGCCGCGGCGAGCAGCGACGGGTCGGGGCCCTCCAGCCGGCCCGGTTTGGCGAGCCCGTCGAGGACGACGAACCGCAGCACACCGGAGCGGTTCTTCTTGTCGCCCGCCATGTACTCCAGCAGTTGCGGCAGCGCATCGGCGTCGTAGCCGACCGGCAGACCCAGCGCGGTGAGCACCGAGCGGTGGCGGTCCGCGGTCTCGTCGTCCAGCCTCCCGGCGAGGCGGCCGAGTTCGGCGGCGAACACCAGGCCCACCGACACCGCCGCACCGTGGCGCCACCGGTAGCGCTCACGGCGCTCGATCGCGTGGGCCAGGGTGTGGCCGTAGTTGAGGATCTCCCGCAGCGCGGATTCCTTCTCGTCGGCGGCGACCACCTCCGCCTTGACCGCGATGGCACGCCGGATCAGTTCCGGCAGAACATCTTTGGCTGGGTCGATCGCGGCCTCGGGATCGTTCTCGATGAGGTCGAGGATCTGCGGGTCGGCGATGAAGCCGGCTTTGACGATCTCGGCCATCCCCGCGACGATCTCGTTGCGCGGCAACGTCTCCAGGGTCGCGAGGTCGACGAGCACGGCGGCGGGCTGGTGGAACGCTCCGACGAGGTTCTTGCCCGCATCGGTGTTGATCCCGGTCTTACCGCCCACCGCGGCGTCGACCATGCCGAGCAGCGTGGTGGGCACGTGGACGATGTCGACACCGCGCAGCCAGGTGGCCGCGGCGAAGCCCGCGACGTCGGTGGCCGCTCCCCCGCCCAGGCTGACGATCGCGTCCTTGCGCCCGACGCCGATGCGGCCGAGCACCTCCCAGATGAAGCCGACCACGGGTAGGTCCTTACCGGCTTCGGCGTCCGGGATCTCGATGCGGTGGGCGTCGATTCCCTTGTCGGCCAGGTGGCTTCGCACCGCTTCGGCGGTCTGCGTGAGCGTCGGCTGGTGCAGGATCGCCACCTTGTGCCTGCCCTCGAGCAGGCGGCCGAGGTCGCCGAGCAGCCCGGTGCCGATGATCACCGGGTAGGGCGGGTCGACCAGGACGTCGACGGTCACCGGCTCTGTCACGTGTTCTTCTCCATGGTCGTGTCGCTGTCGCCGCCCGGGGTTCGGCCCGCTCTGCGGGCCGCCATCACCGCGGGCGTGGGTGGTCCGTCGGTGTGTTCTGCGGCCTGCTCCCTGGCCGCGTCCCGGCGCCACGGCGGGCGGCGGCGGCGTCGCGGCCGGTTGGTCGCGGCGGCGGGGTTCGCCTCGGACGTGGCGGGGGCGGGCCGGTCCAGCCGGGTGACGATGTGGCGCACCACCGCACCGGGGTTGCGCCGGTTGGTGTTGACGCGCATCGTGGCCACCCGCCGGTACAGCGGAACCCGGGCGTCCATGAGGGCCTTGTACTTCTCGGCGCGATCGGCGCCGGCCAGCAGCGGGCGGACGGTGCTGCCGCTGGTGCGGCGCACTCCTTCGGCGGCGCTGATCTCGAGATAGATCACGGTGTGCCTGGCCAGCGCCTCGCGCACGCCGGGGGTGGTGACGGCGCCGCCGCCGAGCGACAACACCCCGTCGTGGGTCTGCAGCGCGGAGCGGATCACCTCTTCCTCGATGCGCCGGAACTCCGGCTCACCGTCGGTGGCGAAGATGTCGGCGATGGTGCGGCCGGTGGTCTCCTCGATCGCGGCGTCGGTGTCGAGCAGCGTCAGGCCCATGGCCTTGGCGAGGCGACGGCCGATGGTCGACTTGCCCGACCCGGGCAGGCCGACCAGTACCGCCCGCGGCGCCATCAGCCCGACGCCTGCGCCCGCTGGGCCGGGGCCGGTTCCCGCTCCGCGACGGCCCGCAGGTACGACGCCACGTTCGTGCGGGTCTCGGTCAGGGAGTCGCCGCCGAACTTCTGCAGGGCCGCGCGGGCCAGGACGAGCGCCACCATCGTCTCGACGACGACACCGGCGGCGGGCACCGCGCACACGTCGGAACGCTGGTGGATCGCGACGGCTTCGTCGCCGGTGGCCATGTCGACGGTCGCCAGCGCGCGCGGCACCGTGGAGATCGGCTTCATCGCCGCGCGCACTCGCAGGGGCTGCCCGTTGGTCATCCCGCCTTCGAGCCCGCCGGCGCGGTTGGTCGACCGCATGATGCCGTCGGGTCCGGGGTAGATCTCGTCGTGGGCGACACTGCCGCGGCGCCTGGCGGTTTCGAATCCGTCGCCGATCTCGACACCCTTGATGGCCTGGATACCCATCACCGCGCCGGCCAACTGGCTGTCGAGGCGGTCGCTGCCGCTGGTGAAGGAGCCCAGGCCGACGGGCAGTCCGGACACCACGACCTCCACCACACCGCCGAGCGTGTCGCCGTCGCGTTTGGCCGCCTCGATCTCGTCGATCATCGACTTCTCGGCCGCCGCGTCGAACGCGCGCACCGGGCTGTCGTCGATCGCGGCGAGGTCCGAGGGCTGCGGCGGCGGTCCGTCGTACGGCGTGGACGCGCCGATCGAGATGACGTGCGAGACGACCTCGACGCCGAGCGCCTCGCGCAGGAAGGACCGTGCGACGGTGCCCGCGGCGACGCGGGCGGCGGTCTCGCGGGCGCTCGCCCGCTCGAGCACGGGGCGGGCGTCGTCGAATCCGTACTTGAGCATGCCGGCGTAGTCGGCGTGGCCGGGCCGCGGCCGGGTCAGCGGCGCGTTGCGGGCGATCTCGGCGAGTTCGGCCGGGTCGACGGGGTCGGCGGCCATCACGGTCTCCCACTTCGGCCACTCGGTGTTGCCGATCTGGATGGCGATCGGGCCGCCCAGGGTGACGCCGTGCCGGACGCCGCCAAGCATGGTGATCTCGTCCTGCTCGAACTTCATGCGGGCGCCGCGGCCGTAGCCGAGGCGACGGCGCTTCAACTGGGCGCCGATCTCCTCGGTCGTCAACGACACCCCCGCGACCATGCCCTCGAGCACAGCCACGAGCGCGCGACCATGGGATTCACCGGCAGTCGTCCAACGCAACACGGGTCCCATCTTCCCATGGCCCGCTGTTCGCGACTAAATCCGCCGACCGGGTCACCGGCAAGGTGCTCAGGTCAGCGACTGATCGGGGCGCCGACTAGAACAGCACCAGCGCGATGGCGGCCGCGCTCGCCACGCACATCGACGGACCATGCGGCACCGTGCGCTCGCGGCGCGCCGGCAACAGCAGCGCGCACGCCGAGGTGAGCAATGGCGCACTCAGCGCGGCGAGCAGCCAGACGTCGGGTCCGAAGGCGCCCGTCAGCCCGCCCACCCCGAGCGCGAGCTTCGCGTCGCCCGCCCCCAACGCCGCCGGCGCCAGCAGATGCGTGGCCGCATAGAGCGCGAAGAGCGCCGCCGCGCCCATGGCGGCGGGCCCACCGCGGCCCGCCAGTGCCGCCGCGATCAGGACCACCGCCGCGCCGGGCAGCGTCAGCCAGTTCGGCAGGCGGCGCCAGCGCAGGTCGTAGAACGTCAACGCCGAAAGCCACGCCAGCACAGCGGTCAACGCCACCCGTCGAGGCTAAGCGCCCTGCAGTGCCGCCCTCATCGCCTCTTTCGGCGCCGGCAGGCCGGTGAACTGTTCGACCTGGGCGAAGGCCTGATTGAGCAGCATCTGCAGGCCGCTGATCACCCGGCCCCCGGCGGCCTGCACCGCCGCCGCCAGCGGGGTCGGCCACGGATCGTAGATCGCATCGAGCAGGACCGCTGTGCGCGCCAGCGTCCCCGCGTACCGTTCGGCGACGTCGGCGGGGACGGTGCTGACCACGGCGCCCGCCTCGGCCGCCAGCCCGGCCAGTTCCGCGTCGTCGAGATCGCACCACCGGGCCGGGACCTCCAGCCGCTGCGCCAGGTCGACCAGGGTCGCCGCGTTGTCCCGGTTGCGCGCGGCGATCGTGAGGTGGGTGGCGCCGAGCGCGGCCAGCGCGACGACGGCGGCAGGAGCGGTGCCGCCGGAACCGACCACGATGGCCGGCCCGTCCACCGCGCCCAGCGCGCCCGTGACGCCGTCGACATCGGTGTTGTCGGCGCGCCATCCGCGGGCGGTGCGGACCAGGGTGTTGGCCGAGCCGACCAGCTCCGCGCGGTCAGTGCGTTCGTCGGCGAAGCGCAGTGCGGCGAACTTCCCCGGCATCGTCACCGACACCCCGACCCATTCCGGGCCGAAGCCGCCGACCAGCCCGGGCAGTTGTTCGGCCGTGCACTCGATGCGCTCGTAGGTCCAGTCCCCCAGCCCGAGCTCGCGGTACGCCGCGAGATGCAGTTGCGGTGACCGCGAGTGGGCGATCGGCGAACCGAGGACGGCTGCCTTGCGCCTACCTTGCACTGTCGAGGACACCGTTGCGCTGCGCCAGTTCGATATTGGCCAGGTGCTGGTTGTAGTCCCTCGTGAACAGCGTGGTGCCCTGCAGGTCGATGGTGACGAAGTACAGCCAGTCGCCGTCGGCGGGTTGTTCGGCCGCGACGAGCGCGGGCTGGCTCGGCGAGCAGATCGGCGTGGCGGGCAGCCCGGCCCGGACGTACGTGTTCCACGGGGTCAGCTGTCCGCGGTCGACGTCGGTGGTGGCGACCTCGATGCGGTCCAGCGGATAGTTGACCGTCGAGTCGAATTCCAGCGTGCGGTTCTCGGCCAGCCGGTTGTAGATGACGCGTGCGACCTTCGCGAAGTCCTCCGGTTTGGATTCGCGCTGCACCAACGACGCCACCGTGAGCACCTGGTAGGGCGACAGGTTCATCGCGTTGGCCGTCTCGAGCAGACCGCCCTGCGCGTACTGGTTGGCGCTCGACCTGATCAGCGTGGCGAGGATCTCCTGCGGCGTGGCGGACGGATCGATGTTCCACGCGCCCGGCGCGATCAACCCTTCGAGGCGGCGGTGGTCGTCGCCCATCGCGCGCACGGGTTGGGCCGCCCATTCCGGCACGGCCAGCGCGGCGGGCGCGGCGGTCGCGGCCACGCGCTTGAGCTCGTCGGCGGGCACACACCGCTGTTCGCCGTCGAGATCCACACACGTGGCCTTGGAGATGAGCGTGAAGATGCCCTCGGTGACCGCTTTCGTCTTCACGTCGGAGACGTCGTCGAGCTGGCGGCCCTCGGGGATCACCAGTTTGCCGACCCTGCTCTGCGGATCGGTCAGCCGCTCGACCGCGTTGGCGGCGGGGATCTCGGTGCGCACCTTGTAGAAGCCGGGCTGGATCGCGGTCATGCCCGAGTTGCCTTCCGCGGCGTCGACGAACGCCTTCACCGTCGCCACCACATTGTTGTCGTGGAGGGTCTGGCCGATGGCCGTCGTCGAGTCCCCGTCGTGCACCTGGATGACGACGTCACTGACCCCGTCGCCGGCGAAGTCGTTGCCGTTGCCGCCGAACATGCTGTGCCACAGCTTGGACCCGAGGAAGACCGCCCCGATGACGACGACGATGAGGAGCCCGAGCGACAGCAGACCGGCCGTGCGCCGCTTCCTGCGGCCACGTTCCATCCGCATCCGGTCCGAGCGGCTCATCTGCCGTCGTGGCGGTCCCACCGCCACCGGTTCCGCACGGTCGCGACGCCAGTCCTCAGCCATGCCCGCCCTCTCCCGGCGCGGCCAGAGCCACGCGCCGCTGATCCAGCCAGCTCTGCAAGATGCCCACCGCCGCGACCTGGTCGATCATGGCCCGCTGCCCTTTGGCGCGGACACCGGCCTCGCGCAGCGAACGCTGCGCGGACACGGTGGTGAGCCGTTCGTCTGCCATCCGCACCGGTATCGGTGCGATCTTCTCCGCCAGCGCCTCGGCGACGTCGATGGCGTCGCGCGCCGCGGGCCCCGTCCGGTCGGCCAGCGTCCGCGGCAACCCGACCACGACCTCGACCGCCTCCAGCTCGGACACCAACTGCGCGAGTCGCCGCACATGCCGGTCGGAACGTTCGCGGCGCACCGTCTCCACCGGTGTGGCCAGCACGCCGTCGGGATCGCTGGTCGCCACCCCGATCCGTACGCTGCCGACGTCGATACCGATGCGCCGTCCGCGGCCCGGGTCGCCCTCTCCGGGGCGGTCCGGGAGGCGGTGGTCGCTGTCGGTCACGGGGGTCAACTCCTGTCGATCTCGGCACGCAACGCGGCCAATGCCGCGTCGATGCCCGCCGCCCCCTTACCGGAACCCTGCGCCAGATCGGCCTTGCCGCCCCCACGGCCGTTCACCGCCGCGCCGAACTGTTTGACCAGTTCGTTGGCGCGGAGCCCCAGGTCCTGCGCGGCCGGATTGACGGCCACCACGAAGGGCACGGTGTCGTTCTCGCCCTCGGCGATCAGCGCGACGACGGCCGGGTCGCCGCCCAGCTTGCCGCGGATGTCGCCGACGAGTGTGCGAAGATCGCCCGCCGACATACCGCCGGCCATCCGCTGCGCCACGAGTCGGACCTTACCGACGAGCTCGGCGCCCGCGACAGCGTTGACCGCCGCGGCGCGCGCATTCGCCAGCCGCAGGCGGTCGAGCTCTTTCTCCGCTGCGCGCAGTCGCTCGACGAGGCCGGCCACGCGCGCCGGAACCTCTTCGGACGGCACCTTCAGCGAGGACGCCAGTCCCGCCATCAGCGCGCGTTCCTTGGCCAGGTGGCGGAACGAGTCCAGGCCGACGTAGGCCTCGACGCGACGCACACCGGATCCCACCGACGATTCGCCGAGGATGGTGACGGGCCCGATCTGGGCGGAGCTGCGCACGTGGGTGCCGCCGCACAGTTCGAGCGAGAACGGACCGCCGATCTCGACCACCCGCACCTCGTCGGGATAGGCCTCGCCGAACAGCGCCATCGCGCCCATCGACTTCGCCTTCTCGAGGTTGGTGGTGAAGCTGTGCACCTCGAAGTCGGCCTCGACGGCCTCGTTCGTCACCTCTTCGATCTGCGTGCGCTGCTCGTCGCTCAGCGCACCCTGCCAGTTGAAGTCGAAGCGCAGGTAGCCCGGGCGGTTGAGGGAACCTGCCTGTACGGCGTTGGGGCCGAGGACCTGTCGTAGCGCGGCATGCACCATGTGGGTTCCGGAGTGGCCCTGAGTGGCGCCGTGCCGCCAGCGCGGGTCGACGGCCGCCACCACGGTGTCGCCCTCGACGAACTCACCGGACTCGACGGTGACCCGGTGCACCCACAGGGTCTTGGCGATTTTCTGCACGTCGGAGACGGCGGCCTTGGCGGTCCCCGAGGCGCCGGTGCCGGTGATGGTGCCCTCGTCGGCGATCTGCCCACCGGATTCGGCGTAGAACGGGCTGCGGTCCAGGACGAGCTCGATGCGGCCCTCGGCGGTGGCGGTGTCGTGTCCGGCGACGGGCACCCGCCTGCCGTCGACGAAGATCCCGAGGATCCGGGCCTCGGTGGTCAGCTCGTCGAATCCGGTGAACTCGGTCGGGTGCGTGTCGACCAGGTCGCGGTAGGCGGTGAGGTCGGTGTGCGCTTGCTTGCGGGCGGCGGCGTCGGCCTTGGCGCGCTGCCGCTGCTCGGCCATCAGCCCGCGGAAGCCTTCTTCGTCGACCGAGAGGCCGGCCTCGGCGGCCATCTCGAGGGTGAGTTCGATCGGGAAGCCGTACGTGTCGTGCAGCGTGAACGCATCGGATCCGGACAGCACGGTGGTGCCGGAGGACTTCGTCGCGCGGGCAGCGTCGTCGAACAGCCGCGAGCCGGAGGCCAGCGTCCGGTTGAACGCGGTCTCCTCGGCGACCGCGATGCGCTGGATGCGGTCGAAGTCCCGGTCCAGTTCCGGGTACGAGGGGCTCATCGCGTCGCGCACCGTCGCCATCAGCTCGGCCATCACGGGCTGTTCGACGCCGAGCAGTTTGGCGGCCCGGATGATGCGGCGCAGCAGACGGCGCAGCACATAGCCGCGTCCTTCGTTACCGGGGCTGATGCCGTCGCCGATGATGATCGCGGCGGTGCGGCTGTGGTCGGCGATGATCCGGTAGCGCACGTCGTCGGTGTGGTTGCCCTGCCCGTATCCGCGGGGGGCGATGCCGGCGACCAGATCGATCACCGGGCGCAGCAGGTCGGTCTCGTAGACGTTGTCGACGTCCTGCAGCAGGCAGGCCACCCGCTCCACACCCATGCCGGTGTCGATGTTCTTGCGCGGCAACGGCCCCAGGATCTCGAAGTCCTCCTTCGAGGTGCCCTCACCGCGCTCGTTCTGCATGAACACGAGATTCCAGATCTCGATGTAGCGGTCCTCGTTCGCCTCGGGTCCGCCCTCGACGCCGTACGCGGGTCCGCGGTCGTAGTAGATCTCCGAGGACGGGCCGCAGGGTCCGGGAATCCCCATCGACCAGTAGTTGTCGGCCATCCCGCGCCGCTGGATGCGCTCGAGCGGCAGCCCGGCCACCTCCTGCCACAGCTGGATCGCCTCGTCGTCGTCGAGATAGACCGTCGCCCACAGTCTTTCGGGATCGAAGCCGTACCCGCCCTGGTCCTGCGGATTGGTCAGCAGGGTCCAGGCGAACTCGATGGCGCCCTTCTTGAAGTAGTCGCCGAAGGAGAAGTTGCCGGCCATCTGGAAGAAGGTGTTGTGCCGGGTGGTGATGCCGACCTCGTCGATGTCGGGCGTCCGGATGCACTTCTGCACGCTGACCGCGCGGTCCCACGGCGGTGTGCGCTGACCGAGGAAGTAAGGGACGAACTGCACCATGCCGGCGTTGACGAACAGCAGGTTGGGGTCGTCGAGGATCACCGAGGCGCTCGGCACCTCGGTGTGGCCCGCTTTCACGAAGTGATCGAGGAAGCGCTTCCTGATCTCGTGTGTCTGCACGTCTGAGGCATCCTTATTGGGGTTCGGTTAATTCGACCGATCTACAGTACCCGCCGCCGTCACGGCGACGACCGCGCTCAGGCGCCGAGGAAGCTCAGCCGCACCGAACGGCGCGGATTGTCCCGGTTGAGGTCGACGAGCACGACGCTCTGCCAGGTGCCCAGCAGCGGTTCGCCGTTGCGGACCGGCACCGTCACCGACGGCGACACCAGGGCGGGCAGCACGTGGTCGGCCCCATGCCCCGGCGACCCGTGCGCATGCCGGTAGCGGTCGTCGCGCGGCAGCAACCGCTCGAGCGTGTCGAGCAGGTCGTCGTCGGACCCGGATCCGGTCTCCATCAGCGCCACTCCCGCGGTGGCGTGCGGCACGAACACGTTGCACAGGCCATCCCGGTGCTGCGCGCAGAACGACCGGACGGCATCGGTCAGATCGACGATGCGGCGCCGGGAGGTGTCCACGTCGAGCAGGTCGGTGTCCATGAGCCCCAGGGTAGAAGCCGCATCCGCAGGCCCGCGTACAGACCATTGCCCCGCCCGGTGCCGCAGAGGACAGTGAGAGGGGAACCGGTGGCGCCACCGGGGCGCTGCCCCGTCACCCAAGGGGGTGAGCTGTGTTCGCACGCACAACCACTATCGAGGCCCGACCGGGCGCCGTGGACGCCGGTATCACCCACATCCGCAACGAGGTGATGCCCGCACTGCGCGACATCCCCGGCTGCGTCGGGCTGTCGCTGTTGGTGGATCGGGAATCCCACCGCTGCATCGCGACCACCGCCTGGGAGTCGGCCGAGGCGATGCGCGACGCCGCCGAGCAGGTGAAACCGTTGCGCGACCGTGCCGCCCGCGCCTTCGGCGGCACTCCTCTGGTCGAGGAGTGGGAGATCGCGGTCCTGCATCGCGACCACCGTGCGGGCGCGGGCGCCGGGGTACGGGCGACCTGGTTGAAGGCCCGCCCCGAACAATTCGACCAGGCGATCGAGTTCTACCGTGCCGAGGTGCTGCCGTCGATCGAGCAACTCGAGGGGTTCTGCAGCGCCAGCCTGATGATCGACCGCACCACCGGGCGGGCCGTGTCCTCGGCCTCCTTCGACACCATGAGCGCGATGAACCGCAACCGGGACCAGGCCCGCTCGCTGCGCACCGCCCGGTTGCGCGACCTTGGCGCCGACCAGCTCGATGTCGGCGAGTTCGAGCTGGCGATCGCGAGCCTGCGCGTGCCCGAAATGGCCTGACGCGCAGGCGTTTGACGCACGCGTTTATTCGGGTCGGCGGCCGGGTATCTCCGCTGCACCCCAACCTCTTGGAGGAACCATGACAGTTACCGGCATTATCAGCGCAATTCTCATCGGCATCGTCGTCGGTGCACTCGGCCGCCTGTTGCTGCCGGGCAAGCAGAACATCGGCATCCTGATCACCATCGCGGTCGGCATCGTGTCGGCTCTCATCGGCACGGCGATCGCGCGGGCGATCGGCATCCCGACCGCCACCAGCGGCATCGACTGGATGGAACTGCTGGTCCAGGTCGTGGTCGCGGTGATCGGTGTGGCCCTGGTGGCCGCGCTGATGGGCCGTCGCCGCGGCGCGGTGGGCGGCCGGCGCACCATGATGCGCTGATCGACAACCCGGCGGAGCCCGGTCGACATTGGTCGGCCGGGCTTTGCTTTGGGCGTAGGCCGGCACACCGGCTTCGTACGCTGATCCGTTCGTCCGCTATGACCTGCGCGACGCGAGGGTAGGTCAGCGTAGCCTTACTTACGTTCACGTTGTACTGTGCGGGCGTGACGCTGAGGACTGACCGGACCGCTCGATCCGAGCGCGTCCCCCGCACACCGAGCGAACGTCGCGACGTTTGCCACCGACCGGCGAACCGGGAGCGGCGGTGACCTCGCTGGCCTCGGCGCTCACCGAGTCGCTCACCTCCAGCGGCACCGATCTCGTGCTGCTCGACCGCGAGAGCGGATCGTGGCTGCGCCACCCGTGGGCCGAGGTGCACACCCGGGCCACCAACGTCGCGGACCGTATCGCCGACGCCGACGCGGCCGCGGTGGGCGTGGTCGGCGAACCGACCGTCGAGTTCATCGCGGCGATCTTCGGCGCCTTCCTCGCCGGTCGCGGCGTCTCGGTGCTGCCCGGACCGGTCCGTGGCGCCGCCGCCGACCAGTGGGCGCACACCACGCTCGCCCGGTTCGCCGGCGCGGGCGTGAGCCACGTGCTCAGTCACGGCGTTCACCTCGAGCAACTGCGCTCGGCGGAGTCCCCCGACGCCGCGGTGCAGGACGTGACGGCGTGGGCCGGAGCTTCGCGGTCCGGACCGTTCGCCGCGCCGGCGCCGTCCGGCGACGTCGCGATCCTGCAAGGCACGGCCGGCTCCACCGGCACTCCGCGGACGGTGCGGCTGTCACCGGACGCCGTGCTGGCCAACCTCACCGGGATCAACCTCCGCACCGACGTCCGACCGGGCGATGTCGGATGTTCGTGGCTGCCGCTGTACCACGACATGGGGTTGAGCTTCCTGCTCTCCGGGGCGCTCGCGGGCGTCGAGACCTGGCAGGCCCCCACGACGGCGTTCCAGGCGTCGCCGTTCCGCTGGCTGAACTGGCTCAGCGACAGCCGTGCGACCATCACCGCGGCGCCGAACATGGCCTTCGGGATGATCGGCAAGTACGCGCGCCGGGTCGCCGGCGTCGATCTGTCGAGCGTCCGGTTCGCGCTCAACGGCGGCGAACCGGTCGACTGCGAGTTGACGTCGCTGTTCGCCACCGAGATGGCCCGTTTCGGCTTCTCCGCCGGAGCGTTGGCACCGTCGTACGGCCTGGCGGAGTCGACGTGCGCGGTCACGGTCCCGATGCCCGGCGACGGGTTGCGCACCGACGAGGTGGTGGTGCACACCGAGGGGGGCACATCCGTGCGCCGGCATGCGGTGCTCGGGCACGCGATCGCCGGCATGCACGTGCGGATCACACCGCGCGACGCGGAATCCGAGGTGGCCGGCCGCGACGTCGGTGAGATCGAGATACGCGGTTCTTCGATGATGTCGGGCTACGTCGGCAACGATCCCCGCGATGTCGAAAGTTGGTTTCCGACAGGCGATCTCGGCTACTTCGTGGACGGCGGACTGGTGGTGTGCGGCCGAGCCAAGGAACTCATCACGGTGGCGGGCCGCAACATCTTCCCGGCCGAGGTGGAGCGGATCGCCGCCCAGGTGCAGGGGGTGCGTGAAGGCGCGGTCGTCGCGGTGGGCACCGGCGAGGGTTCGATCCGGCCCGGTCTGGTGATCGCCGCGGAGTTCCGCGGGCGCGACGAGGCCGGTGCGCGTACGGAACTGGTCCAGCAGGTGGCGTCGCAGTGCGGTGTGGTGCCGTCGGACGTGGTGTTCGTCAAACCGGGGTCGCTGCCGCGGACGTCGTCGGGCAAGCTGCGCCGGCTGGCGGTCAAGCAGAGCCTGGAACAGGGGCTCCCTCACTGATCCCGAACCGGCCGTGCACGCGCGCCAACGGTTTCGGGGACCACCAGTTCCACCGGCCCAGCACGCGCATGAACGCCGGCACCAGCACCATCCGCACCAGCGTGGCGTCGGCGAGGACCGCGAGGCTCAGGCCGAGACCGAACATCCGCATGAACGACACGTTCGCCGCGATCAACGCCGCGAAGCTGATCGACATCACCAGCGCTGCCGCGGTGACCACCCGGCCGGTGTGCGCCAGCCCGAGCGCCACGCTCTCGGACACGTCGGCGGCGGTGCGTCCGGAGGCCAGCCAGAACTCGCGAATCCGGGACATCAGGAACACCTCGTAGTCCATCGACAGCCCGAACGCGATGCAGAACAACAGCACCGGGATGTTGGCCACCAGCGTCCCGGTCGACGTGGTGCCCAGCCCGCCGAGGTGCCCCTCCTGGAAGATCCAGACCATGGCACCGAACGCCGCGCTCAGCGACAACACGTTGAGTAGCAACGCTTTCAGCGGCAGCACGACGCTGCCGGTCAGCAGGAACAGCAGGCAGAACGTGGACACCGCGATCAGCCCGAGCACCAACGGCAGCCGCGAGGTGATGGCGGCGACGCTGTCGCGGTTGCTCGGCGCCACCCCGGCCAGTTCGACCGCGCGCCCGGCCGGTCCCGGCACCTCGTGCAGCCGGTCCAGCTGTGCCGCAGAGCGATCCGAGAACAGCGGCGCGTCGGTGGACACCGTGAGGAACGCGCTGCCCTCGCGCACCCCGGTGGCGGCCGTGGGCGGCCCGACCCGCTGTCCGGCGGCGTACGTGCCCGAGGGCGCGGACACCGACGACACGTCCGCCACCCGCGACACGTCGGCGGCGTAGCGGCTCAGCTGGGCTTCGCTGACTCCGCGAACGTCGGGGATCACCATGCTGACGGCCGTCGCCGGGTCGCTGGCGAAGCCGTCGCGCAGCTGGTCGCCCACCTCGTGCGCGGACGCCGACTGCGGCAGGACGCGATCGTCGGGCAGCCCCCACCGCACGCCGAGGAACGGCAGTCCGAGCAGGACGAGCACCACGATGCCGGCCAATCCGACCGGCACGGCACGGCGCATCACGAAAATTGTGGAGCGATACCAGAACTGACGCTCGACGGGCTTGGGCTCCGGTGCGTCGATCCGGTCGCCGAGGAGCGCGATCGCGGCCGGGGTCAGCACCAGGGCGGCCAGCGCCGCGAACACGACGGTCGCCACCCCGGCATAGGCGAACGACTTGAGGAAGTACATCGGGAACAGCACCATCGTGAGCATCGGCAGCGCCACCGTCGTCGCGGAGAACACCACGGTGCGGCCCGCGGTGACCATCATGCCGGTCAGCGCCGTCGCCCGGTCCGCGCCCGCCGCCAGCTCGTCGCGGTACCTGCTGACCATCAGCAGGGTGTAGTCGATCGCCAGCGCCAGTCCCATGGCCATGCAGAGGTTCAGCGCGAAAATCGACACGTCGGTGAAGAACGTGATGACGTGCAGCACCGCCAGTGACCCGACGATCGCGACCAGGCCGACGCACACCGGGACCGCCGCGGCCGGCAGCCCGCCGAACACCCAGACCAGCACCAGGAAGCTCAGCGGGATCGCGATCGACTCCATCAGCAGCAGGTCGTGCTGGGTCTGGGCGGTGACCTGCCTGTTGACCATCGCGACGCCACCGGCGCGCACGCTCACCCCGTCGCGTTCGCTGCGCTCGCCCCCGATCGCCTGCACGAGCGCCTCGGCGTTGCTGTCGGAATGCTCCTGCCCGCCGGTGATTCCGGCGATCACCAGCCCGGTGCGGCCGTCGTCGCTGATCAGTTCGCGGGCGGCGGGCTCGGCGGCGGTCCAGGCCGACGTCACCGACGCGACGTACGGTGAGCCGTGCAGCGTGTCGACGATGTCGGCGCCGACCGCCCTGGCGGCGCCGCCCGCCGCGCCCTGCGGTGAGGTGACGGTGATGAGCAGCTGGGCGTCGCCCTGGTGGAACCGTTGCGCCAGCAGTGCTGCGGCTCGGGAGGATTCGGCCGACGGATCCTGGAAGCCTCCGGCGGCCAGCTTTCCTGCGACCGGGACGCCGAACACCGCGGCCGCCACCGCCGCCAGCAGTGCGGCGGCGATGATGCGTCGCGGCGCGGCAAGGGACAGGGCGGCGATTCGGGCCAACACGCCACGCTGGGGCACGGCGACATGGTGCCCCATCACGGTCTCGCGTGGTGGCCTACCGCCTGCTGCGCCGCATAACCCAGCGCGATGTTCTCCGCACGGATACGGACGTTGAGCACCAGGGCGTTGGCGATGCTGAACACGATGGCGGTCACCCACGCGGAGTGGATCAGCGGCAGCGCCGCCACCTCGGCGGCGACCGCCGTGTAGTTGGGGTGGTGCAGCCAGCGGTAGGGGCCGCGCCGCACCAGCGCGGCGCCGGGGATGACGATCAGCCGCGGGTTCCAGTGGGTGCCGAGCACCGACACACACCACCAGCGGACGACGGTACTGGCGATCACGACGGCCACCATCGTCCACCCCAGCCACGGGATGAAGGGCCGGTGGGCGGCCCGGACCTCGACGACGCACGAGACCAGCAGCAGGGCGTGCATCGCCACCATGACCGGATAGTGCCCCTGGCCGAATTCCCTGCCGCCGTGGGCGAACGACCATTTCGCATTGCGGCGCGACACCACGAGCTCGACCAGCCGCTCGACGCCGACCGCGAGGATGAACAGGTAGTACACGGCGGGCTACCAGCTCAGCAGCAGGAGTTCGAAGCTGAAGCCCGGCCCCATCGCGAGCATGAGGCCCAGCGATCCGTCCGCCGGTCGCTGGGCGAGTGTGCGTCCCAGGACGTCGAGCACCGATGCCGACGAGATGTTGCCGTGCTCCCGCATCGACTCCCAGCTGTGCCTCAGTGCGTTGGCCGGCATGCCGACCGCACCCTGGATCGCCTCGAGCACCTTGGGGCCGCCCGGGTGGCAGACCCAGGTGGAGATGTCGGCCGTGGTCAGGCCGTGGTCGGCGAGGAACCGGTAGACCTCGTCGCCGAGGTGGTCCTCGGCCATCTTCGGTACGTCACGCGACATGACCAGCTTGAACCCGCTGGACCGGACGTTCCAGCCCATGACGTCGGCGGTGCCGGGAAACAGTCTGCTGCGGGTGGCGAGCACCCGCGGGGCGGAATCGGCGCCCGGCGTCTGCCTTTCGGCCCCGGTCGCCACCACCGCGGCGGCACCGTCGCCGAACAGGCACACGCCGATCAGCGCGGGGATCGACTTGTCGTCACGCTGCAGCGTGAGTGAGCAGAGCTCGACCGAGAGCAGGACGGCGACGTGGTCGGGATAGCCCCGCAGGTAGTCGTGGACGCGCGCCATTCCCGCGGCCCCGGCCACACAGCCGAGCCCGAACAGCGGGATGCGTTTGACGTCGGGACGGAATCCGAGGTGCGAACAGATGGTCGCGTCGATGGTGGGTACGGCCACCCCGGTGCTCGACACAGCGACGATGGCGTCGACCTGATCCGGCTGGATGCCTGCGGCGTCGAGTGCCGACCGGATGGCGCGTTCACCGAGGTCGGTCGCCACCTCCACGTAGGCGGCATTGGCTTCGGTGAATCCGGTCAGTGTCGGATAGCGGTGCAGCGGGAGCGCGAGGTTGCGGTATTCGACGCCGCTGGTGCTCGCGAAGCGGGCGAATCCCGGGTCGGCGAACTCGGTGAGCGCCTCCGCCACCTCCTGCTGGCTGTGGCGGTTGGAGGTGAAGGCCGTGGCCGTCCCGGCGATTCGGGGCGCGTTCCGGCGGGCGGTGCGGGTGGAGTCGAGTGGTGCGAGTAGTGCGGTATCTGTCATACGCGGTCAAACGGCCCTCTGCCGAATCCCATACCCGGATCGAGACGGGTCGTGAAATATGAGACAACGACGGGAGAATCGCCCGCGAAAAGCGTATAACCGCAGCTAGATCCGGTTTCCTGAAAGCCGGCTCATAATCTGTCAGCGGGCGGCCGCAGTGTCACAGACACTCCGGGCTCACCTGAGTCGTCGGTGCGAATCCGGTGCCGGGATGATGTGCGCCGAACAATCGGTCACAGCGACGGCAACAACGCGTCGAGACGTTCGTAGCCCTCGGTCATGCCGCGCTCCATCCCCGAGGACAGCAGCGCGTCGCGGGCCTCGGTGTTCGGGCAGATCGACCGGCCGCGAAGCCGGCTGCGCCGCTCGCCGCGATCCTCGAACCACAGGAATTCGATGTTGACCATGTCCGGTGCGCCTTCGAATTCGAAGGTCTGGATCACCAGATCGGGGCGGACGGTGTGGAAGACGCCGTTGAACGCGTAGGTGCCGTTGTCGTCGGAGTGCACATACCGGTAGCCGCCGCCGGTGCGGAAATCCCAACGCTCGATGGACATCTCGAGACCGTACGGACCGAGCCACCGGCGGACCAGCTCCGGTTCGGCGTGCGCACGGAACAGCGCGGCGACGGGGGCGTCGAAGTCGCGGGTGTAGTCCATCGCCAGTGTGTCCACCGGTGCGACGAGATCGAGTGCCTTGCTCATGATCGTCCTTCCTTCTCCGCCAGCAGGGCGTCCAGCCGGCGGTAGTTGCGTTCGGCGTCGAGGCGGTAGCGGTCGATCCAGCCGGTCAACCGCTCGAGGGCGGCGGCGTCGAGGTGCACCGGGCGGCGCTGCGCATCGCGCGTCCGGGTCACCAGTCCCGCCTGCTCGAGGACCGCGATGTGCCGCGACACCGCCTGTTTGGTGATCTGGAACGGCTCGGCCAGTTCGTTGACCGTGGCGGGCCCCCGCGACAGTCGCGCCACGATGGCCCGTCGCACCGGATCGGCGAGCGCCATGAAGGCCCGATCCAGCGAGTCGTCGACCTCACCACGTCCCATTGGTCAACTATATCCTTGATCAACACTTTTGTTGATTACAAGGTAGGGCTGTGCCGCGGTGGTGTCAAGCGTCCGGTCAGCGCCGCTTGCGGATGATGGCGCGCAGCCGTTCCAGGCGCCCGCCGATCTCGCGTTCGGCACCTCGGCCGGTGGGCCGGTAGTAGTCGACACCCACCAGCTCGTCGGGCGGATACTGTTGCGGGACAACGCCGTCGGGATGGTCGTGGGAGTACACGTAGCCGACCGCGTTGCCGAGTTGGGCGGCGCCCGAATAGTGGCCGTCGCGCAGGTGGGCGGGCACCTGGCCGGCCTTGCCGTTGCGAACGTCGTTCATCGCCGCCCCCAGCGCGGTGGTGACCGCGTTGGACTTCGCGGCCGTCGCCAGATGCACGGTCGCGTGGGCCAGCGTCAGCTGCGCCTCGGGCATCCCGATCAGCTGCACCGTCTGCGCCGCCGCCACCGCGATGGGCAGCGCCGTCGGGTCGGCCATGCCGATGTCCTCGCTGGCGAGGATCATCAGCCGTCGTGCGATGAACCGGGGGTCCTCCCCCGCCACCAGCATGCGCGCGAGGTAGTGCAGCGCCGCGTCGACGTCGGAGCCGCGCACCGATTTGATGAACGCGCTGACGACGTCGTAGTGCTGGTCGCCGTCACGGTCGTAGCGGACGGCGGCCTTGTCCAGGGACTGCTCGACGATGTCGACCGTCACGCGTCCGTCGGCGGCCGCGGCCGCTTCGGCGGCGACCTCCAGCGCCGTCAGCGCCCGGCGCGCGTCGCCGGCCGACAACTGCACGATCAGGTCCACCGCGTCGTCGCCGACCTCGACGGCGCCGCCGAGCCCGCGCGGATCGGCGACCGCCCGTCGGACCACCTCGGCGATGTTCTCCGGCGTCAACGGCTGCAACTGCAGGATCAACGACCGCGACAGCAGCGGTGCCACCACGGAGAACGACGGGTTCTCCGTGGTCGCCGCGACGAGCAGCACGACGCGGTTCTCCACCGCCGCCAGCAGCGCGTCCTGCTGGGTCTTGGAGAACCGGTGCACCTCGTCGATGAACAACACCGTCTGCTGCCCACGGAGCAGGCCTTGACGGGCCGTTTCGATGACGGCGCGCACCTCTTTGACCCCGGCCGACAGCGCTGAGAGCGCCTCGAACCGGCGGCCGGTCGCATGTGAGATGAGCGACGCCAGCGTGGTCTTCCCGGTGCCGGGCGGACCGTAGAGGATCACCGACGCGGCGCCGGAGCCCTCGACCAGCCGGCGCAGCGGCGAGTTCGGCTTCAGCAGATGCTGCTGGCCGACCACCTCGTCGAGCGCGGCGGGGCGCATGCGCACCGCCAGCGGCGCGGACGCCGGTGCGCCGGACGCCGGACCGGTCTGCGTGACGGGACCGTCACCCGGTACGTCGAACAGCGAGTCGGACACGTCTCGTGCTTACCACGTCACCGGGACGCGGGCGCCGTGACGAAATCGATCAGTTCCTCGACCCGTCCGATCAGCTCGGGTTCCAGATCCGTCCAGTCGCGGACGCTGCCGCGGATGCGCTGCCACGCCCGGGCGATGTCGGCCTGACCGTCGTGCGGCCAGCCCAGCGCCGCGCACACCCCGTGCTTCCACTCCACACCGCGCGGGATCTCCGGCCACGCCGCCATGCCGAGCCGGGCGGGTTTCACCGACTGCCAGATGTCGACGAAGGGGTGCCCGACCACCAGCGTGTGCGTCCCGTACGGGCCGCGGCGCACCGCCTCGGCGATGCGGGACTCCTTGGAGCCGGTGACGAGGTGGTCGACGAGCACGCCGAGCCGGCGGCCCGGTCCAGGGCGGAAGTCCTCGACGATCGCGGTGAGATCGTCCACGCCGCCGAGGTACTCGACGACCACGCCTTCGATGCGCAGGTCGTCGCCCCACACCTGTTCGACGAGTTCGGCATCGTGCCGGCCTTCGACGTAGATGCGGCTCGCGAGGGCCACCTTCGCGCGGGCGCCGGCCACCGCGACCGAGCCCGACGCGGTGCGCGCGGACGGGGCGGGTGCGCGCAGCGGCGCGGTGAGGACCACCGGGCGGCCCTCGAGGAGGAAGCCGGGGCCGAGCGGGAACGCCCGGACGCGACCGTTGCGATCCTCCAGTTCGACTCGGCCCTTCTCGATGCGCACCACCGCGCCGACGTAACCGGACTGCGCGTCCTCGACCACCATGCCCGGTTCGACGGCTTTCTCGGTGGAGCGCACGCGTTTGGGCGCATGGGGATTGCGGGCCAGCACATCGCGGCCGTATCGATCGGTCACCGGGTGATCCTAGGGACGCCGCCGGCGTTCGCGGCCGAACGTCACCCCGCGTGTTGCCCGGTCGGGCTCAGCTCTGCTGTTGCTGCTGCGAGGCGGTGGAGCTGGCGAGTTTGGTCGGGTCGGCGGTGACCTCGTCGATGACGTTGTGGATGAACCGCATCTTCTCGAGCACCGGCGGCGCCAGCACGAACGGATAGAGGTCGTCTCGGCCCATCGACCGGTTCACCATGTTCAACGCCCACGACAGCGGTAGCCACATCTCGATGATCGTGTCGAATCCGCTGGGGCCCAGCACGCGTCGTTCGAATGTGGCTCCTGCGGGGGCGAACCCGAACGCCGCGGCCGTGTCGAGCGTGTCGCGGATGTGCAGGTAGTGGGCGAAGGTCTCGGCCCAGTCCTCCGCGGGATGCATGGTGGCGTAGGACGAGACGAAATCCTTCTCCCACCCCTTCGGGGCGCCCTCGCTGTAGTGCCGGTCGAGCGCCTCCTGGTAGTCGAGATCGGGGTCGCCGAACAGCTCGTTGAACCTCTCGAGGTAAGTGGCCGACGGTCCGACGAGGCGGTAGAAGTAGTAGTGCCCGATCTCGTGGCGGAAGTGGCCGAGCAGGGTCCGGTACGGCTCGTCCATCGCGACGCGCAGCTGTTCGCGGTGCACGTCGTCGCCCTCGGCGAGGTCGAGCGTGATCACCCCGTTGGCGTGTCCGGTGAACACTTTCTCGTTCTCACTGGACAGCAGGTCGAACGCCAGCCCGTAGTCGGGATCCTCATCGCGTCCGACGATCGGCAGCTTCAGTTCGTGCAGCTCTGCGATGAGCCGGCGTTTGGCCCGTTCTGCCACGGCGAACGCGGCGAGCGCCTTGGTGTCGGCGTCGTTGGGCCTGGTGCGGGTCAGCGCGCACGCTTCGCACAGCAGCGCGACCGGCCCCTTCTCCACCAGCCAGTTGCATTCTGCGAGATGCAGGTTGGCGCACAACCGGTACTGGCGTGCCGATACCGCACCCGCGTGGTCACTCTCCTTCGGCGGTGCGATCACCAGCAGCGCCATATCGTCGAGCGAGAAACCCAGGGCGCTACCGCAGTTGAGGCACAGCGAGTTCTCGAACGCCAGCCGTTGCCCACAGTTGGGGCAGTTGAAGTCACGCATGCACCACTCCCCCCTCGTACGGTGCCACGTCGACGGACACCTCGATCACACTGCTCCGCGACTCGGTGTAGATGATCCCGCGCAGCGGCGGCACGTCGGCGTAGTCGCGCCCGATACCCACCACGATGTACCGCTCGTCCTCCATCTTGTCGTTGGTGGGATCCAGCCCGAGCCACTGGTTCTGCGGTGTCCGCACCGAGGCCCAGGCATGCGTCGCATCGATGCCTACCATCCGTTCCTTTCCGGGAGGGGGGTCGGTCGCCAGGTAACCCGAGACATAGCTGGCGGCCAGACCGTTCGCGCGCAGGCACGCGATCGCCAACCGGGCGAAGTCCTGGCATACCCCTTCGCGCGCCGCCAAAACCTCACTGACCTTGGTGGACACCGTCGTGGAGCCCGAACGGTAGGTGAAATCCCGGTGGATGCGGGACGCCAGGTCGCGCAGCACCTCGATCAGGGGCCGGCCGGGCGTGAAACTCGGTGCGGCGTAATCGCGTACGGCCGCGGTGATCTCCGGCGGCTGCAGGTCGAGGGTGAATTCGGTGGCCAGCGCGCCGTCGGCGCCCACCGGGCGGGAGATCTCCCACGGCGCCCGCGCCGATCCGCCGCCGTAGACCGTGTCCGGCGGCGGGTCGACCTCGACGACCGATCTGCTGGTGATGCTCAGCGTCTGATGGCGTTCGGTGACATGGAAATACGAGCTGAGGTTGCCGTACGCGTCGCGGCTGGTCGAACTGTCGGCGGCCTCGGGTTCGATGAGCAGATCGTGTGTCAGGCAGCGCTGCCGCGGGGAGTCCCGCGGGGTGAGGAAGCCGCGCCCGTAGGAGCTGGTGACCACGTCGGAGTAGCGGTACACCGTGCGGTGGGTGACGGAGTAGGCGCGTGTCCCCGCCGCGCGCGGCTCTTCCGTCATGGCACCATCCGTCGTTGGTCGGGCCCCCACAGCGGCTGCATGTCGCCCGGCAGGGACAGGTGGGCGGCGGTGATGACACCCGACAGGGCGCGCAGATCGCGGTGCATCGCGTCGAGCAGGTCGGCCAGTTCGGCACGCCGCGCGTCGGGCGTGACGTCCTCGAGGTCCGCGGGGTCGACCCGGCGCAGGCGGGTGGCGAGCTCGTCGACGAGCCGCTCCGGACGCGACGAGCCCGACGAGCCCGGCAGCACCCGCAGCCCTTCGCGCAGCCGGTCCAACTGGTAGGCCAGCGAGCGCGGGTTCCCGGCGTCGAACAGCAGCAGGTCGGCCACCGCGGCCACGCTCACGGTGCCCAGCATCCGCCGCCGGTAGATGACCGAGGACTCGCAGGCCACGAGCGCGGATTCGGTGATGGTCTGCTCGGCGTCGGGGCTGTGCGCCTCGATGAGCGTGGCCCGCAGCAACCCCGTCAGCCCCAGGCCGCGTTCGATGCGCTTGCCGATGTCCATGATCGTCCAGCCGGCGTCCCTGATCATCGATTCGGCGGCCACCCCTGACAGGGCGAGCATGCCGGCCAGCGTCGCGCTGTGCGCCGAGGCCAGGTACGCATCGCCCTCGGCCTTCGACTCCGGGGGCGCGGCCGAGGATCGCAGCACCGCGTGCTCGACCGCGGCCAGCACCATCCACGTGTCGTTGGACATCTGGTCGCGCACCGACCGTGCGGCCGAGCCGAGCCGTTCGATGGACTGTGCCAGCGACCCGGCGCGGTGCCGGTCGGCGGTCACGGCCCACAGCGTGGTCGGCGCGATCGCGATCATCTCGGCGTAGTCGCCGCCCGCGCCGGTGTCGGTCCCGGTGAGCTCTCCGATGGCGGTGAGCAGCACCGGCACGCACGCGCTGCCGTCCATCTCCTGCCGGTAGCGGTATTCGTGATACCGCTCGCGGGTGACGTCGAGCAGCCGGGCGGTGTACTCGGCGCGTTCGGCGTAGCGGCCCAGCCAGAACAAATCGGACAGCACGCGCGGGGAACTGACCTCGCGGGTGGGGCTAGCGGTGACCGGTGTCGACAGCGCGGGGACGTCGAGTTCGGCGGGTGTGGTGCGCTCCGCGGTGACCCGTGCGGGCGTCCGGATCCAGATGTCCTTGGCGGCAACGCTGTTCAACGTGTATGCGGCGTGCCCGGGCGCCAGGAGATAGCCGAGCCCGCCGATCATCGGCGCATAGCCGCCGCGCTGGGCGACGGTGAACAGCCGCAGCCCGACACTGGCCGCCGACAGACCGCCCCTGCGGTGCACGGTCGGGGCGGACGAGAACTGCGGCAGCTCCTGGCCAACCCACTGCCAGGGGGCGGCGTCGATCCGCGCGGCCAGCTCGTCGCGTTGGCTCCTCGACAGCGCGGGGCCGACGATCGGGTCACCGCCGGTGACCGGTGTGATCAGCAGCGACCCCAGGTTGCCGAGCAGGTGCGAGCGTTCCAGGTCGATGCCGCCCCAGTACACCGGCGCCGTTGCCAGCAGCGGTGTCTCGCCCAGCAGTTCCGCGGCCAGCTCCGGCAGGAACCGCAGCAGCCCCGGACTCTCGAGGATGCCGCTGCCCAGGGTGTTCACCACGGTGACCGCGCCGCGGCGCAGCACCTCGACCAGACCGACCACCCCGAGCCGCGAGTCGGCGCGCAGGTCGAGCGGGTCGGCGTAGGCGGCGTCGACCCGTCGCAGCACCACGTCGACCCGTTTGAGGGTGCCGAGCGAGCGCATCCACAGTTTGCCGTCGCGCACCACGAGGTCCGCGCTCTCCACCAGCGGGAAACCCAGCACGCTGGCGAGATAGGCCTGGTCGAAGGCGGTCTCGGAGTGGATCCCCGGGCTGAGCACCACCACGACCGGCTCCTCGGCCGCTTCCGGCGCCGCGTCGATCAGCGCAAGCCGCAGCGCCTGGGCCCACGGGGACGCCGGCCGCGGTCCGATCCGTTCGTAGAGTTCGGGGACGGCATGGGCGACCACCCGGCGGTCGGCGAGTGCGTAGCCGGCGCCCGACGGGGCCTGGGTCCAGTCGGCGTTGACGCGGAACGCGCCGTCGGCGCCGCGGCTGACGTCGCACCCGTGCAGGAAGAGCTGGCGGTGGCCGGGGATCTGGATGCCGCGGGCCGCGCGCAGGTAGCCCGGGTGCGCGAAGACCAGTTGCGGGGGCAGCACCCCGCTGGTGATCGAGCGCTGGGGACCGTAGAGATCGGTCAGCACCGCGTCGAGCAGCCGGGAGCGTTGCACCAGCCCGGATTCCAGGCGGCCCCAGTCCTCGGCGTCGAGGATGAGCGGCAGGCCGTCGAGGTGCCATGGGCCCGGCGTGCCGGTGTCGTCGTCGCCGCCGACCGCCTCACCGTGCTGGTCGACGTGGATGTAGGTGATGCCGTCGTGGTCGACGAGGTTGCGCACGACCGCACGCAACCGGTCCAGGCCGGCGCGGCCGCGTTCGACGACGCAGTCGGCCAGCTCCCGCCACGTCGGCCGGATGTCGCCCGCGGCGTCGACGAACTCGTCGTACCCGGTGCCCGCGCCGCCCCGCACGTCGAACAGCGCCTGCTGAGCGCGCGCGGCGCGATACTCGGCGAGCACGCCGTCGACATCGGCGGGTACGGGTCCGGGCAGACCCCCGGCGGACGGGACCATCACCGCAGAACGGTACGCACCCGACGCAGGTCGAGGATGCCCGGCGCCCATCCGGTGATCCCATCACACGGTGCGCATTCGCGCGCGGGACGACCGCTCAGGTCTGCGCGACGCGAGGGATGAGCGTCCCCTTCGGCCGCAGCACCAGGACCCCCACCCCCGCCACCACGATGCCGACCAGGTTGACCAGCAGCTGCAGCGCCGACTTCCCCGCCACGTCCCACTGGCCGACGGTCGCCGCGACGACGGCGAACCCGGCGGCGGTCACGGTGTAGACGGAGATGAAGACCCCGACCAGACCGGTGGCTCTGGCCGACACCAGTGACAGCATGCCCGCCGCACCGGCCAGCAGCGCGACCACGAACGACAGCGGCCCGACGTGGAAGATGAAGTCGACCTCGTCGACGTGGGTGACGGCGTCCACCGTCAGCCAGCCCAGCGCCTCGGCGGCCAGCGTGCACAGCGCCGTGATGCCCATCGCGATCGGGAACCCGACGATCAGCGCCAGCGCGGCGCGCCTGGCGAGGCCGCGCCTGCGTTGCACCAGGGCGACCGCCAGCGCCGCCAGCGGGCCGAACTCCGGTCCGAGCACCATGGCGCCCACGACGGTGACCGTCGAGTCGGTGACCACGCCGATCGCGGTGAGCAGACACGCCAGAGTCAGGAACGTCACGAACGTGACGCTCAGCGTCGCCTCTTCACGTGTGCGCCCGATCAGTTCGTCCCAGATGACCGCGTCGGCGGGATCGCCGTCGGCCTCCTCCTCGGCGCGGTGCGCCCTGGTCGAGAGCACGGTGTCGAGGATCTCGAGGGTGACCGCCCCGCGATGGTGCACGTCGAGTTCCTTGAGCCGTTTGATGACGTCGTTCGCACATTCGCGGGCGATGTCCGCGGTGATCTCGTCACCGGACGGGTCGAGGGACACGCCGGGATACAGCAAGATGTTGGCGACACCGACTTCGCTGCGGAGCACATCGAGCACGGGGTCCCGCAGGTCCTCCGGAGCGACGACCCGCAGATGCAGCACTGGCCGAGACTAACGCCCCCGAACCAGTCGCATGCCGAGTTCGTCGGCGGGCACCTCGTGGCCGGCCGCGCAGCGGATCTCCACGGTGGCCTCCTCGCCACAGCCGAGGTGGGTCAACCGCAGCCGGCTGTCGTCGACGTGGCGTCGGCCCCACTCGAACATCGCCCACACCACGGGCATGAAGTCGCGACCGGCGTCGGTCAGCACGTATTCGTCGCGGCGCCGCTGCCCGGGCTCCTGATAGGGCCTGCGCTCGAGCAGTCCGGCGTCGACCAGCTCGGACAGCCGCGCGGCGGCGGCCGCCTTGGTCACCCCGACCCGGCGCCAGAAATCCTCGAAGCGGGTGGTGCCGTAGAACGCCTCGCGCATGAGCAGCATCGTCGTCTTGGTGCCCAGCAGCGACATCGTCTTCTCGATCGGGCACTGCCCCACCGCAGACCACGCGTCGCGGTCGGCCAGCGGCCCTTGCAGCACGGTCACGGAATCATCCCCATCTCTGAGTTGTTCTCACTATACCTAGGTGGTACACAGGTCTAAGTACAGACAACACTACTCAGAGGGGAGTGGTCATGAGCGGATTCCGAGGTCGCGACGCCGTCATCGTCGGGGCGGTGCGGACACCGATCGGCAAGGGCAAGCCGGGTGGCGCGTTGCACGAGGTGTTGCCCGCCGACCTGCTGGCCCACAGCCTTCGCGAACTCGTCGCCCGCACCGGCGTCGATCCCGCACTCGTCGACGACGTCATCGCCGGCGCCGTCACGCAGGTCGGCGATCAGGCCGTGAACATCGCGCGCAACGCCCTGCTCGGAGCAGGCTTCCCGGAGTCGGTTCCCGGCACCACCGTCGACCGCCAGTGCGGCAGCAGCCAGCAGGCCATCAGCTTCGCCGCCCAGGGCGTCGCCTCGGGGGCGTACGACATCGTGATCGCCGCGGGCGTGGAGTCGATGAGCCGGGTCCCGATGGGCTCATCGGTGCTCCCGGGCAGCAACCCGTTCGGCGACGACTTCGCCCGGCGCTACCCCGACGGGCTTGTGCCACAGGGTATTTCAGCCGAGCTGATCGCCGCGAAGTGGAATCTGTCGCGGACTGCGCTCGACGAGTTTTCCGCGGGCAGCCACGAGAAGGCCGCCGCGGCGACCAAGGCGGGGCTGTTCGATCAGGAGCTGGCCCCGATCGCCGGGCTGGCCACCGACGAGATCATCCGTCCGGGCACCAGTGTCGAGACACTGGCCGGGCTCAAGCCGGCGTTCTACCACCCCGCCTACGAGGAACGCTTCCCGCAGATCGGCTGGGAGATCACCGCAGGCAACTCGTCGCCGCTGTCCGACGGCAGCGCCGCGGTGCTGATCACCACGTCCGAGGTGGCCAAGCGGCTGGGCCTACGCCCGCTCGCGCGCATCCACACCGCGGTCGCCGTCGGGTCCGATCCGCTCTACATGTTGACCGGGGTGATCCCGGCTACCGAGAAGGTGCTGACCAAGGCGGGGCTGTCGCTGGCCGACATCGACCTGTTCGAGGTCAACGAGGCGTTCGCGCCGGTGGTCCTGGCGTGGGCCGCCGACGTCGGAGCCGATCTGGCGAAGACCAACGTCAACGGCGGCGCGATCGCGATCGGACACCCGTTGGGCGCCAGCGGAGTTCGGATCATGACGACGATGGTCAACGCCCTGGAGCAGCGCGGTGGCCGCTACGCCCTGCAGACGATGTGTGAGGCAGGCGGGATGGCCAACGCGACGATCATCGAACGGCTCTAGTCGTAGATGACCGCAAGTCCCCTGCGCTGCAGATCCGCGAGGCCGTCGCGCATGGCCTGGAGCTGTTCGGGTGAATGCCCGACCCAGTCGGTGATCTCGCCGATCACCTTCACCGGCTCGCGGGTGCGGTAGGAGCGGGTCGGGTTTCCGGGCAGCTTCTTGTCGGTCACGTTCGGATCGTCCTCGAGCGCACCCTGCGGCTCGACGAGATAGATCCGGCCGCGGCCCTCGCCCCTGGCCAGCTCCGCTCCCCACACCGCGGCATCGAGCGTCTGCGTGACGTACACGTGGTTCGAGACGCGGCCGTCCTCGAAGTTCGACGGGCGCCCCGGCACCAGCAGATCACCCACCGCGAGGTCGGCCTTCGTGCCGTGCAGGTACCCACCCGACTCGTGGATCTCGAAAGGTCTCGTCATGCTTACGCCCCCGTCCGTAGTAGCTGGACGGCGATTGTGCAGCAGATCGGGGGCCTTGCCGCAAGCCCCCCTCCCCGCCATATAGTGAAGGGGGAAGCGCGATCTGCCGGCGTCAGACGCGGGTGAGCTCGAACAGCGGGATGACGCGGTCGGTGTTGGCCTGGTACTCGGCGAACGTGGGCGCCAGCTCGACGATCTTCGCGTAGGCGGCGTCGCGCTCCTCGGGCGGCAGTTCGCGCACGTCGACGTCGTAGGCCTCGGTGCCTACCTCGACGTGAGCCCGCGGCAGCGCCCGCAGGTTGTGCACCCACGCCGGATCCTTCGGCGCACCGGCGTAGGAACCGACGATCAGCATCTTGCCGTCGACGGTCAGGTACGCCAGCGGCGTGAGCCGGGCCTTACCGGTCTTGGCGCCGACGGTGTGCAGCAGCAACAACGTGGCACCTTCGAACGGGCCGCCCACGACGCCGTCGTTGCTGCGGAACTCCTCGACGATGGCCTTGTTGAAGTCGTTGAGCGAGTCGACGTCGGCGATCAGTTCGTTCTTGTCTGGCTGGGTCATGCTTCCTCCGACTTCTTCGGCTTGGCATCTATTCCCGACTCCCGGCGCTGCTGCACGGTGATCGGGGCGGGCGCACCGGTCAGCGGGTCGACGCCGCCGCCGGACTTCGGGAACGCGATCACTTCGCGGATGGAGTCCATCCCCGCCAGCAGCGCGGTGATGCGGTCCCAGCCGAAGGCGATACCGCCGTGCGGCGGCGCACCGAATGTGAAGGCGTCCAACAGGAATCCGAATTTGTCCTGGGCCTCGTCGTGGTCGATGCCCATCATCGCGAACACGCGCTCCTGGACGTCGCGGCGATGGATACGGATCGAGCCGCCCCCGATCTCGTTGCCGTTGCAGACGATGTCGTAGGCGTCGGCGAGCGCACTGCCCGGATCGGTGTCGAACGTCTGCTCCGACTGCGGCTGCGGTGCGGTGAACGCGTGGTGCACCGCCGTCCACGCCCCGGAGCCGACCGCGACGTCACCGGCGGCGGTCGCCTCCTCGGCCACCTCGAACAGCGGCCAGTCGACCACCCAGGTGAACGCCCACGCGTCGGGGTCGATCATGTCGAGGCGTTTGGCGATCTCGATGCGCGCGGCACCCAGCAGCGCCCGCGACGACTTGACCGGGCCCGCGGCGAAGAAGATGCAGTCGCCCGGGTTGGCGCCGACGTGGGCGGCGAGGCCGTCGCGTTCGGCGTCGGTGAGGTTCTTGGCGACGGGCCCGCCCAGCGTGCCGTCCTCGCCGACCAGCACGTAGGCCAACCCCTTGGCGCCGCGCTGTTTGGCCCACTCCTGCCAGCCGTCGAGCGTGCGGCGCGGCTGCGAGGCCCCGCCGGGCATGACGACGGCACCGACGTAGGGCGCCTGGAACACGCGGAACGTGGTGTCGGCGAAGAACTCCTTGCACTCGACGAGCTCGAGGCCGAACCGCAGATCGGGCTTGTCGGAGCCGAAGCGGCGCATCGCCTCGGCGTAAGTGATGCGCGGCAGCGGTGTCGGCAGGTCGTGACCGATCAGCGCCCACAGCGCCGCGAGAACCTCCTCCGACACGGCCATCACGTCGTCGGCGTCGACGAAGCTCATCTCCATGTCGAGCTGGGTGAACTCGGGTTGGCGGTCGGCGCGGAAGTCCTCGTCGCGGTAACAGCGCGCGATCTGGTAGTACCGCTCCATCCCGGCGACCATCAGCAGCTGCTTGAACAGCTGCGGGCTCTGCGGCAGCGCGTAGAACGAACCGGGCTGCAGACGCGCGGGCACCAGGAAGTCGCGCGCACCCTCGGGGGTGGACCGGGTCATCGTCGGTGTCTCGATCTCGACGAAGTCGTGGCGGGCCAGCACCTCACGGGCGGCGGCGTTCACCTTCGAGCGCAGCCGAATGGCGTTGCCCGGGCCTTCGCGGCGCAGGTCGAGGTAGCGGTAACGCAGCCGGGCCTCCTCGCCGGCCTCCTCGTCGAGCTGGAACGGCAGCGGCGCGCTCTCGCCGAGCACGGTCAGCGTGGTGGCGTTCACCTCGACGCCGCCGGTCGCGATCTCGGGGTTCTCGTTGCCCTCCGGCCGGACCTCGACCACGCCTTCGACGGCGACACAGAATTCGGCGCGCAGCCGGTGGGCGGCCTCGAGCACGGCGCCTTCGCGGAACACCACCTGGGACACCCCGGACGCGTCGCGCAGGTCGATGAAGATGACGCCACCGTGATCGCGCCGGCGCGCCACCCATCCGGCCAGCGTCACGTTCTGACCGGCGTCGGCGGGTCGCAACGATCCGGCGGCATGACTGCGCAGCACAAAAACTCCTGAAGAAAGGGACTGGGACAACCGCAACAGTGTAGAGCCCAGGCAACGTCGGTAGCTTGGGCGATCATGCCCACCCGCATCGCACTCGTCGGGCCCGGCGCCGTCGGCGCCACGGTGGCCGCCCTGCTGTACGAGGCCGGCCGCTCCGTGCTGCTGTGCGGCCGCACCGCCCGCACCTCGCTCGACGTCCGCCCCGAGGACCGCGAGCCCATCGTCGTGCCCGGCCCGGTGCACACCGATCCCGCGGCCGTCGACGGGCCCGTCGACGTGGTCCTGCTCGCGGTCAAGGACACCCAGAACGAGGCGAGCGCCCCGTGGCTGCGCCGGTTGTGTGACGAGCACACGGTGGTGTGCGCGCTGCAGAACGGCGTCGAGCAAGTCGAGCGGGTGGGGCGCTTCTGCCCGGGCGCGACGGTGGTGCCTGCCGCGGTGTGGGTCTCGGCGGAGCCGGACCCGGAGGGGTTCGTGCGCATCCGCACCGGCGCGAGGCTGGTGTTGCCTGACACCGCCGCGGCCGCGACCCTCGCCGACGCGCTCAGGACCCCGCACCTGGCCGTCGACTGCGATCCGGACTTCGTCACCGCGGCGTGGCGCAAGCTGCTGGTCAACGCGGTGGTCGGGTTGATGGTGCTGACCGGGCGCCGGGCCGGGATGTTCCGCCGCGACGACATCGCCGCGCTGGCCCGCCGCTACCTCGCCGAATGCCTCGCCGTCGCGCGGGCCGACGGGGCGTCGCTCGGCGACGAGGTCGTCGACGAGATCGTCGGCATGATCGCCGGCGGTCCGCCCGACATCACCACCTCGATGCTCACCGACCGGGAGGCCGGCCGCCCACTGGAGTGGGACATCCGCAACGGCGTGATCGCCCGCAAGGGCGCCGCGTACGGCATCGCGACACCGGTGAGCGACATCCTGGTGCCGCTGCTGGCCGCCGCGGGCGAGGGCTGAACGCGAGGGGGCGCTCGCGGCCGTGGCTAGACACAGTCGGCTACGGTGTATGGCCATGCACGCCTGCGAGCGCGTCGACCTGTCCTTCGTCGACTCCGCGCCGTACCGCTTCGTCAGCACCGTCGATCTCGCGATCACCCCTGAGCAGGTCTTCGAGGTGCTCGCCGACGCCGAATCGTGGCCGCACTGGGCGACGGTGATCACCAAGGTGACGTGGACGAGCGCGGAACCGCGCGGCATCGGCACCACCCGTACCGTCCACATGCGCGGCGGCATCATCGGCGACGAGGAGTTTCTCGCCTGGGAACCGTTCCGCCACATGGCCTTCCGGTTCAACGAGGCGTCGACGGGCAGTATCGCCGCCTTCGCCGAGGACTACCGCGTGGTGAAGACACCGGGCGGCTGCCACCTCACCTGGGTGATGGCGATGAAGCCCAACGGCGTGGCGGCGCGGCTGGGGATGTCGTTGGGCCGGCCGGTGATGGGCTGGTTGTTCCAGCGCTTCCTGCACAACCTGCGCCGCTACACCGACGAGCGGTTCGCCCCCTAGTAGATCCCGCTCCACGCCTGCCGCCGCAGCGCGTCCGGGTCGTCGACAGAGTCGTCGCGCATCGAGCGGATGACCCGGGTGCGGCGTCGGACCGCGTCGTAACGCGGCCAGTCCTCACGCCACTCCTGGCCCGGCGCCCAGCCGCGCGTCACGAAGTCCAGCCAGGTCCGCTGCATGCGCCGCCCCACCGACGGCAGCAGGCGCCGGCCCAACGGATGCAGCTTGCGTCCCAGATACGAGGCGTAGCTGTGGTGGACGTGCACGATCTCACTGCCGTGGGTCGCGCCCAGCCCGAGGGCCCGCAGCGCGACCGCGGTGTGGTCGAAGCGGTAGACGTGGGTGGGCGCATGCGCGCTGTAGGCGTCGGCGAACGCCCACGTCGGCGCGCCGAACATGACATCGGAGCCGATCGCCACCAGGGCCTGCCGCCGCGGATGCCCCGGATACGCGCGCAGGATGCGCTCGCGGGCCTGGGGCGCACACCGTTGGAACCACGACTCGGCCGCGGCGGGAGTGGTCGGCAGCATCGGCGGCTTCCCCCACGCGAACATGGACGCCTCGTGGCTGTTGGTGCCGACGATCAGCGGCACCCGGTGGACCGCACCGGCGCGGGCCGCCGCGATCGGGTGCTGCGGCAGCAGGTCGAGGCCGTGGGTCAGCCCGTAGGCGAGCGTCGGGGTCTCGGCGACGCTCTCCAGCTGCAGGTGGCCCGCGGCGCGGCGCAGTGACCGCTGCGGGGCGGCCTTGACCTGATCGACGTCCAGCCCGAGCAGGTCGAGGAACCGCCGGGCGCGCTGCGCGCGGGTGTCGGGGTCGGCGATCAGGGGCAGGGCGGGGCTCTGCGCGATCGCCCGCGCGAACAGCCCCTCGGCGGCCGGGCAGGCGAGCAGCGCCAGTACCGACGTGGCGCCGGCCGATTCGCCGAACACCGTGACGCGGTCGGGGTCGCCGCCGAACGCGGCGATGTTCTCCCGGACCCAGCCCAACGCGGCGAGTTGGTCACGCAAGGCGAGGTTGTCGTCGAATCCGTCGCCCAGTGCGCTGAGGTCCAGCCCGCCGAACACGCCGATCCGGTAGGTGACGTTGACGACCACCACGTTGCCGTTGGCCGCCAGCCGCGACCCGTTGTAGAGCTGGAAGTGGCCCGCCCCGTAGACGAACGCCCCGCCCGGGATCCACACCATCACCGGTAGCGACGCGCCTGCGTCCGGAGACCAGACGGTCACGGTCAGGCACGCCTCGTCCCGGTTCTTGGGGTCGTCGCGACCGCCGCCGACGAACGATTTCCCCTGCGGCGGGATCGGCCCGTGTTCGAGCGCGTCGCGCAGACCGCCCCACGGTTCGGGCGGGACGGGAGCGGTGAACCGCAGCTCACCGAGCGGTTGGCGGGCGTAGGGGACGCCTCGCCAGACGTGAACGCCGCCTTCGGTGGTGCCGCGCAACCGGCCGAGCGTGGTGTGCGCGACGGTTTGAACTTCGGCGACGGCGGACACACCCGAATCGTAGTGTGGGACTCTGAACACCGGCGCCGGTCGAGCGCCGCGTCGAGTGCGGATGGAGTGTGCGATGACCTTCAACGAGGGCATGCAGATCGACACCAGCACCACCTCGAGCAGCGGCGGTGGACGCGGCGGCGGTCGCGGCATCGCGGTCGGCGGAGGTGTCGGCGGCCTGCTCATCGTGGTCATCGCGCTGTTCCTCGGGGTGGATCCCGGCACGGTGCTCCCCCAGCAGCAGCAGATCGGCACCGAGGGAGTGGCGACCCCCGGTTTCGACCTCAGCCAGTGCAGGACCGGCGCCGACGCGAATGAGTTCGTGCAGTGCCGGGTGGTCGCCACCGGCAACTCGCTCGACGCGGTGTGGTCGCAGCTCGATCCCGGCTACACCAGACCGCAGGTCGAGATCTTCACCGGGAGCGTGGACACGCGCTGCGGTCCCGCCACCAGTGCGGTCGGCCCGTTCTACTGCCCGGCCGACCAGACCGCCTACTTCGACACCGACTTCTTCGACGTCCTGAGGGATCAATTCGGTTCCAGCGGTGGACCGTTCGCGCAGGAGTATGTCGTCGCCCACGAATTCGGTCACCACGTGCAGCAACTACAGGGTTCGCTCGCGCGCGCCCAGGAAGATCCGGAGGGGCCCACCGGCGGCGGGGTGCGCACCGAACTGCAGGCCGATTGCTACGCGGGCGTGTGGGCGCATTACGCCGCGGTCACCACGCAGGAGAGCACCGGCGTGCCGTTCCTCGAACCGTTGACCGACAAGGACATCGCCGATGCGCTGTCGGCCGCGTCGGCGGTCGGCGACGACCGGATCCAGCAGGCGGCCACCGGCCGGGTCAACCCGGAGTCGTGGACACACGGTTCGTCCGAGCAGCGGCAGAAGTGGTTCACCGTCGGTTATCAGACCGGCGTTCCGAAGAAGTGCGATACGTTCGCCACGAACGACCTTGGCTAGGCAACCGACGGCGGTCGACGCGGTCGCCGAACGCTACCTCGACACCCTCGCCGCACTGGATCCCTGCACCGCAACCGAACTCGGCATCGCCGGTGGTGATCGCAACTACGACGAGGACATCACCGACTACTCCCCCGACGCGGTCGCGGCGCGCGCGGAGGCCGCGCGCTCGGCGCTCAAGGAACTCGACGCCGTCGTCGCGGTGGACGAGACCGATGCGGTGACCGCCGCCGCGATGCGCGAACGGCTGGGCGTGCAGATCGAGATCCACGAAGCCGGCCTCGACATCGGTGAGCTCAACGTGATCGCCTCGCCGTTGCAGACCATGCGCGACGTGTTCGATCTGATGCCCACCGACACCGCGGAGGACTGGGCGGTGATCGACCGGCGGCTGGCCACCCTGCCCGAGCGCGTGCCCGGATATGCCGAGGCGCTGCGCACCGTGGTGGCCGAGGGCCGTCCCCCGGCGATCAGGCAGGTGCAGAGGGGCATCGACCAGGCCGCGCAGATCGAGCAGTTGTTCGTCGACATGGTGGCCGGTGCGGTGCCCGACGCGCCGGCGCTGCAGGCCGACCTCGACCGTCACGCGTCCGCCGCCGCGGCGGCCTACCGTGAGCTGCGGCGCGTGCTGCGCGAAGAGATCGCGCCCGGTGCGCGGGAGCGCGACGCGTTCGGCCGCGATGCCTACCGCCTGATGTCGCGGTCGTTCCTCGGCACCGCGATCGACCTCGACGAGACCTACGCGTGGGGCCTCGAGCATCTCGGTGCGATCGTGGACGAACAGGAGACGGTCGCCGAGCGGCTGTATCCCGGTGCCGGTGTCGCCGAGACCATCCGGCGTCTCGACAACGAGTCGCGGTATCAGGTGCACGGCACCGACGCCCTGCAGGCCTGGATGCAGGACCTGTCCGACCGGGTGGTCGACGCGCTGGCCGACACCCATTTCGACATCGCGCCGCAGCTGCGGAACCTGGAGTGCCGGATCGCTCCGACCCACACCGGCGGGATCTACTACACCGGACCGTCGGAGGATTTCACCCGCCCGGGCCGGATGTGGTGGTCGGTCCCGCCGGGGAAGAACACCTTCCACACGTGGCAGGAGACGACGACGGTGTTCCACGAGGGAGTGCCCGGACATCATCTGCAGATCGGGCACGCCGTCGTCCTGGCCGACCGGCTCAACCGGTGGCGCCGGCTGGGCTGCTGGGTGTCCGGCCACGGCGAGGGCTGGGCGCTGTACGCCGAACGGCTGATGGCCGAACTGGGGTGGCTGGACGACGACGGCGTCCGGATGGGGATGCTCGACGCGCAGGGATTCCGCGCCGCCCGGGTGGCGATAGACATCGGTGTGCACTGTGGATTGACCGCCCCGGACGGCGGGACGTGGGACGCCGCGCGGGCGTGGGACTTCTTGCGCAAACACTGTGCGCAGTCGGAGAAGACGCTGCTCTTCGAGCTCGACCGCTATCTCGGCTGGCCGGGACAGGCGCCGTCGTACGCAGTGGGGCAGCGGATCTGGCAGCAGCTGCGCGAGACGATGATGGCGCGCAGCATGCCGCTCAAGGAGTTCCACAGCCGTGCGCTGGACCTCGGTGGGCTTCCGCTCGACGTGTTGCGGGCGGCGCTGGTCGGCGAGTTGTCGTGACGGACGGGCAGATCGAGCCGGACACCAAGGACTGGACCTGGGTGTTGACGCGGCCGTGCCCCGAGTGCGGTTTCGACGCGTCGACCGTGCATCACCGCGACGTCGGCGACGTGATCCGCCGTGACGCCGACGAGTGGATCCGCCGGCTCGGTGCGCCACAGGCCTCCGCCCGCTCACGACCAGGGGTGTGGTCGACACTCGAGTACGGCTGCCATGTGCGCGACGTGCACAGGATCTTCCACGAGCGCGTGACACTGATGCTCACCCAGCACGAACCGCTGTTCGCGAACTGGGACCAGGATCAGGCCGCGCTCGATGGCGACTACGCGGCCCAGTCGCCGGCTGTGGTGGCCGGAGAGCTCTTCGACGCCGCGGTCACCGTCGCCGACACGTACGCCTCGGTCCCGGACGCCGCATGGGCACGCCGCGGATTGCGCAGCAATGGCAGCGAATTCACCGTCGCCTCGATCGCGCTCTATCACCTGCACGACGTCGTCCACCACGCCTGGGACGTCGACGAGCATTGACCACGTTGAACACATGTCGTTAATGTGTTCAAATGCGCGCCGATGACCGCCCGGTCCCCCCGGCGCTGCTCGCCGCCACCACCGCCACGCTGCGCCGCCTCGGTCCCCGCCAGTTCAGCCTGACCGCCGTCGCCGAGGAGGCGGGGGTGTCGCGCGGCACCGTCCACAACGCGCTCGGCAGCCGCGACAACGCGATCCGCACCGCGCTCGACCATCTGGCATCGGTGTTCATCGAGGCCATGGCCAGCGAGGTCGACCGGCAGGAGACGCTGGCCGGTCAGGTCGCGGCGGCCGCGGTGCTCGTGTGCGCACACCGCCAGCGTTCGGATTCGGTGGCTCCGCGCGGCATCAACGAGAGCATCCTCGTGCTGCTGTTGCGCAACATCGGGGACGACCTGATGCGGCGGTCGCTGGAACTGTGGCGGCCCCTGGTGCGGGCGGCACAGACCCGTGGGGAGGTGCGCGCGAACGTCGACCCGCTCCGCGCGAGCGAGTGGATCGTGCGGGTGCTGCTGAGCTTCGAACTGCTCCCGCCCGTCGGCGTGGATCTCGACAACCCGCGTGCGGTGCGCAAATTCGTCTGCGACCACATCGTCGCCGGACTGGGAGGACCAGCATGATCGAACCGGATCACGAAGTCGTCGTCATCGGCGCCGGTCCCGGTGGCATCGCCTCGGCATATCTGTTGCGGCAGAACGGGATCGATGACTTCGTCATCCTCGAGCGGAGCCACGACTTCGGCGGCACCTGGCGCGACAACCACTACCCCGGCCTGGCCGTCGACATCCCGACGCTGTGGTACCAGTTGTCGTTCGCGGTGAATCCCGACTGGTCGAGGCTGTTCGCGCCCGGGCCGGAGATCTATGCCTATCTGCGCGACACCGCACAGCGCCTGGGCCTCTATCCGCACCTACGACCGCACTGCAACGTCGTTCGCCAGCAGTGGGACGACGCCGCGGGGCTGTGGCGGTTGACGCTGGCGAACGGTGAGGCGGTGACGGCCAGATTCCTCATCAGCTCGGTCGGCGGGTACGTCAACGCCAAACCGCGGGTCGACATCGACGGCATCGACGACTTCGCCGGGACGATCCTTCGACCCAATGCGTGGGACGACGGCTACGACTCCTGCGGTAAGCGGGTGGCGGTCATCGGCACCGGCTCGAGCGGGGTGCAGATCGCCGCCGCGCTGTCCGGTCAGGTGGCGAATCTCGATGTGTTTCAACGGACGCCGGCCTGGGTGCTGCCCAAGGTCGACTTCGACATTCCCGCTGCCATGCGCCGGGTGCTGCGGGTTCCCGGTGTCGTGTCCGCGGTGAACGTCTTCGGTCGCTATCTCATGGACGCGTTCATGGTGGCGCCGATCGTGCATCTGTTCTCCAGGCTGCCGGACCGGGTGCTGGTGCGCGCGATGCCGTTCTACGACGCCTACTGTCGCGCGCTGTACCGCCTGCTGCTGCGCGTGGTGGTCCGTGATCCGGTCACCCGGCGGGCGCTGGTGCCGCGGTACGGGATCCTGGCGAAACGGCCCGTCATCTCCAGCAGTTTTCTTCCGGCGCTCAACGATCCGGACACCCATCTGATCACCACGCCGATCGAACGCATCACCGCGGACGGTGTGCGCACCGTCGACGGCGTCGATCACCCGGCCGACCTGCTGGTGCTCGCCACCGGTTACGAGCTGTGGACGGATCCCGAGACCTATCGGACCGGAACCGTCTTGGGCAGCAACGGATTCGATTTGGCGGAGTACTACCGGGCACATGGGTTGAGCGCCTACGCGGGGACCGCACATCCGCGATTGCCCAACAGGTGGGAGATCGTCGGTCCGCTGGGCTTCGTCGGCTTCGCGTGGCCGGACTTCGTCGAGACCATGGCCGCCCACGCGGTGCGGGTGATCGCCGAGGCGCGAGGTCGCGGCACACCGGTCGCCGCCGTCAGTGATGACGCGTTCAATCGGTGGAACCAGCGGATGCGCCGCGATGGCCGCGTCGCGCACCTGTACTTCACCGCCTGCAATCCCGGTCTCAGCACGTATTTCGTGAACTCTCAGCGCGACACCGTCTATCACCGGCCGCAGACCATCGCCGGATCCCGGCGCTTCGCCCGCCACTCCCCGCTGTCGGATTACGAATTCGCCGCTCGTCCCGCCTTGTTCGAGGAGCTCACCGCATGACCGATCAGGATCTCCCCCTCGCCGGCCGCGTCGCCTACGTGACCGGCGCGGCCCGCGGCCAAGGCCGCTCGCACTGTGTTCGGCTGGCACGAGCGGGCGCGGACGTCGTGGCAATCGACGCGTGCGCCCCGGTCTGCGACGCCAACGGGTATCCGCCTGCCGAGCCGGCGGATCTCGCCGAGACGGTGCGCCTGGTCGAGAACGAGGGGCGCAAGATCCTGGCCCAGCAGGTTGACGTGCGGGACGCCGCGAGTCAGCAGCGCGTCGTCGCCGAGGCGGTCGAACAGTTCGGGCGCCTGGACATCGTCGTCGCCAACGCGGGAGTGCTCAACTGGGGCCGGGTGTGGGAGATCTCGCCGCAGCAGTGGCAGGACACCCTCGACGTCAACCTCACCGGGGTGTGGAACACGATGCGCGCGGTGGTTCCGCCGATGATCGCGGCGGGCAACGGCGGCTCCATCATCACCATCAGTTCGGCCGCGGGGATCAAGGCGGTTCCGGGCTGCGGTCACTACTGTGCGAGCAAGTTCGGCGTCGTGGGCCTGACCAATTCGCTGGCGATCGAGTTGGGCGAGTTCGGGATTCGGGTGAACTCGGTGCACCCGTACGGCACCGACACCCCGATGGGCAACGACACGTCGATGTACCAGGTGTTCGCGGATCACCCCACCTACATCCACAGCTTCTCACCCGGCGCGCTGCCGACCGACTCGCTGGCGCCGCCGGAACTGATCTCCGACATCGTGGTGTGGCTGGCAAGTGACGCCTCGTCTCTGCTGACCGCGGCCCAGATCCCGGCGGAGAAGGGATACCTCAAGATCTGACCGAGTTGTCCACAGCGGCGAGTTCATTCACAGATCGGGGCGGTACGCGATTGTGCGGCCTCGATGTCGTACCCGGTCGCTAGAATCGCCAGTATGTTCGATGGTTCGCTACCCAAGATCGCCGACTACTCGGCGCTCAGTGACGCCGAGCTGGTGCTGGCGTCGGCCGGGTGGGGACGCGTCGAATCCGCCGCCGCCGCACGCAAACTGGCCGCCATGGCCGAGATGTTCCGCCGCCGAACCACCCTCGAAGACGCCGCCGCACGCGAGGACTGGTTCATCGACCCCGAGACCTCGGTCTTGAGTGAACTGGCCGCCGCCCACCACATCACCGAAGGGCTCGCCAAGAGCCAAACCCAACGCGGAGTGCTGCTGGCCAACCGCTTCCCCAAAGTCGCCGCCCTCTTCGAGCGCGGGCTGATTAGCGACATCCTCGTCCGCGCGATCGTCTACCGCACCTATCTGATCACCGACCCCGAGGCGATGGCCGCCGTGGATGCCGCCTTGGCCGAACAGATCCTGTGTTGGGGGCCGAAATCGCAGTCGAAGACCGAAGAGACCATCGACGCGCTGGTCGAGATCCATGACCCGGGCGCGCTGCGGCGCCGCGAACCCGCAACCCATACCCGCGACCTGCAGTTCGGCAACATCACCGACGCTCCCGGGATGATGACCGTCTACGCCCGGATGTACAGCCCCGACGGTGTCGCGCTCGAACAACACGTCGAGGACATGGCCCGCACTGTATGCCCCGATGACCCGCGCACCATGAAAGAGCGCCGCAACGACGCCTTCGCCGCACTATCTGCCGGTGAGCCGCTGCGCTGCGAGTGCGACAACCCCGACTGCCCGGCCAGCACCCCGGACCGCTCCACCGCCAACGTCGTGATCCACCTCATCGCCACCGAAGAAGCACTCGCCCATGCGCGGAACCGCAGCGCTGCAGCGGACGCCGACGAGCAACCGGCCGTAGACCCTGAACCTGTCGAGCCGAATACCGCTGCGCGCGAGGATGAACCGCCCGGCCAGGAGCCAGCAGACTCCGAGCCGGAGACCCTTCCGGAGTCGGAACCTGTGGAGCCGGATATCGCTGCGCGAGAGTCGTGGCGCAGCGATGACGAGCCCGCGAAGCTCGAACCGAAAGCATCCGCAGAGTGCGGAGCTGGCGAGCCGGGGAGCACTGAGCGCGAGGACGAGTCGGCCGGCACCGCGCCGGAACAGGACTTCTCGGCCAAGTGCAGGCCGGTCGACGTCGCGGCAGATAGCGATGCGCGCGAGCAGGATTCGACCATGACCGAGCCGGTGCCCACACCGCAACCTTCCCCCACGCCCGCACGGGCATTCGTCATCGGTGGCGGCGTGCTCAGCCCCGTGGTGCTGCCCGCCTTCCTCGACCGCGCCACGATCCGGCGACTCCAACACCCCGGCGACGCGCCACCCGAACCCCACTACCGGCCCTCGATCGCGCTGCAGGACTTCGTGCGCTGCCGCGACCTGACCTGCCGCTTCCCCGGCTGCGACAAACCCGCAACCCTCTGCGACATCGACCACACCGTGCCCTACCCCACCGGGCCCACGAACGCGTCCAACCTCAAATGCCTCTGCCGAAAACACCACCTGCTCAAAACCTTCTGGACCGGCCAAACCGGTTGGCGCGACCAACAACTCGCCGACGGCACCGTCATCTGGACCTCACCGAGCGGGCAGACCCACATCACCCACCCGGGTAGTGCGCTGCTGTTCCCGACCCTGTGCACCCCTACGGCAACGGCCCGGAAAGGGAAGACCGCAGACGCCACGAAGAACCGCGGCCTCATGATGCCCAAACGCCGCCGCACCCGCGCCCAAGACCGCCGCTACCGCATCGACACCGAACGCCGACTCAACGACGACTTCGTCGCCGAACGCACCAAACCACCCCCGTTCTGACGGAGGCGGGAATCTACAGCCGGTTCTGCGTGGCGATCGAGTTGTCCGTCGTGCGCAGTGGCCGAATCAACCCGTCCTGGCTGAAGGACGCGATCAGCTCACCCTCCTCGGTGTGCACCGCGCCGCGCACATACGACATGCCCGCCCCGACCTGCGTGCTCTCGTGCGTGTACAGCAGCCAGCCGTCCCAGCGCACCGGCTCGTGAAAACTCACGCTGATCGTCATCGGCGCCGTCGACACCGTCAGGTGCGCCTGCGCGGTACCGATCCCCTCATGTGCGCGCATCGTCGTCGAAATCCCCAGGTGCCCCGTGAAGTACGCGATCAGCGCCTTCGCCAGGTCATCCCGCTGCGGGATCGGCTCGTAGTGCACCCACGCATAGAGCTCGGGCGGACCGACCTCGTCGGGGCTGTTCACGTCGACGACATCGACCAACCGCACCTGCCTGCCCACCATGGGCATCTCGGTGTGGTTCGCCTCGGCCGGCGGCACGACCGCAGGACGAGGCAGCTGATGCCGGATCACATCCCCCGACGGCACATCGGTGAACACCGTGACGGTGATGCAGCGCTTCCCGTTCTGTGACGCCGACACGACTGCGGTCGCCGTCGACCGCCCCTCCGACACCACGTCGATCTCCAACTCGACCGGCGGACCGACGACCACCACCCGGGAGAACACCGCGTACGCCGACCGCACCGACTTGTCCGGGAACCGCTTCGCCACCGCGACGATCGCTTGCGCCAGCACCTGCGTGCCCTCGACCACCTGCCGCTCGTCGGCCGCCGCCACGCCTGTCTGCGCGGTGAACCGGTTGTCGCCCGCAGGCTGCGCATCGAACAGATCGAGCAACATCTCGACCGTCCATTGCCCCTGCGTCGTGTCTTGCGTCGATTCGGTGGTCATAACGTCACGCCCCTGTCCCGTGGTCTCGGTGCACCCTACCGAGAAGCTACATAGGCTTCTGCAAAAGCGGTAACGTCATTCTCCATGGCGAAGCCCGACGGACAGGCCGGCACCGTAGGTGAAGACGTCACGTCGCGCCCCGAACGGTTCATGCGCTCCGCGTTGGCGATCCTCGGCGAAACCGGCCGCACCGACTTCACGGTGCTCGAGGTCGTCGAACGCTCCAAGACCTCGTTGCGGTCCTTCTATCAGCACTTCTCCACCAAGGACGAGCTGCTGCTGGCGCTGATCGAACGCATCATGTCCGAATCCGCACGGCACTGGCGCGCCGAAGCCGACCGACTCACGGGTCCCGACGCGCTGCGCACCCTCATCGACCGCATCTGCGTCCCGCCCGGCTCCGACACCCAGGACAGGGTGAACCGAGGGCTGACCTCCTACAACGACCGCCTGGCCGAAGCCATGCCGCGCAAGTACGCCAAAGTGCTCGCCCCGCTTCACGCGTTGATCGCCGACATCATCCGGCGCGGCGTCTCCGACGGAGACTTCCGCGACGACCTCGACGTCGAAGCGACCTCCGCGCTGATCATGCAGGCGGCGCTCGGTGCGATGCGCCTGCGCGTGCTCGGCGCCGAACTGTCCGGCGCCCCCGTCGACGCGCGCCACATCTACGACTTTCTGCGCACGCGCCGTGAACGCACCGCACTGACCCTCTGCCCGCGCCTCTCTCTAAATGGTAATGTCATTACCGCTCGTCGCCAACGTGACTTCCAGGAGGCGGATATGCCATCTCGCGACCTGTCTTTCCCGGTATTCGACGCGGACAACCACTTCTACGAGCCCAAAGAGGCGCTGACGCAGTTCCTTCCCGACCACCGCAAGGGCGTCATCGACTACATCGACGTCCGGGGCCGCACCAAGATCGTGGTGCGCAACCACATCAGCGACTACATCCCCAACCCCACCTTCGAGGTCGTGGCACGCCCCGGCGCGCAGGAGGAGTACTTCAAACACGGCAGCGGCGGGAAGAGCTTCCGCGAGGTGATGGGCAAGCCGATGAAGGCCATCCCGGCCTTCCGCAACCCCGAGGCCCGCCTCGAGGTGCTCGACGGACTCGGCCTCGACTACACGATCATGTTCCCGACGCTGGCCAGCCTCGTCGAGGAGCGACTCAAGGACGACCCGGACCTCATCCTCGACATCATCCACGCGCTCAACCAGTGGATGTACGAGACGTGGCAGTTCAACTACGAGGACCGGATCTTCTCCACGCCGGTGATCAACCTGGGCATCGTCGACCGGGCCCTCGAAGAACTCGAGTGGTGCCTCGAGCGCGGTGCCAAGACCGTCCTCGTGCGCCCCGCTCCCGTGCCCGGCTACCGTGGCACCCGCTCCCTCGGTCTGCCCGAGTTCGACCCGTTCTGGGCCGCCTGCGTCGAGGCCGGCATCCCCGTCTGCATGCACGCCTCAGACAGCGGCTACTCGCAGTACCTCAACGACTGGGAGCCCGCCGAGGAGTTCCTGCCCTTCAAGCCGACCGCGTTCCGGATGGTCGCGATGGGTAAGCGACCGATCGAGGACACCATGGCGGCACTGGTCTGCCACGGCGCGCTCACCCGCAACCCCGACCTGCGGGTGCTGTCGATCGAGAACGGCGCGTCCTGGGTGCCCTACCTCTTCTACCAGTTCAGAGACGTCTACTCGAAGATGCCGCAGGAGTTCCCGGAAGACCCCATCGCGGCGTTCAAACGCGGTGTGTACGTAGCTCCGTTCTGGGAGGACAACTTCAAGCAGATGGCCGACCTGATCGGGGTCGACCGGGTGATCTTCGGATCCGACTGGCCGCATCCCGAGGGACTCGCCGACCCCATCCGGCTGGTCGACGATCTGCAGGAGCACGGCCTCGACGAGGAAGGCATCCGAAAGGTGATGGGCGGCAACCTCGTCGACCTGTTCAAGGTGCCCAACCAGGTCGTCCACCGACCCGACGTACCCGCCCTCGTCATCGCCTGAGCAGCGATCGCCCGAAAACAGAGAAGAGACGCGTCATGACGGAGGTCACCTCCCCGGAGAGCCTGCTGTTCGCCTCGACGGCACAGGCTTTCCTCGAGAAAGAAGCGTCATTGGCGCGGGTCCGCGAACTGCACGCCGCCGGTACGTCATTCGAACCGCAGTGGTGGCAACGCGCCGCGGAACTGGGGTGGGCCAGCCTGCTCGTACCCGAAGAGCTGGGCGGCGGCAGCGTATCCGGTAACGGTGTCGCCGACCTGGCGCTCGTCGCCGAACAGATCGGCAAGACCGTCGCACCCGGTCCGCTGCACCCCGTCTCCACGGTGCTCGCGGGCCTCGTCGACGCCGCGGAACCCGAACGCCACGCCGCGCTGATCGAATCACTGGTCAGCGGTGAGTCGGTGGCGTCCTGGGCGGTCTACCAGCCGGGCCGAGGGTGGTCACCGCACACCCCCGGCGTCACGGCGACCGCCACCGAATCCGGCTTCCGGCTCGACGGCGTCGCCGACCGCGTGGAGGCCGGCGACCAGAGCGCCGCGCTGCTGGTGGTCACCGAATGCGACGGCGCGCTCCGCCAGTTCGTCGTCCCGACGGATGCGCCGGGCGTGACAGTGGAACCGCAACGCTCGATCGACCTCGTGAAAAGCTATGCCCGCGTTCAGTTGTCCGGTGTCGAGCTCGACGAGTCAGCCGCGGTCGGCACGCCGGAGCAGACCCCCGAGCTGATCGCCAGACAGAGTCAGGTCGCCCAGGTGCTGCAGTGCGCCGAGGTGGTCGGCATCCTCGGCACGGTCGTCGACATGACCGTGCAGTGGGGCTTCGACCGGCATTCGTTCGGCCGGCCGCTGGCGTCCTATCAGGCGCTCAAACATCGCTACGCCGACCTCAAGATCGGCCTGGAGGCCTGCCGAGCCACCACCCGCGCCGCCGTCGCCTCGGTCTCGGCCCGCGCGGCCGACGCCGAGTTCAACGTCAGCGCCGCGAAATCCTATGTGAGCGAACACGCTCCGTCGATGATCCAGCACTGCGTCCAGCTGCACGGCGGCATCGGGGTGACCTGGGAGCACGATCTGCACCTGTACCTCCGTCGGGCGACGCTGTACCGATCGATGTTCGGCACCCCCGAGGACCACAATCTGCGCATCTACGCGCTCACCGAAGAGTTGGAGTCCGCCTCATGACCGAGACGCCCACGCGCGACCAGTCGGCAGCCGCCGCAGCCGCCGAGTCGGTCGAGGAGTTCGGCGCCAGGGCCCGGGCATGGCTGGCGGACAACATGCCCCGCATCGATCCGGCCAACCCGCCCGACGCCGACCGCGGTGAAGAGGGTCCGTGGCTGCGGGCCCGGGAACTGCAGAAGAAGCTGCACGCTGGCGGCTTCGCCGGCATCTGCTTCCCGAAGGCATACGGCGGCCTCGGTCTGCCGCTGGCCTACCAGCGGGCGTTCGACCAGGAATCCAAACCGTACGAGCTGCCGATCATCCTCAACACGCCGACCTTCACGATCTGTGCGGCCACCATCCTCGACACCGGCAACGAGGAACAGAAGCAACAGCACATCGGCGGCGCCATCCGCGGCGAGGAAATCCTGGTGCAGCTGCTGTCGGAGCCCAGCGGCGGGTCGGACCTGGCCGGTGTGATCACCCGCGCCGACCGCCGCGGTGACAAGTGGGTCATCAACGGCGCGAAGACCTGGAGCACCAGCGCGTTCGCGGCCGACTACGGACTCCTGCTCGCCCGCACCGACTGGGACGTCCCCAAGCACGAGGGCCTGACGATGTTCCTGGTGCCGCTCGACGCACCGGGCATCACCATGCGCCGGATCAAACAGGTCGACGGCGGCAACGAGTTCTGCGAGGAGTTCTTCGACGACCTCGAACTCGGCGACGACGCGGTGGTCGGCGAGGTCAACAAGGGCTGGGAGGTCGCCTCCCGCCAGCTCTACCACGAGCGCCGCGCGGTCGGCGGCGGGTCCGAATTCGCCAGCGGCATCGGCCCGGAAGGGGTGACGGACCAACCGGTCGACTACGTCGCGCTGCTGGCCGCCACCGGCCAGGCCGACAGCGAGCGGGTCCGCGAGATGGCCGGGCGCGCGCTGGTCCGGCGCAAGGTGCAGGAACAGCTGATCGACCACGTCTACCACGGCGTGCTCGACGGCAGCCTGCCCCCGGCGGCCGGATCGATCATCCGCATCACCCACGCCGAGTCGATCCAGTTCGAGATCGACACCGCGCTCGCGATCTCGGAGAGCGCGGCGGTCGTGGACACCGGTGACGGACTGATCCGCTTCGGCGACCGCTACCTGTCGCGGCAGACCGCATCCCTGGGGGGTGGCACCACCGAGATCGCCCGCAACATCATCGGCGAACGCGTCCTGGGCTTTCCCCGCGAGCACGCCGCCGACCGGGGTGTGCCGTTCAAGGACGTCAAGCGCAACAAGAGCTGACAGCCCTCAGAACAGCGTCGGCTGCACCGGTCCCGCGGCGACGGGTACGGGTGCCACCGGCTCGAGGCGCCGGCGCTCACCGGTCAGCCCGTGCTTGCGCAGCAGGGGCGCCGCACGGGCGCGCAGCATTTCGCGGTAGTCGGCGGGCAGATACGCCCCGCGCCGGTAGAGCGCCCGGTACTCCCCCACGAGCTCCGGGTGGTCGCGGGCCAGCCACGACATGAACCACCCACGGGTGGAACCGCGCAGGTGCAGCCCGAAAACCGTTGCGCTGCCTGCGCCGGCGGCCGCGATCTCGCCGAGCAGGCCGTCGAGGTGTTCCACCGAATCGGTCAATCGCGGCAGCACGGGCGCCACCATCACATGGCAGTCCAGACCGGCATCGCGGATCGCGGCGATCAGTGCGAGCCGGGCCTGTGGTGATGGCGTGCCCGGTTCGACGGCCCGGTGCAGCTCCGGATCACCCACCGCCAGCGACACCGCCACGCTCACCCGTACCCGCTCGGCCGCCTCCGCGATGATCGGCAGATCCCGGCGCAGCAGCGTGCCTTTCGTCAGGATAGAAAACGGGGTGCCCGAATCCCGCAGTGCAGCAAGAATTCCGGGCATCAGTACGTAGCGGCCCTCCGCGCGCTGGTACGGGTCGGTGTTCGTGCCGAGTGCGACGGTCTCCCTGGTCCACGACGGCCGGCGCAGCTCCCTGCGCAACACATCGACGACGTTGGTCTTTACGACCACCTGGGAGTCGAAATCCGTTCCGTTGTCGAAGTCGAGATACTCGTGGGTGGGCCGGGCGAAGCAGTACCGGCAGGCGTGTGAACAGCCGCGATACGCGTTCACCGTGTACTGGAACGGCAGCATCCACGCGTTGGGGACCTTGTTGAGCGCCGATTTGCACAGCACTTCGTGGAACGTCATGCCCTCGAACTGCGGGGTGCGCACGCTGCGGACCAACCCGATCCGCTGCAGACCGGGCAACGCGCCGTCGTCGACCCCGACTCCCTGACCCGCCCACCGCATGCCTCCATTCGAACGTAAGTTCGAGTCGGTGTCAAGGGGATCTTCGGCTCCGATGCCTCGGGATCACCCCGGTCGTGCTAGCCTGGAGCACAGAATGCTTTCTGCATTCGTAGGTAAGTCGAAAGAAATCAAGAAATATGACACAGGGAACCGTGAAATGGTTCAACAGCGAAAAAGGCTTCGGCTTCATCGCTCCCGACGGCGGCTCTGACGACGTCTTCGTCCACTACTCGGAGATCCAGGGTGGCGGCTTCCGCTCGCTCGAGGAGAACCAGCGGGTCGAATTCGAAATCGGACAAGGTGCAAAGGGTCCGCAGGCTACCTCGGTGACCGCGATCTAGCAGACTTCTCAACAACTGTGGGCCGCCGGATTTTTCCGGCGGCCCACAGTCGTTTCTAGCTCAGTCGGTCACCGCTTCTTCTGGTCCGGTGCATCCGAGAAGACCGGATTCTGCACGGGCGCAGAGGATTCCTGCGCCACACTCGGCTCGTTGACCACGGGATGCGAGAAAAGATCGCCGTTTTTCATTGGTGAAAACCCTTCAAGAGTTTCTACGGAGCGGCCGTCATATCGGCCGGAATCACCGCTGACGTGAGCGGTTCACCCTCAACCATACTCCTCTCCCCGGCGCCCGGGTCACCAGGCGCGTAACGAGCACTGCGTGCCGCTGCCACCGTCGGACCGTGCGACGACGACACCATCCACCGCGATCTCACAGTGGAAGTTCGGCGGAACGCGAAGCGCTCCGCTCGCGCTCACCAACGCCCACTGGGTGGGATCGTTCAGCGCGGTCTGGAACGTCCACGGGACACCGGGACGCAGCAGCGTTTTCACGTTCGTCAGATACTTCGACGAGTCGGCGTCGAAGTCGGCCCGGCTCGGCGGCTCGGTTGCCAGGTAGTAGAGCTGCGCGTTGAGTTCGCTCTGCGCCACCACCGTGTAGGTCACGGTGTGGGAGCCGTTCTCCGTCCCCGGTTGGGCATTCGCCGTCCCCGGCGCCGCAGTCATCGCCGCTGTCACCAGAACCGATGCCACCACTGTTCGCATGTGGGCTTCATCGACCGGCCGGGTCACCCCGTTACAGCCCACCCCCGACCCCGGGGTGCCCAGCAGGTTAATGAGTTCGTCACACACAGTCATTTCCCAGTAACACCGGCGTCTTAGGTTGCCGATGCGGCACCGCCACGGTGCCGACGCGCCCGATGTTGACTCTCCGAAAGGGATTTCATGCGACTACCAGGACGCTCCCCGTTCCACAGATCCGCTCTTGCCGCGGGAAGTCTGGTGGTCGTGACCGGCATGTTGCTGGCAGGCTGCGGAAGCAAGGCCACCGACACCGACGCGGCAGGCGCCGAGTCCTGCGTGGACACGTCGGGTCCGAACATCAAGGTCGGCTCGCTGAACTCGCTGTCAGGCACGATGGCCATCTCCGAGGTCACCGTCCGCGATGCGATCAAACTCGCGGTCGACGAGATCAACGGCGCCGGCGGCGTGATGGGCAAGCAGATCCAACTCATCGGCGAGGACGGCGCCTCGGAGCCGACCGTGTTCGCCGAGAAGGCCGAGAAGCTGATCAGCAGCGACTGTGTCGCCGCGGTGTTCGGCGGCTGGACCTCCTCGAGCCGCAAGGCCATGCTGCCGGTGTTCGAGAGCGCGAACTCCCTGCTCTACTACCCCGTCCAGTACGAGGGTCTCGAAGCGTCGAAGAACATCTTCTACACCGGCGCCACCACCAACCAGCAGATCGTGCCCGCCCTCGACTACCTCAAGGAACGCGGCGTCAAGTCGCTGTACCTGGTGGGCAGCGACTACGTCTTCCCGCAGACGGCCAACCGCATCATCAAGGCCTACGCCGGCGCCAACGGCATCGAGATCAAAGGTGAGGACTACACCCCGCTCGGCTCGACCGACTTCTCCACGATCGTCAACAAGGTCCGCACCGCCGACGCCGACGCGGTGTTCAACACCCTCAACGGCGATTCCAACGTGGCGTTCTTCCGCGAGTACCGCAACGTCGGCCTGACCCCGCAGGCCATGCCGGTCGTGTCGGTGTCGATCGCCGAGGAGGAGGTCGGCGGCATCGGCGTGCAGAACGTCGCCGGTCAGCTGACGGCCTGGAACTACTACCAGACCATCGACACGCCGGTGAACAAGGCGTTCGTCGACGCCTACAAGAAGGCCTACGGCGCGAACAAGCCGACCTCGGATCCGATGGAAGCCGCCTACGTCTCGGTGTACCTGTGGAAGAACACCGTCGAGAAGGCGAAGTCGTTCGACGTCAAGGCCATTCAGGACATCGCGGGCGGCGTCTCGTTCGACGCACCCGAGGGCAAGGTCACGATCGACGGCGAGAACCACCACATCACCAAGACCGCACGCATCGGTGAGATCCGGCCCGACGGGCTGATCTACACGATCTGGGAGTCCCCCGGACCGATCGAGCCGGACCCGTACCTGAAGTCCTACCCGTGGGCCGCCGGGCTCTCCAGCTGAGCCAACCAGCCGCATGGACGTTCTGATCGGCCAGCTGGCAACGGGATTGAGCCTCGGCTCCATCCTGTTGCTGGCTGCGCTCGGACTCTCGCTGACCTTCGGTCAGATGGGAGTCATCAACATGGCCCACGGTGAGTTCATCATGGCGGGCTGCTACACCGCGTACGTGGTGCAGCAGGTGATCTCCAGCGCCGGTGCGTCGCTGCTCATCTCGCTGGTGATCGGATTCTTCGTCGGCGGTGCGATGGGTGCGCTGCTCGAGGTGACGCTGATCCAGCGGATGTACCACCGTCCGCTCGACACCCTGCTGGTGACGTTCGGTGTCGGCCTGATCCTGCAGCAGATCGCCCGGGACATCTTCGGCGCCCCCGCGGTGAACGTCGTTGCCCCGTCGTGGCTTTCCGGCGGTGTGGACATCCTCGGCGCGGTGGTGCCCAAGACCCGCATCTTCATCCTGGTTCTGGCCGTGGTGTGCGTTGCGGTGCTGGCCACCGTGCTCAAGACCAGCCCGATGGGCCGGCGCATCCGCGCGGTGGTCCAGAACCGCGACCTGGCGGAGACCAGCGGCATCTCGTCGCGCAAGACCGACATCACCACGTTCTTCATCGGGTCGGGGCTGGCGGCGGTGGCCGGGGTGGCGCTGACGTTGATCGGCTCGACGAGCCCGACCACCGGGCAGAGCTTCCTGATCGACGCCTTCCTCGTCGTGGTCGTCGGCGGCCTGGGCCAGATCAAGGGCACCGTCATCGCGGCGCTGGCGCTGGGCTTCTTGAACTCGTTCATCGAGTACAACACCACCGCGTCACTGGCCAAGGTGGTCGTCTTCGTGATCATCGTGATCTTCCTGCAGGTTCGTCCCCAGGGCCTGTTCACCGTGCGGACAAGGAGTCTCGTATGAGGACACTTCTCGGGCGCTGGCAGACGTGGGCGGGGTTCGGTGTCGCGGCGGTGCTGCTGTTCGCGGTGGCGCCCGCCCTCCTTTCGGACTTCCGGCTCGGGCTGCTGGCCAAGTTCCTCTGCTTCGCGATCGTCGCGGTCGGCATCGGATTGGCCTGGGGCCGCGGCGGCATGCTGGTACTGGGGCAGGGGGTCTTCTTCGGCCTCGGCGGCTACATGATGGGCATGCACCTCAAGATCTCCGACGCGCAACTGCGCGGGGACGACGTGCCCGATTTCATGCAGATCGCCGGTGTGCGCGAATTGCCCGGCTACTGGGCGCCGTTCGCCTCCCCCGCCTTCACGCTGCTGGCCATCGTGCTGATCCCGACCGGCATCGCCGCGGTGCTGGGCTTCGGAGTGTTCAAACGCCGCGTCAAGGGCGCATACTTCGCGATCCTGTCGCAGGCACTCGCCGCGGCGCTGGCCATCCTGCTGGTCGGCCAGACCGGTCTGGGCGGCAGCAACGGGCTGACCAACTTCCGGACGTTCTTCGGGTTCGCGCTCAACGATCCGGTCAACAAGCAGATGCTCTACTTCATCGCCGCGGGTGTGCTGCTCGTCGTGGTCGCCGTGGTGCGGCAACTGATGCACAGCCGCTACGGCGAACTGCTCGTGGCGGTCCGCGACGGGGAGGAACGGGTGCGCTTCCTGGGCTACGACCCCGCCAACATCAAGGTGGTGGCCTACACCGTGGCGGCGTTGTTCGCCAGCATCGCCGGTGCGCTGTTCGCGCCGATCGTCGGGTTCATGGCGCCGTCGCAGGTGGGCATCCTGCCGTCCATCGCGTTCCTCATCGGTGTCGCGATCGGCGGTCGCACCACCCTGCTCGGGCCGGTGCTCGGCGCCATCGGCGTCGCGTGGGCGCAGACGCTGTTCTCCGAACGTTTCCCTTCCGAGTGGATCTACGCCCAGGGTCTGCTGTTCATCGTCGTCGTCGGGTTCTTTCCGGCCGGCCTGGCCGGGCTCGGGGTCCTGCTCAAGCGGCGGCGCGCCCGCAAACCCGAAGCCGTACAACTGGATCCGGAACCCGAGAAAGTGGGGGCCGCCACGTGACGACCACTCCCGAACTCGAGCCCGTGGCCGGCGGAAACGCCGGGATGGGTGCGCAGTACCTCGAGGTGCGTGGGCTGACCGTGGACTTCGACGGGTTCAAGGCGGTCAGCGACGTCGACCTCACCCTGTTCCAGGGCGACCTGCGGTTCCTGATCGGGCCCAACGGCGCCGGCAAGACGACCGTCATCGACGCGATCACCGGCCTGGTCGGCGCCTCGGGCTCGGTCAACAAGTCCGGCGTCGAACTGCTCGGCAAGAAGGTGCACCAGATCGCCAAACTCGGTGTGGGGCGGACCTTCCAGACCGCCAGCGTCTTCGAGCAGCTGACGGTCCTGCAGAACCTCGACATCGCCGCCGGTGCGCACCGCTCGGCCTGGACGCTGCTGCGCCGCCGACACGGGGTGTCGCCGGCGATCGAGGAGGCGCTCGAGACCGTCGGGCTGACCGAGATGGCCGACAAACCAGCGGGTGTGCTGGCGCACGGGCAGAAGCAGTGGCTGGAGATCGGCATGCTGCTGGTGCAGAACGCGGACGTGCTGCTGCTGGACGAACCGGTGGCCGGCATGAGCACCGAGGAACGCGAGGAGACCGGAAACCTCCTGCGCCGCATCGGCGGTCAGCGGACCGTCGTCGTCGTCGAACACGACATGGACTTCATGCGCGCCTTCGCCACTTCGGTGACGGTGCTGGCCCGCGGACAGGTGATCGCCGAAGGGTCGGTCGCCGAGGTGCAGGCCAACCCCAGGGTGCAGGAGGTCTACCTGGGTACCGCCGCAGCGGGTGCGGACGGTATCGCCGACGACCTCGTCGAGGAAGGGTCCTAGATGCTGCAACTCGTCGACGTCCGCACCGGGTACGGGCGGTCGGAGGTGATCCACGGCGCCAGCATCGAGGTGCCCTCCGACGGCGTCGCCGCGGTGATGGGACACAACGGCGCCGGTAAGACGACGCTGCTGCGCGCGGCGGTCGGCTTGCTCAAATGCACAGCCGGGCAGGTGATCTTCCAAGGGGAGAACATCACCAAGCTGCGGCCGAGCGCACGCGTGGCCCGCGGGCTGGCGTACGTGCCGCAGGGTCAGCAGTCGTTCGGTCAGCTGACCACCGCGGAGAACCTCCAGGTGGTGGCCGACGGCCACAGGAACGGCAGGCAGCTGATCGACGAACAGCTCGACCTGTTCCCGGCCCTCAAGGAGCTGCTGACCCGGCGTGCCGGCCTGCTCTCCGGCGGGCAGCGCCAGCAGCTCGCGATCGCGCGCGCGTTGATCACCAGCCCGAAATGCCTCATCCTCGACGAACCCACCGAGGGCATTCAGCCGTCCGTGGTCGCCGAGATCGAGGCCGCGATCACCGCACTGACCGCGCGCGGTGACCTCGGCGTGCTCCTCGTCGAACAGCACATCGGGTTCGCGCTCGAATCGTCGCAGCGCTACTACATCCTGGAAGCCGGTCGCATCACCTCCACCGGCACCGGGGGTTCGGCGTCGGAGGCCGACGTGCGGGCCGCCATGGCCATCTGAGCTACTGTCGGCGGCATGAAGGCCGTCAGTTGTGAACGCGGGACCCTGTCGGTGGTCGATCTGCCCACCCCGCAGCCGGCGAAGGGCCAGCTCCTGCTCGACGTGCGGCGCTGCGGGATCTGCGGATCGGACCTGCACGCCAAGGATCACGCCGACGAGCTGACCGAGGTGATGACCGGGGTCGGCTACCCGGACTTCATGCGCGGCGACACCCCGGTGGTGATGGGCCACGAATTCTGCGGCGAGGTGGCCGAGCGCGGGCGCGGTGTCGGCAAGCAGTTCAAGGCCGGCACGCCGGTGGTGTCGTTCCCGCTCGTCCGCGCGAACGGCGGGATCCACCTGACCGGCCTGTCGCCGCTGGCGCCCGGCGGCTTCGCCGAACAGGTGCTCGCCGAGGCGTCGATGAGCTTTGCCGTCCCCAACGGACTCGACCTCGACACCGCGGCGCTGACCGAGCCGATGGCCGTCGCGCTGCATGCGGTGCGGCGCAGCGAGATCAAGAAACGCGACGTCGCTCTCGTGATCGGCTGCGGGCCTGTCGGCCTGGCGGTGATCTGTCACCTCAAGGCGCTCGGTGTGCGCACGATCGTCGCGAGCGACTTCTCCGCCACGCGGCGGGCCCTGGCGACCCGCTGCGGTGCGGACGTGGTCGTGGACCCGGCGGTCGACTCCCCCTACGAGGCCGGCAGTCAGCGCGGCGCCATCACCGCCGCACCGGACCTCTACGAACTCGGCGTCGGCTCCATGGAGAAACTGCGTCGCGTCCCGGGCTGGGAACGCCTCTACCGGGCCGCCGAGGCACTGGGCGCCGCCGGCCCGAAACGACCGATCGTGTTCGAGTGTGTGGGCGTGCCGGGGATGATCGACGGCATCGTCGGCGCCGCCCCACTGCAGTCGCGCGTGATCGTGGTCGGGGTGTGCATGGGCGACGACAGGCTGCGGCCGGCCATGGCGATCGGGAAGGAGATCGAGATGCGCTTCGTGTTCGGCTACACCCCGCTGGAGTTCCGCGATTCCCTTCACATGCTGGCCGAGGGCAAGGTCGACGCGTCGGCGCTGATCACCGGCACCGTCGGGATCGACGGTGTGGCCAACGCCTTCGAGGTGCTCGGGGCCGCCGAAGCGCACGCGAAGGTCCTCATCGACCCGCGCAGCACGGCCATCGCACCCTAGCTCAGTCGCGAAACCACCTCTGCCACAACGGCTTCGCGGGCGACCTCGGCCTGGTCACCGTTCGCGAGATTCTTCACCTTCACCACGGCGCTGCCGGGGTCGGCGATCAGGGCGAGCGACGCACCCGTGCGGTCGGCCGACTTGAGCGCCGCCTTGAGGCTGCGGTCGCCGTAGGCCACGTCGACGCGGACACCGGCCCGGCGCAGGTCCGCGGCCAGCACCGCGACGTCGACCTTCGCGTCGGGGCCGGACGGGATGCAGTACACGTCGCAGGCCGAGGTCTCCCCCGCCGTCTTGCCCTCGGCCCGCAACGCCAGCAGCGTCCGGTCGACGCCCAGCCCGAACCCGATGCCGGATACGTCCTGCCCGCCCAACTGGCGCATCAGGCCGTCGTAACGCCCGCCGCCGCCGATTCCGGACTGCGCCCCGAGACCGTCATGGACGAACTCGAAGGTGGTCTTCGTGTAGTAGTCGAGCCCGCGCACCATCCGCGGGTTGATCACGAACGGCACGCCCAGCGCCTGCAGATGGGCCTGCACTGTCTCGAAGTGCTGTTTGGCGCTGTCGGACAGGTGGTCGAGCATCACCGGCGCGTCGGCCGTCATCTCCCGCACATGGGGGCGTTTGTCGTCGAGCACCCGCAGCGGGTTGATCTCCGCGCGACGGCGGGTCTCCTCGTCCAGGTCGAGTTTGAACAGGAAGTCCTGCAACAGTTCTCGGTACTGCGGCCGGCAGGTGTCGTCACCGAGCGAGGTGAGCTCGAGCCGGAACCCGTCGAGGCCCAGCGACCTGAACCCCGCGTCGGCGATCGCGATCACCTCGGCGTCGAGCGCCGGATCGTCCACTCCGATGGCCTCGATGCCGACCTGCTGGAGTTGGCGGTAGCGGCCGGCCTGCGGCCGCTCGTAGCGAAAGAACGGGCCCGAGTAGCAGAGCTTGACGGGCAGCGCGCCGCGGTCGAGGCGGTGCTGGATCACCGCGCGGATCACCCCGGCCGTGCCCTCGGGCCGCAGCGTCACCGAGCGCTCACCGCGGTCGGCGAAGGTGTACATCTCCTTGCTCACCACGTCCGTGGATTCGCCCACGCCGCGGGCGAACAGCGCGGTGTCCTCGAAGACGGGCAGTTCCACGTCGCCGTAGCCGGCCCGGCGCGCGGCGGTCAGCAGCGCGTCGCGGACGGCGACGAACTGTGCCGACTCGGGCGGGAGGTAGTCCGGGACGCCCTTGGGCGCCTGGAACGCGGTCTCGGTCACAGGGTGAGTCCTTCGAGGAACGGGTTGGTGCGGCGTTCTGCGCCGATCGTGGACGTCGGCCCGTGCCCGGGCAGCACCACGGTGTCGTCGTCGAGCACCAACAGTTTGGTCAGGATCGAGCCGAGCAGATCGCGTCCGCTGCCGCCGGGCAGATCGGTACGGCCGACCGAGTTGCGGAACAGCGTGTCCCCGGTCAGTGCGACCGGTGCGCGCTCACCCGGCAGCCGGAACACCACCGACCCGCGGGTATGGCCGGGGGTGTGGTCGACGGTGACCGCCATCCCGCCGAGATCGAGGATGTCGCCGTCGCGGTCGAATTCGATGAGCTGGCGCGGTTCACGGAACATCGTGCCGAGCACCAACCGCCCGACACCCCCGAACACTCCACCCGAGCCCAGACCCTTCATCGGATCGGTCAGCATGGCGCGGTCCTCGGGGTGGATGTAGGCCGGGCAGCCGTAGGTGTCGGCGACCTTCTGCGCCGACCAGATGTGATCGATGTGTCCATGCGTCAACAGCACCGCCGCCGGGGTCAGGCGGTGTTCGTCGAGGACGCGGCGCAACGGCGCCATGGCGCGCTGGCCCGGGTCGACGACGATGGCGTCCGACCCCGGTCGCTGGGCCAGCACGTAGCAGTTGCACGCCAACATGCCCGCCGGAAATCCGGTGATCAACACGTATGCCAGTTTCCCATGCCGGTCCGGGTGCCCTTTTCCAGCGGGTCGTTCACCTGCCGCACAGCTACTTTTGGCACACTCGGTGCCGACCGGACGCGGAAGAGACCGCGCAGACGAGGAGGACAGCGGCGGTGCCGAGCAACGAACAGCGACGCGAGACGGCCAAACGCAAACTCGAACGGCAGCTCGAACGCCGTGCCGAGCAGGCCCGCAAGCGGCGGATCGCGACGATCGCCGGGTCGGTCGTCGCCGCCATCGTGGTGATCGGCGCGGTCGTGACGTTCGTCGTGACCCGGGATGACTCTGACACCACCGCATCGGCGCAGACTCCGAGCCCGACCACGTCGGCGCCCGCCCAGCCGGCCGCCGAGGGCCAGCTGCCCGCCTTCGCGGCCCCGGCCGGTCTGGGCGCCGACTGCCAGTACCCCGCGGCCGATCCGGCCAGCAAGCAGGTCAACCCGCCGCGCTCCGGCCAGGTGCCGACCGACCCCGCCGAGGTCAGCGTCAGCATGACGACCAACCAGGGCAACCTCGGTCTGCTGCTGGACAACGCCAAGGCCCCGTGCACGGTGAACAGCTTCGCCAGCCTCGCCCAACAGGGGTACTTCAACGAGACCCCGTGCCACCGGCTGACCACCAGCCCCACACTGTCGGTGCTGCAGTGCGGTGACCCGACCGGCCAGGGCACCGGCGGACCGGGTTACGAATTCGCCAACGAGTACCCGACGAACCAGTACCGGCCCGACGATCCTGCGCTGCAGGAAGCGGTGCTCTACCCGCGCGGCACGATCGCCATGGCCAACGCCGGCCCCAACACCAACGGCAGCCAGTTCTTCCTGGTCTACAAGGATTCGCAGCTGCCCCCCGGCTACACGGTGTTCGGCAAGATCGACGAGACCGGGCTGGCCACCCTGGACAAGATCGCGCAGGCGGGCGTCGCCGGCGGCGGCCAGGACGGCGCACCCGCCAACGAGGTCCAGGTCAAGTCGATCCTGCTGGACTGATGAGCTATCCCCCACCACCCGGATACCCGCCCGGTTATCCCGGGGGCTATCCGGCGCCCCGCGGCACCAACGCGTGGGCGGTCGCGGCGCTGGTGTGCGCGTTCCTGTTCGCCCCGCTGGGCATCGTGTTCGGCCACGTGTCGCTGTCGCAGATCAAGCGGACCGGCGAGGAGGGCCGCGGCCTGGCGATCGCGGGTCTGGTCATCGGTTACGTGATGACGGCGGTGACGATCGTCGTCGTCGTCTTCGGCCTGCTGTTCCTGATGGCGGTCGCCGAGCGCATCGACGACGTGCGCGTCAACGACGGTTCGACCCGCGTCACCGCCGCACCGGGGCGGGCCGACCGGCTGCCGGAGTTCGTCGCACCGAAGAACCTCGGTGCGAACTGCCAGTATCCCAAGGCCGACGTCCCGGCCGGCGCCCCGGTGACCCCGCCGCGCAGCGGACGGGTGCCGACCGAGCCGGCACAGATCAGCGCCAGCGTGTCGACCGATCAGGGCGATATCGGGCTGCAGCTGGACAACGGCAAGTCGCCCTGCACGGTGAACAACTTCGCCAGCCTCGCCCAGCAGGGATTCTTCGACAACACGACCTGCCACCGGCTGACCACCGCCCGCGCCATGAAGGTGCTGCAGTGCGGTGACCCGACCGGCACCGGCGCGGGCGGACCGGGCTACCGCTTCCCGAACGAGTACCCGAGCAGTCAGTACCGGCTGTCCGATCCGGGGCTGCGGCGGCCGGTCGTCTATCCGCGAGGCACGCTGGTGATGGCCAACAACGGTCCGGGCACCAACGGCAGCCAGTTCTTCCTCGTCTACGGCGACACGCACCTGCCGCCGACGTACACCGTGTTCGGCACGATCGACGCGACCGGGCTCGCGACGCTGGACAAGATCGCGGCGCGTGGCGTGGCCGGCGGCGGCGACGACGGCAAGCCGGCCGCCGAGGTGACGATCACCTCGGCGCGGCTGGACTGAACCCGCGTGGGTCAGTCCAGGATGCGCCGGGCGACGTTCGTGCTGACCAGGTCGAGGAGTTCGTCGCCGCGGCCGGCGAGGATCGTGCGGATCGCGTAGACGGTGAACCCCTTGGCCTGTTCGGCCGAGATCGCCGGTGGAATCGTGAGCTCCTGCCGGGCCACCACCACGTCGACGAGCGCGGGCCCGTCGTGCGCCAGGGCGTCGGCGATCGCCTGCTCGAGATCCCCGGGTTGCTCGACGCGGCGCCCGAACATCCCGAGCGCCTTCGCGACCGCGGCGAAGTCCGGGTTCTTCAGGTCGGTGGCGTAGTTGACCACACCGGCGGCCTTCATCTCCAGCTCGACGAAGTTCAGCGAGGAGTTGTTGTACACGATCACCTTGACCGGAAGATCGTTCTGCAACAACGTCATCAGCTCGCCGAACAGCATCGCCAGCCCGCCGTCGCCGGCCAGCGCGATCACCTGCCGGCCCCGGTCGGCGGTCTGCGCGCCGATCGCGTGGGGCACCGCGCACGCCATCGTCCCGTGGGTGAACGAACCACTCAACCGCCGCCGGCCGTTCATCGTCAGATACCGCGCCGCCCAGATCGTCGGGGACCCGACGTCGAAGGTGAACACCGCGTCGTCGGCCGCGAGCCGGTTGACGACGCCGGCGACGTACTCCGGTCGGATCGGGGTGCGGTCGCGGTCGTTGACCGCCAGTGCGTCCAGCGACCGGCGGGTGCGCCGGTAGTGGTTCTGCGACCGGTCCAGATGGGTCCGGTCGGATTTCGCGGTGAGCAACGGGAGCAGCGCGGCGGCGGTGTCCTTCACGGTGCCGACGAGCCCGAGGTCGACGGGAGTGCGCCTGCCGAGGTGGCTGCCGCGGATGTCGACCTGGATGACCCTGGCGTCCTCGGGATAGAACTGCGAGTACGGGAAGTCGGTGCCCAGCATCAGCAGCAGGTCGGCTTCCTTGATCGCCTTGTAGCCCGAGGCGTAGCCGAGCAGACCGGTCATCCCGACGTCGTACGGGTTGTCGTATTCGAGGTGTTCCTTGCCGCGGAAGGCGTGCACGATCGGCGACTGCAGGGCCGCGGCGAGCCGCATCACCTCGGCGTGGGCGCCGGCGGTGCCGGCCCCGCCGAGGATCGTGACCCGCGACGCCGCGTTGAGCAGGTCCGCCGCGCGCCGCAGCGACGCGTCGTCGGGACGTATGACCGAGCGGCTGGCCACCACCGGCCGGTTGGTCCACCGCCCCGCAGGCAGGCGGCTCTGGAAGACCTCGCCGGGGACCACCACGACGGCCACCCCCGACTCCTCGACCGCGGCGCGCATGGCCATCTCGAAGATGCGGGGCGCCGACTCGGCGTTGCTGACCAGCTCGCAGTACACGCTGCACTCGCGGAACAGCTCCTGCGGATGGGTCTCCTGGAAGTACCCGGACCCGATCTCACCGATCGGGATGTGGGCGGCGACCGCGAGCACCGGCACCCGGGTGCGCTGCGCGTCGTACAGCCCGTTGATCAGATGCAGGTTGCCGGGCCCGCAGCTGCCCGCACAGACGGCGAGCCGCCCCGTCAGCGCGGCGTCGGCGGTCGCCGCGAACGCCGCGGCCTCCTCGTGGCGGACGTGCTCCCACGACATGCCCTCGGACCGGCGGATCGCGTCGGTGAAACCGTTGAGGCTGTCGCCGGGCAGCCCGTACACCCGGCGCACGCCGCTGGCCTGAAGTGTCGAGATGAGGTGCTGCGCAACGGTCGCCACCGCTCAGGCCGCCGAGGTGACCCGGTAGACGTCGTAGACACCCTCGACGTTGCGCACCACCCGCAGCAGGTAGCCGAGGTGCTTGGGGTCACCCATCTCGAACGTGAACCGGCTGATCGCGACCCGGTCGTTGGAGGTGGTCACCGACGCCGACAGGATGTTGACCTTCTCATCGGCGAGCACGCGGGTGACGTCGCTGAGCAGCCGGTGGCGGTCGAGGGCCTCCACCTGGATGGCCACCAGGAACACCGACGACGGCGACGGCGCCCACTCCACGTCGATGATCCGTTCGGCCTGCTCCTGCAGCGACTCGGCGTTCGTACAGTCGGTGCGGTGCACGCTGACCCCGCCACCGCGGGTGACGAACCCCATGATCTGATCGCCCGGCACCGGGGTGCAGCACTTGGCCAGCTTCGTCAGCACGCCCGGCGCACCCGGCACCGACACGCCCGTGTCGTCGGTGCTGCGCTGCCGGATCGGCATGGTGGCCGGCGTGGACCGTTCGGCGAGCTCGTCCTCGGCGGCGTCGTCGCCGCCGAACTGTGCGAGCAGCCGCTGCACGACGTGGCGCGCCGAGACGTGCCCCTCCCCGACCGCGGTGTAGAGCGCGGAGACGTCGACGTAGCGCAGCTCCCGGGCCAGCGCGGACATCGACTCGGCGTTCATCAAGCGCTGCAACGGAAGTCCGCCACGGCGCACCTCGCGGCCGATCGCGTCCTTCCCGGCTTCGAGCGCCTCTTCGCGGCGTTCCTTGGCGAACCACTGCCGGATCTTGGCTTTGGCGCGCGGGGACACCACGAAGGTCTGCCAGTCCCGCGACGGGCCTGCGCCCTGGGCCTTGGAGGTGAAGATCTCGACGACCTCACCGTTTTCGAGTTTGCGCTCCAGCGCGACCAGCCGGCCGTTGACCCGGGCGCCGATACAGCGGTGGCCGACCTCGGTGTGCACGGCGTAGGCGAAGTCGACCGGCGTCGACCCGGCCGGCAGCGTGATCACGTCACCCTTGGGGGTGAACACGAAGATCTCCTGCACGGCCAGGTCGTAGCGCAGCGACTCCAGGAACTCACCGGGGTCGGCGGCCTCCCGCTGCCAGTCGAGGAGTTGGCGCATCCACGCCATGTCGTCGATCTCGGCGGCGGTGTGGCCGACCGGTGAACCGTTGCGGCCCTTGGCCTCCTTGTACCGCCAGTGCGCCGCGATGCCGTACTCGGCGGTGCGGTGCATGTCGCGGGTGCGGATCTGCACCTCCAGCGGTTTGCCCTCGGGCCCGACGACGGTGGTGTGCAGCGACTGGTAGACGCCGTAGCGCGGCTGGGCGATGTAGTCCTTGAACCGCCCCGCCATGGGCTGCCACAGCGAGTGCACGACACCGACCGCCGCGTAGCAGTCGCGGATCTCGTCGCACAGGATCCGCACGCCCACCAGGTCGTGGATGTCGTCGAAGTCGCGCCCCTTGACGATCATCTTCTGGTAGATCGACCAGTAGTGCTTCGGCCGTCCCTCGACGGTGGCGTTGATCTTCGACTTCGTCAGCGTGTTGACGATCTCGGCGCGCACCTTGGCCAGGTAGGTGTCGCGCGACGGCGCCCGGTCGGCGACCAGGCGGACGATCTCGTCGTACTTCTTGGGGTGCAGGATCGCGAACGACAGGTCTTCGAGCTCCCACTTGACGGTGGCCATACCGAGCCGATGAGCAAGGGGCGCAATAACTTCCAGCGTTTCGCGGGCCTTGCGGGCCTGCTTCTCCGGCGGCAGGAACCGCATCGTGCGCATGTTGTGCAGCCGGTCTGCGACCTTGATCACCAGCACCCGAGGATCGCGCGCCATCGCGATGATCATCTTGCGGATCGTCTCGCCCTCGGCGGCGGTGCCGAGCGCAACCTTGTCGAGTTTGGTGACGCCGTCGACCAGATGGCCGACCTCGGCGCCGAATTCGGCGGTCAGCGCCTCGAGGGTGTATCCGGTGTCCTCGACGGTGTCGTGCAGCAGCGCGGCGATCAGCGTGGTGGTGTCCATCCCCAGTTCGGCGAGGATGTTGGCGACGGCCAGCGGATGGGTGATGTACGGATCACCGGAGCGGCGCATCTGGTCGGCGTGGCGCTGCTCGGCGACCTCGTAGGCGCGCTGCAACAGCGTCAGATCGGCCTTGGGGTAGAACTCCTTGTGCACCGCGACCAGCGGTTCGAGCACGGGGTTGACCGCGCTGCGCTGGGCGGTCATCCGGCGGGCCAGCCGCGCCCGCACGCGCCGCGACGCACTCGACGACGTCTTCGGCGCTTCAGTCTTCGGCGCATCGGTCTTGGGCGCGTCGGCGGGCCCCTGCGAATCGGGGAGGTCGGCGATCGGCAGCGGCGCGGTGACCGGACCGGCGGTGGTCGTGTCGTCAGCCATCAGTTCACCTCCTCGTCCGTGCAGATTCGAGGATATCCCTCAGACGGTGTAGAGGCTGCTGACCGGTAGCGGCTGCACCACGTCGCGGCCGTGCAGGGCGGTCAGCTCCAGCACCACCGCGGCGTTGCGCACGGTGGCCCCGCCGCTGGTGAGCAGGCGATTCGTAGCCGCGACCGTACCGCCGGTGGCCAGCACGTCGTCGATGATCACGACGGTGCGCCCGGCGATGTCGAGCCCGTCGGCGGGGATCTCCAGCGTGGCCGAACCGTATTCGAGGTCGTAGGTCTGCGAGTGCACCGGCGGCGGCAACTTGCCGCCCTTGCGCACCGCCAGGACCCCGGTGCCCAGCCGCAGCGCCACCGCGGCGCCCAGCAGGAAGCCGCGAGCGTCGATGCCCGCCACCAGGTCGGCCCCCTCGGCGGTCTCGGCGAGCGCGTCGGTGACGGCCGCCAGGCCCGCGGAGTCGGCGAGCAGGGGCGTCAGATCCTTGAACTGGACGCCTGGTTCGGGGAAGTCGGGCACCTCGCGCATGAGAGATTCGATCACCTGCGAGATGTCGGTCACTGCGCCAACCTCCAACGGTCCATGTTCCAGCCGGCACCCCAGCGGGTCGGGTTGCTGCTGACCGCGTACATCTTCGACGAGGTGAGCAGCGTGCGCTGCTGACGGTACAGCGGCAGGGTCGGCATGTCGGCCCACAGCATCGGTGCGCCCTCCCCGAGCAACCGCGCGAGCTCCTTCGGGTCGGACGTGACGGCCAGCGCGTCGATGATGCCGTCGATGCGCGGGTTGGAGTAGCCGCTCAGGTTGTTGCCGTTTCCGGTGTGCAGTGCGTAGGCGTCGAGCGCCGACGACCCGGTGGAACCGCTGCCCGGCGCGCCGCCCGTGCCGGCGAGCAGGACGTCGATCTCGTTGGCGCGCAACGTGAGCGGTCCGACCGAGGGGCCGGCCGCGTCGACCACGGTGATGCCGGCCGGTGCGCAGGCCTTGGCGATGGCGCCGACCGTGGCGGCGAGCCGTGCGTTCGGGCTCTGGTAGCCGATCCGTACGGTCAGCGGCCGGTTCTGCAGGGAGTCGCGGGCGGCGCCGGGATTGGCCACGCCGAACGGGCCGGCCTCGGGGGTGGTCTCCGCGGCGCTGAAGGCGTCGTCGCCGACCGGGTTGAGCCGGGCGTTCGCGATCGGCACCTCGGCGTTGCGGGCGATGACGTCGCGCGGTGTGCAGAACGCCAGCGCACGCCGGGCCGGCGGGGCGGCCAGCGGCCCGCGGGGAGCGAAGATCAACTGCTCGATGCCCGCCGAGGCGCTGTCGGCGCGGACGTAGTCCTCCGGGAGGTTGAGGATCCCCGACGATCCGGCGGCGATGTCGACGACGTCGTAGGCGCCTTCGTTGACGCGTTCCTGGATGTCGGCGCCGCGCGGCCACACCGTGATCCGGTTCGTCACCGGCGGTGCGCCCCACCACTTGTCGTTGGCGACCAGCGTGACGGCGCCCTGCTCGGTCACCGACTCCAGCTTGTACGGACCCGACGACGGGAACTTCTTGACATCGGCGTCCGGAGTCAGGTTCCAGGTGGTGTTCCACGCCTCGGCGATGCGCTCGACCGCCGGCAGGTCGCCGCTCTGCAGCGCCCCGGTGACGTCCACGCCGAGCTCGTCGGCGATGACGTGCGACGGCATCAGCGCGGTCGCGCTGAACAACTGCCCGAAGTCCACGAAGCCGCGGTCGGGCCGGAACGACACCCGGGCCCGCTTCTGGCCGGGTGCGCAGTCGACCGACGCGATATCGCTGTAGCCGCCGCGGTTCGCGGCGTCGAACTGTGGGAAGCGCCCGGACTGCGACGCCCACGCCAGCACGAGGTCGTCGCAGGTCACCGGCTTGCCGTCGGAGTAGACGGCCTTGTCGCTGACCTGGTAGTCGAGGACCAGCGGCGCACGGCCCACCACCGCGATGGTGCCGAAGTCGTGGTCGCCGACGATCTGCCCTTCGGGACCGTGGTAGTTGAAGCCGGTCAGCACCCGGGCGAACGCCTGCGCTCCGCCGGAGGCCGCGCCCGCCACGGTGTTGGTGTTGTAGCTGACCAGCGCACCGTCGACGGCATAGTCCACCGACTCCGCGGCGCTGCCCCCGCAGGACGACAGCAGGGTGGCGGTCAGCGACGCGGCCACCGCCGCCACCGCGGCGCGTCGGATCCGTGGGGCCACGGGCCTACCGGCCCCGGGGAGCGCGCTTACCCGTGGGGCGGCTGGGCCGGGAGGGTTTGGCGCCGGGCGCCGGCTTGGCGGCCGCGCTGGTGGGCCCGGGAGTCGACGGCGTCGACGCCGCCGACACCGTCTCCGGCTCGTCGCTGTCGGCATCGGCGGCATCGGCGGCCGCGGGGGTCGCGCCGGCCGCCTGGGCCGACCGGCCGCCGGGTTTGCGCCGGTTGAACACCCGGCGGTTGTGGTCGCGCACCAGCTGGGTGCGTTCACGCAGCGTCACCAGCAGCGGGGTGGCGAAGAAGATCGACGAGTAGGTTCCGACGATCACGCCGACCAGCTGGACGAGTGCCAGGTCCATCAGCGTGCCGACACCCAGCAGCCACACGGCGATGACCATCAGTGCGATGATCGGCAGCACCGAGATGAGGCTGGTGTTGATCGAGCGCATGAACGTCTGGTTCACCGCGAGGTTGGCCTGTTCGGCGAACGTGCGGCGGGTGGTGTGTTCGAAGCCGTGGGTGTTCTCCTCGACCTTGTCGAACACGATCACCGTGTCGTAGAGCGAGAAACCGAGGATGGTGAGCAGCCCGATCACGGTGGCGGGGCTGACCTCGAAGCCCACCAGCGAGTACACGCCGGCGGTGACGATCAGGTCGAAGAACAGCGTGGCCATCGCCGCGATCGCCATCCACAGCTCGTAGCGCACGCCGATGTAGAGCGCGGCGAGGACCAGGAACACACCGAGCGCGATCAGCGCCTTGTCGGTGATCTGACCACCCCACGTCTCGGACACCGCGGAGTCGCTGATGGCCTGTTCGCTGGGCTGCCCGTTCTCGCCCAGCGGCTTGAAGCGGTCGTAGAGCGCGGTGCGCAGCTCCGCGGCTTCGTCGTTGGACAGCGTCTCCGACCGGATCTGCACGGTCGCCGAATCGCCGCTGCCGACGGTGACCACCGACTCCGGCGCCTTGCCCAGGGTCTCGCTGAACACGGTCTCCACCTGGGTGACCTCGGCGTTGCCGTTGGCGCCCGCCACCGGCATCGAGACCTTGGTGCCACCTTCGAAGTCGATGCCGAAGGTGAAACCGCGGATCAGGATGCTGGCGAGCGCGATCAGCACGATCACGCCGCTGACGGCGTACCACATCTTGCGGCGCCCGATGACCTCGAAGGCGCCGGTGCCCGTGTAGAGCCGGACGAAGAAACCGTGCTTGGGCGCCGTCTCCGTGCCCACCGGCTCCACCGCGTCCGCGGTCTTGTCTTTAGCGGTCTTCGCTCTCGCCGCCATTGCCTATCCCCGTCCCGCGGTCGCGTGCGCGGCCGCCCGTCGTTCGCGCGCGATCTGCTGGACCGCGCCGAGGCCGTTGAACGCCGGCTTGGCCGCCCACGTCGTCTTCGACGCCAGGTAGACCAGCGGCCATGTCACCAGGAACACCACCACGACATCGAGGATCGTGGTCAACCCCAGCGTGAACGCGAAGCCCTTGACCTGGCCGACGGCCAGGAAGTACAGCACCGCCGCGGCCAGGAAGGTCACCGCGTTGCCGGACACGATCGTCTTACGCGCCCTGGCCCAACCGCGTGGCACCGCCGAGCGGAACGACCGGCCTTCGCGGATCTCGTCCTTGATGCGTTCGAAGAACACCACGAACGAGTCCGCGGTGGTGCCGATACCGATGATCAGACCGGCGATACCCGCGAGGTCGAGCGTGTAATTGATGTATCTGCCCAGCAGCACCAGGATCGCGAACACCATGGCCCCGGAGGCCACCAGCGACAGGGCGATCAGCACGCCGAGCATGCGGTAGTAGAGCAGTGAGTACAGCAGCACCGCCGCGAGCCCCACCGCGCCGGCGATCAGACCGGCCTTGAGCGAAGCCAGCCCCAGCGTCGCCGACACCGTCTCGGCCTCGGACGATTCGAACGACAGCGGCAGCGAGCCGTACTTCAGCACGTTCGCGAGCTCACGCGCCGAATCCGCGGTGAACCGACCGTTGATCTGGGTCCGCCCGCCCGGGATGGCCTCCTGGATCTCAGGGGCGCTGACCACGCGCGAATCCAGCGTGAACGCGGTCTGCGTGCCGACGTTGGCGGCGGTGAAATCCGCCCAGATCTTCGCGGCGTCGTCCTTGAACTCCAGGTCGACGATGTACTCGCCGCGCTGGTTGTCCAGCCCCGAGGATGCGTTCGCGATCTGCTCACCGTTGATGATCGACTTGTTCAGCAGATACACCGTCTGCCCGTCGGTCGAGCAGGTGATCAGCGGCAGGTTGGGGTCGTCGTTGCCCGCGAGCACGTCGTCCTCACCGCAGCGGGTGGCCTGGAACTGCAGTGCCAGCAGCTGGATCGACGGGTCGGTGCTCTGCCGCAACTGCTTCTCGTCGGCGATGCGCTGGGCCAGGTCGGCGCGCTCGTTCGGCACGGCCGGCGCCGGTGCGGGCGTCGGTGCGGGTGCGGCCGGACCGCCCGGCGCGGGCGCCGGCGGGGCGGGTGCGGGGGTGGGCTCGGTCGGCGACGGCGCCGGCTGCTGCGGATAGGGCCGGGGCTGAGGCGCCGGCTGGGTGCCCGCAGGCGGTGCCGCGGGCGGCGGTGCCTGACCCGGCTGGGCAGGCTGCGGCACCAGATCGGGCACCGCGGGGGCCTGGCCGGGTTGAGCGGGCTGGCCGGGCTGTTGACCGCCCTGCTGTGCGGCAGGCTGGGCCTGCATGGCGTGTACGACCGGGCGGATGTACAGCCGTGCGGTCTGCCCGAGGTTGCGCGCCTCGTTGGTGTCGTTACCCGGCACCGTGATCACCAGGTTGTCGCCGTCGACGACCACTTCGGACCCGGACACACCGAGCCCGTCGACGCGCGCGCTGATGATCTGCTGGGCCTGCGCCAGCGATTCCCGGGTCGGCGGTGAGCCGTCCGGGGTACGCGCGGTCAGGGTGACGCGGGTGCCGCCCTGCAGGTCGATACCCAGCTTCGGGTCGGCCTTCTTGTCACCGGTCAGGAAGACCAGGAGGAAGGCGCCGACCAGAAGTACCAGGAAGAGCGACAGATAGCGGGCAGGATGTACCGGCGCCGAAGACGATGCCACGTTGCTTGGGTCCCCTCGGAGTTCAGTTCGTCAGCACCGCAAAGGGTACGTGCGGCTGCTGAGGGTTTTGCTGTCAGTCCTCGTGTGGTCAGTCTCGCTTGGACCGGTCCGGGTCGGAAGTGGCATCGGCGACGGGGCTGTCGAAGATTTCGGTGGGCGCCTCGGTGGCGGACGAATCCTCGGCCTCGAGCTCGTCGGTCGCCTCGATGCGGTCCCGCACCGCGAGCTTCATCCAGGTGGTGACGACGCCGGGAGCGATCTCCAGATGGATGTCGTCGTCGGTGATGCCGGTGATGGTGCCCTCGAGGCCGGAGGTGGTGTGGATGCGGTCGCCGATCTGCAGCGAGTTGTGCAGGTCGATGGTGGCCTGCATGGCCTTCCGCTGGCGCCGCGACGCGAAGAACATGAACGCGCCGAGAATGATGAGCAGGGGTAGGAATACGACCAGATCCATAAGAGCAGGCGTCTTTCGTCTCGATTGTTCGCGGTCACGGCGCCTCTGATCCCCCCGGAAACAGGCGCCTCGTAGTTGACCAGTGTGCCATTGTCCGCCGCTGGCCCAGGATGCCCCGGCCGCGGGCACGACCACGCGTGCCCGGCAACCGACGAAAATCGCAAAATTCGCGCGATATGGCTGCGTAATCCATAGGTTGTGGCGGTTACGACCGACGTATCCGGCCGCATACCGATGCTCTCCAGACTAGGCTCATGTCTGCCAGCAGCCCGCACCGCCCCATGTGACACAGGAGTAGACGTGACCCCCCTCGAGCAGAGCCGCCACCTCGCCACCGCGATCCCCGGTCCGCGGTCGCAGCAGCTCATCGACCGCAAGGCGGCCGCGGTCTCGCGCGGCGTGGGCACCACGATGCCGGTGTACGCCGCGCGCGCCCAAGGCGGGATCGTCGAGGACGTCGACGGCAACCGGCTGATCGATCTGGGCTCGGGCATCGCGGTCACCACAATCGGCAACGCCGCACCCCGGGTGGTCGAGGCGGTCGGCGCGCAGACCGCGCAGTTCACCCACACCTGCTTCATGGTGACGCCGTACGAGGGCTACGTGGCCGTCGCCGAAGCCCTCAACCGGCTGACCCCGGGTGACGGCGAGAAGCGCTCGGCACTGTTCAACTCCGGCTCGGAGGCGGTCGAGAACGCGATCAAGATCGCCCGGTCGTACACCCACAAATCCGCCGTGGTGTCGTTCGACCACGCCTACCACGGCCGCACCAACCTGACGATGGCTCTGACCGCCAAGGTGATGCCCTACAAGCACGGGTTCGGGCCATTCGCGCCGGAGATCTACCGGGCCCCGCTCTCTTACCCGTTCCGGGACGCCGAATTCGGCAAGGAGCTGGCGACCGACGGCGCGCTGGCGGCCCGCCGGGCCATCGACGTCATCGACAAGCAGGTCGGCGCCGACAACCTGGCCGCGGTGATCATCGAGCCGATCCAGGGCGAGGGCGGATTCATCGTGCCCGCCGAGGGGTTCCTGCCGACGCTGCTCGAGTGGTGCCGCGCCAACGACGTCGTGTTCATCGCCGACGAGGTCCAGACCGGGTTCGCCCGTACCGGGCGCATGTTCGCCTGCGAGCACGAAGGGATCGAGCCCGATCTCATCGTGACCGCCAAGGGCATCGCCGACGGCATGCCGTTGTCGGCGGTCACCGGGCGCGTCGAGATCATGGACTCCCCGCACGTGTCCGGCCTGGGCGGCACCTACGGCGGCAATCCGGTCGCCTGCGCGGCGGCGCTGGCGACCATCGAGACCATCGAGTCCGAGAACATGGTCGACCGCGCAGCGGCGATCGAACGGCTGATGAAGGACCGGCTCGGCCGCCTGCAGGCCGAGGACGACCGCATCGGTGACGTCCGCGGGCGCGGCGCGATGATCGCGGTGGAACTGGTCGAACCCGGCACCACCGAACCCGATGCCGCGCTGGCCAAGGCGCTGGCGGCCGGCGCCCATGCCGCCGGCGTGATCGTGCTGACGTGCGGTACGTACGGCAACGTGCTGCGCTTCCTGCCCCCACTCGCCATCAGCGACGAGTTACTCGTCGAAGGCCTCGACGTGCTGGCACTGCTGCTGGCGGACCTGTAAAGACAAGGAGCACTGCATGACAACGGTCAAGAACTTCATCGACGGTGAGCTGGTCGATTCGGTGGGCGGGGCGACCATGCCGCTGGTCGATCCCAGTACCGGTGAGCAGTACGGCACCGCGCCGGTGTCCAACGAAGCGGACATCGACAACGCCTATGCCGCCGCGTCGAAGGCGTTCAAGGACTGGAAGCGGACGACGCCCGCGCAGCGGCAGAAGGCACTGCTCGACTTCGCCGACGAGGTGGAGAAGGCCGCCGACGACCTGGTCGCGGCCGAGGGCCGCAACACCGGCAAGCCCAACCACGTGACCATGGCCGAGGAGATCCCGCCCATGGTCGACCAGATCCGGTTCTTCGCCGGGGCGGCGCGCGTGCTGGAGGGCAAGTCCGCCGGGGAGTACATGGAGAACCACACCTCGTGGATCCGCCGCGAACCGGTCGGCGTCATCGGCCAGGTGGCGCCGTGGAACTACCCGATGATGATGGCGATCTGGAAGATCTGTCCCGCCATCGCCGCGGGCAACACCGTCGTGATCAAACCCAGTGACACCACCCCGGTCACCACGGTGATGCTGGCCGAACTGGCGGCCAAGCACCTGCCGCCCGGTGTGCTCAACGTGGTGACCGGCGACCGGGTCACCGGCGCCAACCTGGTCGCCCATCCGACGCCCGAGATGGTCGCGATCACCGGGTCGGTGGCGGCGGGCCGGGCGGTCGCGGTCAGCGCGGGCGGCCACCTCAAGCGCACCCACCTCGAACTCGGCGGCAAGGCGCCGGTGATCGTGTTCGACGACGCCGACATCGCCGCGGCCGCCGAGGGGATCGCCACGGCCGGTTACTTCAACGCCGGCCAGGACTGCACGGCGGCCACCCGCGTGCTCGCCCCGGCGCGGATCGCCTCGGACCTCACCGATGCGCTGGCCGAGCAGGCCAAGGCCGCGACGACCACGTTCGGCAGACCGGCCGACGACGAGGACGCCTGGGTGCCGCCGGTGAACAACGTCAACCAGCTCGACCGGGTGCTGGGCTTCTTCGAGGACGTACCGTCACACGCCACGGTCGCCGCCGGCGGAAATCGCCAGGGCGACAAGGGTTTTTACGTCGAACCGACAGTGGTGGGCGGCCTGCTGCAGGACGACCGCATGATCCAGCAGGAGATCTTCGGGCCGGTGATCACGGTGCAGAGCTTCTCCGACGAGCAGGAGGCGATCTCCTGGGCCAACGGCGTCGAGTACGGGCTGGCGTCGTCGGTGTGGACGAGGGACGTCTCGCGTGCGCTACGGGTGTCGGCCGCGCTGGACTTCGGCTGCGTGTGGATCAACACCCACATCCCGCTGGTCGCCGAGATGCCGCACGGCGGATTCAAGTCCTCCGGCCACGGCAAGGACCTGTCGATGTACGGGCTCGAGGACTACACCCGCATCAAGCACGTGATGGCCTACACCGGCTAGCGAGGCCCGGCACCGCAGAAATCCCGGTCGTCACCCCTCGGGTCTCCCGACGACCGGGACTTCTCGCGGACCGCGTCAGCGGTGGGCCAGTGTGCGGTTCGGACCGTCGCGGTGGAACAGGCCGCGCAGACCCCGACGGCGCTTGACCGGCTGCTGCGGGGTGATGACCTCGGTCGGTGCGTTGGTCATCGGGGCGCCGACCGGCTGCTCGCCGGTGTGCGTCACCGGGGCGGCGACCGGCTCCTGCACCTGCTCCTGAGTGGTCAGCGGCCGCTGCGCGTACTCGACGTCGCGGACGCTGCGGACCGACAACCGGCCCAGCGCGAGCGCGCCGAGGAACACCATCAGGGCACCGAGCCCGTAGAAGTAGGTGAGCTCCAGCCACACCCGCTTGGTGTCGGTGCCCGCGACCGGCGCACCGGCGTTGCCGAGCCCGAGCGGACCGGCCAGCGCCCGGCCGACGACGAACCAGGCGCCCGCGGCGACGGCCAGCCAGCCGCCGAGCATGGCGGTGGCGCGGTTACGAGAGGTCAACATCAGCAGACCACCGATGACGGCCACCGCGCCGGGCAGCACCTCCAGCCAGCCTCTGGCGTTCGTCCACGTCCAGGGTTGGTCCGGGGTGAACGCGAAGTCGAAGTACGGCCCGAGGAACGGAATGAGCGCACCCCACAGGCCGAGCAGAATGAGCAGGAACCCACTGGCCGCACCGCGGCTGCGGGGTATCCGCATACGGCCGCCGCGCGGACGGTCCGGACGCTCGGATCCGATCATGTTGCCTCCTCTGTCGTGGGCATCGGGTACCCGACAGCGGGCCTGTGTAACCCGGAGCCGGGCACGCTTCACAGGAAACTGACAGTGTGGTGCCAGCCAGGAATAATGTTAGTTTTACTAACGTAGTTTTAGGTGAGCGCAGCGTGGCGCCGCCGATATTCCTGATCGACAGTCGTGAGGATTCGTCATGTCCACCCAAACCCGTGAAGCGCGCCTCCAGCAGCGCATCGCGCAGCTGTACGCCACCGATCCACAGTTCGCGGCCGCTGCGCCCGACCCGGAGGTCAGCCGCGCCGTCGACCGGGATGGCGCGCACTTGACCGACGTCATCTCAGCCCTCATGACCGGATACGCCGACCGGCCGGCGCTTGGTCAGCGCGCCGTCGAGTTCGTCACCGATCCCCAGACCGGGCGCACCACGACCCGACTGCTCCCCCGCTTCGACACGCTCACCTACGGGGAACTGCACCAGCGCGCGCAGGCGCTCACGAACGCCTGGCGCGGCGATCCGGTACAGCCGGGCGACCGCGTCGCCGTCCTGGGCTTCACCAGTGTCGACTACACGACCATCGACCTCGCCCTGATCGGGCTCGGCGCGGTGGCGGTGCCGTTGCAGACCAGCGCCGCCGTCGACTCACTGCGCCCGATCGTGGCCGAGACCGAGCCCACGCTGATCGCGACCAGCGTCGACTACGTCGGCGACGCCGTCGAACTCGCGCTCACCGGTCACCGGCCGGCCCGCGTGGTGGTGTTCGACTACCGCGAGCAGGTCGACGATCACCGCGAGGCCCTGCAGTCGGCCACCGCCCGGCTGGCCGGCGTCGCCGCGGTCGAGACACTCGACGACTCGCTGCGACGTGGTGCGGCTCTGCCCGCCGCCGCACCGCACGTCTTCGCGGAGGCCGATCCACTGCGGCTGCTGATCTACACCTCCGGCAGCACCGGCGCGCCGAAGGGTGCGATGTATCCCGAGAGCAAGGTCGCCGACATGTGGCGGATCTCCGCCAGGGCCGCCTGGGACAACAATCATGCCGCGCTGCCGTCGATCAGCCTCAGCTTCATGCCGATGAGCCACGTCATGGGTCGCGGCCTGCTGTGCGGATCGCTCGGCGCCGGCGGCACCGTCTACTTCGCCGCCCGCAGCGACCTGTCCACCCTGCTCGACGACCTGCGCCTGGTGCGGCCCACCCAGCTCGGTTTCGTCCCCCGCATCTGGGACATGCTGTTCCAGGAGTTCGCCAGCGAGGTCGACCGGCGCCTGGCCGAGGCCGGGGACCACGCGGCCCGTCGTGACGACGTCGAGGCCGCCGTGCTCGCCGAACAGCGTGAACAGCTGCTCGGCGGGCGGTTCGTCTCCGCCATCACCGGCTCGGCGCCGATCTCGCCGGAGATGAAGACGTGGGTGGAGAACCTTCTCGACATGCATCTGATCGAGGGTTACGGCTCGACCGAGGCCGGTTCGGTGTTCGTCGACGGCCACATCCAGCGTCCGCCGGTGCTCGACTACAAACTCGTCGACGTGCCCGATCTGGGCTACTTCAGCACCGACCGGCCGTACCCGCGCGGGGAGCTGCTGGTCCGTTCCACCGCGCTGTTCCCCGGTTACTACAAACGTCCCGACGTGACCGCCGAGGTGTTCGACGAGGACGGCTTCTACCGCACCGGCGACATCGTCGCCGAGATCGGCCCCGACCAGGTCGAGTACCTCGACCGCCGCAACAATGTGCTCAAACTCGCCCAGGGTGAATTCGTCACCGTCTCCAAGCTCGAAGCCGTGTTCGCCGGCAGCCCGCTGGTGCGCCAGATCTACGTGTACGGCAACAGCGCCCGCTCGTACCTACTGGCCGTCGTGGTGCCCACCGAAGAGGCGATCGCCGAGCACGACGCCGCATCGCTCAAGACCGCGATCAGCGCCTCGCTGCAGAACGCCGCGAAGACCGCGGGACTGCAGTCCTACGAACTGCCCCGCGATTTCATCGTCGAGACCGAGCCGTTCACGCTGGAAAACGGGCTGCTGACGGGCATCCGCAAGCTGGCCCGCCCGAAGCTCAAGGAACGGTACGGCGAACGGCTCGAACGGCTCTACGTCGAACTCGCCGAGGGCCAGGCCGACGAACTGCGCAACCTGCGGCAGACCGGCGCCACGCGACCGGTCGCCGAGACGGTCGCCCGCGCCGCCGCGGCGCTGCTGGGCGCCACCGCCGCCGACGTTCGGCCGGACTCGCACTTCACCGACCTCGGCGGAGACTCGCTGTCGGCGTTGACATTCGGCAACCTGCTTCACGAGATCTTCGGTGTGGACGTGCCGGTCGGGGTGATCGTGAGCCCGGCGTCGGACCTGGCGTCGATCGCGGCGTACGTGGAAACCGAACGGGCGTCGACCGGTAAGCGGCCGACGTACGCGTCGGTGCACGGCAGGGACGCCACTGAGGTGCACGCGCGCGATCTGACGCTCGACAAGTTCATCGACGCCGAGACACTTTCCGCGGCAACGCAACTGCAGCCTCCGGCCACCGAGGTGCGCACCGTGCTGCTGACCGGCGCCACGGGATTCCTCGGCCGCTATCTCGCGCTGGAGTGGCTGGAGCGGATGGCACTGGTCGACGGCAAGGTGATCTGCCTGGTGCGCGCCAAGGACGACGCGGCCGCCCGCACACGCCTCGACGACACCTTCGACAGCGGGGACCCGAAGCTGCTGGCGCACTACCGGCAGCTGGCCGCCGAGCACCTCGAAGTGCTCGCCGGCGACAAGGGAGAGGCCGATCTCGGTCTGCCGCAACAGGTGTGGCAGCGACTCGCCGACACCGTCGACCTCATCGTCGACCCGGCCGCCCTGGTCAACCACGTGCTGCCCTACAGCCAGCTGTTCGGCCCCAACGCCGTGGGCACCGCCGAGCTGATCCGACTCGCGCTCACCACCCGCGTCAAACCGTTCACCTACGTGTCGACCATCGGTGTCGGCGCCGGCATCGAACCGGGCCGCTTCACCGAGGAGGACGACATCCGGGTGATCAGCCCGACGCGCGTGGTCGACGACAGCTACGCCAACGGCTACGGCAACAGCAAGTGGGCGGGTGAGGTGCTGCTGCGCGAGGCGCACGACCTGTGCGGACTCCCCGTGGCGGTGTTCCGCTGCGACATGATCCTCGCCGACACCACCTATGCCGGCCAGCTCAACCTGCCGGACATGTTCACCCGCATGATCCTGAGCCTGGCGGCCACCGGCATCGCGCCGAAGTCGTTCTACGAACTCGACGCCGGCGGCAACCGGCCGCGGGCCCACTACGACGGATTACCCGTGGAGTTCGTCGCCGAGGCGATCTCGGCGCTGGGCGCGCAGGCGGTCAACGAGTCCGGAGCGGGCTTTGCGACCTACCACGTGATGAACCCCTACGACGACGGCATCGGCCTCGACGAATTCGTCGACTGGCTCGTCGCCGCGGGCTACCGCATCGACCGCATCGACGACTACGCGGCCTGGCTGCAACGGTTCGAGACCGCCCTGCGGGCTCTGCCCGAGCGGACCCGGCAGTACTCGCTGCTCCCGCTGCTGCACAACTATCAGCACCCCGCGTATCCGCTCAACGGGGCGATGGCGCCGACCGACGTCTTCCGCGCCGCGGTACAGGAGGCGAAGATCGGCCCGGACAAGGACATCCCACACGTGACGCCGGCGGTGATCGTCAAGTACGCCACCGATCTGCAGCTGCTCGGCCTGCTCTGACGGGGGGCCGGCTCACTCGAACAGCCCGGCCTGACCCAGCCCGGCAACGCCGCTGGGCGGGGTCAGGCCGAGGTGTGTCCAGGCCTGTGCGGTGGCGACCCGGCCGCGCGGTGTGCGGGCGATCATCCCGGCCCGTACCAGGAACGGTTCACACACCTCCTCCACGGTGGTGGCTTCCTCCCCCACCGCGACCGCGAGCGTCGAGACGCCGACCGGTCCGCCGCCGAAGCTGCGGGTCAACGCCGAGAGCACCGCGCGGTCGAGCCGGTCCAGACCCAGTTCGTCCACGTCGTAGACCGCCAATGCCGCTTTGGCGATGTCGCGGGTGATGACGCCGTCGGCGCGCACCTCGGCGTAGTCGCGCACCCGGCGCAGCAGCCGGTTGGCGATCCGCGGCGTGCCGCGCGACCGGCGGGCGATCTCCGCGCCGGCCTCGGTGCCCAGGTGGATCCCGAGGATGCCCGCCGAACGGGCCAGCACCCGTTCGAGTTCGGCCGGTTCGTAGAAGTCCATGTGGGCGGTGAAACCGAACCGGTCGCGCAGCGGACCCGTCAGCGCACCCGAGCGCGTGGTGGCACCCACCAGCGTGAACGGCGCCACCTCCAGCGGAATCGACGTCGCTCCAGGGCCTTTGCCGACGACGACGTCGACCCGGAAGTCCTCCATCGCCAGATACAGCATCTCCTCGGCCGGCCGCGCGATGCGATGGATCTCGTCGATGAACAGCACGTCGCCCTCGACGAGATTCGACAGCATCGCCGCCAGGTCCCCGGCGCGTTCGAGCGCCGGACCCGACGTCACCCGCAGCGAGGACGACAGCTCGGCGGCGATGATCATCGCCAGCGACGTCTTCCCCAGCCCGGGCGGCCCGGACAGCAGGATGTGGTCGGGCGTACCGCCGCGGTTCTTGGCGCCCTCGAGCACGAGTTGCAACTGCTCGCGCACCCGCGGCTGGCCGATGAACTCGCCCAGCGACCGGGGGCGCAGGCTGGCGTCGATGTCCCCCTCGCCGACGGTCAGCGCGGGTGAGACGTCGCGGTCGTCGGGTTCGGCGGCGTCCTCGGCGGACTCGTCGAAACGGCCCATGTCAGGTCTGCTCTTCGCCCAAGCGGCTCATCACCGGCTACTTCTTCCCCAGCATCGACAGCGCCGCCCGCAACGCGCTTGACGTCGTGGCGTCCGGATCCGCGGCCAGCACCTTGTCACACGCCTCCTCAGCCTGTTTCGCCGGAAAGCCCAGTCCGACAAGGGCTTCCACGACGGGACCGCGGACGGCGTGGCCACTGACGGCGGTCGCGCCCGCGCCCGCGGTCACCGGGCCGATCTTGTCACGCAGTTCGAGCACCATGCGCTCGGCGCCGCGCTTGCCGATGCCGGGCACTCTGGTCAGCGCGGTGACGTCACCGTCGGCGAGCGCCTGACGCAGGGTGGGCGCGTCGTAGACCGCGAGCGTCGCCAGCGCGATCTTCGGCCCAACCCCGGACACCCCGAGCAGCGTGCCGAACAGGTCGCGGGCGTCGGCGTCGGCGAATCCGTACAGCGTCATCGAGTCCTCGCGCACGATCATCGCGGTGACGAGCCGGGACTCGTCCCCGCGGCGCAGGGTGGCCAGCGTCGAGGGCGTCGCCATCACCTTGTATCCGACACCGGCCGCTTCGATCACGGCGTGGTCGAGGGCGATGTCGATCACCTCACCGCGCACCGAGGCGATCACCGGGCCGCCTTGAGCTTGGCCTGGTACTTGCGGCGCTGTTCGGCGGCCATCGCCTCCGCGGCGGCCATGCGGGCGATCATCGGCGCGCGCCAGCAGTGGCAGATCGCGAGCGCCAGCGCGTCGGCGGCGTCGGCGGGAGTCGGTTTGGCCTGCAGCGCAAGAATTCTGGTCACCATCTCGGTCACCTGCGCCTTGTCGGCGCGGCCGTTTCCGGTGACGGCGGCCTTCACCTCGCTGGGCGTGTGGAAGTGCACGTCGATGTCGCGTTTGGCCGCCGCGAGCGCGATCACCCCGCCCGCCTGGGCGGTGCCCATCGCCGTGGAGGCGTTCTGGTTGGAGAACACCCGCTCGATGGCGACCACGTCCGGGTGGTGGGTGTCCATCCAGTGTTCGACGGTGTCGCTGATGGTCAGCAGCCGGCGGTGCAGCTGTTCGTCCGACGGGGTGCGCACCACGTCGACGTCGAGCGCGATGACCTGTCGGCCGCGTCCGCTTTCGATGACCGAAAGCCCGCAGCGCGTCAAGCCGGGATCGACTCCCATCACCCGCACGCGGCAACTCCTCCGTGAGAACACTTGTTCGACACAATAGCGGGCGATCAGTGCGCGGATATCCGCGACACACCGCTCAGGCGTACGGGCGGAGATCCTGCGGCGGCGACCCCGGCGCGGGCACCGCACCCGACACCTTGATGCCGTCGGCGATCTCCGCGATGCGCCGTCCGGATGCGCGCCACCCCGCGATCTTCTCGGTCGCCACGTCCTCGCCGTCGCGCGTCACCACCACCTTCCACGGCACCCCGAACACCTTGCCCAGCGCCCAGAACGGCCACACCAGCAGGAACGGCAGCGCGACGACGAACATCACCACACCGAACCAGTTGGTCCCCCAGTTGAGCATGTCCAGGTAGTCCAGCAGCGGCATCCATCGGCGGTGCACCCGCCACCGCACCCCGTCGGTGTCCTTGAACTCCGGCATGTCGACTCAGATCACGAACCGGCCGGACCGGGCGCCCTGTGCGATCTCCATCACCACGTCGGCGATGCGCCCCTGCGAGCGCCGCCATCCGCGGACCCGTTCCCGCTTCACCTCGTGGCCGTCGCGCTCGACGATGATCGTCCATCGTCCGCCAAGCCATTTCGTCGCCAGCCAGAACGGCCACAGCACGACGAACGGTAGCGCGATCACCACACTGAACAGGTCGAAGGTCAGATCGAACACGCCGGGAAACGGCCACCACTGGCGGTGCACCGACCACGCCGCGCCGTTCGGATCCAGGACTTGCGCCATGGCGTCATCTTCGCCGATCGGCGCGTCATGCGCGCGAATTCGCGAGCGGCAGGCGCCTTCCAGAACAGCTAGGGCGCAGGCGCAGGCGCCGCCGCGGTCAGTGCCACCCCGCGGAACTGCGGGCCCAGCACCCGGCCCGCCGCCAGCAGCGGTTCGGTGTCACGCATCGTGCGGGCGAGCACGAACGCGCCCTCGAGCGCGGCCACCAACGCGACGGTGACCTGACGCGCCGTCGGCGCCGGGAGCCCGCGCGCGGTGAAGTAGGCGGTGCCGCCGTCGAGCCAGCCGGTGAAGATGCCGGCCGAGACCTCGCGCAATTCGGCCACAGTGTCGGCCACCTCCGCGGCCACCGAGGCGATCGGGCACATGTTGGCGAAGCCGGTGGCGGCCATGTCCTGGGCGGCCTGCTCGAAAACGCCCTCGAGCGCCGCGCCGAGATCGGTGTAGCCGTCGACCACGGTGGGAATGAGCATCGCGTACGCCGCGCCGGCGTTGACCAGCGCCTCGCGCGCGATCTGCACCTTGCCACCGCGGAAGTGGTGATAGAGCGAACCGATCGGCGCACCGGACGCCGCGGCGATGTCCTTCATCCCGACCGCGCCGTAGCCGCGGTGCCGCATCAGCTCCGCCGTCGCGGTGAGGATCGATTCCCGCGTGGACCTTGCCATCGTCGCCTCCTGACCCCAGACTAGAGCATACGTTCTAGAATGACCGTTCTAATCAAGGGAGTCACCATGCCGACCGTGGACGTCACCGCGGGACCCGTCGAATACCGCGAGGCGGGCGACCCCACCGGACCGCCCGTCGTCCTGCTGCACGGGCTGCTGATGAACGACGCGCAGTGGGAGCCCGCACTCCCCCTGCTTCCCCAGGGGTTCCGTTACCTGCTGCCGGTGCTGCCACTGGGCGGCCACCGCATCCCCATGCGCTCCGACGCCGACCTGTCACTGACCGGGATGGCCGGGATCGTCGCCGACTTCCTCGACGCCCTCGAGCTCGTCGACACCACGCTGGTGGTGACCGACTGGGGTGGCCCGCTGCTGCTGACCGACCTCGGCCGCGACAAACGCATCGTCCGCATGGTGATCTGCCCGTCCGAAGCGTTCGACAACTTTCCTCCCGGCTGGCCGGGCCGGGTCGCGTGGCTGGCCAGCCGCAACACCTTCACCGTCGCCATGGCCATGCGCCAGCTGCGGATCGGCTGGCTGCGGCGGCGCTACCTGATCTTCGGCCAGATGGCCAGACACGATGTGCCGCAACACATCGTCGAGTCCTGGTTCGCGGCGGGACTGACCGATCCGCGGCTGCGCCGCGACCTGGTCAAGTACTGCCGCAGCCGGTTCGACGGTGCCGAACTGACACGGGCGACCAACCGGCTCGCCGACTTCGACGGTTCCGTGCTGGTGCTGTGGAGTCACAACCCGGTGATGCCCGACGAGCACGCGAAGAGGCTGGCCGAACTCACCGGCGCGCGGCTGCGCTACGTCGACGACGCCTACGTGCTGGTGATGCTCGACCAGCCCGAGGCGACCGCCGCCGAGATCGGGGCGTTCCTGACGAGCTGACCGGTCAGAAGGACGAGTGAGGTGCGCCGATCCCCGGGTCGATCCGCACCGGCCCACCCGCCGACGGGGCGACCGGGAAGTCGAAGATCGCCGTCGGGATGTACACGGTCGCACAGGCATTCGGGATGTCGACCACACCGGAGAGCCGGCCCTCGATCGGTGCGGCGCCCAGCAGCAGGTATGCCTGCTCGGGGCTGTAGCCGAACTTCGTCAGATAGTCGATCGCGTGCAGGCATGCCCGCTGGTAGGCCAGATGCGAGTCGAGGTAACGCTGTTCGCCGTCGAGTGTCACCGACGTGCCGGAGAACGCCAGCCACTCCGAGTACTGCGGATCGGTGTTGCCCGGCATGAAGATCGCGTTCTCGCTGACCCCGTAGGTCTCCATGCCGCCGGAGATGACGTCGACCCGCAGATCGATGAAACCGCCCATCTCGATGGCCCCGCAGAAGGTGATCTCCCCGTCGCCCTGCGAGAAGTGCAGATCGCCCACCGACAGATTCGCACCGTCGACGAACACCGGGTAGAAGATTCGGCTGCCCTTGGTCAGATTCTTGATGTCCTGGTTGCCCCCGTTCTCCCGCGGCGGTGCGGTGCGCGCGGCTTCGGCGGCGGCCTTGGTGAACGCGTCGCCGGTGAGGCTGCCCAGGATCGCGTCCTGCGGTTCGGGCGGCAGCGCCAGCGGCGGCACCCGGTCCGGATCGGTCGCGATCAGCGCGGCTTCGCGGGTGTTCCAGGTGGACAGCAGGCCGGCCGACGGGGCGGTGCCCATCAGACCCGGATGGACGATGCCGGTGAACTCGACCCCCGGTACGTGGCGCGAGGTCGCCTTCTGACCGGAGAAGTCCCAGATCGCCTTGTACGCGTCCGGGAACTGCTCGGTGAGGAATCCGCCGCCGTTGCGGGTGGCGAAGATCCCGGTGTACCCCCAGCCCTGTCCCGCGAGCGGCCCCGAATCCTCCTGCGGGATCGGACCGACGTCGAGGATGTCGACGATCAGCAGGTCGCCGGGCTTGGCCCCCTCGACCGCGATCGGTCCCGACAACGTGTGCACCGTGGTCAGCGGCGCGTTGAGGATGTCGTCTGCCGAGTCGTCGTTGTGGATGGCCCCGTCGAACCACTCCCGACAGTGCACCCGGAACGAGTCGCCCTTCTTGACCGTGACCGCCGCCGGAATGTCGGGATGCCAGCGGTTGTGCCCAACCTTCTCCTGATCGGTGAACTTCTTCGTGGAATCGAGCGGGAAGACAACGTCGGGCATGAGATCTCCTTCTACGGTCGCGGGAGGGTCTGGTGCAGCGGGTTGGCGCTGGTCTTGCGCCGACGCGTCGCGGGAGGTGGTGCGGCGACGACGGACGGACGGTCGGCGGTGGCGCGGGTGGCGTCCTGCAACGCCATCGCGCCGCCCGCATTACCGAGGCGTGGCGACGCCATCATCCGGCGCGCGGAACCGCCGCAGTCAGGACAGTCGACGACATCTGGACGGCTGTGCATCGAATGCATCTGCTGCGTGGTGCCGCACCCGGCTTCGCAGCGAAAGACATAGAGAACCAAGGCATTCCCTCACTCTGCTCGAAACCGGTGAGCGTTACCCTACCGAGCGCGCGAGCCGCTCGCGCGGCAGTTGGAGAACCCGACAGCGAGCCCGCGTCCGCGGTGTAGCCACCTACAGGCGACCCGACCGGAATGAGTTGTGCGGCGGCACCTTCTGCGGTTGGGGCGCGGCACCTTCGCGCATACCCATGTTGTGCGCCGCCCACAGAGCGATGCGGAAGTTGATGCGGTCGGTCTCGACGAGCGGGTTGGCGCCGGTCAGTTCGGCGATCTTGGCCAATCGGTTTCGCAAGGTGTTGACGTGCACGTACAGCTGGTTGGCCGCCGTCGAGATGTCGTTGTCGGGCGCGAGGAACGCCTCCAGCGACGCCACGAGATAGGAGTTGCTGACCTTGTCGTGATCGACCAGCGGTACCAGCAGTCGGTGCACGAACGGCACCAGACGCACCTTCGGCACCGCGGCCAACAGACCGTCGAGGGTGGCGATCTCGTCGATATGCACGGTGCGCCGCCAACGCACCGCCTCGTGCAGCGCCTCGAGCGCCTCGGGGATCGCGTACGCCATCGACTGCGCGTCCGCGCCGATCGCCACTCCGCACACCAGCGTCGAAGACGCCAGCGCGGAGGTGAACTCCGCGGTCTGCGGGCACAGCGCGACGATGCGGTCGTCGAGCAGCGCCACCACCCCGGAGTGACGGTCCACCAGCTCGTGCACTTGGACGTGGACGTCGGCGGCGAACGCGCAGACGACGACCGGCGCGGTGGACAGACCGTGGCGGGCCAGCGCCGACTCGACCGGTCCGACGCCGAGCGTGCCCGCGACGAACCAGCGCAGCAACGCGCCCAGTTCGCGTTCGCGCGCGTCGACCTCGCGGTCGGTCGCGCGCCGGGATTCCGCCCAGTCGACGATCCGGCGGAAGGGGACGGCGGCGCGCTGGATCAGCAGGGGCAGATCCCTGTCGTGGCAGGCCCGCACCAATGCCGGTGGGATCTCGTCGAACACGTCGCCGAGGCCGATCAGCAGCGCGGCCACACCGCGGTCGGTCAGCGTGGTGACGTAGCGGCAGATCTCTTCGGCGCTCTGATCGGCCACCGGCACACCGACGCTCAAGATCAGTTCCTCGCCGGACAGATAGGGCGAGGGGTCGGCCAGCTCCGTCGGATACACGTACCGAATCGGTCGGTCGAGATCGTCGACCGAGGTCAGCGTGTCGACGTGCAGAGTCGGCTCGGCCAGCAGTTCGCCGAGGCTGACGCTGCCGTCGTGCGGTGAGGTCGCCGCAGCCGCCTGGACTGTCATGGCTGCGGAGTCTAGGCCGCTGATGGTGTTCTCACAGGTCGAGCGTCAGCTTGCCCCCGCCGCGGGACCGGGACACACAGATCATCATGGTCGTGTTCGTGTTCCGCTCGTCGGCACTGAGCAGATCGTCGCGGTGGTCGACGGTGCCGGAGAGCACCTTGGTCTCACACGTGCCGCAGAAGCCGGCGGCGCACGAGAACGCGACCTCCGGATCGACCGCGAGCACGGCGTCGAGAACGCTCATGTCCTCGGGCACGGTGACGGTGATCCCGGTGCGCGCGAGTTCGACCTCGAACGCGCCGTCCCCCGCGGTGGTCACCGGTGCGCCGGCCGCCGCGGAGAAGCGCTCCACGTGCAGCGTCAGCTCCGGGTGTCGTGCGCACGCCGCGTCGGCGGCGGCGAGCATCGCGGGCGGTCCGCAGCAGTACACCGCGGTCCCGGGCGGACTGGCGGCCAGGGCACCGGCGATGTCGGGGACGCCGGCCTCGTCCTCGGGGACGACGTCGACGCCGTCCAGTGGGGCCAGCCGGTCGACGAACGCCATCGCTGCGCGGCTGCGACCGCCGTAGAGTAGCCGCCACGGCGGCGGATCAGGTTGTGCCATCAACGATTCCACCATCGACAGGATGGGCGTGATGCCGACTCCCCCGGCGAGGAACAGATACTGCGGGGCCTCGGTCAGTGCGAAGTTGTTCCGCGGCTCCCCCACCTGGAGGACCTCACCGACCCGCAGCCGCTCATGGATCTCCCGGGAGCCGCCGCGTCCGTCGCCGACCAACAGGACCGCGATCGTGTACGCGAACGGATCGTCGACGGAGCCGCACAGCGAATACTGTCGCACCAGCCCTGAGGGCAGAGTCACCGCGACGTGGGCACCCGGCTCCCACGGCGGCAACCGGTCGCCGTCGACGCCGCGCAACACCAGGCTGACGACGTCGGCGGCTTCCCACCGCAGCTGGGTGACGCGCAATCTCACGCGTGCACGTGGCCGTTCGCCCCGGCCGGCTCCGGCGGCGCCTCGACCAGTCCGCGGGCCTGCTGGATGGTCTGCACCGCGTGCTGGGTCGCCCGGCGGTAGTTCAGTGTGTAGATGTCGGCCGGGGCGGAGACCTCGAAGGCCTGACCGGCCAGCGGAACCTCCTTGGGCTCCAACCCGTTCAGCACCGGGGTGTCCTCGTTGAACACCACGGTCTCGACGGCCAGGATCTCCTCGACCGTGCCGCCGCGGAAGTCGCGGTCGGTGGCCACGCCCCAGAAGATGATGCACTTGTCGTAGCTCACCGGCGAGGGGAAATCGACGAGATAGCGCTTGCCGGTTTCGGGGCCGAAATCGTAGAGAATGGTGGCGATTCCGGGTGCGTAGGAGTGGTAGTGCATCCATGCGTCGCCGACCGCGGAGAACTGCGCGGAGGGGACCTGCTCGTAGTAGTAGGTCGCCCACACTTCACGGCCATCGCGCTTGACCTCGAGATCGGTGACCACCGGATCGACTTCCCCCATCGAGGGTCCGTGCACGAACGGGAAGTGCGCCATGTCGCGGAAGTTCTCGGTCGCTGCCATGAATCCACAGTCTGCGTGGATCGGTTCGGCGGCACGCCATTCCAGTTCGAGGTCGGCGATCTCCGGCGGGTTGGGCAGGTCGAACACCGGATCGCCCAGACACGTCCACACGTGTCCGAACCGCTCGACGACCGGGTAGGCCTTGATCGCGGCCTTCGGCGGGATCCGTCCCTCCGCGGGTAGCGACGGGATACGGGCGCACTGCCCGGACCGGCCGTCGAACTGCCAGCCGTGGTACGGGCAGGCGATGTTGTCGCCGTCCACTTTTCCGTCGGCGAGGTTGGCGCCGCGGTGGATGCATCTCCGGTCGGTCACGCGCGCCGCACCGGTCGAGTCGCGGAACACCACGAGGTTCTGGTCCAGCAGGGTGGCGGACTGCGGGGTGCCGATGTCCTGCGAACGGGCGACGACGAACCAGACGTGCTGGTATGCCTCGCGCAGTTTCTCGGGGGTCAGTGCATCGCGGTTCACGGGTTTCTCCTTTACGGCCGGGCTGTGACCGGGGTGGGGTCGGGACGGGTCAGGGTGCGCGGGGCGAGCTGCTGGGCGCGGACGTGGGCGGCGATATCCGCCATGCCGGCGACCCAGACGTCGTCCATGGCGCACACCTCGGCGATGAAGTCGCGCAGTGCGGCGGCCCGGCCGGGACGGCCGGACAGGAACGGATGGTTGGTCAGCACCCACACACCACCCACGTCGCACATCGCCGCGAGTTCACTGCGCCACAGTTCGATCGCCTTGGCAGGGGTCTCGATCAGCCCGGTGCCGGAGAAGTCGGGCACGAAGCAGTACTGCTGCCAGTCGTCGAGCGCCCAGCTCACCGGCAGCTCGACCAGCGAGGTGTCCGCGCCGACCGCGAGCTCGTAGGGGTGGTCGGAGTCCATCAGTGTCGAGTCGTAGAGGAAGCCGAACTCCGCCAACAGCTTCGGGGTGTGCCAGTTCATCTCCCACATCGGCGCGCGGTATCCGGACGGCCGCACGCCGGCGACCTCGTCGAGCGCCTCGAGACCGCGCTCGAGGATGGCGCGTTCGGTGCCCTCGTCGACGCCCACCAGCGATTCGTGGAGGTAGCCGTGGTGGGCGATCTCGTGCCCCGCCCCGGCGATGGACCGGATCGCACCGGGATGGCGGTGCGCGGTGTAACCGGGGACGAAGAATGTTCCGGGAACGCCGAATTCGTCGAGGATGTTCAGCAGGCGCGGCACCCCCACCAGCGGACCGTATGCCTGGTGTGACATGGCGCCCATGCGGTCGGCGAACGCGAGGTCCGTTGTCAGCAGAGGCGATTCGGCGTCCACGTCGAACGTGAACGCGACGGCGCAGCGCTTGCCGCTCGGCCAGTCGACCGGACCGGCAGGGGTCGGGGCGGTCATCGTTGTGCCTTCCTTCCGAACACCGACAGGAACTCCCAGGTGACGTTCGCCGCGGCGATGGCGGTGATCTCAGCGTGGTCGTAGGCCGGTGAGACCTCGACGACGTCGACCCCGACGAGGTTCACGCCGTCCATACCGCGCACGACCTCCAGCAGTTCGCGGCTGGACATGCCCCCGGCCTCGGGCGTTCCGGTGCCCGGGGCGTGCGCGGGGTCGAGGACATCGATGTCGACCGAGATGTACACAGGTGCGTCACCCACTCGGTCCCGGATCCGCTCGATCATGCCCTCGGCGCCCAGTGCGTCCATCTCCCGGCACGTGATGACCGAGAACCCGAAGTTCGCGTCGTCGACGAGATCCTGCTTGTCGTAGACGGATCCGCGCACCCCGACGTGCATGTTGCGGTCGAGCAGAAGACCCTCTTCGAAGGCCCGCCGGAACGGTGAGCCGTGGGTGATGTCCGCCCCGTAGTACTGATCCCAGGTGTCGAGGTGGGCGTCGAAGTGCACCAGCGCCATCGGTCCGTGGACCGCGTGCGCGGCGCGCAGCGACGGTAGCGCCACCGAGTGGTCACCGCCGAGGATCACCGCGCGGGTTCCGTTGGCCAGCAGTTCGGTCAGCCGGCCGGCGATCTGCTCGACCGCCTCACCGATGTCGAACGGGTTACAGGCGATGTCCCCGGCGTCGGCGAACTGGCAGACCTCGAACGGTTTGATGTCCAGTTCGGGGTTGTAACCGCGGATCAGCCGCGAACCCTGCCGAATCGCGTTGGGGCCGAAGCGTGCCCCGGGCCGGTAGGTGACCGCGCTGTCGAAGGGGACGCCCACGACCACGACATCGGCCTGTTCGACGTCCTCCAGCCGCGGGAGCCGCGCGAAGGTGGTCCACCCAGCGTAGCGGGGTTGCACCTGGGGGTCGGCCACCCCGACGATGGGGCGGCCGTTGTCGTTGTTCAATCGAATGCCTTTCCTAGACCCGGTTCCGGGACAATCCACCGTCGAGGTTCACGATCTGGCCGACCGCCGCGCCGAGGTCGCGCCGGCACAGCAGGCCGATGACGCCTGCGGCCTGGTCGACGGTTCCCGACCGTCCGACCGGGGACGCCTCGCCCGAGACACCGGCCGCCGCATCGCAGATCGACCACTCCGAGTCGACGCCGCCGACCGCCACCGCGTTGACCCCCACGCCGAACGGGCCGAAGTCGCGCGTCAGCGTCTTGGTCAGCGCGACGATCCCGCCTGCGGCGGCCGCCACCGCGGCCAGCGAGGGACCGCCGATGTGCCAGCGGGAGGTGGTCAGCACGATCCGGCCGCCGGTGCCCGCGTCGCGCATGCATGCGGCGACGGCCTGGGCGTACAGGAAGCTCCCGGTCAGCGTCACGTCGACATGTCGCCAGAACTCGGCCATCGGCCGGCCGGTGACCGGGGCGACGTGGGGCAGACCATGGGCGACCACCAGGGCGTCGATCCGGCCCATCGCGTCGGCGGCGCGCGTGACGGCGGAGCGCACCGCCGCACCGTCGGCGTGATCGACGCTCGCGGTCGTACCCGCGGTGACGGCGCCGCGCCCGCTGAAGTACCGGTTCACCGCGGCGCCCAGCATGGTGTCGACACCGGTGACAAGAACCCGCTGCGCTTCGTCCGTCATGGTCAGATGACCGTTCCGCTGTTGACCGACAACACTTCTCCGCACAGGAACAGGTCTTCCTCCAGCAGCGCCCGCACGAGTTCGGCGACCTCGCGGGGTTGAGCGATGCGCCGGGCGGGCAGGCCGGCGGTGAACTCGTCGGCCCGTTCCCAGGAATCGGGCGGCAGCAGAGGGGTGTCGCACGGCCCGGGCGCGACCGCGTTGACCAGAACGCCGTCGGCGGCCACCTCGGCGGCGATGCTGCGCAGCAGGCTCAGCGCGGCGCCCTTCGCCGCGGCGTAGTGCGCGTCGTTGCTGCCGCCTCCGATGGCCCGTTCGGAGGCGATACCGACGATGCGCCCGCTACCGCGCCGGCGCATCTGCGGCAGCACCGCGCGGCACACGTGGGCCAGACCGCCCACGTGCACCCGCAGCATCCGCTCCCAGGACGCCTGGGCGATGTCGAGGGCGGGGGTCTCCTCGTAGTGACCGGCGCACACGACGGCGGCGTCGATCTGCCCCAAGGCGTCCTCGATCTCGGCGACGGCGTCGCTCACCTCGCGCTCCTCGGCGACGTCTGCGATCAGCCACTTGTCCATGGCGGGTGCGGGTTCGCGGGAGATCGAGGCGACCTTCCAGCCGGCGACCTGCAGGATCTGCGCGACCTCGGCGCCGATCCCGCTTCCGGCTCCGGTGACGACGGCGACCGGGGCCGTCATACGAGTTCGGTCTCGGTGGACGGTGCGGCCTCGGCCGAGTCGTCGAGCGAACGGCCACCGACGTTGCGCGCCTTGAGGATCACCACGCCGACCGCGAGGATCACGCCCATCGCGACGAAGAAGGCCCAGTTCATGTACCAGGACTCCGACACCGTGCGCGGCCAGACGATGTTGGTGAACTCGAACGCCACCCAGGCCACCGCGAGAACGGCGACCGGTGTGCCGAACCGGCCGAGATTCCAGGGGCCGGGAACCCATGTGCCGCGCAGCCGGGCGACCAGCCCGGTCACGAGCGGGAACAGGAAGGCCAGGTAGTACCCGCCGGCGGTGAAGGTGACCAGCACCGAGTACACGTCGGTCGCCGAGATGAGGTAGACGAACGCGCCGATCACCGTGGTGACCAGGATCGCGGGGATCGGCTGCGCCTCGGCCTTGGACAGCTTGGACAGCACCCGATGCCCGGGCAGCACCTTGTCACGGGCGAAGGACCAGATGACCCGCGAACCGGAGGCCTGCAGGGCCAGGAAGCTGGCCAGGAAGCCGATCACGAACGCCAGCAGGATCGGTTTGACGGCCGCTTCGCCCAGCGCGCTGCTCAGGACGTAGGCCACCGGGTCGGGTTCCTCACCCGAGCGGACCATCTCGAAGTCGGGCACCGCGAGGGTCACCGCCAGCGAGGCGTAGGCGATCACCAGCGCGATGAAGGCGATCGAGAACAGCATCGCCTTCGGCACGTTGCGCCGCGGCTCCTTGACCTCTTCGGCGATGGCGCCTGCACTTTCGAATCCGAGGATCGACCAGCCGGTGAAGGCGAGCGCGGCCAGGAAGGGCCCGGAGACGTACGCCCACGACCAGCCGCTGTTCAGGTCGATGCCGTGCAGGATCGCGTCGATGCCGTGGTGGCGGTGAAAGATCAGCAGGTAGGTGCCCAGTCCGATGGACGCGACGATCTCGGCGATGATGCTGCCGAACATCAGTGCCTTGAGGAACCCGCGCCCCAGGATGTTCGCCCCGGTTCCGGCCAGCAGGATCAGCAGCGCCACGACGCTCTGCTGCACGGCGGTCGGCTGCTCGATGCCGATCAGCTGCGCGAGGAACCCCGCGCCGCCGTAGGCGACGGTCGCCATGATGATGACCAGGGCCCACATGTACACCCAGCCGGCCAACCACCCGGCCACCTCACCGGCCAGCCGCCTGGTCCACTGGTAGATCGAACCCTCGTACGGCCAGCGGGACACGAGTTCGGCGAAGGCCAGGGCGACGATGCACTGCCCCACCCCGACGATGACGAAGGTCCACCAGAACCCGGGACCCGCGGTGGCCAGCGACAGACCGTAGATCCCGTACATCGCCACGATCGGCGAGATGAACGCGAACGCGAAGGCGAACGCCGACCACAGGGAGAATTCGCGCCTCAATTCCGTTGGCTCAGAACCTGTTTGCGGACTCGACGTCATCTGTTCTCCTTTTCGCCGCCCCGAGGACACGCAAAGTATGGGCACGTCCCGCCCGCCGCGGCACTCCGGACGGCGAACTGCGGTTTGGGCGTACAGTCACCGGGCGCGCGACTGTAGGGATCTACAGCGCCGCCGCTCGGCACCCCGCCGGACGCGCCGAGGCCGGAGCGAGCCCCATACACTCGCGGCGCCGCCCCATCAGAGAGTGAGAATGTCGTGTCCGACACCGACCAGACGGCCTTCCTGTCGGCCCTCGAGGATCACCTGCAGGCCGTCGTCACCGACGCCGTCGCCGAGCCGCTGCGGTCCATCGACCCGGGCCTGGGCACCGTCGCCGGGCTGTGCCAGTCCGCGGTGCGCTCCGGCGGCAAACGCCTGCGCCCCCGGTTCGCCTACTGGGCGTGGCGGGTGGGCGCACCCGGCGGTGCGCCGTCGGCGCCGCTGGTCCGGCTGGCCGCCGCCCTGGAGCTGCTGCACGCGGCGATCCTCGTGCACGACGACGTGATCGACGCCTCCGAGGTGCGCCGCGGGCAGCCGTCGGTGCGCGCGGCGCTGGCGGCGGGTCACCGCTCCGACGCCGCCTGGGGAGACGCCAGGGAGTTCGGCGACAACATGGCCCTGCTGGTCGGGGACCTGCTGTGGTCGGCGGCGCACGACACGTTCGACGAGGCAGTCGCCGGCCTGCCGGATGACATCGCCGGCCCCACCTCGCGGGTGTTCCGCACCATGCGGGTCGAGGTGCTGGCCGGTCAGCTGCTGGAGCTGCAGGCTCAGGCCGGGCGCGACTACGACGCCGCGACGGCGGAGAAGATCCTGCTGTACAAGACCAGCGCCTACACCGTCGAACGTCCCGTGGAACTCGGCCTCACCCTCACCGGGTCCGGATCGCCGGCCACCGCGGCCACGCTCGGCGAGTACGCCCGGGCCGTCGGGCAGGCGTTCCAGCTGCGCGACGATCTGGCCGACCTGTTCGGGACGACGAAGACCAGCGGTAAGAAGACCGGCGACGACATCCGCGCCGGCAAACCCACCGAGCTGCTCGGCGCCGCCTACGACCTGGCGGACGGACAGGACGCTGCCACGCTGACCGGAATCGTCGGCGACCCCGTGGCCGATCAGGCGGCGATCGCCGAGGTGCAGCGGATCGTGCTGCAGTGCGGGGCCGCCGACCGCGTCGGCCGGCGGATCGCCGATCTGGTGGTCATCGCGCACCGGGCGGTCGCCGAACTGGCGCAGACCGCGGACGTCACCACGCTCGCGGGGCTCTCGGAGATGCTCGCCGAGTGCACCGAGCTGTCGTTCCTGCCGACGGCCTGACCGCCGGGGACTACGCCTCGATCTGCGCCAGGATCTCGTCGGGAATGTCGGCGTTGGTGTAGACGTCCTGGACGTCGTCGCTGTCCTCGAGCGCGTCGACGAGCTTCATCACCTTGCGCGCGCCTTCGGCGTCGAGCGGTACGGTCACCGACGGCTGGAAGGTGGCGTCCGCCGAGTCGTAGTCGATGCCGGCGTCCTGCAGTGCCGTGCGCACCGCGATCAGATCGCCGGGTTCGGAGATCACCTCGAAGCTGTCGCCCAGGTCGTTGACCTCTTCGGCGCCGGCCTCGAGCACGGCCATCAGCACGTCGTCCTCGGTGAGGCCGTTCTTCTCCAGCGTCACCACGCCCTTGCGGGAGAACAGGTAGGACACCGAACCGGGGTCGGCCATGTTGCCGCCGTTGCGGGTCATCGCGACCCGCACCTCGCCGGCCGCGCGGTTGCGGTTGTCGGTGAGGCATTCGATGAGCACCGCCACCCCGTTGGGGCCGTATCCCTCGTAGGTGATGGTCTGCCAGTCGGCGCCGCCGGCCTCTTCGCCCGCGCCGCGCTTGCGGGCGCGTTCGATGTTGTCGTTGGGCACCGAGCTCTTCTTGGCCTTCTGGATGGCGTCGAACAGCGTGGGGTTGCCGGCGGGGTCCCCGCCGCCGGTGCGGGCGGCGACCTCGATGTTCTTGATCAGCTTGGCGAAGTTCTTACCCCTACGGGCATCGATGACCGCCTTCTTGTGCTTCGTGGTGGCCCACTTGGAATGGCCGCTCATCAGCAAGAACCTTCTTTCCTGTCACTACTCGCCTGCCGAGTCTACGTGGGCGGTTCCTGCGTCCTGCCGGAACACGACCGTCACGCTCCGGAAAGACACGTCGGTGGCCGACCACGCGCTACCCGCGCAGGCCTAGCGATTCCGGCGATGTCATCCGAGGTCGTCGTCGATGTAGCGCTGCAGATTCGGCGCGACGGCGGCGACGACCTCGTCGGTCGGCATCGACGCGATCGGCTCGATCTTCCACACGAAGCGCACGAGCGCAAACCCGATGAGCTGACTGGCGACCAGCCCGCTGCGGCGGAGCCGGTCGGCCTCGTCGGTAGCCAATGTCGAGGCGCCGATCAGGCTGCGCTCCACGATTAGTCCGAGCTTGGCGCGGGTGCGCGCGTCGTGGGCGGCGGTCATGATCACCGCCCGCAGCGTGGGCGCGATCTCCTCGTCGGCCCAGCTGCTCAACATGGTCGAGACCAGCTGCCTACCCAGGTCGGCACGAGGCGTCGCCCAGGACGCGGCCACCATGTCCAACCAGCGCTGCGGCGGGTCGGTCGCCGCGTCGAGCAGACCGTCTTTGGAGCCGAAGTAGTGGTAGACGAGCGCGGGGTCTACGTCGGCAGAGCGCGCGACGGCACGAATCGTGGTGCCCGCGACGCCGTGCTCGGCGAACTCGGTGCGGGCGGCGGCCAGGATCCGGGCGCAGAGCACCCCGCGTTCGTCACGCGGGCCGGGCGCGGTTCGTTTCGGCACTTCTCCACCCTAACGAGTTTCACGTTGCGTTGAGATTAGTCTCAACGTAGCGTGAGACTCATGGGTCAGCTCAACGGACCGCAGACCACCGGCCGCAACTACCGCGATCTCAGCGAGGCGGACCACCGCGTCCGCCACGACGTGAATCGGGCGGTGCCGATGCGCGACGGGGTCACTCTGCTCGCCGATGTGCACCGACCGGACGCCGACGGCCGATTCCCCGCGCTCATCGCCGCCTCACCGTATCCCCGCCAGATACAGGATCTCGGCGCCCCGGCCGGCTTCATCGAAGCCGGTGTGACCGACTTCTGGGTGCCTCGCGGCTACGTGCACGTGATCGCCAACATGCGCGGAACAGCCGGTTCCGGCGGAGATTTCGGGTTCTTCGACGCACAGGAACGCCGGGACATGTACGACCTCGTCGAGTGGGCCGCCGCGCAACCGTGGTGTGACGGCAAGGTCGGCATGATCGGCATCAGCTATTTCGCCATGGCGCAACTCGAGGCGGCGGTGGAGCGACCGCCGCACCTGAAGGCGATATTCCCCGTGGCGGTGACGGCCGACCTGTACGAGGCCGCCGTGCACCACGGCCTTCTGAGTTCGTCGTTCATCACACCGTTCCTGTCGATGGTCGGCCTGACCTCGCGGCGCAGCGACGCGCTGTGGCGCGGCCGGCTCGTCGACCTTGCGCGCCGCATCCTGCGCTTCGCCCCGCTGCACCGCAGGTTCGCCACGATGAACGGAGAAGCCGCGGTCACCATGATGCGCGGACTGCTCAAGCTGCCGCATGATCCGCATCCCTGGGACGATCTGTGGCTCGACGTCGCGGTCGACCACCAGTTCCGCGACGAGTGGTGGGACGACCGCAACCTGCTGCCGCTGCTCGACCGCGTCGACATCCCGGTCTACCTCGGCTGCGACTGGGAGAATGTGCCGCTGCACCTCCCGTCGACATTCACCGCGTGGAATGCGCTGCACCACAACGCGAATGTACGTATCGGCATGCTGGGACGCTTTGGCCTGACGTGGCCGTGGGAAAGCCTGCACACCGAAGCGCTGGCCTGGTTCGACCACTGGCTCAAGGGCCGTGACACCGGAATCCTCGACGGGCCGCCGATCCGCTATGTGCTGCCCGGCAGTGGCGGTGAGGGTGCGGTCTGGCACACCGCCGACACGTGGCCACCGGCCGGCACGACGCTGCGGCCGCTGGCGTTGCGTGCCGACGGCACACTGGCCGACGACGAGGGCGCACCGGGCGTCCGCGACTATCTGACGCTCGGCGCCGGGCTGAACCGCGCCGCGGCCAGTTCCATCGATCCGCCCACGCAATTGCATTGGACCACTACCCCACTCACCGCACCGACCGACGTGGTCGGCGACATCGAGCTGCGGCTGGTCGCCTCGGCCACCGCGATCGACACCGCGTGGCTCGTCACGTTGCAGGATGTGGCGCCGGACGGCACGTGTGAGGACGTCACCGCCGGGTGGCTCCGGGCAAGCCTGCGCGACGTCGACGAGGAAGCGAGCCGGGACGGTGCCCCGGTGCTGCCGTGCCGCACCCCGCGCGCCGTACCGGTCGGCGAGGACGTCGAGTACCGAATCCCCCTGGTAGCCAACGCTCGTCACTTCGCCTCCGGCCACCGCATCCGGCTGGTCTTGACCAGTGACGATCAGGACCCGTCGACCCCGGCGATCATGAACTTCCGGCACGCCAGCGTGGGCACCAGCAGCCGCAACACCGTGCGCTCGTCGTCGCGGCTGCTGCTGCCGGTGCTGTCGCGGTAACCGGCGTTCAACGTCCTTCGGCACCGGTCACCGGTGTTGTCCGCGGCGCCGGAAGCTTGTCGGACCCCTCTGCGATGATGGGGTCATGTCCTCAGCGGCAACATCTTTGGTTGATCGGGTGCATCCGATCGACCGTCTGGAGATGTTGTTCGGGGACTTGGCGGAGCTGACCGCCCAACGCAACGCCATCGACGCGCGGATCGTGGAGATCGCCGCGGAGATCGACCGCGACAACCTACGCGGATTCACCGGCGCCCGCTCGATGTCGGCGCTGATCGCCTGGAAGACCGGCACCACCAAACGCAACGCCGACACCGTCGTCGCGATCGCCGAACGGCTCGAAGAGTTCCCGCGCTGCATCGAGGCGTTGCGCGAGGGCCGGCTGTCACTCGATCAGGTCGGCGTCATCGCCGAAGGAGCCGCCGACGGCTCCGACGCCCACTACGCCCAACTCGCCGCCGGCGCGACGGTCAACCACTGCGTACCGCGATCAAACTCGCACCGCGACCGCAACCGGAACACAAACCCGAGGCGCCTCAGCGGTCCGTGACCAAGACCAGCGATGAGCACGGCAGATCCTACGAGATTCGGCTTCCCCTCGACGAGGCCGCGACGTTCGACGCCGCGTTGCAGTCACATCGTGATGCGCTGGTCGCCGAGTGGAAACGCGCCCACGCCGAAGACGCGTCGGAACAGGCGCCATCGTTTCCGACCGCGGTCGACGGGTTCATGAGTCTGATCAAAGCCGGCTGGGACACTGACGTGGCGCGCCGCCCCCACGGCCAGCACACCACCGTCGTCGTCCATGTCGACGTCAAAGACCGCATCGCCGCCCTGCATCTCGGCCCGGTCCTGTCCGACGCCGACCGCCGCTACCTGCTCTGCGATGCCACCTGCGAAGCATGGTTCGAACGCGACGGCCAGGTCATCGGCCACGGCCGTCGCACCCGGACGGTCGGTCGGCGGTTGCGCCGCGCCCTCGAACATCGCGACCGCACCTGTGTGGTGCCCGGCTGCGGCGCCACCCGCGGCCTGCACGCCCACCACCTGCAGCACTGGGAAGACGGCGCCTGGTCGTCACCGACAGCACCGGGCGAGAACTCCGACCAGGATCCCTGGCCCGACCACCCACCGGACCACCGCCACAGGTCACGCCCTACAAGAGCTCGACCGGAGAACGCGCCGACTGGTGGTGGTACAACCCCTTCGAACCACCACCCGCGTCCACCAACTAGGTCGGCTGGTGATTGCCGATGATGCGAGCGCGTGAGACGAGGAGTGCTGCACCACCGCTCCTGTGAGGGTCAGCGCTCGCCGCTGACCATGTCGACGAACAGCTTGTGCACGCGTCGGTCGCCCGTCACCTCGGGGTGGAACGACGTCGCGAGCGTGCGACCCTGGCGTACCGCGACGATGTGCTCACCGGCGCGGCCGAGTACCTCGACGTCGGGGCCGACGCGCTCCACCCACGGCGCCCGGATGAACACGGCGTGCACCGGCGAGTCGAGTCCGGTGAACGGGATGTCGCCTTCGAACGAGTCGACCTGACGGCCGAAAGCGTTGCGGCGCACCGCCATGTCGATGCCCTTGAGCGGGGTGGCCTGGCGGCCCGCGGCTCCGGCGTCGAGGATCTCGCTGGCCAGCAGGATCATCCCGGCACACGAACCATAGGCCGGCATGCCCTCGGCGAGCCGGGCCCGCAACGGCTCCAGCAGGTCGAATTCGCGCAGCAGGTGGCTCATCGCCGTCGACTCCCCGCCGGGGATCACCAGCCCGTCGACCGTGTCGAGTTCGGCCAGCCGGCGAACCGTGACCGCCTCGGCGCCCGCTTCGTCGAGCGCGGCGAGGTGTTCGCGAGTGTCGCCCTGCAGTGCGAGAACACCGACCCGTGGACTCACGTGCGGCCCGGTGTGAAATCGCGCGGGTAGCGGGTCAGCCCCTCCTGCATCACCGCCGCGACCATCTCGCCGTAGCGGTTGTAGATCTTGCCCTGGGTCAGCGACCGGCCGCCGCACGCCGACGGCGAGGACTGGTCGTAGAGCAGCCACTCGTCGGCGCGGAACGGCCGCATGAACCACATCGCGTGATCCAGCGACGCCACCATCAGGTGCTTACGCGCCTCGGGATGGTTGACCTGCGCCGAACCCAGCAGCGTCAGATCGCTCATGTAGGCCAGCGCACAAATGTGCAGCACGTGGTCGTCGGGCAGCGGGTCGCGGTGCCGGAACCACACCTGCTGCTGGGAGGCCTTGCCCTCGCGAACACCGAGGCGGTCGCGCGGCACGATCCGCACATCCCACTCGTCGAACTGCCGGAAACTCGCGTCGTCGAACACCCTGCTGGCCGACTTGAAGTCCGGGATGTCGTCGGGCGGCGGCGCCGCGGGCATCGCGTCCTGATGCTCGATACCGCTCTGGTCGGTCTGGAACGACGCCGACATCGAGAAGATCGTCTCGCCGTGCTGGATGGCGCTGACCCGACGGGTGCAGAACGAGCCGCCGTCGCGGATGCGCTCGACGGTGTAGACCGTCGGCGCCCGGGCGTCACCGGGCCGCAGGAAGTACCCGTGCAGTGAGTGCACCAGGTACTTCGGTTCGACGGTGCGCACCGCCGACACCAGCGACTGGCCGGCCACATGACCGCCGAAAGTGCGCTGCAGGAAACCGGATTCGGGGCTGAAGACCCCACCGCGGTAGATGTTGACCTCGAGCTGTTCGAGGTCGAGGATCTGTTCGATCGCCATCCGGTGACTAGTACCGTCCGCTCTTCGCGCAAGCGCTCATCGCGTCACCAGCCGCGCTCGGCGAGCCGGTGCGGCTGGGCGATGTCCTCGACGTTGATGCCCACCATCGCCTCACCCAGCCCGCGCGACACCTTCGCCAGCACGTCGGGATCGTCGTAGAAGGTGGTGGCCTTGACGATCGCCGCCGCACGCTCGGCCGGGTTGCCGGACTTGAAGATGCCCGAGCCGACGAACACGCCCTCGGCGCCGAGCTGCATCATCATCGCCGCATCGGCCGGGGTCGCGATGCCGCCCGCGGTGAACAGCGTCACCGGCAGTTTGCCGGCGCGGGCCACCTCGACCACCAGGTCGTACGGCGCCTGCAGTTCCTTGGCTGCGACGTAGAGCTCGTCTTCGCTCAGCGAGGTCAGCCGGCGGATCTCCCCGCCGATCTTGCGCATGTGGGTGGTGGCGTTGGAGACGTCGCCGGTGCCCGCCTCACCCTTGGAGCGGATCATCGCCGCCCCCTCGGTGATGCGCCGCAGCGCCTCACCCAGGTTGGTCGCCCCGCACACGAACGGCACGGTGAACTTCCACTTGTCGATGTGGTTGGTGTAGTCGGCCGGGGTGAGCACCTCGGACTCGTCGACGTAGTCGACGCCCAGGCTCTGCAGGATCTGCGCCTCGACGAAGTGACCGATGCGAGCCTTGGCCATCACCGGGATGGTGACCGCGTCGATGATGCCCTCGATCATGTCGGGGTCGCTCATCCGCGACACCCCGCCCTGGGCGCGGATGTCGGCCGGGACGCGCTCGAGCGCCATCACCGCGACCGCGCCCGCACCTTCGGCGATGCGCGCCTGCTCAGGGGTGACCACGTCCATGATCACGCCGCCCTTGAGCATCTCGGCCATGCCGCGCTTCACGCGGGCGGTGCCGGTCTGGTGGTTCGAGCCGTTGTGCGCCGCGGTTTCCACTGTCATCTCCTCCGAATCGCTACTGATCCAGTGTAGTAGCGGGACCAAATCGATTGATTCCGCAACTCAGCGGATCGTTTCCACCGGTCGCGCCTGAGCTCTCGGCGCCGGCTCGTCGGCCAGTTCGTTGGCCCGGGCCAGCAGCTCACCCAGTTGCTGGGGGTAAACGGTCTCACCGCCTGCGACCAGTTCAGCGATCATTGTCGCATCACACCAGCGGTGACCGTGAATGTAGTGACGCTCCAGCGCGGACTGCCGGGCCGTCGACGGTTCGAACCGCCGGGTGCGGTGCACGAAGAACATCTCCTGGCTGCGCATGACCGACCCGTTGAACTCGAACACGGCGTCCCGGCGCCACACCGGCCCGATCAGCTCGCCGGGGGTGAGTTCCAGACCGGTCTCCTCGGCGACCTCCCGGGCGGCGGCCTGCGCCAGCTCCTCCCCCGCCTGCACGGCCCCGCCGACCGTGAACCACCACCGCGGCGCATCGCCGCCGATCGCGGGGTCCGAACCGCACAGCAGCAACACCGCACCGGTCTCGTCGAGCAGCACCACCCGCGCGGACACCCGCCGGGTCAGCGGTTCGGCGTCGCGGGACGACACCTCGGCGATCTCGAAGTACGTCGGCAACGCCGCGGTGCCGCCCAGGCGCAACAGCCGCACCGGCGTGCGTTCGCGCAACGCCAGGGTGTCGCGCACCGCGTCGTTGTGGAACCGGCGCGCCAGCAGGACCCGCGCTTCCGCATCGGCGAGTTCGGCGACCAGGGCGACCGGCAGCGACGCCGGGTCGACGAGCGCCAGCGCGGCCGACAACTCGTTCTCGGCGGCCTCCCGGCCACTGCGCGGCGCCCGTTCGGCGGCGTCGGCGAGCGCGGCCAGCCGCTTGCCCTGCGGTCCGCCGGCGTAGGCGTCCACCGCGACCGCCCGCGCCACCACCGCGCGGCGGGCCAAGGCGCCGTCGAGCGCCTGCCAGCTCAGGTCATAGCGCACGTGCAACCGGTCGAGGCGGTGCGCGGTCTGGTACGCCCACGCGCCGATGAGCAGCACGATCACCAGCAGCACCGCAAGCGCGGCGATGAGGACCCACGTCACGGCGCGACCTGGACCTTGACTCCCGAGCCGGCGACGGTCTCGTAGACCCGCATGATCTGCGCGGCCACCACCGACCAGTCGTAGCGGCCGACGGCGTCGGATGCGGCGGCGATGTAGCGTCGCCGCGCCTCCACCTGCGCGGGACTGTCGCCCAGCACCTCGATCAACCCTTCGGCCAGCGCGTCGGCGTCGTCCACGGTGACCAACCGGCCCGCCGCGCCGTCGCGCAGCACCCGCCGGAACGCGTCGAGATCGCTGGCGACGACGGCCGTCCCGGCGGCCATCGCCTCGACCAGCACGATGCCGAAGCTCTCCCCGCCGGTGTTGGGGGCGCAGTACACGTCGGCGCTGCGCATCGCCGAGGCCTTCATCGCGTCGTCGACCTGGCCGAGGAAGCACAGGTGCGACGCCAGCGGCCCGGCCTGCTCCCGGAGTTCGGCCTCGTCACCCCGACCGACGATCAGGATCTCCACGTCCGGGTAACGCGCCACCACCGCGGGCAGCGCGCCCAGCAGCACGGCCATCCCCTTGCGGGGCTCGTCGTAGCGGCCCAGGAACAGCACCGTGCGGCCCGGCCTCGGATAACCGTCCAGCGGGGGCGCATCGGCGAAGTAGGCGACGTCGACGCCGTTGGGGATCTCGACCGCGTCGGAGCCCAGCGCCTCCATCTGCCAGCGGCGGGCGAGGTCGGACACCGCGATCCGGCCGACGATCTTCTCGTGGTACGGCCGCAGGATGCCCTGGAAGACCGAGAGGGTCAGCGATTTCGTCGTGGATGTGTGGAACGTCGCGACGATCGGGCCCTCGGCGGCCTGCAGCGCGAGCATCGACAGGCTCGGCGCGTTCGGCTCGTGCAGGTGCAGGACGTCGAATTCGCCGTTGGCGAGCCACTTCTTGACCAGGCGGTGGGTCGCCGGACCGAACCGCAGCCGCGCCACCGAACCGTTGTAGGGAATGGGCACCGCGCGCCCGCCCGACACCACGTAGTCCGGCAGGTCGACGTGTGGCGACGACGGCGCCAGCACGCTCACCTCGTGTCCGCGTTCCCGCATGACCTCGGCCAGCTGCAGGACGTGGGACTGCACCCCGCCGGGCACGTCGAACGAGTAGGGGCACACCATCCCGATGCGCATCGTCAACCGGCTCCGGCCAGTCTGGCGCGCCGCGCGTCGGACAGGTCGGCCAGCCACTGCGGCTGCAGCATATGCCAGTCCTCAGGGTATGCGGCGATGTTGACGGCGAACCGGTCGGCCAGCGCCTGGGTGATCGCCGCGACGTCACCGCCCGAGGTGTCGAGCGGTTCGAAGACCTCCATGCCCCAGCCGTCGCCCTCGAACCAGCAGTGCACCGGCAACAACGCCGCACCGGTGTCGCACGCCAGCTTCGCCGGCCCGGCCGGCATCCGCGTCGGCTCGCCGAAGAAGTCGACCTGTACGCCGTTGAGGGTCAGGTCCCGTTCGGCCATCAGGCACACCACCCGGTTGTCGCGCAGCCGATCACGCAGCAGTTCGTACGGCGGGCGTTCGCCGCCGGAGAGCGGGATCACCTCGAAACCCAGGCTCTCGCGGTAGGCGACGAACCGGTTGAACAGCGATTCGGGCCGCAGCCGTTCGGCCACCGTCGTGAACGTGCCGTGGTTCTGGACCAGCCACACCCCGGCCATGTCCCAGTTGCCGCTGTGCGGCAGCGCGACCACGGCGCCGCGTCCGGCGTCCAGCGCATCCCAGACGTGCTGGATGCCGGTGACGCCGAGTTCGCGGCCCAGTCTGCGATGGTCCATCGCCGGCAGCCGGAACGCTTCGCGCCAGTAGCGGGCGTACGACGCCAGCGACGCGCGCATCAACTCGTCGGGCACCTCTGCCGGCGCGACCCCGGTGACCCTGGCGAGATTCTTTCGCAGCTGCTCGGGCCCGCCATTGCGGGCCGAATACCGGGCTCCGGCGTCGAAGGCGTTGCGTGCCAAGCCTTCTGGAAGTGCACGCACCACCCGCCAGCCGGCGGCATACCCCCAGTCCGTGAGGTGGTCGGTGCTGGGCAGCCAGCCGCCGAGTGCGGTCACTGTTCGTCCGCCGCCGGTTTCTCTTCTCCCGGGGCCGGGAGCCGGTCCATCGCGCCGGGCGAGGTCCGCACCGTGTGCAGACGCTGCAGCACCGTGACCACGCTGGCCACGGCGAGGATCCACATCGCCACGGGCAGCAGCCAGGGGATGTGCAGGAACGGCACGCCGGACAGGCCGGCGCCGGTCAGCACGATCACCAGGCGCTCGGGTCGTTCGATGAAACCCCCGTCGCCGCGCAGCCCGCTGGCCTCGGCGCGGGCCTTGATGTAGGAGATGACCTGCGAGGTGATCAGGCAGATCAGGGTGGCCACGACCAGTGCCGGACTGTCCATGCCGAACGCCGCCCACCACAGCAGGCCCGCGAAGATCGCGCCGTCGGCGATGCGGTCACAGGCCGCGTCGAGCACCGCCCCGAAGCGGGTGCCGCCGCCGCGTTCACGGGCCATGGCGCCGTCGAGCATGTCGGCCAGCACGAAGACGGCGACCGCGAAGGCGCCCCACCACAGCTGCCCGATCGGGAACAGGGTCAGCGCGGCCAGCACCGTGCCCGCGGTCCCCAGAATCGTGATGCTGTCCGGGGTGAACCCCACGCGCAGAGCCGCCCGGGCCAGCGGGCGCGAGAGTTTCGTGTAGGCGGCCCGGGTCATCAGGTAGACGTTGCTCACGTGTCCGACCCTCCGTCCTGTTTCGCCCACTCCGTGGCCAGCAGCTCGCGCGTCTCCCGCAGCAGCTGGGGAATGACCTTGGACCCGCCGATGATCGTGATGAAGTTGGCGTCCCCGCCCCACCGCGGCACGACGTGCATGTGCAGGTGCTCGGCGAGTGAGCCGCCCGCCGAGTGCCCCAGGTTGAGCCCGACGTTGAAGCCGTGCGGACGCGACACCGCCTTGATGACGCGAATCGCCTTCTGCGTGAACACCATCAGCTCGATGCTCTCGGCGTCGGTGAGGTCTTCGAGCTCGGAGACCCGCCGGTACGGCACGACCATCAGATGGCCGGGGTTGTACGGATACAGGTTGAGCACCGCGTAGACCTGGTCGCCGCGCGCCACCACCAGGCCGTCCTCGTCGGCCATGTTGGGGATGTCGGTGAACGGCTCCGAGGACTGTGACGAACCGGAACCCTTCTTCATCGGCGACTCGGCGATGTAGCTCATGCGGTGCGGCGTCCACAGCCGCTGCAGGTTGTCGGGATCGCCGACCCCGTGATCGACGATGGTCCGGTCGTCCGGCCCGGTCACGTCCCCGCTCACGTTCCGGGGCCCACCTTGACCAGATCGGCCGTGGGCGCGACGTTGCGGCGCTCGGCGATCCAGTTCACGATCGCCTCGACGGCCTCGTCGCGTGGGACGCCGTTGATCTGGGTGCGGTCCCCGAAGCGGAAGGAAATGGCGTCGACGGCCACATCTTTGTCCCCCGCCACCAACATGAACGGCACCTTCTGGTTGGTGTGGTTGACGATCTTCTTGGCCATCCGGTCGTCGCTGCCGTCCACCTCGACCCGCACCCCACGCGAACGTAGTTGCGCGGCAACACCTTTCAGATAGTCCACATGCCCCTCGGCGACCGGGATGCCGACCACCTGCACCGGCGCCAGCCACGCCGGGAACGCCCCCGCGTAATGCTCGGTCAGCACACCGAAGAACCGTTCGATCGAACCGAACAGCGCCCGGTGGATCAGCACCGGCCGCTGCCTGCTGCCGTCGGCGGCGGTGTACTCCAGCTCGAACCGCTCGGGCATGTTGAAGTCCAGCTGGATCGTCGACATCTGCCAGTTGCGGCCCAGCGCGTCCTTGACCTGAACGGAGATCTTCGGGCCGTAGAACGCGGCGCCGCCCGGGTCGGGCACCAGGTGCAGACCGGACGCCTCGGCGACCTCGCGCAGGGTCTCGGTGGCTTCCTCCCACACCTGGTCGGAGCCGACGTATTTGTCCGGATCCTTGGTCGACAGCTCCAGGTAGAAGTCGTCGAGTCCGTAGTCCGACAACAGGTCGAGCACGAACTGCAGCAGCGACGCCAACTCGTCGCGCATCAGCTCCCTGGTCGTGTAGATGTGCGCATCGTCCTGCGTCATCCCGCGCACCCGCGTCAGACCGTGCACGACGCCGGACTTCTCGTAGCGGTACACCGAGCCGAATTCGAACAGGCGCAACGGCAGTTCGCGGTACGACCGGCCCCGCGACCGATAGATCAGGTGGTGCATCGGGCAGTTCATCGGTTTGAGGTAGTAGTTCTGCCCGGGTTTGCGTACCGCACCGTCCGCGTCGTACTCGGCGTCGATGTGCATCGCGGGGAACATCCCGTCGGCGTACCACTCGAGATGTCCGGACGTCACGTACAGCTGCTCTTTGGTGATGTGCGGGGTGTTGACGAACTCGTAGCCGGCCTCGAGATGCTTGGCCCGCGAGTAGTCCTCGAGCTCCTTGCGGACGATGCCGCCCTTGGGGTGGAAGACCGGCAGCCCCGAACCCAGTTCGTCGGGGAAGCTGAACAGGTCGAGCTCAACACCGAGTTTGCGGTGATCGCGGCGCTGGGCCTCCTCGATCAGCTCGAGGTGGCGGTCGAGCGCCTCCTGCGACTCCCACGCCGTGCCGTAGATGCGCTGCAGGCTGGCATTGGCCTGGTCACCCCGCCAGTAGGCGGCCGAACTGCGGGTCAGCTTGAACGCCGGGATGTACTTGGTCGTCGGGATGTGCGGACCGCGGCACAGGTCACCCCAGACCCGCTCGCGGGTGCGCGGGTTGAGGTTGTCGTAGGCCGTCAGTTCGTCGCCACCGACCTCCATGACCTCGGGGTCGCCGGACTTGTCGTCGACGAGTTCGAGCTTGTACGGCTCATTCGCGAGTTCCTCGCGGGCGGCGTCCTTGGACTCGTAGACCCGCCGGGCGAACAGCTGACCGTCCTTGACGATCTGGCGCATCTTCTTCTCGAGCGCCTCGAGATCCTCGGGCGTGAACGCCTGCGGGACGTCGAAGTCGTAGTAGAAACCGTCGGTGATCGGCGGCCCGATGCCGAGTTTGGCCTCCGGGAACATCGACTGCACCGCCTGCGCGAGCACGTGGGCCGCCGAGTGGCGGATCACGCTGCGGCCGTCGTCGGTGTCGGCGGCCACCGGCGTCACCTCGACGTCGGCGTCCGGGACCCAGGACAGGTCGCGCAACCGGCCGTCGGCGTCGCGCACCACGACGATGGCGTCGGGGGCGCCGCGGCTCGGCAGCCCCGCCTCGCGGACCGCCGCCCCCGCGGTGGTCCCGGCAGCCACCCGGATCGGGGCTGCTGGGGCTGGGCTGGCGGCGGCGCTCATCGGTGATTCTCCCTAGCGGGTCGGCGAACAGTCGATCGCGACCATGCTATCGGTGCGTGTCACCGAACCCCGAGCGTGATCGACGTCAGGAAGAGCCGAACCCGAGGGGGCTGTCGAGCCACCCGTGTTCGACCCCGAAGAGTTCCCCGGCCCAGTCGACCGCGCCCAGCAGCCACAGCGTGGTGAACACCACCAGCGCGGTGAGCAGACCACCGAGGATCTGCACGATCGCGGGCTGGCGGTGGAACCAGTCCATCACCTGGTCGTAGCGTTCGCGCGCGTAGCCGAGAAGCCGGTGCGCCCATTCGAACTCGGTGGCCAGGATGCCCAGGCCGATGAAGACGATCGCCCATCCGGGGCCGGGGTACGGGATCGCCAGCACGCCGAGACCGAGCACCACCAGACCCACCACGGCGACCGCGATGCGATAGAAGAAGTCGACCCTGGGCCGCCGGCGCAGACCCTCACGCCAGTGCTTCCACCGGTCCTTGACCCGCGTCCAGCGGGACGGTTGCTCGGTTTCGTTCTCTGTCACGGCTGCCCCGGTTTGAGTCGGACGAACAACGCCTCGGCGTCGGCGACCACAGTATCGCCGTCGAGCAACCGGCCGTCGACGAAGATCTTGCGGCCCTCGATGCGGTCGATGCCAGCCTCGACGCGCAGCGTCTTCTCCACCGGTGCGATGTTGCGGTAGTTGACGTGGAGGAAGGCGGTGCGCTGATAGCGGCTCTGGGTGAGCTTGTAGGCGGTGTAGCCGAGCACCGAATCGAACAGCAGCGCCACCGCGCCGCCGTGTGCGGCACCGTTGCGGCCGAGGTGGTACCGGCGGAACCTCGCCTCGCCGGCGATCCGCCCCTCCTCGGTCTTGGCCAGGAACATCGGGACCTGCAGGATGTTGCCGCGGTTCGGCAGATCCAGCCGCCGCCCGGACGGGGAATGCCACTCGTCGGCGTGGTACGGCGCCAGCAGGCCGGTGACCTTCTCGATCAGCCCGGCCGCCTCGGTGATCACCTCGTCGGGTGCGTCGGCGGCGCGGGCGAGGTCCTGCAGCTCGCGGACCGCCTCGACGAACCGGCCGTAGTCAGGCCCGCCGCGAGTCGTGGGTTCCGGTGGATTGAACCCGCCACCGCCCTGCCGGTCGGTCGTTTCACTGGCCACACCGCCACCGTATTGGGCGCGCGCGATGAGAGGGTGGCGGGGTGAAGCTCAGCGACCTCGCCGCTCTGCCGTTGACCTATCCGGAGGTAGGCGCGACCGCCGGACCGATGCCGGCCGGATACCACCACATGCGGGAGTCGGCGGTGATCGGAACCGGCCGCGCGCGCTTCGAGCAGGCCGCCGCCGAGGTGATGCGGTGGGGCATGCTGCGCGGCGCGGGCGTCCGCGTCCGCGCCACCACCGAGGTCGCCGAGGTGGGCTCGGAAGTGATCGTCGGACTGGGTCCGGTGCGGGCGCCGTGCCGCGTCGTCTACGTGGTCGACGAACCCGACCGGCGCGGATTCGCCTACGGCACGTTGCCCGGGCACGCCGAAACCGGTGAGGAACTGTTCGCCGTGCGCTACGACCCCGCGACCGACCGGGTGTACGCGGAGGTGGCGGCGTTCTCCCGCCACGGCACCTGGTGGAGCCGGCTCGCCGGCCCGGTGACCTCAGTGCTGCAGCGCGTGGTCACCCGGCGGTACCTGCGGGCGCTGTGAGTCCCCGCTGACGGGGCGCCGGATCGCCACGTCGACCTGATAGGTCAGCACCGCCAGCGTGAACAAGCCGATCGACATGCTGATCAGCGCGGCGAAACCTTCGGTGGCGAAGTCGACGAAGGCGTTGAGGAAGGTGAACAGCAGCGCTGCGTTGCGCAACCAGCGCAGCGGCCACAGCCGGGTCGTGCGGTGCCGGGCGATCATCGCCGGCACCGCGATCGCCGAGGTCACCGCCGCGTTGACGACCAGGATCACCGATGCCGGGTTCATCCCGTCCAACCGCACGGTGACGTCGTCGTCCTGGTAGAAGTAGCCGCCGAGCGCGATGCCCAGCAGCCCGAAGAACAGCCCGCTGACCGCGCTGACCACCAGCAGCCAACCGACCACCGGCACCCAGCGCGGACTGCGGAAGAAGCCGGGGATCAGCCGCGGCACCCACCGCTGCAGCCGGTAGAGCCGGTCACTCGAGGTCCCGGCGGCCGCGATCAGGCCGCGCACGTGTCCGACCGCTGCCCGATCCGCCCCCGACTGCTCGGCCTGCACCAGCAGCGCCAGCCCGATTTCGCGGCGGTGGTCGGCGAGTCCGCGGGCCACGCCGTCCGCGGCGATCGCCGTCGCCGAGGCCAGACACTCCCGCGCGGTCAGCGGCCGGAAGTCGCGGACCATGCGCGCGCCGACGAGGATCGCGACGACCAGGATGTACATGATCTCGGCGGCCGGCCCGTAGAAGTAGTCGTTGTCCTTGGTGACGAACTTGCCGACCTCGTCGAGGAACAGGCCGAACCCCACGCCGCCCATGACGACAGCCGCCACCCGCGCACCCGCGCCGATCAGCAGCCAGCCCGTCAGCAGCGCGAGCATCATCAGCGCGCCACCCCACAGCGCGTGCGCGATGTGCAAGTTGCCGCCGCCGACCTGCGGATATCCGGTCAACTGCAGATACAGACGAGTGATGAGGATGGTGGCGATGGCGATCAGCACGAACGCTTCGGCGGAGGACGAACCGGTGGCGTCTCGGGTCATCACACCGCGGCGGTCAGAACGGACGTTGTTCATGCATCCCCCGGCAGATGGAGCGCGTAGTCTTGAGCAACTTAACGGAGGAGCATGATCGGATGGTGCTGGTGAACGAACCTGCCGGCGTCGACGGTGTACATCGGCGAATCGCCGAGCTGGTGCAGCAGTTGCACGGTCAGGCTGACGCCGACCCCGACGCGGTGCTCGCGGAGCTCGTCGAGCACGCGGCGGTCGAGATCCCGGGCGCCGACTGCGCCGGCGTCACGGTCACCCGCAACGCCAAGAAGATCGACACCCCGGCGGCTTCTCACAGGTGGCCGATCCTCCTCGACGAAATCCAGCAACGCCACCGCGAAGGTCCGTGCCTCACCGCGGCCTGGGAAGAGCGCACCGTCCACGTCGCCGATCTCGAGCACGACGACCGCTTCCCGAACTACCGGCGTGATGCGCTCGAGCAGACCCCGATCCGCTCGGTCATGGCGTTCCAGCTCTTCATCGCCGACGAGACGATGGGCGCGATCAACGTCTACGCCGAGACACCCCACGCCTTCGGGCCGGAAGCTCGTGAGATCGGGCTGGTCTTCGCCGCGCACTCCTCGGTGGCCTGGAACTCGGCGCGCCGCGACGAGCAGTTCAGACAGGCGCTGCTCAGCCGCGACGTCATCGGGCAGGCCAAGGGGATGATCATGGAGCGCTACACCGTGGACGCCGTGCAGGCCTTCGCGCTGCTGCGCAAGCTGTCGCAGGACGCCAACGTCCCGCTGATCAAGATCGCGACCGACCTCACCACCAAAGCGGGTCCGTCCAAGATCTGACGTTCGGGTTTGCGCCCTCCGGACGCGGGGCACCACATCCTCACACAGGCAACACAGAGGGTTGGTGCGTGATGAGTCTCGAATCGAAGCCGGGCGCCGACGCGTCGCTCGGAGAGCTGATGAGTCAACTGTCCGCCCAGACGTCGCGGTTGGTGCGCGACGAATTGCGGTTGGCCCAGAAGGAATTCCAAGAATCAGCGAAGCACGCCGGCATTGGTGCCGGATTGCTCAGCGTGGCAGGCATTTTCGCATTTCTCGGGTTGGCGACGGTGATCGCCGCCGCGGTGGCCGCGCTGTCGCTGGTGCTTCCCGTGTGGGCATCGGCCCTGATCGTCGCACTGGTGTTGTTCGTCGTCGCCGGTGTCGCGGCGACGGTGAGCAAAAAGCAGGCCGAGGAAGTCACCCCGGCGGCCCCCCGAACCGTGGAAACGGTGAAGGCCGACATCCAAGAGGTAAAGGACCGAGCGTCATGACCGCACCCGACCGCCCCGAACCCGGCCCGGACGCCGGCGTGGAAGACATCGAGGCCGATATCGAAGCCACGCGTCAACAGCTCGGCGAGACGGTCGAGGCACTGTCCGCCAAACTCGACGTCAAGCAGCAGGCCAAGGACAAGGTCGACGAGACCAAGCAGCGCGTCGCGGTCAAAGCGCAAACCGCGCAGCATGTAGTGACCGATAATCCGCAGAAGACCGTCCCCGTGGTGGCCGTCGCCGTGGCTCTCCTGGTGGCGCTCATCGTGTGGCGCCGGCGCCGCTGAGACCACCCCTCGGAACGTGCCCCGCGGCGGTGTGACACGCCCGGGAAAAAAATTTGCTCTATTTTCAACGACTCAGGCGATTTTAAGGCTCCTCATAGGTTATGGTTCTCGCATCTTAGGTGGTCGGGGGACCATACCTAACTGATGAGGGGGGCCACGATGTCGGAACATACTGCCGAGTCTTTCGGAACTGAGTTTGCGCGGGAAGAGGTGGCCGACGGCCGCTCACGCCGTCGCTCCGGGCGGATCACCGGTCGGCACCGTCGTGCGAAAACTGCAACGTCGACAGTTGCTGCCGACATGACGCCCGGCGTGCACATCTCGCACGGGGCGGGCGCCTCAGCAAATTCGCCGCGGCGACGTGCACGGGGCAGGCGCGGGTCGTTGCGACCGGCCATCACGGGTGGAATCGCCGTCCTCGGCGCCACCGCGCTGGTCGGGACGTTCGTCACACCCGCTCCTGCCGAGGCCCGCTCCACCGCGTACGAGGTGAGCGCCCCGACACCGACGCCACTTCTGGCGGCCCTGGCGCTGCCGTTCGACCCGGCGGAACTCGAAGCCGCGGCGAGGGCGGTGATCGATTTCGACCTCGACGGCGTGTTCCGGTTCAACAGCGACCTCGTCAACCTTCTCGCACGGTTGGGGGCCAGCCTGCGGCTCGAGCTCGATGTCGACCTCGACGCCGAGGAGATCGCCGCGTCCTTCGCGGACCTCATCAACGCCATCGCCTACGACATCAACGGCGGCATCGCGGCGCTCAACGGTGCCGTCGACCTGGGTGCCGCACTGGTCGCCGAGATCGCGCTGGCCGCCTCGACCGCCGCAGTCGACGGGGTGGACGCGGTCACCGGCGCGCTGGTGAGCCTCCTGGCCGCGATCACGCCGGAAGGCGACGTGGCCGCCGACCTGTCGGCCGCGATCGGTGCGGCCATCGGCGATATCGGCGACCTGATCTCGACCGGGTTCATCGGCGCGGGCGCGGCGGTCACCTGGAAGGCCACGCTGGACGACCTGCTGGTCGACCTGGTGGCGACGGGCGGTATCGCGCTGACCAACGGTGTGACCGGGAGCCTCGTCGCGCTGCTGGGCGGCACGGCGGACCTGCCGGACATCGACGGCGGCGATGTGGTGCTGGCGCTCGGTGAGCTGGCGGAGCTCTTCGCCGACGGCATCAACGGTGGGTTGCTCACCGCGGGCGATGCGGTGGAGCTGGGCGTCACGGTGATCGGCGACCTTGCGAGGGCGCTGGCCGAGGCCGGCGTGGGACTGCGGGCCGACATCACCGGCGCGCTGCTGGGCGCGCTGGGTGCGCCCGAAGCCGTCGTCGAGCTGGTCGGTGACATCTCCGTAGGGATCGACGCCGGGCTCCGCGGCCTGGGCGAGGCGATCGCGTGGAAGTTCGTCCTCGACGACGTGCTCGTCGACGTCGGGGTCGCCGGAGGGGTCTCGTTGGTGAACGGACTGACCGCGGCACTGTTCGCCGGGGCCGGCCTGCCGCTGCCCGACCTGCCGGACGTCGACTTCGCCGCATCGGTGCGGGCGCTGATCAATCACCTCGCCGTCGGGCTGGGCATCGACCTCGACCTCGAGGTGGATGTGGACGCTGATGTGGACGCTGACGTGGACGCCGACGTCGAGGTCGACGCGGACGGTGAGCTCGAGGGTGACGGCGAGGTCGTCACTGCCGGGGCGGACACGCAGCGCTTCGGTGTCGAGGCCGGCGAGGTCGATTCCACGCCGGATGCGCCGGCCGACGACGCGCAGGAACCGGCCGCGGACGGCGACGAGCAGCAGGGCTCGGACGGCGCGGAGCTCGAGGAGGTCGACCCCGCCGATGAGGTGGAGGCCGTCGACGGTGCCGACGACGTCGCCGAGGGTGACGATGCGGATGAGGTGAGCGAGCCGGAGGCCGGCACGGACGCCCCCGAGGCGGAGGCCGGCGACGCGGGCGAGGCCGGTGACGTCGGCGAGGCCGGTGCGGACACCAGCGGTGACACCGGAGGCGACACCGGAGGCGACACCGGAGTCGAGTGACGACAGTTGTTCGCCGCGAGACTGAACTCACGCAGCATGGCTCTCGCACATCGCCTGCGTGGCTTCAGTCTCGTGTCCCAGCGAGCTCATGCGGCGGCATCGTTGGTGTAGGTGACGACGCGGATGATCACCGCGATTCTCCTCAAATGATGTTTGCGCAAGTATTGTCCGCCACGACAGTCGAGCCTTTCCGGACAATGCCGGCGGGCGATCTCGCTCGAATTGGCCGTATCGCCGATGAGCCTGTGACGGCCCTGAATGTTCGCTGCGCGACGCACAGGCCGCTTTGAGGAGAAGTACCGGATGCTGCCAGTATGCGCCGCCTGAGCTGCGACATCACCGCGCGAAGGCCGTCCTGCCGCTTCGCTGGATTTGCACGACAGCTGTGAGAATCGATGCACAAGAAAACACTTTCCCCGGCGTCATTATTGTGTGTGCAACATTTACGGGCATGTAAATCCGCGTGACCCGTACCTTTTTGGTAACCGCGGTGTTACGTTGCTGGGACTTATGGCTTTCTGCCGGTTGATCCAAGGGGGATTCACATGTCCAAACATCGGAAAGACGCGCCGCGCGGAGGCGCATCGACCGGCCGGGGTCGGCGGTGGCCGGTCATGCCGTTCATGATGGGGGGCGTTGCGCTTGCGGGTGGCGCCGCGGTTCTGCTGACCCAGCCCGGCGGACCGTCGCCACTGACCGCACTCGAGTCCGATTCGGCGACGACGATCGAGACCAAGACCATCGCCTACACGCTGACCTCCACCGGCAGCTTCCTCCCCCAGGCGCCGCTGCCCTGCATCGAGGGTCTGTTCTGCAGTGACGAGGCCGGCGCGGACAGCGGCACGCTGTTCAACGCGGCAGCCCTGAACTTCAACCCCGCCGGCGGGTCGTTCTTCGGCCTCATCGGGCCCGGTGGCCTGCTGATCGGTGACGGCCTTCCCGGCCAGGATGCCTACGTCGACGAGGACGGCGTCTTCCACCCGGCGACCCCGGGCGGCAACGGCGGACTGCTGTTCGGCAACGGCGGCGCAGGCGGTGACGGCCTCGCAGCCGGCTACTACGACACCGACGGCGACGGCGACATCGACGATGATGACGACTTCCTCGCCGCGACCGCCGGCGCGAACGGTGGCGACGGCGGGGAGTTGTTCGGCAGCGGCGGTGCCGGCGGTATCGGCGGTTCGGATCTTCGCGCGGGCGTAGGCGGAACAGGAGAACTCGGCAACGCGACCGGGGCTGCCGGCGGTAACGGCGGCCGCGGAGGGTTGTTCTTCGGTAACGGCGCCACAGGTGGTGCCGGCGGCTCGGCCTCGTCCATCGACGGCACGGCGACCGGCGGCCGTGGCGGTATCGGCGGCGATGCATCGCTGGTCGGCGACGCCGCTGACGGCGGCGCGGGCGGCAACGCCACGACCGGCGGTGACGACGCGACCGACGCCGCGGTCGGTGGCGCCGGCGGAGCCGGTGGCCAAGGCATCGTCGGCAATGGCGGTACCGGCGGGGCCGGCGGCGACGCAGTAGCCGACAACGGCAACGCGACCGGCGGCGCTGGAGGCGACGGTGGCACGTCCGATGTGGGCACCGGCGGCGACGGCGGTACCGGTGGCGACGCCGTCTCGGACGACAACACCGCGACGGCCGGTGACGGCGGCGCAGGCGGCCGGACGATCGTCAGCGGCCCCGGTGGCAACGGCGCTGACGGCGGCAACGCCGTCACGGGCAGCGACGATGAAGCGGACTCCGCGAACGGCGGCAACGGTGGAGACGGCGGCATGGGTGGCTGGCTCGGCAGCGAAGGCGGCGACGGTGGCGACGGCGGCGACGCCACGGGCACCGATGACGCCGAAGCCAACCCCGGTTCGGGCGGTGCCGGTGGCGCCGGCGGGATCGGCGGCGCGAGCGGTGCCAGCGGCGACAACGGCACCGGAACGCCGGCCGGCGACGCCGGTGCGTGACAGCTGTCGCTGAGGCGACACACGATAGTCCCCGGGGCCCTCAGGCCCCGGGGACTATCGTTCGTCAGGCGCAGAGCGGGGTGATGGACTTACTGATCGCGTCGGCGTCACGTAACCGCGCCGCCTGGTCGGGGTCCGAAATCGGCAGGCCGGCAGTGGCATTGGCGCCGATGTCGAGCAGCACGTTCGCGAAGCGCTGCACCGCGTCGTGCAGTTCGTCCGGCGTGGACGGGCTCAGGCGCGCGAGCAGATAGTGGCCGCCCTCGGACAGCGAGAGCCGCGCGTTGGCGGCGACGGCCAGATTCCCGGCGACGTCGGCCGGCCCGCCTGGCACGGCGAGGTTCGTATTGAGACTGACGCCTTTGCGGACGGTCTCCACCGCCGAGCAGACCGTCTTCTTCGCTTCGTCGGGTTGCTGCGCCGAATCGGCAGGCTGCGCGGAATCCGTGTTCTGCGCCGGTGCGGATTCAGTCGGCTTGAGCGCCGCGTAGGCCGCGAGGCACACCGCGATCACCGAAAGCACCAGCGCCGCCAGCGCCAATCTCGAATTTCGTTGCGACGGTACGGGATTACCGCGGCGAGAGGTCGTCACTCCCGAGTTGGGCGTACGCGTGTCATGGGTTGAGGCCGCATCATCGGCGGTCGGTTCCGGCATGTCCGAATCGTAACGGCCGCTGATCCCGTTGCGGTGGTCAGTTGCCGAAGCCCGGCAAACAGATTGCGTTGGCAAAAAGTGGGCGTCACGACGGTCAGGCGTGACTCATGGTGGTGGTCCCGGCTGGTTTCGAACCAGCGACCTTCCGCGTGTGAGGCGGACGCTCTCCCACTGAGCTACGGGACCTGGTGGGATCGGCCCCGACGAGTGGGCCGAACGACGTCGAAGACTAGCACGAGCTCACGGGCGGACAGGAATCCGCTGCTCACTTCCGTATCGGCCGTCGACTTCCGCACCAGGGCTGCCGCCGGCGGCACATCGCGACCCAGGTGTCGAAATCGGCGCACCGGCCGGCCTCGGGACCAGTGCGGCCGAAGGGATTTGTGTGGCCAGGCATGCGTGCACTATCGTTCTGCATCGCAACGGGCGACGATCTCGCCCGGAGCATGCGGATGTAGCGCAGTTGGTAGCGCATCACCTTGCCAAGGTGAGGGTCGCGGGTTCGAATCCCGTCATCCGCTCGAGGTGCAAAGGCATCAACCCCAGCGGTGGAGTGGCCGAGTGGTGAGGCAACGGCCTGCAAAGCCGTGCACACGGGTTCGATTCCCGTCTCCACCTCCGACGTAGGATCCCGGCGCGATTAGCTCAGCGGGAGAGCGCTTCCCTGACACGGAAGAGGTCACTGGTTCAATCCCAGTATCGCGCACCACATTCTCAGCTCCGGCCCGGCATCCACCGGGCCGTCGCTGTTTCTCGGGCAAGTCGGGCTTCACGCGCTTCTCCCGCCGGGAAAACCATTCCGGGGCCATTGGGTCGGGTGCCGTCGGAAAGTCGCGCAGACACCATGACAGGCGTGTCAACGGGCCCAAGCGGGTTTCATCCGCCCCACGGCGGGCATGTGATGGACAGGTTCTCGTGGGTTCAGCAGCGAAGCCCGGCGAGGCCGCACCGTGGCAGAAAAAAAGCCGCTGCGCACCTCGCGCAGCGGCTTTCCCGTCACCGGCCGACCGGCCGACCAGCTACCAGCTGGCCATGCCCGGCCCGTTGCGTGCGGGCCCCGTCCCGATGTAGGGACCGATACCCCCGGTGATCGACGGCACCGCGCGGAGGCTGTCCTTCACCACGCCACCCGACGGAGGCAGCGGCTCGCCCTTCGATGAGCGGCGCACGTCGGACGGGCCGGCGTTCGCCACGCCCTTACCGGTCGTGCGGACACCGCCCTCCGGGGCCGGGTTGGCGTCGAACGTCGGATTCGGCTTGCCACCGATGTCGATCACGTCCGCGTTCGCGGTGCCTGCGCCAAGCGCCAGAAACGCTCCGGCCACCGCCAGCGTCCCGGTCGCGACCACCACCAGCTTCTTCGTCCTGCCCGCCAGCGCATCGATACGCCCCATCATCGGCCTCCTATCGCCCGGCGGGATTCGCATCCCCGATCATGATCACTTGTGCGCGAACCCTAGCAGCGAAGAACGGCCGCGTAGGCACACTCGTACCAAATGGGCAGCGAGTGGAAAAGCGCGAATACGGCTCGTCGAGAGTTAGGGAATTCGCCAGATTCGCTCGGGCGGCACGTCTTCGGAGGACGGCGGACGCCGCAGCGCGGGGATCGGTTCGCGCTACGTTCCCCACCCCGCGCTCAAACCCGCGACAATGCACGAGCAAATGGCTACGCGCCGCGGCGAGCCTCGCGGTCATCGCGCTGCCGAGTGGTGCGCAGCGTGGCACTGGGCTGGGTGCCGAACACCCGGCGGTACGCGACGCTGAAACGCCCTGCGTGCGCGAAGCCCCACCGGCCTGCGATCGAGTTGACGGTGTCGACGGTGGGGTCGGCGGCCTGCAGATCCCGATGCGCACGGTCCAAACGCACTCTGCGCAGGTACTCCAACGGCGTCACGCCGAGGTGCCTGCGGTACATGTACTGGACCGCCCGAGGTGTCAGGTTGGCCGCCGCCGCGATCTCACTGAGTCCGATGTCACTGTCGGCGTTCTCGTGGATGAACGCTACCGAGCGACGCAGACTCGGCGGACGGTGTCCGCCGGTCGGTAGATCGTGAAGGTTCGTCATACCAATCACGCGTACCCCGCACGGCAAACTTTCAAAACACGGCCACCGGCAGTGCCCCACTGACACGATCGACGGCATGACCGACCGCATCGAAGTCCAGCGCGTGATCGCCGCCGCCCCCGAAGCGATCTTCGGAGTGCTCTGCGACCCGCAGGGACATGTCGCGATCGACGCCTCGGGCATGCTGCAGGACGCCGACGGGCAGCCGGTTTCCGCGGTCGGCGACACCTTCGTCGTCCACATGGACCGGGAGGCGCTCAACGATTTCCCCATGGGGAAATACGAAGTGACCGTGGAAATCCGCGAGTTCGAACCCCATCGGCGCATCGCCTGGACGATCCTCGGGCAGATCCGCCCCCAGATCGGGCACATCTACGGGTACACCCTCGAGCCCACCGCGGACGGCACCGTCGTCACCTCGTTCTATGACTGGTCGCAGATCGACGACAAGTGGCGGGCGGCCGGCATCTTCCCCGTCATCAGCGAGAGTGCGCTGCGCGCGACGCTCGGCATCCTCGACCGCGCGGTCCGGCGCGGCTACGTGCGCAGCTAAAGCCACCACGCCGTCAACCAGACGTTGACGCAACCGGATCGTCAACTTACAGTTGACGCATGGCAAACCGCATTGCTCACCCCGTCCGGCTCGACGACCTCATCGACGCCATCAAGACCGTCCACAGTGAACCGCTCGAACAGCTCACCGACGCCGTCCTCGCCGCCGAAGCCCTCGGCGACGTCGCCGACCACCTGATCGGCCACTTCGTCGACCAGGCTCGCCGCTCGGGAGCGTCCTGGACCGACATCGGCAAGTGCATGGGCGTGACCAAGCAGGCCGCGCAGAAACGGTTCGTCCCGAAGGCCGACACCGAACCACTCGACCCGAACCAGGGCTTCGCCCGTTTCACCCCGCGGGCGCGCGCCGCGGTGGTGCACGCCCAGAACGCAGCCCGCGACGCCCGACACTCGGAGATCTCCCCCGACCACCTGCTGCTCGGCCTGCTCGTCGACACCGAATCGCTCGCCGTCGCGCTGCTCGCGGCCCAGGGTGTCACCCCCGACGGGCTGCGGTCCGCCGTGGCGCTGCGCCCAGCCACCGACGGTGAAACGCTGGACCTGGTCCCGTTCAACGGCCCGGCGAAGAAGGTCCTCGAGCTGACGTTCCGAGAGGCGTTGCGCCTCGGACACAACTACATCGGCACCGAGCACCTCCTGCTGGCCCTGCTGGAGTCCGAGGACGCCGACGGCCCGCTCCACCGCCTCGGCGTGGACAAGGACCGGGCTCAGACGGATCTGATGGGGCTGCTCGACTCGATCACGGTGACGAAGAAGGACTGATCTCACATCGCGGCCGGCCGCGGCGTCTACAAGATGTGACGATGCGACCGTTCGAAGACGTGGTGGCCGAACACGGACCGACCGTGCTGCGGGTGTGTCGCGCCGTCATCGGACCCGTCGACGCCGAGGACGCGTGGTCGGAGACCTTCCTTTCGGCACTGCGGGCCTATCCGGACCTGCCGGCCGACGCCAACGTCGAGGCCTGGCTGGTGACCATCGCCCACCGCCGGGCCCTCGACGTCGGCCGCGCCAACGCCCGGCGCCCGGCGCCGGTCGACGCCGTGCCCGAACGCCCGGCCGTCCGCGGCGACCCCGCAGACGGACACCCCGAGTTGTGGGCGGCTCTGGAAGCACTGCCCACCAAACAGCGCCAGGCCGTCGCCTACCACCACATCGCGGGGCTGCCGTTCGCCGAGATCGCCGGCCTGCTCGGCAACTCCCCCGACGCCGCGCGGCGCGCCTGCGCCGACGGCCTCAAGAAGCTGCGCTCGCTCTACCGTGAGGAGTCCCTCCCATGACCGCCGACATGTTCCATCCGCTCGCCGACGACGCCACGCTCGCCCGCCTGCACGACCGGCTGGCCGCCGACGCCGACGCCGACGGCGTGCTCGACGTCGCCTACCGGACCGTCGACACCCCGGTGGGGACGCTGCTGCTGGCCGCCACCCCCGCCGGCCTCGTCCGCGTGGCCTACGACGTCGAGGACCACGCCGCCGTCCTGACCACCCTCGCCGCCAGGATCAGCCCGCGCATCCTGCGCGCCCCGCGGCGGCTCGACCCCGCGGCACGACAGCTCGACGAGTACTTCGCCAAACGGCGCACCTCCTTCGACGTGCCGGTGGACCTGCGGCTGGCCGACGGGTTCCGCCGCAACGTGGTGGAGCAGCTGCGCGCGATCGGATACGGCGAGCGGGCCAGCTACGCCGCGGTCGCGGCCGCCGTCGGCAATCCCAGGGCCGTACGCGCCGTCGGCAGCGCCTGCGCGCACAACCCGCTGCCGGTCGTGATCCCGTGCCACCGCGTCGTGCGCTCGGACGGGACCGCCGGCCAGTACGTCGGCGGAGCCGCCGCCAAGGCGGCGCTGCTGCGCCTGGAGGCCGCCTGACCGCCGAACCCGTGTGGCCCCGCCGCCGGGTGTGCCATCATGCGAGGCACACCTAGGGAGGGAAACCATGCGCCGGCTCCTGCTGCTGCTCACCGCGCTGACCGTCGCCGCCGGGCTCACCGCGGCACCCGCGGTCGCGGTGAACTCGCCCATCGGCCGCATCGGTCAACCGCTGCGGGTCGAGTTCAAGGGCCTGGTCGCCGACGTCACCGTGGTCAGCGTCGAACCGTCGCCGATCCCGCCGGGCTTCGGATATCCGCCCCGCCCGCCGCGCAACCAGGTGTGGCGCGCCAACGTGGTGGTCCAGCCGATCAAGGTGCCGGTGCCCTACGCGATGGCGATCACGTTCCAGTTCCGCGGCGTCACCGCGACCGGCGACGCCTACGAACCCCGCAACACCGACGCCCCCGACGCCCTGTCGGCCGCACTCACGAACGCCCCGGCCGGGTCGACGGTCAGCGGCGGCGTGTGGTGGGACTGCTACCGCGACCTGGTGTCGAATGTCGTGCTGATCGACAAGGTCACCGGCCAACACCTCGCGCAGTGGAATCTGTAGGCCTGCACGTAGTCCCGGCCTCCAGCGCCGACCTCGCCGAACTCGCCGGCGTCGCCGCCCGCACCTTCCCGCTGGCGTGCCCACCGTCGGCCAGCGCGGAGAACGTCGCCGCGTTCGTCGCCGAGAACCTCTCGGCGACGCGGTTCGCCGACTACCTCGCCGATCCCGACCGCGTCGTGCTCATCGCCCGTGACGACACGCGAATCCTCGGCTACGCCATGCTGATCCGCGGTGTGCCTGATGACGACGACGTCCAGCAGGCGGTGTCGCCGCGCCCGGCCATCGAGCTGTCCAAGATGTACGTGCTGCCCGAGAGCCACGGCACCGGCGCATCGCCGGCGCTGATGACCGAGGCGCTCACGCTGGCACGCGACACCGGCTACCGGTGCGTCTGGCTGGGCGTCAACCAGGAGAACCGGCGGGCCCAGCGGTTCTACGCCAAACACGGCTTCGCGGTGACGGGCACGAAGACGTTCCGCCTCGGCGACGGCGTGGAGAACGACTTCGTGATGGTCTGCCCGCTCTAGGCCTGCTGCCCCGCCGCGGTCAGGGCCAGCAGGCGCGACGTCGCGCGCAGGTACTTCTTGCGGAACCCGCCGGCGAGCATCTCCTCGCTGAAGATGGTGTCCAGCTTCGATCCGGAGGCCACCACCGGGATACCCGCGTCGTAGAGCCGGTCGGTCAGCGAGACCAGGCGCAGCGCCACGCTCTGATCGTCGAGCGGGTGCACCCCGGTGATGAAGACCTGCGAGACGCCCTCGATCAGCGACAGGTACCGCGACGGGTGCATGGTCGCCAGATGCGCGCACAACGCGTCGAAGTCGTCGAGGGTCGCGCCCGGGGTGCCCTCGGCCCGGCCGGTGACCTCGGCATCGGTCAGCGGCTCGGGCGCGGGCGGCAGGTCGCGGTGCCGGTAGTCGGGGCCCTCGATCCGCACCGTGGTGAAAATCGAAGCGAGCGTGTTGATCTCGCGCAGGAAGTCCTGAGCGGCGAAGCGGCCCTCCCCCAGCTGCTCGGGCAGTGTGTTCGAGGTCGCCGCGATCGACACGCCGCGCTCCACCAGCTGGGACAGCAGCCGGGAGATCAGCGTGGTGTTACCCGGGTCGTCGAGTTCGAACTCGTCGATGCAGACCACGACGTAGTCGCTGAGCAGCTCCACGCTCTCGGCGAACCCGAAGACGCCGGCCAGCTGGGTGAGTTCGCCGAACGTCGCGAACGCCTTCGGATGGGCCTGCGATTCGGGCAGCTCGTAGTACGACGACGCGAGCAGGTGGGTCTTGCCCACCCCGAACCCGCCGTCGAGGTACACCCCGACACCGGGCAGCACCTCGCGCTTACCGAACAGCTTCTTCTTGCCCGCTCGCCGCGCAACCGCGTCGGCGCAGAAGGCGCGACAGGCGTCGACAGCCGCGGCCTGCGACGGTTCGGCGGGGTCGGGCCGGTAGTTGTCGAAGCTGACGTGGGTGAACGTCGGCGGCGGCACCAGCTGGGCGATGAGGCGCTCCGGGGTGACACTGGGATGCCGGTCGACGAGATGGTCCGGTTGATTCGGCGCACCACTGGACCCAGGCATGCTCCGCAGCGTAGCGACGTGCTGCAATCGTTCCTATGTCCGACGCCGCGGCTGGGACGCAGTTCACAGTGCTCGGCCCCATCGAGACGGTCGGTGACGACCGGGCGGGCGACTTCTACGCCTACCCCGACGACCTGCGGCGCTGCTGGGTGTACTCGCCGAGGGCGGGCCCGGCGTACTCGGCATGCTCACCGAGGACGACGACTATCTGTACTGCCGCTACGTCCGGAGCCGGTAGCGGCGCCGCTACTGTGGTCAGCATGCGTCGGCACCCCCCGCTGCTCCGGGCCCTGAGCCTGTCGACGGTCGCGCTGGTGCTGGCCGGCTGCGCGCCCGGGCTGGCGGCCAACCCGCGGTTCGCCACCGACAACGGGGCACGCCCGCAGGGTCAGCCCGAGACCACCCAGCAGCAGGCCGGGCCGCCGCCGGTCGAGGTCCCGAAGAACGACCTGTCGTGGCGGAACTGCACCGACGAGGTGTTCGGCAACGCGGCCGTCGACCCGGTGCCGGGCGTGAAGCTCGACTGCGCCACCTACGACGCCGACCTCGACCCCATCGACGGCGCGACCGGCACCGTGACGATCGGCGTCGTGCGCGCCACGTCGCCGAAAACCCCGGCCGACGCCGGTCCGGTCGTGATGACCACCGGTTCGGACCAGCCCTCCTCAGTGCAGCTCCCGGTGTGGCTGGCACGTTCGCAGGCGCTGCTCGACAAGCATCCGATCGTCGCCGTGGATCGTCGCGGCATCGGGATGTCCGGCGCGCTGGAGTGCCGCGACCTCTACGACCGCCAGGAGATGATCGAACAGGCCCAGTTCGCCTACGGCGACGATCCGGTCGCCAACCTCGGCGCGATCACGATGACGGCGACCACGAGTTGCACCGACACCATCGCCCCCGGCGACTCGGCCTACGACAACGCCCACGCCGCCGAGGACCTCGAGCGGTTGCGCAGCACCTGGGACGTGCCCGCACTGGCGTTGCTGGGGATCGGCAACGGCGCCCAGGTGGCGCTCGCCTACGCCGGCTCGCACCCCAACAAGGTGGCCCGCCTCGCGCTCGACTCGCCGCTGCCGCTGGCGATCGGCGCCGAGGCCGCCGCCGAACAGCGCGTCCGGGGTGAGCAGGCCGCGCTCGACGCGTGGGCCGGTCAATGTGTGGCGATCGGCTGCCCGGCGGCGCCCGAACCGAAGGGCGTCGTCGACGGACTGCTCTCCGAGGCGCGCGCAGGCAACGGCCCCGGCGGCGCATCGGTGGCCGCCGTGGCCGACGCGATCTCCACCGCGCTGGCCTTCCCGCGCGGCGACGGTGTCGCGCCCATCAACGATCTCGGCGCGGCGCTGGCCGGCGCCGCGTCCGGCGACACCGCCCGGCTGACGGCGCTGATCACCGACGCCGAGACCCTGCGCCAGACCGACGGGCAGTTCGTGAACTCCTGCAGTGACGCGCTGAACCGCCCGACTCCCGACCGGGTGCGTGAGTTGGTCGTCGCCTGGGGCAAGCAGTACCCGCAGTTCGGCGTCGTCGGTGCGCTCGATCTGGTCACGTGCCTGAACTGGCCGAGCGGGTCGGCGCCGCCGGAGCCCAAGGACCTCCCGGTGCCGGTGCTGCTGCTCGGTGTGCAGAACGATCCCATCGTCGGCAACGAAGGCGTCGCCGCGGTGGCGGCCACGATCCTCAACGCCGGCGCCTCCAACAAGCGGGTGATGTGGCAGGGCATCGGCCACGGAGCGAGCGTCTACTCGGCGTGCGCACTGGCGCCGGTGATCGATTACCTCGGCGACGGCACGCCGCCGGAGACCGACACGTACTGTCCGGCCTGACGTCTGGCCGCATGCGCGCCGGTGTACGGTTCGCTCGTGGCGGCAGCAGACACTCTTCGCACCGGCCTCCTGAACGCCTTCCGTCCTCGCACGTCCCCGCCCGATACGGCGACCGTGCTGCGGTCGGTGCTGTGGCCGTTGGCCATCATGTCGATCATCCACCGCAGCTTCGTGCTGGCGACCAACGGCTACATCACCGACGACTTCGGGCCGGTGTACCGGGCGGTGGTGAACTTCAAGCTCGGTTGGGACATCTACAACGAGCACTTCGACCACGTCGACCCGCACTACCTGTATCCGCCCGGCGGGACGCTGCTGCTGGCGCCGTTCGGCTACCTGCCCGTGGACGCGTCGCGGTACTGGTTCATCTTCTTCAACGCCGTCGCGATCCTGCTGGCCGCCTACTTCATGCTGCGGTTGTTCAACTTCACGTTGGCCTCCGTCGCCGCGCCGGCGCTGCTGCTGGCGATGTTCTGCACCGAATCGGTCACCAACACTCTGGTTTTCACCAACATCAACGGCTGCCTGCTGCTGATGGAGGTGCTGTTCTTCCGGTGGCTGCTCGACGGGAAACGCAGCCACGAATGGTGGGCCGGGGTCGCCATCGGGTTGACCCTGGTGGTGAAACCCTCACTCGCGCCGCTGTTGCTGCTGCCGCTGCTCAACCGGCAGTGGCGGGCGCTGGTCACCGCGTTCGGCGTCCCGCTGGCGTTCAACCTCGCGGCGTGGCCGCTGGTCAGCGACCCGATGAACTTCGTCCGCCGGACGGTCCCCTACATCCTGTCCACGCGCGACTACTTCAACAGCTCCATCGAGGGCAACGGCATCTACTACGGGCTGCCGATGTGGCTGATCCTGCTGCTGCGCCTGACGTTCGTGCTGCTGGCGATCGGCAGCCTGGTCCTGCTCTACCGCTACTACCGCACCCGAGATCCGCTGTTCTGGATGCTGACGTCCTCGGGTGTGCTGCTGACCACCTCGTTCCTCGTGCTCTCCCTGGGCCAGGGCTACTACTCGATGATGCTGTTCCCGTTCCTGATGACCGTGGTGCTGCCCAATTCGGTGCTGCGCAATTGGCCGGCCTGGCTGGCCATCTACGGGTTCATGGCCATCGACAAATGGCTGCTGGTGCACTGGCTGACCACCGGGCGGTTCCTCGAGTACCTCCGGTTCACCGCCGGGTGGGGGCTGCTGATGGTGGTGGTGTTCGCGGTGCTCTACTTCCGCTACCTCGACGCCAAGGCCGACGGCCGCCTCGACCGCGGTATCGATCCGCCCTGGCTGGCGGGTCCGGCCGAGCCTGCGCCGCAGGTCAGGCGGGCGACGCCGACACCGTAGTAACTTGGGATCATGACTGCTCCCAAGGTGCAACTGACCGACGACGAGTGGCGCAAGAAGCTCACCCCCGAGGAGTTCGCGGTGCTGCGCCGCGCCGGCACCGAGCGGCCCTTCACCGGCGAGTACACCGACACCAAGACCGAGGGCGTCTACCAGTGCCGGGCGTGCGGCGCCGAACTGTTCCGCAGCACCGAGAAGTTCGAATCCCACTGCGGTTGGCCGTCGTTCTTCGATCCGGCCGATTCCGACGCGGTGATCCTGCGGACCGACGACTCCCTCGGGATGCGACGTGTCGAGGTGCTGTGCGCGAACTGCCACAGCCATCTGGGCCACGTGTTCGAGGGTGAGGGCTACCCGACGCCGACCGATCAGCGGTACTGCATCAATTCCATCTCACTGCGGCTGGTGCCGGCGGCCGGATAGTCTCCTCGCGCAACAGCGTCGCGACGGCGGGCGCACTCAGCGGCGGGCTGTAGTGGAAACCCTGCGCGACGTCGCAGCGGTACGCCCGAAGGCGTTCGGCGGTCTCCGCGTTCTCCACACCTTCGGCGACCGTCGTCAGGCCCAGGGTCTGCGCGAGGCCGACGACCGCGCGCACCACCTCCCCGGCGCGCGGGTCCCAGATGATCGGGCCGATGAACTGACGGTCCAGCTTGACCTCGTCGATCGGCAGTTCGCGCAGATAGCTCAGCGCCGAGTACCCGCTGCCGAAGTCGTCGATGGCGACCCGCACTCCGTGCCTGCGTAATTCTCGGAGCACCGCGCAGGTCCGCTTGATGTCGGGCAGGATCAGGTCCTCGGTGATCTCCAGGGTCAGCGCCTCGGGCGGCAGGCCGCGCGCCCGCAGCGCCGAGACGATCCGGTCGGGCAGGTCGGCGTCGGCCATGCTGGCGGCGAAGAGGTTGACCGCGACCGGGACCGGCGTGCCGCGCGCGGCCCATTCGGCGGCGTCGTCGAGCGCCTTGTCGAGCACCAACTCGGTGACCGACGCCATCAGCCCGTGCCTGCGGACCATCGGCAGGAAGTCGTTGGGACTGAGCACTCCGTGGACCGGATGCGGCCACCGCACCAGCGCCTCGAGACCGGCGAGCTCCGATGACTCGAGGTGGTACTTCGGCTGGTAGACCACGGCCAGTTCCTGGCGGTCGATGGCCTGGCGCAGCTCGCCGAGCAGTTGCACCGCCGCCACGCCCCCGCCCTTGGCGCCCGTGTCGCCCACCTGCAGCAGACCCGAATGCTCGGGGTACTCCAGCGTCATCTCCGGCGTGAACACGTGCACGCCGTCGGTGCGGGACCGCTTGGCGGCGTACATCGCGGCGTCGGCGCATTTGAACAGGTGCTCGCCGAGCGGATCGGGATCGTCCTCCGGGGAGGCGACGGCCAGGCCGACGCTCGGCCGCATCAGCAGGCTCTGCCCGTCGACGCCGAAGGGCGAGTCGAACGCCTCGACGATGCGGTGGGCGATCTCCAGCGAGTGGTCGGCGCGGTCCTCGATGAGCACGGCGAATTCGTCGCCGCCGACCCTGGCCAGGGTGTCGCCGGGCCGCACGCACGTCGCGAGGCGTTCGGCGACGCGGGTGAGCAGTTCGTTGCCCGCCGCGTGCCCGAGGCTGTCGTTGACCATCTTGAAGTCGTTGAGGTCGAGGGAGAGCACCGCCACCGCGCGGGCGTCGCGTTCGCGCAGCTGCATGGCATGGGCCAACCGGTCGTTGAACAGCGCGAGGTTGGCCAGGCCGGTCAGCGGATCGCGCAGCGCCTGATCGGCCACCATGCGCAGCAGCCTGCGGTTCTCCCACGACGCCAGGAACTGCCGCAGGCAGATCGCGACGATCACGACGATCACCGTCGCCCGCAGCACACCGTCGAGGACGACGATCGCGGCGCCGCTGCCGCCGACCAGAAGCGGCAGATAGGGCAGCCACAGCGAGATGCTGGTGGGCAGCTGCGGGGTGTCGTCCGGCGCGGTGGGTGCGCCCCGGCTGATCAGCGCGGCCGCCCCGAAGAGCACCGTTGCGGCCACCCAGCCCACATCGATGGGAAGCGCGGCGGCGTAGGTGCCCTCCGCGGTGATCCACGCGAAGGTGATGTCGGACAGCGTGATCAACGACAGGGCCGCGGTGAGCAGCATCAGCGGGCGCCGCCGCCGAGGGCCGGCACGGACCAGGACCAGACCCGCCACCGCGAGCACCATCAGGTCGAGCAGCGGGTAGGCGAGCGCCAGGCTCACCACGAGCTTGTCGTCGCGGAAGCTCTCGTAGACGCCGCGCAGGGCCAGCACCCACGCCAGCAGGAACAGCGACAGCGCGAAGATCAGCCCGTCGAGTACGAGACGCAACCGGGACTGCCCCGCCGACACGATCGGCCACTGCACCAGAGCCAGGCAGCTGAAGACGGGGAACAGCAGGAAGCCGAGATCTGCGACCGACGGGAACGACGCGCGGTGCAGCGCCATGTCCAGATAGCCGTAGATCAGCTCGCCCGCCGTCCAGCCGCCGAAGGCGACAGCGAAGCAGACCCACACGCCGCGGAACCGTCCGGTCGAGGCGCGCGCGGCCAGTACGGCGCAGACCACGGCGTACCCCGCGAAGACGGCGACCCCGAAATTGTCGGCCACCTCCACACCCGGCAGGCCGCCGACGAGCCAGACCGTGAGCACCACCGCCGCCACCGCGGAACCGGCGATGACGGTCAGCTCCGCAGGCCTGGCGTGCATGCCCGACACCCCGCCTCCACACCGTTTTCACGTGGTGCGCCGGGCTCCCCCACCGAGGCGCACGTTCGCCGAGGCTAGCAAATCGGCGGTGGCCCGGGACCCGGTTGCGCGATCCGGGTGGATCGCCGGTGACCCCGCGCAGGGAGTGGAAATTCGTGCAACACGGCTGCGCCGATCGTCGCCATGTTCCAGACTGGGTGCTGCGATGTGAATGCCCGGTCGGTGGACCACGATTGGCGTGGTCTGCTCGCGGTCCCGGCCGCAACGACGATGTGGCTGAGGAAGGCGGCGGTGTGTCAGAGGCGTCTGGTGATCGGGTCATAGCTCCGGTGTTGCCGGGTGGCGGTGTGTTGCCGTTCGCTCCCGTGCCGTCCGGCAGTGTCGCGGGCCGCACGCTGCAGGAATCGACCTACCGGCCGCGGGTACCTCCGAAGCGCTTGCACGACGATTCGCCGAACATCGTCATCGTGCTCATCGATGATGCCGGACCCGGATTGCCGTCGACATTCGGTGGTGAGGTGACCACCGCGACACTGGACCGGATCTGCGGAGAAGGAGTGTCCTACAACAGGTTTCACACCACAGCGATGTGTTCGCCGACGCGGGCTTCGCTGCTGACGGGCCGCAATCATCACGAGATCGGCAACGGTCAGATCGCCGAGCTGGCCAACGACTGGGACGGGTATGCCGGCAAGATCCCGCGATCCAGCGCGACCGTTGCCGAGGTGCTCAAGCAGTACGGTTATGCGACCTCCGCATTCGGCAAGTGGCACAACACTCCCGCCGAGGAGACCACCGCCGCGGGACCGTTCGAGAACTGGCCCACCGGACTGGGTTTCGAGTACTTCTACGGTTTCCTCGCCGGCGAGGCCTCGCAGTACGAGCCGCACCTGGTGCGCAACACCACCGTGGTCGCCCCGCCCCGGACCCCGGAAGAGGGCTACCACCTGTCCGAGGACCTGGCCGACGACGCCATCGGCTGGCTGCGCCGGCACAAGGCGTTCAACGCCGACAAACCGTTCTTCATGTACTGGGCCAGTGGCTGTCTGCACGGTCCGCACCACATCATGAAGGACTGGGCGGACAAGTACGCCGGCAAATTCGACGACGGCTGGGACACCTACCGGCAGCGGGTGTTCGAGCGCGCCAAGCAGAAGGGCTGGCTCCCGCAGGACTGCCGGCTCACCGAACGTGACGAGACGCTGGCCGCCTGGGACGACATCCCCGAGGACGAGAAGCCGTTCCAGCGCCGTCTCATGGAGGTCGCCGCCGGCTACGCCGAACATGTCGACGTGCAGGTCGGCCGTATCGCCGACGAATTGGACCACCTGGGCTACGGCGAGAACACGCTGTTCTTCTACATCTGGGGCGACAACGGCTCCTCGGGCGAGGGTCAGAACGGCACCATCGCGGAGCTGTTGGCGCAGAACGGGATTCCCACCACCGTCCGTCAGCACATCGACGCCCTCGACGAGCTCGGCGGGCTGGACGTGCTCGGCTCCCCGCTGGTCGACAACCAGTACCACGCCGGATGGGCGTGGGCCGGCAGCACCCCGTACAAGGGCATGAAGTTGCTCGCGTCGCACCTGGGCGGCACCCGCAACCCGATGGCAGTGCGGTGGCCGGCCAAGATCACCGCCGACCCGGCACCGCGTGACGTGTTCCTGCACTGCACCGATGTGGTGCCGACCATCTACGACGTCGTCGGGATCGAGGCGCCGCGCACCGTCTACGGCGAGCCGCAGATGCCGCTGGCCGGAGCGAGTTTCGCCCGGACCCTGGCCGACCGCACCGCACCCGGCGGCAAGAAGACCCAGTACTTCGAGATCATGGGGAGCCGGGCCATCTATCACGACGGATGGCTGGCCGCCGCGCGCGGTCCACGGTTGCCCTGGGTTCCCGGGCAGCCCGAGGGCATCGCCACCTGGACCCCGGACAACGACCGGTGGGAGCTGTACCACCTTGAGGAGGACTGGTCACAGTCCCGAGATCTCGCAGACCGCCTGCCCAAGAAGCTGGCCCAGATGCGGGAGTTGTTCGCCATCGAAGCGGCCCGCAACGCGGTGCTGCCCATCGGCGGCGGGTTGTGGGTGCCCGTGTATCACCCGGAACTGCGCATCTCCCCGCCGTACCGGGAGTGGGAGTTCGCCGGCGACATGGTGCGGATGCCCGAATTCTGCGCACCCGCTCTGGGAAACAGGAACAACGTCGTCACCATCGACGTCGACATCCCCGCCGACGCCAACGGGGTGCTGTACTCGCTCGGTGCAGCGGCGGGCGGACTGACCTGCTACCTCGACGAGGGTCACCTCTGCTACGAGTACAACCTGTTCATCCTGTCGCGCACCAAGATCCGCTCGGAGAGCAAGCTGCCGCCCGGGCGGACGACCCTGGTGGTGACGACCCGGTACGCGCAGCCGCGTCCGGCCGGTCCACTCGACATCACGATCGCCCGAGACGGTGACACCATCGCCGCGGGCTGCGTCCCGATCAGCGCGCCACTGCTGTTCACCGCCAACGACTGCCTCGACATCGGCACCTGCCTCGGCTCACCGGTCTCCTTGGACTATCGCGAACGCGCCCCGTTCCCCTTCGAGGGCCACATCCATCGGGTCCACGTCGCCTACACCTGAGCGGCAGGGGTGATGCCGGGCATGCCTACGGCAGGCGGGTGACCAGCTCTTCGACGCCCACGCGCGGGCCGGTGAAGAACGGCGTCTCCTCGCGGACGTGCCGCCGTGCGTCGGTGGCGCGCAGATCACGCATCAGGTCGACGATGCGGTGCAGTTCGGGCGCCTCGAAGGCGAGGATCCACTCGTAGTCGCCGAGCGCGAACGCCGGCACGGTGTTGGCGCGGACGTCCTTGTAGCCGCGCGCGGCCATCCCGTGTTCGCTCAGCATTCGCCTGCGCTCGTCGTCGGGCAGCAGATACCAGTCCAGCGACCGGACGAACGGGTAGACGCAGATGTAGTTACCCGGGTCCTCCCCGGCGAGGAAGGCGGGGATGTGGCTCTTGTTGAACTCAGCGGGCCGGTGGAGTGCGACGTTGCTCCACACCGGCGAGCTGGCCCGGCCCAGCGCGGTGGTGCGCCGGAAGTCGGCGTAGGTGGCCTGCAGCGCCTCCACGGTGTCGGCGTGGGTCCACATCATGAAGTCGGCGTCGGCGCGCATGCCCGCGATGTCGTACAGCCCGCGGACCACCACGCCGCGTTCCTCCTGCTGTTTGAGGAAGGTCGCGGTCTCGTCGACCACCGCCGCGCGTGCCTGCTCGTCGTATCCCAGCTCCCCCGGGCGGACCGAGAACACCGAAAACATCAGGTAGCGGATGGTGGAGTTGAGTGCGTCGAAGTCGAGCTTGGCCATGGTTCTATCGTGCCACGCCGGCCGTGGCCAGCGCGGCCACCGCCCTGGTGGCCGACGCCACGCACGCGGGCACCCCGATGCCGTCCAGATAGCCACCGGCGACGGCCACCTCGCGCGGCAGCCCGGCCCGCACGTCGGCGACCAGGTCGGCGTGGCCGGGCCCGTACTGCGGCATCGCGTCGATCCACCGGTGCACGTGGCTGTCGACGGGCTCGGCGTCGATGCCGAAGACGGTCGCCAGATCGGCGGCGGCCCACGACAGCAGGTCCTCGTCTCCCGCGCTGCGGGCAAGATCGTCACCGAAGCGGCCGTAGGACAGCCGCACGAGTTCGACGTTGCCGCGCTGGCCCCACTTGCGCGACGACAGCGTGATCGCCTTGGCGCGCAGACGTCGCTGCGGGTCGTCGGTGGCGACCAGCACGCCGGACTGCTGGGGCAGGGGTGTGCCGCCCGGCAGCGCCAAGGCGACCACCGCCGCCGAGGCCACCGCAATGCGCCGCGCGGCCGCCGCCGTGCGCGGGGCGATGTGCTCGACCAGCCCCGGCAGCCGCGGTGCGGGCACCGCCAGCACCACGGCGTCGGCCGGCCAGCGGTTGCCCTCGTCGTCGAGCAGTTCCACACCGCGGCCCGTCCGGTCGACCCGCTGCACGGCGACCTGCGCCCAGTGCAGTCCGGCCTGGCGGCGCAGCGCATCGAGCAGCACGGTGTATCCGCCGTCGACCGCGCCGAAGACCGATCCCGGCGCCGGTGGCGGCAGCGCGTCGCGCACCGCTTCAGTGAGGTTGCGGGCACCGCAGTCCAGCGCGGCGGCCAGCGTCGGGGCGGCCGCGCGCAACCCGATCGAGGCGGCCGACCCGGCGTAGACGCCGCCAAGCAGGGGATCGACCGACCGGGCTACGACCTGCTCGCCGAACCGGTCGGCGACCAGGTCGCCCACGCTGGGGTCGGCGCCGGGCCGCCAGCGCAGCGGCCGCATGGGTTCGTCGGTGATGCGCGCGATGGTCGCATCGTCGACCAGTCCCGCCATCGTCACCGCACCGGACGGGATGCCCTGCAGGGTGTGCTGGGGCATCGGGTGCAGCCGGGACTGGCTGTAGATGAGCGGTCGGGCACCGGTGGTGCCGATCTGGCGGCCGCCGAGACCGAGTTCGGCCAGCAGCGCCGGCACCTCGGGCCGCCGCGCCACGAACGCCTCGGCGCCGACGTCGAGCCACTGTCCGCCCACCCGTTCGGTGCGCAGCACCCCGCCGAGCCGGTCCGCCGGGTCCAGCACGGTGATCTCCGCGTCCGGTCCGGCGGTCACCCGCAGCCGGTAGGCCGCGACCAGCCCCGAGATACCGCCGCCGACGACGCAGAACCTCGCGCTCACAACGAATGCACCAACTCCACGGTGGCCGTCACGATCTGCGGGTCGGTGGCGGGCAGCACACCGTGCCCGAGGTTGAACACATGCCCCGCCGCCCCGGCGTCGACCGCGCGTCTGCCGTCCTCGACCACCGCCCGCACGGCCGGTTCGACCACCGGCCACCCGGCCAGCAGCACGACCGGATCGAGGTTGCCCTGCAGCGCGCTGCCGCGCTCGACCCGGCCGGCCGCGTCGGTCAGCGAGGTGCGCCAGTCCACACCCACCACGCCGGGCGCCCCCGACGCGGCGATCGCTTCGGACATGGCGCCGAGCAACTCCGCGGTGCCCACCCCGAAGTGGGTCATCGGCACACCGGCCGGCGCCAGCGCCTGGAACACCCGGGTGCTGTGCGGCAGCACGTAGCGGCGGTAGTCGGCCAGCGAGAGCGTGCCCGCCCACGAATCGAACACCTGCAGCGCGTCGACCCCCGCGTCCACCTGGGCCTGCAGAAACGCGATCGTGACGTCGGTGAGCGCCGACATGAGTGCGTGCCAGACGTCGGGCGCACCGAGCATCATTGCCTTGGTGTGCTCGTGGTGCTTGCTCGGACCGCCTTCGACCAGATAGGACGCGAGTGTGAAGGGCGCACCGGCGAAGCCGATCAGCGGGACCTCGCCGAGCGCCGAGGTCAGCATCGACACCGCCTGCTCGACGGGCTGGACGGTCTCCCGCTCGAGCGGTCTGATCGCGGCCACGTCGGCGGCGGTGCGCACCGGATGCTCGATCACCGGACCCACGTCGGGCACGATGTCGAGCGCGATACCGGACGCCCGCAGCGGTACCACGATGTCGGAGAACAAGATCGCCGCGTCCACCCCGTGCCTGCGCACCGGCTGCAGGGTGATCTCGGTGATCAGCTCGGCGTCGAAGCAGGCCTGCATCATGGTGTTACGCGCCCGCAGCGCCCGGTACTCGGGCAGCGACCGCCCCGCCTGGCGCATGAACCACACCGGCACCCGGGCGGGTTTGTGACCGCGGGCGGCGGCGAGATAGGGCGAGTCGGGCAGTTCACGGCGGGTGTTCATCGCCATCAATGCTGCCACGGCCCGCACCGTCGCCCGCGAACGCCGCCGACGGCCGCCGCGGGGCCCCCGGGTCACCATCGTGCGTCGGTTCGGCGCGCCTGCGTGGCCCAGCGGCCGAATGGTCTAGCGTCACCGGCGTGACCACCGCCGAACCGGCTCAGTTCCGTGCTGCGGTGGCGGCGATGAATGCCACCACCGTACGGCCGGAGATCGAGCTCGGCCCGATACGCCCACCGCAGCGGCTGGCGCCCTACAGCTACGCCCTGGGCGCCGAGATCCGGCATCCCGAGACCGCGATCGTCCCCGAACGCTCCGAAGGCGACGCCTTCGGGCGGCTGATCCTGCTCCACGACCCGGAGGGCGCCGAGGCGTGGGACGGCACCATGCGGCTGGTGGCGTTCATCCAGGCCGACCTCGACTCCACCGAGGCCGTCGACCCCCTGCTGCCTGAGGTGGCGTGGAGCTGGCTGGTCGAGGCGCTGGAGTCCAAGGCCGATCAGGTGACCGCACTGGGCGGCACGGTCACCGCCACCACCTCGGTGCGCTACGGCGACATCTCCGGCCCGCCGCGTGCGCACCAGCTGGAGCTGCGCGCGTCCTGGACCGCCGTCACACTCGAGCTCGGGCCCCACGTGGAGGCGTTCTGCGAGGTGCTCGAACACGCCGCCGGCCTGCCCCCGACCGGGGTGACCGACCTCAGTTCCCGCACCCGCGCGTGAGATGAGCGAGACCCCCCAGACAGACCCCGAGGGACAGGACGCCGGCGCCGAACCGGCGGCGATCCCGCTGCTCACTCCCGCCGACGGGGTGCCCGACCTCGCGGTGACCACCGACGAGATCCTCGCGGCGGCCGAACTGCTCGCCACCGGGCACGGCCCGTTCGCGATCGACGCCGAGCGCGCGTCGGGTTTCCGGTACTCCAACCGGGCCTACCTGGTGCAGATCCGGCGGGAAGGCGCCGGCACGGTGCTGATCGACCCGGTCAACCACGGCGAGGACCCCACGATGGTGATGGCCCCGCTGGCCGACGTGCTCGACACCGAGGAGTGGGTGCTGCACGCCGCCGACCAGGACCTGCCGTGTCTGGCGGAACTCGGCATGCGCCCGCCGAAGCTGTACGACACCGAACTCGCGGGCCGGCTGGCCGGCTTCGCGCGGGTGAATCTGGCGACGATGGTCTCCGAACTGCTCGGCCTGCAGTTGATGAAGGGCCACGGCGCCGCCGACTGGTCGAAACGCCCGCTGCCCGCCGACTGGCTCAACTACGCCGCACTCGATGTCGAGGTGCTGCTCGAGTTGCGCGACGCGGTCGCCGCAGTGCTCGACGACCAGGGCAAAACCGACTGGGCCGCACAGGAATTCGAGCACCTGCGGACCTACGAGGCGGCGCCGACCCGACGCGACCGGTGGCGCCGCACCTCCGGCATCCACAAGGTGCGTGATCCGCGGGCGCTGGCCGCGGTGCGCGAACTGTGGACCACGCGTGATCACATCGCCCGCAGGCGCGACATCGCACCCGGCCGCATCCTGCCCGACGCCGCCATCATCAACGCCGCCACCGCCGATCCCGACACCGTCGAGAAACTGACCGCGCTTCCGGTGTTCGGCGGCACCCGGCAGCGGCGCAGTGCCCAGGTGTGGCTGGACGCGCTCGACCGCGCACGCCACAACCCGGACCCGCCTGATTCGGCCGAACCGACGAACGGCCCGCCGCCCCCGTCGCGGTGGGCGCGACGCAAACCCGAGGCGGCCGCGCGGCTGGAAGCCGCCCGCGCGGGCCTGTCCGCGCTGGCGGAGCGGGTGGCGGTGCCCTCGGAGAACCTCGTCACGCCCGAGGTGGTGCGACGGCTGTGCTGGGACTGGCAGCCCGCCCCCGACATCGCCGCGGCGGTCGAGGACTTCCTCGTCGCGGCCGGGGTGCGTCCGTGGCAGCGCGACCTGGTGGTGCCGGTGCTGACCGCGGCGCTCGCCCCGTCCTCCACCGAGTGACCCGGGTCGCGGTTTGAGTAATTGACGAACCGGGAACCGCGGAGGGGTGAGTACCCCGGTCACACCCAACCACTCCCCCGACGAGTCGACGAGCCTGCTCCTCGGACCCACACTGCGACACGTCGGCGAGACCACCGCGGTGGTCTGGGTGCAGACCGACCGTCCCGCCGAGGTGACCGTACTCGGTTGCACGGCAAAGACTTTTCAGGTTCAAGAACACCACTACGCGTTGGTCACCGTCACCGGCCTCGACCCGGATTCGACGACCGAGTACCAGGTGCACATCGACGGTGAACTGGTGTGGCCGCTGCCCGGGAGCCCGTTTCCGCCCAGCGTGATTCGCACTCGCGGGCCGCTCAACGCCGAACGGTTGCGAGCGGTGTTCGGCTCGTGCCGCTACCCCAAGACCGGCGTCGAGGAGGTCGACGACAAGCTCGGCGCCGACGCGCTGGACCGCTACGCCGACCGCATGGCCCGGCTCCCGGTCAGCATGTGGCCGGATCTCCTCATCCTGCTCGGCGATCAGGTCTACGCCGACGAATTGACCCCGGAGGCCCGCAGGCACCTGACGGGCCGGCGCCGCCGTCGCGCCAAGCACGGGCAGCGTCCACCGGACGAGGTGGTCAGCTTCGGCGAGTACGAGGGCCTCTACCGGCACTCGTGGTCGGACCCCGAGATCCGCTGGGTGATGTCGACGGTGCCGACCGCGATGATCTTCGACGACCACGACATCCGCGACGACTGGAACACCTCGGCCGCCTGGCGCGCCGAAATGGACGGCCAACCGTGGTGGCGTGACCGCATCCGCGCGGGGCTGGCGTCGTACTGGGTCTACCAGCACATCGGCAACCTCAGCCCCGAGGAGCTGGCCGCCGACGAGGACTACCGGCGGATGCGCAGTGTCGACGGCGACGTGTGGCCGGTACTCGTGGAGATGGCCGACCGCGCCGACGCCGAGGTGGACGCCAACAAGGGCGTGCGGTTCAGCTACCGGTGGGATTTCGGGCGCAACCGCTTCATCATGATGGACACGCGGAACGGCCGGATCCTCGAATCGGGCGAGCGCATGATGATCGGCGAACGCGAATTCGCCTGGCTCGAGGCGCAAACCGCCGACGGGATCGACGACGTGGACCACCTGGTCCTGGGATCCTCGGTGCCGTGGCTGATGCCGCCGGTGTTGTCGGATCTGCAGACCGTCAACGAGATCTCCGCCGACCGTCCGGGATGGCGCGGGGTGCCCGCCGAGAAACTGCGCCAGGCCGCAGATCTCGAGCACTGGCCGGCATTCATCAAGTCGTTCCTGCGGCTGACCACGATGATCCGCCGGGCCGCAACTCATCCCGACGGCCCGGCGACCGTCACGGTGCTCTCCGGCGACGTGCACCACAGCTACGCCGCGAAAGCGGCCCTCGACGGCGTGGACGGCGAGGCCGCCACCGTGCACCAACTGGTGTGCTCACCGGTGCACAACTATGTGCCGTCCTACGTCAAACCGGCGTTCAAGCTCGGCTGGTCGCGACGGTTGGCGCCGGTCCTGCGGCGCTGGGCACGACGCCACGGATCCCCCGAGCTGACCGTCAGCTGGACGAACACGGCCGGGCCGGTTTTCGGCAACACCATTGCGACGCTGCTACTTTCGGGCCGCGACGCCGAGGTGCTGTTCGAACAGCCCGACGCCTCGACCGAACTGCGCGAGGTGGCCCGCATTCCGCTCGGCGGCCGCAGGCCTACGGTCAGTCCAGTCGCTCGCTGACCTCGTCGTCGGCCGGCGTGGCGCCGAGTGCGGCCACCCAGCCGGTGATCTGGCGGGCGATGTTGCGGTCGGTCAGGCCGACGTCGGCGAGCACCTCACCACGCGAGGCGTGGTCGAAGAACCGCTGCGGCAGGCCCAGATCGCGGCACGGCACGTCGACCTCGGCGTGCCGTAGCGTGGCCGAGACGGCCGATCCGATGCCGCCGTGCAGACCGTTGTCCTCGACGGTGACCACCAGCTTGTGGGCGGCGGCCAACTCGGTGAGCCCCGCGGGCACCGGCAGCACCCAGCGCGGGTCGACGACGGTGACACCGATGCCCTGCTTGCGCAGGCGTTCGGCGACGGTCAGCGCCATCGACGCGAACGGTCCGACCGCCACGAGCAGCACGTCGTCGGACAGACCCTCGGCGGGCTCGGCGAGCACGTCGACGCCGCGGCGCCGGCGCAACGCCGGAATGTCCTCGCCCACATCGCCTTTCGGGAAGCGGATGGCGGTGGGACCGTCGTTGACGTCGAGCGCCTCGCCGAGTTCCTCGCGCAGCCGGGCGCCGTCGCGGGGGGCCGCCACCCGCATACCGGGCACGACGCCCAGCACCGACAGATCCCACATGCCGTTGTGGCTGGCCCCGTCCGGACCGGTGACGCCGGACCGGTCGAGCACCAGAGTGACCGGCAGCTTGTGCAGTGCGACGTCCATCATCAGCTGATCGAACGCGCGGTTGAGGAACGTCGAGTAGATGGCGACCACCGGGTGCAGCCCACCCATCGCCAGACCCGCGGCCGACGTCATCGCATGCTGTTCGGCGATGCCGACGTCGAAGAAGCGGTCCGGGAACCGGTCACGGAAGGCGGACAACCCGGTCGGGCCGGGCATGGCCGCGGTGATCGCGACGACGTCGCGGCGCTTTGTGCCGTACGCGACGAGCTCCTCAGCGAACGCTGAGGTCCAGCCGGGAGCGGCGACCTTGGTGGCCAGCCCGGTGGCGACGTCGATGACGCCGCAGGCGTGCATCTGCTCGGCCTCGTCGTTCTCGGCCGGTGCGTAACCGTTGCCCTTACGGGTCACCACGTGCACGATCACCGGCGCGTTGAAGCCGCGGGCGTGCCGAAGCGCCGACTCGACGGCGTGCTCGTCGTGCCCGTCGATCGGGCCGACGTACTTCAGCCCGAGGTCGGTGAACATCACCTGCGGCGACAGCGCGTCCTTCAGGCCCGCCTTGACGCTGTGCATGCACTGGTAGCAGAACTCGCCGATCACCGGCAGACCGCGCACGGCTCTGCGCCCCTCGTCGAGCAGGCGTTCGTAGCCGGGCTGCAGGCGCAGGGCGGCAAGGTGGTCGGCGAACCCGCCGATGGTCGGCGCATAGCTGCGGCCGTTGTCGTTGACGACGATCACCACGGGCCTGCGCGCGGCCGCGATGTTGTTCAGCGCCTCCCAGCACATGCCACCGGTCAGGGCGCCGTCGCCGACGACGGCGACCACGTGGCGGTTGCGGTGCCCGGTCAGCTCGAACGCCTTGGCCAGCCCGTCGGCGTACGACAGGGCCGCGCTGGCGTGACTGGACTCCACCCAGTCGTGCTCGCTCTCGGCGCGCGACGGGTAACCCGACAGGCCGTCCTTCTTGCGCAGCGAGTCGAACTCGTGCGCGCGGCCGGTCAGCATCTTGTGTACGTACGCCTGATGGCCCGTGTCGAAGATCAGCGGATCGTGCGGCGAGTCGAAGACCCGGTGCAGCGCAAGCGTCAACTCGACGACGCCGAGGTTCGGGCCCAGATGCCCTCCGGTGGCAGCAACCTTGTGGATCAGGAACTCGCGGATCTCACCCGCCAGTTCTGACAACTGAGACTGTGAAAGGTGCTGCAGATCGGCGGGACCGCGGATCTGTTCAAGCATTCCGTCAGTCTACGCACGACCTCAGGGCTCAGTCGCGCCGAGACTGGTACACATCGGGCACTCCGTCGTGGTCCGTATCGGCGGTCTCCTGCAGGTGAATCGCCCGGTAGTGGCGGTTGCGGACCCTCAGGAGGACCGCGGCGAGCAACGCCGCGACCACGGACCCGGTGAGCACTCCCACCTTCACGAAATCGTCACGATCTGAGCCGAGACCGTAGGCGAGGTCGCCGATGAGCAGCGACACCGTGAAGCCGATGCCGGCCAGCATCGCCACGCCGAACACGTCGATCCATCGCAGCGCGCTGTCCAGGTTCGCGCGTGTCACCGAGGCCAGCACCCGGGTGGTCAGGTAGATCCCGATGGGTTTTCCGACCACCAGGCCGAACACGATGCCGAGCGTGATGGGGTCGGACATGGCGCGGGTGAAACCGTCGAGCCCGCCGATCGCCACCCCGGCGGCGAAGAACGCGAACGCCGGCACGGCCACACCGGCCGAGATCGGGCGCAGCCGGTGTTCGAAGTGTTCGGCCAGGCCGGGCCCCGCCTCCGGTCCCCCTGCGGCGGCGCTGCGCAGCACGGGCACGGTGAAGCCGAGCAGCACACCGGCGACGGTGGCGTGCACGCCCGATTCGTGGACCAGCACCCAGGTGGCGAAGCCGAGCGGGATCAGCAGCCACCACGAGCGGAGCCGGCGCTGCACGCAGATCCCGAACAGCACGAGCGGGATGACCGCCAGTCCGAGCGCCGTGAAATCGATCCCGTCGGTGTAGAACACCGCGATGACGGTCACCGCGAGCAGATCGTCGACGACGGCCAACGTGAGCAGGAATGTCCGCAGCGCGGTGGGCAGGTGGGTGGACAGGACCGCGAGGACGGCGACGGCGAACGCGATGTCGGTCGCCGTTGGGATGGCCCACCCCTTGACCGCACCGTCACCGACGCCGGCCGTGAACGCGACGAAGATCAGCGCGGGCACCACCATCCCGCCGACCGCGGCGGCGATCGGCAGCGCGGCGCGGGCGGGATCGCGCAGATCGCCCGCGACGAACTCGCGCTTGAGTTCCAGGCCCACCACGAAGAAGAAGATCGCCAGCATGCCGTCGGCCACCCAGGTGCCCACGGTCAGGTCCAGGTGCAGTCCGAACGGCTCACCGCCGATGTGCAGATCGCGCAGCGAGAAGTAGGCGGCCGACCACGGTGAGTTCGCCCAGAGCAGGGCGACCGTCGCGGCCACCAGGAGGATGGCGCCGCCGACGGTCTCGCGGCGCAGGATCTCGGCGATGCGGCGGGACTCCGCCCAGGACCCCCGTTCCAGCAGGGCGTACCGGGCGCGGCGGAAGGGGGTGGGTGTCAACGGAGTCCTCGGCGATCGGTCGGGCGTTGGGCACGGGGTGGGCCACCCCGGCCGACCAGACTTCCCGGCACTCCGGTGCTCAGCCTAGCCGGTCGAGCACGCACGTCACGTACACCGCGACCGCCAGCCCCGGCTCGCTCAGCGTGCGGTCCAGGGTGCGGCCCACCTTGTCCAGGCGGTAGATCAGCGTGTTGCGATGCACGTGGAGCCGTTCGGCGGCCCTCGTGACGTTGAACGCGCAGTCCCCCCATGCGATCAGCGTGTCGCGCAGCACGGCCCAGTCGCGGTCGGCGAGCAGCGGTCCGAGCAGTCCCTCGGTGAGCCGAAGCCGCGAGTCGATCGGAACGACCGACAGCGCCTGGTGGAGCCGCACCTCGTCGATCCGGTGGATCCGCTGGTCCGGCTGCGCGCTCGGGCCCACGTGCATCGCGTCGTAGGCGTCGCGTGCGGAGATGTTGAGCGCCGCGATGCCCGCCGCCGGCGACCCGATCGCCGCCCGCAGCGGCATCCCACTGTCCGCGGCGACGGTGACGAGTTCGGCGCACCGGTCGTGCAGCGGCCGCATCGAGGAGTCGTCGGGTGTGGCGACCGCGACCACGGTCCGCGACAGTGGCGCGATCAGGTCGCGGTCGGAATCGAACACCCGCACCGCGACGCGGCTGATGTCCTCGGAGCCGATCTCCCGCGGCCCGGCCTCCCGGTCGTCCCACTGGATCAGCACGATGCGGCGCGGCAGCGTCAGATCGTGGCCCAGCGTGCGGCCGCGCTGCAACAACCGGGCGGTGGGGACGCGGGACTGGTGCCACTCGCAGATCTCGGCGAGCAGTTCGGTGGTGGCCCGTTCGCGGGTCATCCGCAGGCCGATCCGCGCGGCCTCCTGCATCAGGATCTCGGTCTGCCGCTTGACCAGCAGTCCGAACTGCTCGACCTCGGCGGGCGGGCCGGACAGCCCGATGGTGCCCACCACCCGGTCGTCGGTCACCAGCGGAATCGTCACACCGGGCAGGGTCCCGACGAGATCGCGCACGTCCTCGGCGGAATGGGCGATGGTGCGTCTGCTGCGGATCACCTCGACCGACGCCTCGTGGAACTGCCCCACCCGGGACTCGTCGCCGCTGCCCAGCACGATTGCGCGCTCGTCGGTGATGAGCACGTTGCGGCCGATGACGTCGGTGATGTCGTCGGCGATCTGCTGCGCCAGCGCCTTCCCGAGCATGAGCACCTTTCGTTGGGCGTACCGCCCGATTACACCGCCGATTTCCGCAGAAGACTAGTCGGTTTGCCCAGTGACGGGCGTCACGCCCCGCTCATACGATGGGTCGGTCCTCGCACAGGACGTCGGAAGGACGCCCCATGACACCCCTCGACTGGGCCTTGCTCGCGGGTTATTTCGCGCTGCTGATCCTGATCGGCATCCAGACCATGCGCCGGGTGAAGAACCCGGACGACTTCGCCGTCGCGGGCAACCGGATCATCTGGCCGGTGTTCTTCGGCAGCCTCGCCGCGGCGTTCCTCGGCGGCGGCGCGTCGATCGGCATCGCGGGTGCCACGATGCGCGACGGCTACGTCTACATGTTCGCGTTCTGCGCGTTCGGGATCCAGACTCTGCTCGTGGGGTGGTTCATCGCCCCCCGGCTCAAGCACTACCGCGGCGCGCACACCGTCGGTGACGTGATGGCCGAGCACTACGGCAGGCCCACCCGGGTGGTGACCGGGGTGCTCTCGGTCGCGCTGTGCGCGGGCATCCTCGGCGCTCAGGCCCTGGCCATCGGCACGATCGTCAACGCCACCCTCGACGTGCCGACGGTGCCCGCGGTGATCATCGGCATGGGGATCGTGGTGCTGTACTCGGCCTTCGGCGGCGCCTGGGCGGTGATCCAGACCGACCTGCTGCAGTTCGTGTTCCTCGGCGTGTTCCTGCCGGTGGCGCTGCTGATCGGCCTGAACGCCGTGGGCGGTGCCGAGTCCCTGCTCGCCGGGGTGCCCGCCGACCACCTCTCGCTGCTGGGCGACTACTCCCCGTTGACCTTCGTGACCCTGTTCGTCGCGTTCCTGCTCGGGGAGACCCTGGTGCCCCCGTACGCGCAGCGCACGTTCTCCACCCCGGACTCCCGCCACGCCCGGATCGGTTTCACCATGGCCGGGGTCTTCTCGTTCTGCTTCTACTTCGTCTCCGCCTCGATCGGCCTGATCGCACTGGTGCTCTATCCCGACATCGAGACCGACCAGGCGTTGCCGACCGTGGTGATGAACCTCATGCCGATCGGCATCCTGGGGCTGGTCGTCGCCGCCCTGCTGGCGGTCGTGATGTCCACGGCCAGCTCGTATCTCAACTCGACCGCGGTGGTGCTGACCAAGGACGTGTACCAGCCGTTGCGCAAGACACCGGTCACGCCGGCGCGCCGACTGACCATCGAACGCGTCACCAGTGTCGTGGTCGGTGCGGCGGCGACCACTTTCGCGCTCAGCGTGCCCTCGATCGTCGACGCGCTGCTCTACAGCTACACACTGTGGGCGCCCACGATCATCGTGCCGCTCATCGGGGCGGTGCTGTTCGGGGTGCGCTCCGCCCCGGCCGCCCTGTCGGCGATCGGGGCGGGCGCGCTGGTCACCGCGGTCTGGCAGTGGGGCCTCGACGCGCCGTTCGGCCTCGCCGACGGGCTGATCCCCGGTGTGCTGGCCAACCTCGTGGTGTTCGTCGGCGTCGCCGCCGCCACCGCCGACCGCTACCCCCGGCGGCGCCAACCCGCGCTCGTCGCACAAGGAGAACCCGCATGATCGTCAACCTGCTCTACTACGGGGTGCCGTCGCTGGTCATCGCGGTCACCGGCTGGGTCGGGTTCCTCGGCTGGCGGTTCTACGTGCGAGAGGTGCTGCACGACAACAACACCGACAACGACACCGACAGCGACACCGTCACGGAGGGAACACCATGAAGATCGCCGTGATCGGCGCGGGCGTGGTCGGCGTCGCGACCGCGCATGCACTCGCCGAACGCGGACACGAGGTCACCGTCTACGACCGCCGCGCCGACATCGCCTCGGACGCGTCCGCGTCCACGGGCGGGCTCATCGCGCCCGGGCACTCCTACGCGTGGGCCTCGCCGAGCGCGCCGGCCATGCTGGTGCGCTCGCTCTTCGGCGCGGACACGTCGATCCGGGTGAGGCCACGCGCCGATGCCGCACTGATCAGGTGGGGGCTGCGATTCCTGCGCGAGTGCACGCCCGGCCGGTCGCAGGCCAACACGCTCGCGAAATTCGCTCTGGCCCAGTACAGCCAGCGCCTCACCGACGAGGTGGCCGCCCGCGAGGGCATCGAGTTCTGCCACACCGACCGCGGCGTGTTGTACCTCTACCGAGACGAGGCGGAACTGGTTGCCGCCGAACGCAAATCCGCCCTGCTCCGCGAGCACGGCCGGATGCAGAAGACGCTCGGACCCGAGGAGATCGTCGCGGTCGAACCCGCATTGGCGCACGGGCGCAACCGGTTCGCCGGGGCCATCCACGACACCACCGACGCCAGCGGCGACCCGCAGCGTTTCGCCGCCGGGCTCGCCGAGAGCTGCCGTCGGCTCGGCGTGCAGTTCCGACTGGGCACCGACATCACCGGGCTGGTCACCGACGGATCCCGGGTCACCCACATCAGCTGCCCGGACGGGGATGTCCGCGCCGAGGCGATCGTGGTCGCCGCCGGTGCGGCCAGCCCGCTGCTGACCCGCACGATGGGCATCTCGCTGCCCATCTATCCGGCGAAGGGCTACTCGGTCACCGCCCCGGTCAAGGATGCCGACCGGGCGCCGCGCCTCGGCGGTATCGACGAACGCACCCTGGTCGCGTGGTCGCCTTTCGGCGATCAGATCCGGATGTCGGCGACCGCCGAATTCGTCGGCTACGACCGAAGTTCCACCCCCGCCGACTACGCCGGCATCGTCGCCGCGGGCGACGAGCTGTTTCCCGGCGTCGTCGACTGGGACAGCGCCCACTACCGCACCGGGCTGCGGCCGATGACCCCTGACGGACCGCCGCTGATCGGCCTCGGCCGTCACGACAACCTGTACTACAACACCGGACACGGCCACATCGGCTGGACGATGGCGTGCGGGTCGGCGCGGATGCTGGCCGATCTGATGGAGGGCCGCCGCCCCGATCTCGACCCCACCCCGTACGCGCCCGTGGGGCGGCGGCGCCACCGCTGAGCTCAGGCCTCGGACAGGGTCCGATCGGACCACAGCGCCGCCGAGGCGTGGCCCAGCAGCAGCTTGGCGTAGAACACCGGCCCGAACCACAACGCGGCGCGCGACGGCCCCAGGCCGGCGTCGAGGAGCACCCCGGCCACCGTCAGGACTATCCCGAGTGGCCTGCGCGGCGCCGCCCGCCGGAGCACCCACGTCGCCGCCAGCAGATAGCCGTAATTCGCTGCGGCCCAACGCCATCGGCCGGGCCCACCGCCGTCGATCCAGGCCAGCACCAGCGGATGCACGTGAAGGGCCGCGAACCGCAGGTGGTCGGCGTCGGTCTGCCCGGGCCGTTCGTACCAGCGCGCGCAGGCCACGGTGTTGTTGGCCCACGCACCGCCCCACAGGTCGACGGCCGACACCACCAGCACAGCGCGCTCCGCCGGCCCGAGCCGGCCACCGGCGAGCCGGGGAGCCAGGTATCCCCCGAGTGCGGCCAGGCCCAGGATCGTGGCTGTGCCGGCGGGGGTGGTCTCCTCGCCGACGAACTCCAGCCACGCCTGCCGCAGGCGGCTCACCGGGTGAGCACCGCCACGCATTCGACGTGGTGGGTGAGCGGGAACGAGTCGAACACCCGCACCTCCTCCACCGTGTAGCCGGCGGACAGGTACAGCCCCACGTCGCGGGCGAACGAGGCTGCCTCGCAACCGATGTGGATGACCCTCGGCACACCGGCGGCGCTGATCAGGTCGATGATGTCGCGGCCGGCGCCCGCGCGCGGCGGATCGAGCACCGCCACGTCGGCCGCCTGGCGTTCGGCCGACAGCGCCCGGCGCACCGAATCGGTGACCACGGAGACCTGGCCGAGGTCGGCCAGCGCGGCGCGCGCCGAGCGGCCCGCCGCCCGTGAGGTGTCGACCGTCAGCACACGCCCGCCCTCGCCGACCTGGTCGGCCAGCGCCGCCGCGAAAACCCCTGCGCCGCCGTAGAGATCCCACGCCGTCTGCCCGGGTTGCAGGGCGGCCCAGTGCGCGACCAACTCGCTGTAGCGGCGCGCGGCGTCGCGGTGCGCCTGCCAGAACGCGGTGACCGGGACCCGCCACACCCGCCCAGCGATGCGTTGGGTGGCCTCGTAGTCGCCCGACACCACCGACGTCGGCGCGCCGCGGCCGGTGCGCGGGCCGCTCTGGACGATGTGTCGGGCCCCGTCGTCGTCGACAGCGACGTGCACGTGGGCGCCCGCGGGGAACCGCAGCGGGCCGACCTCGTCGAGCATGCCGGCGGGCAGCTGGGCACAGCGCAGATCGGTGACGAGATCCGCGCTGTGGTAGCGATGGAACCCGGCGACGCCGTCCTCGCCGGTGTCCAGCCGGACCCGGGTCCGCCATCCGGTGGCCGCGCCGTCTCCGATGGCCTCGGCGGTGGCCTCGTCCTCGTCGCGCCACTGGTACCCGCCCAGCCGGGCGAGCTGATTGGCCACCACGGCGCCCTTGAGTCCCCGGGCCCCGTCCGGGGTGACGAACGCCAGGTCGCAGCAGCCGGCCCCGTCGACGCCGGCGATCGGGCACAGCGAGGCGATGCGCTGCGGTGACGGGTCGAGTACCTCGATCACGTCGGCGTGCCAGTAGGAACCGCGGTCGGACTGGACGCGGACCCGGACCGTCTCCCCCGGCAGCGCATGCCGGACGAACACCACCCGCCCGTCGTGGCGTGCCACGCAGCTGCCGCCGTTGGCGGGTGGACCGGCCTGCAGCGTGAGTTCTGCCGGCGCCCCGTCGGATCCACTCACTCCAAGAACCCTCGTCGGGCGTCACCCGGCGCCGACTGCGGTTGCAGGGTCTTGAGCCGCTCCGAGGAGTTCAGCTGCCACGGCACCGACGTCACCATCACGTTCGGCATGAACAGCAGCCGGCCCTTGAGCCGCAGCGCACTCTGGTTGTGCAGCAGCTGTTCCCACCAGTGGCCGACGACGTACTCCGGGATGAACACGGTGACGACCGTGCGGGGGGACTCCTTGGTGACCCGCTTGACGTAGTCCAGGACCGGGCGGGTGATCTCGCGGTACGGCGAGGCGATCACCTTCAGGGGTACGGTGACGTCGCTGTCCTCCCACTGGTGCACCAGCGCACGGGTGTCGGCGTCGTCGACGCTGACGGTGATGGCCTCGAGCACGTCGGGCCGGGTGGCACGCGCGTAGGCCAGCGCCCGCAGCGTCGGCAGATGCAGCTTCGACACCAGCACCACCGCGTGGTTGCGGCTGGGCAGCACGATGTCCTCGCCCTCGGCGGCCTCCTGCTGTTCGAGTTCGCGCGACACGGCGTCGTAGTGCTTGCGGATCGACTTCATCAGCACGAACAGACCCGACATCGCCAGGATCGCGATCCACGCCCCGGCGACGAACTTCGTCACCACGACGATGACCAACACCGTTCCGGTACACGACAACCCGATGCCGTTGATCACCCGCGACCGCATCATCTTGCTGCGCACCATCGGATCGGTCTCGGTGCGCAGCAATCGGGTCCAGTGCCGCACCATGCCGATCTGGCTCAGCGTGAACGACACGAACACCCCGACGATGTAGAGCTGGATGAGCGCGGTGACCTGAGCCTGGAAGGCGACGACGAACGCGACCGCGGCGAACGCCAGAAACAGGATGCCGTTGGAGAAGGCCAGCCGGTCGCCGCGGGTGTGCAGCTGCCGGGGCAGGTAACGGTCCTGGGCGAGAATGGATGCCAGCACGGGGAAGCCGTTGAACGCGGTGTTGGCGGCGAGCACCAGGATGAGCGCGGTGACACCGGCGATGAGGTACAGCCCCACCGGGAAGTCGTGGAACACCGCGTCGGCGAGCTGGGCGATCAGCGTCTTCTGCTCGTATCCCGGGGGCGCCCCCACCAGCTGCTCGGCCGGACGTTCGGCGATCTTCACGCCGGTCTCCTTGGCCAGCATGATGATTCCCATGAACAGCGACACCGCGACCAGACCCAGCAGCAGGAGCGTGGTTGCGGCGTTGCGCGACTTGGGCTTGCGGAACGCCGGCACGCCGTTGCTGATGGCCTCCACCCCCGTCAGCGCCGCGCAGCCGGACGAGAAGGCGCGCGCGATCAGGAACACCATCGCGAACCCCAGCACGTCGCCGTGCTCGCTGTTGACCGTGAAGTCGGCGGACTCGGCGCGCAACGGCTCACCGAGGACGAAGATCTGGAACAGCCCCCAGCCGAGCATGATGTACATGCCGACCATGAACGCGTAGGTCGGGATCGCGAACGCGGTACCCGATTCGCGGATGCCGCGCAGGTTGATCGAGGCGAGCAGCACGATCGCGGCCACGGCGAAGAGCACCTTGTGCTGGCCGATGAACGGTACCGCCGAGCCGATGTTCGACATCGCCGACGACATCGACACCGCCACGGTCAGTACGTAGTCCACGAGCAGGGCGCTGGCCACCGTGAGCCCGGCGGTGCTGCCCAGGTTGGTGGTGACGACCTCGTAGTCACCGCCCCCGGAGGGATAGGCGTGGACGTTCTGCCGGTAGCTCGCGATCACGATGAGCATCACCCCGGCCACCGCGAGGCCGATCCAGGGCGTCATCGTGATCGCCGTCATACCGGCGATCGACAGGACGAGGAAGATCTCCTCCGGCGCGTACGCGACCGACGACAGCGCATCGGAGGCGAAAACCGGCAGCGCCACCCGCTTGGGGAGCAGCGTGTGCGACAGCCGGTCGCTGCGGAACGGCCGCCCGAGTACGAGCCGCCGCGCCGCGGTAGAAAGCTTGGACACGAGGTCCAAGGGTATGCCCAGTCACGGATGGCTGTAGCGTTCCGGTTGCGGAGATTCGCTACTGGCTTGGAGAGCGGCACAGCCGAAAGGAACCGCACGTGCGTGTAGTGGTGATGGGATGCGGCCGGGTGGGGGCGTCCCTGTCCGACAGCTTGTCGCGGATCGGCCATGATGTGGCGGTCATCGACCGGGACGCCACCGCCTTCCACCGGCTCAGCCCCGAGTTCGCGGGCGAGCGGGTGCTGGGCATGGGGTTCGACCGCGACGTGCTGTTGCGCGCCGGTATCGAGGAGGCGAGCGCGTTCGCCGCGGTGTCCTCGGGCGACAACTCGAACATCATCTCCGCGCGTGTCGCGCGCGAGACGTTCGGCGTGGAGCGCGTGGTGGCCCGCATCTACGACGCGAAACGCGCCGCGGTCTACGAACGCCTCGGCATCCCGACCGTGGCCACCGTGCCGTGGACCACCGACCGGCTGCTCAACGTGCTGACGCGGGAGACCGAGACCACCAAGTGGCGGGACCCGTCGGGCAACGTCGGCGTGGCCGAGCTTCCGCTGCACGAGGATTGGGCGGGCCACCGCGTCACCGAACTGGAGGGCGCGACCGGCGGCCGGGTGGCGTTCCTGATCCGCTTCGGCAGCGGTGTGCTGCCGGACGGCAAGACCGTGATCCAGGCCGGCGATCAGGTGTACATCGCGGCCGTGGCGGGTCACATCGCGGAGGCGATGGCGATCAGCGCGCTGCCACCGAGTGAGGACGACTCGTGAAAGTAGCCATCGCCGGGGCCGGTGCCGTCGGCCGATCGATCGCCCGGGAACTCCTCGAGAGCAACCACGACGTGACCCTGCTCGAACGCAACCCCGACCACGTCGACATCGACGCCATCCCCGCCGCGCACTGGCGACTCGGCGACGCCTGTGAGCTCTCGGTGCTCGAATCGGTGCACCTCGAGGAGTTCGACGTGGTGATCGGAGCCACCGGCGACGACAAGGTCAACGTGGTGGTCAGCCTGCTGGCCAAGACGGAGTTCGGGGTGGCGCGGGTGGTCGCCCGGGTCAACGACCCGCGCAACGAGTGGCTGTTCGACGAGAACTGGGGCGTCGACGTCGCGGTGTCGACGCCGCGCATGCTGGCGTCCCTGGTCGAGGAAGCCGTCGCCGTGGGTGATCTGGTGCGGCTCATGGAGTTTCGCAAGGGGCAGGCCAACCTCGTGGAGATCACGCTGCCCGACGACACCCCGTGGGGCGGTAAACCCGTCAAACGCCTCGACCTGCCGAGGGATTCGGCGCTCGTGACGATCCTGCGCGGTTCGCGGGTCATCGTCCCGGAGTCCGACGAACCGCTCGAGGGCGGCGACGAGCTGCTGTTCGTGGCCTCCGCCGAAGTCGAGGACGAGCTGAGCAACCTGCTGTTGCACCCCAAACCGCGCTGAGCGTCAGTCCGTCCGCGTATCGGCGGGAGTCTGCTCCTGCGGTGCCGCCACGGCGAGCAGGGCCCGCTGGGCGCTGCGGATGGCGAAGTAGGTGACCAGCGCGGCGACAGCGGTCAGCGGCCAGCCCATCGCGATGCGGGCGACGCCCAGCCATCCGGTCTGATCGGCGTCGTAGAGGTGCTGCTGCACGATGAACCGCGACAGGAACACCGCCACCCAGGTCAGCGTCGCGATGTCGAACGCCCGCACGGCGGTGCGCATTCGGCGCCAGTCGTCGTTGTGGCCGTTGATCCAGCCCCAGATGTAACCCACCACCGGACGCCGGATCAGCACCGACAGCGCGAACACCGAGGCCCAGATCAGCGACATCCAGATGCCGAGCAGGAAGTAGCCCTTGGACTCGCCGACCAGATAGGCGATGAGCGCGCTGATCCCGACGCCGATGAAGCCCGAGATCGCGGGCTGGACGGTGTCCCTGCGGATCAGCCGCCACAAAAGGATCAGCGCGGCGACACCGAGCGCCGCGCCGATGGCGGGCACCAGGCCCGCGACGGAGGAGACGGGGACGAACACCACGACAGGCAGCGACGAGTAGATCAGGCCGCTGACGCCGCCCATCTGCGCCAGGATCGCCTGCGCGCCGTTGGGCTTCGTGTCCTCGGCGGCGCCAGCCGGATCGGCGTGACCGGGTTCGACGTGATCGGGTTCGGCGCCGCTCACTTCTGGATTTCGTAGTGCGGGTTGTAGATCGCCTTCGTCCCGTTCTCGAGCTTGCCGACGCGGCCGTGCACCCGCAGCGTCCGCCCGGATTCGATGCCGGCGATGCGGCGCTGTCCGAGCCACACCAGCATCACCGAATCGGTGCCGTCGAAGAGTTCGGCGCGGACGCCGCCCGCGCAGCCCTTGGAGTTCGTCTCCACGCTGCGCAGGGTGCCCACCATCGTGACTTCCTGCCCGCGCTGACAGTCGATAGCCTTCTGCGCGCCGTTGTGGGCGGCTTCGTCGCTGAGCTCCTCGACATCGAGTTGCTGTGGGTCCTCCGTCAGACGCCGGGTGAGTCGACGCAGATACCCTTCGGCCGTGGCCATGGCCTCTCCTGACCTTTCGCAGATCCACCGTGGACCCGCCTTCAATCCAACGCCACGGTAGACCTGTTGGTTCCCTTATGCCATGCGGGGTTGACCACGCCGCGCCGATCTAACCGTGCTTGTTTGACGGGCGGTGCACGATCGTGTGATGGCGGTCGATCTACGCGGTGTGACGACGGTGCTGCTGCCCGGTACGGGCTCCGACGACGACTACGTGTACCGGGCGTTCGCGTCGGCTCTGCACGAGGTCGGGGCGGTGGTAGTCACGCCGCGGCCGCAACCGCAGCGACTGGTCGCGGGCTACCGCGACGCGCTCGACGAGGCCGCGGCGGCAGGGCCGGTCGCGGTCGGCGGGGTGTCGATCGGCGCGGCGGTCGCGGTCGAATGGGCGCTGGCGCATCCGGACGGCGCGATCGCCGTGCTCGCGGCGTTGCCTGCGTGGACCGGCTCACCGGTGACGGCGCCCGCGGCGATGACGGCGCGCCACTCCGCCGAGGTCCTGCGCCGCGACGGACTCGTCGCGGCGACGGCCCAGATGCGCGCGTCGAGCCCCCGCTGGCTGGGTGACGAGCTGACCCGCTCGTGGGTGGCGCAGTGGCCGGCGCTGCCCGACGCCATGGACGAGGCGGCCGGCTACACCGCGCCGACGTGCCCACAACTCGAGGCGCTGACCGCGCCGCTGGGGGTGGCCGCCGCGACCGACGATCCGGTGCATCCACTGGAGGTCGGGATGGAGTGGGTGTCCGCGGCGCCGCGCGCGGCGCTGCGCACCGTCACCCTCGACGACATGGGCGCCGACCCGGCCGTCCTCGGCGCGGCCTGCGTGGCGGCGCTGAACGAGGCCTCCGAGCGGACGCCGTAGCCCGCCGGTTCAGTCGGAGAACGCGAACCAGCAGATGCTGTTGCGCGCCGCCTGGTCTTCGAGAACCAGCCCGCGGATCGCGTGGGGAAGTCGCCTCCGTTGCCAGTCTCGTTCCGCGCGACCGGCGTGAGGGTCGTCGGGGTGGGCGCTGCGGACGGCCTTGATCGCGTATGCCGCCGCGCCGAGGCCGTGCTCGGCAACGTGTCCCACGCATGCGGCCTGTCCGGCGGAGTACGCGGCGAAGCGGGCCGCGCCGCGGAGATGGCGGGCCGCCCCCATGGCGTGGCCACCCGCGGCGCGGGCACGCATCATCGCGAGATCGCCTCGCGCCCACGCCCGTGCGGCCGCCACGGCTTCTCGCGGCCGCGGATCGTCGGGCCGGACGGTGGCGAAGTGGCCCAGGACGTGCTCGGCGCACTCGGCGGCCCACAGCGCGATGAGGCGGTGGTGGTCGTCGGTCAGCGTGCCGCCCCGGCGAATGGTGACCAGGCGGGGGCCACGGACCTCGGGCAGGATCACGTCGGCTCCCGATCGTGACGCGCCGACCGGTGTCTAGCCGCCGGTGATGGTGCGCAGCTGCTGCATCGCCGAACCCTGGGCGCTGCGGCGCGCGGCGGGTTCCGGCGGGGCCGGAGGCGCAGGCGGCGTCTGCTGCGCAGGGTCCGCCTGCTGACCCTGCTGACCCTGCTGGGCGGCCGCGGCGGCCCGCAGCTGGGCGGCCATCGGCTCGGGCAGCTGGACCGGCAGCGGGGTGCGCACCGGCAGCGGCGTGTCGCCGCGACGGACCACGGTGTCCCGCAGGGCTTCCCGCGCCTCGAGCGTGAGGGCGTCGATGCTGTCGGCGACGCCGTTGACCACGCAGCGGATCATCCAGCGGTACCCGTCGATGCCGATGAACCGGACCATTCCGGAGGCCGAACCGACCACCTCACGGCCCCACGGGCCGTCCTGGATGCTCACCGAGGCGCCGTCCTTGCGCAGCGAGTCGGCCAGTTCGCCGGCCACTTCGCGCCACAGCCCCGCCGATTTCGGCGCCGCGTAGGCCGCGATCGTGAACCGCCCGTTCGGCGTGACCACCCAGACCGCGCTCGGCACGCCGGCTTCGTTCAGCTCCACCTGCACCTGGCCGGCAGCGGGCATGGGGACCAGCACCGACCCGAGATCCAGCCGCCCCTGGGCGGCCACCTGCTGGTCGTCGAAGTCCTCGATGTCGAACGGACCGTCGACGTCCTCCTCACCGACCTGGTCGACGACCGGTTCGGCGGCCGGCGCCTGGGCCGGTTCGCCGATCTTGCCGCTGCTCTTGCGTTTTCCGAATGCCATCACAAACTCGCATGTCCGCCGGAGGAACCGTGGCCGCCATCGCCACGGGTGGTCTCGGCCAGTCCGGCTTCGTCGAACGACGTCACCTCGACCAGCTCGGGTAATTCGACCCGCTGCACGAGCAGCTGGGCGATACGGTCCCCGCGCCGGATGACGATCGGCGCGTGCGGATCGAGGTTGATCAGCGACACCTTGATCTCCCCTCGATAGCCGGCATCGATCGTCCCTGGGCTGTTGACGATCGAAAGCCCCACGCGCGCAGCCAAACCCGACCGCGGATGAACCAGGCCCACCATGCCGTACGGAATCGCCACGGCGATTCCCGTCGGCACCAGTGCCCGCTCCCCTGGCGCCAGTTCGACGTCGCAGGCGCTGAACAGGTCGACGCCGGCGTCACCGTCATGGGCCCTGGCGGGCAACGGTAGCTCGCGGTCCAGACGCAGGACCGCCAGAGAGGTGGACACGACGTCAGAGATTACTCTGAGGCGCGTGTCCGACACGCGCGCAACCACCCAAACGGTGCGCTACCGCGAACGGCTCTCGGTGCCGTGGTGGTGGTGGCTGCCCGGACTCGGGCTGGCGGCATTGATCGCCTACGAGGTCAACATGGGTATCGAGGGGCTGCCGGACTGGCTGCCGTACGCACTGCTGCTTCCGGTCGCGGCGGTGGTGCTGATGTGGTTCGGCAGAGCCGAGATCCGTGTCGTGAGCGGCTCGCACGGTGACACGGAGCTGTGGGTCGGCCCCGCGCATCTGCCGGTCAGCGTCGTGGGGCGGTCGGCGGAGGTGCCCAGGACGGCGAAATCCGCGGCCCTGGGACGCCAACTCGACCCGGCCGCCTACGTCGTGCACCGGGCGTGGGTGGGTCCGATGATCCTGCTGGTCCTCGACGATCCCGAGGACCCCACGCCCTACTGGCTGGTGAGCACCCGTCATCCCGACCGGGTGCTCTCAGCGCTCGGCCGCTGAGCGGTCAGGCCGCGCAGTCCGAGCAGATCATCATGCCGTTCTTCTCGCTCGCGAGACGGCTGCGGTGATGCACCAGGAAGCAGCTCGAGCAGGTGAACTCGTCGGCCTGCTTGGGGATCACCCGGACGGAGAGCTCCTCGCCGGACAGATCCGCGCCGGGCAGCTCGAAGTTCTCGGCGGTCTCCGACTCGTCGACGTCGACAACCGCCGACTGCGCTTCGTTCCGGCGTGCCTTGAGTTCCTCCAGCGAATCCTCGGAGACATCGTCGGTCTCCGTACGCCGTGGGGCGTCGTAGTCGGTAGCCATGAGTTGTCCCCTCCGTGAGCGTGCAGCAGTGCTTTGTACCAGCGTCGAACGCATTCACCAAACGATTCGTGCCCGTTACCCCCTCAGTCTCTCTGTGATTTACCTCACATACCCCGCGGATCACTTCGCCAACCGGGAGCGACCGGCGACGCCCGGGGCTCTACAGTGCATGGGTGGTCTCGAGCATCACCGAAGGCACCGCGTTCGACAGGCACGGTCGCCCCTTCCGCCGGCGCAACTACGTGCCCGGCATCCTCGCCATCGGCGCGCTGGCGGTCATCTCCGTGGTGGTGTGGGTGATCGCGCTCAACCAGCCGGTCGACGTCCGCGAGGCCGCCGTCTGCAATCCCCCGCCACCGGCCAACGCCACCCAGCCGCCGCCCCCGGCGCTCGGTAAGCAGGTGTCACGCACCGACATGATCGACGTCACGCCGGCCAAACTCGCCGACACGACGATCCGCGTGCTCAACGCGAGCGGTCAGGGCGGCCAGGCCGGTGAGATCGCCGGCGAACTGCGCGACCTCGGCTTCGCCCCGCCGGAGGCGGCCAACGACCCGATCTACGCGACCGCGCGGCTGGAGTGCCAGGGCCAGATCCGGTTCGGCCCGAGCGGCCGCGCGGCGGCCGCGGCGGTGTGGCTGGTGGCGCCGTGCACCGAACTGTTCGAAGACCAGCGCCCCGACCCCACGGTCGACCTGGCGCTCGGCACCGAGTTCGCCGAACTCGCCGCGAGCGACGACATCGACGCGGTGCTGGCGAGCCTGCGCCCGGACGCGACCGCGCCGGCCGATCCGGAGCTGCTCAAGCAGATCCACACCGGCACCTGCTGAGCGGTCAGCCGCGGATCCCGGCGCGCCGCAGCGCCTCGTCGAATTCGGCGGCGATGCCCGGGGCGGCCGCGACGACGAGCCCGGCGCCGCCGACCGCACCGGCGGTGGGAGGCAGCGACACGGTCGCCCCGGCCTCCGCCGCGATCAGCGCCCCCGCCGCCCAGTCCCACACGTTGACGCCGTCTTCGTAGTAGGCGTCCAACTGGCCGGCGGCCACCATGCACAGATCCAGCGCGCACGAACCGATCCGGCGCACGTCCCGCACCTGGGCCATCAGCTCGACGAGCAGTTCGGCCTGACGGCGGCGACGGTCGGGGGCATAGGCGAATCCGGTGCCCAGCAGGGCCATGGCGAGCCGGTCGGGCGCATTGCAGCGCAGCGGGCGCACTTCACCGTGCCGGCGCAGCTGCGCCCCGTGTCCACGGGCGGCCGAGTACACCGCATCGGCGGCGACGTCGGCGACCGCGCCGGCCACCGATTCCCCGTCGCGCTGGACGGCGATGGACACGGCGTACGCCTCGATGCCGTAGACGAAGTTGACCGTGCCGTCGATCGGGTCGAGCACCCAGGTCAGCTGGCCCGCCCCCGCGTCGGCACCGCCGCCCTCCTCCTCGCCGAGGATCTGCTCGCCCGGCCTGCGTTCGGCGAGCCGGTCCCGCAACAGCCGTTCGGTCTCGGTGTCGACGACGGTCACCGGGTCGGTCGGTGTGCTCTTCGCGGACACCGCATCGGAGCCGCCGTCGGCGGAGGCGGCGCCGAACACCTCGCTGCGCCGCGCCCGCACGAATGCGGCTGCCTCCCCGGCCAACTGCTCGGCCACCTCACGCAACACCACCGGATCGCTGTCCATACCAATATCGCATCATGTCGGCGCGCAGATGTCCCCGCCGGTTGCCCGGACAGCCGCCCGCGCCGTTCGGGCAGCAACTAGTGTGTGAACCGCGTACCGCCGGGCCGCCACTGTGAGGAGCGCTGATGACCGCCACCGATTCGCCCGTCGCAGAGCCGGGCACCTCCGGCGCACCGGCCCGCCGCGGGTTCGGCATCGACGTCGGCGGCAGCGGCGTCAAGGGCGGCATCGTCGATCTGGACACCGGGGCGCTGGTCGGTGACCGTTTCAAACTGCCCACCCCGCAGCCCGCCACGCCGGACGCCGTCGCCAAGACCATCGCCGCCGTGGTGCGGGAGTTCGGCTGGACCGAGAAGCTGGGTGTCACCTACCCCGGCGTGGTCACCTCGGGCGTCGTACACACCGCCGCCAACGTCGACAAGTCATGGCTCGGCGTGAACGCCCAAGAGGTCTACAGCGCCGCGCTGGACGGGCAGCCGGTCACGGTGCTCAACGACGCCGATGCGGCCGGCCTGGCCGAGGAGCGGTTCGGCGCGGGCAAGGACAACTCGGGTGTCATCGTGTTGCTGACCTTCGGCACCGGCATCGGCTCGGCGGTCATCCACAACGGCATCCTGCTGCCCAACACCGAATTCGGCCACCTCGAGGTGGGCGGCAAGGAGGCCGAGCACCGCGCCGCCTCCTCGGTCAAGGAACGCAAGGGCTGGAGCTACGAACGCTGGACCGAAGAGGTCACGCGTGTGCTCGTCGCGATCGAGAACGCGATCTGGCCCGATCTGTTCATCGCCGGCGGCGGGATCAGCCGTAAGGCCGACAAGTGGGTGCCGTTGCTGAAGAACCGCACGCCCGTGGTGCCCGCGGCGCTGCAGAACACCGCGGGCATCGTCGGCGCCGCGATGGCCGCTGCGTTGGATGTCACAGCTACCAACCGCTAACCATGCGGTCGCGGCTCGCCCGGGGGCACTATTTCGCCGCTCGGCACGGCGTCGCCCCACAGTGTCGTTACAATGGTCATCGGCGGCCGCCAACCGAATAGCGGCAGATTCCCAAGTTGAGATCACGCCGACATTCGACATAGCCGACGTTCCGTTGGCGCCTGCTCCCGTGCACACGTGGAGGATCCGGGTGCCCACGGGATCCGTAAGACCGAAAGGGTGACGTGGCAGCGACAAAGGCAAGCCCGGCAACCGATGAGCCGGTGAAGCGCACCGCTACCAAGACCCCCGCGAAGAAGACTCCCGCGGCGAAGGCCCCAGGGGCCAACGGGACCGCGCCCGCCAAGCGGGCGGCCAAGGGCACCGCGGCGAAGGCCCGCGCCCCGAAGAAGGACGGTCCCGCCACCCGCGGTCGCGGTAAGAAGTCCACCGCACCCGAGGCCGGCGCCACCGAGGCCCTCGCCGACGACGATCTGGACGGCGCCGACACGCTCGACGCCGAGCCCGACATCGACGTCGTCGACGACGCCGATCTGGATCTCGACGACCTCGACACCGACGAGGCCGAGACCGAGACCGACGACGACAGCGAGGAGGGCGAGTCCGCCGAGGCCGACGCCGCGCCCGTCCCCGCCGCGAAGGGCGGTGCGGTGCCCGCCGCACCCGCCACCGACGACGAGGAGATCGCCGAGCCGTCCGAGAAGGACAAGGCCTCCGGTGACTTCGTCTGGGACGAGGAGGAGTCCGAGGCGCTGCGGCAGGCCCGCAAGGACGCCGAGCTCACCGCATCGGCCGACTCGGTGCGCGCCTACCTCAAGCAGATCGGCAAGGTGGCGCTGCTCAACGCCGAGGAAGAAGTCGAGCTGGCCAAGCGCATCGAGGCCGGGCTGTTCGCCACCCAGAAGCTGGCCGAACTCGCCGAGAAGGGCGAGAAGCTGCCGGTGCAGCAGCGCCGCGACATGCAGTGGATCTGCCGCGACGGCGACCGCGCCAAGAACCACCTGCTCGAGGCCAACCTGCGTCTGGTGGTGTCGCTGGCCAAGCGCTACACCGGCCGCGGCATGGCGTTCCTGGACCTGATCCAGGAGGGCAACCTCGGCCTGATCCGTGCGGTCGAGAAGTTCGACTACACCAAGGGCTACAAGTTCTCCACGTACGCCACGTGGTGGATCCGTCAGGCCATCACCCGCGCCATGGCCGACCAGGCCCGCACCATCCGCATCCCGGTGCACATGGTCGAGGTCATCAACAAGCTGGGCCGCATCCAGCGCGAGCTGCTGCAGGACCTGGGCCGCGAGCCCACGCCCGAAGAGCTCGCCAAGGAGATGGACATCACGCCGGAGAAGGTGCTGGAGATCCAGCAGTACGCGCGTGAACCGATCTCGCTGGACCAGACCATCGGCGACGAGGGCGATTCCCAGCTCGGCGACTTCATCGAGGACTCCGAGGCCGTGGTGGCCGTCGACGCGGTCTCCTTCACCCTGCTGCAGGATCAGCTGCAGTCGGTACTCGAGACGCTGTCCGAACGCGAGGCCGGCGTCGTCCGCCTGCGCTTCGGGCTCACCGACGGCCAGCCGCGCACGCTCGACGAGATCGGGCAGGTCTACGGCGTCACCCGCGAGCGCATCCGGCAGATCGAGTCGAAGACGATGAGCAAGCTGCGCCACCCCAGCCGTTCCCAGGTGCTGCGCGACTACCTCGACTGATCCGTGCCGAAGCCTCCGAAGGTGCCGCCGCAGCGACTGGTGCGCGCGGTCGATCGCATCCGTGCCGGCCTGCAGCGGGCGCATCGCTCGACCGCGCCGGGCAACATCGCGCTGCTCGAACTGGCGACGGGCGCCTGGACCACCGCGGCGCTGTACACGGCCGCGCGGCTCGGCGTCCCCGACCAGTTGGCGGCCGGCCCCAGACACGCCAAGGACGTCGCCGCTCGGATCGGCGTCGACGCCGACGGGGTGTACCGGCTCATGCGGGCGCTCGCCAGCCGCGGTGTGCTCACCCAGCGCGCCGACGGGTCGTTCGCGCTGACCCGCGTCGGCGACGCCCTGCGCTCGGACGCAGAGGGCTCGCTGCGCGACATGGTGCTGTTCATCGGACACCCGATCCGCTGGGCGGACTGGGGCAATCTCGAGCACTCGGTGCGCACGGGCGGCACGGCGTTCTCCGAACTGCACGGCCGGCCGTTCTTCGAGTACCTCGACACCGACCCGGAGTTCGCGGCGGTGTTCAACAACGCGATGACCGCGAGCAGCGGCCTGGCCGACGAAGTGGCGCTGGGCGCCTATGACTTCACCGGTGTCAGGCTCGTGGTCGACGTGGGCGGCGGGCACGGTTCGGTGCTGAGCACGATCCTGCGCAGCGCCCCCGAGGCCCGCGGGGTGCTCTACGACCTGCCCGCGGTGGTGGCCGGCGCCGGCCCGACGTTCGACGCGGCCGGGGTCGCCGACCGCGCCTCGGCCACCGGCGGATCGTTCATGGACTCGGTGCCCGACGGCGGCGACACCTACGTGATGAAGAACATCATCCACGACTGGAACGACGACGATGCGGTGCGCATCCTGCGCAACATCCGCACCGCCATCACACCCGGCGGCAAACTGCTGCTGCTCGAGATGGTGCTGCCCGAACGCGCCAACGGGTTCATCGGACTGCTGCTCGACCTCGAGATGCTGGTCACCGCGGGTGGCAGGGAGCGCACCCGTGGCGAGTACGCGAACCTGTTGTCGCGCACCGGTTTTCGCATCACCCGGGTGATCGACACGGTGACCCCGCTGTCGATCATCGAAGCCGACCCGGTCTGACGACCGGCGACCGGCATCGGCATTTTGTCTGCCGACAGCTATAAGCGGGGCTTATGGTGGGCTAGTGGATTATGGTCTTCTGTTGAGCGCTCCTCGGTGATTGGCTTCACGCAACAGCCCGCTCATCGAGGAGCCCACACCATGATCGTCTTGCACGCGACCATCGCCATCGCCGCCGTGGTCGGACTGATCATCATTCTGAAGATCGATCCCGTCATCTCGCTCGTGGTGGGCTCGCTGTATCTGGGTCTGGCGTCCGGCCTCGGCCTGGAGTCCACCATCACGGCGATCATCGACGGATTCGGCAGCATCATGGCCGAAGTGGGCCTCCTGATCGGGTTCGGAGTGCTGATCGGGGCCCTGCTGTATTCCATGGGCGCACTCCAACGGCTGGTGGTGTTGCTGATCCGCGCGCTCGGACCAAGGCGGTTGCCGTATGCGATGGCCGCCGCACTGACCACGGTCTTCCCGTCGATCTACGTCGACGTTCAGCTCGTGCTGGCTGCTCCTCTCGCCCGCTCGGCGGCACCGGAACTCGGTCGCAACGGGCTCGGTCTGCTGGCCGGCGCCCTGACCGCGGGGATCCTGGTCGGGTACGTCTTCGTCGTTCCGGGCCTCGGAACCGTGTCGATCGCCGGTCTGCTGGACATTCCGCTGGCGACGATGCTCGGCTACGGCTTGGTCATCGGCACCCTGACCGTGCTCATCACCGTTCTCCTCTACAGCGTGCTGGTGCGATTCGGTTTCTGGAACCCGGACAAGGACGAGCACGCCTCGGAAGCGCTACTCGAGGAGGAGGCACTGGCCGCTGACATGACGGACGCCGATGAGGAGTCCGGCCGGCGCCTGCCACCGCTGTTCCTCGCACTGCTTCCGGTGATCGTTCCGCTGGTGATGATCGCCTTCGGCGCGATCGCCGACGCCGCCGGCTTCTCCACGTCGCTGATCGCCTTCATCGGCAACCCGGTGTTCGCTCTGTTCGTGGGCCTGCTCGGCGCATACGTCCTCGCCAAGGTCAGTCTGGACCGCGACCGCACCGACGAGGCGATGACCAAGGGTTTCAACACCATGGGTCAGATTCTGCTGATCACCGGCGTGGGCGGATCGCTCGGCGAGGTGATTTCGTCGACCGACCTGCAGGATGTGCTGGGTGACCTGTTCTCCGCAGAAGCCGGCGCGCCGATCATCGTGAGCATCCTGCTCGCCTGGCTGATCGCGGCAGTGTTGCACCTGGCGATCGGGTCGATCTCCGTCGCGGCGATCACCGCGTCCGGCATCATCGGCCCAGTCCTTGGCCAACTCGGCGCACCGGTAGTCATCATCGGCCTGGCCATCGGCGCCGGAGCGCTGTTCGCACTGCAGGTGAACAGCAACTTCTTCTGGATGTTCCAGACCCTCCTCGGAGTCACCACGCGCGGTGCGCTCAAGGCGTTGACCTTCGTCACCGCCCTGGCATCCGTCGTCGCGCTACCCCTGATCGCCGGCCTGAGCCTTGTCATCTGAATCTGCGAGGAGCGTCATGCAACCCCTGCGCGGTATCACCGTCGTATCGCTGGAACAAGCCATCGCCGCCCCATATGCGAGCCGGCACCTGGCCGACCTCGGCGCCCGGGTCATCAAACTGGAACGACCGGGTGCCGGTGATTTCGCCCGCGGCTACGACACCCGGGTGAACGGTCTGAGCAGTCACTTCGTGTGGACCAACCGCAACAAGGAATCGCTGACCGTCGACTTCAAGGATCCGCGGGGAGCGGAGATCGTCCGGCGGCTGCTCGACGACGCCGATGTCTTCCTGCAGAACCTCGCCCCGGGCGCGACGGGTCGGGCGGGGCTCGGCGCGGCCGAACTGCAGCGGACCAATCCGAAGCTGATCGTTTGTGACATCTCCGGATACGGGCTCGGCGGACCATACGAGACGATGAAGGCCTACGACCTGATGGTGCAGAGCGAAGCCGGTCTGCTGTCGGTCACCGGCACGGCCGACGACATGGCCAAAGTCGGCATCTCGGTGTCCGACATCGCCGCTGGGATGTACGCATACAGCTCGATCCTCGCTGCGCTGATCGAACGCGGAACTACTGGTCGCGGCGCGCATCTCGATGTGTCGATGCTCGAAGCGACAGTGGAGTGGATGGGGTTTCCGCTCTACTACAGCTTCGACGGCGCCCCACCGCCGCCGCGGGCCGGGGCCGCGCACGCGACCATCTACCCCTACGGCCCGTTCACCGCCGGTGACGGCACGACCGTGATGATGGCCATCCAGAACGAGCGCGAGTGGGCGGCGTTCTGCGACCGCTTCCTCGGTGACGCGTCCATCGCCACCCGCGAGGAGTACCGAACCAACTACCAACGAAACCACCATCGCGAAACGCTCGCACCGATCATCGCCGACCGCTTCGCCCAACTCAGCGGGCACGAGGCGGTGGCCGCCCTGGCGATGGTCCCGGTCGCCTACGCACGGGTCAATACGATGAGTGACGTGTGGGCACACCCTCAATTGGCTGCCCGGAACCGTTGGCGGACCGTCGGCACGCCTGCAGGAGACGTTCCGGCGCTGCGACTGCCCGGTCTGGTCGACGACGATCCGCGCATGGAGCCCGTACCCGCGTTGGGCGAGCACACCCGGCCGATCCTGCAAGACCTCGGGTTCTCCGGCGAGGAGATCGACGTGTTGCGCACCGACGGTGTCGTCTGATCACAGTGGACATCACCGATTTGCGGTACCTGATCGCGGTCGTCGACGCAGGCAGCCTGTCGCGGGCGGCGGTCGCCCTGCGGATCTCGCAGCCGGCGCTGAGCCAGCGGATGACGCACCTGGAGGACGAGCTCGGCGTCCGGCTCCTCGAACGCGGACCGCGCGGGGTGCTCGCCACCGAGGCCGGTCAGGACTTCTACCGGGACGCGCACCGCATGGTGCGGCAGTTCGACCAACTGTCGCGGGCGGTGTCCGATCATCGTCAGATCCGCGGACTGGTGGCTGTCGGGCTGCCGTCCGCGGTCGCGACTCAGCTTGCCGCGCCGCTGTATTCGTGGGTCCGCCAGCAAGTTCCCGGGGTACGGCTCGAGTTGTTCGAGTCGATGAGCGGCTACATCGAGGAGCTCTTCGACCGTGGCCGAATGGACCTTGCAGTGGTCTACCGCGATCAGCCGCGCGAGCGCCCCGGCGACATCGCGCTGTACTCCGAGGAGCTCTATCTCGTCGGTGACCCTGGCCGTCCCGTCGCTTCCGACACCACGATTCGCCTGCCGGAACTCGCCGACGTACCGCTCGTCGCGCCAGGGATCCGGAGCAGCCTCCGAGTGATGATCGAGCAGGCGCTGCGCGAGCATCGGATCAGTCCGACGGTGGTGGCCGACGTCGAGTCGCTGAGCACGATGGTGCGGATCGCCCAGACCGGCGACGCGTGCGCGCTGCTGCCGTTGTCGAGCGCCACCGCGGCGTCGGTGCCGATACGGCACGTCATCGATCCCCCATTGCGTCGATTCGCGATGGTGCGCACCGCAAATGAGCTGTCCGCCCCGCGTGAAGCCGTCGACGCCGTCTGCCGGGGTATCGCCGAGGTCACCCGCCAGCTGGCGCGCGCCGGAAAGTGGCAGGGCATCTGCATGACCGAATCACCTTGAAGGGCAACATGATCGACATCGATACCGCCGGCACTCTGCTTTTCGTGCCGGGTGATCGGCCGGATCGCTTCCGGAAGGCCGTGGACAGCGGGGCCGATCTCGTCGTCATCGACCTCGAGGATGCGGTGCCACCGGCCGGCAAGGATGCCGCCCGCCGCAACGTCGGCCGGTGGCTGGATGCCGGACACCGCTGTGCAGTGCGGATCAACGCCTTCGACACCGTCGAAGGCGACGCCGACCTGCAGTGGCTGACGGGCCGCGACTGCCCGGTGATGTTGCCGAAAGCCGAGGATGCGCGCCGCATCGTCGAGCGGCTCGGTGACCACGCGGTGCTGGCACTGATCGAGACAGCGAGCGGAGTGCTCAACGCCGCCACCGTCGCCGCGGCCACGCCCGTCCGCCGCCTGGCCTTCGGCAGCTTCGACCTCGCAGCGCACCTAGGGGTCGCCCCGGAGGATCGCGCCGCGCTGGCCGCGGCCCGAAGCATGCTGGTGCTGGCGTCGGCGGCCGCGGGCCTGGCCCCTCCCCTCGACGGCGTCACCGCCGCCGTCACCGACAATGCCGCGCTGACCGAGGACATCCGCTACGCCGTCCAACTGGGCTTCGGCGGCAAACTGTGCGTTCATCCGGCGCAGGTGCCCGCCGCCGCCGCTGCCCTGGCGCCGAGCGCCGCCGACGTGGCCTGGGCCCAACGGGTGATCGAGAGCGAGGGTAGTGCCGTCAGCGTGATCGACGGACGCATGGTCGACAAGCCGGTGTTCGACCGGGCGCGCCGAATACTGACCGCGGCGCCTGGCCACGCTTCCCCTCCCCTACCCTGAATCAGTGGCCGACCGCCTGGTGATCAGTTCCGGTTCCGAATACGAAGCGCTCGTCGGTTATTCGCGGGTGATCCGCATCGGCGACCAGGTCGCCGTGGCCGGCACCACCGGCGCGGGCGAGGACATCGCCGAGCAAGCGCGAGATGCGTTGCGGCGCATCGAAACCGCTCTCACCCAGGCCGGCGCGTCGCTGTCGGACGTGGTGCGCACCCGGATCTACGTCACCGACATCTCCCGCTGGCGCGAGGTCGGCGCCGTGCACGAGGAGGTGTTCGGCGCCATCCGCCCCGTGGCGACGATGGTCGAGGTGTCGGCGCTCATCTCCCCCGGCCTGTATGTCGAGATCGAGGTCGACGCTCACGTCAGCTGATCAAGCGGCGGGAACGTGCCGTCGGGGCCCGGCCGGTACGGTGTGACAGCTCTCACCGCCGCCGCGGGCAGCGGGCCGTACAGGTGCGGGAACTTCATCGCCTCGGGATCCGTTGGAACACCGGGCTCCCAGAGAACCGGGTCGGTCAACCGGTCCGGATCGATGTGGAGCAGCACCAGATCGGTTCGGCCGGCATAGAGCCGGTTGGCCGGCAGGTGCACCTGCGCCGGCGTCGACAGATGGACGAAGCCGGCACTCGCGAGCGACTCCGGACGGTGTTCGCCCTGGGCTGAAATCGCCTGCCATTCCGCGGCACTGCACAAGTGCACGAGGACATGTGGTTTCGGGGCCGAATGTGGGTACATACGTCTAGCCTGCACACCCGGCAACCGGAGTTGACGTGAGACACGACACACCGGTGAACCCCTGGGGAACAAGGCCGGAACTGAATACGTCTGACAGAGTGGAGATACGCGTGAGGGTGAACCGCCCGATCGCCGAGAAGGAAACGGAGGAGCCATGACCGCAACTCTGACCAGCCCCGAACTCACGCGGGCTGATCGCTGCGATCGCTGCGGTGCCGCGGCCCGTGTGCGCGCAAAGCTGCCCTCCGGCGCGGAACTACTGTTCTGCCAGCACCATGCCAACGAGCACGAGGCGAAGCTGGTCGAGCTCGCCGCCGTCCTCGAAGTGAGCCCTGTCGAGGCCTGAGTCCCCACCACGGCGTCCAACACGGCACCAGCCATTGTGGGCGTTCCCGCCCGTCGTCAGTAATGCTGGTCTGGTCATGACAGACCAGCGCCCGCCGGTTAAACCGTCCCGTCATCACGTTCGGCACGTCGTCGTCCGCACGCTGTCGAAGAGCTGGGACGACTCGATCTTCTCGGAGTCGGCCCAGGCGGCCTTCTGGTGCGCGCTGTCGTTGCCACCCCTGCTGTTGGGGATGCTCGGCAGCCTCGCCTACATCGCGCCGCTGTTCGGGCCGGATGTCCTGCCAACGATCGAGAACCAGCTGATCAACACCGCCGACAGCTTCTTCTCGTCGAACGTGGTCAACGAGATCATCGAGCCGACGGTGCGCGACATCGTCAAGGGCGCGCGCGGTGAGGTGGTGTCACTGGGCTTCGTCATCTCGCTGTGGGCGGGGTCGTCGGCGATCTCGGCGTTCGTCGACTCGATCGTCGAAGCGCACGATCAGACGCCGCTGCGGCATCCGGTCCGGCAACGGTTCTACGCGCTGGGCCTGTACGTGATCATGCTCGTGTTCGCGATCGCCACGGCCCCGCTGCTGGCGCTCGGCCCTCGCAAGGTGGCCGAGTTCATCCCGGACGACTGGGACAACGTGCTGCGTTTCGGTTACTGGCCCACGCTGTTCGTGGGCCTGATGATCGCGGTGAACATCCTCTACCGGGTGTCGCTGCCCAAACCCCTGCCGTCACACCGGCTGATCTTGGGCTCGATCCTGGCCGCGGTGGTGTTCCTGGTCACCACGCTGGGACTGCGCGTGTACCTGACGTGGATCACCAGCACCGGCTACACCTACGGCGCACTGGCGACTCCGATCGCCTTCCTGTTGTTCGCGTTCTTCCTGGGCTTCGCGATCATGATCGGCGCCGAACTCAACGCCGCCATCGAGGAGCAGTGGCCGGCGCCGACCACCCACGCGCGCCGGGTGCGCGGCTGGCTGGGAGACCGGGCCGCCGCCGCATCGCCGGCGGCGCCGAGCGCCCCCGCTGCGCCGGTCACCCCGGACGAGCCCGCTACTTCTTGAGCGACTCGTAGATCCGCTTGCAGTCCGGGCACACCGGAGACCCGGGCTTGGCCGACTTCGTCACCGGGAACACCTCACCGCACAGCGCGACGACATGCGTTCCCATCACGGCACTCTCGGCGATCTTGTCCTTCTTGACGTAGTGGAAGAACTTGGGAGCGTCGTCGTCGGTCCCGTCGTCGAGGCGTTCGTCGGTGTCCGGGCGCTCGATGGTCTGCGTCTGCATGCATCCATTGTGCCCGGCAAGCATTCGGTAAGAAATGCGACGGGCACGGCAGGCCCAGGATGTGGAACAGTGGAGGTATGAAACACGGCCCCGAGCTGAGTTTCGACGATGAGGGTCGGCCAGTTCTGATCACTCGTGCGGCACCGGCGTACGAGGAGCAGCACCGTGCCCGCGTCCGGAAGTACCTGACGCTGATGTCGTTCCGCATCCCCGCCCTCATCCTGGCCGCGGTCGCCTACAGCATCTGGGAGAACGGTCTCCTCTCGCTGGGCATCGTCGTGCTCTCGATCCCGCTGCCGTGGATGGCCGTGCTGATCGCCAACGACCGGCCGCCGCGCCGCGCCGAGGAGCCCCGACGTTTCGACCGCAGACAGCGGATTCCGTTGTTCCCCACCGCCGAACGGCCCGCGCTGGAATACCGCGTGCAACCCACACCGCAACCGGACGCCGCGGCCGGCGACGGCGACCCTCCGCGTTGACGGTCGCGACCGGCCATTCTCAGCACATTCTCAGGTCGTCACACAAAAACCGCTGATCAACACGTGTGAAGCACGCGATACCCGGGAACTACTCACGGCACTTGAACGTTGAAGCTCATGACAGACCGAGCTGATCAGGAGGCCGTCATGGCAAATGCCACCACAAGCCGCGTCGATAGCGATCTGGACGCCCAGAGCCCGGCCGCTGACCTCGTGCGCGTGTATCTCAACGGCATCGGCAAAACGGCCCTGCTGAACGCCGCGGACGAGGTCGAGCTGGCCAAGCGCATCGAGGCGGGGCTCTACGCCCAGCATCTGCTCGACACCAAGAAGCGCCTCGGCGAGACCCGCAAGCGCGATCTGGCGGCAGTGGTTCGCGACGGTGAGGCCGCGCGGCGGCATCTGCTCGAGGCCAACCTGCGTCTGGTGGTGTCGCTGGCCAAGCGCTACACCGGGCGCGGGATGCCGCTGCTGGACCTGATCCAGGAGGGGAACCTGGGTCTGATCCGCGCCATGGAGAAGTTCGACTACACCAAGGGCTTCAAGTTCTCGACGTACGCGACGTGGTGGATCCGTCAGGCCATCACCCGCGGCATGGCCGACCAGAGCCGCACCATCCGGCTGCCGGTCCACCTCGTCGAGCAGGTGAACAAGCTGGCGCGCATCAAGCGTGAGATGCACCAGAACCTCGGCCGGGAGGCCACCGACGAGGAACTGGCCGAGGAGTCGGGCATCCCCGCGGAGAAGATCGCCGACCTGCTCGAGCACAGCCGCGATCCGGTGAGCCTGGACATGCCCGTCGGCAGCGACGAGGAGGCCCCGCTGGGCGACTTCATCGAGGACGCCGAGGCGATGTCGGCCGAGAACGCGGTGATCTCCGAGCTGCTGCACACCGACATCCGGCACGTGCTCGCCACGCTCGACGAGCGCGAACAGCAGGTCATCAGGCTGCGCTTCGGTCTCGACGACGGCCAGCCCCGCACGCTCGACCAGATCGGCAAGCTCTTCGGGCTCTCCCGTGAGCGGGTCCGCCAGATCGAGCGCGAAGTGATGGCGAAGCTGCGCAACGGGGAACGCGCCGACCGGCTGCGCTCGTACGCGAGCTGATCGCCCACCCACGAGAACGGCCAACGTGCCCGCCGGTCGCCCCGGCGGGCACGTTGTCGTAGAACCCACATCCGACCGTGTGTGTCGTCGCCGATGAAGGCCGCTGTCGAGGCGGCTCAACCGGTAGACTCGACCACGACAGAGGGTCTTGAGAGGCACCGAATGAACGATCTGGTCGATACCACTGAGATGTACCTGCGCACCATTTACGACCTCGAGGAAGAGGGCGTGGTGCCGCTGCGTGCGCGCATCGCCGAACGCCTCGACCAGAGCGGTCCGACGGTGAGCCAGACGGTGTCGCGCATGGAGCGCGACGGGCTGCTCCAGGTCGCCGGGGACCGGCACCTGGAACTGACCGAGAAGGGCCGCGCGCTGGCCATCGCGGTCATGCGCAAGCACCGGCTCGCCGAACGGCTGCTCGTCGACGTCATCGGCCTGCCGTGGGAGGAAGTACACGCCGAGGCGTGCCGTTGGGAGCACGTGATGAGCGAGGACGTCGAACGGCGCCTCGTCCAGGTGCTCGACAACCCGACCACCTCGCCGTTCGGTAACCCCATCCCCGGCCTGTCCGAACTGGGCCTCGACCGGTCGCCGTCGCGCGCGGAGGCGGTCAACCTGGTCCGCCTGACCGAACTGCCCGCCGGCATGCCCGTCGCGGTCGTCGTCCGCCAGCTGACCGAACACGTCCAGGGCGACGCCGACCTCATCGCGAGGCTCAAGGAAGCCGGTGTGGTGCCCAACGCCCGCGTCACCGTCGAATCCGCCGCCCACGGTGGGGTGAACATCGTCATTCCCGGCCACGAGCAGGTCGAACTGCCGCACCACATGGCGCACGCCGTCAAGGTCGAGAAGGTCTAACCCGCGCGGCGCCGGCGGATCCGTTGCGGCGGCAACCGCACGCCCAACTGGTCGGCGAGCCGGTATCCGGTGACGGCGAGTTCCCGGATCCGCTCCGGTCGCAGTCCCGACTGCAGCGCCTGATCGAGCATGCCCGCCATCCGGTGGCTGCCGTCGATGCGCAGGGCCGCTTCCAGTGACACCCCGGCCAGCGGACCGTCTCCCCTGGCGTACGCGGAGAACGCCAACAGCACCAGCGCCTCGACGCGGTAGGCGGCCGGCAGGATGCGGGCCAGCGACACCCACAGCGCCTCGGCCCGGTCGGCGTCCTCGCCCACCGCGAGCGCGAACAACGTGTCCCTCACCCGCACATCCCGCAGCGCGCGGCCCAGCCGTGCGGCCAATTCGTCGGCCAGCGTGCCGCCGTCGGCGACGTGCGCCGCCGCGACCCGCGCCTCGGTGATCGCCGCGCAGGCGTCCGCATCGGACATCTCGGGCCCCTCGCACGCCGCGATCACCTCGGCCAGCGCCGCACTGCGCGTCGGGTCGACGGCGATCACCGCCTGCAGTTCGGCGCGGCCGGTGTAGAGCCGCCGGCCGTCGAGGACCGCCGCGAGCGCCAGCGGCGACGACGACGGGTCCTCGATCACCCCGCCGCGGCCGCACCCGTCCGCGCAGTGCCAGTGCCCGCCCGCCGCGACGCGGTCGACGACGTGGGCGCCCAGCAGCTCGATCCCCCGGTAGTCCAGTTCGTCGGCGAGCTGTTCGGCGACGTCGCGGTAGTCGTCGTTGCACGGGTGGCAACCCGCGCCGTGCTCGTCGACGATCACGGCGACCGCGCCGTCGGGCCGTGCGGCCGCGGCCACCTCGGCCAGGTGGGCGATCTGGTCGGTCATGTCCTCGGCCAGATCGATCCGCAGGACACATCCCAGCTCCCCGCGGTCCACGGTCACCAGCACCAGCGACATTTCGGGCACGAAGCCCAGTACGGCGGGCACCGCGGCGATCACGGTGCCCGGGCGGTCGAGTTCGAAATCAGGGGTATGCGATGTCGTCATACCTCGAACAGTGGCCGCACCCCCTGTCAGTCCGGCCGCCGCGACCCGCCCGCGGACCCCGTCTGGGGATGAACTCGGCGCTGGGGAGAGCCGGCGCGCTCAGCGTTCGCCGCGGCGTACGGTCAGCAGCGCGTCGGCGAACAAAAGGTCCAGCGCGGCGGTGTCCGGGGCTGCACTCGCGTCGTTGTTCAGCCACGCGGCGGTCAGCCGCACGTCGTCGATCTGGGCGCCCAGACGCAGCACCCGTACCGGCGGCTCGGTGGACCGCCGGATCGTGGCCTCGCTCGCCAGGGAGTCGTCGGCATCCACCGGCCGGGCGGGCAGCAGCACGGTGTCGACGGTGGTGACCACCTCGCCTGCGGTGGCGGTCAACGACGGGCAGCGCGCGACCTGCGCGTGGCGGTCGGCCAGTGTCGTGCCGGTCCGGGTGAGGATGACGACCAGCGCGGCACCGGTGCCCGGGTCGACGCCCTGCGCGGCCACTGCGTTGCGCGGACCGGAACCCACCGGCGCCGGTGCGCATCCGGCCGGTTCGACGGTGGCGCCCGCGGGCACCCCGTCGACGCTCGCGACGGCCTCGGAGACCCCATGCGCATCGAGCACCGCGGCGCGGTACGGCGCGGGAAACGCGGACGGCTCGACCAGCACTTCGGTCAGCACCACCGGCATCCCGTCGTCCACGGCCGCTGCGCCGTCGACCACCCGCACACATCCGCACAGCACGACGACGCACGCGAGCAACACGGCGCCCGGTGCGCCGCGACCCCGCACGAGCACGCCGTCCATCGCGGTCATCGTCTCACCGGGCCGACGTCGCGGCGGTCAGGCGCGCGGTGGGCGGGCAGTGTTCACGAGCTGTTGACGCGGGTCGGCATGCGGAAACGCACCCGGCGGCGTAGACCTTGTGTCCATGGGTTCCATGCAGGAGTTCGACCTGGTCGTGATCGGATCCGGGCCCGGCGGGCAGAAGGCGGCGATCGCCGCGGCCAAGCTGGGCAAATCGGTCGCCGTCATCGAGCGCGGCCGCATGCTCGGCGGCGTCTGCGTCAACACCGGCACGATCCCGTCCAAGACACTGCGCGAGGCCGTCGTCTACCTGACCGGGATGAGCCAGCGCGAGCTGTACGGCGCCAGCTACCGCGTGAAGGAAAAGATCACCCCGGCCGATCTGCTGGCACGCACCCAGCATGTGATCGGCAAGGAGATCGACGTGGTGCGGTCGCAGCTGATGCGCAACCGCATCGAGCTCTACATCGGCCACGCCCGCTTCGTCGACCAGCACACCGTCCTGGTCGAGGATCCCAACCGCGCCGAGCGGATCACGGTGTGCGGTCGCAACATCGTCATCGCCACCGGCACCAAACCGGCCCGCCCGCCCGGCATCGAGTTCGACGAGCGGCGGGTGCTCGACTCCGACGGGATCCTCGACCTGCAATTCATCCCCTCGTCGATGGTGGTCGTCGGCGCCGGCGTGATCGGCATCGAGTACGCCTCGATGTTCGCCGCGCTCGGCACCAAGGTGACCGTCGTGGAGAAGCGCGACGCGATGCTGGAGTTCTGCGATCCGGAGGTCGTCGAGGCGTTGCGCTTCCACCTGCGCGACCTCGCGGTGACGTTCCGCTTCGGCGAGGAGGTCACCGCCGTCGACGTCGGCTCGGCGGGCACCGTCACCACACTGGCCAGCGGTAAGCAGATCCCCGCCGAGACCGTCATGTACTCGGCGGGCCGCCAGGGGCAGACCGACCACCTCGATCTCGAGAACGCGGGGCTCGAAGCCGACGCGCGCGGCCGGATCTTCGTCGACGACAACTACCGCACGAAGGTCGACCACATCTACGCCGTCGGCGACGTGATCGGCTTCCCCGCGCTGGCCGCCACGTCGATGGACCAGGGCCGGCTGGCCGCCTATCACGCCTTCGGGGAACCGGCGAAGGGCATGACCGAGATCCAGCCGATCGGCATCTACTCCATCCCCGAGGTGTCCTATGTCGGCGCCACCGAGGTCGAGCTGACCAAGGACTCCGTACCCTACGAGGTCGGCGTGTCCCGCTACCGCGAACTCGCGCGCGGGCAGATCGCCGGGGACTCGTACGGCATGCTCAAACTCCTCGTGTCCACCGAAGACCTGCGGCTGCTGGGCGTGCACATCTTCGGGACCAACGCCACCGAGATGGTGCACATCGGGCAGGCCGTGATGGGCTGCGGCGGCACCGTCGAATACCTGGTCGACGCGGTCTTCAACTACCCGACCTTCTCCGAGGCCTACAAGGTCGCCGCGCTCGATGTGATGAACAAGCTGCGGGCGCTCAGCCGATTCCGCTCCTGACACTCCGGTTCAGCGGGCGCCGGCGGGGCATCCTGCGCGGGAATGCGGCGCGGCTCGCGACGCGTTGAGCGTGTACCCGCGGCAGCGGACACCCCGAAGTGCGGGACACTTGTGGTCACGGCGCGACGTAGTACCGGCGTCGACCGCGGCGAGGAGGCGAAGCGAAATGGCAGACACCCCAGAGCACCCGAACACCCCGGACCAGCCGGACACCACCCACGGACAGCAGTACCAGCCCGACCCCACCGGCATGTACGAGCTGGAGTTCCCGGCCCCGCAGCTGTCGGCGGCCGACGGACGCGGACCGGTGTTGATCCATGCGCTGGAAGGTTTCTCGGACGCCGGCCACGTGGTCCGGTTGGCCACCGCGCACCTCAAGAACAGCCTGGACACCGAGCTGGTCGCGTCGTTCGCCATCGACGAACTGCTCGACTACCGCTCCCGGCGGCCGTTGATGACGTTCAAGACCGACCACTTCTCCGCCTACGAGGAGCCGGAACTCAACCTCTACGCCATGCATGACAGCGTGGGGACGCCGTTTCTGCTCCTCGCCGGCATGGAGCCGGATCTGCGCTGGGAGCGGTTCATCACCGCGGTGCGCCTGCTGGCCGAACGGCTCGGCGTCCGGCAGACGATCGGGCTCGGCTCGATCCCGATGGCGGTTCCGCACACCCGGCCGGTCACGATGACCGCGCACGCCAACAACAAGGAGCTGATCGCCGAGCACACCCCGTGGGTGGGCGAGGTCCAGGTGCCGGCGAGCGCGTCGAATCTGCTGGAGTACCGGATGGCTCAGCACGGTCACGAGGTCGTCGGCTACACGGTGTATGTACCGCACTACCTGTCGCAGACGGCCTATCCCCCGGCCGCCGAGGCGCTGCTCGCCGAGGTCGCCAAGACGGCGGCGCTGCAGATCCCGCTCGCCGCGCTGTCGGAGGCGGGCGCCGAGGTCTACAGCAAGATCAACGAGCAGGTCGAGGCCAGCGTCGAAGTTGCTCAGGTGGTGACCGCCCTGGAGCGCCAGTACGATGCGTTCGTCGCCGCCCAGGAGAACCGGTCGCTGCTCGCGCACGACGAAGATCTCCCCAGCGGTGACGAACTCGGCGCCGAGTTCGAACGGTTCCTCGCCCAGCAGGCCGGCGAGAAGGACAAAGAGGACAGGTACCGGGACGGGTTCTCCGACGGCGAGGACCGTAGCTGAACAGACCGCACGCCGAGGCGAGCCCCGGCCCGAGGACAGGTTGGCGAGATGACTGACCGCACCCCCAATCTGCGACCGGTGCGGGATGTGACGCCGACGCTGCAGTACCGCACCATCCACGGCTACCGGCGGGCGTTCCGGATCGCGGGTGAGGGTCCGGCGATCCTGCTGATCCACGGCATCGGCGACAACTCCACGACGTGGAACACCGTGCAGTCCAAACTCGCGCAGCGGTTCACCGTCATCGCGCCCGATCTGCTCGGGCACGGCAGATCGGACAAACCCCGCGCCGACTATTCGGTGGCCGCGTACGCGAACGGGATGCGCGACCTGCTCAGCGTGCTCGACATCGACCGGGTGACCGTGGTCGGTCATTCCCTGGGCGGCGGGGTCGCCATGCAGTTCGCCTACCAGTTCCCGCAATTCGTCGACCGGCTGATCCTGGTCGGCGCGGGCGGTGTCACCAAGGACGTCAACATCGCGCTGCGCGCGGCGTCCCTGCCGATGGGCAGCGAGGCACTCGCCCTGCTGCGACTCCCCCTGGTGTTGCCCGCGCTCCAGCTCGCCGGCAGGGTGGCGGGGACGGTCCTGGGCACCACGAAGGCGGGCCGGGACCTGTCCGAGATGATGCGGATCCTCGCCGATCTGCCCGAGCCGACCGCGTCGTCGGCGTTCGCCCGCACGCTGCGCGCCGTGGTCGACTGGCGCGGCCAGGTGGTCACGATGCTGGACCGCTGTTATCTCACCGAATCCGTGCCGGTGCAGCTGATCTGGGGCAGCGACGATTCGGTGATCCCGGCCAGTCACGGCCGGCTGGCGCACGCCGCGATGCCCGGCTCGCGGCTGGAGATCTTCGAGGGCGCCGGCCACTTCCCGTTCCACGACGACCCGGACCGGTTCGTCGAGACCGTGGAGCGGTTCATCGATTCGACCGAGCCGGCGACCCACGATCAGGAGATGCTGCGCGAGCTGCTGCGCACCGGTGTGAGCGAATCGGCCATCAGCGGTTCGGCCGACACCCGCGTCGCGGTGCTCGACGCCATGGGCAGCGACGAGCGCAGCGCCACCTGACCGACGACACGTAGCATCGGCCCCATGGCCATCGATGTCGAAGTGCTACGCGTTTTCACCGACCCCGAGGGTAACCACGGCAACCCGCTGGGCGTCATCGACGCCGCCACAGTCGATCCCGGTGACCGGCAGCGTATCGCCCGCGAACTGGGTTACAGCGAAACGATTTTCGTCGACGTACCGGACACCGGTGCGACCACCGCACACATCAGGATCCACACCCCCGCGACCGAGCTGCCGTTCGCGGGCCACCCCACCGTGGGGGCGGCGTGGTGGTTGCGCGAGAACGGGCTTCCGGTGCGCACCCTGCAGGTCCCGGCCGGGATCGTGCAGGTCGCCTACGAGGACGACCTGACCATGGTGCGGGCCCGCTCGGACTGGGCGCCGGAGTTCGCGATCCACGACCTCGAGTCCGCCGAGGAGCTGGCCGCCGCCGACCCGTCGGACTATGCCGATGACGCCCACCACTACCTGTGGACGTGGACCGATCGCGAGGCGGGACACATCCGCGCCCGCATGTTCGCCGCGGAGCTCGGGGTGCCCGAGGACGAGGCGACCGGCGCGGCGGCGGTACGCATCACCGACTATCTGAGCCGCGACCTGACGATCGTGCAGGGCAGGGGTTCGGTGATCCACACGGTCTGGAGCCCTGACGGGTGGGTGCGGGTCGCAGGCCGCGTCGTCAACGACGGCCGACGCACCCTGGATTGACGTCGGGTCAGCTCGGTGTCGTGACGTCCCGGTGCGCGCGCAGCGCTTCGATCTCGCGCTCGAAATCGGCTGCGGACTCGAAGGATCGGTACACCGAGGCGAACCGCAGGTACGCCACCTCGTCGAGGTCGCGCAGCGGCCCGAGGATCGCGAGCCCGACCTCGTGGCTGGGCACTTCCGGCGAACCGGTGGCGCGCACGGCGTCCTCCACCTGCTGGGCGAGCAGGTTGAGCGCATCGGGGTCGACCTGGCGACCCTGACAGGCGCGGCGCACTCCCTTGATGACCTTTTCCCGGCTGAACGGCTCGGTCACCCCGCTGCGCTTGACCACCGCCAGCACGGCGGTCTCGACCGTGGTGAAGCGCCGGCCACACTCCGGACAGGACCGGCGCCGCCGGATCGCCTGACCTTCGTCGGTCTCACGGGAGTCGACGACGCGAGAATCGGGATGACGGCAGAACGGACAGTGCATCACCGCTCCTTCGCCGAACCGTCGGGTACGCCTTTCGAACCTCTCCGAGCCTACCCGGGTGGCCGCGCCGGCGCCGACGGCCGGGGCCCACGCCCACCCCACACTCGGCGAGGCGAGCACGCCCGGTGCACTGCACCACGATTCACTGTCCACGGCCAGCGTCAGCTGACAGGAGCGATGAGCGTCTGCCCGGCATCCAACGCCGCGGAATCCAGCTGGTTGAGCTCGCGGATCCGCTCGACGACGGCGCCGACCGGGGCGCCGGGGGCGACCCGTTGCGCGACCTGGTGCAGGCTCTCACCGGTCTGCACCTGCACCACCGCGAGTTCGGCGGGCACCGACTCCTGCTGCCCCGCCACGCCACCCAGGTTCGCCACCAGGCCCAGCCAGACCGTGATCCCAGCGGCCATCAGGGCCAACAACACCGTCGTGGCGGGCGTGATCGGGCGGCGCCGGTGAGAGGCCCGCGACATCAGCACGCCGTTGCCGCGGTGCCGCACGGCCGCACCGGCGGGACGGCCGCCGCGGGGCCGTCGTGCATCGGTGGCGCGGCGGACACCTCGCACGGCCGGATTCTGCTGGGTCTGCCTCACGTCGAGGATCGTCATGTGCGTGCCCTTCCCTTCGGGTGTTCGCCTGTGTGTTCGAATGTAGTCGATCACCTGTTCGATGGATAGAACGTGTGATCGAACTGTTGCAGACGATATGGGAGGGGTCTGACAAGTCCGTTCGACGGCGTTCGACGACGGCCATGGACCCTGCGGCAGGACGACACGCCTCGAACACATGTTTGATCATCGGGCGTCGGCCGACTAGATTCAGGGTCATGAGCGACGACAGCAGCGACACCCGGACCAGCGGCGGGCGACGGGGCATAGACGCCGGCCTGACCGAACGACAACGCACGATCCTCGAGGTCATCCGCGCCTCGGTGACCAGTCGCGGCTACCCACCGAGCATCCGGGAGATCGGCGACGCGGTCGGTTTGACGTCGACGTCGTCGGTGGCGCATCAGCTGCGCACCCTGGAGCGCAAGGGCTATCTGCGGCGTGACCCCAACCGGCCACGGGCCGTCGACGTGCGCCTGTCCGACGAGCCCGCGGCGCCGGTGGTCACCACGGACGTCTCAGGCAGTGACGCACTGCCCGAACCGACGTTCGTCCCCGTGCTCGGCCGCATCGCCGCCGGCGGACCGATCCTCGCCGAGGAGGCCGTCGAGGACGTGTTCCCCCTGCCGCGCGAACTCGTCGGAGAAGGGTCGCTGTTCCTGCTCAAGGTCGTCGGCGATTCCATGGTCGACGCCGCGATCTGCGACGGCGACTGGGTCGTGGTGCGTCAGCAGAACGTCGCCGACAACGGCGACATCGTGGCGGCCATGATCGACGGCGAAGCCACGGTCAAGACGTTCAAGCGCACCCGCGGCCAGGTCTGGCTGATGCCGCACAACCCGGCGTTCGAACCCATCCCCGGTAACGACGCCGCCGTGCTCGGCAAGGTCGTCACCGTGATCCGCAAGATCTGACCGGCGGTCAGTCGCCGCGCACGAAGCCGTTGGTCCGCGCGAATTCCTCACTGGCGAAGTAGATCTGCGCCACCGCGTCCTCATAGCCGGGGCTGCCGGGCGCCCAGTACAGGCCCGACCTGGTGTCCGCCTTCACCGGGTACCCGGCCGGCGCCACGTCCGAGTCGTCGAGAGGCACGTGGATCGCGGTGCGGCCCGGTGTGGGCTCGTCGATGTCGATGGCCGCGTGCCTGCCGCTGGGCGCATCGTCGACGAAGGGGACGAACGACGCGGCCGCTGACGGCGCCGGCTCAAAAGGCTCCGGCTCAAAAGGCTCCGGTTCCGTCGGCTCCGGTTCCTGGGCCTGCGCCCCTGCGCTCTCCGGTGTCGGGGCCTGCGGCGCCGAGGACTCCGTGAACGCACCGACCACCGGCGCGGGCAGTGACGGCTCCTCGAGCGCCGACTGGGCCTGCGCCTCGTCGTCGCGCTGCGGAGTCTCGATGCGCGTGGGAGCGGTGTCGACCGAATCGGGGTCGTCCTGCGGGGCGAAGGGGTCGGCGGGCTCCGGCGGCGCATCGCGGTAGCCGCGATCGGGGGCCGGCTCGTCGTAGGCCTCGGGATAACGGCGCTGCTCCTCACCGTCGCCGGGCTCGACGGGCGGGTACATCGCGCGGTCGAAGATGTCCTCGTCGTCGCCGAAGCGATCGTCGTGGCGGCCGCGTCGCCGACTCCAGAGCACCGCACCAGCGACCAGCCCGATGATGAGCAGGACCGGGATCAGGGCCAGCAGCCACCACCAGTTCCACCGCCAGCTGAGCCACTTTCCGTCGTCGTCGGCGGCGGAGGACTGCGGTTGGGCGGGGGCCTTCGGCACCTCCTCGCCGGGCACCTTCAGACCGGCGAGTTGCGCGGCGAGATTGCCGGGTTCAGTGCTGAACCGCCCGGTCGCCCGGTTGTAGGACAGCACCCCTTCGCTGAAGCGCTGGGTGACGACGTCGCCGTTCTCCGTCTGATCGGCCACGGGGGCGCCGAGCGGGCCCTTCGCGCCGTCCAGTTTGGACCAGCCGGCGTTCATGGCGCCGCGCACGATGACGGCGCCGTAGTCGGGCGTCCAGAAGATGACCGGCTGATCGTCGGCGGAGAACCTGCTGATCCGGCTGTTCGAACCCAGCCCGCCGTCGGCTTCGCTGCTGGTCGGGAACCCCAGGTCGCCCTCCGGGCCGCCCACGCTCTCGTACTTCTCCAGCACCTGGCCGGTGACGACGTTGGCCCCGGTCTGCGGGGTGTAGAAGATCTTGCCGCCGGTGAAGTTCTGCCCGGCGCCGTCGTCGCCGATCGGGTACTGCGGTCCGTCCTTGGCGCCCAGCGGGCCCAGCGGACCGCCCGCGGCGCGGCGCGCGGCCGCGATGGCCGAGGTCGGGTCCTCGGGGACGGTCAGATCCTTGAGCTGGTCGGCGAGTTCCGGCGGAACGGTCGTGAACGTCCTGTCCTTGCGGTTCCACGACAGCTCTCCGCCGGTGAACTTCTGCGACGCCACGTCACCGCGGTACACCTCGTCCTCGGCGGGCACACCCAGCACTCCGGCCGAGCCGCCGAGCCGGTCCCATGCCGCGTTGAGCGCACCGCGCACGACGCGGGCACCGGTCGCCGGCGTCCAGAAGATGACCGGCTTGTCGGCCGCCGAGAACGTCACGTTGCGGCTGTCCGGCCCGACCCGCCCCGGGCCCTCGTTTATCGTCGGAAAGCCGAGGTCACCGTCGGCGGGCCCGCCGAGCGACTCGTACTTCTCGAGGACCGCGCCCTGCATCCAGTGGGCACCGGTCGCGGGGGTGAAGAACATCTTGCCCGCCGCGAAGTTCTGGCCGAAGCCCTCGCCGACGGGGTACACACCGCCTTCGCGGACGCCGAGCGGTCCGCCCGGACCGCCACTACCGTCATAGGCCGCGGTGATCGCGTCGTTGGCCTCGCTGACCGGGTCGGCCGCCGCCACGGGCGCCACCAACAGACCCGCCGCCATCACCGCCAGACCGACCGTCACGCGCGCCAGCGCCGTGCGCAGCAGGGTTCGCCGCCCGCTCATCGAACCTCCTGTATTCGGCGCGAAGTGTGTCGAAAGTATCGCGCCTGCCAATCTTGTGACAGTCGACGTCTGTTTCGCGGACACGACAGGCAATTCTGGGCAAGATACTTGCAAATCGGGCCTTCTGTCGGCGCATATCCAGCCGAATTCCGGCCCCGACCCCGACGAAACGGCTGCCGGTCCGCCGGCCGGGAGCGTGAGGGCGTGCGGCCCTAGACTTTCCGCCATGGCCCGCGTCCCGACCAGTCTCACCCATTGGGGCGGCTTCTCCGCCGAGGTCGCCGCCGGTGACATCGCGTCCGTCGCGCCGCTGTCCGGGGACCAGGATCCCTCTCCCCTGCTGGGCAATCTGCCCGGCTCGGTTCGGCATCGGTCGCGGATCGCGGGGCCCGCGATACGGCGCGGCTGGCTCGAGGACGGCCCGGGACCCACTCGGCGGCGTGGGGCCGACGAATTCGTCGCCGTGTCGTGGGATGAGTTGACCGAGTTGCTCGCCGGCGAGCTCCGCCGGGTGGTCGACACGCACGGCAACGAGGCCGTCTACGGCGGCTCCTACGGGTGGGGCAGCGCCGGCCGGTTCCACCACGCGCAGAGCCAAGTGCACCGGTTCTTGAAACTGCTTGGCGGTTACACCTTCTCGCGTCACTCCTACAGTCTCGGTGCGACCGGGGTGATCATGCCCCGGGTCGTCGGCACCCACGACGACCTGTTCAAGCGGTCCACCGACTGGGACGTCATCGTCGCCCACACCGACCTGCTGGTGTGCTTCGGCGGCTTGGCGTTGAAGAACACCGGGACCAATCACGGTGGCACGACGTCACATCCGGCCCGCGACGCACTGCGCCGGTTCCGTGACCGCGGCGGTCGCATCGTGTCGTTCTCGCCACTGCGCGACGACGTCGACGGCGAATGCGAATGGCACGCAGCGGTACCGGGCACCGATGTCGCGATCATGCTGGCACTCGCGCACGTGCTGGCCACCGAGGGGCTCGTCGACCGCGACTTCCTCGACACCCACTGCGTCGGGTACGACCGGTTCGAACGCTACCTACTCGGCGCCGACGACGGCGTGGCGAAAACCCCGCAGTGGGCGGCAGGGATCTGCGGACTACCCGCTGACGACATCACCGCACTGGCGCGGCGGATGGCCGACCGGCGCACCATCGTCACGGTCAGTTGGTCACTGCAGCGCGTACGCCACGGTGAACAGGCGCCGTGGATGGGGCTGACGCTGGCGGCGATGCTGGGCCAGATCGGGCTGCCCGGAGGCGGTTTCGGGCACGGCTACGGGTCGATGAACGAACCGGGTCTGCCGCCACTGCGCTGCGGGCTGCCCCGGTTGCCGCAGGGCATCAACCCGGTGCGGACGTTCATCCCGGTCGCCGCGGTCAGCGATATGCTGCTGCACCCCGGTGAGCCGTTCGACTACAACGGAATGCGCCTGACCTATCCCGACATCCGCCTCGTCTACTGGGCGGGCGGCAACCCGTTCCACCATCACCAGAACATCCCAAGGCTGCGGCGCGCGCTGGCACGCGTGGAGACCCTCGTGGTGCACGACCCGTACTGGACCGCGATGGCCAAACACGCCGACATCGTGGTGCCGTCGACGACGGCGTTCGAACGCGACGACTTCTCGGGATCGAAGAACGACCCGGTGCTGATGGCGATGCCGCGACTGGTCGAACCGTTCGCCGACAGCCGCGACGACTACACGACGTTCTCCGCACTGGCCGATCGACTCGGCTTCGGTGAGCAGTTCACCGAAGGGCGCACCGCCTGGCAGTGGCTGGCCCACCTGTACGAGAAGTGGTCCGCCGGGCTCGATTTCGCGGTGCCGACGTTCGAGGACTTCTGGCGGGACGGAAGCCTGCGGCTGCCGACCGAGCCGGGTCTGACGTTGCTCGGCGACTTCCGCGCCGACCCGGTGGCCCACCGGCTCGGCACGCCCAGTGGCCGCATCGAGATCTTCTCCGAGGACATCGCCGGCTTCGGATACGCCGACTGCGTGGGCCATCCCGCGTGGTTCGAGCCCACCGAGTGGCTCGGCGGCGCACGTGCCGCGACCTATCCGCTGCATCTGATCGCCAACCAGCCCGCCACCCGGCTGCACGGCCAACTCGACGGCGGTGCCACCAGTCAGGCCGCGAAAGTCTCCGGCCGAGAAGCGATCCGGATGCACCCGGTGGACGCTGCCGCACGCGGTGTCGCCGACGGTGACGTGGTGCGGGTGTTCAACGATCGCGGCGCCTGCCTGGCCGGCGTGGTGGTCGACGACCGCGTGCGGCGCGACGTGGTGCACCTGCCGACCGGGGCCTGGTTCGACCCGGCCGACCCGGCCGACTACGCCGCGATGTGCGTCCACGGCAACCCCAACGTGCTCACCGACGACGTGGGCACCTCATCGCTGGCGCGGGGCAGCACCGGCGCTCACGTGCTCGTGCAGGTGGAGAAGTTCACCGGTCCACTTCCGCCGGTGCGGGCGCACGAACCTCCGGTGATCCGGCAGCGATGAAAAAACACCGCCCCGGGTGGGGCGGTGTTTTCTCGACTAGCGCGCGGCCTGCGGCCGGCGGCGCGGACGCCGCGAGCGGGATGCGGCATCGCCGCCCTGGGCGCGCCCCTGCCGTTCGCCGTGTCCCTGCGGTGCCGGACGCCTGCGGCGGGGCCGGTCGGCGGCCGGGCGGGCCTGCTCGACGGCCTTCGGCGCGGCCGGCGCGCGGAACGGTGCGACCTCTCCGACCAGCGCGGTGACGGTGTCCGAATCGGCGGCGACCTGCTGCGGTGCGACGTTGATGCCGGCACGGCGCAGCAGCGCGGCGGTGTCCCGGCGCTCCTCGGGCAGCACGACGGTCACCACGTCACCGGCGCTGCCTGCGCGCGCGGTGCGTCCCGACCGGTGCAGGTAGGCCTTGTGCTCGACGGGCGGGTCCACGTGCACGACGAGTTCCACCTCGTCGACGTGCACGCCGCGCGCGGCGATGTCCGTGGCCACCAGCACTTTGGCGTCCCCGGACGAGAACGCGGCGAGGTTGCGCTCACGGGCGTTCTGGGACAGGTTGCCGTGCAGGTCGACCGAGGGCACGCCGGCTTCGGTGAGCTGTCGCGCCAGTTTGCGCGCCTGGTGCTTGGTGCGCATGAACAGGATCCGGCGTCCCGTGCCCGCAGCCAGGGTGTGCACCAGTGCCTTCTTCTCGTTCGCACCCGACACGTGAAAAACGTGGTGTGTCATGGCCGGCGGCGGTGCGTTGACCTCGTCGACCGAGTGGGTGACCGGCTCACGCAGGAAGCGGCGCACCAGCTTGTCGACACCGTTGTCCAGCGTCGCGGAGAACAGCAGCCGCTGGCCGCCTGCGGGTGTCGCGGCCAGGATGCGGGTGACGCCGGGCAGGAAGCCGAGGTCGGCCATGTGGTCGGCTTCGTCCAGCACGGTGATCTCGACCGAGTCGAGGTGGATCAGCTTCTGGCGCATCAGGTCTTCGAGGCGGCCGGGGCAGGCGACGACGATGTCCACTCCGGACCGCAACGCGGCGGCCTGCGGGTTCTGCGAGACACCACCGAAGATTGTGGTGACCTTCAGATCGTATGCGGCCGCGAGAGGTTCGAGCGTCGCGGTGATCTGGCTGGCGAGTTCGCGCGTCGGCGCCAGCACCAGGCCGCTGGGCCGGGACGAACGCCGCTTGGCGTCGGCCAGGCGGCTCACGAGGGGCAGCGAGAACGCCAGCGTCTTGCCGCTGCCGGTCTTACCGCGGCCGAGCACGTCGCGGCCGGCCAGGCTGTCGGGCAGTGTCGCCGCCTGGATCGGGAACGGGCTTGAGATGCCGCGGTTCTCGAGGACCCGGCGCAGCGGACCGCGCACGCCGAGGTCGGCGAAGGACTGTTCAGTTGTCATGGGTGGTGATGCCTTTCAGGGCAGTGACGCGTACCCGCGCAGCACCGTTGCCGGGGTGATGGGTACACAAGTGGCGAGATTGCCGGTCAGCAATATCGATCGCCGCGAGAAGAGCTTGAGCCGGACGCGATGGTAAGCGTTCCACGACGAGCCGTCGTCGGTTTCGGTGACGTCGGCGTTGGAGACAGTCTAGCGCATCGGTCTTCGGTTCCTCGGGCGAGCCCTCGTCAGGAGAACGTGGCGAACTCCCGCAGGCCCGCCGCCAGCGCGACGGGCACCCGTGCCTTGATCCGCGTTCCGTCCGTGGTGTGCTCGGTGGCGTCGATGCGGCCCTCGTCGTGCACGCGCGCGACGAGATCGCCCCGGTCGTACGGGATCGTGACGTCGACGGTGGTGTCGGTGGATTCCACCAGTTCCGACATCCGCGCCGAAAGCCGGTCCAGGCCTTGCCCGGTGCGCGCCGAGACGAACACCGCGTCGGGCAGCGCGCCGCGCAGGTGCGCCAGCGACAATCCGTCGGCGGCGTCGATCTTGTTGACCACCAACAGCTCTGGAGCCGGTTTGGCGTTCTGTTCGGCGATCACCTCGTTGATGACCTCGCGGACCGCACTGATCTGGGCCAGCGGGTTGGCATCCGAACCGTCGACGACGTGCACGAGCAGATCGGCGTCGGCGACCTCTTCCAGCGTCGAGCGGAACGCCTCGACCAACTGTGTCGGCAGGTGCCGCACGAAACCGACGGTGTCGGTCAGCACGAAAGGCCGGCCGTCGTCGAATTCGCCTCGGCGCGTTGTGGGTTCGAGGGTGGCGAATAGCGCGTTCTCGACGAGCACGCCGGCACCGGTGAGCGCGTTGAGCAGGCTCGACTTACCCGCGTTGGTGTAGCCGACGATCGCCACCGAGGGCACCTCGGTGCGGCGGCGCCCGCTGCGCTGCGTGTCGCGGATCTTCTTCATGTCCTTGATCTCGCGGCGCAGCTTGCTCATCCGCTCGCGGATGCGGCGACGGTCGGTCTCGATCTTCGTCTCACCGGGACCACGCGTGCCGACCCCGCCGCCGGCACCGCCGGCCCGACCGCCCGCCTGGCGCGACATCGATTCACCCCAGCCGCGCAGCCGGGGCAGCATGTACTCCATCTGCGCCAGCGACACCTGCGCTTTGCCCTCGCGGCTGGTGGCGTGCTGGGCGAAGATGTCGAGGATCAGCGCGGTCCGGTCGATGACCTTGACCTTCACGATCCGCTCCAGCGCCGTGAGCTGCGCAGGACTCAGTTCACCGTCGCAGATCACGGTGTCCGCACCGGTCGCCAGCACGATCTCGCGCAGTTCGGCGGCCTTCCCGGAGCCGATGTAGGTCGATGCGTCGGGCTTGTCGCGGCGCTGGACAACGCCTTCGAGCACCTCGGAGCCCGCGGTCTCGGCGAGCGCGGCGAGTTCGGCGAGACTGGCCTCGGCATCGGCCGCGCTGCCGTCGGTCCAGACGCCGACCAGCACGACGCGTTCGAGACGCAGCTGGCGGTACTCGACCTCGGAGATGTCGGCGAGTTCGGTGGACAGCCCGGCGACGCGGCGCAAGGCCGAGCGGTCCTGGAGCGCCAGTTCGCCGGCGCTCGGGGTGTCGCCGTGGATGTCTTGGAAGGGATTTTCAGGAAACGTCATGAGCGAATCAAGGTTCGCACGGAGATCACTTTTCATGCACCTCGATTAACGCTGATGAGAGTGCCACCATTCCCCGAAGAGGTCTCCGCTGGCGACCAGTTCCGACGGTCCGCGCAGGTAACTGGTGGTCGCGGCGACGGTGACGTTGACCACGCCCCCGGGGATGCGGACGTCGAGGGTGCCGGTCTCGGCGCCCTGGTGGGCCAGCGCCGCGACGGCGGCCGCCACCGTTCCCGTCCCGCACGACCGTGTTTCACCGACACCCCGTTCGTGTACCCGCATCGACACCGCTCCATCCCGGGCGGCGGTCAGCACTTCCACGTTGACGCCGTCGGGGAACTGCGCGGTGTCGAACTGGACGGGTGCGGCGACGTCGAGCGCCGCGAGCTCCGCCTCGGTCAGCGCCGCGTCGACGCAGGCCAGGTGCGGGTTTCCGACGTCGACGCCGAGTCCGGTGAAGCGGCGGCCGCCGACGACCGCCGATCCGGTGCCGAGTTGGTTGACCTTGCCCATCTCGACCGTCACCTCGGCTGTGAACCGGTGCGCGGGATCGAAGCCGTGCAGGACCACCGGCCGCGGTCCCGCCAGCGATCCGACCACGAACTCGTCGGCCGATTCCAGCCCGGACGCGCGCAGATAGTGGGCGAACACGCGCACGCCGTTGCCGCACATCTGGGCGATCGACCCGTCGGCGTTGCGATAGTCCATGTACCAGTCGCCTGCGGCGACGCCCTCGGGCAGCCGCTCGAACACGCCGGCCGCCATGGCGGCGCCCGCGGTGGTGACCCGCAGCACGCCGTCGGCGCCGAGCCCGCGGCGCCGGTCGCACAGCGCGGAGACGACGGCCGGGCTCAGCGCCAGTTGCGCGTCGAGGTCGGGCAGCAGCACGAAGTCGTTCTGCGTCCCGTGTCCCTTGGCGAACTTCACCTGGTCAGGATACGGCGCGCCACGTCCGCAGCGTGCGATCGACGTTGTCCGGCGAGGCACCGTCGAGCCAGCACACCCGGTGGTCGCGGCGGAACCAGGACCGCTGCCTGCGCACGTAGCGGCGGGTGCCGACGAAGGTGGGTTCACGCGCCGCCGACCCGTCGCCGCCGGCGTCGAGGTCGGCGAGCACCTGGGCGTAGCCCAGTGCCCGCGCCGCCGTCACGCCCTCGCGCAACCCGCGGCGCAGCAGGGCCCGCACCTCCTCGACCAGCCCCTCGGCGAACATGGTGTCGGTGCGTTGCGCCAGCCGCTCGTCGAGAACGGTTGTCTCCCAGTCCAATCCCACGATCGACGTATCCCAGCGCGGGGCCCCGATCGTGGGCGCCGACGCCGCGAACGGCAACCCCGTCAGCTCCACCACCTCCAGCGCGCGCACGATGCGGCGACCGTCGGTGGGCAGGATCGACGCCGCGGCGTCCGGGTCGACCGCGGCGAGTTCGCCGTGCAGGGTGGCCACCCCGACCTCGGCGAGGCGGTGCTCCCATTTCGCGCGCACAGCGGGGTCGGTGGCGGGGAACGCCCAGTCGTCGAGCAGCGCCTGGACGTACATCATCGACCCGCCCACGATGATCGGCACCGCACCGCGGGCGGCGATGGCCTCGACGTCGCTGGCGGCGTCGGCCTGATAGCGCGCGACCGAGGCGGTCTCGGTGACGTCGAGCACGTCGAGCTGGTGGTGCGGGATCCCGCGGCGCTGGGCGACCGGCAACTTCGCGGTGCCGATGTCCATGCCGCGGTAGAGCTGCATGGCGTCGGCATTGACTATTTCGCCGCCCACCCGTTCGGCCACGTCGAGGGCCAGCGCCGACTTCCCCGTTCCGGTCGGCCCGATGATCGCCAGCGGCCTCATGGCGTCCAGCGACCGGCGAAGTACCCGACGCCATACGGCGCGCCGCGGTAGAGCTCCTCAGCCGCGCTTGGCGCGGGTTCGGTCAGCCCGGCCAGCACCTGGTAGGCGACCCGCCCGACGACGGACGAGGGCAGCCGGCCGAGCGCAGCGGCGTCACCTGCGGCCAGCGCGTCGTCGAGGGCGTTCTGCACCGGGACGGAGTCGGGGTCGTAGCCGCCCGGCGCGGGCGGGGTCAGGGTGTGGCAGCCGTCGGCGACGACGACCACCCCGACGTCGCCGTCGGCCTCGTCGATCAGGGCGCGCAGCTCCCGGCCGTGGCGCAGCGCGGTGTCGGCGTCCTGATCGCCCGCGAACACTCGCACCTCGGCCACCGCGTGCGCGGCGAACCGGCCGCGCAGCCATCCGGCGGCGAGCGCGCACAGTGGCAGCGCGACGGGTGCGGCCCCGTCGTCCGGCGACAGCGCGACCCGCACGTCGGCGCCGTAGCCGGCGTACGTGCCCACCAGGGGTGGGGTGAGGACCTCGTCGGCCGCTCCGACGCCGATCGCGACCCAGCGGTCCGGCAACGCGGCGACGCAGCGCCCCATCGCCGACCGCAGCTCGCTCAGCTCGTCCGCCGCGCCGCCGGCCAGCTCCGGCACCAGTACCGGCGCGGACGGTACGAGGGCGATCGCGGTGAGCACGCCACCAAACTAGTGGCCGACGGCCACCCGGCTCTCGGCGCCGGCCGCTTCCCCACGGGCGAGCGCGCCGGTGGCCAGCACCATCGCCGCGGCCGCGACCACCAGCGTCAGCCAGCCCGCCTCACCGGGACGCATGGTCTCCCCCAGCACCACCACGCCCAGGACCGAACCGACGACGGGTTCGGCCACCGTCATCGTGGGCAGCGACGCGGTCAGCGCGCCGGACCGGAACGACGCCTGCTGCCACGCGGTACCCGCGACGGCGACCGCAGCGAGCGCATACAGCTCGGGCATCTGCAGCACCGCCCACAGCCCGTCGTCGAGCCGGTCGACGACACCCTTGGTGAGGACGGCGAACACCCCCCACAGCGCGCCCGAGACGAGGGCCAGCAGCACCGCACTGGTCGTGCCCGACGCGATCCGCGCACCGACGACGCACACCACTAGCGCCGGGACCAGGACGGCGATCACCACCGCCCAGGTCTCCCAGGACGCACGCGCCTGCCCGGCGGTGGGATTGCCCACGGTGACGATCACCGCGACCGCGCCGGCCAGCAGCGCCGCCCACAGCCACTCCCAGCGCGTCACCCGCCGGCGGGTCAGGCGCGCGTTGATCGGCAGTGCGAACAGCAGCGACGTCACCAGCAGCGCCTGCACCAGCAGCACCGAGCCCAGCCCCAGCGCGGCGGCCTGCAGACCGAAGCCGGCCGCCGCGACGATGCTGCCCAGCCACCACTGCCGGTCCCGCAGCAGGCGCAGGAAGAGCTCGAGGTGGCCGACCGCTTCGTCGGTGACCTCGTGGGCCGAGCGCTGGTGGATGACGTCGCCGATCGCGATGAAGAACGCGGCGCCCAGCGCCAGCAGCGCGGCGATATCCGCCCTGGCCATGGCATCTCCTCGTCGTCGTAGCGGACACGAGCGTGCCCAGGCGGGGTCGGCTCCCGCAAACCGGAGGACCGAAGGTGTGCGCAGACCCTCGGTTGACCTGTTTCAATGGTTTCGATAGCCAGGCATACCGATTCATATCAACAGGCAAGGGCGCCGCGTTGCGCGGCAGTGCGCGGGTCGACCGCGCGGAGGATCGAGGAACGAGAGATGACGACCAGCGAGCCGGGTGCAACCTCCGAGGTCAGCGACGAGGTGACGCCACGTCCGACGCCGGGGCCGGTCCCCCGGCCAGGGCCTTCGCCCCGACCGGGGCCGCCGCGCCGGGCGCCCCGTCCCGGGCGCCCGGCGACAGCACCCGCCGTGGCGGCGCCCCCGGCCAGCGACCCGCACCGGTTCGGGCGGGTGGACCCCGACGGCACGGTGTGGTTGATAACCGGATCCGGCGAGCGTGTCATCGGATCGTGGCAGGCCGGCGAGCCCGAGGCCGCCTACGCCCACTTCGGGCGCCGCTTCGACGATCTGCACACCGAGGTGGTGCTGCTCGAACAACGGCTGGTCACCCATGCCGGCGACGCGCGAAAGATCAAGGCCGCCGCCGCCGCGCTGGCCGAGAGCCTGCCCGACGCGCACGTGCTCGGCGACGTCGACTCTCTGGCCGCACGGCTCACCGCGATCGTCGAACACGCCGACGAGGAGGCCCAGGCCGAACGCGCGCGCCGCGACGAGCAGCGCGCCGCGCAGCTGGCCCGCAAGGAGGCGCTGGCCGCCGAGGCCGAGGACCTCGCCGCGAACGCCACCCAGTGGAAGGCCGCGGGCGATCGGCTCCGCGAGATCCTCGACGAGTGGCGCACGATCACCGGCCTGGACCGCAAGACCGACGACGCGCTGTGGAAGCGCTACTCGGCGGCCCGGGAGACGTTCAACCGCCGCCGCGGCTCACACTTCGCCGAACTGGACCGGGGCCGCGCGGGCGCGCGCCAGGCCAAGGAGGCGCTGTGCGAACGCGCCGAGCAGCTGTCCGGGTCCACCGACTGGGGTCCCACCAGCGGGCTGTTCCGTGACCTGCTCGCGGAATGGAAGGCCGCCGGTCGCGCGGCCAAGGATGTCGACGACGCCCTGTGGCAGCGGTTCAAGGCCGCCCAGGACGCGTTCTTCTCGGCCCGCAACGCCGCCACCGCCGAACGGGACGCGGAGTTCAAGGCCAACGCCACCGCCAAGGAGGCGTTGCTCGCCCAGGCCGAACAGATCGACCTCTCGAACCCGGAGGCGGCCCGTGCCGCGTTCCGCGCGATCGGCGACAAGTGGGACGCGATCGGCAAGGTCCCCCGGGAGCGGACCGCCGAGTTCGAGCGTCGGCTGCGCGCGGTCGAGAAGAAGGTCCGAGAGGCGGCCACGTCGAACTGGACCGATCCGGAGGCCCAGGCCCGCGCCGACCAGTTCCGGGTCCGCGCCGAACAGTACGAACGCCAGGCCGAGAAGGCCGAGGCCGCAGGCCGCACCAAGGACGCCGAGCAGGCGCGCGCGAGCGCCGAACAGTGGCGGCAGTGGGCGAATGCGGCGGCCGAAGCGGTGGGTAAGCGGCGCTAACGGCCGTTGTCGTCGTCGCGGCGTTCGTCGCCGAAGGTGTCGAGCAGACCCTTGCCGTGGTTCTCCGCGGCGCGGCGGCGGCGCTCCTCCTCGGCGGCCAGCTGAACCGCGGTGCGCGTCCACACCACCCGCGCCCAGTGGAACGTGAGCACGATCACCGCCAGCCAGCCGATCACCAGGCCGATGCCCGGGCCCGGGTACGGTTCTGCGGCGGTCTGGCGTGACCACACCGCCAGCATGCCGATCGCACTGGCCACCGCCGAACCGGCCAGGGCGATCCAGGCGATCGCCCAACGCCGGGTCAGCAGCGCCAGGATCGAGAACCCGACCGAGAACACGATCGCCAGCACGGTGAACACCCGCGACGGCAACGACACGCCTTCGCGGCCTGCGGCGTCGGTGGCCGCCAGCACGTCGAAGCCCCTGGCGCCGCCGGTGTGCGGGAGCACGAACGACAGCAGCACGATGAACACCAGAACGGCGACCACGAGCGCCCGTGCGCCCGGGTCGAACTCGCGCGCCACCCGGCGCTCGACGTCTTCGATGTCGCCCTTGTAGGAGTCGAACCCCTCCGGTTCGGCAGGCCCGCTCACCGCGCACATCCGCTGGTCGCGGGGACGGGGTCGGGTGCTCCGATGCCCGGTATGCCCAGTCCGACACCGGTGCGCGGCCGCCGCCCTTCGGCGTGGGCGTCGCCGGCCCTGGTGCGCCGGTGGCCCAGCAGCGCGCCGTCGGCGATGAGGTGGTGCGGCGCCGCGCCGGTCACCGTGGCGGTCACGATGTCGCCGGGCCGGACGTGGTCGAATGCGCGTCGCGCAAGCGGTTCGTCGGCGGCACCGGGACCGAAGTGCACGAGGCGGCCGTCGCGGGCGCGCCCCGACATGCGGGCGGTCGCCGCGTCCTTGCGGCCCTCTCCGGTGGCCACCAGCAGCTCCACGGTACGGCCCACCTGGGCCAGGTTCTCGTCGAGCGAGATCTTCTCCTGCAGCTCGATGAGGCGTTGATAGCGCTCGCTCACAACGGCTTTCGGGACCTGTCCGGGCATCTCGGCGGCGGGGGTTCCGGGGCGCTTGGAGTACTGGAAGGTGAACGCGCTGGAGAAGCGGGAGGCGGCCACCACGTCGAGGGTGGCCTGGAAGTCCTCCTCGGTCTCCCCGGGGAAGCCGACGATCAGGTCGGTGGTGATCGCCGCGTCGGGGATCGCCGCGCGCACCCGGTCGATGATGGCCAGGTACTTCTCGGCGCGGTAGGACCTGCGCATGGCCCGCAGGATCCGGTCGGAACCGGACTGCAGCGGCATGTGCAGTGCCGGACACACATTCGGTGTATCCGCCATCGCCTCGATCACGTCGTCGGTGAACTCCGCCGGATGCGGAGAGGTGAACCGAACCCGTTCCAGGCCGTCGATGCGCCCGCACGCGCGGAGCAGCTTTGCGAATGCGCCACGGTCGCGCGGCATTTCAGACCACATCGCCGGGTCCTCGCGCAAGCGCTCGTCCGCGGCGAACGACACGCCGTAGGCGTTGACGTTCTGGCCCAGCAGCGTGACCTCCAGCACACCCTGGTCCACCAGGGTCTGGATCTCACCGAGGATGTCGCCGGGACGGCGGTCGACCTCTTTGCCGCGCAGCGCGGGGACGATGCAGAACGTGCAGGTGTTGTTGCAGCCCACCGAGATCGACACCCAGCCGGCATACGCCGATTCGCGTGCGGCGGGCAGTGTCGACGGGAACTCCTGCAGCGCCTCGGCGATCTCGACCTGCGCCGAGCGGTTGTGTCGGGCCCGTTCCAGCAGCGTCGGCAGGGCGCCGATGTTGTGCGTGCCGAACACCACGTCCACCCACGGCGCGCGGCGCAACACCGCATCCCGGTCCTTCTGCGCCAGGCAGCCCCCGACGGCGATCTGCATCTGCGGATCGGACTGTTTGCGCGGCGCGAGGTGGGACAGGTTGCCGTAGAGCTTGTTGTCCGCGTTCTCGCGCACCGCACAGGTGTTGAAGACCACCACGTCGGCGTCGGCGCCCTCGGCGGCGCGCCGGTAACCGGCGGCTTCCAGGAGCCCCGACAGCCGTTCGGAGTCGTGCACGTTCATCTGGCAGCCGTAGGTGCGAACCTGGTAGGTGCGCGCCACCGGCGGCTGCGCACTCGCCGCCTGCTGCGTCACCGTGGAAGTCACGGCCCCATGGTACGGGGGCGCCGGATTGATCAGTTCCGGGCACATCAGGCGTTCCCTGGGTAAGGTCAGCACCCATGGAAACGGCCGGGCACGCCACTGCGGCAGTGCCGATGATCTCGATGCGGGGGGTCAACAAGCATTTCGGCGACCTCCACGTGCTCAAGGACATCGACTTGCGGGTCGAGCGGGGTCAGGTCGTGGTGGTGCTCGGTCCTTCGGGTTCCGGCAAATCGACCCTGTGCCGCACGATCAACCGGCTCGAGACCATCGACTCGGGCGAGATCGCGATCGACGGCGAGGTGCTGCCCGCCGAGGGCCGCAAGCTCGCGCAGTTGCGCTCCGATGTCGGCATGGTGTTCCAGTCCTTCAACCTGTTCGCGCACAAGACGATCCTCGACAACGTCACGCTGGCTCCGATGAAGGTGCGCGGGCTCGGCAAGGAGTCGGCGCGCGAGGCGGCGATGAAGCTGCTCGAGCGCGTCGGGGTGGCCAACCAGGCCGACAAGTATCCCGCGCAGCTGTCCGGCGGCCAGCAGCAACGCGTGGCGATCGCGCGTTCGCTCGCGATGAACCCCAAGGTGATGCTCTTCGACGAGCCGACCAGTGCGCTCGACCCGGAGATGATCAACGAGGTCCTGGCGGTGATGTCCGCGCTGGCGGCCGACGGGATGACCATGGTGGTGGTGACCCACGAGATGGGGTTCGCCCGCCGCGCGTCGGACCGTGTGGTGTTCATGTCCGACGGGGCCATCGTCGAGGACTCCGAACCCACCCAGTTCTTCGACAACCCGCAGACCGAACGCGCCAAGGACTTTCTCGGCAAGATCCTGCACCACTAACGCTCGGCGAAAGGAAACCCCACCCATGCCGTCCTTCTCGATGCCGTCTCGTCGGCGCGTCGCGGCCGCCATCGCACTGGCCGTCGCCGTGCCCTTCGCCGCAACCGCATGCGGAGGCGGTGGCGGCGGTGACGAGAACAAGATCGTGATCGGCACGAAGTTCGACCAGCCGGGCCTCGGTCTGCGAAACCCCGACGGCACGATGAGCGGGTTCGACGTCGACGTCGCCACCTACGTGGCAGGCGAACTGGGCTACTCCCCCGAGCAGATCGAGTGGAAGGAGTCGCCGTCCGGCCAGCGCGAGACGCTGATCCAGAACGATCAGGTCGACTACATCGTGGCCACCTACTCGATCACCGACTCCCGCAAGGAGAAGGTCGATTTCGCCGGGCCGTACCTGGTCACCGGGCAGAGCCTGCTCGTGCGTGAGGACAACACCGACATCACCGGCGCCGCGTCGCTGCAGAACAACAAGCGGCTGTGTTCGGTGTCCGGGTCGACGCCCGCGCAGAAGATCAAGGACGAGTACCCGGGTGTGCAGCTGCAGCAGTACGACACCTATTCGGCGTGCATCGAGGCGCTGAAGAACGGCGCCATCGACGCGGTCACCACCGACGAGGTCATTCTGGCCGGTTACGCCGCGCAGACGCCCGGTGCGTTCAAGATCGTCGGCGACACGTTCTCCGAGGAGCGCTACGGTATCGGCCTGAAGAAGGACGACACCGAGATGCGCAACAAGATCAACGACGCGATCGAGAAGATGGAGTCCAGCGGCGCCTGGAAGGAAGCCTTCGACAAGAACCTCGGCCCGGCGGGCATCACGGCGCCCACCCCGCCGCAGGTCGATCGCTACTGATTCGGCAGGTCTGGCTCCGGCCGTGGAGATATTCACCGAGTACCGCGCACAGATCTTCGAGGCGTTCTGGACCACCATCCAGCTCACGATCTACTCCGCGGTCGGAGCGCTCGTCCTTGGCACCGTGCTGGCCGGGATGCGGTTATCGCCGGTGCCGATGCTGTCCTGGCTCGGCACCGCGTATGTCAACATCGTCCGCAACACCCCGCTGACGCTGATCATCCTGTTCTGCTCGTTCGGGGTGTCCCAGACGCTCGGCATCACCCTGGTCGACCCGCAGTCGAGCACGTCGATCGAGGACAGCAACTTCCGGTTGGCGGTGCTCGGGTTGACCGTGTACACCGCGTCTTTCGTCTGCGAGACGGTGCGGTCGGGGGTCAACACGGTGCCGCTGGGCCAGGCCGAGGCGGCACGCTCGCTGGGGCTGACGTTCGCGCAGAACCTGCGGATGATCCTGTTGCCGCAGGCTTTTCGTGCGGTGGTCATCCCGCTCGGCTCGGTGTTGATCGCGTTGACGAAGAACACGACGATCGCGTCGGCGATCGGGGTGGCCGAGGCGGCGCTGCTGATGAAGGAGATGATCGAGAACACTGCGGCGCTGCTCGTGGTCGGCTCGATCTTCGCCCTCGGGTTCGTCATCCTGACGCTGCCGCTGGGGCTGGTGTTCGGCTGGCTCGGCAAGCGGTTGGCGGTGGCTCGGTGATGAGCGCTTGCGCGAAGAACGGACGGACCCGATGAGCGCTTGCGCGAAGAACGGACGGACCCGATGAGCGCTTGCGCGAAGAACGGACGGACCCGATGAGCGCTTGCGCGAAGAACGGACGGACCCGATGAGCGGCACCGTCCTGTTCGACGCGCCGGGACCCCGCGCCCGCGTCCGCAACATGGTCGTCAGCGTGATCACCGTGGCGATCACCGTGCTGATCGCCTGGGTCGTGTACTCGCGACTCGAGGCGAAAGGCCAGCTGACCGCAGCGAAGTGGGAGCCGTTCCTGACGGCGAACCTGTGGACCACCTACGTGCTACCCGGTGTCCAGGGCACGCTGACGGCCGCCGCGGTCTCGATCGTGTTCGCGCTGGCCCTGGGCTTCCTGCTCGGAGTGGGCCGGATGTCCACCATCTCGCCGATCCGGTGGGCGTGCGCGGTCATCGTCGAGTTCTTCCGCGCGGTCCCCGTGCTGATCATGATGATCTTCGCGTACTTCCTGTACGCCTTCTACGACGTGTTCGCCTCCGAGCACCTGGCGCTGGCCGGTGTCATCACCGGGCTCACCCTCTACAACGGCGCGGTCATCGCCGAGATCGTGCGCGCCGGGGTGAACGCGCTGCCGCGCGGGCAGGCCGAAGCCGCATCGGCGCTGGGTCTGCGGTGGGGGCAGACCATGCGCTCGATCCTGCTGCCGCAGGCCATCACCTCGATGCTGCCGGTGCTGGTCTCCCAACTCGTGGTGGTGCTGAAGGACACCGCGATCGGCTACCAGATCACCTTCGTCGAGATGGTGCGTCAGGGCACCGTCGTCGGATCCTCCTACGGCAACTACATCCCCGCGCTCATCGTGATCGCCGCGCTGATGATCAGTGTGAACTTCGCGTTGTCGTCGTTGGCCACGCGGCTCGAACGCCGGATGCGGCGGTCGCGGCGCGGGCCGGCACCGCTGGAGGCTGAGGCTGTCGAGCAGGAAGGCGCACCGGGCGCGAAAGTCGTGTAGCGCCGTGCGCGTTGCGACGACCGGTCGTCACGGCGTCCACTCCGGTGAGCGGCCGAGGTGGCGCAGCACACGGTCCAGCAGGACGCCGTCGCCGGTGGGATCCACCGCCGGCGCGAACGGCGAACCCGGTGCGGTGCGGATGTCCCCGTCGGGCACCGCGAGGGCGATCGGCGCAACGCCGTCGACCACCTCGGCCGGGATGTCGAAGGGCAGGCCCATCGACCGGGCGACGTCCCAGCCGTGCACGACGTAGTCGACGAAGTGGAAGCCGATCGCCTGCGCGCCGAGCACCTCGACATCGGGTCCGAACTCAGGAAGGGCGAAAGCCCTGTCCATCACACCGTCGACGGCGAAGGCCTCCAGCACGTCGCCGGCGGCCGCGGCGTAGACACCAGCGGGATCGTGGCGAACGGCGTCCGCCACAGCGGCAGGGTCCCACACTGCGTGGTCAGCGCCGTGCCCGCGGGCGGCTGCGGCGAATCCCCTGTGCTGCGCTGTCATGTGCGCAAGCAGGTCGGCGAGGTTCCAGTCGGTGCACGGGGTAGGCCTGGTCAGGTCGTTGCGCGAGACCCGGGAGACCAAGTCGACCGACTTCTCGATGGCGATGCGGTGCAAGCGAGACACGTCATTTGTATGCATGCGCATATCATAGGCGACAGCGTATTAATCGTCCACGCTTAAGATCAGCCCATGACGTCGCCGCCCCAGCGTCCCGATCTGGCGGCGATGCTGGCGCCGCTGCTGAGGGAGACGGCCGCAGCCGAGCTGCCGGTGCTCGAAGAGCACGGTCTGACCATGTGGGGCTACAGCGTTCTCGTGGCGCTCGACCGCTCATCGATGCGCACCCAGGCCGCGCTGGCCGAGGCGATCCGCGCCGACAAGACCCGCATCATCCCCACGCTCGATGAATTGCAGGCCCAGGGTTACATCGAGCGCCGTCCCGACCCCGACGACCGCAGGGTGCGCCTGCTGGCGATCACCGAATCCGGTCGCGCGGTCAAAGACGCCGCCCAGACCGCCATCCAGCGCGGTGAGGACCGATGGCTGTCCAAGCTGTCTCCGACCGACCGCGACGCCTTCCTCCGTGCGCTGCAACAGCTCACGGACGCGCAGCCGTAGCGCTACACCCGCCTGCGCTCGCGTTCGTTGGCCAGTTCGACGGTGACGACGTCGAGCGCCATCGACTGGCTGTAGCCGCGGCGGGCCAGCATGCCGGCCAGCCGTCGCTTCACCTTGAGCTCCGAGGCCGGGTCGTCGTCGAGTCTCTCCCGGCGCAGCCGGTCGCGGACCAGCTGTTCGGCCCGGTCACGTTCGGCGCCGGCGTCGATGTCGGCGAGTGACGAGGTGATCACCTCAGCGTCGACACCCTTGCGGCGCAGCTCGGCGGCCAACGCGCGCTTGCCTTTTCCGGCGTAGAGGTGACGCGACCGCACCCACTGTTCGGCGAAGTCCTCGTCGTCGAGGAGCCCGACCTTCGTCAACCGGTCGAGCACCCGCTGCGCGACCGGTTCGGAATAGCCTCGCTGGGTCAGCTTGCCGGCCAGCTCCGCACGGGTGCGTGCCCGCGCGGTGAGCAGGCGCAGACAATACGAGTGCGCCTGCTCGTCGCGGTCGGGGTCGTCGCGGTCGCGATCCTCGTCGGAGTCGGACTCAGAAGTCGACGGGCGCGGGGAGGACGTCATCAGCGGTCACCACAGCACCGATGTTGAGCTTCTCTTTGATCTTCTTCTCGATCTCGTTGGCCACATCGCCGTTCTCCAGCAGGAATTTCCGGGCGTTCTCCTTGCCCTGGCCCAGCTGCTCACCCTCGTAGGTGAACCAGGAACCGGACTTGCGGATGAAGCCGTGCTCCACGCCCATGTCGATGAGCGAGCCTTCCTTGCTGATGCCCTTGCCGTAGAGGATGTCGAACTCGGCCTGCTTGAACGGCGGCGAGACCTTGTTCTTGACGATCTTGACGCGGGTGCGGTTACCGACCGCGTCGGTGCCGTCCTTGAGCGTCTCGATGCGGCGGACGTCCATGCGGACCGAGGCGTAGAACTTCAGCGCCTTACCGCCGGTGGTGGTCTCGGGTGAGCCGAACATCACGCCGATCTTCTCGCGCAGCTGGTTGATGAAGATCGCGGTGGTGCCCGAATTGCTCAGCGCGCCGGTGATCTTGCGCAGCGCCTGGCTCATCAACCGGGCCTGCAGGCCGACGTGGCTGTCACCCATCTCACCCTCGATCTCGGCGCGCGGCACCAGTGCCGCGACCGAGTCGATGACCAGGATGTCCAGCGCACCGGAGCGGATCAGCATGTCGGCGATCTCGAGGGCCTGCTCACCGGTGTCGGGCTGGGAGACCAGCAGTGAGTCGGTGTCCACCCCGAGCTTCTTGGCGTAGTCGGGATCCAGCGCGTGCTCGGCGTCGATGAACGCCGCGATACCGCCGGCGGCCTGGGCGTTGGCCACCGCGTGCAGCGCCACCGTGGTCTTACCCGAGGATTCCGGACCGTAGATCTCGATGACGCGGCCGCGGGGCAGACCGCCGATGCCCAGCGCGACGTCCAGGGCGATGGAGCCGGTCGGGATGACCGAGATCGGCGCGCGGACCTCGTCGCCGAGCCGCATCACCGAGCCTTTACCGTGACTCTTCTCGATCTGCGCGAGCGCCAGCTCGAGGGCCTTCTCGCGATCGGGTGCCTGCGGTGCCATGTCTGTCTCCATCCTCGTGATGTTCGGTTGACCGGTGTCGATCAGTTGGCCGTGACGCTAGAGGGACCCACCGACAAGTCGCCGAAACGCCGGTGTGGAGCAGCATCTAGCCGTCGAACATCACCCACCATAGACGAACACGTGTTCGACTCAAGTGGACACGCCGTACGGCCTCACCACAGATCGCGCGGGACGTCGAAGTCGGCGCACAGCGCCCGCCACACGTCGCGCGGTTCGACGCCGTCTTCGATGGCCTGCGCCGCGGTGCGCCCGCCGAGACCACTGAGCACATGGTCCACGAGCAGCGACCGGCCACGGATGGAGCCGAACTGGCCATCGACGAGTTCGCGGAATTCCGTCAGTCGCACGACACCAAATTACGCGAGCGCGCGGTGGCACACCCGTACCGGATCGGTGACCTGCCCCGCGGTGGCCGCCGCCCGGCGGGCCGCCTCCCGGTAACCCGGTGCGCCGAGCACCTCGCGGACCGCGGTGGCCAGCGCATCCGCGCTCAACGGCCGCACCAGCTGCGCACTTCCTTGCCGCACAACCCGATTGGCTATCTCCCACTGGTCTCCGCCACCGGGCACCACCACCATCGGCACCCCGGCCAGCAGCGTCTTGGCCACCATGCCGTGCCCGCCACCGCAGATCACCACGTCGGCGTGGGTGAGCAGTTCGTCCTGGCGGCCCAGCCCCACCACGGCCCACGGCGGCGCCGGCCCGTCGGCACCCGACAGCCGCGACACCACCACCCGCGCACCGGCGGGCAGCGCGTCGCCCGGCGTCAGCGCGTCGAGCGCCACCTCGGCGACCCCGCGCTCCCCCGTGCTGGCCGTGGACGGCGCAACCAGCACCACCGGCCCGTCACCGGGCGGCACCGCCAGCACCTGCGACGTGGGCTCGAAGTGCAGTGGGCCGACGAGAACGGCCTCGTCGGGCCAGTCCGGACGGGGCACCTCCAGCGCGGGCAGCGTGGCGATCAGCCGCCGCAGCGGACCGGGATCCGCGGCGGGCAGGCCGATCCCCACCCGGGCCTGCGCGCGCTGGCGCAGACCCTCACGCCAGGACCGGGCGGTGAGCGCCCGCATCACGGTGTCCCGCAGCCTGCCGCGCAGACCTACCCCCGGGGCGAGTCCGCTGCCCAGCGGCGGCAGGCCCTTCGACGGGCGGTACAGCGGGTGGGGGTTGAGCTCGACCCACGGCAGGCCGAGCAGTTCGGCGGCCAGACCACCGCAGGCGGTGATGACGTCGGACACCACGAGGTCGGGGGCGAGCGCGTCGATCACCGGGGCGTTGAGCACCGCCATCCGCGCGGCCCGCTGGTGGATCTTCGCGCCGGCGTCGGTGTCGTCGTCCACCTCGGTCGGGTCGAGGCCGAGCAGTTCCTGGGCAGCCACCCCGGCCGCCCGCGCGGTGTCGAGCCACTCGACGCCGGTCAGCAGCGTCGGTTCGTCCCCGGCGGCCGAGAACTTCTGACACAGCGCGATGGCGGGGAACGCGTGGCCGGGGTCCGGACCGGCGACGACGGCGACACGCACCCGCCCACCCTGCCACAGTCAGAAGCCCCCGGCGCCCTCGGGCGAGGACTACCCTGACCGGCATGACCGACTCGAGCAACGGCTCCACCTCAGCCCTGCAGAGCACGACCAACGCGCGCACGGTCGAGACGTTTCTGTTCGCCCTGCAGGACGAGGACTTCGACACCGCCGACTCCCTGATGGCCGACCACATCGCCTGGCAGAACGTGGGCTTCCCGACCATCCGCGGCCGTGAGCGCATCACCAAGCTGTTCCGCAGCGGTCAGGGACGAATGCGGTTCGAGGTCAAGGTCCACCGCGTCGCCGCCGAAGGCGACACGGTGCTCACCGAACGGACCGACGTGCTGGAGTTCGGTCCGGTGCGGATCCAGTTCTGGGTGTGCGGGGTGTTCGAGTTACACGCCGGCCGGATCACGCTGTGGCGGGACTACTTCGACACGCTCAACTTCCTGAAGGCGACGGTCCGCGGGCTGCTGGCCGTGCCGTTCCCGGCGCTGCGACCCACGCTGTAGTGGGTCAGGCTGACCTGAATTGATGCGGCGTGGCCGCTCCCAGCTCGTCGAACGCCTGCGCCCAGCCCTGCATCCGGTCGGTGGCGTTGACCAGTTCCTCGCGGTAGCGCCGGCCGTACATCGGGGAACTCGACATCGGGCCGCTGTTGGCCGCCGACACGAGTTGTGCGGCCGCGTCGACCATCTCGTGGTACTGGCGCACACCCTGATCCATCTGCGCGGTGAACGCCCGCACGGTCGGCGTGAGATGCGCGCGCGACGCGGGCGCCGAGGACATCGCGCGCTCCATCGAAACCACCTCGTTGGCGGTCGCGGCCATCGTGGCGGCACTCTGCCGCGCCGCCGCGCTGAGCTCACGCAGTTCGTCGGGTGGCAGCATCCGGCCGCGCTCCATGACCCCGAGCAGTGAGAACAGGCCCCGCTCGGCAGAGACCAGCGCCGCCATCGGCGCCCGAGCGGCGGAGTTCCACGGCGGCAGCCGGCGCGAGCCGCGGGTACGGGCCGGCGGCAGCGGTTCGGCGCGCAGCCACCGGTAGCGCAGCAGCAGCAGGGTGGCGGGGAACATCGCCCCAGCGGCGATCGCCCCGGTGATGATGAAAACCCAGAACGGCGTACTCCAGGCCGCCAGCACGGCGGTGACCAGGATCCAGAACACGCTGGTGACGGTGAAGAACAGCCCGAGCCGCAGTGCCCAGCGCCGCTTGCGCAGCAGCTTGGCCCTCGGATCGGCGGCGGCCTGCAACCGGTCGGCCACCATGTCGGAGAACTCGGCGGCGGTGTCCACCCCGCGCTGCAGCATCGAACGCCATGCCGCGGGAGCCGGTCTGCTCTGCGTCTTCACTGCGTCACCTCGCGAAAACTACTGGGACAAGGGATTTTCCGGCGTCGGCTGAGCCGGGTTGGCGGCCGGTGTGGCCGGGTTCGCCGCGGGGGTGGCGCCGCCGGAGGGCAGCGCGTCGCCCCGCATCGACGCGCGGATCTGTTCCAGGCGCGAATGGCCGGCCATCTGCACGCTGGCCTGCTGCACCTCGAGCATGCGGCCCTGGACGGAGTTCTGCGCGAGCTCGGCCTCGCCCATCGCGTTGGCGTAGCGTCGCTCGATCTTCTGGCGCACTTCGTCGAGGCTCGGCGTGGTACCGGGGGCGGCCAGCTCGCTCATCGAGCGCAGCGACGAGCTGACCTGTTCCTGCATCTTGGCCTGCTCGAGCTGGCTGAGCAGCTTGGTGCGCTCGGCGATCTTCTGCTGCAGCATCATCGCGTTCTGCTCGACGGCCTTCTTGGCCTGGCCGGCGGCCTGCAGCGCCTGGTCGTGCAGCGTTTTGAGGTCTTCGACGCTCTGCTCGGCGGTCACCAGCTGGGCGGCGAACGCCTCGGCGGCGTTGTTGTATTCGGTGGCCTTCGCGGTGTCACCGTTGGCCACGGCCTGGTCGGCCAGCGTCAGCGCCTGGCGAACGTTGACCTGCAGCTTCTCGATGTCGGCGAGTTGGCGGTTCAGCCTCATCTCCAGCTGGCGCTGGTTGCCGATGACCTGCGCGGCCTGCTGAGTCAGGGCCTGGTGCTGGCGCTGCGCCTCTTCGATCGCCTGCTGGATCTGCACCTTCGGATCGGCGTACTCGTCGACCTTGGAGCTGAACAGCGCCATCATGTACTTCCACGCCTTGACGAACGGGTTGGCCATCGGTTCACTCCGCCTTCGGGTCTTGTCGACTGGGTCCTGGTGCCAACTTATCGGTTCCGCGCACCTCGCCACACCCCGGATTTCCGACGCGTGATCGCGGCGGTGTTCAGGCCACGGCCATCGAGACGGCCTGCGGAATCACGACCTTCGTGCTGACGTCGATGTTCGTCACCGGGGCGGCGGCGAGCTCCTGGTGGGCCAGTTCCTCACCCGCATCGGAGAGCACCTGCGACAGCGGGACGTCGAGCGCACCGCAGATCGCGCTCAGCAGCTCGCTGGACGCCTCCTTACGGCCGCGTTCCACCTCGGAGAGATAACCCAGGCTCACCCGGGCGGTGTCGGAGACTTCGCGCAGGGTCCGGCCCTGCGAGGTGCGGGCACGGCGCAGCACGTCGCCGATCACCTCGCGCAGCAATGCCGCCATCGTGCCCCTCCTTCGTCGGCTGGTTTGCTACCTGCACAACGCGGCCGGCGCCGAGCCGGTTCCCGCAATCCGGAGAGTTTCAGATCACTGTTGGCCGACGAGCGCGCGCAGATGGGATATCGCCTGGTCGACCGCGGTCCGGCGGATGTCCCAGCGCGATCCGTCCAGGTGCAGTTCGACGACTTCGGTGTCGACCGGGCCGGCCAGGCCGAGGAACACCGTGCCCACCGCATGGCCGCCGTGCGGTTCCGGACCTGCCACCCCGGTCAGCCCCACACCCCAGGTGGCCGCGCAGCGCTGCCGCGCGCCGACCGCCAGTGCCCGCGCGGTGGGCGCGGCGACGGGCCCGACAGCGTCGAGCACCTGCGGCGCCACTCCGGCCAACGCGATCTTGGTGTCCTCGGTGTAGGTGACCAGGCCGCCGCGCAGCACCGCGCTGGCGCCGGGGACACCGGCCAGCGTCGCTGCCAGCAGCCCCGCGGTCAGCGATTCGGCGGTCGCCACGCTCTGGTGGCGCACGGTGAGGTCGGCGACCAGGGCGCGGGCGTCGTCAGTGACCAGCGGGTCGTTCACGCGAGTCCCGTATCGCCGACAGCACGTAGTCGAGGCCGGTCAGCAGGGTCAGCACCACCGCGGCCACCATGATCACCCAGGCCACCACCAGCCACGGGCCGGGCCAGGCCGACAGCGGCAGCACGAACAGCCCGATCGCGACGGCCTGGACCAGCGTCTTGAGCTTGCCGCCCCGGCTGGCCGGGATCACGCCGTGGCGCAGCACCGCGAACCGCAGCACCGTCACGCCGAGCTCGCGGGCGAGTATGACCCCGGTCACCCACCAGGGCAGGTCGCCGAGCACCGACAGGCCGATGAGCGCCGCACCGATGAGCGCCTTGTCGGCGATCGGGTCCGCGAGCGTGCCGAACTCGGTGACCATGCCGTAGCTGCGCGCGAGCGCACCGTCGAACCGATCGGTGATCACCGCCACCGCGAAGACCACGAAAGCGACCACACGCCAATAGGTTTCATGCCCGTCGCCGACGAACAGCGCGGCGAGGAACACCGGTACCAGTACGAAGCGCAGCCCGGTCAGCACATTGGCGATATTCGCCACTCGGGCGCGCGGCACCACCGGATCAGTAGGAGACGGGCCCGACACCGACACAGAATATCGGTTGGCTCAGCCGATACTCTCGCAGCTGTGAGCGCAGCGGATGAGAACCCGGTCGACGCGGTCGCCGAGGAGGTCACGGTGCGCCGTGCGCGCACCTCGGACGTACCCGCGATCAAGGGGCTCGTCGACATCTACGCGGGCAGGATCCTGCTCGAGAAGAACCTCGTCAACATCTACGAGGCCGTGCAGGAGTTCTGGGTCGCCGAAATCGACGACGAGCTGATCGGCTGCGGCGCGCTGCACGTGCTGTGGGCCGACCTCGGCGAGGTGCGCACGGTCGCGGTGCATCCGAAGGTCCGTGGCCGCGGCGTCGGGCACCGCATCGTGGCGCGGCTGCTCGACGTGGCCCGCGAGCTGCGCCTGCAGCGGATCTTCGTGCTCACCTTCGAGGTCGAGTTCTTCGCCCGCCACGGCTTCACCGAGATCGACGGCACCCCGGTCACCGCCGAGGTGTACGAGGAGATGTGCCGCTCGTACGACACCGGTGTCGCGGAGTTCCTCGACCTGTCCTACGTCAAGCCGAACATCCTGGGCAACACCCGGATGCTGCTCACCCTCTAGCGATTCGTCACTCGGCGTCTGCGCCGTTGGCGTCGCTGCCGCCGCGGATCAGGGCCAGCGTGCCGGCGAGCTCGTCGGGTTTGACCAGCACCTCGCGCGCCTTGGAACCCTCCGACGGCCCGACGATGCCGCGGGTCTCCATGAGGTCCATCAGCCGGCCCGCCTTGGCGAAGCCCACCCGCAGCTTGCGCTGCAGCATCGAGGTCGACCCGAACTGGCTGGACACCACGAGCTCGACGGCCTGCAGGAAGACGTCCATGTCGTCGCCGATGTCCGGGTCGACGTCCTTGCGCTCGCCGGCCTTGGCCGCGGTGACGCCCTCGACGAACTCCGGCTCGGCCTGGTCCTTGGTCGCGGTGACGACGGCCTGGATCTCCTCGTCGGTGATGAACGCACCCTGCAGCCGGATGGGTTTGCCCGCGCCCATCGGGAGGAACAGCCCGTCGCCCATACCGATCAGCTTCTCCGCGCCGGGCTGGTCGAGGATGACGCGGCTGTCCGTCAGCGACGAGGTGGCGAACGCCAGCCGCGACGGCACGTTGGTCTTGATCAGACCGGTGACGACGTCCACCGACGGCCGCTGCGTGGCCAGCACCAGGTGGATACCCGCGGCGCGGGCCTTCTGGGTGATGCGCACGATCGCATCCTCGACGTCGCGCGGGGCGGTCATCATCAGGTCGGCGAGCTCGTCGACGATCGCGAGGATGTAGGGGTAGGGCTTGTAGACCCGCTCACTGCCCAGCGGCGCGGTGATCTCGCCGGACCGCACCTTCTCGTTGAACACGTCGATGTGCCGCACCCGCGAGGCCTGCATGTCCTGGTAGCGCTGCTCCATCTCCTCGACCAGCCAGGCCAGCGCCGCGGCGGCCTTCTTCGGTTCGGTGATGATCGGCGTGATCAGGTGCGGGATGCCCTCGTACGGGGTGAGCTCGACCATCTTCGGGTCGATCAGGATCATCCTGACCTCGTCGGGGGTGGCGCGCGCGAGCAGCGACACCAGCATCGAGTTGACGAAGCTGGACTTACCCGAACCGGTCGACCCGGCGACCAGCAGGTGGGGCATCTTGGCGAGGTTGGCCGAGATGAAGTCGCCCTCGATGTCCTTGCCGAGCCCGATCACCAGCGGGTGGTGGTCGCGCCGGGTGGACGGTGCGGTGAGCACGTCGGCGAGGCGCACCATCTCGCGATCGGTGTTGGGCACCTCGATACCGACGGCCGACTTGCCCGGGATCGGCGCGAGCATCCGCACACTCTCGGTGGCCACGGCGTAGGCGATGTTGCGCTGCAGCGCGGTGATCTTCTCGACCTTCACGCCGGGGCCGAGTTCGACCTCGTAGCGGGTAACGGTCGGTCCGCGGGTGCAGCCGGTGACCGCGGCGTCGACCTTGAACTGCTGCAGCACCGAGGTGATGGCTTCTTCCATCTTCTCGTTGGCGGCGCTGCGCAGCTTCGGCGGATCGCCGGCGATCAGCAGGTCCAGCGACGGCAGGGCGTAGGGGCCTTCGACGACCCGGTCGAGCGACAGGGTGTCCTGGTCGTCGGCGGGCTTCTCCGGGGCCGGCTTCTTGCGCTTGGGTTTCGGCGCCGGTGCGGGCGGCAGCGCGGCGAGCTCGGGCAGTGTGGGCGGGTCGCTCTCGGGCGGATCGAGCGGATAGTTGTCCATCGGCGAACCGGACGGCCAGAGCTGCTCGTCGCGTGAGATCGCCGGGTCGTCGTAGTAGCCGTCCGAGAAGTCGTCGGCCGCACCGATTTCCGGTTCGTCGTCGTAGCCGCCGTCTTCGTCGCGGTAGTCGCCGTCTTCGTCGCGGTAGTCGTCGTACTCGTCGTAGTCGTCGTAGTCGTCGTCGTAGCCGCGGGTGGAGAACATCGCCCGCACGGTCTCGGGCACTTCGCGGATCGTCGTCCCGGTGACCAGCAGCAGGCCGAACAGGACCCCGATGAACAGCAGCGGTGCGGCGATCCATGCGGTGAGCCCGTCGGCGAGCGGACCGCCGATCGCGAAGCCGATGAATCCGGCGGCCTGCTGCCGCTCCCCCGGCACGTGCGGCGACCCCGACCACAGGTGCCACAGCCCGAGCGCCGGGAGCGTGATCATCGCCGAACCGAGGATCAGCCGCGGACGCGCCTCGGGGTCGGGTTCACTGCGCATGAGCACGACGGCCACGGCCGCGAGCACGAGCGGGACGAGCACCACCGCGTCGCCGACGAGCGAGCGCAGCACCATGTCGATCCACTCGCCCACCGGGCGGGCGGCGTCGAACCACGACCCGGCGGCCACGACGACGGCGACCCCCAGCAGTGCCAGGGCGATGCCGTCGCGACGGTGCCCGGGCTCGATCTCGCGGGCGCGGCCGACGGAGCGCGCCGTGGATCCGGCGCCCTTGGCCAGCATCAGCCACCCGGCGCGGGCTCCGCGCCCCACGGCGGCGCCGGCGGCCCCGACCGGTGACGGATGCCGGCGCGGCGCGGGCTTGCGCCGGGGCGCGGACGACTTCGCGGGCCGACTCGGCCGGGCCCCGCTCCGCGTTCCGCCCTTTGACCTGCTCGTACGGGCGCCGGAGCGGGTGACGGTCTTACCAGCCATGGGGTTCAGCCTAGTCGCTCAAGTCCCAGATGCACCACGAGCCACACTGGTCACAACTTGGTTTCGGCTGCATCTCAGCCGCGTCGCCATGAGTAGGCTGGACACCTGTCCGGTCTGGCCCGTTACTCATCGAGGAGTCCCCCGCCCATGCCCGTCGTCGTCGTCGCCACCATGACCGCCAAGCCCGAATCCGTCGACACCGTGCGGGAGGCCTGCAAGAAGGCCATCGAGACGGTGCACTCCGAGCCGGGCTGCGACCTCTACTCACTGCACGAAGCCAATGGCACGTTCGTGTTCGTCGAGCAGTGGGCCGACGAGGATGCGCTCAAGGCCCACGGCACCGCACCGGGCATCACCACGCTGTTCGCCGAGGTCGGCGAACACCTCGACGGCGCCCCCGACATCAAGATGCTCGCGCCGGTTCCCGCCGGCGATCCGGCCAAGGGTCAACTGCGGCCCTGACCAGGAGGACAGCCATGCGTCCACTCGAGGGCAAGGTCGCGTTCATCACCGGCGCGGCGCGCGGCCAGGGTCGCGCCCATGCCGTCCGGCTCGCCACCGACGGCGCCGACATCATCGTCGTCGACGTCTGCGACGACATCGCATCGGTGCCGTACCCGCTGGCCACTCCCGACGATCTGGCCGCGACGGTCAAGCTGGTCGAGGAGACCGGCGCGCGGATCGTGGCGTCGCAGGCCGACGTCCGTGACCGCGCCGCGTTGAAGTCCGCGCTGATCGACGGCGTGCAGCAGCTCGGCGGACGCCTCGACGTCGTCGTCGCCAACGCCGGCATCGCCCCGATGGCCGGTGCGGACGCGTGGCAGGACGTCATCGACGTCAACCTCACCGGCGTCTTCCACACCGTCGACGTCGCCATGCGGCCGATGATCAAAGCGGGCAATGGCGGATCGATCGTGCTGACCAGTTCGGTGGCCGGCCTCGTCGGCCTGGCCTCGCCGATGGCCGGTTCGATCGGCTACGCCGCCGCCAAGCACGGCATCGTCGGCATCATGCGGGTGTACGCCAATATCCTTGCAACACACAGCATCCGCGTGAACTCGGTGCATCCCGCCGGGGTGAACACCCCGATGATCGACAACGACTTCACCCGCAGCTGGCTCGAGGGGCTGGCCCAGGAGAACGAGGGCGGACCCGATATGAGCAACGCGCTACCGGTCCAGGCGCTGGAACCCGAGGACATCGCCGCCGCGGTCGCCTTCCTGGCATCCGACGAGGCGCGCTACATCACCGGCATCACGCTGCCGGTGGACGCCGGATACGTCAACAAGCGCTGACCGCCTCAGAGGTGATCCATCAGTCGTGACATCGAGGAGCTCTCGAGGTACACGCACCGCGACGGGTAGAAGTGCGACCGGTCGTCGGGCAGGGTGCGCGAACGTCGACGGGCGACCGTCCAGGTCGTCGCCAGCTGCCAGGGATGGGTGAGTGGATGGATGTGCATGATGGTCCTCCTCGCTCAGCGCCGCCACCACGAGCGGGTTGTCGACGCTGTCGTCTCACCCAAGCACCGCACAGGCGGCCGCACCTCGTCCGAACGGGTGAAATCCGCTCGGCGGACGTCGGTCTCAGAGGTCAGATCCCGAGGGTCAGATCTCGATGACGGTCGGGACGATCATCGGCTGGCGCCGGTAGGTCTCCCCGACCCATTTGCCGACGGTCCGCCGGACCGCCTGGGCGATGCGGGCGGGGTCGGTGACCGAGTCGGTGGTGAGCCGCTCGAGCTCCTCCTCGACCTTGCGCGCGGCCGGTTCGAGCGCTTTGGGGTCCTCGGAGAACCCGCGCGACATCAGGTGCGCCGGACCGGCCGGCCGGCCGGTCCCCCGGCGCACGACGACGGTGACCGCGACGAAACCCGATGAGAGAACGAGACGCTCACCCAGCGTGGTCTCCCCGACGTCGCCGGTGATGAGCCCGTCGACGAACATCTTGCCGACCCCGACGGCACCGGCGATGCTCGCCTTCCCGGCCACCAGGTCGACGCTGACACCGTTCTCCGCCAGCATGATCGACTCCGGCGGAACCCCGGTGCGGGCCGCGAGCGCGGCGTTGGCGCGCAGGTGGCGCCACGTGCCGTGCACCGGCATCACGTTGCGCGGTTTGACGCCGTTGTAGAGGAACAGCAGCTCACCGGCGTAGGCGTGTCCCGAAACGTGAACGCGGGCATGGGCATTGGTCACCACGCGGGCGCCGATCTTGGACAGCGAGTCGATGACGCCGTAGACGGCCTCCTCGTTGCCGGGGATCAGCGACGACGACAGGATGATCAGGTCACCGGCGGTCAGCGTGATGCTGCGGTGCTCGCCGCGCGACATCCGCGACAGTGCCGACATCGGTTCGCCCTGCGTCCCGGTCGTGATCAGCACGACCTTCTCGGCCGGCATCATCTCGGCGGCCCCGATGTCGAGCAGATCGCTGTCGGCGACGTTGAGATAGCCCAGTTCGCGGGCGATTCCCATGTTGCGCACCATCGACCGGCCCACGAAGGACACCCGCCGGCCCAGCGCCACGGCGGCGTCGATGATCTGCTGGACGCGGTCGACGTTGGAGGCGAAACACGCGACGATCACCCGGCCGTCGGCGCCGCGGATCAACCGATGCAGCGTCGGGCCGATCTCGCTTTCGGACGGTCCGACGCCGGGGCGGTCGGCGTTGGTGGAATCGCACAGGAACAGGTCGACCCCCGCGTCGCCGAGGCGCGACATCCCCGGCAGGTCGGTGGGCCGCCCATCGAGCGGCAGCTGGTCGAGTTTGATGTCGCCGGTGTGCAGGACGGTGCCCGCGCCGGTGTGCAAGGCCACCGCCAGACAGCCGGGCACCGAGTGGTTGACCGCGAAGTACTGGCATTCGAAGACGCCGTGTGTGCTGCGCTGCCCCTCGGCGACCTCGACGAAGCGTGGTTTGAGGCGGTGTTCGCGGCATTTCTCGCGCACCAGCGCGAGGGTGAACTGCGATCCGACGACGGGAATGTCGGGCCGCAGTTTGAGCAGGAACGGCACCGCCCCGATGTGGTCCTCGTGGGCGTGGGTGAGCACCAGCGCCTCGACGTCGTCGAGACGGTCCTCGACGTGGCGCAGGTCGGGCAGGATCAGGTCGACACCCGGCTCGTCGTGGCCGGGGAACAACACCCCGCAGTCGATGATGAGCAGCCGGCCGAGGTGTTCGAAGACGGTCATGTTGCGACCGATCTCGCTGATGCCGCCCAGCGCGGTCACGCGGAGTCCGCCGACCGCGAGCGGGCCGGGCGGGACGAGGCCGTTCGTCACGGCCTCACCGCAAGACCGCCGCGGCGCGCATGTCCTCGGCCAGTGCGGCCAGTTCGTCGACAGTGGGCGGGATCTGCGGCAGCCGGGGCTGGCCGACGTCGATGCCCTGCAGGCCCAGCCCCGCCTTCGACATGGTGACGCCGCCGAGGCGGGCCTGGGCGGCGCTGAGCCGGCCGAGTGTCACGCAGATCTTGCGGGCGGTCGCGACGTCACCGGAGGTGAACGCGGAGAGCATCTCCCGCAGCTGGCTGGCCGCGAGGTGACCCCACACGCTGATGAAGCCGACCGCACCCATCGCCAGCCACGGCAGATTCAAGGCATCGTCGCCGGAGTAGTACGCCAGCCCGGTGTCGGCGATGATCTGGCCGCCGCCGTGCAGATCGCCCTTGGCGTCCTTGATCGCGACGATGTTCGGATGCTCGGCGAGCGTCCGGATGGTGTCCCACTCGATCGGCACGACCGACCGCGGCGGGATGTCGTAGAGCACGACGGGCAGGTCGGTGGCGTCGGCGACGGCGGTGAAGTGGGCGAGCAGCCCGGCCTGCGGCGGGCGCGAGTAGTACGGCGTGACGACGAGCAGTCCGTGCGCACCCTCGGCGGCGCACGCCTTCGCCAGGTGGATGCTGTGCGCGGTGTCGTAGGTGCCCGCTCCGGCGATGATGCGGGCGCGGTCGCCGACGGCCTCGAGCACGGCGCGCAGCAGGGTCAGCTTCTCGGCGTCGGTGGTCGTGGGCGACTCGCCGGTGGTGCCGGACAGCACGAGGCCGTCGCAGCCGGAGTCGATGAGGTGGTTCGCCAGCCGCGCGGCGGTGTCCGTGTCGACGGTGCCGTCGGGCTTGAACGGGGTGACCATCGCGGTAAGCACGGTGCCCAACCCGGCCGTCACGTCGAATCCGCTGATGCTCACGGGCACCAAGATTACCCGCTGGCCCTCACGCTTCGGTGACGAGCGGGGTGCTCGCGACTTCCGTGCCGTCCGACAGCGAGTAGATCTCGAAGTCAGCGAACACTGCGGGGGCGACGGCGACGAGTTCGCGCAGGCAGGCGATCGCGAGCCGGCGGATCTCGACGTCGGCGTGCTCGCTGGCCCGCATCGCGATGAAATGCCGCCAGGCGCGGTAGTTGCCGGTGACGACGATGCGGGTCTCGGTGGCGTTGGGCAGGACCGCGCGCGCCGCCTGCCTTGCCTGCTTGCGGCGCAGCGTGGCCCGTCTTTCTCCGGGCTCATCGCCCATGAGCTTGGCCTCCAGCCGCGCCAGCAACTCGCTGTACACGGCGCGGCCCGCGTCGGCGGCCGCGGTGAAGATCTCCTCGAGCTCGGCGTCGCCCTCGATGCCCGGCGGGACGACGACCTGCGCATCGTGCTCGGGCACGTACCGCTGGGACAGCTGCGAGTAGGAGAAGTGCCGGTGCCGGATGAGCTCGTGGGTGCACGACCGCGAGATCCCGGTGATGTAGAACGACACCGAGGCGTGTTCGAGCACCGACAGGTGGCCCACGTCGATGATGTGGCGCAGGTACGAGGCGTTGGTGGCCGTGCGCGGGTTGGGTTTGGACCAGCTCTGGTAGCAGGCCCGGCCGGCGAACTCGACGAGCGCGGAGCCCCCGTCGGCGTCGGTGTCCCACGGCACGTCGGGTGGCGCCATGAACTCGGTCTTGGCGATCAGTTGCACGCGCAGCGGCGCGGTCTCGGCCACGGCGTCACCTTAGTCAGTGGCCACGCCCGCGCGCCGCATGGCCGTGGCGATCAGCTCGAAGTCGATCGCCACATGCGCGCGGGCGATCGCGTCGGCCTCATCGGGGCGGCCCGCGACGATGGCGTCGATGAGGCGTTCGTGGTCGTGCAGAGCCCTGCGCTCCATCGCGGCCATCGTGTCGTGCTCACCCCACGGATGCGCCGGCGCGGCGATGCTGACCGACGCCTCCAGGTCGAGCAGCAGCTTCTTGAGCACCGGATTGTGGGCGGCGTCCATGATCGTCAGGTGCAGCCGGCTGTCGGCCTGCTGGGCCTCGACGCCGCTGCCCGCGGCCCGGAAGGCCGCCAGCGCCGCGTGCAACGCCGCCATGTCGGCGTCGGTGCGCGACTCCGCCGCCGCGCGACAGATGGCGCCGTGCAGCCGGCACACCGCGTCACAGCGGTCGCGAAGTTCGTCCAGCCGCATGGCCAGGGTCCGGCCCACCGCCTCGACAGACGAGTCACGCCACTGCTCGAGGACGTAGGAACCGCCGCCGCGACCCCGCCGGGTCTCGAGCAGGCCGCGCTCGACCAGCCGGGCGAGAGCGGCGCGGACGGTCATCCGGCCCACCCCGAGGGATGCGGCCAGCTCACGCTCGACGGGCAGACGCGTCCCCGGCAGATACTCGCCGAGCGCGATCGCGGTGACCAGCCGGTCGGTGATCTCGTCGACGCGCGACGGCATGTCGAGCTGCTGTTGCAGCAGACCCGGCGTCGCCGCGGCGCCGTTCTCAGCCATCTCCCAGCCCTTTCCATGGATACGGGCATGTTAATGATCAAAATTGGTCTTGCAACGAGACCATTATGGGTTCATTCTGATCGCCATGTCTGTCGAGACCCGCACCGTGCCGTTCCGCGAACACGAGACCTGGGTGCGGATCGCCGACCCGGACGAGCCACGTGGCGGGCTGTTGCCGCTGATCGTGCTGCACGGCGGACCGGGGATGGCGCACAACTACGTGCGCAATATCGCGGAGTTGGCGGACGAGACCGGGCGGCGGGTCGTCCACTACGACCAGATCGGTTGCGGCAACAGCACGCATCTTCCCGACGCCCCGGCGGACTTCTGGACTCCGGAGCTGTTCGTCGAGGAGTTCCACGCGGTGCGCTCGGCGCTGGGCATCGAGCACTACCACCTGCTCGGTCAGTCGTGGGGCGGCATGCTCGGCGCCGAGATCGCGGTCCTGCGGCCGCCGGGACTGGCGTCGCTGTCGATCTGCAATTCGCCGGCGTCGATGGAGCTGTGGATGGCGGCGGCCGCCGAACTGCGGGCCCAGCTCCCGCCCGAGACCCAGGCGGCGCTCGACCGGCACGAGGAGGCCGGAACCGTCACCGACCCCGAGTACCTCGCGGCCACCGAGGAGTTCTATGTGCGCCACGTGTGCCGGGTGGTGCCCACGCCGAAGGACTTCGTCGAGACCGTCGAGCAGATGGAGGCCGAGCCGACCGTCTATCACACGATGAACGGCCCCAACGAGTTTTACGTGCTGGGCACGCTGCGCGAGTGGAGCATCATCGACCGCCTCGGTGCCATCGCGGTGCCGACGCTGGTGGTCGCCGGGGAGTTCGACGAGGCGACACCGGCGACGTGGGCGCCTTTCGTGGAGAACATCCCCGGCGCGCGCAGCCATGTCTTCCCCGACGCCAGCCACTGCAGCCACCTCGAGAAGCCCGAGGAGTTCCGGGCCGTCATCGCCGACTTCCTCGCCGCCAACGACCCCACCGCCTGACAAGGACCGACCATGGCCACCTCTGACACCAACGCCTCGGCAGGCGCCGGCCTCGACGGCCAGCGCAGCCTCGAATCGTTCGGGTACAAACAGGAACTCAACCGTTCGGTGGCCACCGTCGACCTGGTGGTCTACGGGCTGGTGTTCATGGTGCCGATCGCGCCGTGGGCGATCTTCGGGACCGTCTACAACAGTGCCTCGGGCATGGTGCCGCTGGTCTATCTGGTGGGCCTGGTCGCGATGATCTTCACCGCGCTCGCCTATTCGCAGATGGCCAAGTCGTTCCCCCTGGCCGGATCGGTCTTCTCCTATGTGGGCCGCGGAATCCACCCCGCCGCAGGGTTCTTCGCGGGCTGGGCGATCCTGCTGGACTACCTTCTGGTGCCCACGCTGCTGTACGTGTTCGCGGCCGAGTCGATGATCGGCCTGTTCCCCGGCACGCCCCGCTGGTTGTGGGCGGTGATCTTCGTGCTGGTCAACACCGTCATCAACCTCGCCGGAGTCGGCTCGTTGAAGTTGGCGAACCGCGTCTTCCTGGTCATCGAGTTGGTGTTCGTGGCGATCTTCGTCGTGATCGCGGTGCGCGCGATCAACGGCCAGTCCCTGCCCGACGTCGGCTGGAGCATCTCCCCCGTCTGGGATCCCAGCGTGGTCAGCGCACCGCTGCTGGCGACCGCGTTGTCCATCGCGGTGTTGAGTTTCCTTGGTTTCGACGGCATTTCGACGCTGGCCGAGGAGTCGACGGGCAAACGCAACCCCGCCGGTCGCGCCATGCTGATCGCGCTGTTCGTGGTGGCGACGCTGTTCGTGGTGCAGACGTGGCTGGCCAGCCTGCTCGCCGGTGGGCGGGAGTCGTTCAGCGACGACGAGACGGGCAACGCGTTCTTCACCCTGGTGCAGGCGGCGGCCAACACCGGCTGGATGAACGCGTTCTTCGTGGTCAACGTGCTGGCCGTGGGGTTCGCCAACGCCATGGCGGCCCAGGCCGCCACCAGCCGGCTGCTGTTCTCGATGAGCCGCGACCGCCAGCTGCCCGGGTTCCTGTCGCGCATCAGCAGCCGTCAGGTGCCGATGGCGGCGCTGCTGACGGTGAGCGCGCTCAGCCTGGTGCTGGTGCTGTTCTTCGTCGGGCAGATCGGGCTGATCTCGTCCCTGGTGAACTTCGGTGCCCTGTTCGGGTTCTGCCTGCTGCACCTCTCGGTGCTCTGGTACTACCTGGTGCGCCAGAAGTCGAAGAACTACCTACTGCACCTCGTCGTGCCCACCCTCGGATTCCTGATCATCGCCTATGTGCTGATCAACGCCGACGCGCTGGCGAAGATCGGCGGTGCGGTGTGGCTGGCCATCGGTGCGGTCATCTTCGGGATCAACGTCTTCCGCGGACGCGGGGTCCCCGAACTGGCCACGGAGCAGGAGATCGACACCATCGGCGAGGGTTCGGTCGGGGGCGTCACCGAGCCGCGGTGACGACTGCGCGCTCGAGCGCCCCGACCAGATCGCCGCGCTCGCCGACCGTCACGTCGGCCAGCCCGAGCCACTGCGCCATCGTCGTGAGTTCCACTGCCAGCGCGGCGGCGACCCGCGACCGATCCTCCCCCGGCTCGGCGAACGCACCGACCACGTGCAGGGCGTCGCGGGTCCGCTCCGCCTTGAGGTCGACCCGGCCCACCAGCCGGCCGTCGAGCAGGAACGGCCACACGTAGTAGCCGTACTGCCGCTTGGCCGCCGGGGTGTAGATCTCGATGCGGTAGTGGAACCCGAAGAGACGTTCGACGCGCGGGCGGAAGAAGATCAGCGGGTCGAACGGGCACAGCAGCGCGGTTCCCCGGTCGACGCGGGCCACGGTCTGCCCGGCCCGCAGGTAGGCCGGTGCGGCCCACCCGTCGACCACCACCGGTTCCAGCTCGCCCTTCGCGACCAGATCGGCGATCGCCGGCTTCGCCTGCTTGGCCGACAGTCGGAAGTAGTCGCGCAGGTCGGCTTCGGTGGCGACGCCCAGCGCCCCGGCCGCGCGCAGGCACAGCTCACGCACCGCCTCGTCGTCGTCGACCACCCGGGCCACGACCTCCGGGGGCAGCACCCGTTCGGTGAGGTCGTAGTGGCGGGCGAAGCCGACGCGCGTCGCGGTGGTGAGCACACCGGAGGCGAACAGCGCCTCGGTCACCCACTTGGTGTCGCTGCGGTCCCACCACGGGCCCTTTCGCCCGCGTTGTTCGGCGCCCAGGTACTCCTCGATCTGCCCCGCGGTGGCGGGTCCGAGGTCGGTCACCGCGGCGACCACGTCGTCGACGAGCTGCGGATTGGCCTTGACGATGTGGGTGCCCCACCGGCCGTGGGTGTACTCGCGCATGCGCCAGCGCAGCAGCGGCCAGTCGTCGACGGCCATCAGCGCCGCCTCGTGCGCCCAGTACTCGACCAGCAGCCGAGGGGCCCGCGCCGAGTGCGACCAGGCGGCACCGTCGAGCACACCGCGGTCGTAGGGCCCGAGCCGGCTGAACACCGGGGCGTAGTGGGCCCGCACCGCCACCGACACGGAATCCAGCTGCAGCACCTGGATGCGGTTGACGAGCCTGCGCAGGTGTGCGCGGGTGACGGCGCCCCGCGGTTTCGGTTCGGTGAATCCCTGTGCGGCGACGGCGATGCGGCGGGCCTGCGCGCCGGTGAGGGAAGCAGCCATCAGGCCATCATCGCCTACGGCACCGACAGGATGCGGTCGAAGACGAACGCGATGACGTTGTCGACCGGTCCGCCGTCCCCGTCGGCCTTGGCGCGCAGGGCCGCACCTTCCCAGGCGTCGACGATCATCTGCGCCGCCGCATCGGCATCCACCTCGCCGGTGATGTCGCCGGCCTGCTGACCCTCGCGGATGGTCGCGGCGAGCAGAGTGCGCCACCGCCCCAGGGCCGCCGTGACCGCGGCGGTGACCCCGGGCGCCCCGGCGGGCGCCTCCGCGGCGAAGTTGCCGTACATACATCCGCGCTGGTATCCATACGCGGCCAGATCGGCGCGCAGGTGGTCGAGGTGGTTGCGGATCCGTTGCAGCGCAGGCACCGAGGGTTCGGTGAGCAGGTCGAGCCGGCGGCCCCGGCCGTAGCGGGCCAGCACCTCGACGGCAAGCGCCTCCTTGCTGTCGAAGTGGTTGTAGAACGAACCCTTGGGCGCTCGGGCGGCGGCCGCGATGGCCGCCACGCCGGTGGCCGAGTAACCGCCGGCGTGCAGTGTCTCGAATCCGGCGTCCAGCAGCGCATCTCGGAGACTGGGTTTGGGCATCGGTTTCCTCAGCTGATCCGGACGTCGTCGATGTCGACGGACACCGTGACGACCTCGCGAATCGGGGTGCCGTCGTCGTTGCGGGGATGGACGATGCGCGTGACCGGCAGCACGATGCCGTCGAATTCGCGGTGGTCGTCCATGTAGTGTGCTGCCGGCGAACCGCCGGCGATGTCGACCTGGTAGTCGCGCCGCCGCAGGAGCCCGTCGTGGTCGACGTAGAGCACCTGATCGGCGCTGTGTGTGGCGATGTCGTCGGGATAGCGCACGGCAAGGCGCCGCCACGTCTGCCCGTTCTCGTGCCACTCGCCGATCTCCTCGGTCTGCACGCCCGGGAAGGTCAGGTGGTACGGCTCGGAGAGATACGTCCACATCGCGTATCCGGAGAAGTATGCGAGTTGGGTTGTGCTCCAGGGAGTCTCAAGCGTATGCCCGATGAACGAGGCGCGCGGGTCGGTCAGCGTCTCGACGGGTTCGTGGCTGTCGTCGTCGTGCTCGATCACCACGGTTGCCGGTGTGTAGTGCGAGCGCAGCCCCGCGGTGGGCAGCGGCCGGTGCCAGGTGTGCTGGTTCTGGACCCGGATCTGCACGGTCGAGTCGTCGAGGATGCCGCCGGCGTTCTTGAGTGGCCACAGCACGCCGCCGACGGTCTGGTGGATCGCGATGGTGTCGATCTGCCGCCACCGGTCTGCTCCGCCGTGTGCGGCGAGCACTTCGTCGAGAAGTCTCATGTCGGTCTCCTGGTCGGGTCGACCGCTCTATATGACCGGTCGTCTTATCCACGAACACATGGATCCCGCGCGGCATTCCACTCGGGTGTCAGCGGGTGCGTCGCCGGTAGCTGTGGAACCGGTATCGCAGCCCCGAGGCGCTGGTGAGCCAGTCCCCCGTGGTCCCGGCCCAGGCCTCACCGAGCACCGGGGCGATGGCGTCGGCATCCTGGCGGTGGAGTTCGATCTCGACCTCGGTGACCTCGCACCGAGTCGCACGGGGAAGCGCCTGTGTGTACACCCGTTCACCTCCGATCACCCAGGTGTCGTCGTCGCTCAGCGCGTCGTCGAGGGTGGTGACGACCTCTGCTCCGTCGGCCAGGTAGTCGGCGTTGCGGGTCAGGACGATGTTCTTTCGTCCCGGCAGCGGCCGCACCTTGGCCGGCAGCGACTCCCAGGTCAGCCGGCCCATCACCACCGGATGGCCGAGAGTGAGCTCCTTGAACCGGGCCAGGTCCTCGGGGAGGTGCCACGGGATGCCACCGTCGCGTCCGATCACCCCGGAGGTCGACTGCGCCCAGATGAGTCCGACGCTCATACCGCCACCGGCGCTTTGATGGCCGGATGCGGGTCATAGTTCTTGACGACGATGTCCTCGTAGGTGTAGTCGAAGATCGAATCCCGCGGCGCGAGAACGAGTTCCGGATAGGGCCGCGGGTCGCGGCGGAGCTGTTCGGTGACCTGCTCGACGTGGTTGTCGTAGATGTGGCAGTCGCCGCCGGTCCACACGAACTCGCCGACGCCGAGACCGGCCTGCGCGGCCATCATGTGTGTCAGCAGTGCATAGCTCGCGATGTTGAACGGCACGCCGAGGAACAGGTCCGCACTGCGCTGGTAGAGCTGGCACGACAACCGGCCCTCGGCGACGTAGAACTGGAAGAACGCGTGGCAGGGCGGCAGCGCCATCTGCGGGATCTCCCCCACGTTCCAGGCCGAGACGATGTTGCGCCGCGAATCCGGATCGCGCTTGAGCAGGTCCAGGGCGGCGCTGATCTGGTCGACGTGCCCGCCGGACGGGGTCGGCCAGGACCGCCACTGCACGCCGTAGACGGGGCCGAGGTCACCGGTGTCGTCGGCCCATTCATCCCAGATGCTGACGCCGTGCTCCCGGAGCCAGCGCACGTTGGAGTCTCCGCGCAGGAACCACAGGAGCTCGTAGACCACCGACTTCAGATGGACCTTCTTGGTGGTGATCAGAGGGAAACCGGCGCTCAGGTCGTAGCGCATCTGGTGGCCGAACAGACTGCGGGTGCCGGTCCCGGTGCGGTCCGCCTTGGGAGTGCCGCTCTCGAGCACCAGACGCAACAGGTCTTCGTACGGCGTGGGGATCGGCCCGGAGATCGGCACGTCGGCCAGCTTACTTCCAGATGCCCGAGTACAACGGATGGCATGCCGAGTATCACCGCGACCGTCACCACGCCGGACGGCGAGTGCCCCGTCACCCTTCACACGCCCAACGGGCCGGGTCCGTGGTCCGGTGTGGTGATGTACCCCGACGCCGGCGGCGTGCGTCCCACCTTTCACGAGATGGCCGATCGGTTGGCCGCATTCGGCCACGCCGTGCTGCTGCCCGATGTGTACTACCGCAGCGGCGACTGGCAGCCGTTCGACATGGGCACCGTGTTCAGCGACCCGTCCGAACGGCAACGCCTCTACGGGATGATCGGTTCGGTGACCCCGGAGGCGATGGCCACCGATGCCGCGGCGTTCTTCGACTTCCTCGCGGGGCGGCCGGAGGTCCGCGGCGACCGCTTCGGCGTGTGCGGTTACTGCATGGGCGGGCGTACGTCGGTGATCGTGGCCGGCCTGCTGCCCGACCGCGTCGCCGCGGCCGGCTCGATCCACGGCGGCGGCCTGGTCACCGATGATCCGTCGAGCCCGCACCTGTTGGCCCACAGGATGACCGCGACGGTGTACGTGGCGGGCGCGAAGAACGACCGGTCGTTCACCACCGATCAGGCCGAGACGCTGGACAAGGCGCTCACCGCCGCGGGCGTGCAGCACACCATCGAGAGCTACCCCGCCGAACACGGTTTCGCGGTTCCGGACAACGCTCCCTATGACGAGGAGGCCGCGCAGCGGCACTGGATCGCGCTGCAGGAGTTGTTCGCGAGCACGCTACCCAGCTAGGCATCGCGGGGGCGGCGCGCCCGGCCCAGCGCCCGCAGCACACCCCGCGCCGCGTAGATGCCGGCGACGACGGTCACCAGGATCAGCACGATGAACATCACCAGCCAGTTGGTGCGGCTGTGGCTGACGTTCCACCACACGATCGTGAAGAGCACGGCGCAGACGAACACCACGATGTCGCGCCAGTTGCCCTCGTAGGACGTGGCGGCCATTCGCAGTTCACGACTGCGTTCGGTGGTCGTGATCAGGTCGGCGATGCGCTGGTCGATGCTGCGCTTGAGCCGCTCACGCAGTTCGGTCTGGTCGGCCGGAATTCGCTCGAGCAGATCCATGTCCTTGGCGATCAGGCCGCGGAAGTCGGGACCCCGCAGGTTCCCCGCGGCGATGCCGAGTAGCGCGCCACCGGCGATGGGAGCAGCTCCCAGGGCGATCTCGGCGAAACCCGGCATGTGTTCATCCCTTCAGTCCGTCAACGTTCAGTTCATCAGCGTGGCCGCCAGCGTGCCGCCCAGTTCGTAGGCGCGCTCGCGGACTGCGGCACTCATTGTGCCGGTGACCTCGAGCACGTCGGCCGCCTTCTCCAGGCCCAAACCCGTCGCGAGCTTTTCTACCGCGTTCACCGCGCCCACGGTGTCGTTGTTGCCGTGCACCCACAGCCCGTAGGGGCGGCCGGCGACGTGATCGAGGCTCGGGTAGTAGACGGTGTCGAAGAAGTGCTTGAGCGCACCGGACATGTATCCGAAGTTGGCGGTGGTGCCGAACAGGTAGCCGTCCGCGGCGAGCATGTCCGGCAGGGTGGCCGCCAGCGCCGGCTTGGCGACGACGTCCACGCCTTCGATGTCCGGATCGCGGGCGCCAGACAGCACCGCCTCCAGCAGTTCCCGGGTGGCGGGCGACGGCGTGTGGTGAACGATCAGCAGGGTGGCGCTCACGCCGACTCTTCGAGCTCGACGGCCTTGCGCGTCGCGGCGCGGGCGCGGCTGCGGTCACCGGCGTAGTCGCTCGTCCCCGGCCGATTCGTCACGGAGTCAATTGTGGCCTACGCCCACACCGTCCCCACCACCGTGCGCATTGTCATTGGTACGCGACCGAGACTCCATACGCGGCTTGACTCGCCGTGAACCCCTCGTACTCGAGTTGTTCGACGAGCCCCTGGGGTGAGAAGGCCGAAATGCTGAGGTACTCCTGCGCCTTCTTCACCGCCTGTTCGTTCCAATCGACGGTGATGCTGTCGACCGCGAATGTCGCGTCCGCCGTTGAGAAACCTTCGTACTCCAGTTGGCTGATCAGACCCTCGCGCGAGAAGGCGGAAATGCTGAGGTACTCCTCCGCCTTGCGGACTGCATTCTGTTGGCTCGCCGGCGACATGGGCATGTGCATATCGACGCTGTGTTGCGGTCCGCTCATGGTGGGGCTGAACGCCCGAGGCGCAGCAGACGCGGTCGGAGCCACCCCGATGACAATTGCGCCGAGGGTGGCTGCGACGACGAGTGAACGAGGCATGAGACCTCCTGTGGTTTAGCTGCCTAGTTAATGTCTATCGCTGGGAGATCCGCCATCGTTACGTGCGTAAGGGGCCTTACGGACAGTGAGGCCACCTATGAATTCTGGTTTGCTGTCAGCGGCCTTGCCCGGAGGGTTCGGAAGCCTGCGGCATGCCGGAGGAGTTTGCGGCGGTGAGAGCAGCTAGCCGTTCGCCTAGCCGGCCAGCAGGGATCACGCCGACTCTTCCAGCTCCACGGCCCTGCGCATGGCGGCGCGGGCCCGGCCCCGGTCCCCGGCGTAGTCGTAGGCCCTGGCAAGGCGGTACCAGCGAAGCCAGTTGTCCGGTTCCTCGTTGAGCTCGTCGCGCACGACGTCGAACAGCGCGTCGGCGGCGTCGCGTTCGATGCGGCCGGACGGACGGCGCGGCAGATCGCTCACGTCGAGGTCCATGTTCTGTTCACGCGCCAGCCGCGCCAGCCGCTGATGCGCCAGGCCGGCCTGCACGGTGCTGACCATGACCCACACCCCGATCAACGGCAGCGCGAGGAGAGCGACGCCCAGACCGATGGCGGCCGGCTCGCCGGTTCTGATGAACGCGACTGCAATCCGGCCGAGCAGGAAGAAGTACACGACGAGCGCCACGCACATGAAGGCGATGAGCGCCTGGGTGCGCAGGGCGCGCCGGTCGTCGGTCATGTCAGGTCGAGCAGCGGTTCGATGCCGACGGTCAGGCCGGGCCGCTCGGCGATCTTGCGCACCGCCAGCAGCACGCCGGGGACGAAGGAGGTGCGGTCGATGCTGTCGTGCCGGATGGTCAGCGTCTCGCCCTGGGTGCCGAAGAGCACTTCCTGGTGCGCGACGAGGCCGGCCAATCGCACCGAGTGCACGGGGACGCCGTCGACGTCCGCGCCGCGCGCCCCCTCCAGCCCGGTGCTGGTGGCATCGGGATTGGGCGGCAACTCCTTTCGCGCCTCAGCAATGAGTTTGGCGGTGCGGGCCGCCGTTCCCGACGGCGCATCCGCCTTATGGGGATGATGCAGTTCGATCACTTCGACGGATTCGAAGAACCGCGCCGCCTGCTGGGCGAAGTGCATGGACAGGACGGCGCCGATCGCGAAGTTCGGGGCGATGAGCACGGCCGACTGCGGTTTGTCCGCCAACCACTGCCGCACCTGCGCGATGCGCTCGTCGGTGAAGCCGGTGGTGCCGACGACCGCGTGAATGCCGTTGTCGATCACGAACTTCAGGTTGTCCATCACCACACTGGGGTGGGTGAAGTCGATGACGACCTCGGTACCGGTGTCGACGAGGGTGCTCAACGAGTCGCCGACGTCGACTCCGGTCGTGAACGTGAGATCGTCGGCGGCCTCGACCGCCTGCACCATCGTCGCCCCGACCTTGCCTTTCGCACCCAGCACGCCTACTCGCATGGGCTCACCCTAGTAGCCCCGGCATGTTGCCCCTCCCCTCGCACCGCGAAGCGGCGACTTGTCGGCGGGTCGAACTATCGTTCGAGTCATGGGGCCTGAGGGTGGTGGTCGCCGAGCTGCAGACCGCCGCCATCGACGACCTGACCCATCCGGAGATGGTGGAAGAGCTCCACCGGATCAAGCGGGCGGTGTGGGCGCTGCCCAGTGTGGAACACCGGCTCACCGCGCGGCTGATGGACACCTCACCGCATGAGCTGGGGGCCACCTCACCCACGCCTCACCGACGCCCTCAAAGACACCGTCGAATCCGGCGGGCTCGGGCAGGTCGCCGGCGTGCCCGCCACCATCGTCGCCACCACCACCGTCGACGAACCCGAATAGCTTTGGGCGGCGATCACAGCGGTGACGCGCCTCGCAGATGTTCGAAGATCAGCGATGTCTGCGTCCCCGCCACGTCCGCGTCGGCGTTGAGGTTCTCGACGACGAAGGCGCGGAGATCCTCGGTGTCGCGGGCCGCCACGTGGAGGATGAAATCGTCGGCGCCGGCGAGAAAGTACACGTCCATCACCTGCGGCTTGCTGCGGATGTGCTGGATGAAGCTGCGGATCTTCCCGCGCGCATTGGACTGCAGCGTCACCGAGATCATGGCCTGAAGGGAGAGGCCGATCGCCGCCGGATCGATGTCGGTGTAGAAGCCGCGGATGACACCCAGCTCCTGCAGACGCCGGACCCGCCCGTGACAGGTGGACGGTGCGATGCCGATCGACTCCGCGAGCGCGCTGTTGGAGATGCGGGCGTCGGCGTGCAGGGCCGTCAGGATGCGACGGTCGACGTCGTCGATCTCCGTGAGCCGAACATCCTTCGATGTGCGCGCCGGCTTGAGCGTGCGATTCGCTGATTCTTCACCCATACCAGCACCGTAGCGAATTTCAGCCAAACATATTGTGCTGAACTTGAACTTTCTTCACAATTTTTACAGACAACACTACTCGAGGAGCATCATGCGCGTCGGAATCCCGACCGAGATCAAGAACAACGAATACCGTGTCGCGATCACCCCCGCGGGCGTGGCGGAACTGGCCAACCGCGGCCACGACGTGCTGATCCAGTCCGGCGCCGGCGAAGGGTCGGCCATCTCCGATGCGGACTTCAAGGCGGCGGGTGCTCAGCTGATCACCGGCGCCGACGAGGTGTGGGCGGAGGCCGACCTGCTGCTCAAGGTCAAAGAACCGATCGAAGCCGAGTACTCCCGCATGCGGGAGGGCCAGACGCTGTTCACCTACCTCCACCTGGCGGCGTCGAAGCCGTGCACCGACGCGCTGCTCGCCTCGCGCACCACCTCGATCGCCTACGAGACCGTGCAGACCGCCGGCCCGGACGGATCAGTCGCGCTTCCTCTCTTGGCCCCGATGAGCGAGGTCGCCGGACGGCTCTCCGCCCAGGTCGGCGCCTACCACCTGATGCGCACCCAGGGCGGTCGCGGCGCCCTGATGGGCGGCGTGCCCGGTGTCGCCCCGGCCGAGGTGGTCGTCATCGGCGGCGGGGTGGCCGGATACAACGCCGCCCGCATCGCCAAGGGCATGGGCGCGCACGTCACCGTCTTCGACCTCAACGTCAACACGTTGCGCAAGATCGACAACGAGAACAGCGGCGCGATCGAGACTCGCTACTCCACGACGCTCGAACTCGACGAGGCCGTCAAGAAGGCCGACCTGGTGATCGGCGCGGTGCTGATCCCCGGCGCGAAGGCACCGAAGCTGGTGACCAATTCGACTGTTGCGCATATGAAATCAGGTGCCGTGCTCGTCGACATCGCGATCGACCAGGGCGGCTGCTTCGAGGATTCGCGGCCCACAACGCACGACGACCCGACGTTCACGGTGCACGACACCGTGTTCTACTGCGTGGCCAACATGCCCGGCGCCGTGCCGCGCACGTCCACGTTCGCGCTGACCAACGCCACCATGCCCTACGTGCTCAAGCTGGCCGACAAGGGCTGGCAGGCCGCATGCCAGGCCGACCCGGCACTGGCCAAGGGTCTGTCCACCCACGCCGGCGCACTGCTCAACGAGCAGGTGGCCGCCGACCTCGAGTTGCCCTTCACCGATCCGGCGTCCGTCCTCGCCTGATCAGTCGGCGTCTCCGTCGACATCCCTGTCGACATCCCCGTCGATGTAGAACCAGCGCCGGGCTCGAACGGCGAACCGGGACCGCTCGTGCAGCGTCCCGGTCCGCCGGCCCACGCGATAGGCGGCACGGAACTCCACCTCACCGGCGTCGTCGCCACGCCCACCCGCCACCACGTCGACGATCTCGAGCCCGACCCACTCCATCTCGGTGTCCGGCCTCAGCACCGACGGCCGGGTGCGGGGATGCCATGTGCGCCAGGCGTAGTCCAGATCGCCGACCGCATAGGCGCTGTACCGCGACCGCATCAGCTCCTCGGCCGTCTCGGCCTGCCGATCACCCAGGTGCAGCGGCAGGCAGCACCGCGCGAACGGTTCGCCGGTGCCGCACGGGCACGGATCGGTGGGACGCACGTTTTCGAAGGCCTACGCGCGCAACAGTTCCGGGAACACCGTCGCGGTCACCTCACCGACCAGCGGCCGGTTGTTCTCGGCGTCCGGATCGTCAGCGGCCGACCGCGTCATCACCGCCAGGAGCACCCGCTGCCCCTTCGGTCCGTAGGCGATGCCGACGTCGTTGGTGGTGCCGTAGTCACCACTGCCGGTCTTGTCCGCGGTGGTCCAGCCGACCGGCAGGCCCGCCCGCATGCTCGACGTCTCGTTGGCCCGCATCCAGTCCCCCAGGAGTTGACGCTGCGGCGGTGCGAGCACGTCACCGGCGAGAAAGGCCCGGAACCCGCCGGCGAGCGCCTCGGGAGTGCTGGTGTCCCGCGGATCCCCCGGCACGGCGGAGTTCAACTCGATCTCGAACCGGTCCAGCCGCGAACGCGGATCCCCGATGCTGCGGGCGAACGCGGTGACCGCGGGTGGGCCGCCGATGTTGCCCAGCAGGATGTTTGCCGCGGCGTTGTCGCTGACCTGCAGGATCGCCTGACACAGTTCGGCGATCGTCATGTCACCGCCGACCCGGGGCTCGGTGCGCGGCGAGTTCGGCTTGATGTCGGCCGCGGTGACCGGCAACCGCTGTTCGAGCGACCGCTCGCCCCTGCCGACGAGCTGCAGAACGTGCGCGGCCAGGTACGCCTTGAACGTCGAGCACATGGCGAACGTGTCCTGCGCCCGGTGCGCCACCGTGCGTCCGGTCTCCAGGTTGACCCCGAAGACGCCGATCACGGTGCCGTTGGCCCGTTCCAGCGCCTCGAGGCCGCCCGCGGCGGGTTCCGCCAACGCGGGCCGGCCGGCGTAGGTCGCGAACGCCGCCGCACCGCCCAGCACGGCGGTGGCCGACAACAGTCTTCTGCGGTTCAGGGAATGGGTCATGCCCCGATGTCACCACGGCCGCCGCCTCCGGCGCAACGCCGTTACCGGCCGACGCGCTGTAGCGATTTCGGCAGCGACGATCTCGACCGGTGCGGACCGAGCACCGCCGCCCCGTACGGACGCCTGAGCAACTGGCGCGCAACGGCATTGACCTCGTCGAGGGTGACCGCGCCGATCTGCTCCAGTGTGTGGTCGATACTGCGGTGCTTGCCGTAGTTCAGTTCGCTGCGGCCGATGCGGTGCATCCGGGAACCGGAATCCTCCAGCCCCAGCACCAGACCACCGCGTAACGAGCCCTTGGCGATCCGGCATTCCGACTCGGTGATGCCGTCACGGGCGACGTCCTCCAGCACGGCCGTCGTCACCCGGGCCACCTCGTCGAACCGATCCGGTTGGCATGCCGCGTAGATCGACAGCGCGCCGCTGTCAGAGAACGTGTCGACCGTCGAGTACACCGAGTACGCCAGGCCCCGCGTCTCCCGGATCTCTTGGAAAAGGCGGGAACTCAGCCCACCGCCCAGCGCGGTGTTCAGAACCGCCAACGCCCACCGGTGATCCCAGTGCCGGCCGGGGGTGCGCACACCCATCGACAGATGCGTCTGCTCGGCGTCCCGGTTGATGAGTTGTAGCGTCGGGTTCCCCGGCACGCGACCGGTGCCCTTGCGGGGCGCGACGGCCTCGTGGCCGCGAATCAGCTTCGGGCCGAAGTACTCCCGGGCCAACGCCACGACGTCGTCGTGTTCGACGTTGCCGGCGACCGCCAGCACCATGCGTTCGGGTACGTAGCGCCGGACGTGGAACGAGTGCAGTTGGTTGCGCGTCATCGCCTCGATGGACTCGACGCTGCCGATGACCGGGCGACCGACCGGGTGTGAGCCGAACATCGCGCTCAGGAAGACGTCCCCGAGGGTGTCTTCGGGGTCGTCGTCGCGCATCGCGATCTCTTCGAGCACCACGTCACGTTCGATTTCGACGTCCTCGCCCGCGCACCGCCCGCGCAGCACCACGTCGGCGACGAGGTCGACCGCCAATTCGAGGTCGGTGTCGAGCACGTGTGCGTAGTAGCAGGTGTGCTCTCGGGCGGTGAACGCGTTCAGTTCGCCACCGACGGCGTCCACCGCCTGGGCGATGTCGACAGCGGTGCGGGTGGGCGTCGACTTGAACAGCAGGTGTTCGAGGAAGTGCGCGGCGCCGGCCACGGTGGGGCCCTCGTCACGGGAACCGACGTTGACCCACACCCCGACCGAGGCGGAGCGCACCGAAGGGATCCGTTCGGTGACGACTCGCAGACCTCCCGGCAGCGTGGTGCGGCGCACCATGGACGTCGAAGTGTCGTCCACGGTGGCCGCGTCCGCGCTTGCCGTGCTGCGCCGCAGCGACTGCCGACTAATTGCCGGCCGTGGTCGCATCAGCGGTCGCGGGCGCCTCACCCTTGTCCGAGGACGTGTCCGAGTCGCCTGAACCGTTGGCGGCGGCCTCCTCCTCGGCCACCAGGACCAGCGAGATCTTGCCGCGGTTGTCGATGTCGGCGATCTCGACGCGCAGCTTGTCGCCCACCTTGGCCACGTCCTCGACCTTGGCGATCCGCTTGCCGCGACCCAGCTTCGAGATGTGCACCAGACCGTCACGGCCCGGCAGCAGCGAGACGAAGGCGCCGAAGTCGGTCGTCTTCACCACGGTGCCGAGGAACCGCTCGCCGATCTTGGGCAGCTGCGGGTTCGCGATCGCGTTGATCTTGTCGATCGCGGCCTGCGCCGCCTCGCCGTTGCTGGCGCCGACGAACACGGTGCCGTCGTCCTCGATGGAGATCGACGCGCCGGTCTCCTCGGTGATCGAGTTGATCATCTTGCCCTTGGGTCCGATGACCTCGCCGATCTTGTCGACGGGCACCTTGATCGTGGTGATCCGCGGTGCGTACGGGCTCATCTCGTCCGGCGAGTCGATGGCCTCGGCCATCACCTCGAGGATCGTCAGACGGGCGTCCTTGGCCTGCGACAGCGCGCCGGCCAGCACCTGCGACGGGATGCCGTCGAGCTTGGTGTCGAGCTGCAGGGCGGTGACGAAGTCCTTGGTGCCTGCGCACTTGAAGTCCATGTCGCCGAAGGCATCTTCTGCGCCGAGGATGTCGGTCAGCGTCACGAACCGGCGCTCGGTCTTGCCGTCCACCTCGACGTCGTCGGACACCAGACCCATCGCGATACCGGCGACCGGGGCCTTGAGCGGCACACCGGCGTTCAGCAGCGACAGCGTCGAGGCACACACCGAACCCATCGACGTGGAACCGTTGGAGCTCAACGCCTCCGACACCTGACGGATCGCGTACGGGAACTCCTCGACGCTCGGCAGCACCGGCATCAGGGCCCGCTCGGCCAGTGCGCCGTGGCCGATCTCGCGGCGCTTGGGCGAACCGACGCGGCCGGTCTCACCGGTCGAATACGGCGGGAAGTTGTAGTGGTGCATGTAGCGCTTGCTGGTCTCGGGCCCCAGCGAGTCGATCTGCTGGGCCATCTTCACCATGTCGAGCGTCGTGACACCGAGGATCTGGGTCTCGCCGCGCTCGAACAGCGCGCTGCCGTGTGCCCGCGGCACGATCGCGACCTCGGCCGACAACGCGCGGATGTCGGTGACGCCGCGGCCGTCGATGCGGAAGTGGTCGGTCAGGATGCGTTGGCGCACCAGCTTCTTGGTCAGCGAGCGGAACGCCGCGCCGATCTCCTTCTCGCGGCCGGCGTACTGGTCGGCGAGCCGCTCGAGCACCTCGACCTTGATCTCGTCGGTGCGGTTGTTGCGCTCTTCCTTGCCGGCGATGGTCAGCGCCTCCGACAGCGCCTCGGTGGCCACCGAGGCGACGGCGTAGTAGACGTCCTCGCCGTATTCGGGGAACAGCGGGTAGTCGGCGGTCGGCTTCGCGGCACGCTGCGCCAGCTCCTGCTGGGCGGCGCACAGCGCGGCGATGAACGGCTTGGCGGCCTCCAGGCCCTCGGCGACCACGCTCTCGGTCGGCGCCTGCGCGCCACCGGCGACCAGGTCGACCACATTGTCGGTGGCCTCGGCCTCGACCATCATGATCGCGACGTCACCGTCCTCGAGCGCACGACCGGCGACGACCATGTCGAACACCGCCCGCTCGAGCTGCTCGACGGTCGGGAACGCGACCCAGGTGCCGTCGATCAGCGCGACGCGCACGCCGCCGACCGGACCCGAGAACGGCAGCCCGGCGATCTGGGTGGACGCCGAGGCGGCGTTGATGGCCACCACGTCGTAGAGGTCCTTGGGATCGAGGCTCATCACCGTGACGACGACCTGGATCTCATTACGCAGCCCGGATACGAACGTCGGGCGCAGCGGCCGGTCGATCAGCCGGCAGGTGAGGATCGCGTCGGTGGAGGGACGGCCCTCGCGACGGAAGAACGAGCCGGGGATACGGCCCGCGGCGTACATGCGCTCTTCGACGTCGATCGTCAGCGGGAAGAAGTCGAAGTGGTCCTTGGGGCTCTTGCTGGCCGACGTGGCCGACAGGAGCATGGTCTCGTCGTCGAGGTAGGCGACGACGGCGCCGGCGGCCTGCTGGGCCAGCCGGCCGGTCTCGAAACGGATGGTGCGGGTGCCGAAGCTCCCGTTGTCGATGACGGCAGTCGATTCGTACACACCGTCTTCAATTTCAACTACAGACATTGACGTCCGTACAGCCTCTCTGAATTCATGCAGCTGTTTCGTCGTCACGCCGGAACACTCACAGCGGATGAACCACCGGCCTTGATGCGGCTACGGCCGTCGATCGAAGCGGCCGGGGACCTCGCAGGTCACCGGCAGCCACTACCGAAGACCGCCCGATCAAGCGGGTCCTGGCATGACACACGGGAACGAGACTCGCGGTTGTGCGCGTTTCGCACCCATATTGCGTTCGAGCCGATCGTCGAACACATCCATATTACATGGCGGGGTTCTCCAGCCCGAGCCTCGGACGGCCGTGCCGGCGTCGTGCGTGCCGGCCGCTCGGTTGCGGCCCGTTCCGAAAAGCCGCGGCCGGACCCGCCAACCTGGACGGGCCCGGCCGCGGCCGAGTCGAGCGGATCTGCCTCAGCGGCGCAGACCCAGCCGGTCGATCAGCGAGCGGTAGCGCTCGACGTCGACCTGGGCGATGTACTTCAGCAGCCGGCGGCGACGGCCGACCAGCAGCAGCAGTCCGCGCCGCGAGTGGTGATCGTGCTTGTGCTGCTTGAGGTGCTCGGTGAGGTCCGAGATGCGTTTGGTCAGCATGGCGACCTGCGCCTCGGGAGAGCCGGTGTCGCTCTCATGCAGGCCGTACTGGCCCAGGATTTCTTTTTTCTGCTCGGCGGTAAGCGCCACGAAACTACTCCATTCATCGGTCCGCGGGATATCAAGGATGCCCTTCCGAGAAGGGCGAGTGGCCGCCGCGAACTGCAGCACACGTCGTTGACGCCGAGGAGTCTACCGCGAGTGGGCGCTCAGACAGAATCGCGCAGGATCGCGCGGGCGCGGTCGGTGTCGGCGTTCATCGCGGTGACCAGGTCGTCGATCGAGCCGAACTTCTCCTGCCCCCGGATGCGGCCCACGAAGTCCACGGCGACGTGCTGTCCGTAGAGGTCGGCGGAGGTGTCGAGGACGAACGCCTCGACGGTGCGGGTGCGGCCGGAGAACGTCGGGTTGGTGCCGACCGACACGGCCGCCTGATAGCGCTCGCCGGGCACGACGGTGCCCATCACCGGCCCGTGGCCGAGAACGGTGAACCACGCCGCGTAGACCCCGTCGGCGGGGATCGCCGAGTACATCGGCGGCGCGACGTTGGCCGTCGGGAAGCCGAGGCCCCGGCCCCGCCCGTCGCCGCGGACCACGACGCCCTCCACCCGGTGCGGGCGGCCGAGCGCCTCCGCGGCCGCGACGACGTCACCGGCGTCGACACACGACCTGATGTAGGTCGAGGAGAACGTGACGGTCTCGTCGCGGCCGGGGTCCGCCGCCTCGGAGACCAAAGACAGGCTGTCGACGGCGAATCCGAACCGCTCCCCCGCCTTGCGCAGCAGGTCGACGTTGCCCGCCGCCTTCTTGCCGAACGTGAAGTTCTCGCCCACCACGACATCGACGACGTGCAACCGCTCGACGAGCAGTTCGTGGACGTAGCGCTCGGGAGTCAGCTTCATGAAGTCCGCGGTGAACGGCATCACCAGGAAGACGTCGATGCCCATCTCCTCGACGAGCTCGGCCCGGCGGGTCAGCGTGGTCAGCTGCGCCGGGTGGCTGCCCGGGAACACGACCTCCATGGGGTGCGGGTCGAACGTCATCAGCACCGTCGGCACACCGCGCGAGCGCCCGGCCTTGACGGCGTTGTTGATCAACTCCGCATGTCCACGGTGAACACCGTCGAACACCCCGATGGTGACGACGCATCTTCCCCAGTCCGTGGGGATGTCGTCCTGACCCCGCCAGCGCTGCACGACCGCAAGCCTACGGCGCGCCACGCTCGGTGGCTCCGCTAGATCACCGGATCAGACGTCGATTGCCTAAACTTTGTCACTGTGAGTCCTGACAGCAACTCCCGCGACCTGACGACGGTTGCTCAGGACTACCTCAAGACGATCTGGACCGCGCAGGAGTGGTCGCACGAGAAGGTCAGCACGAAACTGCTGGCCGAGCGGATCGGGGTCTCCGCTTCGACCGCCTCCGAGTCCATCCGCAAGCTCGCCGACCAGGGGCTGGTCAACCACGAGAAGTACGGTGCGGTGACGCTGACCGAGGCCGGGCGCAACGCCGCCCTGCAGATGGTGCGCAGGCACCGGCTGATGGAGACGTTCCTCGTCAACGAGTTGGGCTACAGCTGGGACGAGGTGCACGACGAGGCCGAGGTGCTCGAACACGCGGTGTCGGATCTGATGGTCGACCGCATCGACGCCAAGCTCGGCCACCCCACCCGCGATCCGCACGGCGATCCGATCCCGGCCGCCGACGGCCGGGTGCCGACCCCACCGGCCCGTCAGCTCTCGGAGTGCGAGAACGGCGACGCCGGCACGGTGGCGCGGATCTCCGACGCCGACCCGGAGATGCTCCGCTACTTCGACAGCGTGGGCATCAGCCTCGACTCACGCCTGCGGGTGGTGGCGCGTCGCGATTTCGCGGGCCTGATCTCGGTGGCCATCGAGGGTCCCGAGGGCGCCGAGGGGGCCGCCACGGTGGACCTGGGCAGCCCTGCCGCCGAGGCGATCTGGGTGGTGGCCGGCTAGTTCACAACGTGGCGGGGCGCAGCACCACCACGGATTTCGTGCGCTGCCGTCCGTCTTCGAGCAGTGCGAGCACCGTTCCGTCCGGGGCGGTGGCCGCGTACACGCCGTCGATGCCCGCAGGCTCCAGTGGTCGTCCGTGCCGGGTCGACTCCGCCTCGGGCGCGCTCAGGTCACGACGCGGGAACACCAGCAGACACGCCTCGTCCAGCGAATGACTCAGGCGCGGTTGCTCGGCCAGCGCGTCGAGCGAGTACGCCTCCGCCAGCCCGAACCGCCCGACCCGCGTACGCCGCAGTGCGGTCAGGTGCCCGCCGACGCCGAGTGTCGCGCCGACGTCGCGCGCCAGGGCGCGAATGTAGGTGCCACTGGAGCAGTCCACCGCGACGTCGACGTCGACATAGGCCCCGGCCCGCCGGATCTCGAGCACGTCGAAGCGGTCGATGCGCACGCGGCGAGCGGCCAGTTCGACGGTCTGCCCTTCGCGCGCGAGCTTGTAGGCGCGCTGCCCGCCCACCTTGATGGCGCTCACCGCGGACGGGATCTGGTCGATCTCCCCGCGCAGCGCCGCGACCGCCCGGCCGATCTGTTCGTCGGTGATGCCGTCGGTCGGCGCGGTCTCGACGGTCTCGCCTTCGGCGTCCTCGGTGGTGGTGGTCTGCCCGAGCCGGATCGTCGCGGCGTACGACTTGTCCGTGGCGGTGATCAGTCCGAGCAGTTTGGTGGCACGGTCGATCCCCACGACCAGCACTCCGGTGGCCATCGGGTCCAGGGTGCCCGCGTGCCCGACCTTGCGGGTACCGAAGATGCGCCGGCACCGCCCGACCACGTCATGGCTGGTCATGCCTGCGGGCTTGTCGACGACGACGATCCCCGCGCCGAGTCCGCTCACAGCACGATGGCCGTCAGCGCCAGGCCGTCACGCACCGACCACCGGCCCTCCAGCGTGCTCAGCGGCGGCCCGGATTCGGCGGTCGGATCGATCAGCACCTTCGACACGAACCGCCCGGCCTGCCCCGTGGAGTCGACCTCGAAGCTGATGTGGGCGTCCTCGAACCCCAGCCACCGGTGGGTCAGCGGGAACCACGCCTTGTAGGTGGCCTCCTTGGCGCAGAACAGGATTCGGTCCCAGTGCAGCCCCGCAGGCAATGCCGCGATGGCCGTGCGCTCGGCGGGCAGGCTGATGGCGTCCAGCACACCCTTGGGCAGGACGTCGTGCGGTTCGGCGTCGATCCCGATGGAGCGGGCCTCGCCCCGGCGGGCGACGGCGGCGCCGCGGAAGCCCTCGCAGTGGGTGAGGCTGCCCACCACGCCGTCGGGCCAGCACGGTTCGCCCTTGTCTCCCTTGAGTATCGGCACCGGCGGCAGGCCGAGCTCGCCGAGCGCTTCGCGGGCGCAGTAGCGGACGGTGACGAACTCGTTGCGCCGCTTGGCGACCGAGCGCGCGACCAGAGGTTCCTCCTCGGGCAGCGGTGCGATGCCAGGCGGGTCGTCGTAGCGTTCGGCGGACACGACGCCCTCGCGCAACACCCCGGGCAGCAGTGTCGTGCGCGGGGTCATGCGCGCCTCGCCCTGATCCGCTCCTGCATCTTCTCCGCGTTCTCCCGCATCTCCTGGGTGATCTGGAAGTGGCCGCCGAACTCGTTGAGGTAGCCGGGCGCGTACTGCGGTTCGGGCAGGATCTGTCGCAGCCACCGGTAGGGCTTGCGGCGCCGCCACTCTCGCGGGTAACCCACCGACACCTCTTCGAAGCGCACGTCGTCATACCAGGTGGTGCGCGGGATGTGCAGGTGGCCGTACACCGAGCACACCGCGTTGTAGCGGGTGTGCCAGTCCGCGGTGGCCGTGGTGCCGCACCACAGTGAGAACTCTGGGTAGAACATCGCGTCGCAGGGTTCGCGCACCATCGGGAAGTGGTTCACCTGGATCGTCGGCGTCATCCAGTCGAGGTCTTCGAGGCGTTTGCGGGTGAAGTCCACCCGGTCGCGGCACCACGCGTCGCGCGTGGCGTAGGGCTCGGCGGACAACAGGAATTCGTCGGTGCCGACGACATTGCGCTCACGGGCGATGGCCAGTCCCTCGGCCTTGGACGCCGCGCCCTTGGGCAGGAAGCTGTAGTCGTACAGCAGGAACATCGGCACGATCGTCGCCGGGCCGCCCTCCTCGGTCCACACCGGGAACGGGTGTTCCGGGGTGACGATGCCCATCTCGTCGCACATGGTGACCAGGTAGTCGTAGCGCGACCTGCCGAAGATCTGCATCGGATCCTTGGTGGTGGTCCACAGTTCGTGGTTCCCCGGCACCCAGATGACCTTGGCGAAGCGCTTGCGCAGCAGGTCCAGCGCCCAGCGGATCTCGTCGGTGCGCTCCCCCACGTCCCCGGCCACGATCAGCCAGTCGTCCGGTGTGGACGGGTAGAGCGACTCGGTGACCGGCTTGTTGCCGGTATGACCCGTGTGCAGGTCGCTGATCGCCCACAGCACGGGTCGCCGGTCGCGGGAAGTCTGGGGTGTCACGACCCATCAGCCTACTGATCCGCCGCCGCTCGGCCGTCCGAGCAACTAGAACGTGTTCTCATTTCGGGTTCAACCAGCCCGCGGCGACGGCTACACTCCCCGGAGGGTCGGGCACGACACGCGGCGGCGGGCCGCCGATGATCGACGGCCGCGCCGTCCGGACAACAGGGGGTGACATGGCCGCCAAGCTGAGAGTGTTCTCGGCGTTGTGTGCGCTGTTCGCGGCAGTCATGGTGGTCTTCGCCACCAACCCGATGGGCGGTTCGGCCACCGGCCGGGTCGACCTGCGCTCGACGTTCCTGCCGCTGACCGGATCCTCCACGATCAAGTACCCGGTGATCGACACCGTCGACCCCTCCCCGTTCGATCCGTGCCGCGACATCCCGCTCGACGTCGTGCAGCGCGCCGGCCTCGCCTACACCCCGCCGGCTCCCGAGGACGCGCTGCGATGCAAGTACGACGCCGGGAACTATCAGATGTCGGTCGAGGCGTTCGTGTGGCGGACCTACGAGGAGACGCTGCCGCCGGACGCGGTCCAACTCGACATCGCCGGGCACCGCGCCGCGCAGTACTGGATCATGAAGCCGACCGACTGGAACAACCGGTGGTGGATCACGTGCGCGATCGCGTTTGACACCGACTACGGCGTGATCCAGCAGGTGCTGTTCTATTCGCCGATCTACTCGCAACCCGACGTCGACTGCATGCAGACCAATCTGCAGAAGGCGCAGGAACTGGCGCCGCACTACATCTACTAGACGTCCACCAAGGCTCGACGCATCGCTGGCTACCCTTGGCCGGATGACGTCCACCGCTCCCGCGACCCTGCGCCGCACCGTCGGCAACGTGGTCAGCCGCGCCCTCGACCTGCCACCCCACACCAGCGGATTCACGGTGGACCGCGGGGTGCGGGTGCCGATGCGCGACGGCGTCGAGCTGATCGCCGACCACTACGTCCCCGACACCGCGACGCCCGCCGGGACCCTGCTCGTACGCGGCCCGTACGGCCGCGGCTGGCCGTTCTCGTCGCTGTTCGCGGCGGTGTACGCGTCGCGCGGATACCACGTGGTGGTGCAGAGCGTCCGCGGCACGTTCGGCTCGGGCGGTGACTTCACGCCGATGGTGCACGAGAAGGACGACGGCGCCGACACGGTCGCGTGGCTGCGCGAACAGCCGTGGTTCACCGGCTCGTTCGCGACCGTCGGGCTGTCCTACCTCGGCTTCACCCAGTGGGCGCTGCTCACCGATCCGCCGCCCGAGCTCAAGGCCGCCGTGATCGCGGTCGGGCCGCACGACTTCCGCGCGTCGTCGTGGGGCACCGGGTCGTTCTCGCTCAACGACTTCCTCGGCTGGAGCGACATGGTCGCCCATCAGGAGGACACGCGCGGTGTCGCGGCGCTCATCCGGCAGGTCCGCGCCCGGCGCGCACTGGCACGGGCCACCGCCGACCTCCCGCTCGGCGAGGCCGGACGGCGGCTCCTGGGCTCCGGTGCGGACTGGTACGAATCGTGGATCGAGCGCGCCGACGACGCCGCGTTCTGGGACGCGATGCGCGCCAACGAGGCGCTCGACCGTGTGAACGTTCCCATCCTGCTGTTCGGCGGCTGGCAGGACCTGTTCCTCGAACAGACCCTGGCCCAGTACACCCATCTACGCGACCGGGGGGTGCCCGCGGCGCTGACGGTCGGGGCGTGGACGCACTCGCAGCTGATGACGAGGGCCGCGCCCACCGTCGTGCGCGAGACGCTGGACTGGCTGGGCACCCACCTCGGCGGCCACCCGGATCCGGGGCGCTCCCCGGTGCGCATCGAGATCAGGAACGACGGGTGGCACGATCTGCCGGACTGGCCGCCGGCGATGCCCGAACAAGAGCTGTTCCTGCATGCCACCGGCACGTTGTCACCGAGCCCACCGGATCCGACGGCACCCCCGTCGACGTTCACGTTCGACCCGACCGACCCCACCCCGACCATTGGCGGACGGCTGTTGTCGCCGCAGGGCGGGTACCGCGCCGACGGCCGGCTGGCCGACCGCGACGACGTGCTCGCGTTCACCGGCGAGCCGCTGCCCGCGGACCTGTACGTGGTCGGCACACCGGTCGCCGAGCTCGCGCACTCGTCCGACAACCCCCACCGCGACCTGTTCGTGCGGCTGTCCGAAGTGGATCCGAAAGGCCGCTCGCGCAACGTGACCGACGGGTTCCGCAGGCTCACCGGGGAGGACGGCACCGTCCGGCTCGAACTCGACGCGGTCGCCCATCGCTTCCGGGCGGGTTCGCGGTTGCGCCTGCTGGTGGCCGGCGGTTCGCATCCGCGCTTCGCCCGCAACCTGGGAACCGGCGAACCCCCGATCAGCGGCCGCGCGACGGCGCCCGCCACGCACACGGTGCATCACGGCGTCGGCGGGGTGTCGCGCCTGGTGCTGCCCGCGGGCGGACGTCCCCCGTCAGCCCACTGACCGGCGCACCGATTCGGCGACCGCGGCGAGTGCGGCGTCGTCGTGCACGGGTGGCGCCCACACCGGGTCGACGGGCAGATCGACCCAGCTGGTGCAGCCCCGGTACTGCGGGGTGCGCTCGATGCGCACCGGTTGCTCCAGCGCGCTGACCTGGACGACCAGCACGGTCAGGCGGTGTTTGGGGCGGAAGTCCAGCCGGTCGGCCTGTACCGAGTCGGCGGTCCAGATGTGCATCGGCTCGAGTTCGGCGATCGCCTCGGGACGGTTCACCTCAACGGCGGCAACCACTTTCGCTCCGGCGCGGAGCGTGAGCGCGTCATCGGTGCTGTCGGCGGCCGCCGGCTCGAGCAGGTCACGATGCTCGGGGCGCACCCGTTCGGCGTGGCTGTGGGCGACCGTCGGGAACAGGACGAACCTGTCGGCCTGAGCGTCTACGGGCACCCGGAACCGCTTCTCGCCGATACCGCCTTTGCGCAGCAGCACCGTCTGTCTGCCGTCGAGCATCGCGTGCACGGCGGCACTCCACTCCTTGAGCGCCGGAGTGCTCACGCGAGGTTGAGCCGCGCCCGGACCTCGGGCCGGCGCAGCGGCGGCACGCTCTTGGGCGGTTGGCGGCGCGGTGGCAGCTGGGACAGCAGCCGGGCGGTGGTCGCGGTGACCTCGGCGACGGCCGCCTCGAACGCTTCGGCGTTGGCCGCGGTGGGACGGGTGACGCCGCTGACCTTGCGGACGTACTGCCGGGCCGCGGCCTCGATCTCCTCGGCCGTCGCCGCCGGCTCGAGGCCCCGCAGCTCGGTGATGTTTCGGCACATGCCAGCCACGATAGGCGCGAACGCTAGCGTCTGACAGCATGAGCAACGCTGACACCGCCGACGTCCTCGCGATCGACACCACCGACCGGGTCCGCACGCTGACCTTGAATCGCCCGCAGGCCCGCAACGCGCTGTCCGCGGCGCTGCGTGCGGCGTTCTTCCGTGCGTTGCGCGACGCGGAGGCCGACGACGGAGTCGACGTGGTGATCGTGACCGGCGCCGACCCGGTGTTCTGCGCCGGGCTGGATCTCAAGGAGCTCGGTGACACCACCGAACTGCCGGACATCTCGCCGAAGTGGCCGTCGATGAGTAAACCGGTGATCGGCGCGATCAACGGCGCCGCGGTGACCGGTGGCCTGGAGATCGCGCTGTACTGCGACATCCTGATCGCCTCCGAGCGGGCCCGGTTCGCCGACACCCACGCCAGGGTGGGGCTGCTGCCGACCTGGGGATTGTCGGTGCGGCTGCCGCAGAAGGTCGGCGTCGGCATGGCCCGGCGGATGAGCCTGACCGGCGACTACCTGTCGGCGGCCGACGCGCTGAGGGCCGGCCTGGTCACCGAGGTCGTCCCGCATGCCGAGCTGATGCCGACGGCCCGGGCGGTCGCGGCGTCGATCGTCGGCAACAACCAGCGGGCGGTGCGCGCACTGCTGGAGTCCTACCACCGCATCGACGAATCCCAGACCGGCGGTGCGCTGTGGCTGGAGGCCGATGCGGCGCGGCGCTGGATGGCCTCGGCCACCGGTGACGACATCGCCGCGAGCCGCGCCTCGGTGTTCGAGCGGGGCCGCGAACAGGTGCGCTAGCCGGTCAGCGCCGGCGCCACGAGGTCGCGGTAGCGCTGCTTCATCACCTCGAGCACGGTGGAACCCTCTGTGGCCCAGACGGTTTCGTTGAAGATCTCAACCTCCACGTCGCCCGTGTAGCCGGCGTCGCGCACCAGCGCCGCGATCGCGCCGAAGTCGATGACGCCGTCGCCCATCATGCCGCGCGACACCAGCGGGTCCGGCGTCATCGGCACCAGCCAGTCGCAGATCTGGAACGCGCTGATGCGCCCCGCGGCGCCCGCGGCGGCAACGCTCTCCGCGAGGTTCGGGTCCCACCAGATGTGGAAGGTGTCCACGACGACGCCGACGCTCCGGGCGGGGTGCGGTGCGGCCAGGTCGAGGGCCTGGGCCAGGGTGGAGATGACCGCGCGGTCCGCGCAGAACATCGGGTGCAGCGGTTCCAGCGCCAGGCGGACGTCGCGTTCGGCCGCATACGGCACCAGGCGGGCGAGACGATCGGCCAGCCGGGCGCGCGCGCCCGGCAGGTCGCGGTCGGGGATGCCACCGGCGACGATCACCAGTTCCGGCGTACCCAGGGTGGCCGCCTCGTCGATGGCGCGACGGTTGTCGTCGAGCGCCGCCCCCTCGTCGTCGACGCCGGTGAGAAAACCACCGCGACACAGGCTGGACACCCGTAACCCGTTGTCGCGCACCATCTTCGCCGCCGCGTCGACGCCGGCCTCGGCGACCCGGTCCCGCCACAGCCCGATGGCGGGCAGTCCGGCCGCGGCGGTGGCCTCGACGGCCTCACGCAGCGTCCAGCCCTTGGTGGTCATCGTGTTCAGCGACAGCCGGGCGAACTGGCCGCTCATCACCCGACCCCGTTCACCGCGAGGAAGGTGCGCATCCGGTGGGCGGCCAGGTGCGGGTCGGTGAGCAGTCCCGCCCGGTCGGCCAGCGCGAACACCTCACACAGGTGAGCGACCGACCGCCCGGCCGCGAGACCGCCGACCATCGTGAACCCCGCCTGGTGGCCGTTGAGCCACGACAGGAACGCGATGCCGGTCTTGTAGTAGTACGTCGGCGCCGCGAAGATGTGCCTGCCCAGCGCCCGCGTGGATTCCAGAATCTCGCTGGCGCGGTCGGTCTCACCGAGGTCGAGGTGCTGCAGCGCGGTCGACGCGGCCGGGTAGATCGCCGCGAAGATGCCGAGCAGGGCGTCGGAGTGGTCCCTGCCCGGGAAGCCGTCGCCGACGATCAGCTCGGGATAGTTGAAGTCGTCGCCGGTGTAGAGACGCACTCCGGTCGGCAGCGCGCGACGCAGCGCCACCTCGTGGTCGGCGTCCAGCAGCGACACCTTGACCCCGTCGATCTTGTCGGCGTGGGTCGCGATCAGCTCCTGGAATGTGGCGGTGGCGCGGGCGATGTCGCGATCACCCCAGTAACCGCGCAGCGCGGGGTCGAACATCTCCCCCAGCCAGTGCAGGATCACCGGGCGGTCGGCCTCGGCGAGCAGCGTGCCGTACACCGACAGATAGTCCGCCGGCGTCGTGGCGGCGTTCGCCAGCGCCCGCGACGCCATCAGGATGACGTTGGCGCCGGCCTCGCGTACCACCTCGATCTGTTCGCGATAGGCGTCGGCGATGACGGCCAGCCCGCGCGCACCCGCGGGGACATCCGCCGGATCCAGCTGATCGGTGCCCGCGCCGCACGCCAGCAGACCGCCGACGGTGGCGGCCTCGCGGCCGCTGCGGCAGATCAGTTCGCGGGTCGCGGGCCAGTCCAGACCCATCCCCCGCTGCGCGGTGTCCATGGCGTCGGCCACTCCCAGACCGTACGACCACAGTTCATGGCGGTAGGCCAGGGTGGTGTCCCAGTCGAGGTCCGCGGGGGCGCCGGGGCTGGTGTCACCGAGCGGGCGGGGCACCACATGTGCTGCGGCGTAGGCGATTCGGGACTCGATCGGCCGCTGCGGCTTTCGCCATGGGCCCGGTTCACCCACCCGGTGAGTGCGCAGGTCACCGTCGACGGGCAGCAGCACGGTGGCGTCGGTCAAGGACCGGGAGGTGGTCACAGCGCGATCTCCGGCACCTCGAGGCGGCGGCCCTCGGCGGAGCTGCGCAGGCCGAGTTCGGCCAGCTGCACACCGCGCGCGGCCGACAGCAGGCCGAACCGGTGCGGCCGGCCGGCCACGACGTCGCGCAGATACTCCTCCCACTGCAGCTTGAACCCGTTGTCGAGGTCGGCGTTGGCCGGCACCTCCAGCCACTGGTCGCGGAACTTCTCGGTGACCGGAAGATCCGGGTTCCACACCGGCTTCGGCGTGTGCGCCCGCTGCTGGGCCACGCAGCGCCGAAGACCCGCGACCGCCGAGCCGTGCGTCCCGTCGATCTGGAATTCGACCAGTTCGTCGCGGTAGACCCGCACCGCCCACGACGAGTTGATCTGCGCGATGATGCCGCCTTCGATCTCGAAGATGCCGTAGGCCGCGTCATCGGCGGTCGCGTCATAAGGTCGGTGGGCTTCGTCCCACCGCGTCGGGATGTGGGTGACGGACCGCGCAGTGACCGCCTGCACGGGACCGAGCAGCGCCTCCATCACGTAGTTCCAGTGGCAGAACATGTCGACGGTGATCCCGCCGCCGTCCTCGGCGCGGTAGTTCCAGCTCGGCCGCTGCGCGGGCTGCGAGTCACCCTCGAACACCCAGTAGCCGAACTCCCCGCGCATCGACAGGATCCGGCCGAAGAAGCCCTCGTCGACCAGGCGCCGCAGCTTCACCAGCCCCGGCAGGTACAGCTTGTCGTGCACCACGCCCGCCACGATCCCGGCGTTGTCCGCCATGCGCGCCAACTCGACCGCCTCGCCGAGGGTTTCGGCGGTGGGCTTCTCGGTGTAGACGTGCTTGCCCGCCTTGATCGCCGAGGAGAGGGCCTCGACGCGGCGCGATGTCACCTGGGCATCGAAGTACACGTCGACGGTGGGGTCCGCGATCACCGAGGCGGTGTCGGTCGTCCAGTGCTCGACGCCGTGCTCGGCGGCGAGGTCGGCCAGCTTGTCCGCGTTGCGGCCGACCAGGATCGGTTCGACGGCCACGCGGGTGCCGTCCTCGAGCACCAGGCCGGTGTCGCGCAGCGGCAGGATCGACCGGACCAGGTGCTGGCGGTAGCCCATCCGCCCGGTCACGCCGTTCATGGCGATGCGCAGGATACGGCGGCCGGAGGGACCTGAAGAAGCCATCGGGATTCCTTGTCTGTGGGCCGGCTGCCGTGGCGCCGGCGCGTGCTGTCGAGGATCGGCACCGTTCGGAAGGCGCTCGGGGCCTCACGCGGTGTCAGCACTTCGGAATGCGCTTTCCACGGTAAGCTGGGACACACCGTCCGGTCAACACCGGCCAACCGGGGCCGTCGGCGCGGACAGAGAAGAGAGACGGCGATGGTTGCGGTGAGACTGCAGGACGTGGCCGCCCGGGCAGGCGTGTCCCAGGCGACGGCCTCGCGTGTGCTCAACGGATCGGCCCGGGTCCCCGGCGAGGGTGTCGCCGACCGGGTCCGCGCCGCCGCACGCGAACTCGGTTACGTCCCGAACGCGCAGGCACAGGCGCTGGCGCGGGCGTCGACCGGCTTGCTGGGCCTGGTCGTCCACGACATCGCCGACCCCTACTTCTCCTCGATCGCCCGCGGTGTGCAGGCCGCGGCGCGCACCGCGCGCAAACACATGCTGTTGGCCAGCACCGACCGGGACTTCGACATCGAACGGGAAGCGGTCAGCACGTTCATCGCCCACCGGGCGGACGCGATCGTGCTGGCCGGTTCTCGGCAGAGCGGCGACCTGGACCTCGACCTGGAGGCGGAGTTCGCCCGCTACCGAGACAACGGCGGCCGCGTCGTCGTGATCGGACAGCCCCTGGCCTGCGGCGGCGCGGTGGAGCCCGAGAACCATTCGGGCGCAGCGAATCTCGCCGATGCGCTGGTGGCGGCGGGCCATACCCAGTTCGCGGTGGTCGGTGGCCCCGGCAGCATTCGCACCGCGGTCGACCGGCGCAACGGGTTCGTCGAAGCGCTCGGCAGACGGGGGCTGACCCCGCTGGTCGAGGTGTCAGGGGACTTCACCCGGGACGGCGGGTATTCCGCCGCCCGCCGCCTCGCCGGCGCCCTCGAACTGCGTGCGGACACCGGTACGACACCGGTGTGCGTCTTCGCGGTCACCGACGTCATGGCCATCGGCGCCATCGCGGCATGGCGAGAACTGGGTCTGTCGGTGCCCCGCGACGTCTGCGTCGCCGGATTCGACGACATCCCGACCCTGCGCGATCACACACCGAGCCTGTCCACGGTGGCGCTGCCGCTCGAGCACATCGGCGCGCGGGCGGTCGAGCTGGCGCTCTGCCGCGACTTCGGGCCCGATGACCTGCGGGAATCCGTTCCAGGCAGCGTCGTGCTCCGCGACAGCACCCGCCTGCCCTGACTGCGTCGACGCCGGGCAGGATGCGACAGGCGGCACCCGTACGTTGACAGTGTGCGCTGGGTCACTTACAGTCGGAACCGCTTCGGAAAGCGCATTCCCAGTCGGGACACTCGAACCCGAGCCACTGCGAACTTAGGACACTCCATGGCGGTAACGGCATCAGCCGGCGTGCGCCCCACCGGGGACAACGATTCACCACCGGGCTCCCCACGGCGACCGGCGCTGCGGCGCCCGAGCTTCAACCTCCGCCGTACGGCCGCGAGCCTGTGGCGCCCGGTGGCGCTCGTCCTCGCGCTGTTGGCCGGCTGGTATGCCGTCACCGCGGCCGAGCTGGTCGCGCCCTACATCCTGCCGTCACCGGGCGACACGTGGCGCACGGCGCAGGAGAATGCCGCCTACCTCGCACAGAACACGTGGGTGACCACCTGGGAGACGGTCATCGGTTTCGTGATCGCCGCGGTGGTGGGCGAGTTCGTCGCGGTGATGATGATCTACTCGGCGAGCCTGGAGAAGACGGTGTACCCGCTGATCCTCTTCGCCCAGGTGGTGCCGAAGATCGCGATCGCCCCGCTGTTCGTGGTGTGGCTCGGCTTCGGCCCGTCCCCCAAGATCCTGGTGGCGGTGCTGATGGCGTTCTTCCCGATCGTCATCTCCGGCCTCGCCGGGCTGCGCTCGGTGGACCCCGAGATCCTCGAACTCACCTCCACCATGGGCGCGAGCCGGTTCAAGACCTTCATGAAGATCCGGTTCCCCGCGTCGTTGCCCCAGCTGATGTCGGGCCTGAAGGTGGCGGCCACGCTCGCGGTCACCGGTGCGGTGGTCGGCGAATTCGTCGGCGCCAACGAGGGTCTGGGCTACGTCATCCTGCAGGCAAACGGAAACGTCGACACCGCAATGCTTTTCGCTGCCCTGATCATCATGTCGGCGCTGGGCATCGTGTTGTTCGCAATCATCGAGATCGCCGAGAAGCTGCTCATCCCGTGGCATTCGTCGCGCCGCGTCGTCAACTCCGCCAGCACCGCCGTCTGACCGTCACTCAACCCGCGAATTTTCGATGAGGAGATAGACCATGACATCTTTCCGCCGCCGCGCCACCGTCGCGGCCGCCGCCACCACCGCCGCCCTGACCCTCGCCGCCTGCGGCGGTGGCGGGGGCAGCGAGAACACGCCCGCCGCGGACGGTGCGGCCGACTCCGCCACCCTGATGCTCAACTGGTATCCGTACGGCGAGCACGCACCGTTCTACTACGGCGTGCAGGAGGGGATCTTCGACAAGCACGGCATCGACCTGCAGATCGACGCCGGCCAGGGCTCCACCAAGACCGTGCAGGCCGTCGGATCGAAGCAGGTCGACTTCGGCTGGGCGGACACCCCGGCGGTACTGAGCAACATCGACAAGGGCGTGGAGGTCCGCAGCACCGGCGTGTTCCTGCAGACCACCCCGTCGGCCGTGCAGGTGTTCGCCGACTCCGGGATCAACACTCCCCAGGATCTCGCCGGCCGCACCATCGCCGTGTCCGCCGGTGACGCACCCACCACCACCTTCCCGATCTACCTCGACAAGGTCGGCGTCGCACAGGATCAGGTGACCCAGCAGAGCCTCGACGCAGCGGGCAAGATGGCCGCGATGATGTCGGGCCGCGTCGACGGGCTGATCGGCTTCGCCCACGACCAGGGGCCCACGATCGCCAACAAGAGCGGCCGAGAGGTGCGCTACCTCAAGTACTCCGATGCCGGGCTGAACTTCTACAGCAACGGGCTGATCGCCAACGAGTCGACGATCTCCGACAATCCCGAGCTGGTGCAGAACATGGTCGACGCCACCAGTGAGGCGTTCGCCGCCGCCACCGAGAACCCGGAGGCCGCGGTCGACGCGATGGCGGGCAAGGATCCGCAGATGCCGCCGCGCGAGGTGCTGCTGCAGCAGTGGCAGCAGACCATCCCGCTGCTGAGCACCGCGGCCACCGCCGGTCAGGCGCCGGGCAGCAACGCGAAGGAAGACTGGACCACCACCATCGCGACCCTCACCGATGCCGGATTGCTCGAGACCGCGAAAGACCCGGCGGAATACTGGGATTCGTCATTCGCGCCCCAGGCCGGGCAGTAGGAGATGCCGACGATGTCGACCGCGACGATGACCGCACCCAGGACCACCGTGACCGAAGACGCCATCACGATCGAGAACCTCACCGTGACGTTCTCGTCCAAACGCGGGACCGTGACCGCACTCGACGACATCCACCTGCGCGTGGCCGACGGCGAGTTCGTCTCGATCGCAGGCCCGTCGGGTTGCGGCAAGTCCACGCTGCTGAAGGTGGTCGCCGGACTGACCGACTCGACTTCGGGCGAGGTGCGGCTGCGCGGCAAGTCCGTCCGCGGACCGCAGCGCGAGATCGGCTACGTGTTCCAGCGTGCCGCGTTGCTCGAGTGGCGTTCGGTGCGCCGCAACATCCTGCTGCAGGCCGAGATGCGTGGCATGTCCCGCCAGGCCGCCGCACGGCGCTGCGACCACCTCATCGAGATGACCGGACTCACCGGGTTCGAGAACGCGCTGCCGCACGAGCTGTCCGGCGGTATGCAGCAACGTGTTTCGCTGTGCCGGGCGCTGCTGCACGAACCGGGCGTGCTGCTCATGGACGAACCGTTCGGCGCGCTGGACGCGTTGACCCGCGAGAAGATGAACGTCGAACTGCACCGCATCTGGCGCGAGACCGGCACGACGGTGGTGCTGGTGACGCACTCCGTCGCCGAGGCCGTGTACCTCGCCAACCGGGTGGTGGTGATGAGCCCGCGCCCCGGCCGCATCGTCGAGACGCTCGACGTCGACCTGCCCGCCGAGCGGAACTACGCCGAGACCATGGAGCGCCCGGAGTTCATCCGCGTCGCCAATCGGGTGCGCGACCTGCTGGGCAGTTCCACCGCAGCCGACTGATCCCCGCGAGCGTGCGCGGCGGTCAGGGGCCGTGTTCGGCGGCGAGCTCCTCGACGCTCATGCCGTCGACGAGACGGTCCAGCGCGCCGGTCATCGTCGGGCACTCTCGGGCGGGGTGGTCGGTCGGACACTCCAGCGCAGTGGTGAGGAACCGCTGGGCACCCCGGGCCCTGGCGATCACCCGGTCCAGCTCGGCGATCTGCTCGCGGACCGTCTGCCGCCACTGTTCACTCGGCGCGTCGAGCACCGCCACGGCGGTGTCGAGCGGCAGATCCAGCCCGTGCACGATCTTGAGCAACGCCAGCCTGCGCAGCTCGTCGGGCCCGTACATCCGCCGCCCCGACCGCCGGCCCTGGGGGTGCACCAGACCGCGCTCGTCGTAGTAGCGCAACGCCGACGTCGTCATTCCCAGCCGGGCGGCCGCCTCGCCGATCGGAATCGCCTCCATGCGGCCATTTGACTTCAACCGGACTTGAACCGGCAAGGTCGTTTCATGACCGAACCCGCCACCGTGGTCAACCACCATGCCGGCCAGCGGGGCTTCGCCGGGCCCACCGGCGTGCTGTCCGCCGTCCTGTTCCTGCTCACCGGACGCGGCAACGCCCGCCTCGCCGCCGACCTCGCCGCGGTGTCGGCGAACGACCGTGTCGTCGACGTCGGGTGTGGGCCCGGGACCGCCGCCCGGGTCGCGGCCCGCCGCGGCGCCCGGGTCACCGGTATCGACCCGTCGGACGCCATGTTGCGGGTGGCGCGGGCGGTGACCCGCCGCCGCACCGCGGTGACGTGGGTGCGCGCCGGCGCCGAGGCGCTGCCCGTGCCCGACGGGTCCGCGACGGTCGTCTGGGCGCTGGCCACGGTGCACCACTGGCCCGATGTCGGCACGGCGCTGACCGAGATCCACCGCGTGCTGGCCGCCGGCGGGCAGCTGCTCGTCCTGGAGCGTCAGGTCCAGCCCGGCGCCACCGGACTCGCCAGCCACGGCTGGACTGCGCAGCAGGCGGAAACGTTTGCCGCACTGTGCAGTTCCGCCGGCTTGACCGATGTGCGCGTGACCGCACACGTGCGCCGGCGCCGTGCCGCCTGGACCGTGCGCGCCGTCCGGCCGTCAGCCCCGTGACGTGCCCGGGACCAGCCACCGCCCCGACAGCGCCCGCCAGCCGACGAACACCAGACGCAGCACCATGAACGTGGTCAGCCCCGCCCAGATCCCGACGAGCCCCCAGCCGAACGCGAGCGCCAGCCAAATCAGCGGCAGGAAGCCGACCAGCGCGCTGATCAGCGTCGCGTTGCGCATGAACGTCGCGTCTCCGGCGCCCAGCAGGACGCCGTCGAGCGCGAACACCACCCCGGCGACCGGTAACTGTGCGACCAGGAACCACCACGGCACCCCGATCTCGTCGAGCACCGAACGGTCGTCGGTGAACACGCCGGGCAGCACCGAGGCCCCGAGGGCGAACACCAGTGCCAACAGCGCGGCGGCCACCGTCGAGAAGACCGTCACCCGCCACGCCACCGACTTCGCGTGCGGCAGGTGTCCGGCTCCCAGCGCCGCCCCGACCAGCGACTGCGCCGCGATCGCCAGCGAATCCAGCACGAGGGCAAGGAAACTCCACAGCTGCAGCACGACCTGGTGGGCGGCGACGGCGGCCGCGCCGAAGCGTGCGGCCACCGCACCGGCCGAGACGAAGCAGGCCTGGAACGCCACCGTGCGCAGCACCAGGTCGCGCCCCATCACCACCTGGGCGCGCAGCACCGACGGCTGTAGGCGCAGCGGTACGCGTTCCACGATCAGCGCCCGGCAGAACAGCACGGCGGCCAGCCACTGCCCGACGAGGTTGGCCACCGCCGACCCGGCCAGACCCAGTCGCGGTGCCCCGAGCAGTCCGTAGACCAGCAGCGGGCACAGCACCGCCGACACCGCGAATCCGAAGACCACGTAGCGCAGCGGCCGCACCGTGTCCTGCACGCCGCGCATCCACCCGTTGCCCGCCGCGGCGATCAGGATCGCCGGTACGGCCAGGCTGGCGATGCGCACCCACGGCAGCGCGGCGTCGGCGATCTCGGCGGATCCTGCCAGCGCCGAGACCAGCGGCACCGCGCACACCTGGACCGCGGCGACGATCGTCGTGCCGATGCCCAGCGCCAGCCACGTGGCCTGTACGCCCTCGGCCACGGCGGCGGTGCGGTCGCCTGCGCCGTAGAAGCGGGCCGCCCGCGCCGTCGTGCCGTAGGACAGGAAGGTCAGCTGCGCGCTGAGCACACCCATGACCAGCGCGCCGATAGCCAGACCGGCGAGGCTGAGCGCCCCGAGCCGGCCCACGACGGCAAGGTCGAACAGCAGGTAAACGGGTTCGGCGGCGAGCACGCCGAGCGCCGGGAAGGCGAGCGCCGCGATGCGCCGGCCGGTCGCCGGTTCGACGGGCGCAGCGCCGTCGCGCTCAGCCAAGGGCCGCGCGCAGGGCCGCCACCACGTCCTCGGCCGGTCCGCTGGCGGAGTACCCCGCCGCGAGGCGGTGCCCACCGCCGCCGAACGCACCGGCCACCGACGTCAAGTCGATCGACTTGGCGCGCATCGACACCGACCACTGCTGCGGTTGGAGTTCCTTGAACACCGCCGCGACCTCGGCCTGCTGCGTGGTGCGCACGATGTCGACGATGCTCTCGACCTCTTCGGGGCGCGCGTCGGCCAGTTCCTCGTGGGCCACCACCGCGTACACCAGGCCGCGACCGTCCACGGCGTCGGCGATGAGCCGGGCCGAGGCCAGCACACGCGACAGCATCGGCAGCCACGCGAACGGGTGGGTGTCGAGCAGCGTCCGGCTGATCTGCGCGTTGTCCACGCCGAGGTCGACCAGCCGGGCGGCCAGCCGGTGGGCGCGGGCGCTGGCCCAGCGGAACGATCCGGTGTCGGTGGTCAGTCCGGCGTACAGGCAGTGGGCGACGCCTTGGTCGATCGGCTTGTTCCACGCGTCGAGCAGTTCGGCGATGAGCATCGTGGTGGAGTCGGCGGACGGGTCGACGTAGTTGGCGGTGCCGAACAACTCGTTGGACGCATGGTGGTCGATCACCAGCACCCGCCGCCCGGCCGTGGCCAGCTCACGCAACGCGCCGAGCCGGTTGAGGCTCGGAATGTCCACGGTGACAACCAGGTCGGCGTCGTCGCGCATCGCCTCCGGCGTCACCAGCAGGTGGCCGCCGGGCAGCGACTGCAGTGACTCCGGCAGGTCCGCCGGCGCCGCGAAACTGACCTCGACACCCTTACCGGCATGGTCGAGGACCAGCGCCAGCGCCAGCCCGGCGCCGATGGTGTCGGCGTCCGGATAGACATGACAGATGACGCTGACCGTCGCAGCCGCGGCCAGCATGTCGGCCGCCCGGTAAGCGTCTACACGCGCGCCGGCAGGTACCTCAGTCGTCTTGTCTATTGCGGTCACCGGTGTCCTCAGCGTCGAACTCGGTCTGAACTTCTCCAGACCCCCCGGATTCCTCCTCCGCCCCACTCACACGGTACGGGTCCGCATCGCCTGCGTGCTTGGCGCCCTGACGTACTCTCGCCAAATCCTCATCTGCGGCGCGCGCGCGGGCCAGCAGCTCCTCCATCCGGTGCGCGGTGTCGGGGACGGTGTCGCGGACGAACGCCAGGGTCGGGGTGAACCGCACCCCGGTCCCGGCGCCCACCTTGGTGCGCAACACACCCTTGGCCTTGTCCAGCGCGGCCGCCGCCCCGACGTAATCGGGCTCCTCGTCGAGGCTGCGGCCGAGCACCGTGTAATACAGCGTCGCGTCGTGCAGATCGTTGGTGACCTTGGCGTCGGTGATGGTCACACCGGCCAGCCGCGGATCCTTGATCTCGTACTCGATCGCCGAGGCGACGATGGTGGAGATGCGCTTGGCCAACCGCTTCGCTCGTGCTGGGTCAGCCATCCGCTAGGTCCTCGCCTTCTCCACGAGTTCGTACGTCTCGATGATGTCGCCCTCTTTGATATCCGAGTACGTCAGCGTCAAACCGCACTCGTAACCTTCGCGGACCTCGGTGGCGTCGTCCTTCTCCCGCTTGAGCGACGACACGGTGAGGTTCTCGGCCACCACCACGTTGTCGCGCAGCAGCCGGGCCTTGGCGTTGCGCCGCATGATGCCGGACTGGACGAGGCAGCCGGCGATGTTGCCGACCTTCGACGACCGGAAGATCGCGCGGATCTCGGCGCGGCCGAGCTCCCGCTCTTCGTAGATCGGCTTGAGCATGCCCTTGAGCGCGCTCTCGATCTCGTCGATCGCCTGGTAGATCACCGAGTAGTACCGGATCTCCACGCCTTCGCGGTTGGCCAGTTCGGTGGCCTTGCCCTCGGCGCGGACGTTGAACCCGATGATGATCGCGTCCGACGCCGACGCCAGGTTGACGTTGGTCTCGGTGACACCACCGACGCCGCGGTCGATGACGCGCAGTTCCACCTCGTCGTCCACCTGGATGCCCATCAGGGCCTCCTCCAGCGCCTCGACGGTGCCGGAGTTGTCGCCCTTGAGGATCAGGTTCAGCTGGCTGGTTTCCTTCAGCGCCGAATCCAGGTCCTCGAGGCTGATGCGCTTGCGGCTGCGGGCGGCCAGTGCGTTGCGCTTGCGCGCGCTGCGCCGGTCGGCGATCTGCCGGGCGATGCGGTCCTCGTCGACGACCAGCAGGTTGTCACCGGCACCGGGCACCGACGTGAAGCCGATGACCTGCACCGGCCGCGACGGCGTGGCCGCCTCGACGTCGTCGCCGTGCTCGTCGACCATGCGGCGCACACGCCCGTAGGCGTCGCCCGCGACGATCGAGTCGCCGACCCGCAGCGTGCCGCGCTGGATGAGCACGGTCGCCACCGGGCCGCGGCCACGGTCGAGGTGCGCCTCGATCGCCACACCCTGGGCCTCCATGTCGGGGTTCGCCCGCAGGTCCAGAGCGGCGTCGGCGGTCAGCAGGACCGCCTCGAGCAGCGCGTCGATGTTGGTGCCCTGCTTGGCCGAGATGTCGACGAACATGGTGTCGCCACCGAAGTCCTCCGCCACCAGGCCGTACTCGGTGAGCTGACCGCGGATCTTGGCCGGGTCGGCACCCTCCTTGTCGATCTTGTTGACCGCCACCACGATCGGCACGTCAGCGGCCTGCGCGTGGTTGATGGCCTCCACCGTCTGCGGCATGACGCCGTCGTCGGCGGCGACCACGAGGATCGCGATGTCGGTGGCCTTCGCACCGCGGGCACGCATGGCGGTGAACGCCTCGTGACCCGGGGTGTCGATGAAGGTGATGAGCCGTTCGTTGCCGTCGTGGTCGACGGCCACCTGGTAGGCACCGATGTGCTGGGTGATGCCGCCGGCCTCGCCCTCGCGGACGTTGGCCTGCCGGATCGTGTCGAGCAGTCGGGTCTTGCCGTGGTCGACGTGGCCCATGACGGTGACGACCGGCGGACGGATCTCGAGGTCCTCCTCGCCGCCCTCGTCCTCGCCGTAGGTGAGGTCGAACGACTCCAGCAGCTCGCGGTCCTCGTCCTCGGGGGACACGACCTGCACGACGTAGTTCATCTCGCTGCCGAGCAGCTCGAGGGTCTCGTCGTTCACCGACTGCGTCGCGGTGACCATCTCGCCGAGGTTGAACAGCGCCTGGACCAGCGAGGCCGGGTTGGCGTTGATCTTCTCGGCGAAGTCCGACAGCGACGCGCCGCGGGCCAGCCGGATGGTCTCGCCGTTGCCGTGCGGCAACCGCACGCCACCGACGACCGGCGCCTGCATGTTCTCGTATTCTGCGCGTTTCGCCCGCTTCGACTTGCGACCCCGCTTCGGGGCGCCGCCGGGACGGCCGAACGCACCCGCAGCGCCACCGCGCTGTCCGGGCCGTCCACCGCCACCGGGACGACCGCGGAAGCCTCCGGCCGCCGCGCCGCCTCCGGCACCGCCACCGGCGCCACCACCGCGGTAGTTGCCGCCACCGCCGCCGGCGCCGCCACCCGGGCGACCGCCACCGGCCGGACCACGGCCACCGGGGCCGGGGCGCGGACCGCCGGGACGACCCGCGGGGGCACCCGGACGGGGGCCGGCGGGACGCGGCGGCATGTTGTTCGGCGACATGCCGGGACGCGGCGTGCCGGGCCGGGGTGCGCCGGGACGCGGCTGCGGCCGCGGGATCGGTCGCTCGACCGGCTGCTGCGTGGAGAACGGGTTGTTGCCGACCCGCGGGGTCCGCGGAGCGGGCTTGGGCGCCGGAGGGCCGGGACGCGGGCCGGGGGTGGGCCCCGGACGCGAGGGAGCCGGTGCCGGTGCCGAGGCCGCGGGCTGGGCCGGGGCGGGTGCCGGTACGGACGCCGCAGGCTGGGCCGGTGCGGCCGGTTGCGGCGCGGGCGCGGGCGCCGCGGGCTTGGGGGCCGCGGGCTTGGCCGGGCTGGGTGCCGCCGGTGTCGGCGACGGGGCCGGAGCGGCGGCAGCGGCAGCCGCGGCGGCGGGCGTCGCGGGGGTGGGCGCGGGTGCGGACGGAGCACCGTTGCCTGCGCTCTTGGCCGGCGCGGATTTGCTGCCGAACTTCTCGCGCAACCGGCGCGCAACGGGTGCTTCCACGGTCGAAGAAGCGGATTTGACGAACTCACCCTGCTCTTTGAGCGTTGCGAGGAGTTCTTTGCTGGTGACACCGAGTTCCTTCGCCAACTCGTGTACGCGAGCCTTACCTGCCACTACATCTCCATCTCTAGAGGCGACAGCGGTGGTAGGCGCCGCGCCTCGGGTTAGCTATGACGCATGGTCATCGGGACTTCACGGTGTGCTCATGTTCTTCGCTACCTGTTCTCTCTTGCCGGGTGAGGCGAACTCGCCGAGAGGTTCTCGACGTGCTCGATCACCGCGGATAAGTCCGGTGAACCGGTGATTCGCAGCGCTCGGACGAACGCTCGCCGCCGGATTGCCGCGTGTAGACACTGCTGGTCGGGATGCAGCCAGGCACCCCGCCCGGGCAGATTACCCGTTGTATCGACAGTCGCGGCGCATTTACCGTTCCCGTCGACCACAGCGGCCACTCGAAGCAGTTCGGCGGCCAGCTCTCGCTTCCGGCATCCCACACACGTCCGCACCGGCCCCGGGGGGTTGTCTGTGGTGCTTCGATGCCGCGATACCGAAATCTCGTGCTGGCTCACGTCGAGTCTACCGCCAACGCCCCCGCGAACCGAAACGGCCGTAGGGATGGGACGGGCACTACCGATCACGTACCGCGGGATGCGGCGCGTCGGAGTCGGCCTTGGGCTGATCGGCGGGGGCGGCATCGCTGCGGATGTCGATCCGCCAGCCCGTCAGCCGCGCGGCCAGCCTGGCGTTCTGCCCCTCCTTGCCGATGGCCAGCGACAACTGGAAGTCGGGCACCACCACACGCGCGGCGCGGGTCTGCTCGTCGATCACGCTGACCGAGACGACCTTCGCCGGAGAGAGCGCGTTGGCGACGAACCGCGCCGGGTCCTCGTCCCAGTCGATGATGTCGATCTTCTCGCCGGACAGTTCGCTCATCACGTTGCGCACCCGCTGCCCCATCGGACCGATGCAGGCGCCCTTGGCGTTCAGACCGGGCACCCGGGAGGCCACCGCGATCTTCGACCGGTGGCCGGCCTCGCGCGCCACCGCGACGATGTCCACCGAACCGTCGTTGATCTCCGGGACCTCCAGGCTGAACAGCTTGCGCACCAGGTTCGGGTGGGTGCGCGACAGCGTGATCAACGGTTCGCGCGCTCCGCGGGTCACCCCGACGACGTAGCAGCGCAGCCGGTCGCCGTGTTCGTAGCGTTCACCGGGCACCTGTTCGGCGGACGGAATGACGCCTTCGTTGCCCTTGGTCTCGCTGCCCATCCGCACCACGACCAGTCCGCGGGCGTTGGCACGGGCGTCGCGCTGGATGACCCCGGCCACGATGTCGCCCTCACGGGCGGAGAACTCGCCGTAGTTCTTCTCGTTCTCGGCGTCGCGCAGGCGCTGAAGGATGACCTGACGCGCCGTGGTCGCGGCGATCCGGCCGAAACCCTCGGGGGTGTCGTCCCACTCCTGGATGAGGTTGCCGTCGGCATCGGTCTCGCGAGCCATGACCTTCACCGCACCGCTCTTGCGGTCGATGTCGATCCGCGCGTCGGACTGGTGCCCTTCGGTGTGGCGGTAGGCGGTCAGCAACGCCGACTTGATGGTGTCGACGACGACGTCCACCGAAATGCCCTTGTCCGCCTCGATGGCGTGCAGGGCCGCCATGTCGATGTTCATGCTCCGGCCTCCTCTCCCGGTTGGCCGGCCAGTTCCAGCTCACGCTGGCTCGGTGGCGAGAACTCCACCTGGACAACGGCTTTGACGATTCCTTCCAGCGGCAGCTCGCGCACCGAGAAGTTGGCGCGCGCACCTTCGCGCACCACCAGCGACACCGCTTTCCCGTCCTCGGTCAGCGCACCCACCCGGCCGGTGAGCTGCGACCCGTCGGACAGGGTCAGCTCCACCTTGCGTCCGCGCGCCCGGCGGAAGTGCTTCTCGGTGGTCAACGGCCGGTCCACCCCCGGCGAGGTGACCTCCAGCACGTAGGTCGCGGCATCCACCGACTCGTCCACGCGGTCGAGTTGCTCGGAGGCCGAGCGCGACAGGCTCGCGATGGTGTCGAGGTCGAGCGGGCGGTCGCCGTCGACGACCACGGTGATACGCGGGGGGCGTGCGCCGCCGTCGATGACGACGCTCTCGATCTCATAGCCGGCGCTCGCGAACTCGCCGTCGAGCAGCTCCATCACCTGCTCCTGCGACGGCAATCCCGCCGGCCGCAAGTTTGGCTCCGGTGCCACGGCGAGCTCCTCATCTTGAGTTGTCCTGACGCGCTGCCGGCGGAGACACCGCCGGAATCGACTATCCACGATACGCCAGGCCCGCCAGGGCAGGAACCGAACGCAAACCCGGCTCGTCGCGCTACGGACCGGCCCGCGGGCAATGGCAGGATGTTGCTCGTGCCGAGCGCCACCGACACCGACACCGCTCCCGACGCCGGGCACCTCAGCAGGCGGCGCCTGCTGGCCGGCGCGGCCGCCCTGGCGGCGCTCGGTGTCTCGGCCGCCGCGTGCGGTTCGCCGCCACCGCCGCCCGAGGCCGACGAGTTGACCGCCCAGATCGACCGGGCCCGCACCGACAGCCGGCTGGCCACCGACGCCTCCGCGACGGCCCGCCCCCCGCTGGCCCAGACCCTGACCGCGGTGGCCGCCGAACGGACGGCGCACGCACAGGCGCTCAGCGACGAGCTCACCCGGCTCGTCGGCACCGAAGCCCCGACCACCACGCCGTCGACGAGCACGGCGGCTCCGGTCAAACCGCCGACCGCCCGGGACGTCGCCGCCGCGCTGCGCCAGTCCGCCGAGAGCGCGACCGAACTCGCAGCCACGATGTCGGGCTATCGCGCCGGCCTGCTGGGCTCGATCGCCGCGGCCTGCACCGCGGCGGCCGACGTCGCACTGGCGCCCCCGCCCAAGGACACACCGTGACCTCTGCCGAACCGACCCCGTCCCGCCCGTCCGACAGCGCCGACGGGGCGCTCTACGACGCGGTCGCCACCGAGCACGCCACGATCTACGGCTACGGGCTGGTGTCCGCCCATTCGACAGCGGAGGTCAACTGGCTGGTCTCGGCGTCGATCGCCGAACACCGCGAGCGCCGGGAGGCCGCGATCGCCCTGCTGGAGCAGCGACAGGTGGCGCCGCCGCTGCCCGCGGCCGGCTACCGGGTGCCGATGCCGGTCGAGAACCCACAGCAGGCCGCGAAGCTCGCGGTCCGCATGGAGGCGGATGGCGCCGCGGCGTGGCGGGCCGTCGTCGAACAGGCGACCGCCACCGAGTACCGCACCTTCGGGCTCACCGCGCTGACGCAGTCGGCGGTGGCGGCCGCGCGCTGGACGCAGATCGTGGGCACCGACCCGGTGACGGTCGCCTTCCCCGGCGGCAACGAGTAGCGCTACCGCACCGGAAACATGTGGCGCTACCGCACCGGAAACATGTGGCGCTACCGCACCGCGGCGAGGATTTCCGTCGCGGCACCGTCCACGGCGATCTCCCGCTTGTCGCCGGTGAACCGGTCGCGCAGTTCGACCACGCCGTCGGCCCAGCCGCGGCCGACCACGACGATCCACGGCACGCCGAGCAGTTCGGCGTCCTTGAACTTCACGCCCGGCGAGGATTTGCGGTCGTCGAGCACCACCTCGAGCCCGAGCCGGTCCAGTTCGCCGGCCAGTTCGGTCGCGCCGGTGCGGGCGCCGTCGTCCTTGTTGGCGATCACGACGTGCACGTCGAAGGGCGACACCGCGGCCGGCCATCGCAGGCCCAGTTCGTCGTGCTGCTGTTCGGCGATCACGGCCACCAGCCGCGACACCCCGATGCCGTAGGAGCCCATGGTCAGCCGCACCGGTTTGCCGTCCTCACCGAGGACGTCGGCGTTGAACGCCTCGGTGTATTTGCGGCCGAGTTGGAAGATGTGGCCGATCTCGATGCCGCGGGCGCTGACCAGCGGGCCTGCACCGTCCGGTGACGGGTCGCCGTCGCGTACCTCGGCGGCCTCGATGGTGCCGTCGGCGTGGAAGTCCCGGCCCGCGACGAGCCCGACGACATGCTTGTTCGGCGCGTCGGCACCGGTGATCCACGCCGTGCCGTCCACGATCCGCGGGTCGACGAGATAGCGGACACCGTTGTCCCGCAGGGCTGTCGGGCCGACGTAGCCCTTGACCAGGAACGGGTGCCTGGCGAAGTCGGCGTCGTCGAGCAGTGCGTACTCCGCCGGTTCCAGGGCCGCGCCGAGGCGTTTCTCGTCGACCTCGCGGTCACCGGGCACGCCGACGGCCAGCAGTTCCCACTCGCCGCCCGGCTCGCGGACCTTGAGCAGGACGTTCTTGAGCGTGTCGGCGGCGGTCACCCGGCGTCCGGCGAAGCTCGGCAGGTCCGCGCTGTTGGCCCAGTCGACCAGCGTCGCGATCGTCGGGGCGTCCGGGGTGTCGTGGACGACCGCCTCGGGCTGTCCCTCGATCGGCAGCGCGTCGGGCACCCGGGTGAGGACGGCTTCGACGTTGGCGGCGTAGCCGGACTCCAGGCAGCGCACGAACGTGTCCTCGCCGACCTCGCTCTCGGCGAGGAACTCCTCGGAGGCGCTGCCGCCCATGGCCCCGGACACCGCCGAGACGATGACGTAGCGCACGCCGAGCCGGGCGAAGATCCGCTGGTATGCCTCGCGGTGCAGGTGGTAGGCGGTCTTGAGGCCGTCGTCGTCGACGTCGAACGAATACGAGTCCTTCATCACGAACTCGCGGCCGCGCAGGATGCCTGCGCGCGGGCGGGCCTCGTCGCGGTACTTGGTCTGGATCTGGAACAGGATCAGCGGGAAGTCCTTGTAGGAGCTGTACTCCCCCTTGACCGTCAGGGTGAACAGCTCCTCGTGGGTCGGCCCCAGCAGATAGTCGTTGTCGCGGCGGTCCTTGAGCCGGAACAGGGTGTCGCCGTACTCCGTCCACCGGTTGGTGGTCTCGTACGGGGCGCGCGGCAGCAGTGCGGGGAACAGGATCTCCTGCCCGCCGATCGCGGTCATCTCGTCGCGGACGATCTGCTCGATCTTGCGGAACACGCGCAGCCCCAGCGGCAGCCAGGTGTAGAGCCCGGGTCCGACCGGGCGGACGTAACCGGCCCGGATGAGCAGCTTGTGGCTGGGCACCTCCGCGTCGGCGGGATCGTCACGGAGAGTACGCAGGAACAGCTCGGACATGCGGGTGATCACAGCGGGCCAGCTTAGCCGCCGCGCCCGGCCGCAGATCCCGCCGGCATCCGCGCGGTGTACCCCTCCGGGCTAGATCACAGTTCGCCGGCGTCCAGCGCGTCCTTGACCTCTTGGGCGTGGGCGACTTGTTCGGAGGTGTAACCGATCAGCAGGGCCGCACCGCCGACGAGCACCGCCACCGCGGCCACCCACAGCAGCCCGTAGGTGTAGCCGGCGTCGAGGGCGGCCAGCTGGGTGCCGTCCATGTTCTTGACCGGCCCGGTGGTGCCGCCCAGGTACAGCGTGCGGGAGGTGATCACGGCCTGGACGATGGCCAGCACGACCGGCCCGCCGAGGTTCTGCAGCATCAACGCGATCGCCGAGACCGGACCGATCCGGTCGAACCCGACGCCGGCGATCGCCGACAGGGTGAGCGGGACGACGATCATGCCGATGCCGATGCCGCCGACGGTGATCGGGACGACCAGGTTCGGGAAGTACGGGATGCCGCGGTTGAGCGTGGACCCGTAGATCATCGCGCCGAGCACGAGCACGCCACCGGCGATGACCAGCACGCGCGGCGGCAGCATGGACACCAGCTGCGATGACAGCGCCAGGCCGATGCCCATGGCGATGACGAACGGGATGAAGCCGACGCCGGCGCGCAGAGCGCTGTAGCCGAGGATGTCCTGGACGTACAGCCCGATCAGCACGGTCAGCGTGAACAGCACACCGCCGGCGAGGAAGATCGCGGCGAAGGTGGCCAACCGGTTGCGGTCCTTGAACAGGTCGAACGGCACGACGGGGTTCTCGGCGGAGCGCTCGACGATGATGAACATCAGCAGGAACACCAGCGCGGCACAGACCGATCCGATCGTGATCGGCGACAGCCAGCCCTTCTCCGGGCCCATCGAGAAGCCGAACACCGCGGCGGTGCAGCCCAGCGTCGCCAGGATCGCGCCGGTGGCGTCGAGCTTCATCCGCTCCTTGCTCGTCTCCCGCAGCGTGGTGCGGGCGAGGTAGATCATCACCAGCCCGATCGGCACGTTGACCAGGAACGCCCAGCGCCACGACACCTCGGTCAGGGCGCCGCCGACGACCAGGCCCATCACGGAGCCGACGGCGGTCATGGCGCCGAACACGGCGGTGGCGGCGTTGCGCGCCGGGCCCTTCGGGAAGGTGGTGGCGACCAGCGCGAGCCCGGTGGGTGAGGCGATCGCGGCGCCGATGCCCTGCAGCAGCCGGGCGATCACCAGCGTCGCCTCGTTCCAGGCGATACCGCAGAGGATCGAGGCGATGGTGAACAGCGCGACGCCGGCGATGAACGCGCGTTTGCGTCCGATGGTGTCGCCGAGGCGACCGCCGAGCAGCATCAGACCGCCGAAGGTGAGGACGTAGGCGGTGATGACCCAGCTGCGGCCCGCATCGGAGAGCATCAGCTCGTCCTGGATGCGCGGCAGCGCCACGATCGCGATGGTGCTGTCCATGGTGGCGAGCAGCTGCATACCGGCGATGGCGATCACGGCGGCGAAGAACCGCCGCGACGGCAACCAGGTCGGCGCCTTGTTGGTGGCCTTGTTGGTGCGTGTCACAGGTGTTTGCTCCACACTCGTCGGCTGTACCCGCTTCGGCTGGCCTTCCGCGTCGCGGATCATGGCTGCGCGCTCCGCGTCATTGAGAGCCGTCATAACGGGTTACCTTACAGTAATCTTAGGAATCCTTTATCCGCCGAAAGCGGCGACTGCCCCGATCACGATGATCGCGGGGGGTCGAATACCTTCTGCGCTCATCCGTTCCGGCGCATCCGCCAGAGTAGCCCGCAAAGTCCGCTGTGCGCTGGTGGTGCCGTGCTGAACCACCAGAACCGGTGTTTCCGCAGGTCGTCCGCCGTCGAGCAGCACCTTGGTGAACAATTCGATGCGTTCGACGGCCATCAGCAAAACAATCGTCCCAGTGAGCGCCGCCAACGCATCCCAATTGACTAACGATTCGGGGTGGTCCGGCGCAACATGCCCGCTGACCACCACGAATTCATGCGTGACGTGGCGGTGTGTGACGGGCACACCGGCCAGTGCCGGAACGCCTATTGCGCTGGTCACACCGGGCACGACGGTCACCGGGATCCCGGCTTCGGCGCACGCGATCACCTCTTCGTAGCCGCGCGCGAAGACGAACGGGTCGCCGCCCTTGAGCCGCACCACGAACTTTCCCGCCGAGGCGCGGTCGATGAGCACCTGGTTGATGGCGTCCTGCGCCATCGCCCGGCCGTAGGGGATCTTCGCGGCGTCGATGACCTCGACGTGCGGCGGAAGCTCGGCGAGGAGTTCCTGTGGCGCCAGCCGGTCGGCGACCACGACGTCGGCCTGGGCGAGCAGGCGCCGCCCCCGCACGGTGATGAGTTCGGGATCGCCGGGTCCCCCGCCGACCAGCGCGACGCCGGTGGTGACGGTGTCGGGGTCGTCGCCGGAGATCAGCCCGCTGGCGAGCGCCTCGTGGATGGCCGAGCGGATAGCCGCCGAGCGCCGGTGCTCGCCGCCAGCGAGGACGCCGACCGACAGGCCCTCGTAGTCGAACGATGCCGGGGTGACGGCGGTGCCCTCCCGAGCGACGTCGGCGCGAACGCAGAAGATGTGGCGACGTTCAGCCTCGGCGACGACGGCCGCGTTGACGTCGGGGTCGTCGGTGGCGGCGATGACGTACCAGGCGCCGTCGAGGTCGCCGACGCGGAAGTCGCGCAGTGTCAGTGTGATTCCCGCCATAGCTTCGACGGCGGGCGTGGCGGCGCGGGCGATGACGTGCACGTCGGCGCCGTTGGCGATCAACAGCGGCAGCCGGCGCTGGGCGACCGTTCCCCCACCGACGATGACGACCTTCCTGCCGGTGAGGCGTAGGCCGACGAGGTACGCGTTATCGGTCACCCGGCGAGCTTAGAGCGTGCGGCCGACGCCACGAAGCGGGCGATCGCGTGCGGGTGGGCGGCGGGGTGGGTGTGGAGGTAGCCGGCGTGGACGCCGCGGTGGACGGCGCCGTCGGTGACGGGGCCCGTGGGCCCCGCGGCGAAATGCCAGGCCGGTTCGTAGGGCGCGGCCAATGTGACCGCGGTGCGGTGGAACTCGTGGCCGGTGACCCGCTCGCCGGTGTGGTGCAGCGGTGAGTCGGTGGCCGCGATCGCCTGCCGGTACCCCAGCGTGAGGCGCTCGGTGAACCGCGCCGAACCCGTCAGCACCCCGCACATGGGGCGGCCGTCGAGGTCGTCGACGAGGTAGGTCAGCCCCGCGCACTCCGCGTGGATCGGGCCGCCGGCCGCGGCCAGCTGGGCGATCTGTTGGCGCACAACGGTGTTCGCGGACAGGTCGGCGGTGTGCTGTTCGGGGAAGCCGCCGGGTATCACCAGCGCCGCGGTCTGCGGGGGCAGGCCGTCGGTCATCGGGTCGAATTCGACGACCTCCGCACCGGCGGCCCGCAACACTTCCCCGTGCTCGGGGTAGCCGAAGGTGAACGCTTTGCCCGCCGCGAGCGCGACCCGCACACCGGGGCCCGCGGTCGCGGCGATGCCCGGATCCCACGGCATGTCGGTGACGGCGGCGCGCGCACCCACAGCGACCGCGTCGAGATCGACGTGGCGGGCGACGAGGTCGGTCATCGCGGCCACCGCGTCGCGGGCGGCACGGCCGTGTTCGGCGGCGGTGATCAGGCCGAGGTGGCGGGACGGGACGGCGAGCGCCTCGGCGCGCGGGATCGACCCGAACACCGCAAGGCCGGCGTGCTCGCACGCCTGGCGCAGCACCTCCTCGTGGCGGGCGGAGCCCACCCGGTTCAGCACGACTCCGGCGATGCGGGTGTGCGGGTCGAAGGTCGAGAACCCGTGCAGCAGTGCGGCGATGCTGTGGCTCTGGCCGCGGGCGTCGACGACCAGCACGACCGGGGCGCCGAGCAGGCCGGCGACGTGCGCGGTGGAGCCCGTTGCCGGGCCGGTCATCGAGTCGGCGATACGGCCGTCGAACAGACCCATCACGCCCTCGACGACGGCGATGTCGCTGCCCGCGGTGCCGTGCGCGTACAGCGGTCCGATCAGCTCGTCGCCGACCAGCACGGGGTCGAGGTTGCGGCCGGGGCGGCCGGTCGCCAGCGCGTGGTAGCCGGGGTCGATGAAGTCGGGACCGACCTTGAACGGCGCGACGCGGTGGCCGGCGCGCCGCAGCGCACCCATCAAACCCGTTGCCACGGTGGTCTTCCCGCTGCCCGAGGCGGGCGCGGCGATCACGACGGCCGGAACCGTCACGGTGCTATTCCACCGCGAGCGTGCGTGTCTGCACAGGACACGCCGCGGTGTGTGCAGCAGTCTGCGCACGCTCGCGGAGTGTCAACGTGCACGAATGTCACCATTCGATGCCCTTCTGGCCCTTGCGACCCACATCCATCGGGTGTTTGACCTTGGTCATCTCGGTCACCAGGTCGGCGGCGTCGATGAGTGCCTGCGGCGCGTCCCGGCCGGTGATGACGACATGCTGGCGACCCGGCCGCGAGGCCAGCACGCCGATCACCTCGTCGACGTCGACCCACCCCCACTTGAGCGGGTAGGTGAACTCGTCGAGCACGTAGAAGTCGTGGCGTTCCTCGGCGAGGCGGCGCGTGATCTCGGCCCAGCCGTCGGCCGCCGCGGCCGCGTGGTCGTCGTCGCTGCCCGGCTTGCGCGACCACGACCAGCCCGAGCCCATCTTGTGCCATTCGACCGCGCCGCCGGCGCCGTGTTCGTCGTGCAGGCGGCCCAGCTCACGGAACACCGACTCCTCGCCGACCTTCCACTTCGCGCTCTTGACGAACTGGAACACCGCGATGTCGAAGCCCTGGTTCCACGCCCGAAGCGCCATGCCGAACGCGGCGGTCGACTTGCCCTTCCCCGCCCCGGTGTGGACGGCCAGCAGCGGCGCGTTGCGGCGGGCGCGGGTGGTCAGCCCGTCGTCGGGAACGGTCAGAGGTTGGCCCTGCGGCATGGATTCCTCCGTTAGGCGGCGGTGCGGTCGGTCTGGGTGACCAGCCGGGTGAGATCGTCGGCCCGCAGGTGGGCCAGGCGCACGGCGGGCCCGCGCAGCGCGGTGGCGAGTTCCTCGGCCAGGCCGAGCCGCACCAGCGACGTCTCACAGTCGACGACGACCGCGGCGGCGCCCTCGGCGACCAGCCGGGCGGCGGCCTGGCGGGTGCGGCCGAGCGGATCCGGTCCACCGGTGGCGCGGCCGTCGGTCAGCACGACGACCAGACAGCGGCGCGCGCGGTCGCGGGCCTTCTCGCGGACGACGACGTCCCGGGCGGCGAGCAGGCCCTCGGCGAGCGGGGTCTTGCCCCCGGTGTCGAAGCGGGCAAGCCGCCGGCTGGCGATGTACACCGACGTCGTGGGCGGCAGCAGCAGCGTGGCCTGCCGCTGCCGGAACGTGACGACGGCGACCTTGTCGCGGCGCTGGTAGGCGTCGCGCAACAGCGACAGCGTGGCACCGCTGACGGCGGCCATCCGGTCGCGCGCGGCCATCGAACCCGAGGCGTCGACGACGAAGACCACGAGGTTGCCCTCATGCCCCTCGCGCACGGCGCGGCGGATGTCCTGCGCTCGGGGACGCGGACGGCCGGGCACCCGCTGGTTCTCCGCGGCGGCGAGCAGCGTGCCGAAAACGTGGAGTCCGTGGCCGGTCTCGGCGTCCGTCGTCGACGCCACGACGGTGCCCGTGCGGTTACGGGCACGGGAGCGCCTGCCGGGCGCACCCTCCCCCACGCCGGGCACGACGAGCGTCCGGGTCTTGAACACCGGCGACGGCGACCCGCTGCTTCGGTTCTGGGGCGCGGATTTGCGCTGCGGCACAGCCGATCCCGACGAATCAGACGTCGCACCCCCGCCGGGTGGTCGGTCCGGGTCGGGATCCGGTTCGGGCCCGGGTTCCGGGACGTCCGCGGATTCGCCGGCCTGCGCCATCGCCTCGTCCAGCCGCTCCTGGTCCAGGCCGGGATCGTCGAACGGATCGCGCCGGCGCCGATGCGGCAACGCCAGTTCGGCGGCCACCCGGATGTCGTCCTCGGAGACGGTCCGCGCGCCACGCCACGCGGCGTGCGCCACCGCGGTCCGCGCCACCACCAGGTCGGCGCGCATCCCGTCGACGTCGAACGCCGCACAGAGCGCCGCGATGCGTCGTAACTCGTTGTCGGGCAACGCCACCGAATCGACGAGTGCGCGGGCCCGGGTGACCCGTGCGGCCAACTCGGAATCCTTGCTCGCGTAGCGCTCGGCGAAGCCGGCCGGATCGGCCTCGAACGCCATGCGATGCCGGATCACCTCGACGCGGACGTCGACGTCGCGGCTCGCCGCCACGTCCACGGTGAGGCCGAACCGGTCGAGAAGCTGCGGGCGCAGTTCGCCCTCTTCGGGGTTCATCGTGCCGATCAGCACGAACCGGGCCTCGTGGCTGTGGGAGATGCCGTCGCGTTCGACGTGCACCCGACCCATTGCCGCCGCGTCGAGCAGCACGTCGACCAGGTGGTCGTGCAGCAGGTTGACCTCGTCGACGTAGAGCACGCCCCCGTGCGCCCGTGCCAGCAGACCCGGCGAGAAGGCGTGTTCGCCGTCGCGCAGCACCTTCTGCAGGTCGAGCGAACCGACCACGCGGTCCTCGGTGGCGCCGATCGGAAGCTCGACGAGCGCGCCGCCGTCGACCTGCGCCAGTACCTGGGCCAGCCCGCGGACGGCGGTGGATTTCGCGGTGCCCTTCTCGCCGCGGATCAGCACGCCGCCGATCTCGGGCCGCACCGCACACAGCAGCAGGGCGAGCAGCAGCCGGTCGTGTCCGACGATCGCGCTGAACGGGTAGACGGCCGTCACGGCGCTCCCGGCCGCAGCATCGGCACGTGCGGAATACCGTCCTCGACGAATTCGTCTCCGTCCCTGACGAATCCGTGCCGGGCGTACATCGCTTCGAGGTAGGTCTGGGCGTCGATGCGGCACGGGTGGTCGCCGACATCGGCCAGCGCGGCCTGCATCAGCCGCGCGGTGTGACCGTGACCGCGGGCGTCGCGTCGGGTGCACACGCGGCCGATGCGGAATCCCTTGACGGCGCCGGGGTGTTCCTCCATCAGCCGAAGCGTGGAGATCACCTCGCCGTCGGGACCCTCCAGCCAGAAGTGGCGTGTCTCGGCGAGCAGGTCACGCCCGTCGAGTTCCGGGTACGGACAGGCCTGTTCGACGACGAACACCTCGACCCGCAGCTTGAGCAGTTCGTACAGCGTCGCCGCGTCGAGGTCCTTGGCCCAACTGCGGCGCAGCGCAACAGTCATCGCCGCGCCACGTCAGGCGGTCACCGCGGCCGTGGACGAGGCGCCGGGCCGCAGGTGCTCGGTGTCCGGTCCGGCGCTCGGCAGACCCCTTGCCGGGCGGTCGAGTTTGAGCACCTTGGTGCCGTGCGCCCACACCTCTTCGAACAGTCGGGGTTCATTGGACAGCGGGGTCCCCAGCGAGGGCACGATCTCCTTGAGCTTGGGCAGCCAGCTGCGGTAGCGGTCGGCGAAGCAGCGCTCCATGATGTCGAGCATCGCGGGGACCGCAGTCGACGCGCCGGGCGAGGCGCCGAGCAGACCGGCCATCGAGCCGTCCTGTGCAGCAAGCACGGTGGTGCCGAATTCCAGCACCCCACCGCGGCCCTTGCGGCGGATCACCTGTACGCGTTGGCCCGCGATGTCCAGCTCCCAGTCGGAATTCTTTGCGCTCGGTGCGAATTCACGCAGGGAATCGACCCGGTCGGACTCGGTGAGCATGAGCTGGCCGATGAGGTACTTGAGCAGGCCCATCTCGGTGAGCCCGACCCCGAGCATCGACGCGAGGTTGTTGGGCTTCACCGAGAACGGCAGATCGGTGACCTTGCCCTGCTTGAGGAACTTCGGCGACCAGCCGGCGAACGGGCCGAACAGCAGCCACGACTTACCGTTGATGACGCGGGTGTCCAAGTGCGGCACCGACATCGGGGGCGCTCCCAGGGGCGGCATGCCGTACACCTTGGCCTGGTGCTTCGCCGTCAGCTCCTGGTTGCCGGTGCGCAGCCACTGTCCGCCGACGGGGAAGCCGCCGAAGCCCTTGGCTTCCTTGATGCCCGCCTTCTGCAGCAGCGGCAGCGCACCGCCGCCTGCGCCGACGAAGACGAACTTGGCGTTGATCTTGCGCTTGGCGCCGGTGCGACGGTTGAGCACCTTGACCGACCAGCTGCCGTCGGACTGCTTGTCGAGGTCGCGCACTTCGTGGCCGAACAGGGTGGTCATCCCGCGCTGCGCCGAGTAGCCGATCAGCTGGCGGGACAGCGAACCGAAGTCGACGTCGGTGCCGTCCTGGGACCAGTTCAGCGCGAGCGGTTCGCGCAGGTCGCGCTTTTCCGCCATGAAGGGCAGCCGACGGGCGAACTCGCCGGGGTCGTCGATGTACTCCATCGACCCGAACAGCGGGTTCGTGACCAGCGCGTCGTAACGGGCCCGCAGGTACTGGCGGTTCTTCTCCCCGCTGACGAAGCTGACGTGCGGCACGGGATTGATGAAGTTGCGCACGTCGGGCAGCACACCGTTCTCGACGGCGTAGGTCCAGAACTGCCGCGACACCTGGAACTGCTCGTTGACATGGACGGCTTTGGTGATGTCGATGGAACCGCCGGGGCCCTCGGGTGTGTAGTTGAGCTCGCACAGCGCGGAGTGTCCGGTGCCCGCGTTGTTCCACGCGTCGCTGCTCTCGGCCGCCGCGCCGTCGAGCCGTTCGATCAGCGTGATCGACCAGTCGGGCTCCATCAGCTTCAGCAGGGTGCTCAGGGTGGCGCTCATGATGCCGGCCCCGACCAGCACGACGTCGGTCTTGGCTACCTGTGAATCAGACACCGGCTCATCGGTCCTTTTCGTCGCGGCTTTGTGACGGTCTACCTCGTTCCAGGTTATCCCGCTGCGGCGGACGCCAACCGCTCGGCCACTGTGCCATCCCTCACCGCTGTGGCCTGCACCGTTGCCGGTCCGCCTAAGGTGACATGCGTGAGCTCCCCGGTGCCGAGCTGGGAAACCGACGTGCTGCCGGACTACCAGCGGCACACCCTGTCGCTGGGTCCCGATCCCGACGGTGAGGGCGACCTCGTCGCGACGGTCGTGCGGCGGGGCCGGCCGCAGCCGGGCGCGCGGCGCGCGGTGCTGCTGGTGCACGGGTTCACCGACTACTTCTTCCACAACGAACTCGCCGACCACCTGGCCGCGAGGGGATTCGCTTTCTACGCCATCGACCTGCACAAATGCGGCCGCTCGCGCCGCGACGGGCAGACCCCGCACTTCACCACCGACCTCTCGCGCTACGACCGCGAACTCGAGCAGGGTCTGCGGATCATCGGCGAGGAGACCGGTGGGGCCGCCGTGCTGGTGGTGGGCCATTCGGCGGGCGGACTGGTGGTCTCGCTCTGGCTGGACCGGCTCCGGCGGCGCGGCCTGACCGCGGCACTGAACGTCACCGGCCTGGTGCTCAACAGCCCGTGGTTCGATCTGCAGGGCCCCGCGATGTTGCGCTCGGCGGCCGCCTCGGCCGCGCTGGGAGCCGTGTCGCGGTTCGGCAAGCGCAGGATCGTGCGGTCGCCGAATCCGGGCGGCGGGTACGGCGCGACCCTGCACCGCGATTTCGCCGGTGAGTTCGACTACGACCTCGAGTGGAAGCCGGTCGGGGGCTTCCCCGTGACGGCGGGGTGGATCCACGCGATCCGCCGTGGCCACGCCCGGTTGCACCGCGGCCTCGACGTCGGGGTGCCGAACCTGATCCTGCGCTCGGACCACAGCGTGCGTGAGGCACCCGATCCGGCGGAGATGCAGCGCGGCGACGCGGTCCTCGACGTCACGCACATCGCCCGCTGGGCGGGCTGTGTGGGCAACCGCAGCACCATCGTGCCGATCGCCGACGCCAAACACGACGTGTTCCTTTCGCTGGCCGAGCCGCGGCGTGCGGCCTACGGTGAACTGGATCGCTGGCTGGACTGGTATCTGGCCGAACACCGGGCTACGACACGACGATCCGAACGGGGATGACGGGCATGGGGCGAGCGAAGCGGCGGGGGGTCTGAAGTGGGGCACTTCGATATCGCGATCATCGGAACGGGTTCGGGCAACACGATTCTCGACGAGCGGTATGTCGACAAGCGCGTCGCCGTGTGCGAGGAGGGCCTGTTCGGCGGCACCTGCCTCAACGTCGGCTGCATCCCGACGAAGATGTTCGTGTACTCCGCCGGGGTGACCCAGAACGTCCGTGAGGCAGCGCGATTCGGTATCGACGCCCACGTCGACGGCGTGCGCTGGAGTGACATCGTCTCGCGCGTGTTCGGCCGCATCGACCCTCTGGCCACCGGCGGTGAGCACTACCGGCGGTCGTCGCCCAACGTCGAGGTGTTCGACAGCCACACCCGGTTCGCCGATGTGCTGCCCGACGGCCGGTACCGCCTGCGCACCGAGGACGGTGACGAGTTCACCGCCGATCAGGTGGTGATCGCGGCGGGTTCGCGCGCGACCGTGCCGCCGGCCATCGCCGACTGTGGGGTGGCCTATCACACGAGTGACACCATCATGCGGCTGGCGGAACTGCCCGACCACATCATCATCGCCGGCGGCGGTTACGTCGCAGCGGAATTCGCGCACATCTTCTCGTCGCTGGGGTCGCGGGTCACGATCGTCATCCGGGGGACGGCCATGCTGGCCCATGCCGACGACACCGTCTGCGAACGCTTCACCGACATCGCGGGCAAGAAATGGGAGATCCGCAGTCGCCGCAACATCGTCGGCGGCTCCACCGACGAGTCGGGGGTGACGCTCAACCTCGACGACGGTTCCTCGCTGCGCGGTGACGTACTACTGGTCGCCACGGGGCGGGTGCCCAACGGCGACCGGCTCGACGCGCATCTGGCGGGGGTGGCGGTCGAGCACGGCCTGGTCACCGTCGACGAGTTCCAGCGGACCACCGCGCGCAACGTCTTCGCCCTCGGCGATGTCAGTTCGCCCTATCAGCTCAAGCACGTCGCGAATCACGAAGCGCGCGTGGTGAAGAACAACCTGCTCATCGACTGGGACGACACCGATGCGCTGATGCCGGCCAATCACCGCAACGTCCCGTCGGCGGTGTTCACCGAACCGCAGATCGCCTCGGTCGGCCTCACCGAGAACGAGGCGCGCGCACAGGGATACCGGATCAGGACCAAGGTCCAGGATTACAGCGACGTCGCCTATGGCTGGGCGATGGAGGACACGTCCGGTTTCGCCAAGCTCATCGTCGACGACGACAGCGGGATGCTGCTGGGCGCACACATCATGGGCCACCAGGCGTCGTCGATCATCCAGCCGCTCGTCCAGGCCATGGCGTTCGATCTGCCCGCCCAGGACATCGCACGGGGTCAGTACTGGATTCATCCGGCGCTGCCCGAAGTGGTCGAGAACGCTCTGCTGGCCCTGTGCGGTGAGCCGCCGTGGCCGCCGGCGCGGCAGCACTGAACGCGGGCAGGTAACCCCGCGCGACCGCGACGTCGGTGAGCAGTCGGCGCAACCGGGTCCGCCCCCGGTGCAGCCGCGACATCACCGTGCCCAGCGGAATGTCGAGGACCGCCGCGATCTCCTTGTAGCGCAACCCTTCCACGTCGGCGTAGTAGACCACCAGCCGCTGGTCGACGGGCAGACCCGCCAGCGCGGCGCGCACGTCGTCGTCACCCATAGCCTCCAGCGCCGCGAGTTCGGCCGACGGCAGCCCGGTGGAGGTGTGGGCGGCCACCGCGGCGAGCTGGGCGTCGGTGACCTCGGCGTTGACCTCGTCGGGGCGGCGCTGGGCTGCACGGTAGGAGGAGATCCAGATGTTGGTCATGATGCGCAGCAACCACGCCCGCATGTGGGTGCCGTCACTGTAGGAGTGGAACCCCGCGTACGCCTTGGTCAGCGTCTCCTGGACCAGGTCCTCGGCGTCAGCAGCGGTGGTGGTGTAGCGGCGCGCGGCGCGGTAGAGGGTGTCGACCAGCGGCAGCACGTCGCGCGTGAAGCGCGCGGTGAGGTCGTCTGCGCTCGTTGTCGGTTCATCGGTCGTCGTGCCCACACGGGCAGACTGGCACCTCAACCGAAGTTGAGGTCAAGTGATTTTCCCGGGGATGGCGAAGCCCCACGGCAGTTCGAGCCGGTGTGCGGCCAGCAGATCCGCGTCCGAGAGCAGGTCGCCGATCGGGCCGTCGGCCACCACCACACCGGCGTCGACGATCACCGCGCGCTCGCAGAGTTGAGCGGCGTACGGCAGGTCGTGGGTGACGACGATGGTCGTGGCGTCGATCCCCGCCACGGTCTCGGCGAGCTCGCGGCGCGCGACGGGGTCGAGGTTGGCCGACGGTTCGTCGAGGACGAGGATCTCCGGTTCGCAGGCGAGCACGGTGGCAAGGGCGGCGCGTCGACGCTGGCCCGCCGACAGATGCGTGGGGCTGCGATCGGCTTCGTCGGTGAGTGACACGGTCATCAGTGCACGACGGACCCGCGCGGCGAGTTCGTCGCCGCGCACCCCGAAGTTGGCTGGTCCGAACGCCACGTCCTGGGCGACGGTCGGCATGAACAGTTGGTCGTCGGGGTCCTGGAACACCAGGCCGACGCGCCTGCGGATGTCGGCCAGCGTGGTGCGCCGCACCGGTGTCCCGCCGATGTGCACGGTGCCCGCTGTCGCCTCCAGCACACCGTTGAGGTGCAGCATCAGCGTGGTCTTGCCCGCCCCGTTGGGGCCGAGCACCGCGACGCGTTCCCCGGCGCCGACGGTGAGATCCACACCCGCCAGCGCAACGTGGCCGTCGGGGTAGACGTGGCGCAGCCCCTCGACGCGGACCGCAGGCGCCTCGATCGGCCCGGTCACGGCACCACCCAGGCCGCGGCGGCGACGGCGGCGGCAGCCGCGGCGGGCAGCAGCGCGACGGCCCACTGCGTGCGGCGTGCCGGAGGTGGCGCCCCGACCGCCGCCAGATCCGGTGTGTGGCCGTCGAATCCGCGGGACAACATGGCGATGTGGACGCGTTCACCGCGCTCGTAGGATCGCAGGAACAGCGCACCGACACCCTTGGCGAGGGCGCCGGCCTGATGCAGTGCGCGCGGGGAGTCGCCGCGCGAGATCCGGGCGATCCGCATACGGGCCGCCTCGGCGGTCAGCAGGTCGATGTAGCGGATCATCAGCACGAGCACCGACGTCATCACCGCGGGTACACGCAGCCGGCTCAGCGCGGCCGGCAGTTCGGCCGCCGGGGTGGTCGCGGCGACGGTCAGCGAAGCGGCGATGCCGAGGGTGCCCTTGGCGACGATCGCCCACGCCGCGTACAGCCCGGTCACCGACAGGGACAGGCCGGCGACGTCGATGCGTTCCTCGCCGTCGGCGAAGGGCAGCAGCACCGCGAGCACGACGAACGGCACCTCGATCAGCATCCGCGGCAGCGCCCAGCGCAGTGGGATGCGGGCGGCCCACCACGCGACGGCGACGATCATCCCGTAGAGCGGGTACGGCCAGAAGAGCTCTCGGGGGGTGGCGACGACGGCCAGTACGAACGCCAGCAGGCAGACGATCTTGGTCTCGGCGGGCATGCGGTGCACGGCGGAGTCGCCGTGACGATAGAGCGGATGCGCGCCCGCACCCACGGCTATCTCCTGCTGCGGCGGCCGCGGGCGATCAGCCAGAACAGGGCCGAGCCGAGGGCGGCGGTCACGACCACGCCCAGCACACCGGCCGGGCCGTTGGTTCCCGGCCGTCCGCCCACCGCGTAGTCGGCGAGCGGTGAGCCGGCGAGCGCGTGGTCGTCGGCGTGCCGGGCGATGCAGTCTCCGGTCAGGGATTCCCCGTCAGCCGTCTCGATCACCTCACACCCGCGCAGGGTCGTGGCGTCGAGCCCGTCTGGGCTGGCGCTGGCGACGTACGACACCCCGCCGGCGATGACGACGGTGATGGCGGCGAAGACGACCCAGAACAGTCGGCGGCCGCTCATGCCGGCACCTTCTCGCGGGCCGGGCGCATCAGGTGGACGAGGTCGGGGCGCACTCGGGCGACGGCCATCACGGTGACCGCGGTGATGACACCCTCCCCCACCCCGATCAGGGCATGCGTGCCGCCCATGTAGGCCAGCACCGCATCCAGCGACGTCGGCGCCGCTCCGCCCATCGCATATTGCAGGACGAATCCCATTGCCGCACACACCGTCCCGATCATCGCGGCGGCGAACGCGATCACCCCGACCGCGGCCACCGGCACCTGGGTTCTGCGGCGGGCCAATGCGTACAGTGCCGCTGCGGTGCCGTAACCGGCGGCGACGCCGATCACCGCCATGTTGGTGATGTTGGTGCCGAGTGCGGTGATGCCGCCGTCGGCGAAGAGCAGCGACTGCACCACGAGCACCAGCGCGATGCACAGGGCGCCGGTGTAGGGGCCGACGAGGATCGCCGCCAGCGCACCGCCGAGCAGGTGGCCGCTGACGCCGGGCAGGATCGGGAAGTTGACCATCTGCACGGCGAAGACGAACGCCGCGACAAGACCGGCCAGCGGGACCGCCCGCTCGTCGAGTTCGGTTCGGGCGCGCAGGACGCAGAACCCAAGGGCGGCAACCGCGATGACGCCGAACAGCAGCGACGTGGGTGCGTTGACGATGCCGTCGCTCATGTGCATGGCGACGTGGTCGGCGGTCACTCACCGAGCGTAGGACCGCACCCGACATCTGTCCAGATGAACAGATGTTCAGAGGTGGTCAGCCGTGCCGGGCGCCGATCCAGTGCAGGAGGTCGTGGACGATCTCGTCGTCGAGGCGGTAGCTGACCGCCCGGCCCACCCGGGTCGAACTCACCCATCCCTGCCGGCGCAGCACGCGCAGGGCCTGCGACACCGCGTTCTCCGATCGGCCGAGCGCGGCGGCCAGGTCGCTGACGCAGATGCCCGGGGCGCGGTGCAGGCTGAGCAGGATCTCCAGTCGGTGCGGGTCGGAGAGCAGGTCGAAGCGCTGCGTCCAGCCACCGGTGTCGACGTCGGCCAGCGCCGAGGTCGCCCGTTCGACCTGCGTGTGATCACCGGGTTGCTCCACTGCTGACAACTTAATGGAGATCGGCGGGCACCGGTGCCCTCGCGCACGGGGGCTCAGTCGAGGAAGCCGTGCAGCAGCGCGGCCGAGCCCGCCACGTGCGCGCGCATCGCCGACTCGGCCGCATCGGCGTCGCCGGCCAGGATCGCGATGACGATCTCCTGGTGCTGTTCGTCGGAGTGGACGATGTTGCGCTTCAACAACGGGATCCGGTCGAGCAGCGCGTTGAGGCGCATCCGGTTCTCCGCCACCAGCGGCACCAGTGACGGTGAGCCGGCCGCCTCGGCGATCGCGAGGTGCAACCGGGAGTCGAGCCTGCGGTAGTCGTCGGGTGCGGCGCCGCGAACGTCGGCCAGCCGGGTCCACAGCTCCTCGCGCTGCGCCGAGGTCAGCGTGCGGCCCGCCGCCATCCGGGCGGCGCCGACCTCGAGGATCTCGCGCAGCCGCAACGCGTCGTCGATCTCCTCGCGGGTCAGCCCGCGGTCGTCGCGCGTGTGCCGCGGCAGTTCGTCGGCGAGGAAGGTGCCGCCGTAGCGGCCCCGGCGCGACACCAGATAGCCGGCGTCCGCCAGTGATTTGATGGCCTCTCGCACGGTGTCCCGGCTGACCCCGAGCCGCACGGCGAGTTCGCGTTCCGGCGGCAGCGATTCACCCGGTGCGACGACACCCAGCCGTATCGTCTCCAGCAGCCGGCCGACGGTGTCCTCGAACGCGTTGCCGAGCCGCACCGGACGCAGCAGCACCTCAGCCGCCGGCTCCGCGGCGAGGCGGTCGCCGGCGGGCTGAGGTTCCGGGGCGGAGGTCATGGCCGATGTGGTTACAGCGGCGTCACGTACGCCGAGCTGATCCCGCCGTCGACCAGGAACGACGATCCGGTGATGAACGACGAGTCGTCGCTGGCCAGGAACGCCACCGCGGCCGCGAGCTCCTCGGGTTCGGCGAACCGTCCCAGCGGGATGTGCACGAGCCGGCGGGCGGCCCGCTCCGGATCCTTGGCGAACAACTCCTGCAGCAGCGGAGTGTTCACCGGTCCGGGGCAGAGCGCGTTGACCCGGATTCCCTGGCGGGCGTACTGCACGCCGAGTTCCCGCGACATCGCCAGCACCCCGCCCTTGGAGGCGGTGTAGGAGATCTGCGAGGTGGCCGACCCCATCACCGCCACGAACGACGCGGTGTTGATGATCGACCCCTTCTGCTGGGGCACCATGTGGCGCAGCGCGGCCTTGCAGCAGAAGAACACCGACTTGAGGTTGATGTCCTGCACCCGCTGCCAGGCGTCGATGCCGGTGTTCTCGATCAGATCGTCCTCCGGCGGGCTGATGCCGGCGTTGTTGAAGGCGATGTCGACCGACCCGTAGGTCTCCGCGGCGGTGTCGAAGAGCGCGTCCACGGCGACCTGGTCCGAGACGTCGACCGGTACGAAGGTGCCGTTGAGGTCGTCGGCGACGGACTTGCCGGTGGCCGGATCGATGTCGCCGATGACGATCGTGGCGCCCTCGGCCTTCATCCGCTTCGCGGTGGCCAGCCCGATACCGCTGGCACCGCCGGTGATGACGGCGACCTTGCCGGCCAGCCGCTGGGTCAGGTCAACCCGGGACGGGGTCATGAATTCTCTCCGATCGATTCTGCGACAGCGATGAACACGTTCTTTGTCTCGGTGAAGGACAGCGGGGCGTCGGGTCCGAGCTCACGGCCCAGTCCCGACTGTTTGAAGCCGCCGAACGGTGTGGTGTACCGGACGGAGGAATGCGAATTGACCGACAGGTTGCCCGCTTCGACTGCGCGCGAGACGCGCAACGCCCGCGACAGATTGTCGGTCCAGATGGAACCGGACAGCCCGTATGCGGTGTCGTTGGCGATCGCGATCGCATCGGCCTCGTCGTCGAACGGCAGCACCGTCACGACGGGCCCGAAGATCTCCTCGGTGAAGGCACGGTCGGCGCGCTGCGCGGTGAGCACCGTCGGCGCGAACCAGTAACCGCGGCCCGCGGGGGCCTCGCCGCGGAAGGCGACCGGGGCGTCGTCGGGCACGAAGGAGGACACCTTCTCCCAGTGCGCCTTGCTCACCAGCGGACCCATCTCGGTGTCGCGCGAGGCCGGGTCACCGACCACCACGCCCTTGACCGCCGGTTCGAGCAGTTCCATGAAGCGGTCGTAGACGTTGCGCTGCACCAGGATCCGGCTGCGCGCACAGCAGTCCTGTCCCGCGTTGTCGAAGACGCCGTAGGGCGCGGTCGCGGCGGCCTTCTCCAGGTCGCAGTCGTCGAAGACGATGTTGGCGCTCTTGCCGCCGAGTTCCAGGGTGACGCGCTTGACCTGTGCGGCCGCCCCCGCCATCACCCGGGTGCCCGTGGCGGTGGAGCCGGTGAACACCACCTTGCGGACGGCGGGGTGGGTGACGAAGCGTTCGCCGACCACCGAGCCCCGCCCGGGCAGCACGCTCAGCAGGCCCTCGGGCAGACCCGCCTCGACGGCCAGCTCACCGAGGCGGACCGACGTCAGCGGAGTCCACTCGGCGGGTTTGAGGACCACCGCGTTGCCCGCGGCGAGCGCCGGTGCGAAACCCCACGCCGCGATCGTCATCGGGAAGTTCCACGGCGTGATCACCCCGACGACGCCCAGCGGCTCGTTGAACGTGACGTCGAGACCGCCGGCCACCGGGATCTGCTTGCCGGACAGGCGTTCGGGAGCCGCGGCGTAGTACTGCAACACGTCGCGGACGTGTCCGGCCTCCCATTCGGCGTTGCCGATCGGGTGCCCGGAGTTGGCCACCTCCAGCGCGGCCAGCTCGTCGATGTGCGCGTCGACCACCGCGGCGAACGAGCGCAGCGCGGCGGCGCGGTCGGCCGGCGCCAGCCTCGCCCACGTCCGCTGGGCCGACGCGGCCCGAGCCACGGCATCGTCGACGCCCTCGACGTCGACGAATTCGACGGTCCGCAGCACCTCCTCGGTCGCCGGGTTGATCACCTCACAGGAGGTCACGTTCGTACCCTTTCCATCGCATGGTGGTTCGCGGCCGCCACCACCGCGGCGAACAGCCGCAGGTCGTCGAGCCGCTCTTCGGGGTGCCACTGCACGCCCACGACCCACTGGTCCGGATGAGTCCGGCGGTCCAGCTCGACCGCCTCGATCACGCCGTCGTCGTCGCGCGCGCTGACGATCAGGCCGTCACCGACGCGGTCGATCGCCTGGTGGTGGTAGCACTGGGCGTCCGAGGATGTGCCGATCAGCTCCGCCAGCCGGGTGCCGGGTTCGGTCCACACCGCCGAGGTGCCGAACACCGCGTTGCCCTTCTGGTGGTGGGTGTGGCCGATCACGTCGGGCAGGTGCTGGAACAGCGTGCCGCCCAGCGCGACGTTGAGCACCTGTGCCCCGCGGCAGATCCCGAGCACCGGAACGCCGCGCCGCAGGGCCTCGTCGAGTAGCGCGAACTCCCACGCGTCGCGGATCCGGTCCGGCTCGTCGGTCGTGGGGTGCGGCGCCTGGCCGTAACGCGCCGGGTCGACGTCTTTGCCGCCGGTGATGATCAGGCCGTCGAGCCCGTCGAGCACCCGGGCCGCCGCGCCGGAGTCGACCGGTTGCGGAGGAAGCAGCACCGCGACTCCCCCGGCCAGGTTCACGCCCTGGAAGTAGATCGCCGGCAGGAAGCTCGCCTGCACGTCCCACACGCCGGTCTGCGCCTGCTGCAGGTAGGTGGTCATGCCCAGGACCGGGCGGCGGACGGGTTCAGAGCCGCTCAAAGCCTCGCACCCTTTCCCAATCGGTCACCGCGGCGTTGTACGCCTTGAGTTCCACGCGCGCGTAGTTGAGGTAGTGCTCCACGACGTCGTCGCCGAAGGCCGCGCGGGCGACCTCGGAGCGCTCGAACAGGTCGGCCGCCTCCGCCAGCGTCGTCGGGAGGCGTTCCGCGCCACTGGTGTAGGCGTTGCCCCTCACCGGATCCGGCAGTTCGAGCGAGTTCTCGATGCCGTGCAGACCGCCGGCGATCAGCGCGGAGACCGCGAGGTACTGGTTGACGTCGCCGCCCGGGGCGCGGTTCTCCATCCGCATCCCGGCGCCGTGGCCGACGACCCGCAGCGCGCACGTCCGGTTGTCGAAACCCCAGGCGATCGCCGTGGGAGCGAAGCTGCCCTCGGCGAACCGCTTGTAGGAGTTGATGTTCGGCGCATAGCAGAGTGAGAGCTCACGCATGGTCGCGATCTGGCCGGCGATGAAGCTGCGGAACAGCGGTGACATGCCGTCGTCGGCGTCCTCGTCGGCGAACACCGCACTGCCGTCCTCGCCGCGCAGCGAGATGTGGATGTGGCAGCTGTTGCCTTCGCGCTCGTCGAACTTCGCCATGAAGGTCAGGCTCTTGCCGTGCTGGTCGGCGATCTCCTTGGCGCCGTTCTTGTAGATGGTGTGGTTGTCGCAGGTGGTCCGCGCGTGGTCGTAGCGGAAGCCGATCTCCTGCTGACCGAGGTTGCACTCGCCCTTGACGCCTTCGCAGTACATCCCCGCGCCCTCCATGCCGAGCCGGATGTCGCGCATCAGCGGTTCCATCCGGGTCGAGGCCAACATCGCGTAGTCGATGTTGTAGTCCGTGGCAGGGGTGAGGTCCTTGTAGCCGGCGGCCCATGCCGCACGGAAGGAGTCGTCGAACACCATGAACTCGAGTTCGGTCGCGGCGTAGGGCACCAGACCCTTCTCCGCGAGCCGGTCGATCTGGCGATTGAGGATGCTGCGCGGCGCCTGCTCGACCGGCCGGCCGTCGGTCCACGACAGATCGGCCATCACCAGCGCGGTGCCGGGCAGCCACGGAATCAGCCGCAGCGTAGCGAAATCCGGCGTCATCACCATGTCGCCGTAACCCGTCTCCCAGCTGGAGACGGTGTACCCGTCGACGGTGTTGTTCTCCACGTCGACGGCCAGCAGGTAGTTGCAGCACTCCGCCCCGTGGGCGGCGACGTCGTCGACGAACAGCCGGGCCGATATCCGTTTGCCGGTCAGCCTGCCCTGCATATCGGTGAAAGCGACGATGACCGTGTCGATCTCGCGATCGGCCACCATGCGTTCGAGGTCGGCCTGCGCCAACATGCCGGTTGGAGCCCCCATGCGCGCACCTTTCCCACGGGCTTCACGTGGCGTGAAGCCAACCATTGCCCGGTGAATTGCCGAAGCTCGCCACGAATTTTTACACGGTCGCTACTCGCAAAGGTCGGACACCAGACCTTTGGCATCCTATGCTGCCACTGCGGCCGACGCAGCCCGGCCCCACTGAGGGAATCGAAGGAGGATCAGGATGCCCGAGGGTCACGAACATCTCGACGACGACGAGAAGCACCTCGCCAGACTCGGCTACGTCCAGGAACTGCAACGGTCCTGGTCGGGCTTCTCCAACTTCGCCATCTCGTTCTCGATCATCTCGATCCTGGCCGGCTGCTTCACCTCGTTCGGTCTCGGCTGGAACAACGGCGGCCCCGCCGCCATCGCGTGGGGCTGGCCGATCGTCTCGGCGTTCATCCTGATCACCGGACTCTGCCTGTCCGAACTCGTGTCCGCGTATCCGACATCGGGCGGAATCTACTGGTGGGCAGCCAAACTCGGCGGCCCGAAGGCCGGCTTCTACACCGGCTGGCTCAACCTCATCGGCCTCGTGGCGATCCTCGCGTCGGTGTCCTACGGATGCGCGACGTTCCTCGACCTGACGCTGGGCACGTTCAGCGAGAGCTGGCTGGCCGGCTACAGCCTCACCCGCACGTTCGTGATCTTCGTGATCATCCTTGCCGTCTCGGCGACCATCAACATCCTCAGCAGTCACCTGCTGGCCGTGATCAACAACGTCTCGGTCTGGTGGCATGTCGCGGGTGCGGTCGCGGTCGTCGCGATCCTGTGGCTGATCCCCGAACAGCACGCCAGCGTCAGCGACGTGTTCGCGCAGACCATCAACAACAGCGGCATCTTCGACGGGGAGAAGGGCATCGGCTGGCTGCTGTTCGTGTTGCCGATCTCGGCGATCCTCACCCAGTACACGATCACCGGTTACGACGCGTCGGCGCACCTGTCGGAAGAGACGAGGAGCGCCGCCGACGGTGCCGCCAAGGGCATCTGGCGCTCGATCTTCTACTCCGCGATCGGCGGCTGGATCCTGCTGCTGACGTTCCTGTTCGCGGTGCAGGACGCCGACGAGGTGTCCGCGGGCGGTGGCGCGGTGGTGACGATCTTCAACCAGGCGATGGACTCCACATGGGTGGCGATCGTGTTGCTGATCTCCACCGCGGGGCAGTTCTTCTGCACGACCGCGTGCCAGACCAGTGCCTCGCGGATGCTGTTCGCGTTCAGCCGCGACCGCGCGGTGCCCGGTCATCAGCTGTGGTCGAAGGTGAGCGCCAAGCGGGTGCCCGCCAACGCGGTGGTCGTGACCGCGGTGGTGGCGGCCGTCATCACCCTGCCGGCACTGGTCGAGGTCGACGTCAACGGGGCACCGGTGCCGGTCGCGTTCTTCGCGGTGGTGTCGATCGGTGTCGTCGGGCTGTATCTGTGCTTCGCGGTGCCGATCTACTACCGGTGGAAGCTGGGCGACCGATTCGAGGTGGGACGGTGGAACCTGCGCGGCCACCACAGGTGGATGGCTCCCGTGGCCATCGCCGAGATCGTCCTCACCTCGATGATCGCGATGTTCCCGACGTCGCTGGGCGGCATGCCGTGGGACCCGAGTTTCGCGTGGAAGTTCGTCAACTACACCCCGCTGCTGGTCGGCGGCGTCCTGATCCTGCTCTTCATCTACTGGCACGTGTCGGTGAAGAAGTGGTTCACCGGGCCGATCAAGCAGATCGACGAGAGCGACGGGCAGCTCGAGGGTGTGTCCTGACGTGTCCGAAATTGTGAGCTAGGCCATTCGGGGCGCATAGAGCGACGCCACGTGGGTACGTACCTGCGGTGTCCATCAAACGAAACTCCGACGCCCCGATTGACGCTGCTGTCAGGCACTGCGGGCGTGGTCGCGGTAGGGTTTAAGCGATGTGTGGAGCCACCGGCGAGGTACGCCTCGACGGCAGAACCCCTGACATAGCCGCTGTCTCGGCCATGGCCGAGACGCTGACCCGGCGCGGACCGGACGGCGCCGGCGCCTGGTCGCAGGGCCGGGTCGCGCTGGGGCACCGTCGTCTCAAGATCATCGATCTGTCCGAGGCGGGCGCGCAGCCCATGGTCGACGGCGAGCTCGGCTTGGCGATCGCCTGGAACGGCTGCATCTACAACTACCGGCAGCTGCGCGACGAACTCAGCGGCCACGGCTACCGGTTCTTCTCCACCAGCGACACCGAGGTGCTGCTCAAGGCCTACCACCACTGGGGTGACCGGTTCGTCGACCGCCTCTACGGGATGTTCGCGTTCGCGATCGTCGAACGTGACAGCGGGCGGGTACTGCTGGGCCGCGACCGGCTCGGCATCAAACCGCTCTACATCTCCGAGGACGCCAACCGGATCCGGTTCGCCTCGTCCCTGCCCGCGCTGGTCGCCGGTGGCGGCGTCGACACCCGCATCGACCCCGTCGCGCTGCATCACTACCTGTCCTTCCACTCCGTCGTACCGGCGCCGCTGACGATCCTGCGCGGCGTCAAGAAGGTGCCGCCGGCGTCGCTGATCGCGATCGAGCCCGACGGCAGGCGGACCACCACGACGTACTGGACGCCGGACTTCACGCGCCACGCCGACCGCGCCGACTGGTCGGAGCGCGACTGGGAGGACGCGGTGCTCTCCGCGCTGCGACGCGCGGTCGAGCGGCGGCTGGTCTCCGACGTGCCGGTGGGCTGCCTGCTGTCCGGCGGTGTCGACTCCAGCCTGATCGTCGGCCTGCTCGCCGAGGCCGGGCAGACCGGCCTGCAGACCTTCTCGATCGGATTCGAGTCGGTGAACGGGGTGGCGGGCGACGAGTTCAAGTACTCCGACATCGTCGCGCAGCGCTTCGGCACCGACCACCACCAGATCCGCATCGACACCGCGCGCATGCTGCCCGCTCTCGACGGCGCGGTCGCCGCCATGAGCGAGCCGATGGTCAGCCACGACTGCGTGGCCTTCTACCTCCTGAGCGAGGAGGTCGCCAAGTACGTCAAGGTGGTGCAGTCGGGACAGGGCGCCGATGAGGTCTTCGCCGGCTACCACTGGTACCCGCCGATGGCCGATCCCGCAGCCGCGTCCATCGAGGGTTCGGTGGCCAGCTACCGGGCCGCGTTCTTCGACCGCGACCCGGAGGCCGTCAACGCGCTCATCACTCCCCCGTACTTCACCGACGGCGACCCGAGCGGCCGCTTTGTCACCGAGCACTTCGCGCGTGAGGGCGCGGCGACCGGCGTCGACCGGGCGTTGCGCCTCGACACCACGGTGATGCTGGTCGACGACCCGGTCAAACGCGTCGACAACATGACGATGGCCTGGGGTCTCGAAGGCCGCGTGCCGTTCCTCGACCACGAGCTCGTCGAACTCGCCGCCACGTGTCCGCCCGAGTACAAGACCGCCCAGGGCGGTAAGGGGGTGCTCAAGGAGGCGGCCCGCCGGGTCATCCCGGCCGAGGTGATCGACCGGCCCAAGGGGTATTTCCCGGTGCCTGCGCTCACCCATCTGGAGGGTCCCTACCTCGACCTCGTCCGCGACGCCCTGTCCTCGCCCGCGGCCAAGGAGCGCGACCTGTTCCGGCCCGAGGCGGTCGACCGTCTGCTGGCAGATCCGAACGGCCGGCTGACCCCGTTGCGCGGCAACGAGCTGTGGCAGATCGGACTGCTCGAGCTGTGGTTGCAACGCAACGGCATCACGGGGCCGGCAGCATGACCGACCTCGGCTCCCACCTGGACCCCGACAGCGACCACACCGAGGCCATCACGCTCGGGCTGCACGACGCATCGCCGCAGCACCTGGTCGACGCGATGGCCGACGACGTCGTTGTCGAGCTGGGTTGGGGCCGTCTGATCTTCGGCCAGACGTTCGCCGATCCGGAGAAGCTGGCGCAGGTGCTGCAGCACGAGGGTCCCGGCCGCCGTGACATCTGCATCTACGCGCGCGAGTCGCATGTGCTGGTGGCGCGCTCACCCTCGGAACTGTTCATCGACCCGAGCCACACCTACCGGTTGCGGTTCCCCGAGCACGAGGTCACCGCGGACCCCAAGCCGGTGGGTTTCACCGTCCGGTCCCTTCGCGAGCCGTCCGACGCTGACGCGATGAATCGGGTGTACGTGCAGTGCGGGATGGTGCCCGCACCCACCGAAGTCATCTGGGACAACCACAACAACGCCGACGCCGTCGATTACCTGGTGGCGGTCCGCGACGACGACGGCAGCATCATCGGCACGGTGACCGGAGTCGACCACAAGCGGTTGTTCAACGACCCGGAGGACGGGTCGAGCCTGTGGACGCTGGCCGTCGACCCCACGTCGAGCCTGCCGGGCGTGGGTGCCGCGCTCACCCGGGCGCTGGCCCAGCTGTTCCGCGACCGCGGCCTGTCGTACATGGATCTGTCGGTGGCGCACAACAACACCGCGGCGATCGCGCTCTACGAGAAGCTCGGCTTCCAACGCGTGCCGGTGCTGGCGGTCAAACGCAAGAACGCGATCAACGAACCGCTGTTCACCCACTCCCCAGAGACCATCGACGACCTCAACCCGTATGCGCGCATCATCGCCGACGAGGCGATCCGCCGCGGGATCTGGGTGGAGGTGCTCGACGCTGGTGCCGGGGAGATGCGGTTGAGCCACGGCGGGCGCAGTGTCATCACCCGGGAATCGCTGTCGGAGTTCACCTCCGCGGTGGCGATGGCGCGGTGTGACGACAAACGCCAGACCCGGCGGATCGTCTCCGAGGCCGGTATCGCCGTGCCGAAGGGCCGGCTCGCCACGTTCGACGAAGAGGACCACAGATTCCTCGCCGAGGTCGGTGACGTGGTGGTCAAGCCGACCCGCGGCGAGCAGGGCAAAGGCATCACCGTCGGCGTCGACAGCGCCGAGGAACTCGACGCGGCGCTGGCGCGCGCCCGGGAACAGCATCCCGACGTGCTGATCGAACAGCGGGCACCGGGCGACGATCTGCGGCTGGTGGTCATCGACGGCAGGGTGGTGGCGGCGGCGTTGCGGATGCCGCCGGAGGTGCTGGGGACCGGCAAACACACCATCCGCGAGCTCATCGAGACGCAGAGTCGCCGGCGGGCCGCCGCGACCGGGGGCGAGTCGAAGATCCCGATGGACAAGGTCACCGAGGGCACCGTCAAGGAGGCCGGCTGGTCACTGGACGACGTCCTGCCCGAGGGTCAGCGGCTGCGCGTGCGCCGGACCGCCAACCTGCATCAGGGCGGCACCATCCACGATGTGACCGCCGAGGTGAACCCGGAGCTGTGCCGGGTCGCGGTGGCCGCCGCGGAGGCGATCGGCATCCCGGTCACCGGTATCGATCTGCTGGTGCCCGATGTCACCGGCGTCGACTACGTCTTCGTCGAAGCCAACGAACGACCGGGACTGGCAAACCATGAACCACAGCCCACCGCAGCGGCTTTCGTCGATTTTCTGTTCCCGATGCAGCCGGGGTTGCCGCAGGCGTGGACTCCGGAGGAGACGCCGGCCTAGTCACCAGGTGCTGGTGCGCATCACGATCTCGGCGGCGAGCTGCGCCGTGGAGTCCGCGGCGTTTCGCCGGCCCAGCAGGTCGACCAGACGGTAGTCGCCGTAGACGAAGCGCTGGCTGGCTTTGGCCACCGACCGCGACGCCGGCGTGCTGACCAGCGCCGTGGTGTTCATCTCGACCGGCGGACAGTGCTCGTCGCGGACGGTTCCCTTCGGGTCGGGGACGCGCGGATGCCCCCGGTCGATCACGACCAGCCCGATGAACCGGTCGAGCCGGGTGGCGGCCAGCTCCCAGGCGAGTTCGCCGCCGTGACGGTCGCCCACCAGAAGCGCCCACCGGACGTCGATCGCGTCGAGGATGCCGACGACGGCCTTGCCGGTGAGCCGCGGATCGGCGCCGATCACGACGGTGCGCAGCGACGCGGTGTGCAGCCGCTGGCAGATCCCGTCGTACGCCGCGGGCGAATGCTGCGCCGCACCGAGCAGTACCACCGCTGAACCCTTTTCGGGACCGGCCACGTCCACCGGTACGGAGAATCCGTCGACGGTGACCATGGATGAGAGCATTCGGCCACGCTACCGGCAACACCGCGCCGGCGGGCGGGATTTTTGGTGTTGCGCCCGTCTCAGCCGGCGCCGATGCGCTCGGCCTGGCGTGTCGCGATGTCCAGAAAGGTCTGCGGCAGCGCACCTTTGGCGGTGATTCCCGGATTCGGCGTCGGGAATGCGATGCCGAACACAGCCATCGTGCCGACGTTCTCGAAGCTGAAGAACACGCTGTTGTCGACCCCGGAAAGTGTCATCGTCTGCCGGTACACCAAGGCGTCGGGTCGTGCGGTCTGAATGCGGGTGGTGGTCATCGGGATGCCCTCGTCGGTCGGATCGAAGAAGGTGTCGTAGCTGGCGCACCGGTCGGCGGTCGCGGCGAGCTGGTCGACGTCGAGTGGCCACGTCAGCACCGTCATCACCGCGCGGGCCCCGTCGTAGGCGGCGACATACTTCGCGGCGCTGCCCGGTCCCCGTTGCGCGGAGGCTTCGATCACCCGGGTCAGACCGTCGGAGCACCCCTCGGGGCGGGAGAGCATCGGCGGCGGGCCGGTGCCGCCACCCTGGCCGGGGTCGTCGACGATGCGGTCGTACTGCACCCCGGCGGGGAAGTCCGCGGCGGTGAGCAACACCCGCTCGAGGCGGGCGCCCGGCCACGTGGGTGTTCCCGTCACGGTGGTGGCGCATCCACCGAGCACGACCATCGCCACGAGGGCGCAAGCCACCGCGGGCCGCCTGGTCATCTTCCCAGGTTACGCAGAATCGGTGCCGGTGAGCCGACCGTCGACAGCTTTCTCAGAGCCGGTACATCTCCCGCGCCATCCGCGAGTGCTCGGTGAAGTCACGCCGCGACTGCACGTGGTGGCGCGGTTCGCGCCGCAGGCTCGCGAACCAGGCGAGGACGGTCCGCCGCCGGTGGGTCTCACGGGGCGGGGCCAGCAGCGCCGCCGCCGAACCGAGCATCACCTCGTGCTCGGTGACGATCACCCGTGTCGGCGCCGTCGGCTTCGTCGACCTCGGTGTGGTCGGAAAGGCCTGTGTGTAAAGGATGTTCATGGCTTTGACTCCTGATGCGGGGCCGGTCTTCTCCGGCTCGACCACAGGCAACGTAAGGCGCGCAGCGACGAGGGTCGCGAGTAGTGCGCTACCCGTTCTCGGCTACGGGCGCAGCCCGGTCGTGACGGTCGGCCGCGACGGCGGTCCGGCGTCGATGAGGTCGGCGACGGCATCCACGTCGAGGTGACGTTCCAGCAGGTCGGCCATGACGTCCAGTTGGGCGTCGCGGCGCGCGCTCACATCGACGTCGTCGGCGACCACGAAGCCGGTCCTGCCCGCCGCGGCGGCCGCCTCGGCGAGCCAGGCGCGGCGGAACTCGTCGTTGTCGAACAGACCGTGCCAGTGGGTGCCGAACACCGCACCGCGACGCAGCCCGATGCCCGCCCAGTCCTCGGCCCCGGAGCGGACCACCTGCCCGTGATGGATCTCGTACCCGTGCAGCGGAGTCGTCCAGCGCCGCAACGTCTTCTCGGCGGCGAACGCGATGTCGGCGTCCACCAGACCCAGCCCGTCCACGTTGCCGGCCCGGGACTCGACCGGATCGTCGATGTGGCGGCAGAGCATCTGAAAACCGCCGCAGATTCCCAGCACCGGTAGGCCGGCGCGGGCGTGCGCCGCGATCGGTTCCGCCAGCCCGTTGGCGCGCAACCACTCCAGATCGGCGACGGTGGCCTTGGTGCCGGGCAGCACGACGACGTCCGCATCGGCCACGTCGGCGGGGTCGGTCACCCACCGCACCGCCACCCCCGGCTCGCACGCCAGGGCCTCGATGTCGGTCGAGTTGGAGATGCGCGGCAGCCGCAGCACCGCGACCTGCAGACCGTCGCCGCCGCGCGGCGGCGCAGGCCTGCCGATGACCCGCCCCGACACGACGGACACCGAGTCCTCGGTGTCCATCCAGAGCGCGTCGCTGTACGGGACCACCCCGTAGGTGGGCCGGCCCGTCAGCTCCCGCAGTTGGTCGAGGCCCGGCGTGAGCAGGGCCGGATCGCCGCGGAACTTGTTGACCACGAACCCCGCGATCAACGCCTGATCGTCGGGCTGCAGCACCGCGACCGTGCCGAACAGGTGGGCCAGCACTCCGCCCCGGTCGATGTCGCCGGCCACGATGACCGGCAGGTGGGCGCGGCGCGCGAGCCCCATGTTGGCCAGGTCGGTGCCGCGCAGGTTGATCTCCGCGGGCGAACCCGCGCCCTCGCAGAGCACGACGTCGAATTCTTCACGCAGCGCACCCAGTTCGTCGGCGACCACGTCGGCCAGCCGGTCGCGGTGGGTGATGTAGTCCGTCGCGCTGACGGTGCCGGTCACGTGTCCGCGTACGACGAGCTGCGAGGTGCGGTCACTGCCCGGTTTGAGCAGCACCGGGTTGAACCGCACGCTCGGGGCCAGGCCGGCGGCGCGGGCCTGCATGGCCTGGGCCCGTCCAATCTCACCCCCTTCGACGGTCACCGCCGAGTTGTTCGACATGTTCTGCGCCTTGAAAGGCGCGACCCGCACACCCTTGCGGGCCAGCAGCCGGCACAGTCCGGCCACCAGCATCGATTTCCCGGCGTCGGAGGTGGTGCCGGCGACGAGCAACGCTCCGTTCATCGCGGCGAACGTGTACTCACTGCCAGATTCCGCCCCGGATGTCGCACTGGGCGCCACTCGCTGCGGCGCTCACGGCAGCGTGAGGATCTCGGCGCCCGTATCGGTGACGACCAGGGTGTGCTCGAACTGGGCGGTCCACTTGCGATCCTTGGTGGCCACGGTCCAGCCGTCGTCCCAGATCTCGTAGTCCAACCCGCCCAGGTTGATCATCGGTTCGATGGTGAACGTCATGCCGGGTTCGATGACGGTGTCCACGCTGGGCTGGTCGTAGTGCAGCACCACCAGACCGTTGTGGAAGGTCGTGCCGATGCCGTGGCCGGTGAAATCGCGAACGACGTTGTAACCGAACCGATTCGCGTAGGCCTCGATGACCCGGCCGATCACGGACAGGGCACGACCCGGTTTGACCGCCTTGATGGCGCGCATGGTCGCCTCGTGGGTGCGCTCGACGAGCAGGCGGTGCTCCTCGGAGACGTCACCGGCGAGGAAGGTGGCGTTGGTGTCGCCGTGCACCCCGTCGATGTAGGCGGTGACGTCGATGTTGACGATGTCGCCGTCCTGGATCACGGTCGAGTCCGGGATGCCGTGGCAGATCACCTCGTTGAGCGATGTGCAGCAGGACTTCGGGAAACCCTTGTAGCCCAGCGTCGACGGGTACGCGCCGTGGTCGACCATGTACTCGTGGGCGATGCGATCCAGCTCGTCGGTGGTGACGCCCGGTGCGACGGCTTTGCCGGCCTCCGCCAGCGCGCGGGCGGCGATGCGGCCGGCCACGCGCATCTTCTCGATCACCTCGGGGGTCTGGACCCAGGGTTCGTTGCCCTCGTCGACGGTCGGGCGCCACGCGTACTCGGGGCGCTCGATCGACTTGGGTACCGGCAGCGTGGGAGAGAGTTCGCCGGGACGGAGGGCGGTGCGCACAGACATACACCGAGGATAGCCAGGAGAACGCCGCTCTCCTGTGGCGAGAATGTTAGGTTGTCTCCATGCTCGGCGAGTCGACACCGATGAAGACCACCCCGAATCATCTACTCGGGCAGCTGGGTATGCACGACATCCTGGAGACCGACGAGCGGATGGTCATGGAGATGGCCAACCGCCCGGAACTCACGAACACCCGGGGCGCCCTGCAGGGTGGGTTGGTCACGACGCTGATCGACATCGCCGCCGGACGACTGGCCGGCAGGCTCGTGCGAGCCGATCAGGATGTGACGACCGCCGATATGAACGTGCACTTCCTGGCGCCCGTGGTGGTCGGTCCCGCGCGGGCCGAGGCGACCGTCGTGCGCGCCGGTAAACGCCTCATCGTCACCGCGGTCGACGTCACCGACGTCGGGCGTGACCGCCTCGCGGCGCGGGCCACGCTGAGTTTCGCGGTGCTCGACCGCCGCTGAGCGGCGAATAGGCAAGAGCCGCTGAGCGGCGAATAGACAAGAGCCGCTGAAGAAGGGCCGGTGGTCAGCCACGCTCGCCGAGGAACCGCGGCCGGCGCAGCCACCCGGTCTGCGGGCCGCGGATGTCGACCGAACCCCACACCACCTTGCCGGTGAGCACCACGTGCGGCCTGCCCTCCGCGGTCACGTCGCGGCGGTGGTCGGTCGCGCTGCCGACGATCACTTCGACGTCGTCGATCGACGCGCTCGCGCCGTCGGGCAGCCGCAGGTCGAGTCCGCCGAATTTCAGATCGAGTTCGATGACGACCATCGGCCCCGCGAAGCGCGCACGGGTCAGGTCGAGGTCGATCGATCCCATCCGGCGGTGCAGCGCCAGCCGCGTCGGCACGATCCACTCCCCGTGCCGCTTCAGCGAACCGAACACTCCGCGCAGTTCGACCCGATCGGTGGCGGAGGTGACGATCGCCCCCGGCCCGGGCAGATCGGTGACCAGGGCGTCGAGATCGGCGCGCATCCGCGCCTGCGACACCGCCGCCGAGCGTTCCTCGAACTCCTCGATGTCGAGCAGACCGAGTGCCACCGCGTTGTGCAGCCGTCGCAGCGTGCCGTTGCGATCGGCGTCCGAGATGCGCATCGGCATCGGCTCGGGGCGGGCGTCACCGTTGTGGGCCGGGGTCGTCATAGCCCCTCCAGGCTACTCAGGCCAGGTAGTCGGCGGGCAGTCCGTCGAGCATGCCGCGCAACATTCGGACGGCGTATTCCGAACTGCCGCCGCCCACGATGAGCGCGGCGAAGGCGAGGTCGCCGCGGTAGCCGGCGAACCAGGAGTGCGAACCGCCGGCGAACTCCGCCTCACCGGTCTTACCCCGCACGTCGCCGGCGCCGGCCAGGTCCTTGGCCGTGCCGTTGGTCACCACCAGCCGCATCATCGGCCGCAGGGCGTCGACCACCTTCGGGTCGACGGGCTGGTGCTGGCCGGTGACGACGGTGTCGCGGCCCTCGATCAGCCGCGGCACCGGCGTCTGGCCGGCGGCGACGGTGGCCGCGACGAGCGCCATGCCGAACGGGCTCACGACGACCTTGCCCTGGCCGAAACCGTCTTCGGTGCGTTCGGCGAGGTTGACGGTCGGCGGGACCGAACCGGACACCGTCGGGATGCCTTCGATCCGGTAGTCCGGTCCGATGCCGTACTGCGCGGCCGCGGTGGTCAGTCCGCGCGGCGGCATCCGGCTGGCCAGTTCGGCGAACGTGGTGTTGCAGGAACTGGCGAACGCCCGCGACATCGGCACGGTGCCGAGATCGAATCCGCCGTAGTTCGGCACGGTCCGATGGCCGATGTCCATGTGGCCGGGGCAGGGCAACATGGTGTTCGGAGTCGCCATATCGCGTTCGATGGCCGCGCCCGCGGTGACGATCTTGAACGTCGACCCCGGCGGGTACAGGCCCATGGTGGCCAGCGGGCCCTCCGCATCGGCGGCGGCGTTCTGCGCGACGGCCAGGATCTCGCCGGTCGAGGCCTTCATCGCGACGATCATCGCCTGTTTGCCGGTGAAGTTCACCGCGTTCTGCGCGGCGGTCTGCACGGCGCGGTCGAGGCTGATCGTCACTGACGGCGCGGGATCGCCGGGCACCTCGTTGAGGACGTCGACGTCGACCCCGTTCTGGTTGACCGTGACCACCCGCCACCCGGAACGGCCGTCGAGTTCGTCGGCGACCTCCTTTTTGACCTCGTTGACGATCGCGGTGGCGAAACCCTCGTCGGTGGGCAGCAGATCCGGTTGCGGGGTGATGACCACCCCGGGCCGCGGGCCGAGGATGCCGGCCACCCGGTCGTGGTCGGCCTGGTTGAGGATCAGCAGGCTCATCGGTTCGGCCATCGAGCTCGCCTGTTCGGCGAGCCGCTGCGCATCGATCGTGGGCAGGAAGGGGCGCAGCGTGTCGGCCACCACGCGCGCGGTCGACATCAGCTCCGCGCCCGCCGCCCTAGCGTCGAGCGAGACGTGGTACCGGTAGCCGGGGACCAGCACGTCGGTGCCGCCACGTTCGTTGACCGATGCTCGCGGCGGCGGGTCGGCGCGCAGGGCGAACGACTGGTTCTCCCCCAGCCGCGGATGCAGACCCGTTGTCGCCCAACGGACTTCCCAGCGGCCCTCGTCGCGCACCATGTTCAGCTGACCGTCGTAGGTCCAGGTGCGTTCCTTGGGCAGGTGCCAGGTGTAGCGGTAGGTGATGCTGCCGGTGTCCTCGGTGTACTTCGACCCGAGGATCTGTGCGTCGAGGTGGGTCGCCTGCAGTCCGGCCCAGGCGTCGTTCAGCGCGGCGCGTGCATCGGCGGGGCGGTCGGCGAGTTCGGCGGCCGCGGCGGTGTCACCGGTCGACAGCGCGGCGAAGAACTCCTCCGCGGCGGGCTCGGGTCCGTTGGGTTTGGGGGTGCAACCGCTGAGTCCGAGGCTGCCGAGGACTGTGGCCACCGTGAGCAGACAGGTGACCCTTGTTGCTGCTGAGGTTTTAGTTGCCATTGAGGCAGATGTTAGGGATGTGGTGATCGGTTTCCGGGGAGGCGCACCGTGATGGGTTCGTTACCGCCGCAGCGCTGCGGACAATCGGTCGCCGGCGAAGACCATCGCCGCGGCCGCCGAGGGGTAGAGCTCCGTCAGCCCGAAGAAGCCGTGCACCAATCCCGGCGTGAGGTGCGTGCGCACCGGCACACCGGCGGCGTCCAGCGCCGCCGCAAAGCGTTCCCCCTGCGGCCGGATCGGATCGCACTCGGCGAGGATCACGGTGGTCTCGGGCAGGCCGGCCAGGTCGGCGTCGAGGAGATTGACGCGCGGATCGGTGGCCTGCAGCGGGCTCTCGAGATAGTTGTCCTGATGCCACTGCAGTTCGTCGCGCTCCAGGACGACACCGTCGTAGTCCGGATCCACGCCACGTTCCAGGTCGGTCGTGGTGACCGGATAGACGAGCAACTGGTGACGCAGCCGCGGGGCTCCGGCGTCGCGGGCATACAGGGCGGCCGCGCCGGCGAGGTTCCCGCCGGCGCTGTCTCCTGCCACCGCGACGCGGTCGTGGTCGACCGGCAGGCCCGACGCGGGATCGGCCGCCCAGACAAGCGCATCGACGGCGTCGTCGACCGCGGTCGGGAACCGCGATTCGGGCCCCCGGCGGTAGCCGACCGACAGCACCGCGCTGCTCGAGGCGTTGGCCAGTGCCCGGGTGGTGACGTCGTGGGTGTCGATGCTGCCCAGCAGCCAGCCGCCACCGTGGAGGTAGACCGTCAACGGCGGCGCCGTGTCCGGGCCGGCCGGTAGGTAGAGCCGGCCCGGAATCGACTGTGCGTCGCGGGTGGGGACGGCCAGGTCCACCACGCGGCGCACCGGCGGCCGGGCCAGGCCGCGGAACGACGATTCGAAGTTGTCGCGCGCGGTGGGCACCGGGAGCAGGTGGGCGTTCGGGCGGCCCGACGCCCCGGCCTCGTCCAGCAGTCGCTTCGCGACGGGGTCGATCGGCATCACGGGGTCATGCCCGGCCGGCGCGGCGCTCGGCCAGGACTGCGTTGACTTCGTGCCGGGCTTCCTCGATGTGGGCGGTCATGGCGGCCGAGGCGCCGGCCGCGTCGCGCTCGCGGACCGCAGCGATCACCGCGGCGTGCCCGCGGATCGTCGACTCGTGGATCACCGCGAGATCGTCGCGATCCAGTCGCGAGAACGCCGCGGCCCGAAGGTCTTCCACCACCTGGATGAGGATCGCGTTACCGCTCATGCGCGCGATCGCGAGATGGAACTCCGAGTCGGCCCGCCGGAATTCGTGCACGTCGGCGCTCGCGGTCAACGCCGCCTGGCAGGAGTCCAGCCACTGCAGGTCTTCGGCCGTCCCGCGCTGGGCGGCCAGACCCGCGCCCATCGCCTCGACGGCCAGTCGGAGCTCGAAGACGTCGCCGAGTCGCCGGAGGTACTCCTCGTCGTCGACCGCGGTGTTCAACGCCGCAGCCGTCGGTGAGACGACCGTGCCCGCGCTGCCGCGCTTGGTGGTGAGCAGACCTTCACCCTGCAGCACCCGGATGGCTTCGCGGACCGTCACCCGTGACACGCCCAGCCCTTCGGCCAGCGCGCGCTCGGCCGGCAGCCGCTCGCCCGGCAGCAGGACGCCGAGCGCGACCGCACGACGGACGCGGTCGACGACCGCGGCGTAGGCCGGCGGTGTCTGCACGGGGCGCAGCAGGAAATCCTCGGACATGTCGGATGCAGGATAACGCCGCACCGGCGCGCGGTCTGATGGTATGAAAAGCAAACCAAGAACGACTCATCAGCTGGAGCTCAGTGACCCCCGACATCATCGGCCCGTTCGCCAACCACCTTCCGGTGCGCATCACCTTCGGCGACGGCGCCGCCCTCCACCTGCACGACGTCCTCGACGCGATCGGCGCCGCACGCGTGCTCGTGCTCACCGACCAGGACATCGAGGTCTACAACCCCGCGGTCGCCGCCGTGCTCGCCGCGCTGGACACTGCGGGGCGCACCGTATCGCGGTGGCCCAAGCCGCCCGGCGAGCCGACGATCGCGATGGTCGACGCGGCGGCCGCGCGGCTCGCCGCCGAACCTGTCGACGCGATCGTCGCCCTCGGTGGCGGCTCGGTGATCGACACCGCCAAGGCCGCGCGGCTGTGTCACCAGCGCGGCATGACCTTCGCGCAGTTCCTGGGCTCCGAGCGCGAGTTCCCCGAGCCGGCCCTGCCGCTCATCGCCGTGCCGACCACCGCAGGAACGGGATCGGAGGTGTCGGGCGGTTCGGTGGTGTCCGATCCCGGCGCCGGCCGCAAAGCCGGTATCGCGCACCCTAATCTGCGGGCGCAGTACGCGGTGGTCGACCCGGTGCTCACCTGGAGCATGCCGCCTGCGATGACCGCCAACACCGGGATCGACGCCCTCGCACAGGCGATGGCGGCGGTGATCGCCAAGGTCCGCACGCCGATCGGCGACGCCATCGCCCTGGAAGCGGTGCGCCTGATGAGCGGATCGCTGCCGCGGGCCTACCGGGACGGCCGCGACGCTCACGCGCGGGCGCAGATGGCCTGCGGCAGCATGATGGCCGGTTTGGCGATGAACATCTCGGACTGCGCGGCCGAGCATTCACTCGGACAGGCGATCGGCGGCCTCACCGGCGCTCCCCACGGACTGACCATCGGCGTGGTGCTGGCCGAGACCCTCGAGCGGGAGCGACGAGTCGTCCCCGAACGGCTCGAGCGCATCGCCGACGCATGGGGGCTACCCCGTGACGGCGCCGGCGACGGCACCCGCCTGGTGACGGCGGTGCGCCTGCTGCTCGACGAGCTGGACTTTCCGGTGCTGGCCGATCTCGGCCTCACCGACGCCGACCTCGACCGGCTGACCGATGCCGCACTGGCCGACTACTTCATCACCATGTCGCCGCAGCCGTGGCAGCGGGCGGAGGTGCGCGACGCCTTCGCCGCGGCGCTGGGTACCCCACGCCGCAGGGCCGCGGCGGGCACTGAACAGGAGATCGATGCTCTCACAAGCTGATTCGGGCACCCCGTCGACCGTCGACGTGGTGATCGTCGGAGCCGGGTTCGCCGGGCTCTACATGCTGCACCGCATGCGCGGGCTCGGTCTGAGCGCACACATCCTGGAGCGCGCCGAGGACGTCGGCGGCACCTGGTACTGGAACCGGTATCCGGGGGCGCGCTGCGACATCGAGAGCGTCGACTACTCGTACTCCTTCGACGAGCAGCTCACCCGCGAGTGGCGATGGACCGAGCGCTACGCGGCCCAGCCGGAGATCCTGTCCTACATCGGCCATGCCGCCGACCGCTTCGACCTGCGCCGCGACATCACCTTCGGCACCACCGTCGCCTCGGCGCACTGGGACGACGACACCGCGACGTGGACCCTGACCTGCGACACCGGTGCGGTGGTCCGCACGACGTACTGCGTGATGGCCACGGGCTGTCTGTCGGTCGCCAAGCAACCCGACGTCCCCGGACTGTCCGAGTTCACCGGACGCTGGTTCCACACCGGCCGGTGGCCGCACGAACCGGTCGACTTCACCGGCCGGCGCGTCGCCGTCGTGGGCACCGGATCCTCCGGCATCCAGGCCATTCCGCAAATCGCGGCCGCGGCGGACTTCGTCCACGTGCTGCAACGCACCCCGAACTACAGCATGCCGGCGCAGAACCGGCCGCTGTCCGCGGCCGAATTCGACGCCGCCATCGCCGATTTCGCGACGCGTCGGCGGATCTGCGAGCAGTCCGACGCGGGTGTCCCGCATCCGCCGCCCACGCAGTCGACCTTCGAGGTGACGCCCGCCGAACGCGAACGCCGCTTCGAGGAGGGCTGGCAACGCGGCGGGATCAACGCACTGTCCGCCGCGTTCACCGACTTCTTCACCGACGAGGAAGCCAACCGGTTGGCGCAGGACTTCGTGCGGCGCAAGATCCACGAGATCGTCGCCGATGAGCGGACGGCCGACCTGCTGTGCCCGCACCATCACATCGGCACCAAGCGCACCTGCGTGGACACCGGCTACTACGCCACCTACAACCGCGACAACGTCGAACTCATCGACGTGCGTACGAATCCGATCGAACACGTCACCACCACCGGCGTCCAGCTCACCGGCCGCCACATCGACGCCGATGTGATCGTCTTCGCGATCGGCTTCGACGCGATCACCGGCGCCCTGGCCGACATCGACATCCGCGGCGTCGACGGCGTCGAACTGCACGACGTGTGGGCCCACGGACCGCGGACGCTGCTCGGGCTGCAGACCGCCGGGTTTCCCAACCTGTTCATGGTGACCGGGCCGGGCAGCCCCTCGGTGCTGAGCAACATGCTGGTGTCGATCGAACAGCACGTCGACTGGATCACCGACTGCCTGGCACATCTGGATGCTCACGGGCTCGAGCGGATCGAGGCGACCGAAGACGCCCAGGACCGGTGGATGGACCACGTCGCCGCCCTGGCGGCCGACACGCTCTACCCGCAGGCGACGTCGTGGTACCTCGGCGCCAACATCCCTGGCAAACCGCGGACCTTCATGCCCTACGTCGCGGGCTGCGGGCAGTACCGCCGGGAATGTGAGCAGGTGGTCGCCGACGGCTACGCGGGGTTCCTGCTGGGCCGGCCGAGCCCGGTGGCCGAGGGCAGCCGCGCATGACCGACGCACCGGGCGGGCGGACCGCCGCGGAGGTCCTCGCCCACCTGCAGGACAACGACATCAGCACCGTGATCATCGGCGGCTCCGACACCCACGGGGTCATGCGGGGCAAACGCATGCCCATCGAGCAACTACCCCGGGTCCTCGAGCACGGGATGCCGATGTGTGACGTGTTCTGGGTCATGCATGTCGACGAATCCGACCTGGTGCCGCGGCCCGACGGCCATCGCGGCTACTTCCCCACCGAGACCCAGGGCTACCCCGACATCCTGGGGGTCCCCGACCTCACGACGCTGCGCGTCGTGCCGTGGCATCGCCGGACCGCACTGCTGCTCTGCGACTGGACCCTGCACGACGAGGACCGGCCGGTGCCCATCTCGCCGCGGGCGGTGCTGCGCCGGGTCGTCGAGCGCGCCGGCGAGCTGGGCTACCAACCGCTCAGCGCGCTGGAACTGGAGTTCTACCTGCTGCGCGAGAAGGCGGGCACCGCGCACCACAAGCGGGCCGCCGAACTGGTTCCGCTGCAGGAGGTCGCGAGCACCTACGGCGTGGTGATGGGATCGTTGCAGGAGGAGATCGGCGAGCTGATCCGCCGCCACATGCTCGATTACGGACTGCCCGTGGAGGCCTGCAACCCCGAGACCGGCCCCGGGCAGTTCGAGATCACGCTGCGCTACGGCGACAGCCTGCGCTCGGCCGACGACGCCTTCCTCTTCAAGTCGGCGATCAAAGAGGTTGCGGCGCAACAGGACCTACTCGCCACCTTCATGGCGAAACCGTCGAGCAGCTGGGCGGGCAACAGCTGCCACATCCACATGAGCCTGCGCGACACCGACGGCCGCGCGGTCTTCTTCGACGCCGGCGCACCGGATCAGCTGTCCGGAACCCTGCGTCACTTCACCGGCGGGATCCTGGCCTCCATGCGGGAGTTCACCGCGATCATGGCGCCGACACCGAACTCGTACCGCCGGTACGTCCCGTATTCGTGGGCGGGCACCACGACCACCTGGGGGGTGGAGAACCGCTCGGTCGGTGTCCGGATCATCCGCGACGGACAGAGCGGTACCCGGCTGGAGCACCGCCAGCCCGGCGGCGACGCCAACCCGTATCTCGCGACCGCCGCGGCACTGGCCGGGGGCCTGCACGGTCTGGTCAACGAGATCGACCCCGGCGAGATGGCCGCGAGCGACGTCTACGGGGCGCCCGTGGGCCGGCACACCGCGCTGCCGACGACCCTCGGTGAGGCGTTGGACCTGCTGGAGCACGGCACGGTCGCTCGCGAGTGGTTCGGCGACGACTTCGTCGACCACTACGTGGCGATGAAACGTGCGGAGCTGCAGGCACAGTCGCTGGCCGTCACCGACTGGGAGGTCGCCCGCTACCTGGAGTCGATCTAGCCGCCGGCGGCCGGCGCGCGGACGACCAGCGGCACCGCCGGGAAGTACGCCGCCATCTCCGACCGGGACGCGCGCAATGTCGCGGTGCCGTAACCCCGTTTGCGGTGCTCGGGGTGGATCCAGATCCGCACGTTCACCTCACCGCCGGCCAGCTCGCCGAACACCATGCCGATCTTCTGGTCGCCGACGGTCGCGACCAACCAGACCGCTTCCTCGGCGTCGACCCGGTCGACCGCCGCGCTGATCTCGTCGTCGAGCGCGCCGGCCGGTGCGCCCGAACCGTCACCGGCCGCGCGGACGTCGGCGGTGCGCGCGGCGAACACGTCGCGGTCGTCGGCCGCCGAGAACGGCCGCAGCACAACGGGTTCCGACCGTCGCGGCTGCTCCCCCATCGTGAAGCTCAGCTGGTTGTTGAGGTCGTCGAGCTCGGCGGCGATGCGGCGTCGCGACACCTTGGTCAACCGGTCGAACGACAGCCCGAGCACGGCCTCAGCCCCGGTCACCGAGATTCCCAGCAGGGCGGCGAGGTCCTGGATGGCGGCGTCGTAATCCTCGGCGGCCACGATCACGTCGAGCACTTCGTGGCGGCGTTCCAGCGCGCGCATCAGCGCGTCGGCGATCTCCCGGCGGATGACGCGGCGATCACGGGCGTCACCGCGCTCACGGACGTCGTCGGGGTCGGTCATGGCGCCAGCGTAGCCGCCGGGATCAGTCGAGCAGCACGGTGGCGAAGGTGCCGACCTGGCGGAAACCGATGCGGGCGTACGTGGCCCGGGCCACGGTGTTGTAGCTGTTGACGTACAGGCTGGCGACGCGTCCACCGCGCACGACGGCGGCGGCCAGCGCCGCGGTCCCCGCGGTGCCGAGCCCGTGGCCGCGCCGGTCCGGATGCACCCAGACACCCTGGATCTGGCCGACGGCGGGCGACTGCGATCCGACCTCCGCCTTGAATACGACCTGACCGTGTTCGAACCGGGCCCAGGCGCGGCCGGCCGCGATCAGCCCCGCCACCCGGCGCCGGTACCCGCGACCGCCGTCACCCGCGCGCGGGTCGATGCCCACTTCGCCGATGAACATGTCGATGGCCGCGACCAGATACGCGTCGAGTTCCTCGATCCGCACCGGCCGCACCGAGGGATCGACAGGACTCTGCGGGGCGGTGTCGAGCGCCATCAGCGGCTGATGGTCCCGCACGTCGCGCGCCGGTCCCCACGTCTGCTCCAGCCGCCGCCACATCGGCATCACCAGCTCGGCGCGGCCCACCAGCGACGAACACCGTCTGGCGCTGCTGGAGGCCTTGTCGGCGAACGCGTACATGTCGGCGGGTTCGCCGCGCAGCGGTATGAGGTTCGCGCCGGCGTAACACAGCGACTCGGTCGCGCGTCGGCGCGTCCACAGTTCTCCGCCGATCGCGCTGGGCTCGACGCCGTGATCGGCCACCCGCGAGGCGACCATGCAGCCGCCGACCGGGTCGTCGTCGAGCACCCGCCGCACCGCGGCGACGTCGCGCACCACCGAGACCCGTCGGTCGTCGGCGAGGCGGAAGAGCGGCGGAGCCGACATCGATACTGCTTTCTGCTGGCCGAGGCGGTGACCCCAATCACCGCGTCGAGATTCAGCTTACGGTCACAACCGGCGAACCGCTGGCACTTCCCTCCGGGCTGTCGCCGCCGACGCTCTCGATCTCGGCGGCGATGCGCATGGCCTCCTCGATCAGGGTCTCGACGATCTGCGCCTCCGGCACGGTCTTGATGACCTCACCCTTGACGAAGATCTGGCCCTTGCCGTTGCCGGAGGCCACTCCGAGATCGGCTTCGCGCGCCTCGCCGGGGCCGTTGACCACGCACCCCATCACGGCGACGCGCAACGGGACCTCCATCCCCTCGAGCCCGGCCGAGACCTCGTTGGCCAGGGTGTAGACGTCGACCTGAGCGCGTCCACACGACGGGCACGACACGATCTCCAGCTTGCGGGGCCGCAGGTTCAGCGATTCCAGGATCTGGTTGCCGACCTTGACCTCCTCAGCGGGCGGCGCCGAGAGCGACACCCGGATCGTGTCGCCGATCCCCCGCGACAGCAACGCACCGAAGGCCACCGCGGACTTGATGGTGCCCTGGAACGCGGGACCCGCCTCGGTCACCCCGAGATGCAGCGGGTAGTCGCACTGTGCGGCGAGCTGTTCGTAGGCGGCGACCATGACGACCGGATCGTTGTGCTTGACGCTGATCTTGATGTCGCCGAAGCCGTGCTCCTCGAACAGCGAGGCCTCCCACAGGGCCGATTCCACCAGCGCCTCGGGGGTGGCCTTGCCGTACTTCTGCATGAACCGCTTGTCGAGCGATCCGGCATTGACGCCGATGCGGATCGGGATGCCCGCGTCGCCGGCCGCCTTGGCGACCTCCTTGACCCGGCCGTCGAACTCCTTGATGTTGCCGGGGTTCACGCGCACCGCCGCGCAGCCGGCGTCGATCGCGGCGAAGATGTACTTCGGCTGGAAGTGGATGTCCGCGATGACCGGGATCTTCGACTTCTTCGCGATGATCGGCAGCGCGTCGGCGTCTTCCTGCCGGGGACAGGCCACGCGCACGATGTCGCAACCCGAGGCCGTCAGCTCGGCGATCTGCTGCAGGGTGGAGTTGATGTCGTGGGTCTTGGTCGTGCACATGGACTGGACAGAGACCGGATGGTCACTGCCCACACCGACGTCACGCACCATCAGTTGGCGTGTCTTGCGCCGCGGCGCCAGCACCGGCGGGGGCGCGGGCGGCATGCCAAGCCCGATGACGGGGCCGGAAGTCATGAGGTCTCCTATTGGAACAACCTGATCGGGTTGACCAGGTCAGCGGTCACGGTCAGCAGCATGTAGCCGACCACCACCACCAACACTACGTAGGTGGCGGGCATGAGCTTGAGATAGTTCACCGGCGCCGCGGCCACCATGCCGCGCGCCGACCGGATCATGTTGCGGACCTTCTCGAACACGGCGATGGCGATGTGGCCACCGTCGAACGGCAGGAGCGGCAGCAGGTTCACCGCGCCGAGGACGAAGTTCAGCTGAGCGAGGAAGAACCAGAACGCCACCCACAGCCCGGCATCGACGGTGTCGCCGCCGATGATGCTGGCGCCGACCACGCTGATCGGGGTCTCGGGATCCCGCTCACCGCCGCCGATGGACTCCACCAGCGCGCCCACCTTGGTGGGGATCTTCGCCAGCGACTTGCCCAGTTCGACGGCCAGGTCACCGGTGAACGCGAACGTCGCGGGCACCGCCGAGAGCGCGTTGTGCTGGGTGGGCCCGAACTGCGCGGCCCCGATGCCGATCGCGCCGACCGTCGACGGCTGGTCACCGTCACCGGTGAAGCGCTGAGTCTGGGTGACGTCGACCACCTTGGTCATTTCCTGACCGTCGCGCTCGATCACGATAGGTGTCGGTCCGGACGCCTTCTGCAGGGTCACCCGGGCGTCGTCGAAGGTCGCGACGTCGGTGTCGCCGACCTTCACGATCACGTCGCCCGCATGGATGCCCGCCTCCGCGGCGGGACCGGGACCGGTGCACTCACCCACCTGGTCCTTGCTGACCTGCGGTGCGACACAGCCGGTTTGGCCGACGATGGCGGCGGTCGGCGGGTTCAGGTTGGGCAGCCCCCAGATCACCGCGATCGCGTAGATGAGCACCAGACCGATGATGAAGTTCATCCCGGGTCCGGCGAACAGGACCGCGACGCGCTTCCACACCTTCTGCCGGTACATGGCGTACGGCCGGTCCTCCGGTGACAGTTCCTCGACCGAGGTCATCCCGGCGATGTCGCAGAACCCGCCGAGCGGTACGGCCTTCACGCCGTACTCGGTGCTGCCGAGCCGGTTGGGCCGCCGGATCGACCACAGGGTGGGGCCGAATCCGACGAAGTAGCGCCGCACCTTCATCCCGGTGGCCCGGGCGACCCACATGTGCCCGCACTCGTGCAGCGCCACCGACACCAGGATGGCCAGCGCGAAGAGCACGATGCCGAGAGTGAACATCATCTGGTGACTAACCCTTTACTCGGAGGAGTTCCGGCCCGCTCGACGGCGCGCCCGGCGTGTTCGCGAGCCCAGCGCTGCGCGTCGAGGACCTCTTCCACGGTAGCGGGTTCCGCCGCCCACTGGTCGGCAGCGCGCAGCACCTCGGCGACGGTCTCGACGATCTCGGGGAACCGGATGCGGCCGGAGAGGAACGCGGCGGCCGCCTCCTCGTTCGCGGCGTTGTACACCGCGGTGAGGCTGCCGCCGCGGGTTCCCGCGTCACGCGCCAACCGCACCGCCGGGAACACCTCGTCGTCGAGCGGCAGGAACTCCCAGGTCGAGGCGGTGGAGAAGTCGCACGCGAGCGCCGCTCCCGGGACCCGGTCGGGCCAGCCCAGCGCCAGCGCGATGGGCAGCTTCATATCCGGCGGGCTGGCCTGGGCCAGCGTCGAGCCGTCGGTGAACGTCGCCATCGAGTGCACGATCGACTGCGGGTGCACGACGACCTCGATGCGCTCGTAGTCGATGCCGAACAGCAGGTGTGTCTCGATGAGTTCGAGGCCCTTGTTGACCAGGGTCGCCGAGTTGAGGGTGTTCATCGGCCCCATCGACCACGTCGGGTGCTTACCGGCCTGTTCCGGGGTGACCGACCGCAGGTCCTCGGCAGACCAGCCGAGGAACGGCCCGCCCGAAGCGGTGAGCACGAGTTTGGCGACCTCGCCGGCGCTGCCGCCGCGCAGGCACTGCGCCATCGCGGAGTGTTCGGAGTCGACCGGCACGATCTGGCCCGGCGCCGCGGCCCGCAACACCAGCGGTCCCCCGGCGACCAGCGACTCCTTGTTGGCCAGTGCCAACCGGGCGCCGGTGGCCAGTGCGGCCAGCGTCGGCTCGAGGCCGAGCGCCCCGACCAGCGCGTTGAGCACCACGTCGGCCGGTGTGTTCTCCACCAACCGGGTCACCGCGTCGGGTCCGGTGTAGGTGACGTCGCCGATCTGTTCGGCCGCCGCGGGGTCGGTGACCGCGACCGCGCTCACGCCCGTCTCGGCCCGCTGACGCGCCAGCAGATCGGGGTTCGCGCCGCCGGCGGCCAGTCCGACCACCTCGAACCGGTCGGGATTCGCCGCGATCACGTCCAGCGCCTGCGTGCCGATCGACCCGGTACTGCCCAGGATCAGCACCCGAAGTCTTGTGCCCACGCGCCCATTGTGCCGTCTGAGGCGCGTTCATCCGTAGTCCCGCCGGGGTGTGACGCGAATCTGACGGGTGACCGCTTCGCCCATCCGCAGGCCGCCGGCGCCCGAATCTCCCGCGTCAGACGTCGAGGCGGCACCCGCGCCGCATCCGACGACATCACGCGGCGCGAGGCCGCACCGACGAAGGGGACAGTGTCGATGAAGACAACGCTTACGAAAGCCGGGACGGCTCGCACCCACCGCAGCACCCTGGCCGCCGCCGGCCTGAGCGCGCTGGCGATCTTCGGTGTCGCGGCGTGTTCGAGCGAAGAGGCGCAGAGCACCGCGTCGTCGGCGGTCGAGTCCGCGACCGCCTCGGCGCCCACGTCGAGCGCGGCCGCCGATCCTGCCGCCAACCTGGTCGGTGCGGGCTGCGCGGCCTACGCCGAGCAGGTGCCGAGCGGACCGGGCTCGGTCGCCGGCATGGCGCCCGAACCGGTGACGGTGGCCGCGGCGAACAACCCGATGCTCAAGACGCTCAGCCAGGCGCTCTCCGGTCAGCTCAACCCGAACGTGAACCTGGTCGACACTCTCAACGGCGGCGAGTTCACGGTCTTCGCACCGACCGATGACGCGTTCGCCAAACTCGACCCGGCGACCGTGGAGACGTTGAAGACCGATTCGGATCTGCTCACCAGCATCCTGACCTACCACGTGGTGCCCGGACAGGCCGCTCCCGACCAGGTGCCCGGTGACCACAAGACCGTTCAGGGCGCCAACGTCACCGTCACCGGCGAAGGCGAGGCGCTCAAGGTCAACGACGCCGGACTCGTGTGCGGCGGCGTGCAGACCGCCAACGCCACGGTCTACATGATCGACACCGTCCTGATGCCGCCGGCGAACTGACCCCTCCCCCTCCCCCCCGCCTCCCCGGCGCGAGCAGACACAGAATCGCCCCGAAACGCGTGATCGAACGCGATTCCGCGTCTGCTCGCGCGAGGAAATCCACCATCACACAAAGGAGTGAGAACCATGAACATCAGCAAGAATCGCGTCCTCGGCGCCGGTTTCGCAGCGGTCGCCGCCGCAGGGTTGTCCCTGGGCGCGGCCGGCTCGGCGGGGGCGGATCCCGCCGCCGGCCTGGTCGGCCCCGGTTGCGGCGCCTACGCCCAGCAGGTCCCGACCGGTCCGGGTTCGGTGGCCGGCATGGCGATGGATCCGGTGGCGACGGCCGCGGCCAACAATCCCATGCTGACCACCCTCACGAAAGCGGTTTCGGGCCAACTGAATCCGCAGGTGAACTTGGTCGACACGCTCAACGGCGGCCAGTTCACGGTGTTCGCGCCCACCGACGAGGCGTTCGCCAAGATCGATCCCGCCACCATCGAGCGGCTCAGGACCGATGCGCCGCTGCTGACCAGCATCCTCACCTACCACGTGGTGCCGGGTCAGGCCGCGCCGGACGCGGTGGTCGGCACCCACAAGACGGTGCAGGGCGCCGACGTCACCGTCACCGGCCACGGGTCCGAGCTGAAGGTCGACGACGCCTCGGTCGTGTGCGGCGGCGTGAAGACGGCTAACGCCACGGTGTACCTGATCGACACGGTGCTGATGCCGCCGGCCGTCTGACGGCCCCCGGAGGGCAGCCCGGTCACCGGACCGGGCTGCCCTTTGGCTCATCCGGGCGGGAAGTGCTCGATCCAGTGCCGGGCGATGTCGGCGCGCCGGGTGATCCAGACCTTGTCGTGCGACTGCACGTGGTCGAGGAAGCGTTCGAGCGCCGCCGTGCGGGCGGGACGTCCGACGAGCCGGCAGTGCAGGCCGATCGACAGCATCTTCGGGCTTCCGGCCTCCCCCTCGGCGTAGAGCACGTCGAAGGCGTCGCGCAGATGAGTGAAAAACTCGGTGCCGCTGGGGAATCCGCCGGCGACCGCGAACCGCATGTCGTTGGTGTCCAACGTGTAGGGCACGACGAGATGGTCCCGTCCGTGCACCGCGGTCCAGTACGGCAGGTCGTCGGCATAGGAGTCGGAGTCGTAGAGAAAGCCGCCGTGCTCCACGACGAGGCGACGGGTCTGCGGTGAATCGCGGCCGGTGTACCAGCCCACCGGGGCGCTGCCGGTGAGCTCGGTCAACAGGGCGACCGCCTCCGCCATGTGCGCGCGTTCGACCTCCGGCTCGACGAGTTGGTAGCTGATCCACCGCAGGCCGTGACAGGCGATCTCGTCGCCGCGTTCGGTGAACGCCGCGACCGCCTCGGGGTTGCGCGCCAAGGCGAGCGCCACCCCGAACACCGTGAGCGGCAGGCCCCGTCGTTCGAAGACCCGCAGCACACGCCACAGGCCCGCCCGCGAACCGTATTCGTAGAACGACTCCATACTCATGTGACGATTCGGGAACGCCTGCGCCCCAACGATTTCCGACAGGAAGGTCTCGGATGCGGGATCGCCGTGCAGAACGCTGTTCTCGGCGCCCTCCTCGTAGTTGAGCACGAACTGCACCGCGATGCGGGCGTCGCCGGGCCAGCGCGGGTGGGGAGGACGGGGCCCGTAGCCCACCATGTCGCGCGGATAGTCGGCGGCGCTGGCAGTCATGGTGGGGATTCTGGCAGGCGTCGCACCAGTGCGCCGGGTCCGCGAGGGTCACGATTCCGTCATCGGCGCCGGGTTTCCCACGCCGGGCAGCGGGGCAGCAACTGGTCATGCCCACGGTGTTGTGGTTCCGCCGCGATCTGCGGCTGCGTGATCTGCCGGCTCTGGTCGACGCGGCGCAGGGTGACGGCCAGGTGCTCGCCTGCTACGTCCTCGACCCCCGGCTGCACAGGTCGTCGGGACCACGGCGGCTCCAGTATCTGCACGACGCGCTGCGCGACCTGCGCGACCAGCTCGGCGGACGGCTGCTGGTCACCCGGGGCCGCCCCGAGGAGCGCATCCCCGCCGTGGCGAGGCTCGTCGGCGCCACCGCGGTGCACGTCTCCGAGGACTTCACCCCCTTCGGCCGGCGCCGCGACGAGGCCGTCCGCGAGGCGCTGGGCGATGTCGCGCTGGAAGCGTCCGGTTCGCCCTACCTGGTGTCACCGGGACGCATCGCCAAGGGGGACGGATCGCCCTACAAGGTGTTCAGCCCGTACTTCACGGCGTGGCGCAGACACGGCTGGCGGGCGCCGGCGCAGAGCGGTGAGGAGACGGCCGGCTGGATCGACCCGGCCGACGTGACCGGCGCCGGAGACCTCGAGGCCGACATCCCCGACAACGGCGTCGCCCTCGACATCCCGTCGGGTGAGCGCGCCGCGCTGCAGCAGTGGCGAGCGTTCGTCGCCGACGACCTCGACGGCTACGCCGACACCCGCAACCGGCCCGACCTCGACGTCACCAGCCGGATGTCGGCGCACCTGAAGTTCGGCGCCATCCACCCCCGCACGATGGTCGGCGACCTCGGGCGCGGCGACGGCGCACAGGCGTACCTGCGGGAACTGGCGTTCCGCGACTTCTACGCCGCGGTGCTCTACGAGTGGCCGCACAGTGTGTGGTGGAACTGGAACACCGGGTTCGACGCGATCAGAGTCGACGAGGGCACGGTGGCCGAGGAACGCTTCGATGCGTGGAAGCGGGGCCGCACCGGATTCCCGATCGTCGATGCGGGCATGCGTCAGCTCGCCGAGATCGGATGGATGCACAACCGGCTCCGGATGATCGTCGCGTCGTTTCTGGTCAAGGACCTGCACCTGCCATGGCAGTGGGGGGCGCGCTGGTTCCTCGACCAGCTGGTGGACGGCGATATGGCCAACAACCAGCACGGCTGGCAGTGGACGGCGGGCTGCGGCACCGATGCAGCGCCCTTCTTCCGGGTGTTCAACCCGTCGACACAGGGCGCGAAGTTCGATCCCGACGGCACGTACGTGCGGCGCTGGGTGCCCGAGCTGCGCGAGGTGGCCGACGTGCACTCGTTGGGCGCCGACCGACCCGAGGGCTACCCGGCCCCGATCGTGGACCACGCCGGCGAGCGGGCCGAGGCGCTGCGCCGGTACGCCGAGATCAGCTAGGGCACGCCGGTTACGACACACCGTCGTATGTCAGAATGTGCCCAGTTGCGATTCGACTGTGAGGAGCACCCTGTGGCCAACACCGAGGTGGAACGACACACCGGCGTCGACGTCGAGGACGTGCCGTCCGCGGAGTGGGGCTGGAGTAAGGAGAACCCGCGGGTCATCCACATCGCACTGCTGCTCGGCGCCGCTTTCCTGCTGGTGATGCTCCGCGGCAACCACACCGGTCACGTCGAAGACGCCTTCCTCATCGGCTTCGCCGCCCTGCTGGTCGGCTGGGTCGCGCGCGACTGGTGGATGCGCCGTCGCGGCTGGACCCGCTAGCCGCCGGCCGCGATCAGGTCGGAGTCGACGGGGCGGTAGCCCCCACACAGCAACAGTTCGGTCTCGTCCGCGCCGTGCGGGCAGTCCGCCGCGGCCAGCGCGTGGCGTTTGAAGATCCGCGCCGCCGCGCTGAGCCGGTACCGCACCGGCTCGCCCCGGCCGCCCAGGTGATCCGGCCAGCGCCCACCGAAGAGCACCACTTCGGTGCGTCCGGACGTCAGCGCGCTGCGCACCTCGTCGCGTAGGCATCCGTCGGAGACCACCAGACCCGCCGAGACCGCCAGACCCACGGGAACCGCCTCGGCGGTGCCTTCGGCGCCGGGTCGGAGCCGGTGGCCCCGCACGCCCAGCACCTGCAGCGGGCGCAGATCGCCGGCCTCGAGCAGCCAGGCGTGGACCCGCCATCCGGCCATCGCCCGGTCGAACATCCACCCGCCCGCGGAGCGGACCACGTCGGCGGGATCGGCGCCCAGCACGTCGAGCCGGTACTCCAGCCGGGTCGCCGCCGCGCCGGCGATGCGCGAGGGGCGGTTCGCGTCGTCGATGAGGCGAGACTGGGTCACCACTGGCAGCTCCGTTCAGCGTCGGATGGATGGCCCCAGCGTGACACTATCGCGACGATCTGTAAAGTCTCGATTCAGTCGCCGAACATCACGGCCGCGTCGAGCGAGCCGGCGCGGTCACGGCGCGGCGCCCGCGAAGGGCAGCGCTGCGGGCACATCGGTGAGCGGGCCGGTGATCCCTGCCGCAGCACGTAATTCAGCGAACGACCGCACCATGGCATGGGTCGCCTCGTGCGGATCGTCGAGGGTCTGGTCGTCGGTGAGCACCGAGATGCTCAGCTGGTCGACGTAGCTCCACACGGTGATGTTCATTCCGCTGCCCACCACCAGCGGTCCGACGGAATAGATCTCGTCGACGGACGCGCCGGCGACCAGCCCGAGTTCGCGCGGACCCGGAACGTTGGAGATGGTCAGATTCATGATCATGCTCGATTCACGCCGCTGGGACTGCCACCGGAAGACGGGCGGGACCAGCCGCGGCGGCAGATAGTTCAGCCAGGATGCGATCACGGTCGGGCCGAGGAGGTGGTGGTTCTCCTTGGCGATCTGTGTCGCCACCGACGTCAACCGCACCCGCTCGAGCGGATCCTCGACGTGCACCGCCAACGACGGTGTCATGTAGGAGAACTCGTTGCCCGACAAACGGTCCGGTGAGGTGTTGAAGGCGATCGGCACTCCGGCGATCAGCGGTGCGTCGGCGCGCCCGTCGTAGCGCAGCTGCAGTTCGCGCAGCGCACCGGCCGCGGTCGCCAGCACGATGTCGTTGAGCGTCACACCGAGTGTGCGGGCCAGCAGTTTGGCGTCGGCGAGCGCCACCGGCGCGGTGGCGAAGCGGCGCGCCGGGGTGACGACGTGGTTGAGGAAAGTCCGAGGCGGCGCGAAGTTGCGCGCGAGATCGGGTTGGGCGCCGCGCTCCCTGCCCTTGCGGTAGACCTGCGACACCCCCGCCGCCGTGTCGCGGACCAGTGCGGGCAGTCGGCGGATCTGCCGCAGGTGGTCCTCTCCGGCCGCGCGCAGCAGTTGGGCCGGGCTGTGCGCCGTGTGGCCGGTCGAGTCGTCCTCGCACCCGACCGGGCCCTGCGGGGAGATCACGCGCGACATCTGATTGGCCGACGCGACCCCGTCGGCCAGCACGTGGTGCACCTTGTGCACGATCGCGACCCGGTCGCCGGTCAACCCCTCGACGACGTACATCTCCCACAGGGGTTTCGACCGGTCCAACGGTGTGCTGGCGATCCGGCCGATCAGCTCGTCGAGCTCACGCCGCCCACCCGGGGCGGGGACCTCGACGAAGCGCAGGTGGTAGTCGAAATCGATCGTCGGGTTCTCCACCCACATCGGATGGTGCAAACGCCCGGGGATCTCGACCAATTGCCGCCGCAGCGGGGGCAGCGCGAGGAGCCGGGGCGCGGCCACCTTCCGCACGAACTCGTGGCTGTATCCCCCGGCGACCTCGGAGATGTCGAGCACGCCGACCTTCAGCGTGTGCATGTGGATCTCGGGCGTCTCGCTGTAGAGCATCAGGGCATCGACGCCGTTGAGTCGCTTCACACTTCACCCCGTCCGTCGTTGTCACCATCGTGTGCCCCCGGCTGGCGAATCTCACACACTGTGTCACGCCGGCCGCCGCTGCGCCGCCCACACGATTCGGTCCGGCCGACGTCTCACGTGACAGTGAGGCGGTATTTTGTCAATCCACGAGCCCGACCACCGCCCGAGGAGCGCAGCATGACACTCACCGCCGGACGCGGTCCGCTGAGCGCCGATCCCGCGGGATGGTTCAGTCCCCCGCTGCCCGACGGCGCGGTCTACGCCGAACCGCACCCTCGGCGCGTCGTGGCGGTGCGCGCGGGCCGCACCGTCCTGGACACCGAGGACGTGGTGATGGTGCACCGCCGCGGTCACCCGCTGAGCTACGCGTTCCGGCCCGACGCCGTCGCAGATCTGCCGCATGAGCCCGCCGCGGAGGCGCCCGGATACGTCTACGTGCCGTGGGATGCGGTGGACACGTGGTTCGAGGAGGGCCGGGAACTCGTCCACTACCCCCCGAACCCGTACCACCGGGTGGACTGCCGACCGACCGAACGCGGTCTGCGCGTCACCGTGGCGGGCACGGTGCTGGTGGACACGAGGCGCACCGTGGCCGTGTTCGAGACCGCGCTGGCGCCGGTCCTCTACGTCGATCCCGCGCACGTGCGGGTCGACGCGCTCCGTCCGAGCGCCACCACCAGCTACTGCAACTACAAGGGGTGGGCGACGTACTGGTCGGCGGTGGTCGACGGCGCCGTCGTCGAGGACCTCGCCTGGTCGTATGCGGAGCCGTTCGCCGAATGCGCCGTCATCGCAGGGTTTTTCAGCTTCGACGCGACGCGGGCCGAGGTGCGCGCCGAGCTGCCGGTCAGCCCCGTTTGATCACCTGGGTACCGAACCGGTCGAGCACCTCCCGCGCATGGGCCACGCTGTCACCGGGGATCGTCACCTGAAGCCAGGTCACGCCCAGGCGCTCGAGCGCCGCGACACCCTCGAGGTAGCGGTCGGGGTCGAAGTCGTCGCCGCCGGGGTCGCCACCGCCGAGGTTGGTGAACGTGACGTCGATCGTGGCCGGGTCACGTCCTTCGGCGTCGCACCGGCGGCGCAGATCGTCGATCGCCTCGCCCAGTCGTGACACCGAGTCGAGGGGCGCGGTGCGTGCGGTCTGCGCCAGCACGGCGGGCGCCGGAAACGGACACCAGCCGTCGCCGAACGTCACGACGCGGGCGCGAGCCGCGGCCGTGTTGCCGCCGATCCAGATCGGCGGGTGGGGTGCGCTGAGCGGACGGGGATGAGCGGTGATGCCGTTGGCGCGGAAGTGCCGGCCCTCGAACGAGACGTCGTCGGACGTCCACACCGCGCGGATCACCGACAGCGCCTCGGTGAACAGGTCGGCGCGCTCCTCGTAGTCGACGCCGAGCGCGGCGAACTCGCGTTTGAGATAACCCACGCCGACCGCCAGCGTGAACCGTCCGCCGGAGAGCAGGTCCAGTGTCGCACCGGATTTCGCGACCACGAACGGGTTGCGGTACGGCAGCACCACGATGTTGGGGATCAGGCGCAGTGTCGTGGTGTGGGCGGCCGCATACCCCATCGCCACGAAGGGGTCGAGCGCGTCGTGTCCGCCCGCGTCGAGCCAGCGCTGGGTGGGCGCCGGGTGGTCGGTGAAGCCGAAGCCGGCGAATCCCGCCGCCTCCGCCGCCATCGCCACCGCGGCCACCCCTTCCCCGGTCACGAACTCCGGGTTGTAGGGATGGGTGTGCATGGGGTGGGTGATGGTGAAGTGCACCTCGCGCTCCTCGCTTCGCCGGACGGGCCGTCGGCATCGTTGTGCCGACCGTCTGATGAGAATACGATTCTCGTCGACGGCGAATCCCACTTTCGCCGAGGTGGGAGCACGCAGGTCATGGCGGATCTGGACGTCGGTGTCTATGTGCCTCAGATCGGATTCACCTACCGTGACATGCTGCACCGGGCGCTGCGGTGCGAATCCCTCGGCATCGGTTCACTCTGGCTCTACGACCACCTCTACGCGCCCGGCGCACCGGAGTACCCGTCGATGGAGGCCTGGACCCTGGCGACCGCGCTGCTCTGCGGCACCGAGCGACTGCGCGTCGGACACATGGTGCTGTGCAACCAGTTCCGGCATCCCGCCGTGCTGGCCAAGATGGCCACCACGCTCGATCACATCTCGGGGGGCAGGTTCCAGTTCGGCATCGGCAGCGGGTCCATCGAGGACGAGCACCGGCGGGCGGGGCTGGAGTGGGGTTCGTTCGCCGAACGGTCCGAGCGCCTGGCCGAGACGCTCGAGATCGTCACCCAGGCGTTCGCGATGGGCCGGATCGACGCACAGGGCAGGCACTACCGCGTGCGTGACGTACCGATCACCCCGGGACCCCGCGAGGGCGCCCGGCCGCCGATCGTCGTCGGTGGGGTGGGCGAGAAGTACACGCTGCCGCTGGTCGCCCGGTACGCCGACGTCTGGAACGTGCCCACCTACGCGCTCGGCGATCTGCGCCGCAAGGTCGAGGTGCTCCGCGGGATCTGCGCGGACGTCGGCCGCGACCCCGACACGATCGTGATGTCGGTCGAGGTGGTGATGGCGCTCGCCCGCGACGACGCGTCACTGCCCGAGGTCCGCAGGTTGGCCGAGAAACGTTTCGGCGGTAAGGGTTTCGGATTGCACGACGGTGGCCTGATCGGCACCGCGCCCGCGATCGCGGACCGCCTCCACGAACTCGCGGACATCGGTTTCACGCAGGTGGTGCTGTTCACCCACGACCGCGCCTCCGACGAGACCCTCGACCTGCTCGCCGGGGAGGTCATCGCGCGGCTGTAGTCAGCGCGGGGGCGAGTAGTTCGGCCGGCCGAGCCCGAGCGCGTGCTGGGCGATCATGTTGCGGAACACCTCGAGGGTGCCGCCGTAGATCCCGGTCGGTCCCGCGAGGCGGAACACGTACTCGGCGCCCCCGTCGTCGGCCGCACCCGGCGCCCCTGCCGGTAGGGCCGCCGCCGCGCCCAGGACGTCCATCAGATCCGGCGAGACGTCGCGCATCGTCTGGGCGATCGCCACCCGGCCGAACATCTCCGGCGTGCTCATCGCCGCCTCCATCCGGGCGATACCGCGACCCAGCCGGTAGGCCACCGAGGCGTCGTCGATGCGTCGGCGCCCCGCTGCGTCCGGCGTCGCCACGCCGGCCGCGACCCGGTCCACCGCGTCGGCCATCACGGTGATGTGCTCGGTCATGACCGCGATCTTCTGCAACCCGTCGGCGTCGCGTTCCACCGTGCCGTGTTCGACGTCGAGCGCACCGCGCAGCACCGACCACCCGGCGTTGACGTCACCGACGCGGTAGCGGTCGCTGATCCGGACGTCGCTGTAGTAGGTGATGTTGGTGCGGTCACCGTCGACGGTGCGGATCGGCTGGATCTCCACGCCGGGCGAATCGAGCGGCAGCAGGAACATGGTGAGGCTCTTGTGCTTCGGCGCTGCCGGGTCGGTGTTGGTGATCAGGAAGACGTAGTGCGCGTTCTGGGCATTCGACGTGAACATCTTCGAGCCGTTGACGATCCAGCCGTCCCCGTCGCGCACCGCCCGGGTCTTGCATGTCGCGACGTCGGAACCACCCTCGGGTTCGGTGTAGCCCAGGCACAGCCGCAGCCGGCCGGAGACGACACCGGGTATGACCTCGTCCGCGAGTTCGGGTGAGCCGAACCGTTCGACGGTGTGCGCCACCATCGCCGTGGTGCCCCAGTGGAACCACGGGGTGTGCGCCCGTCCGATCTCGAGATCCCAGATCCGCCGGCGCACCGGCGAGAAACCGCCGTCGGCCTCGCTGCGGTAGTCGGCCGCGAGATATCCCGCGTCGCCGAGCGCGAGGTGGACACCCTCGTCGAAGTTCTCGCCGGTAGCGCGGTCGCGCGCGCGCACCTCGTCGGTGACCACCGCGGCCAGGAACTCCCGCAGTTCGAGCTGGAAGGCCCGGTCCTCATCGGACAGGTCGACGACGGAGAAGTCCATTCCCTGAGCGTGACATTCGTTCCGCCGTCTGTAAAGGTGAGGGGACACCCGCGCCGCGGTCGGCGCCGCACAGGAAGGCAGGCTGTTGGGCATCGTCACGACCAGTTCGGACACCGCGTTCACCCATGCGCCCGAGGTGATCTACGACTTCGTCACCAACCCCGCGAACTGGACCAAGACCTACCCCGGCAGCAGCTACGTCGGCCGCCTCGAGAAGCTGCCGTTGCAGGTCGGTGACACCTGGGAGGAGGGTGGCCCCGACAGCGACAAGATCTTCACCTGGCAGCTCGCGATGGCCGTACGCCCGCGACAATGGGTGTTCACCTCGGTCGGCCGCCTGGGCCACGACCGGGATGGCAACGGCGGCATGGACGGCCGCATCACCGTGGAGTACCAGTTCACCGAACCCGGCGCAGGCGTCACGCTGTTCGGTAGGACGATGACGATCGAGGCGCCCAAGAGCGCCCCGATGCCCGACGGGTTCTTCCGGATCGTCAACCCCGCGAACATCGACCGCTACCACGCCGCGGTCGCCCGGGAACTCGACGCGCAGCGTGTCACCGCCTGACGTCATCGAGGGTCAACCGTGCAGAGCCCGCCTCAGGGCAGCGGTCTGCAGATCGAGCAGTTGCCGACTGATGTCCCAGTCCGGCAGCAGCGAGTCGAATCCGTGGCACGTCCCGGCGAACACATGCAGTTCGGTCGAGACACCGGCGTGGAGCAGGCGCTGCGCGTAGCCGAGCGCTTCGTCCCGCAGCGGGTCGAGTTCGGAGCAACTGATGAACGCCGGGGGCAGGCCGGCAAGGTCGGCGCTGCGCGCGGGAGCCGCCCCGCCGCCTGTGGTTCCGGTGTGGAGGTAGTGTCGCCACATCTGCTCGGCGGCGGGGCCGTCGAAGCCGGGTGTCGCGGTGAACTCCCGCCGTGACGGGGTGGGCTGGTCGTCGAGCACCGGTTGGTGCAACAGCTGGAACACCACGGGTGGGGCGCAACCCGTCGCGGCCGCCTGTGCCAGCCGCGCCGCCAGCGCTCCCCCGGCGCTGCTGCCCGCCACCGCGATCCGCGACGCGTCGACGCCGAGGCCGGCCGATTCCGCGGCCACCCAGCGCAGCACCGTCAGCACGTCGTCGAAGGCGGCCGGATACGGGTGCTCGGGGGCCAGCCGGTAGTCGACCGAGACGACGGTGCACTGCACCCGCCGGGCGAACTCGACACACTGCAGGTGGTCGGTGTCGAGGTTGCCCAGCACGAAGGCGCCGGAATGGCAGTACACCACCGGCGGTGCGACCCCGCCACGGTAGATCCGGACGCCCACCGTCTTCCGCTCGAATTGCGCTGTGCGGTCCTCGATGTCGACACCGGACGCGTCGATGGCGGCGGCGGCCTCGCGTCGCCGGCTGTCGAGTGACTGCCGGACCGCGTGCAGTGTGTTCGGCGACAAGTCGGTCCTGGCGGCCGCGAACCGTCGCAGGGCAGGGTGCAGCCGCGCCACCACATCGGGTTCTGTCATGTCCTGGCTCAATGCTCGTTCTGTGCGCCGGCGCCCGTCAGCGCGTAGGCCGCGACCACACCGAACAGCGATGCGCTGAGCGCGGTGGTGGTCCTGGTCCGCGCGTCGAGCGCGGGTGAGCGCAGCGCGGTGGCCACCTCGACGGCGGTCAGGCCGATCGTCGCTGCGAGTACCGATTTCGCGCCGGCGCCGCTGACCAGGATGGCGCCCAGCGCGGCTTCGCGCATCGAGTACATCTGGGTGAGGTGATGCCGCTCGGCGACGGTGTCCGTGGACCTGCTACCGGGTTCGGACGCCGACGTGCCGCTGAGGCGATTGGGCGCGATCGTGCCGACGATCCCCACTCCGAGCATGAGCGCGCCCATGACACCCTGGACGCGGCGGGAAGTGGAAGCACTGGCGGGAATGGTCATCATGGCGAGCTCCTCGTGAGGTCGGTGTGCGTGTGCACGGCGATGGGCGGTACGTGGGCCGGTGGGTCGAACGTGTAGTCGGCGGAGCGGAATCGCCGGGTGATCGCCCAGAACGCGCGGGCGCTGCGTGGCCACTGGGTGACCACGCGGCCGTTGGCCGCGCGAAAGTAGTTGCTGCACCGCGTGGTCCAGACGGTCCCCGACATCCAGCCGTCGATCTTGGCGATGTAGTCGACCATCGTCTGCGGCCGCACCGCAACATAGGTCCTGCCTCGGCGGCGCAGGTGCTTCAGCGCCCGCACGATGTAGCGGGCCTGCGCCTCGAGGATGAAGATCACGCTGTTGGACCCGACATTGGTGTTGGGCCCGTAGAGCATGAAGAAGTTCGGGAACCCGGGCACCGCCATCCCCAGATAGGCGTACGCACCGTCGCGCCACTTGTCCCGCAGCGGCCCGTCCTCGCCGACCACCTCGATCTGGCCCAGATAATCGGCCGCGGCATAACCGGTCGCACATACCACCACGTCGACGTCGAGCTCGGTGCCGTCCTCGGTGATCAGGCAGCCGGCCCGCAGGGCGCGGGCGGCACTCGACACGACCTCGACGTGCGGTTGGGTCAGGGCCTGCAGGTAGTCGTTCGCGAACACCAGCCGCTTGCAGCCCAACGGGTGCGCGGGTGTCAGGGCGCGCCGCAGGTCTTCGTCCGGCACCGTCGCCTCGAGCACCCGGGTGGCGATGCCGGTGAACTCCTGCGTCTTGTCGCTGCCGTGCTCGATGACCGAGATGTTCCGTTCGCTGCGCAACCACAGCCGCGTCCGGTAGATGCGCTTGGCGAGCGGGATGTGGGAGAACACCCACTTCTCGCGATCGGTGTACGGGCGGTCGGGTTTGGGCAGGATCCACGTCGGCGACCGCTGCACGGAGTACACCTTCGCGGCGACCTTGGCGACCTCCGGAAGCAGCTGTGCTGCAGTCGAACCCGTGCCCAGCACTGCCACCCGTGCACCGCCGAGGTCGACCGAGTGGTCCCACCGTGCGGTGTGCATCACGACACCAGTGAACGGTTCCTCCTCCACCAGGTCCGGCATCACCGGCTGGGTGAACATGCCGACCGCGGAGACCACCACGTCGAAGCGGTGGCGCTCACCGTCGGTGGTCAGCAGTTCCCAGTCCCGCGACACGGCATCCCAGCGCGCGGAGACGATCTCGGTGCGCAACCTCAGGTGGTTCTCGAGTTGGTGTCGGCGCGCACACGTCTCGAAGTACTCGAGGATCTCCGGTTGGGCCGACCACAGCCGCGACCAGTCGGCGTTGAGGTCGAAGGAGTAGGAGTACAGGTGCGACTTCACATCACAGGCCAGACCCGGATAGGTGTTGATCCGCCAGGTGCCGCCGACCCCGTCCTCGCGGTCGAAGATCGTGAACTGCTCGAATCCGGCTCTCTTGAGGAAGATTCCGAGCGCCAGACCGCCCGGGCCGGCGCCGATGACTCCGACGGACAACTGTTTCGCCAACGCACTCATCCGATCTGCAGGCTCTGGCCGCCGTCGACGACGAGTTCGCATCCGGTGATGAACGACGCCTGCTCCGAGACCAGGAACGCCACGGCGTCGGCGATCTCCCCGGGTCGGCCGATCCGGCCCAGGGTCGCTCTGGCCGCCAGCCTGTTCTGCGTGTGCGGATCGAGCATGGGGGTTTCGACGGGTCCGGGCAACACGGCGTTGACCCGGATGCCCGACGGCGCGAGCTCCGCGGCGGCCACCTGGGTCAGCCCGCGCAGCGCCCACTTCGAGGATCCGTAGGCGGCGTGGTGCGGAAAGGGCCGGATCGCACCGGTGCTGCAGGTGTTGACGATGGCGGCGCCGTCGGTCCGCCGCAGCTGCTCCACCACCGCCTGGATGCCGAGGAACGGTCCCAGACAGTTCACCCGCCAGCTGTTCTCGAAGCCCTCCGGCGTCTCGTCGACGATCGCCGCGCGGTGCAGGATCCCGGCGTTGTTCACCAGCGTCGTCAGCGCGCCGAACCGCTCGACGGTCTCGGCCACCGCCGCCGACCACTGCTGCGGTGAGGTGACGTCCATTCGAATCGGGATCACCGCCTCTCCGTATCCCTCGACACTGGAGCGCAGTTCGTCGGCCCGCACGTCGCAGGCGGCCACCCGGAATCCGTCGGCGTGCAGCCGCGCCACGATCGCCGCGCCCTGGCCGCGTGCCGCGCCCGTGACGAGGGCCACCCGGTTCACCGGTAACCTCCCGTGGTCTGTGCGTCAGGCGGTTCGGTGGCCTTCGCCTCGGCCAGGTGCACGGCCGCGCCGCGCCGCAGCGCCTGGGACTCCGAGGCGAGGGTGATCATCTGAAACCCCATGCGGGCCGCGTGGTTTCCGAGCGCACCCGTACCGGCGTGGACGCCGGCCACCAGATTCCCGGCGCGCGCGGCGGTCACGATCTGCGCCATGGCGTCGCGGACGTCCTGCCTGCGCCACGCCGACGTCGGGTCGTGGCCCATCGAGATGGCCAGATCGGCGGGGCCGACGTAGAGACCGCTCAGACCCCGCACCGCGCTGATGTCGGCGAGCGCGGCGACTCCGCGGGCCGTCTCGATCATCGCGAACACGTTCACCCGCCCCTCCAGCTCGGACGGGACATGCCCGAGCCCGGCCCGCAGCGGCCCGAAACTCCGCACCCCGGCAGGCGGGTACCGGGTCGCGGCGACCGCGGCCGCCGCCTCGCCGGCCGATTCGACCATCGCGATCACCACCGCGTCGGCGCCGGCGTCGAGCACCCGGCCGATCGGCGCGGCGTCCGCGGTGGGTAGCCGGACCACGGTCGCCACGGGCACGTGCGCCAACCGCCGCAGCATCATCGCGGCGGCGGCGTCGTCGAGATATCCGTGCTGCAGGTCGATGCCGACGTAGTCGTATCCGGCAGTCGCGAACTCCTCGGGCCCGATCGCGGTCGGGCCGACCACCCAGCCGCCGAAGATGGGCGATCCCGCATCCAGCGCGGCGTGCACCCGGCCGGTCATCCGACGATCGCGATCTTGACCCGGCCGGGAGTCGGCAGGCAGGCCAGTTCGAACGCTGACTGCACGTCGGCGACGCCGAACGTGTGGGTCACATAGGTGGGCAGCAGCGCGGGGTGGGTCCTGACGAATTCGTCGGCGGACGACAGCATCCGCCGGCGCTCGAGCGTGACACCGGATTTCAGGGTGAGGTTGTTGCGCAGCATCAGCCGCATGCTGATCGGGTAGGTGTCGTCGTCGGCGACGCCGAAGTAGAAGACCGTTCCGCCGAGCGCGACCGCCTCGATCGCATGGTTCAGCGTGGCCACCTGATGGCCGACGGCTTCGATGACCACGTCGGGCCTGTCCTCGCCGAGGTGGCTGAGCCAGCGATCACTGGTCGCCCGCACCACGGTGTCGACCCCGAACGTGGGTCCGACCGCGGTGCGGTCGATGGGGTCGACCCCGGTGACATGCTGGGCGCCCGCGGCTTTCGCGACGTAGGAGAACAACAGCCCGATGGAACCCTGTCCGATGACGGCGACGTGGCGGCCACTCAGGTCGGGAAGCTGTTCGGCCGCGTACAACACGCACGCCAGTGGTTGCAGCGCGACGGCGTCGTGGGGCGAAAGCGCGGGATCGTAGGCGGCCAGGCCTTCGCCGTCGGCGACGACGAACTGCATCAGACCGTCGAATCCCGAGGCCCAGCCGACGACGCGGTCACCCGGCCGGTGCGCCGGGTGCCGGCTCGCCACGACCTCGCCGACGATCTCGTGGATCGGGAAACCGTTCATCTCCGCGGCGCTGACGCCGGTGTCGCCGGGGAGCCTGCCCTTGGCACCGCGGAAGGCGGGCAGGTCGCTACCGCAGATCCCCGCCGACAGGAACCGCAGCAGCACCTGTCCGTCGCCGAGCCGATCCGCCGACGGCTCGGGCAGGTCCAGCTTCTCGAAGGTGTACGGCGCCACCAGCCGATACGCCCACACGGTCAGACCTCGACCGGCACGTTGTTCCAGCCCCACTGGAAGCTCGACGGCGGGCGCGACGCATGGTCGGTGTCCACGCCGAAATCCGGTACTCGCCTGAGCCATTCGGTGACCATGACGGTGATCTCCAGGCGGGCGAGGTGGACGCCGAGGCAGAAGTGCTGTCCGCGGCCGAACGCCAGCATCCGCTCGATTCGCCGGTCCCAGACGAATTCGTCCGGCTCGGGATACTCCCGCTCGTCGCGGTTGGCCGACGCCAGCAGCGTGATGACGCGCTGTCCGGGTTCGATGGTGGTGCCGTGAATCGTGAACGGTTTACGCACCGTGCGGGCGAACCACTGCGCGGGTGCGCAGAACCGGATCATCTCCTCACGCGCCACGGGTACGTTGGCGGCCGGATCGGCGCGCACCTGCGCCATCTGAGCCGGCCGGCGTTCGAGCTCCCACAGCCCGTGGGCCACGATCTTCGGCACCGTCTCGGTTCCTCCGATGAAGACACCGAGCATCTGCACGGCGGCCTCCATGTCGGTCAGCGGTGTCCCGTCGGGTTTGCGGTAGTCGAGGAGCGCGTCGGCGATCGGCATGTCCGCACCGGACCGGTCGGCGCGCCGGCGCTCGACCAGCGGGGTCAGGTATTCGAGATAGCCGGGGCGGGCATTGGCGACGTCGACGCCGCTGCCGGGCTGGGCCAGGCTGCCGGCGTTCACGGTGGCGAGTACGTCGGAGGCGAGTTCTGTGGGCAGGCCCAGCAATTCGCACACCATCGTGGCGGCGACCATTCCGCCGTAGTCCTGGGTGAGGTCGAACCGTCCCTGCGGCAGCAGTTCGTCGAGGCGCTCGCTGGCCAGTTCCCGGATCCGGTCGGCGAGCCGGCTGACCGACCGTGGCCGAAAGGGCCCGGATGTGCACCGCCGCACGTCGGTGTAGACGGGGGCGTCGAAGTTGGCGTGGAACGGCATGGGAGACAGCGGCGGATCCGGTACCGGGCCGCTGTTGTGGGTCCCCAGCACCGCGGTCGACGGCAGGGTGCCTTCGGAGGCGACGAATGTCCCGTCGTTGACCTCGAGCACGTGCCAGATGTCGTCGAACCGCGAGAGCGCGTAGGTGTCCCACTGGTCCACGTAGTAGAGCGGGTACTCGTCGCGCAATGTCCGGTAGAACGGCAGCGGGTCGGCCATCACGGCCGCGTCGAACGGATCGTAGGAGAACGGTCGCATCAGCGCTGCCCCGTTCACTGCAGCGGGGAGGGCGGTAGGGCCTGCAGGATGGAGTCCTCCCACCCGTCGCGCAACGCAGGCGCGACGCTCATCCAGGTGACGATCTCCGCAGGAGGGCTGTCCTTCCACGACGGATAGTGCTCGGCGAAGCAGTCCCATCCGCCGTCGAGCGCCCAGTAGTGAATGACCTCGTTGAATCGGAAGGTCGTGATGAACGATCCGAGCCAGCGCTTACCGGTGCGCTCCGACCACGGCACGTAGAGGCGTTCCAGTTCGCGGATGTAGTCGTCCTGGCGGCCGGGTTTGGTCTGCATGATCTCCTGGATCACCACGCCCGCACCGAATTTCGCGTCCTGAAGTTGGGCGAGCGTGCGGTTGCTACGGCCGGCGTACATGATCCGGCCCTCGCCCGAGGAGCCGGTCTCGGCCAGGAATCGCGACCAGGCGGTCGCGGCGTCGGCATGGGTGCCGCCGGCTCGTTGCGCCGTGCCGATGCGGGCGTAGTCGGCGAATGCGTCGATCTCCCAGATGATCGTGACCTGGGGCCAGTGCCCGTTGTACGGCGTGCTCTCCCAGATCGCGAAGAGCCGGGCGCCGAGCTCGGCCATCATCGGGTGGTAGACGTTCTGGAAGGTCTCGGTGAAGCGATCACTGCGTCCCGACCCCAACGCGATCGTCTCGTGGAGGTAGAGCAGGGTGTGGCTGTAGTACTTCTTCATGGCGCGCCAACGCCGCAGGTGGTTGACAGTGGCACCTAGGGAGCGTGACACTTGTCGCGTGTTTTGTAAAGGTGTGATGTGACGGCACGCGAAATCGCCGACGAAGCAGGGCTCGTGGCGCTCGAACCACTGGCCGACGGGTTCTGCTTCGGGGAGGGCCCGCGATGGTTCGAAGGGCTGCTGTGGTTCTCCGACATGCTGGGCGAGGCGGTGCACACCGTCGACCTCAGCGGGTCGATGACCACCCTGGCGCTTGCCGGCCACGCACCGTCGGGACTCGGTTTCCGCCCGGACGGGTCGCTGCTCATCTCCTCCTCCAGGCACAGGCAGGTGCTGCGCTATGACGGTGAGACCGTCGCGGTCGTCGCTGACTTGACCGGCCTGGTGCCCGCCGATCTGGGGGACATGGTCGTCGACGACGCGGGCCGCGCCTACATCGGGTCGCAGGCGCGCAAGGACGGGGTCATCGTCCGCCTCGATCCCGACGGAACACCGACGGTCGTCGCCGACGAACTCGACTTCCCCAACGGGATGGCGATCACCGAGGACCGCACGACGTTGATCGTCGCCGAATCGACCGGGCGGCGCCTCACGGCGTTCCCCGTCGACGCCGACGGCAGCCTGGGTGCCCGCCGGGTCTTCGCCGACGGACTCGACGGACCACCCGACGGCATCGCGATCGACGCCGAGGGCGGGGTCTGGACCGCGATGACCCTGGCCCACCAGTTCCAGCGGGTGGTCGACGGTGGCGACGTGACCGATCGCCTCGACGTCGGTGAGCGCATCGCGATCGCCTGCGCGCTGGGCGGCCCCGAGCGGCGCATGCTGTTCCTCGTCACCGCCACCGACGCCTACCCCGAACGTCTTTCGGGCACCCGGCTGGCGCGCATCGACACCACGATCGCCGACATCGCCGGGGCGGGGCTGCCCTGATGTCGGATTCGTACTACGAGTTCGTCGGTGCGGACACCTACGGCGAGAAGTTCGTCGCCACCGATCTCGTGCGCAGCACCTGGTCGGCGGCGATCCAGCACGCGGCACCGGTGTCCGCGCTGCTGGTGCGCGCACTGCAACGCTGTGAACCGCGCGACGACACCCGGCTGAGCCGCGTGATGGTCGACCTGCTGGGCCCGGTGCCGGCTGAGGGCGACCTCTGGGTCAGCGCGCACCTGGAGCGGACGGGTAAGCAGATCGAACTGGTCAGCGCGCAGATGTCGGCGCCGGGCCCCGACGGCGCACCGCGGCCGGTGGCGCGGGCGAGCGGATGGCGGCTGCAGCAACGGGACACCACGGAGGTGGAGCACGCGGGCGCACCCCCACTGCGCCCGGTGTCGCAGGCCCGCAGCCGCGACATGGCGAAGGACTGGGACCGCAACTACGTCCACAGCCTCGACTGGCGCTGGCTCACCAGACCGCTGAACGACGGGCCGGGCGAATCGTGGATCACTCCGACCGTCGACCTCGTCAAGGGCGAAGCGATGACACCGCTGGAGCGGTTGTTCGCGGTGGCCGACGACGCGAACGGCATCGGCGCGAAACTCGACATCCGCCGGTGGACGTTCCTCAACACCGACCTGGTGGTCCATGTGCACCGGATCCCGGAGGGCCGGTGGATCGGCATCCGGGCCGAAACCAGTTACGGGCCGGACGGAATAGGCACCACGAGCGGGACGCTCTTCGACGAGAGCGGCCCGGTCGGCGCGATCCAGCAGTCGGTACTGGTGCGGCCACGACCCAGCCCGTAGCGCCTAGGCTGGTGCGGTGCGGTGGATCGTCGACGGCATGAACGTGATCGGCTCCCGCCCGGACGGGTGGTGGCGTGATCGCCGCGGCGCGATGGGCCGTCTCGTCGTTGCGCTCGAGGAGTGGGCGCGTACCGAATCCGCCGAGGTGACGGTGGTGTTCGAGAAGCCGCTGTCGCCACCGTTGACCTCCGACACCGTCACCGTCACCAATGCGCCGGCCTCCGCGCCGAACTCGGCCGACGACGAGATCGTCCGCCTGGTGCACGCGGCCGATGATCCGGGTGAGATCCGCGTCGCGACGTCGGACCGCACGCTGATCGAGCGGGTGCGCGCCGCCGGCGCGTCGACCTATCCCGCCGATCGCCTCCGAAACGACATCGATCCCGGGTCGTGATCCGGCATGGTTCCCCCGGCTCAGCGGACGACGGCCGGAAGGCGTTTGACGCCATGGACGAACGTGCTGTGGAGCAGGTCGGGCTCACCGAACTCGATGTCGTTCAGTCGCGTCAGCAGCTCCCGGAACAGTTGCCGCAGTTCGGTTTTGGCCAGCTGATGGCCCAGACAGAAGTGCGGTCCGCCGCCGCCGAAGCCCAGATGCGGGTTCGGTGACCGGCTCAGGTCGAAGACCTGGGGATCGGTGAACACCGCCTCGTCGCGGTTCGCCGAGCAGTAGAACAGCCCCACCTTGTCGCCCGCGCTGACGGGCGCGCCGTTGATCTCGGTGTCGGCGGTGGCGAACCGCGCGAACTGCAGGACCGGGGTCGACCACCGAATGAATTCCTCGATCGCGGTGCCGATCCGGCCGTCGAAGTCCGCGGTCAGCCACTCCCGCTGGGCGCGATGGTGCCAGAGCGCCAGCATCGCGTGCGTGGTCGTCTGCTTGGTGGTGTCGTTGCCTGCCGAGGCCAGCAGGATGAGGAACGCGCCGATCTCCTCGTCGGTCAACCGTTTCCCGTCGACCTCGGCGTTGACGATGCTGGTCATCAGGTCGTCACCGGGGTGGCTGCGCCGGAATCTGGCGAGTTCTACCCCGGTGGCGGACAGCAGCATGATCTCGTTGACCGTGTCGGCCGCGCGCTCCTCGAGCGTGCTGTACTCGTCGTCGCTCATCGAGAACAGCTTCTCGGCGGCGTTGGCCACGGCGGGCTGGTCGGCCGCGGGCACGCCGAGCATCTCCATGATGGTCAGCATCGGCAACCGCGCCGAACACGCCGCCACGAAATCGATTTCACCGGCTCCGACGAGGTCGTCGACCACCGCGACCGCGTTGTCGTGGATCTGTTGTTCGATCCGCCGGACATTGCGCGGGGTGAACGCCGAGCTGATGAGTCGCCGGTACACGGTGTGTTCGGGTGGGTCCATCGTCAGGAAGAACGACGCGAAGCGCTGCACTTCCGCCGGCATCGGGTCGAGCGCCACCCCCTGCGCGGAGGTGAACAGTTCGGGATGCTGGCTGACGAACACGATGTCGGCGCGCCGGGTGACCGCCCAGAACCCCTCTTCCTCCATCGGGAACAGCGACGACAGCGGGCGATGCCAGCTCAGCCCGCCGGCCGCACGCAACTGCGCGAACACCGCGTCGCGGCGGGGGAACGGCTGCTGCCAGAACGACGCCGAGGTGATGTCGACCGAGCTGAACTCACGGGCCGCCGCTGATGGGGACGTCACCGAATCAGCGTGACAGTTGACGCAAAATTTGTAAAGCTATGGCGGTGACCCCGGGGGCGCGCGACGAGAACACCACCCGTGAGCGGATCCTGGCCGCCACCGCAGAGGTGCTCGGCCGCAACGGGATGACGAAGCTCAGCCTGTCGCAGGTCGCCGCGCAGGCCAGGGTGTCGCGGCCCACGCTCTACCGCTGGTTCCCCTCGAAGCAGGATCTGCTGGCGGCCTTCGTGGTGTGGGAGCGCTCGATCTACGAGCGCGCGGTCGCCGCGGCCGCCGACGATCTGCCCGCCGGCGAACGCCTGGACGCCGCGTTGCGCATCATCGTGGAATACCAGCAGTCCTATCCGGGCCTGCGCATGGTCGACATCGAGCCCGCGCAGGTCATCGACCGCCTCTCTCACATCCTTCCGCGCATGCGTGATCGGTTGCAGCGCAACATGCCCGGCCCCGACGCCGCGGTGGCCGCGTCGACCGCGGTGCGCGTGGCGATCTCGCACTATCTCGTGCGCAGTGACGACGGCGACGATTTCCTCGCGCAGTTGCGCCACGCCGCCGGACTCACGTGACCGGGCGTCCGGTCAGGTGAGCCACGCCGCCTGCGGATCGGCCAGCACGTCATCGGTGTGTTCGCCGAGCCGCGGTGCCCCGGAGCGTGGCGCGCACGGCGTGCCGTGGAAGTCGGCGGGTGTGGCGACCATCGGAACGGCGCCGTCGCCGTCGGGCACGTAAACGGCTCCCCCTGCCTCGTGGAACTGGTCGTCGGAGACCACGTCCTCCAGTGAGTTGATCGGCGACCAGAACAGATCCGGTTCGGCCGCGAAGATCTCCGCCCACTCGGCCAGCGGCCGGGTGGCGAAGACGGCGTCGAGTTCGGCGATGAGTTCCCGTGCGTTGACCGCACGTGCTCGGCCCGTGGCGAACCGGTCGTCGGTGAGCCAGTCCTCGCGTTGCACGCTGCGGCACAGCGCCGGCCAGTGCCGCTCCCCCTCCAGGCCGACGATCCAGAACCGGCGTCCGTCGCGCGCGACGTAGTTGTTCATACACGGGTTGCCCATCGATTCGCGCTGACCGATCGCGATTTGCCGCCCGGTCAGCAGGAACGTGTTGAGGTCGAAACTGATCGTGTAGGCGCCCTGCCGGTAGAGCGACGTGGTCACCAGTTGGCCGGCTCCGGTGGTGGCCCGCGACACCAGCGCCGCGCACACCGCGGCCGCCAGCGTCATTCCCACCGAATGGTCCCCCATGCCGCCACGCTGGAACGGAGGGTCCTGACCGGGAGGGGTGAGCAGATGCGCCAGCCCGGCGCGCGCCCAGAACGCGGCCACGTCGTACGCCGCGCGGTCGGCGTCGGGTCCGGCCGTGCCGTATCCGGTGATGAGTCCGTAGACCAGCCGCGGGTTCCCGGCGGCGACGCTCTCGAAGTCCAGCCCGAGCCGGCGCAGCGCGGACGGCCGCACGTTGGTCACGAAAACGTCTGCGGTGCGCAGGAGTTCGCGCACGACGGCCTGCCCGGGCGCTGAGGTCAGATCCGCGACCACACTGCGTTTGGACCGGTTGTCCATCTCGAACGGCGGGTTCACCTCGTCGCCGAGTCCGAGCATCCGCCCGAACGTCCGCGCCGGGTCACCGGACGGCGGCTCGACCTTGATCACGTCCGCACCCCAGTCGGCGAGGATTCCGCCGGTGGCGGGCGCGGCGACCCAAACGCCCAGCTCGACGACCTTGACACCGTCCAGTGGTCCGGACATCGGCACTCCCCTTTGACGTACGACGAAACTGGTTTACAGTCTGAAGCTCATTTGTAAACCGCCCCGAGTATGGTGGCCCAAGGAGGCTCTCACGGTGACGAACATGTTCGGTATACCGGCACGCGCCGCGTGGGCCGTCAACCGGGCGACACTGGCCGTGGGCCTGACCGCACACCTCGGCCGCGGGGTGCAGCGCGTGGTGACCGACGCCGTCCTGCGGGGCGCGCGACGGTTCCCCCGCGCGGTCGGCGACCTCGACGCGCCGACGCTGGGCCGCCTGATGAATGCCGCCGTCGCCTCGGTGTCGGTGATCGGCGGCGACGCAGGCACTTCGTCGCGGGCGCGGCTGGCGCTCACGGGTGAGAACGTCCCCGAGACGGTGTTCGTCAAACTGCCCGCGGAGACCGCCGGGACGCGGCTCATGGGTGAACTCGGCCGGCTCGGCGACACCGAGGTGCGCTTCTACCGGCAGCTGCGACCGGAGCTGAGCGGCGCGCCCACCGCGTACGGGTCGGCGTTCGACCCGGTCACCGGCCGGTTCGTCCTCATCCTGGAGGATCTGCCCGCCGAGGAGTGCCGGTTCCCCGACACCCTGCACCCGTTGCACCCCGACGAGGCGGCGCTCGTGGTGGAGCTCCTGGCACGTCTGCACGCGACGTTCTGGGGGCGGCTGGCGGCGCCCGGCGTGCGGGGCCCGCTCGACTGGGTGTATTCGCCGTCGGCCGACGACACCTCGATGCTCACCGGCCGCCTGCTCAAGATCTCGGCGCGCCGGATGGCCGAGCGCACCGACATACCGGTGCACGTGGGCCGTTTCATCGACGACAACTACCGGGCGGTGGCGCGGCTGATCGACGAGCCGCCGCACACGATCATGCACGGCGACGCCCACCCCGGAAACGTCTACTTCCGCAACGGCGCAGCCGGGCTTCTCGACTGGCAGGCGGTCCGCCGCGGACATCCGAGCCGCGAACTGTCCTACACATTGGTCACGAGCTTGACACCGGCCGACCGGCAGGAGTGCCAGCGCGAGCTGCTGGACACCTACCGCCGCGCGCTCGCCGCCCACGGCGGTCCCGAGCTCGACCGCGAGGACCTGTGGCAGCGGTACCGTCAGGCCGCGCTGTACGCCTATGTCGCCGCGCTCATCACCGCAGGGTTGGGCGGCCTGCAGCGAGACGACATCGCACGGGAGGGCCTGCGCCGCGGTGTGGCGGCGCTGGAGGACCTCGAGACGGTCGCGCTGCTGAAGAAATCGTTGTGATTCGCAGCGGACGGGCCTCGCGGATGACACGATGCGGCGTTACAGGCTCTACGATCTGTGGAACACCCCGTCACTCGAGGCCTTGGACGTGAACGAACCACTCACCGCCCGGCGCGACGCCGCCGAATTCGACGATTCGTCGACGCAGCACCGCATTCTGGCGGCCACCGCCGAGGTGCTCGCGCGGAGCGGTCAGACGAAACTGAGCCTGTCGGAGGTGGCGTTGCAGGCGGGTGTGTCGCGGCCGACGCTGTACCGCTGGTTCGCCTCCAAGCAGGAGCTGCTCGACGCGTTCGGACGATACGAGCGGATGATGTTCGACCAGGGCATCAGCAAGGCGACCCAGGGCCTGCGGGGAACCGAAAAGCTCGACGCCGCGCTGCGTTTCATCGTGTCCTATCAGCAGTCCTACTCTGGTGTCCGGCTGGTCGACATCGAACCCGAGGTGGTCATCGCGCAGTTGTCGCGCATCATTCCGCTGATGCGGGCGCGGCTGGAGAAACTCCTCTCCGGACCCAATGCGGCGGTCAAGGCCGCCACGGCCATTCGCGTCGCGGTGTGCCACTACATCGTGCGCAGTGACGACGGCGACGAATTCCTCGCTCAGTTGCGCCACGCGGTCGGCATCAGAAACCAGGACTAGTCGCCGTTCGGTCAATCCCCACCTCCCGCAAGCGAACTCGCCGGCCGAGTGGGGCGCCGCCGGGCGTGCGGCTCACACCGACCAGCGGCGGGGTCGACACCTCACGAGAATCGCCCCCTTGGAAAATGAGAACGGTATTTCCGCCAATCGCCTGACGCTTCGGGCGTTGTTTGTAACGCTAGGCACATGACGACTGTGGAGACCGAATCCGGCGTGCTCGCCGGTGACGAGCGGATGTTGATCGACGGCGAACTGCAGCTCACCAGCAGCGGCGCCACCTTCGAGGTGATCCACCCGGCCAGCGAGGAGGTGGCCGGGCAGGCCACCGACGGCACGGTCGACGACATGGGCCGGGCGGTGGCCGCCGCGCGCCGGGCATTCGACGAGACGGACTGGTCTCGCGATCTGGAGTTCCGCCACCACTGCCTGACCCAGCTGCACGAGGCGCTCGAGCGGAACAAGGAGCGGCTGCGCCGCATCCTGATCACCGAGGTCGGCTGCCCGGTGACAGTCAGCGGCAGCCAGATCGAGAGCCCCATCGAGGAGGTCAAGCACTGGGCCGACCACGGGAAGAACTTCGAGTACCTGGTCGACACCGGTGTGCACCCCACACAGCTGGGCCCGGCGCGGCGCAAGATCCATTACGAACCGGTCGGCGTGGTCGGCGCGATCACACCGTGGAACGTGCCGTTCTACCTCAACATCGCCGAGACCGTGCCCGCGCTGATGGCCGGTAACACCGTCGTCCTCAAACCCGCCCAGCTGACCCCGTGGTCGGGTAGCGAGTACGGCCGCATCGTCGCCGAGGAGACCGACATCCCGGCCGGCGTCTTCAACGTCGTGGTGTCCAATGCCAACGAGGTCGGGGCCGCACTGTCGGCCGACCCGCGCGTCGACATGATCACCTTCACCGGGTCCACCGCCACCGGGCGGGCGATCCTGGCCGCCGGCGCGCCGACGGTGAAGAAGACGCTGCTCGAACTTGGCGGCAAGTCGGCGCACATCGTCCTCGACGACGCCGACTTCAACGCATGCCTGCCGTTGGCGGCGATGATGGCGTGCGTGATGTCCGGCCAGTCCTGCATCCTGCCGAGCCGGATCCTGTTGCCGCGCAGCAGATATGAGGAGGGCCTCGAGATCCTCAAAACCATGATGGAAGGGTTCCCGGTCGGCGATCCGTGGACCCCGGGCAACATGCAGGGCCCCCAGATCAGCAAGACGCAGCGGCAGAAGGTGCTCGGTCTGATCCGCTCCGGGATCGACTCCGGCGCCCGCTTGGTCACCGGCGGCGGCGTTCCCGAGAATCTGCCCGTCGGCTACTACACCCAGCCCACGCTGCTGGCCGACGTCGATCCCGATTCCCAGGTGGCCCAGGACGAGATCTTCGGGCCCGTGCTGACCGTCACCCCGTACGACACCGACGACGACGCCGTCGCGATCGCCAACAACACGATCTACGGGCTGTCCGGTGAGGTGTCCAGCGGCGACGTGGACCGTGCGTTCGCGATCGCCACCCGGATGCGCACCGGCAACGTGACGATCAACGGCAAGAGCCATTTCGGCATCACCAGCCCGTTCGGCGGCACCAAACAATCGGGGCTCGGCTACCGCAACGGCGAAGAGGGCTACAAGGAGTACCTCGAGGCCAAGACGATCGGTATGCCGGACACGGCGGCGCCGTGAATCAGGCCGGAGTGAACGATCCGGCGGAGATCGCCGCGCTGCTGTATCGGTACGCCCGCGCGGTCGACACCAAGGACTGGGAGCTCTACCGGTCGGTCTTCACCGACGACGCGCACATCGACTACTCGTCGGCGGGGGCGATCGTCGGCGGTCGCGACGAGGTGGTCGACTGGTTCGCCGCGAACTTCGGGGTGCTGCCGTGGACCATGCACTACATTACTAACATCGAGATCCTCGAGAGTGCCGGCGACACCGCGCGGGTGCGGGCGATGTTCTACAACCCCATGCAGCTGCCCGGGATGTCGGACATCAGCTCCTGCGGCGGCTACTACCACCACGAGGTGGTGCGCACCGCCGACGGCTGGCGCAGCCGACGCCTGCGCGAGGAGAACGTCTGGTTCACCAACGCACCGGCGCGCACCGGCTGACGGGCCCCGCGCCGATCAGCCTTCGGCGGCCAATTGCCCACAGGCGGCGGCGATTTCGCGGCCGCGGGTGTCACGCACCGTGCAGGACACGCCGCGTTCGCGCACGCGCCGGACGAATTCGCGCTCGACCGGCTTGGGGCTCGCATCCCACTCGCTGCCCGGCGTCGGGTTGAGCGGGATGAGGTTGACGTGCACGAGCGGGCCGAGCGCTCCGTGCAGGCGCTTGCCGAGCAGGTCCGCGCGCCACGGCTGGTCGTTGACGTCGCGGATCAGCGCGTACTCGACGGACACCCGGCGACCGGTGACGTCGGCGTAATAGCGTGCGGCGTCGAGTGCTTCGCTGACCTTCCAGCGGTTGTTGACCGGAACCAGCGTGTCGCGCAGTTCGTCGTCGGGGGCGTGCAACGACAGCGCCAGCGTGACGTTGAGCCGTTCGTCGGCGAGTTTGCGGATCGCCGGCGCCAACCCGACCGTCGACACCGTGACCGACCGCGCCGAGATGCCGAACCCGTTCGGTGACGGCGCGACGATGCGACGCACCGCGGCGACCACCCGGTTGTAGTTGGCCAGCGGTTCGCCCATCCCCATGAAGACGATGTTCGACAGCCGTCCGTCCCGGGCGATCCCCTCCCCGTCACGGTCGCGCAGCTCGGCGGCGGCCGCGCGCACCTGCTCGAGGATCTCGGCGGTCGACAGGTTGCGCATCAGCCCGCCCTGTCCGGTGGCGCAGAACGGGCACGCCATACCGCAACCCGCCTGCGAGGAGATGCAGACGGTGTTGCGGTCGGTGTAGCGCATGAGCACCGATTCGAAGTTCGCTCCATCGTGGGCGCGCCACAACGTCTTTCGCGTCTCACCCGCATCGCATTCGACGGCCCGCACGATCGACAGGAGGTCGGGGAACAGCGCCTCGGCCGTCTGTGCGCGTACCGCGGCGGGCAGGTCGGTCATCAGCTCGGGATCGGCGATGAGGCGACCGAAATACTGGTTGGCCAGCTGCTTGGCGCGGAACGCAGGCATGCCGAGTTCCGCCACCGCCGCCGCGCGCCCGTCGTCGTCGAGGTCGGCGAAGTGCCGCGGCGGCATTCCCCGTCGCGGTGCGTCGAAGACCAGGTTCTGTTTCATCGTCCGTCCAGTATCAGGTTTGGTCGGTCAATACGTCGCGTACCGCCTGCTCGACGGCGGCCAGGATCTCCCGCTCGACGCCGTGACGGCCCCGCACGAACACCGAGGCGCGGCTGGTGGGCGGCAGTCCCTCAGCCAGGCACAGGCCGTCGGGCAGCCGTCCGATCATCGGCAGCAGCGCGACCCCGAGCCCCGATCGCACCGCCGCCAGCAGGCCGGACAGGTCCGAGCTCTCGGCCGCGATGCGGTAGGCCAGCCCGAGACGGTCGAGTGCGACGAACGTGGGCTCGCGCAGCGTGCACGGCTCGGAGTACATGACCACCGGAAGCGGGTCGGTGGCCGACGCCGCGAAGCTGCGCGCGGAGATCCACTTCAGCGGAACCATGCCGGACGCGTGGGCCGGATCGAGACCCGAACCGTCGAGCATCACCGCCAGGTCCAGTGTTCCGTGTTCGATGCCGTCGGCGAGCATGACGTTGCGGTCGAGGCGGAACCGTAACCGCCAGTCGGGCAGCCGCTCCCCCAGCGCCGCGGTCAGGCCGGGCAGCATCACGTCGGCGCCGTGTTCGGTGGCGCCGATCAGCAGCACACGTTCTTCGGCGGCACCCAGATCGCTCAGCGCGGCGTCGTGCGCGGCCAGGATCGTGCGGGCGTGGGCGAGCACGCGGTAGCCCAGCTCGGTGAAGGCGACTCCGCGGCCCGAACGCTCGACGATCGGCGCGCCGACCACCGCTTCGATACGCCGGACATGCTGGCTGACCGCCGACTGCGTGAGGTGCAGGACCGCGGCCGCGCGGTGAAATCCACCACAGTCGGCGACCGCCACGACGCTGCGCAGCGGCGCGATGTCGAGCACCTGAGCCATGCCGTCACCGTACTCCGATCAGCACTGACGATCAAAAAGCGCGCATACGAGCCGCACTTCTGTCAGGGCCCCCGTAACCGATCACTCACAGCGATCGATCGCGATCGCCGTTATTCGTTGGACCGCGCCGTGCCGGACGCCGACCATGGCACCCATGGCACCCATGACGCCCATCCGGATGCCGCTGCGTACCGCGTCGGCCGTGACCGTCACCTACGCGCTCGGCTACCCGATCGGCAACCTCGCCGTGCACGCGATGACGCCGATGGCCGTCCTGGCATTCCGCTTCGGGCTGGCGTCGATGATCCTCGGCGTGTGGGCGGCCGTCAGCAGGGTGGGGTTCCCGACCGGCCGCAAGCTGGGCCACGTCGCCGTCACCGCACTGCTCATGCAGGCCGTGCAGTTCTGCGCGCTGTACTACGCCATCCAGAAGGGCGCCCCCGCGGTGCTGTGCGCGGTCGTCATCGCGATCAACCCAGTCGCGACCGCACTGCTGGCCGCCGGCTTCCTGCGGGACCGCCTGCACGCCGGCCGCATCGTCGCGCTGGTGCTGGGCGTCGCGGCGGTGCTCGCCGCGTGCGCGAGCCGGCTGGTCGACGAACACGGCGTCGACCCGGTCGTGCTGCTCCTGCTCGTCGCGCTGCTCGGCCTGTCCGCGGGTGGGGTCTACCAGCAGCGCTTCTGCGCCGACGTCGACTTCCGCGCCTCCAGCGCCGTGCAGAACGCGGTGGCGTTCCTGCCCGCGCTGGCGTTGACGCTGACCACGCCCTTCGAGGTGCACGACACCACGAGGGCCGCGTTCGCCGTGGCCGGCGTCGTCCTGCTGAACGCCACCCTCGGCCTGTCGCTCTACGTCCGGGCCATCAACCTGCACGGCGCGTCGGCGGTCGCGATGCTGTTCTGCGTCATCCCCGCCGTCGCGGGCGTGATGAGTTGGTTCATGCTCGGCGAGCGCATCGACGTCGGCATCGGCATCGGGTTGGTGCTGGGCGCATTGGCCTGCTGGCTCAACGCCCGGACGTCACGGCGCCGGAGCGTCACGCCAGCAGCGTCAACACGATCCAGGTCGCCACAGCTGACGGCAGCATCCCGTCCATCCGGTCCATCATCCCGCCGTGGCCCGGCAGCAGATTGCTCATGTCCTTGATGCCGAGGTCGCGCTTGAACTGCGACTCGATCAGATCGCCGAGTGTTCCGGTGATCACGAGCATCAGCCCGAGCGCGACGCCGGCCCACCACGGCTTGTCCAGCAGGTAGACCACCGCGAGTACCGAGGCGGTCCCACCGAACAACAGCGAACCGGCCAGGCCCTCCCACGACTTCTTCGGGCTGATCGCCGGCGCCATCGTGTGCTTGCCGAACAGCACGCCGGCCACGTAGCCGCCGATGTCGGAGAACACCACGCCCAGCATCAGGCAGAACACCCGGTTGGCCCCGTCGTCCGGGTAGATCAGCAGCGCACCGAAACTCGCGAACAGCGGAACCCAGGTCGCCAGGAACACCGCGGCGGCGATGTCGCGGGAGTAGTTCTGCGGGGCGTGGTTGAGACCCTGTCCCACGAGTCGCCAGATCATGCAGACGACGACGGTCGCCGCGAAGCCGCCGAGCGCTCCGGCGGGCCCGAACGGCCACGTCAACCAGAGCGTCGCCTGACCGCCGACGAGCAGCGGGATCATCGGCATCCGGTAGCCGGCCTCGGTCAGCCGCTGGCACACCTCGTAGGTGCTGACGGCCACGGCCGCCGCGACCAGCGCCAGCCACAGGTACGGCGCGAACAACAGGATGGCGATGAGGCCGCCGCCGAGCGCCACCCCCACGGCGATCGCGGCGGGGAGGTTGCGCCCGGCACGCGACGACTTCTTCGGAGGCTCGTCGACCGGGGTTTCTGACACGGGATCCGCTTGCTGCTGGAAGGCCACTAGACCTCCAGCAACTCACCCTCTTTGTGCTTCACCAGATCGTCGATCTGGCTGGTGTAGGTGTGGGTGGTCTTGTCGAGGTCCTTCTCCGCGCGGCTGACCTCGTCCTCGCCGGCCTCGCCGTCCTTCTTGATGCGCGCCAGTTCCTCCATCGCCTTGCGGCGGATGTTGCGCACCGACACCTTGGCATCCTCACCCTTGGCCTTGGCCTGCTTGACCAGGTCGCGGCGGCGTTCCTCGGTCAACTGCGGGATGGACACGCGGATGATGTTGCCGTCGTTGGTGGGGTTGACCCCGAGGTCGGAGTTGCGGATCGCGTCCTCGATATTGCGGAGCTGGCTGGCCTCATAAGGCTTGATCACCACCATGCGCGCCTCGGGGACGTTGATGCTCGACAGCTGGGTGATCGGGGTGGAGGCGCCGTAGTAGTCGACGTTGATCCGCGAGAACATGCCGGGGTTGGCGCGGCCGGTGCGGATCGACGCGAGGTCGTCGCGCGCCACCGACACCGCCTTCTCCATCTTCTCCTCGGCATCGAAGAGGGTTTCGTCGATCACTGTCTGTTCTCCCGTCGCTACGTTCGCCCGGCGCCGCCGCACCCGTTCAGGTGGTGACCAGTGTTCCGATCTTCTCACCCGCGACCGCGCGGGCGATATTGCCGTCGACGAGCAGGTTGAAGACGAGGATCGGCATGCCGTTGTCCATGCACAGTGAGAACGCCGTCGCATCGGCCACCGCCAGCCCCCGATCGATGACCTCACGGTGGGTGATGGCCGTGAGCAACTCGGCATTCGGTTCCTTGCGGGGGTCTGCGGTGTAGACGCCGTCGACGGCCTTGGCCATCAACACGACCTCCGCGCCGATCTCCAGCGCCCGCTGGGCGGCGGTGGTGTCGGTGGAGAAGTACGGCAGCCCCATACCGGCGCCGAAGATCACGACACGGCCCTTCTCGAGGTGGCGGACCGCCCGCAGCGGGATGTAGGGCTCGGCGACCTGGCCCATCGTGATGGCCGTCTGCACGCGGGTGTCGATACCTTCCTTCTCCAGGAAGTCCTGCAGCGCCAGGCTGTTCATCACCGTGCCGAGCATGCCCATGTAGTCGCTGCGCGTCCGTTCCATCCCGCGCTGCTGCAGCTGGGCGCCGCGGAAGAAGTTCCCGCCGCCGATGACGACGGCGACCTGAACACCGCTGCGCACGACCTCGGCGATCTGGCGCGCCACGAGGTGCACGACGTCGGGATCGAGGCCGACCGCCCCGCCACCGAACATCTCACCGCCCAGTTTGAGCAGCACTCGCGTGTACAGCGGCCGGATCTCGCCGACTGTCGCGCCGGCGCCGTGGGTGTTGTTCGGCTCCGACATCGGTCTTGCGGCCTCCTCGCTACGACGTACCGGGCGCTCCCCCAGGTGGCACACCCATCCTGCCTCATGCGGGGTCGCCGATGTGGCCGGGGCGGATGAATTCGCCCCGGCGACCGGTCGGCCGTGGTGGTCAGCCGAGGTGGGCGGAAAGCAGCCAGGCCGGCACCGACTTGCGCCCGTTCGGCTCGTCACGGATGTCGGTGAACCCCATCCCGGCCCCCTCGGCGACCTGCGGCGGGAAGTTGGCGTGGATGCGCGCGGGCCGGACCTCGTCGATCTGCCAGAACTTCCCGACCACGTCGCGCAGTTCGTCCTGCGTCACCGGGTTCGCCGGCCCCATCGACGGCACCCCGGCCGCGTCGAAGACCAGCACGAAGTAGCTCGCGCCGGGGGCCGCCGCGCGCACGATCGAACGCTGGTAGCCCTCGCGCAGTTCGACCGGCATGGAGTGGAACAGTGTGCTGTCGACGATCGTGCCGAACCGGCCGTCGTATCCGGTGAAGTCGCTGATGTCGGCGACCTCGAAGGTCGCGTTGGTCAGGCCGCGGCGGGCCGCCTCGGCCCGGGCCAGCTCGATGCCGGTGGGCGCCAGGTCGAGCCCGACGGTGGTGAACCCACGCTCGGCGAGGTACAGCGCCGTCGCCGCCTCTCCACAACCGGCGTCGAGCACGTCGCCGTGGAACCTGCCCGCGTCGATCAACGCCGCGATCTCGGGCTGCGGCTCGCCGATGCTCCAGGGCGGGCGCACCCCCTCGAATTCCGGGGCGTCGCCGCGGTAGGCCGATTCGAACATCTCTGCGGGATTGGTCATACACCCGTTGATATCAATCTGATTGATACATGTCAATATGCTTGATATGACGGATCCGCTCGAGGACCAGCCACTCGGCTTCCTGCTGTACCGGGTGGCCAACGCGCTGCGCGGTGACGTGTCCTCCTCCGTGCTCGAGCCGCTGGGGCTGAGTTTCCCGCAGTACATCTGCCTGCGGATGCTGTCGCGGCGCCCGGGCCGCTCCAACGCCGAGCTGGCGCGGGACACCGGCGTCTCCCCGCAGGCGATGAACATGGTCGTGCGGGCGCTGCAGGAGCGCGGCCTGGTCGACCGCCCCGACTCCGTCGCCTCCGGCCGGTCGCTGCCCGCGGAACTGACCGACCGCGGCCGGCAACTGTTGGCGCGCACCGACTCCGGGGTACGCGCCGCGGAGCGCCGGCTGATGACCGACCTCACCGACGCCCAGCGACGCGAGTTCAAGCGGATCCTCGTCGCGCTGGGATCTGACTAGAGTCTGGCGTCATGACGACACCGGCCGGGCATGTGTACGTGTCGCGGCTGCTCACCGACGGCGCCATGGCACGGCTGCGGGCGCTGGGCCTGCCCCTGCGCATCGGTGACGACAACCCACCCACGCGCGAGGCCCTGGCGGCCGGCATGGCCGGTGCCGCCGCGGCGGTGGTGACGCTGACCGAACGGGTGGACGCCGACCTGCTCGCCACCGCCGGCGACGGCCTGGCCGTGGTCGCCAACGTGGCCGTCGGCTACGACAACATCGACGTCGCGGCCGCCCGCGCCGCAGGCGTGACGGTCACCAACACCCCCGGCGTGCTCGACAACGCCACCGCCGACCACACGTTCGCGCTGATCCTCGCCGTGACGCGGCGGGTGGTGGACGGCGACCGGTTCCTGCGTTCGCGCGAACCGTGGATCTGGGGGCCCCGCATGCTGATCGGCCTCGACGTCAGCGCAGGGGCGACGCTGGGCATCATCGGCTACGGCCGCATCGGCAGGGCGGTCGCCCGGCGCGCCCGCGCCTTCGACATGACGGTGCTGGCCAGCACACGCAGCCGCACCTCCGGCGACGAGGACGGCGTCCGGTTCGTCGACACCGGCACCCTGCTGGCCGACAGCGACGTGGTGTGCGTGCTGACCCCGCTCACCCCGCAGACCCGCCACCTCATCGACGCCGCGGCGCTCGCCCGCATGAAACCGACCGCCTACCTGGTCAACACCGCGCGCGGCGGCGTCGTCGACGAGACGGCGCTGATCGACGCGCTCACCGCCGGGCGTATCGGTGGCGCGGCGCTGGATGTGTTCGAGAATGAACCCCATGTCAACCCCGCGCTGCTCGATGTCCCCAACCTGGTCCTCACCCCGCACATCGCCAGTGCCGGTGAGGCGACCCGCGATGCCATGGGCATCCTGGCCGTCGACAACGTCGCGGCCGTCCTGTCCGGCCGGCCCGCGCTGACCCCGGTCCGATGAAGATCGTGCTCGCGCCGGACTCGTTCAAGGAGTCCATGACCGCAGCCGAGGCCATCTCCGCCATGCGCGACGGGGTGCACGCCGCGATGCCGGACGCCGAATGCGTCGGGGTCCCGATGGCCGACGGCGGTGAGGGCACCGTCGACGCCGTGGTGGACGCGCTCGACGGGGAACGGGTCACCGTCGAGGTGGCCGACGCGCTGGGCCGACCGGTGCGTGCCACCTACGGCTATGTCGCCGCGCGGCGGCTGGCGGTGATCGAGATGGCCGCCGCGGCGGGGCTGGAGCTGATCGCCCCAACGGAGCGGGACGTGTTGCGCGCCAGCACGTTCGGTGTCGGCCAGCTGATCTCCCACGCGCTGGACCGCGGCGCCGCCGAGTTCCTCGTCGGGCTCGGCGGGTCGGCCACCAACGACGGCGGGGCAGGCATGCTGACCGCGCTGGGGATCGGGTTGTTCGACGCCGCCGGCGCCCCGCTGCCACCGGGTGGGGCGGCGCTCGCCGAACTCGAGCGCATCGACGTGACCGGGCTCGACCCGCGGGTGGCGGGCGTGCGCATCCAATTGGCCTGTGACGTCACCGCTCCCCTGCTGGGCCCCGGCGGTGCCAGCGCGGTGTTCGGCCCGCAGAAGGGCGCGACACCCGCCGACGTGGTTCGGTTGGAGGCCGCGCTGAGCCGCTTCGCCGCGGTCGCCGATGCCACGCAGGCGGACACACCGGGTGCGGGGGCCGCGGGTGGACTGGGTTTCGCACTGCTCGAATTCCTCGGCGCCACAAGCCGTCCCGGCGTGGAGGTCGTGGCCGAGACGGTGGGTCTGGAACAGGCGCTGCAGGGTGCGTCGTGGGTGTTCACCGGTGAGGGCGGTGTCGACGCGCAGACCCTGATGGGCAAGACCCCGTTCGGCGTCGCGCAGGTGGCGGCCCGCACCGGGGCGCGGGTGGTCATCTTCGCCGGCCGCGTCGGCGACGACGCGTCGGTGCTGCTCGACCACGGCGTCGACGAGATCGTGGGCATCACCGCACCAGGCACACCGTTGGCCGAGGCGCTGCGCACCGGACCGCAGTCACTGGCCCGCGCCGCCGAGGACTTCCTTCGCCGAGCAGACACAGAATCGCGTGGAAACGCCTGATCCCACGCGATTCTGCGTCTGCTCGCGGTTACGACTCCCGTGCGACGTCGGCGACGGGCAGACCGGCGTGGTGTGAGTGGCACGCCTTCGGCGGTGACGGCGGCAGATCCAGCGCGGGGTTGCCGTCGAAGAAGCCGACCGGCTTGAGGTGGAAACCGGTGTAGGCACACGGCATCACCGGCCAGTCCTCCGGTCGCACCACGTGGTGGGCGCCGACGGTGTACCAGAGCACGACGTCGGTGTCCTCCAGCGGCGCGTCGTCGGCGATGTACTCCGGCAGACCCTGCACATCCGCTGACTGGTACATGTAGTCGCCCGCGGCGTACAGCTCGGCGGGGTCGTACTTGGTCACCCACAGGTTGTGCTGGACGAACCGCGCCCGGTCGTAGATGTGGGAACCCTCCTGCACCATCACCGGCACGACGTCCTTCGGGGTCAGTTTGTAGGCCACCGCACTGCCGAGTTCGTTGCGCTTCGACGGGTTGGCGACCTTCCAGTACCTGCCGGTCGACCAGTCCCAGTCACGGGCTCCCTCGGCCTCCGAGGCGACCAGCGTGTCGCGGGTGATCCACGCATTGTGGTGCGGGTTGAGCGCGGGATCCGGCTCGGGGATCGAATCCACCTCGTACACACTGTTCCCCGGGCCGTCGATGCTCATGTCCAGCCGGAAGTTGAAGAAGTGCTGATGGTTCGGGCCGTAGATGCCCGGCGCCACCATCTTGCCCCAGCGGGGCTCCTCACCGGGCTCGATGGCGCCGGTGGTCAGCACCCCCGACAGTTTGACCTCGACCTCCATGGAGGCGTCGTTGTAGAAGTACCAGAAGAACCCGTACTCGTAGTTCCCGACGGTGCAGATCATCGAGATGACCAGCCGCCGCGACCGACGCACCTCGACCTCGCCGGTGCGGAAGTCGGTGTGCTTCCAGGAAATCCCGTAGTCCTCCTCGTGCATGCAGATGGCGTTCGGGATCGTCACCGCGTTGCCCGCCGAATCGTTGACGGTCCCGTCGAAGTAGAAGATCTCCCCGAGACAGTCGCAGCCGAGGGTCAACGGGTTGGCCGAGAACCCCATACCGACCTCGCCCATGTCGAAGACGTTCTTGTTCCAGTGCGTCGGCGAGGTGTCGCCGTAGGGCACCACCATCTCCGACAGCGACGCGCGGTACACGATCGGCCGGGTCTCGCCGCGGTCGGTGTAGGTGATCTCGTGCAGCACAATGCCTTCGCGGGGATTGAAGCCCACCCGCATCGACCACTTCTGCCACTGCACTCGCCACCCGTCGACGGTGAAACTCGGGCCGTCGGGCTGGGTGATCTCGATCGGTTTGACGTCGTCGCGGAACTCGGTGAACGCCGGTCGGTTGTTCGGGTCGAACATGAACTTCTCGCTGTAGTTGCCCGCGGTGGGCGGTAGCGGCACCACCCCGTGGTCCTCGACGTCGACCACCTTCATGGCGTCGAGGTCCATCGTGACGATCAGACCCTCGACGGGCCGGGCGTATCCGTGTTCCGACGGGGCGGCCCGCATGAACGTCAGCGGACGGCAGATCAGCGGTGAGTTGTCGTAGTGGTCCTGCTGCCCGTAGTAGCCGGCCGGCCAGGGGTCGATCATCGCCAGGTCGAAGTCGGTGACGCCGCGCTTGCGCATCGCCTCCTGCCAGCGGGGGTCCTGCCGCACCACCTCTTCGACACCGGTCATGTGCTCGACGAGGTAGGACGGGAAGCGGCCGGGTATCGACTTCCACGAGTCGATGACGCGGGCCCCGAGGTCGACGATCGCCTCGTGGACCAGTTTGGCCGCGCCGTCGTACATGGTGGCGAACGCCCGGCGGGAGACGCCGTCGACGCCCTCGAACGTCAGCTCGGGGGTCTTTGCCGGCTCGGCGAGGGATATCATGACGAATTTCAGTGTGGGCGTTGCGTATTCGGAGTCCGTGATGATCGCCGCGGCGGCCTCGATCTCCGCGCCGGTGAGCGGGTCGAGCGGATAAGCCACCGAGCCGTCGGTGGCGTGTTCCTGGAGGACATTGCTGTTGACGGTCATATGGGTGTCAACCCCTTTCCGGGTCGGGCGATTCGGTGTTGTTGAGGTCGAGAACCGCCAGATGGGCCAACGCGTCTTCCTGGTTGACCTTCCGGGCCGCGCGGCGGCCGAAGTAGTACACGACGGCGCCGAGGACGAACATGGCCACCGAGATGCCCCCGACCCAGCTCATCCAGGTGCCCTCGGGCACGTCGATCCAGGGCTCGGCGAACGAGTAGTAGATGCCCGCACAGGTGGCCAGGCACCCGATCACGACCACCGTCCACACCGCGGCCATACCGCCGGGGATGCGCCAGAAGTCCTCGCTCGCATAACGGTCCGCGTACCTGCGGCGTGCGATCACCAGCGGGATGAAGAAGAAGAATCCGGAGATCAGCCACACCACGCTCAACCCGCCCTGCAGGTAGACCGTCACGTTGGCCATGCTGCTCTGTGAGTAGAGCGCCACGATGATCAGCGACGACAACGTGCCCTGGACCAGGACGGCGGTGACGGGGTTGCGGGTGCGGGGATTGAGGTGGGTGAAGATCCGCGGCAGGTGGCGCTCCAGACCGGACACGAAGATGAGCCGTGAGTACGCCACCTGATAGGTGACCAGGGCGACGAAGACGATGACGGCCAACAGGATCGCGGCGATCTCCATCAGTCCGGGGAAGCCCGACACGTCGAGGTTGCCCACGACGCCGGTGACCGGATCGATCTCCTCGGCCGGCAGCACCATGATCGTGCCGAGCGTGGTGAGCAGGTAGATGCCGACCAGCGCGGCCGAACCCCACCCGATCATCTTGGTGGCGCTGCGCTTGACCGAGAGGAACTCCGCGCCCATGTTGAACGGGGTCTCCACGCCCACGAGGTACAGCAGCACAGTGCCGTAGAGGAATCCCGCGACGGCGAAGTTGGGCACCAACGCCTCCGAGGCGCTGAACGGTGTGGCCGGCCCGCCGTTGCGCACGGTGAACAGCACGGCGCAGACGAAGATCGTCACGGTGAGCGCGGCGTACACCACGAAGGTGACGTTCATGATCTTCTGATTCGCGGCAAGTCTGACCAGCGCCATGCCGATGACCGTCCACAGGATCACCAGCTGCAGGATGATCGACAGGGTCAGCCCGAGCTCGGCGTGGAAGGCCAACAGGACCAGCTGCAGCACGATCGCCGGCGAGCTGGCGGCGTTGAGGATGACGGGCACCCAGGACAGGTAGCCGCCCAGGAACGACATCTTCTCGCCCATCGTGCGGTACGCCCAGATGTAGACGCCGCCCTGTCCGGGCCACAGGTTGCCCAGCTCGGCGACCGCCAGCGCGGCGGGCACCAGGAACGTCAAGATGCCCAGCACCCACATGGGGATGGCGTTCCAGCCGCCACCGGCCATGATGGACGAGCCGGGAATCCAGCAGATGATGAAGACGTACGTCGCGGTGAGGCCGAACGTGCCCAGCACTTTCGGCAGGACCTGCTCGGGTACGAGTTCGGTGGTGAGAAGCGCGTCGCGCTGGTGGGGCGGCGTCGCCTCGAGTTCCGCGGTCATCAGGGCCCTCCAGGGTCAATGGACGATGTGTCCGTCTTTCATTCGGACGACACGGCTCGCTTCGTCGGCCACCGTGGGATCGTGGGTGCTCGCGACGACCGTGACGCCGAGCGTCGAACACAGGTCGCGCAGCATGCGCACCACCGTCTCCCCCGTGCGGTGGTCGAGATTGGCGGTCGGCTCATCGGCGAGGACGAGCGTCGGGTTGCTGATCAACGAGCGCGCGATCGCGGTGCGCTGTTGTTCGCCCCCGGACATCTTGGTCGGTTGATGGTGGATGCGGTGGCCGAGGCCGACGAGTTCGAGTAGTTCGATCGCTCTGGCGCGCAACGCTTTGCGATCGTAGGGCTCGAACATCAGCGGCAGCTCGACGTTCTCGACCGCCGACAGGAACGGGATGAGGTTGTAGCTCTGAAAGATGAAGCCGATCGTGTCGTGGCGCAGGGCGGCGAACTGGCTCTCGGTCAGGGTGCGGGTGTCGCGACCGGCGACCGTCACCGAACCCTTCGTCGGCCGGTCGAGCCCGCCGATGATGTTGAGCAGCGTGGATTTCCCGCTACCACTGGGGCCCATCAGGCAGACGAACTCACCGGGCATGATCGTCAGATCGGCGGCGACGAGCGCGCGCACGACCTCGTCGCCGAGCTTGTGCAGTTTCCACACGTCGGCGATCTCGATGACCGGCTGTTGCGGTGGAGTGGCCGCGTCGTTGTCGTGGCGTTCTTCGATGGCGGTCATGTCTAGCCTCCTGCGGTCAGGGAGCGGATCGGGGGCCGCGACGCGGCCGTCCAGGTCGGGAGAATGCTGGTGGCCACTGCGGCGACGATGCTGACGCCGATCGCGATGGCGGCGCCCGCGAGCAATCCGCTCGTCGCGACGCCGCCGGCGGCCAGCCCCGTGATACCGAGCACCGTCCCGGTAAGCGCCGCGAGCGCGGCGCCCACCAGCGCACCGAGGACCGCGGCGATGACGGGTTCGACGAGCAGCGCCACGACCACCGGCAGGCGCGGAATCCCGTTGGCGGCCAAGACACCCAGCTCGCGGGTGCGGTGGGCGACGGTGCGGGTGGTCGCTACCGCCACCTCGACGACACCGACCAGCAGCACGCTGACGGCGATGAGGACGACGGCCCGGTTGAGCTCGCCGGCGTGGCCGAGTGACGCGGACCGCTCCCGGATGCCCTCGGACATGCCGAACACGATCACCACCAGGAATGCCCCGGTCGCCGTGGTCACGACGGGCAGCACCATCTCGCGGATGCGGCGACGCGCCGACAGCCACCCGTAGGACAGACCTCTGCGCACCACTAGCGGGCTCCCAGCAGATCGACCGGACGTTGTTGCAGCAGCCGGTGGACGGGTACGAGTGCGCCGACGATGGCCATCGCGGGGATGAACGCGGCGACCATCCCCGCGGCCTGGGCCCAGGCCACGGGTGTCGCGATTCCGGGAATCACCAGTGCCACAGCAACCCCCGCGCCGAGTACGCCGACGAGGTAGGCGGCGATGAACACGAGCGCGGATTCGACGAGGAAGAAGTACAGCACCTCGTCGGCGAGCCCGATGCTCGACATGATGCCGAATTCGCGTTTGCGTTCGGCGACCGCGGCGAGGAACGACGACAGCGCGATCACGAACCCGAGGGCCAGTCCGATGGTCGAGATCAGGCCGAGGGTCGAACTGGTCACCTTGCCGGAGAACAGCGCGGAGAACTTCTGCTCGAACGACAGCGGGCCGGTGCCGCCGACGGTGTCGTAGATGAGGCCGCCCCCGTGTGGATCCGGGGCGAGCGACGGATCGGCTGTCGACTCCAGCCCGGTGGCCGCGCTCAACTGCTGGGCGAGGTCGCGGCGGTTCTCCTGCCCGGCAGGGGCGTTCACCGTCCACCAGCCGTGGTCGCCCACCACGGCGCCGGCGACCGAGGTGGACACCGTGACCGACTGTCCGGGTCCGGCCACGTCGGCGACGAGGTCCCGCCCGCCGACGTCGACGTGGTCGCCGGGACCCACGCCGAGGCGATCGGCCAGCGCGGAGCCGAAAGCCGCTTGCCCTGAGGGTGTCTCGTCAGATCCGCGCAGTGACACCGGGACACCGTCGACCTCCGCACGACCTGACAGGATGCGGGTCGCGGACCATCCGGCGGGGACGTCGATCTCGGGGGCGGCGCCGTCGGCGATCATCGCCTGGGCGTCGGGGTCGTAGTGCACCCCGGCGGCCGGCACCACCCACAGGTGCGCCTCGCCGAGCACGTCGGTGACCGAATCAGCCCCGGTGATCGCGAAACTCGACGAAATCGTGCGCACCACCGTCACACAGGCGATGGCGAGCGCGATGCCGAGCACCGACAGCACGAACCGCTCGGGCCGCCGTCGGATGTTGGCCAGCGCGAACCGGACGAGACACCCGAAGGTGTTCCCGGAAGCCGACGCGATCCCCGGCGAGCGAGTAAGCGCTGCGTTGTTGACCTGACTGGTCTCCACAAGCAGCGATGGTGGGATCGAGTTGTTTCACTCACCGCTGCTTGCGGTGTCGCTGAGGTTAACTCCGCCCCGACGTGGTTACGTCGGCGTGTCCGTTCGCAACGGATTTCGTCGTCAGGCGGCGTCCTGCAGCCGGCGCCGGGGCCGGGCCTCCTCGAGTTCGTAGGCCAGTTCCAGTAATCGGGCCTCCTGGCCCACCGTCGACGCGAACATGATGCCGATGGGCAGGCCGCTGTCGGATTCGCCCAGTGGCAGCGAGATCGCGGGGTCGCCGGTCGCATTCTGCAGCGGCGTGAACGCCACCCAGTCGACCAGTCTTTCGATGATCTGGTCGTAGTCGGCCGTGGGGTCGAGATGCCCGATCTTGGGCGGGGCCTCTGCCAGCGTCGGGGTGAGCACCACGTCGTAGCTGCGCCCCAGTGCGGCGGTGATGCGGCGGGTGCGCGCGAGCCGGGCCGTCGCGAGCGGCAAGCGACGCAGGTTGCGCGCGGCATGGGCCTCCAACCCCAGGGTGAGGTTGTCGAGGCGGGTGCGGTCGAAGCTGCGCCCGAACGTGCGCCGTCCACCGCGGACGAGGGCGAACGACAGGAAGGACCAGTACAGCAGGAAGTCGCCCATGAAGTGCTCCGGTACGGGGTTGTCGATCGGGGTGACGCGGTGCCCCATTTCCTCCAGCAGCGCAGCGGTTTTCATCGTGACGTCGCGGACCTCGGGGCCGGCTTCACGGGCGATCGAATGGGTGCACACCGCGATGCGCAGCCTGGCTCGGCCGGGCCCGGTGACGTCGCCGACCGGCGGCAGCTTCGGATTGCGGTACACCCGTTCCATCTCGCGGTAGAACGCGGCGGTGTCGCGCACCGAGCGGGTGACGACGCCGTTGGCGACGATGCGCAGCGGCATCTGCCGCATGTCGCGGTCCAGCGGCAGCCGGCCGCGGGAGGGCTTCAGCCCGATCAATCCGTTGCACGACGCGGGAATCCGGATCGACCCGCCGCCGTCGTTGGCGTGGGCCATCGGCACCACCCCGGCCGCGACGAACGCTCCGGACCCTGAGGAGGACGCGCCCGCGGTGTAGTCGGGGTTCCACGGATTGCGCACCGCGCCGAGGCGTGGATGCTCCGCGGAGGCGGAGAAGCCGAACTCCGAGAGCTGCGTCTTGCCCAGGGGCACGAGCCCCGTCGCGAGGTAGGCACGAGCGAAGTCACCGTTGGCGAGCGCGGGGCGCGGATCCCAGGCGTCGGTGCCCTGCATGGTCGGCATGTCACCGACCGCGACGTTGTCCTTGATGTACGTGGGGACGCCGTCGAAGTAGCCGCCGTAGGACCGGGGTGCGCTCGCGCGCGCCCGGGCACGGTCGAACGCTTCGTAGGCCAGGCCGTTGAGGGCTGGATTGACCGCCTCGGTGCGCGCGATCGCCGCCTCGACGAGCTCGGTGCGCGACACCCGCCCCTGCCGCAGGGCCTCGACGAGGCCAACGGCGTCGAGGTCACCGAGGGCGTCGTCGGTGAAGGCGCTGATGCGAGTCATGCGCCGACGGTACCAATCCGTACCGTCGGCACAGGTGCAGATGCAGAAGTGCCCCGGAACTCTCGTTCCGGGGCACTTATGCGAATGATCGCGTCAGGCCTGGCCGACCTCGAAGCGGACGAACCGGGTGACGGTCACGCCGGCCTCGTCGAGCAGGGCCTTGACCGTCTTCTTGTTGTCGGACACCGACGGCTGATCGAGCAGCACGACGTCCTTGTAGAAACCGGTGACCCGGCCCTCGACGATCTTCGGCAACGCCTGCTCGGGCTTGCCCTCGTTGCGGGCCGTCTCCTCGGCGATGCGGCGCTCGTTGGCGACGACATCCTCGGGCACGTCCTCACGGGTGAGGTACTTGGCCTTGAGCGCAGCGATCTGCAGCGCGACCGCGTGGGCGGCGCTCTTGTCGTCGCCGGTGTACTCCACCAGCACGCCCACGGCCGGCGGCAGATCCGCGGCCCGCTTGTGCAGGTAGGTCTCCACCTGGCCGTCGAAGTAGGCGACGCGGCGCAGTTCGAGCTTCTCGCCGATCTTGGCGCTCAGGTCGGCGATGACCTGCTCGACCGTAGGGGCCGCCTGGTCGCCGGAAATGTGAGCGGCCTTGAGTGCGTCGATGTCGCTGGCCTTGGAGGCGGCCGCGGCGGCGACGATCTGGTCGGCCACCGACTGGAACTCCGCGTTCTTGGCGACGAAGTCGGTCTCGGAGTTCAGCTCGATCAGCGCGCCGTCCTTGGCGGCGACCAGGCCCTCGGCGGTCGCGCGCTCAGCGCGCTTGCCGACGTCCTTGGCGCCCTTGATGCGCAGCAATTCGACGGCCTTGTCGAAGTCGCCACCGGCCTCGACCAGCGCGTTCTTGCTGTCGAGCATGCCGGCGCCGGTCAGCTCCCGAAGCCGCTTGACGTCGGCAGCGGTGTAGTTCGCCATGTAAGCCTTCCCTAGGGGTTCTGGGCGATGGTGGGTTCGGTCTGGATGTCTGCCTCGGGCGTCCCGGGCGCGGCACCGGCCGCGGTGGGGGACGCCGTCGCGCCGGCGAGCAGTTCCTGCTCCCATTCGGCGAGCGGCTCAGCAGCCACCCCGTCCTGGCCGGCCTCGGCCTTGTTGCCGTTACCGGCGCCCGAACGGGCCTGCAGACCCTCGGCCACCGCGGCGGCGACGACCTTGGTCAGCAGCGCGGCCGAACGGATCGCGTCGTCGTTGCCCGGGATCGGGTAGTCCACGACGTCGGGGTCGCAGTTCGTGTCCAGGATCGCGATGATCGGGATGTTCAGCTTGCGGGCCTCGGCAACCGCGAGGTGCTCCTTGTTGGTGTCGACGACCCAGACGGCCGAAGGCACCTTCTGCATGTCGCGGATACCGCCCAGCGACCGCTCGAGCTTGTTCTTCTCGCGGGTCAGCATCAGGATTTCCTTCTTGGTGCGACCCTCGAAGCCACCGGTCTGCTCCATCGCCTCGAGTTCCTTGAGGCGCTGCAGACGCTTGTGCACCGTCGAGAAGTTCGTGAGCATGCCGCCCAGCCAGCGCTGGTTCACGTAGGGCATGCCGACGCGGGTCGCCTCTTCGGCGATGGACTCCTGCGCCTGCTTCTTGGTGCCGACGAACATGATGGAGCCGCCGTGGGCGACGGTCTCCTTGACGAACTCGTACGCCTTGTCGATGTAGGTCAGCGTCTGCTGCAGATCGATGATGTAGATGCCGTTGCGGTCGGTGAAGATGAACCGCTTCATCTTGGGGTTCCAGCGACGGGTCTGATGCCCGAAGTGAGCGCCGCTGTCGAGCAGCTGCTTCATTGTCACAACAGCCATGATTCGGCCATTCCTTATCTGTCGGTTGTCGCCCGGCGTCGGGTGATGCCGGGCCCTGGTGGCTGCTGGAGTGCCGGACCCGCTTTGCGACGGGACCGCCGGCATCCGGTACGACTGCTCGAGTCGAGGTGCAGACACGCGAAGTCAGTCCGCTCGATGCGAACTGCAGGTAGGAGTTTACACCGTCGGAACAGGTGCTTTGTCCACAGCGGACGCCTGCTCCACAGGGCTGCACTGTGACCCTGGCGCGATGGCGCGCGACCGCCTGAACTGGGCTGATGCGAGTGCTGGTGGCGTTGGTGGCGTTGGTGGCGGTGGCCGTCGCGGCGGCGGGCCCGGCGCGCGCCGACCCATCACCTGACGATGGCCGACTGGACTGGCCGCTGCGGCCGCGACCTGCGGTGGTGCGGACCTTCGACGCGCCGACCCCGAAGTGGCAGCGCGGACACCGCGGCGTCGATCTGGCCGCCACGGCCGGACAGCCCGTGTACGCGGCGCAGGCGGGCACCGTCGTCTTCGCCGGTGACCTGGCCGGCCGGCCGCTGGTGTCGATCGCCCATCCGGGCGGCCTGCGCACCAGCTACGAACCCGTGTCACCGTCGGTGCGGTCCGGGCAACTCGTGCACACCGGCACCGTCGTCGGCGAGGTGGTGGCGGGGCACGCCGGCTGCGCGAGGGCGGCGTGCCTGCACTGGGGCGCCATGTGGGGGCCGGCGTCGCGCGCGGACTACGTCGACCCGCTGGGCCTGCTGGCGGGCACACCGGTCCGGCTGCTGCCGCTTCGCCCATAGCGATTTCGGTGTCGTTGGTCGCGCTGAGCGCGACTGCGGACACCGAAATCGCGGAGAATCGGGGTCATGATCGCCAGCGCCGCCCACCTGTCGCGTCCGCTTCGATTCGGTCTCACCACCGCACTGCCCCGCGCCGGCGCGGACACCCGCGACTTCGCCCGCGCGGTCGAATCGGCCGGCTTCGACGTCCTCACCTTCGCCGACCATCTGGTGCCCGCGATGCCGCCGTTCAGCGGCGCGGCGGCCGCCGCGGTGGCCACCGAACGGCTGCACGTCGGAACCCTGGTGCTCAACAACGATTTCCGCCACCCCGTCGAGACCGCCCGCGAATCGGCCGGTGTCTCCACAGTGTCCGACGGACGGTTCGAACTCGGCCTGGGCGCGGGCCATATGAAATCGGAATACGACGCCGCCGGGATCCCATTCGACCGCAGCGGGATCCGCGTCGAGCGGCTCGAGGAGTCGGTCGGCATCATCCGCGCGCTGCTCGACGGCGATGCGGTCGACGCCGACGGTGCGCACTACCGGGTGCACACCGGCCCGGGTGCGCTGTTGCCTGCGCCGCCGCACCGGGTGCCGTTGCTGATCGGCGGCAACGGTGAGCGGGTGTTGCGACTGGCGGGCCGGGTCGCCGACATCGCGGGCTTCGCGGGCATCACGCACAACCACGACGCGACCGAGGTCGCGTTGACCCACTTCGGGCCCGACGGGCTGGACAACCGGATCGCCGTCGTGCGCGACGCCGCGGGCGACCGGTTCGACCAGATCGAACTCAACGCACTGATCCAGGCGGTGGTGGTGACCGGCGACCGGGAGGCGGCCGCGGCCGACCTCGCCGGCGCGATCAGCGGAGTCGACCCGGCCGATCTGCTGGACTCGCCGTTCGTGCTGCTCGGCACGCACGAGCAGATGGCGCAGATGCTGCACGACCGGCAGCAGCGGTTCGGGGTGAGCTACTGGACGGTGTTCGACGAATGGGGCGGCCGCCCGTCGGCGATGCCCGACCTCGCGGAAGTCATACGTTTGCTCCGCTGAGCGATTTCGGCGTGCGCGGTGGCGCTGAGCGCGACCAGCCACGCCGAAATCACGAAAGAACAACCGCACGCACCGGGGCACCGTCGGCGTCGATCGGTAGCGGGAAGAACCCGATCCGCACGCGGGCGGGCAGGCCGTCGAGATGGCACAGGTTCTCGACGATCAAGGCATCGGCGCCGAGCACCACCTGATGCACCGGAAAGTCGGCGCCCGTTTCGGTGGGATCGGGACTCAGGGTGTCGACGGCGAGCACCCGCATGCCACGGCGCAACAGATCCGTTGCGGCATCGGCGGACAGCGCCGGGTGGTCCAGCGCGGCGGCGCTGCCGAAGTGGGTCGCCCACCCGGTGTCGAACACCACGATCGGGGGCACATGCTCCGGCAGCCCGCCGTCGAGAACCGCCTCGATCTCGGGCAGGCCGTACGTCGCCCGCGGCGCCGGCGTTCCTAAGTGGACGATCAGCGCGTCACCGATCAATTCGCCCAGGGTGATCCGAGCTGTCGTCCGTCCGCCCTGGATGCAGTGTGATGGCGCGTCGAGATGAGTGCCCGTGTGTGAGCCCAGGTGCAGCGCCGCGACGTCGACGCCGTCGCGCGCCCGCAGCAGCGCCGGTTCGACGGCGACGGTGGGATCGCCGGGATAGACCTGCATGCCCGTCGCGATGGGATGGCTGAGGTCACGCATCCCGGACATCCGCCAGATGCACGCTGTCCGCGCGGGCCGCGCGTCGGGGCAGCATCGCCGACAGGTACAGCACGAAGGTCAGCGCGAACGCCGGGATGGTGGCGCCGACCGGACTGGGCCATACGTAGGCCAGCACGTAGGACGCGACAGCGCCGATCGCCCACGCCGCCACCGCGATCCAGTTCACGCCGCCGGTGTACCAGTAGCGGCCGCCGCGCCCGCGCAGCAGATCGGCGTCGTACGCCGACCGCTTGACCAGGTAATAGTCGACGATCATGATCGCGAAGACCGGGACGAACAAGGCACCGATGACCGTGAGGAAGTCGGTGAACTGCGTGAGCAGGCCGAGCCACGTCGATCCGAGGATCGAGATGAGCCCGAGCACCAGCGCCGTGGGCAGGTAGCGCAGACGCGCGCCGACGGGCGCGTTGACCACCGACGTGGTCATTCCGTAGACGACCATCGAGTTGGTGGCCATGACCGACAGGAAGATGACGATCGCCAGCGGCGCACCGAACGGCGCGACGATCGCGGCCGGGTCGAACGCGACGGCCTCACCGTTGCTGAGGATGACGTAGCCGATCGCCGTCACGCCCAACGTCATCGCCGTGACCGTCGACAGCGTGTAGCCGACACCGGACCCGACGATGCCCGCCCGGCTCGAGCGGGCGAGCCGGTTGAAGTCGGCGGACAGCACCGTCCACGAGATCGCGGTCGCGATGACGATGTCCAGCACGGTCACCGCGGTGTAGCCGATCGACGCGTCGACCGGAATGTCCTGGAACGCAGCGGGACTGAACTCCGTGAACGCGATGACGAAGATCCACGCGATGATCACCAGCATCAGCACCGCGAGCCACGGCTCCACCCGGGCGATGCCTTCGTGGCCGAGGATCGCGATCAGCACGACGACGGTCTGGCACAGCACGGAGAACAGGATCGGGCTCGAGAAGCCGGTGAGGTCCTCGACGAGGTAGTTCACGGTCACGCCGGCGAGCATCGCCTGCACCCAGCTCCACCCCATCAGGATCACGACGTTGGCCGCGACCGGCAGCAGGCTGCCGCGGGTGCCGAACGCGCCCCGCGTCAGCGCCATGGTCGGCAGGCCGGTGCGGGTGCCGATGTTGCCGACGAGCGTGAGGACCACTGCGCCGCAGACGGTGCCGAGCACGATCATCGTCAGCGCGGTCGCGAAGTCGACGGCGGGCAGCAGCAGCGTCCCCGTCAACAGTGTGGTCACCACGAGGTTCGCGGCCAGCCAGATCATCGCGATGCGGCCCAGTGACAGCGTGCCGCGGACGGGTCCGGCGTTGTCGGCCTGTTCTTCGAGACGGCGGTCGAGGCGGTGGTAGAGCGCCATCCGATGAAACTACGCCGAAACGATCCGTCAGGCGCGGGGATGCGCCTGGTCGTGGACGGCCCGCAGGCGCGCGACGGTCACGTGGGTGTACAGCTGGGTCGTCGCGAGTGTCGAGTGACCCAGCAGTTCCTGCACGATGCGCAGGTCCGCACCGCCTTCGAGCAGGTGGGTGGCGGCGCTGTGCCGCAGGCCGTGCGGACCGATGTCAGGTGCGCCGTCGACCGCGCCGACGGTCTGGTGCACGACGGTGCGGGCCTGGCGGGGGTCGAGGCGCCGCCCGCGGGCACCCAGCAGCAGGGCGGGGCCGGAGTCGGGGGTGGCCAGGGCCGGGCGGCCGTCGGCCAGCCAGGCCCGCAGCGCGTGGTCGGCCGGGTCGCCGAACGGCACGGTGCGCTGCTTGTCGCCCTTGCCGAGGACGCGCAGCAGCCGCCGGGAGGTGTCGACGTCGTCGATGTCGAGGCCGCACAGTTCACTGACGCGGATGCCGGTCGCGTAGAGCATCTCCACGATCAGCCGATCGCGCAGGGCAAGCGGATCACCCTGCTGCGCACCAGATTTCGCCGCATCGAGCGCATCGCGCGCCTGGTCCTGACGCAGCACCGCGGGCAGCGTCCGGCGCGCCTTGGGCAGCTGGAGCCGGACGGCCGGGTCGGTGGCCATCAGTCCTCGCCGGACCGCCCATGCGGTGAACGTCTTGACCGCCGATGTCCGCCGGGCCAACGTGGTGCGCGCGGTTCCGGCGGACGCCTGCGCGGACAGCCAGGCGCGCAGCAGCGGCAGCGTCAGGGCCGTGAGATCGGCGCCGGGTGACCGGTCGTCGACGAAGGCGAACAGCGACCTCAGATCGCCGAGGTATGCGCGCCGGGTGTGGTCGGAGCGGCCGCGTTCCAGCGCGAGGTATTGGTCGAACTCGTCGAGGACGGACTCCACGCCCCTACCGTGGCAGAGCCGTGGCGGGTGTCTAGCCGACGCGCCGCAGCGTGTCCGGGGTGAGATCGGCCAGCGTCGGATAGCCGTCGACGGCCATGGTGAGGTCGGCTTCGGCCAGCAGTGAGCGCAGCACGTGGACCACGCCGTCGACGCCGCCGAGCGCCAACCCGTAGGCGTAGGGCCGGCCGATGCCCACGGCGGTGGCGCCGAGGGCGAGCGCCTTGACGATGTCGGAGCCGCTGCGGATGCCCGAGTCGAACAGCACCGGCAGTCCGTCGGCCGCCTCGACGACGCCCGGGAGGCAGTCGATGGCGGGCAGACCGCCGTTGGCCTGCCGTCCGCCGTGGTTGGAGCAGTAGATGCCGTCGACGCCTTCGTCCTTGGCGCGCCGGGCGTCGTCGGCGTGGCAGATGCCCTTGACGATGAGCGGCAGCGTGGTCAACGACCGCAGCCACGGCAGGTCTTCCCATGTCAAAGGGTTGCCGAACAGCGACACCCACTTGAGCACCGCGCCCTGCGGGTTCTCCTCGGGCGGCTGCGCCAGCTCGGCGCGGAACACCGGGTCGCTGGTGTAGTTGGCCAGACAGCGGCCGCGCAGTTGCGGGAAGTTCGACGTCGACAGATCACGCGGCCGCCACCCCGGCACCCACGTGTCGAGGGTGACGATGATGCCCTTGTAGCCGGCGGCCTCGGCGCGTTTCACCAGGCTGGCGGCGAGCTCCCGGTCGGTGGGCGTGTACAGCTGGAAGAAGCCGGGCGTTTCGCCGAATTCGGCGGCGACGTCTTCGAGCGGGTCCTCGGTGAGCGTGGACACCACCATCGGCACCCCGGTGCGCGCGGCGGCGCGGGCCGTGGCGAGGTCACCGTGTCCGTCCTGCGCGCAGATGCCGATCACGCCGATGGGCGCCATGAAAACCGGTGCGGGCAAGGACAATCCAAAGAGATTGACCGACAGGTCGCGTTCGCGGGTGGCGCGGAACATCCGCGGCACCAGGCCCCAGTTGTCGAACGCGGTGCGATTGACCCGCTGGGTGCGTTCGTCGCCCGCCCCGCCTGCGACGTAGGAGTACACCGACGGCGGCATCGCGGACTGCGCCTTGGCCTCCCATTCCGCGAACGTCATCGGCAGGTTCGGCACGATGCCGGACAGCCCCTGCAGGTAGATCTCGAGTTGGTAGTCGCCGAATGCCATGCCCGTCAGCGTGCCAGCCCGCGCACCGCTGGGGGCGAAGACCCGCGTGTCAGCTCGCGGCTTCGGCCTTGGCGAGCTCCGCCTTCCACTGCCGGAAGGTCTCTTCGGTGCGGCCCCGCCGCCAGTATCCGGAGATCGACGACGCCCACTTGGGTTCCACGCCGCGCTCCTTCCGGATGTAGGGCCGCAGGTTGTGCATCACGGCCTGGGCCTCGCCGTGGATGAACACCTGCACCTGGCCGGCCGGCCACGCCGCCTCCTTGACCGCGGCGATCAACGGGGCGTGGTCGCCCGCGGCTTCCTCCGGGACCAGGTCGGCCCGTCCGCCGCGGTAGATCCAGCTGACCGAGACACCTGCCGGCGCCGTCAACTCCAGCTCGTCCTCGGGGCCGGCCACCTCGATGAACGCCTTGCCGACGGCGTCGGCAGGCAGCGCCTCGAGTACCGCGCTGATCGCGGGCAGCGCCGCTTCGTCGCCGGCGATCAGATGCCAGTCGGCCGCCGGGTCAGGGCTGTAGGCGCCGGACGGTCCCATCAGGTAGGCGCGCTGGCCCGGTTGAGCCGCGGCGGCCCACGGCCCGGCGACCCCGTGCTCGCCGTGGACGACGAAGTCGATCGTGAGCTCCCCGCGCTCCGGGTCGACCTTGCGCACGGTGTAGGTGCGCACCACCGGCTGCTTCTCCGGCGGGAGTTCCTTGAAGCTGTCGAGGGTCAGGGGCTGCTCGAGCGAGGACACGTCGACACCGTCGGGCACGATCACGAGCTTCACGTAGGCATCGGCGAAATCGCTGGGAGAGAACGTGTCGAAGCCGGGCCCCGTTCCGTTCCCGCCCAGCACCACGCGAATCATGTGACGCGCCAATTGCTCGGTGCGTACCACTTCGAACGTGTGGACCGGTCGTCCCGCCACGACTGCCTCCTGACTCTGCGCTGATCCCTCGACGATACGAGCGCGGCCGCCCGCTCAGTGACCTACCGTCGCCTGCTCATTCTCCAGCGGCCGCCCTCATGTACCACCAAGCCTGCCACCTCCAACGTCGCCAGCGCCCCCAGCACCTGGTAGGCGGGTATTCCGGCGCCGAACGCCACCTCGTCAGCCGTGCGCGCACCGCGCTTGGGCAGTGCGTCGTGGACCCGCCGTTCGGTGTCGGTGAGCGCGTCCAGCGGCGAGGTCGGCCGCTGTTCGACGGGCGCCAGCTCGCCCATGCGGCCGACCAGCTCGATGACCTCCTCGGAGCGAGACACCAGGGTCGCGCCCTCGCGCAGCAGCCGGTGGCACCCCACCGACGCCGCCGAGGTGACCGGCCCGGGCACCGCACACACGGAGCGACCGAGTGCCTCCGCCCACCCCGCGGTGTTGGCCGCACCGCTGCGGGCGCCGGCCTCGACCACCACGGTGGCGCCCGACAACGCGGCCACGAGGCGGTTGCGGGTCAGGAACCGGCTGCGGGTCGGGCGGCAACCCGGCGGATACTCGCTGAGCATCAGACCGTCCTGGGCGATCCTGCGCAGCAGCCCGGCGTGGCCCGCCGGATACGGCAAGTCGATACCGCCGGCGACCACCGCCACGGTCACGCCGTCACCGGCCAGCGCCGCCCGGTGCGCCGCCCCGTCGATTCCGAACGCGCCGCCCGACACCACCGCGACATCGCGCATCACCAGACCGGCGGCCAGATCCGCCGCCACATGTTCGCCGTATGCGGTGGCCGCGCGCGTGCCGACGATCGCCGCCGCCCGGACCGCCACCTCGTCCAGTCGGACCGGTCCGACCGCCCACAGCACCAGCGGCGAATGCCCCTGCGGGCGCGCGACGTTGCCGAACGCGACGAAGTTCAGCAGCGGCCACTCGTGGTCCAACGCGGTGATCAGCCGCCCACCCATACGCGCCAGCACATCGAGATCCGCCTGCGCACAGTCGGATTCGCGCCGCGCTTCGGTTCGTTGCCTCAGCCGGTCGTCGTCGAGGTCGCCGCGACGCACCTTGTCCGCGGCCGCCACCGGACCTACGCGGTCCACGAGCGCAGCGAGTTCCGGGCAGGGCGGTTCGGCGACGCGCGACAGGTACGCCCAGGCGCGTTCGACCTCGGTGCTCATCGCGCGCCCTCCACCTGACGAAAGCTCAGCGCCACGCCGACGTCCTCCTTGGTCGGCGAGGACCGCCCGGCGAGGTCGGCCAGGGTCCACGCGACCCGCAGGGACCTGTCCACGCCGCGAATGCTGAGTACGCCGCGTTCCAGCGCGGTCTGCAACGGCTCCATCGCCTCGGCGGACAGCCGGAACTTCCTGCGTAGCAACGGTCCGCTGACCTCGGCGTTGGTGCGGATGCCGTACGGCTTCCACCGTTGCGCGGCCGCAGCGCGGGCGGCCGCGACGCGTTCGCGCACGACGGACGTGGGCTCGCCGGCCTCCGGCGTGAACGCGCCGGCCCGCACCGGGTGCATCTCGACTCGCAAGTCGACCCGGTCGAGCAGTGGACCCGACAGCTTGCCGAGATAGCGGCGTTTGACTCCGCCGGGGCAGATGCAGTCCTTCGGGTCGGTGCGCGCGCACGGACACGGGTTCGCCGCCAGCACCAGCTGGAAGCGTGCCGGATAACGTGCGACGCCGTCACGGCGGGCGAGCCGGATCTCGCCGTCCTCCAGTGGCGTTCGCAGTGCCTCGAGCGCGCTCACCCGCAGCTCGGCGCATTCGTCGAGAAAGAGCACGCCGCGGTGGGCTCGGCTGACCGCGCCGGGCCGGGCCATCCCGGAGCCACCGCCGACGAGCGCTGCGACACTGGAGGTCTGGTGCGGCGCCACGAACGGCGGCCGAGAGATCAGCGGCGCCGCACCGGTCAACAGACCGGCCACGGAGTGGATCGCGGTCACTTCGAGCGATTCGGCTTCCGAGAGCGGGGGCAACAGCCCGGGAAGACGTTGCGCCAACATCGTCTTGCCAACACCCGGCGGCCCGGTGAGCATCAGGTGATGCGCACCCGCGGCGGCGACCTCGACGGCGAAGCGGGCGTGGGCCTGCCCGACGACGTCGGCGAGGTCGGCTGTCTCGTCGGGCGCCGCCGGCGGCGCGGCGATGCGCGGTTGCAGGTCCGCCTTGCCGGCCAGCCACCCGCGCAATTGGCCCAGGGTGCGCACCCCCCACACGTCGACGCCGTCGATCAGGCTGGCCTCCGCGAGGTTCTCACACGGGACGACGACATGCGGCCAGCCCTCGCGCTTGGCGGCCAGCACGGCGGGCAGCACCCCCTTGACCGGCCGGACCCTGCCGTCGAGCGCCAGTTCGCCGAGCAGCACGGACTTTTCGAGTCGCTCCCACTCCTTCTTGCCGTGGGCACTCATCACCGCGGCGGCCAGCGCCAGGTCGTACACCGATCCCATCTTCGGCAGCGTCGCCGGCGACAGCGCCAGCGTCAGCCGCGCCTGCGGCCACTCCGCCCCGCAGTTGGTGATCGCCGCCCGCACCCGATCGCGCGACTCCTGCAGCGCGGCATCGGGGAGCCCCACCAGATGCACCCCGGGCAGTCCGTTGCTGATATCGGCCTCGATCTCGACGATCACCCCGTCCAGGCCGACCACCGCGACCGAGAACGCCCGACCCAGCGCCATCACGCCACCCCCTCGAGGTGGTGGATCACCGGAACGCGTCCACCGAGACGCACCCCGATGACGTCGATGCGCACCGCCGCCCAGTGCTCGTCCTGCCCGGCCAGCCACAACCCGGCCAGCCGCCGCAGCCGCCGCACCTTCTGCGGCGTCACCGCCTGCGCCAGACCACCGAACCCGTCACCCGTACGGGTCTTGACCTCCACGAACACCACCGCCCGCGCGGCGGTGTCCACCGCGATGACGTCCAACTCGCCGTAGCGGCACCGCCAATTGCGTTCCACCACACGCATACCCAACGAGCACAGGTGCTCGACGGCCAAGTCTTCCCCCAGCGCGCCGATCGCCGCGCGTGTCCACGAAGTCATGACCCGACACTGCGCACACCCACCGACACCGCAGACGGCGCAGAACCGGGTTATCCCCAGCGGCGAATCCATCCACAGGCCGCCGGCGCCGACGTCCTCGATATTCAGCGCGCGCTTGTGTGGGTCATCGGATTACCTGGCGGTCGCGAGGCGCGATGACTCGCAAGAGAGGTAAGGCGATGAGCAACGCGAGCGCGACCAGGAGGCTGCTGACCCAGACCGGGCCGACCGCGCCAGCATGGCCGCCGAGAGTCACTGCTGCAACGGCCGGACCGCCAGCTGCGCCGATGTTGAGCGCCGCGGTCGCATACGAGCCGCCCATGGTGGGGGCGCCCGCCGCCTCATAGAGCACCCTGGTGATCAAGGTGCTGCCCAATGCGAAGGACAATGAGCCCAGTAGAAACACCAGGAAGAGAAGCGCGACAGGCTGAGCAGCGAAGGTCGCCAACGCCAGCCAGCCGAGCAACAGCAACGGGCCGCCGACTCCGATCACTATGCCGGGTCGCTGATCGGAGAGCCGTCCCGCGACGGCGACACCGACGAACGACCCAGATCCGAAGAGCACCAACGCAACCGAGACCCACAGCTCGCCCAGGCCGGCAGTATCGGTCACGATCGGCGCCAGGAAGGTGAACGTGGCGAAGGTGCCAGCGTTGACCAGGGCGCCGAGCAGCATGACCAGGGAAAGCCTGGCCGTCGTCAACTGGACGATCTCGGTCCGCAGCGAGCGGCCAGCCGACGTGTCCTGACCAGTCACTCCGGCATGGGCCGGGATGGCCGTCATGATGCCGACTGCAGCGGGAAGGCAGAGCAGTGTTATCGCCCAGAAGGTGGCCCGCCAACTGAGCAGGGTGCCGAGCAACGCGCCGCCGGGCACCCCAGCGATGGTGGCTACCGTGGTGCCCGAGAGCAGCACTGCCAGCGCGCGTCCCTTCTGGTTGGCTGGGACGAGCGTGGCCGCCACACTCAGTGCCACGGCAAGAAAGCCCGCGTTGGCCAGCGCGGCGATCACCCGTGTGACCAGCAGCGTCACGAAACTTGTCGTGAGGGCGCCCACGGTATGCGCAACGGCGAACGCCAGCACGAAGCCCAGCAGAGCTATTCGGGCCGGCCACCGGCGCGCGAGCGCCGCCATCAGCGGCGCACCGACGACCATCCCGATCGCGAACGCCGAGGTGAGAATCCCCGCCGCTCCGACTGACACGCCAAAATTGGCGGCGATATCCGGCACCAGGCCGGCGAGCATGAACTCCGAAGTACCCATGGCGAAGACCGCGAGGGCAAGCAGGTAGAGCGAAAGAGGCATTACAGACTCCGAGGTGAGGGAGAACGAGAAGGAAACGTCTCGTCACCGCGGCCAGCGCCCAAAGGTGCACGAAATGCCCGTCCAGCAATGACTGCCAGGAACGGACTACGAACTCAGCGGTTCAGGGGGCTGACGGCGTGACCGAAAGCCCCACCTTGGATGCCTCAGGGCTCGACATGGCGCGAACACTACTCAGATCACTGGTGGCCACGCAAAGACATTTCAGCAGGGAAAGCGCCCGCGTCGAGCTCGCCGTAGCGGCACCGCCAATTCCGTTCCGGTACACGCATAGTCGAGATCGCACAGATGCTCGACCGCCCCGTCCTCCCCCAGCGCGCGATCGCCGCTCGGCGCCAGTCAGCCGGCGCGTTCGCCGATCGTGACCGTCACCTGCTGCTGGGCCCGGCCACGCTGAACCGACATCGGCACCTGCGCGCCGGGTCGACTGCGGCGCAGCGCACTCAACAGGTCCTCCACACTGCGCACCGCATTCCCATCCAGCTCGGTGATCACATCCCCGGGCCGTACCCCGGCCGTCGCCGCCGGCGATCCGCGATCGACCCCGGTCACCAGCGCACCCTGCTCGACTGCCACCCCGAGACCGCGCCGAACCGAGGGCGTCAACTGCGTGATCGACACCCCCAGGTACGGATGCGCCGCGCGGCCGTTCTTGAGCAACTGGTCGGCCACGTCCAGCGCGGTGGCGGACGGGATCGCGAACCCCAGCGACACCGCACCCGCTGCCGGAGGGATGTACGCCTCGTTGATCCCGACCACCCGACCCTCGGCGTCGAGCAGCGCTCCCCCGGAGTTACCCGGAGAGATCGGCGCGTCGGTCTGGATGAGATCCACCAGCGACTGACTCTGCGCCGCCGACCCCGGGATGTCACGGTGCAGCCCGGAGATCACGCCCGCGGTCACCGAATTCTGGAAACCCAGCGGGCTGCCGATCGCCACCGCCCATTGGCCGGGCCGCGGTAGCTCGGTGCGGTACTCCGGCACCGGCAAACCGGTCCGCAGGCTGCGGACCACCGCCAGATCGGTCGGGACATCCGTCGCGAGTACGACACCACGGGCCTGCTCACCGTCGGCGAACTCCAGATCGACGTCCCGCGCGGTGCCGACCACATGGGCGTTGGTGACGATCACATCCGGTCGCAGCACCACCCCGCTACCCACGCCGTTGTCCAGTCGCACGGTCACCACACTCGGGCTGACCCGCTCGACCACATCGGCGAACCCCGCGGGCCCGAGGCCGGGAGCATCAGCGGCCTGCGTGGGTTGGGCGGATTGCGCAGCGCCGTCACCGTTTCCGGAACCGCACCCCGACACCAGCGCCATCACCGCTACGATCCCGAACGCCAGATACGTCTGCCGTGCCGCCACGACTCCCCCTCACCATGCGCTACGTCAGCAATTGGTCCGAACGACAAACTACGCGTACCGGTCTCGCGCGACCTCCCGTTTCGCCACTTGGCACCGTCCCGAGTTTCACTCCCGTCAAAAAGGGGGACCCGTAGCCATCCATTCGGGGGTGCACCGACGCAGGAGGTTTCAGACCATGAGCGCCAGACCCGGGTACGGCAACATGCACGGCGCCGTCAACAGGGCGACCGACAGCAACGCATTCGAGTACGCCGCGCGCGCCGGCTTCGCCGCGAGCGGTGTGCTGCACCTGCTGGTCGGCTACATCATCTTGCAGATCGCGCTGGGTAGCGGCGGCAACGCCGACCAGTCGGGGGCGCTCGCGACGCTGGCCGGCCAGACCGGCGGCAAGGTCGTGCTGTGGGTCGCCACCATCGGGCTGATCGCGCTGGGCCTGTGGCGGCTGGCGGAGGCATTCATCGGCTCCAAGCCGGGTGAGCGCGCCACCGGCGAGGACTCACCCGCCTGGAAGCGTGCCAAGTCCGTCGGCCTTGCGATCGCCAACTTCGCCATCGCGTTCTCGGCGATGCAGTTCGCAACCGGAAGCGGGCAGTCCAGCGGCCAGCAGAACTCCGGCATCTCGGCTCAGCTCATGCAATCCGGCTGGGGCAAGCTGCTGTTGGTGCTCGTCGGCCTCGGCGTCATCGCCGTCGGCGGCTACCACGTCTACAAGGGCGCCACGAAGAAGTTCTTCAAGGATCTGCGCGTCTCGGGCGGAACCGGGATCACCGCGGTCGGTGTCGCCGGGTACGTCGCCAAGGGTCTCGTGCTCGCCGGCGCCGGCATCCTGGTGATCGTCGCGACGCTGCAGGCCGATCCCGCGAAGGCTTCCGGCCTGGACGCCGCGGTCAAGACGCTCGGCCAGGCACCGTTCGGCAAGTTCCTGCTGATCGTCGCCGCCGTGGGCATCGCGGCCTTCGGCGCCTACAGCTTCGTGCGCAGCCGGTACGGCCGCATGTAGTCACCCCGAGACGACACCGCCGCCGCAGCATGTCGCTGCGGCGGCGGTTCGTTGTCGGGATTACTAGGCGAGCGCGTCCAGCAGCGCGCCCAGCTGGGTCGGCTGCACGGTGACGCCGCACTGGTTGCGCTGATCGATCAACGGCCGCGCGATGTTGCGCAGGTCGGTGAACTCGTTCGGGTGCGCGGTGAAGTACGCCCGCACCGTGGCGTCCGCCTCACCGGACGGCTGCGACGCCGCGCGGGTCAGGGCATCGTTGGCGCCCGGGTGAGTGCTCAGGTAACCACCGGCGGCGGAGAGCACGCCGCCCGCCGTGGTCGCGAAGCCGCTGGCGTTGCAGGCCGCCGGCTGGGCGGCCGCCGTCGGCAGCGCGATGGTGGCGGCGGCGACACCGCCGAGAGCGCATGCGGCAAATGCGCCGGCGATGCCGCGGCGCGCAGTCTTCGGGGACATGATCATGTCTGGTATTCCTCGTCTGTGTAGGGAACGGTCGCTTTCCCCCGCGACCCCGAGCCAACGTACCCGCGAAATCAGTGATCAATCTGGGCGCCAAAATGCCCTGGTCAGAATGCGAAACGCGTTACAGGTCGGGCCGTGACGTCCGCCTCAATCCAGCGTTGTTTCCTGAGCCGCGGATAAGGTCTCGGCGCCGCGTCTAAGAAAGCCGAAGCGCCTCTCAAGAAGTTGTGACCGCAATGTGACAGCTACCGAACCCCGATTTTCCGTCCATCGGCCTGCATCCGGCCGCGGTCGTCAGAGTGCGCAAGAGGAGAGAGCCGGCGGGAAGCGAAGGGTATCTTCACTTAGGTCAGCCTCAGGTAATGGCGCCGGTGGCGCGGGAAAGGAAGTCCTGGATGCGACCACGTCGGATACGACCTCGGTGGAGCACGATCGCGGCAGTCATGTCGGTCATCACGGTGGTGATGGGCCTGGCCGGCTGCTCGGGTTCCGACGAGTCCGACGACCTGCTGATCTACAACGCCCAGCACGAGTCGCTGACCAAGGAATGGATCGACGCCTTCACCAAGGAGACCGGCATCAAGGTGTCCTACCGCCAGGGCGGCGACACCGAACTCGGCAATCAGCTGGTCGCCGAGGGTGACGCGTCGCCCGCCGACGTCTTCCTCACCGAGAACTCGCCCGCCATGGCCGCCGTCGAGCGTGCCGGGCTGTTCGCCGACCTGGGCCCCGACACGATCAAACAGGTGCCCGCGCAATACCGTCCGGCCACCGGCAAGTGGACCGGTGTCGCCGCGCGCTCGACGGTGTTCGTCTACAACAAGAGCCGGCTGCGCCCGGAGCAGCTGCCGAAGTCGCTGCTGGACCTGCAGCGGCCGGAATGGAAGGGCCGCTGGGGTGCCCCGCCGGCGAAGGCGGACTTCCAGGCCATCGTCTCGGCCCTGCTGCAGTTGAAGGGTGAGCCCGCCACCGCCGAATGGCTGGCCGGCATGAAGGCCAACGCGGTCATCTACAACGACAACATCGCGACGCTGAAAGCCGTCAACGCCGGTGAGGTCGACGGCGGCGTGATCTACCACTACTACTGGTTCCGCGACCAGTCGAAGACCAAGGAGATCAGCGGCAACACGGCGCTGCACTACTTCAAGAACCAGGACCCCGGCGCCTTCGTCAGCCTGTCCGGTGGCGGCGTGCTCGAGTCCAGCGACAAGAAGGATCAGGCGCAGCAGTTCGTCGCGTTCATCACGGGCAGGGCGGGCCAGGAGGTGCTCGAGAAGGGCACGTCGTTCGAGTACCCCGTCGCCAGTGGCGTGCCGGCGAATCCGGCTCTGCCGCCCCTGGATTCGCTGCAGGCGCCGGCGGTCGACCCGTCGACGCTCAACGCCCAGCAGGTGACCGACCTGATGACGAAGGCTGGCTTGTTGTAGGTGGTCGCCGCCGCTCCCCCCGTTCCCGCGCCGACAGCCCCGGTCTCGCGGCCTGAGCCCGCGGCACGGCCCGGGCCGCTGGTCGCCGCGACTGTCGTGGTCCTCGTCGCCGCAACCCTGATCCCGCTGGGTTACGTGGCGTGGGGCGCGATCTCGATCGGCTGGGACCGGGCGTACGAACTGGTGGTGCGCCCACGTGTCGGGGAGTTGCTCGTCAACACCGTCGCGCTGGTCGCGCTCACCGTCCCGCTGTGCGTGGTGCTCGGCGTCGGCGTGGCGTGGCTGGTGGAACGCACCGACCTGCCCGGCCGGGCCGTCTGGCGTCCGCTGTTCGTCGCGCCGCTTGCGGTGCCCGCGTTCGTCAACAGCTACGCCTGGGTCGGTGTCATCCCGTCGCTGCACGGGTTGTGGGCCGGGGTGCTGGTCACCACGCTGTCCTACTTCCCGTTCATGTACCTGCCCGCGGCCGCGACGCTGCGCCGCCTCGACCCGGCGGTCGAGGAATCCGCACGCGCACTGGGATCCGGTTCGGCCGGGGTGTTCTTCCGTGTGGTGCTCCCGCAGTTGCGGCTGGCGATCCTTGGCGGCGGGCTGCTCATCGCGGTACACCTGCTCGCCGAGTACGGCGCGTTCGCGATGGTGCGGTTCGACACCTTCACCGTCGCGATCTTCCAGCAGTTCCAGGTCACCTTCGACGGTGCGGCGGGCAGCATGCTGGCCGGGGTCCTGGTGTTGTTGTGCCTGACGTTCCTGGTGGCCGAGGCCGCCGCGCGCGGCGGTGCCCGCTACGCCCGCATCGGCTCCGGGGCCCCCCGCGAGATCGCGCCGATCCGGCTGCGGCGCAACGCCGTACCCGCGGAGTTGGCGCTCGCGGGGCTGGCGGTGCTCGCACTGGGTGTGCCGGTGTGGACCATCCTGCGGTGGTTGTGGATCGGGGGTACCGAGGTGTGGGAGTTCGGCGCCATCGGTGCCGCACTCGGCCAGACCATCGCGCTGGCCGGGATGGCGGCCGTGCTGACGACGGTGCTCGCGTTCCCCGTCGCGTGGGTGGCGGTGCGCTCCAGCGGATTCCTGGCGCGCGCGGTGGAGGGCGCCAACTACGTCACCAGCGCGCTGCCCGGAATCGTCACCGCACTCGCCCTGGTCACCGTGACCATCCACGTCGCCCGCCCGCTCTACCAGAGCCTGGCGCTGATCGTTTCCGCCTACGTGCTGTTGTTCATGCCGCGCGCGCTGGTCAATGTGCGCGCCGGCCTGGCGCAGGTTCCCCCCGGCCTGGAGGAGGCGTCGCGGTCGCTGGGCTGCTCGCCGACGGCGACGTTCCTGCGCGTCACGCTGCGCCTCACCGCACCCGCGGCCGCGGCGGGCGCATCGATGGTGTTCGTCGCGGTCGCCACCGAACTGACCGCCACGCTGCTGCTCGCGCCCACCGGCACCCGGACCTTGTCCATGCTGTTCTGGTCCTACGCCAGCGAACTCGACTACGCGGCCGCCGCACCGTACGCACTGGTGCTGGTGCTGCTCGCCGTCCCGGTGACGGTGCTCCTGCTCGCTCAGTCCACGAAGGTGGTGGCGCAGTGAGCGCCGTACTGGAGGCCCGCGGCCTGGCGAAGAGCTTCCACGGCAGCACGGTGCTCGACCACATCGACCTCGACCTCGCACCGGGCAGCCTCACCGCCATCGTCGGGGCCTCCGGATGCGGCAAGACCACCCTGCTGCGGCTCATCGCCGGATTCGAGGCCCCCGACGCGGGCACGATCACGATCGCCGGCCGACAGGTGGCGAGCGCGACGAGCGCGGTACCGCCGCACCGCCGCAGCGTCGGATACGTCGCCCAGGACGGCGCGCTGTTCCCCCACCTGACCGTGGGACAGAACATCGCCTACGGCCTGCCCGGATCGGCCCGCAGCGCCGCGGTACGCGCACGGGTGGCCGACCTCCTCGAAACCGTCGCGCTGGGCGGTGATTTCGCATCCCGCCGCCCGCACCAGCTCTCCGGTGGGCAGCAGCAGCGCGTCGCACTGGCCCGCGCGCTAGCACGCGAACCCGACCTGATGCTGCTCGACGAACCGTTCAGCGCGCTGGACACCGGGCTGCGGGCCACCACCCGCAAGGCCGTCGCCGGTCTGCTCGCCCGGGCCGGGGTGACCACTCTGCTGGTGACCCATGACCAGGAGGAGGCGTTGTCGATCGCCGATCAGGTGGCGGTCATGCGCGACGGCCGCTTCACCCAGGTCGGTACCCCCGAGCAGGTGTACCGGCAGCCGGCGAACCGATTCACCGCCGAATTCCTCGGTGACTGCATCACGCTGCCGTGCACGGTTACGGCCAACGTCGCCGACAGCGTGCTCGGACGCATCCCGGTCGCCGCCGCCGAGGACGGTCCGGCGACGCTGCTGCTGCGGCCCGAACAGCTTGTCGCGACGGTGGTTTCGGACAGCGGACAACTCGACGCCGTCGGCACCGTCGTGGCCACCGAGTTCCTCGGTCACGACGTGCTGGTGACGATCGACCCCACCGGCGACACGGGACCGATCGTCCTGCGTCAGCACAGTCTCGACCCACCCCCGATCGACGCCAAGGTGCGCATCGACGTCGTGGGCGGCGGAGTGGTCTTCCGGTGACCGGGGTGCTGGAAGCCCTGCGCGGACACGGCGACCGGATCGCGGTGCTGACCGAAACCGAGCAGGTGTCCTACACCGGCCTGGCCGACCGGGTGGCGGACGCCGCAGGCCGCCTCGGGGACACCCGTCGCCTGGTCCTGCTCGAAACCCGCAACGACCTCCCCACCCTGGTGCACTATCTCGCTGCGCTCGCCGGTGGCCACGTGGTGCTGCCCGTCCCCGCCGGACGCGACCACCATGAACTCGCCGCCACCTACGATCCCGACGTCGTCATCGGCGCCGATGGGCTTCGCCAACGTCGCCCGGGCAGCGCCCACTCGCTGCACGACGAGCTGGCGCTGTTGTTGTCGACGTCGGGCAGCACCGGTTCGCCGAAACTCGTCCGCCTGTCACGGCGCAACCTGATCAGCAACGCCACCGCGATCGCCGAATACCTGGACATCCGCGAAACCGACCGGGCCGCAACCACTCTGCCGATGTCCTACTGCTACGGCCTGTCGGTCATCCACAGCCACCTGCTGCGCGGCGCCGCGCTCATCCTCACCGAACTCTCCGTGGTCGACGACGACTTCTGGACGCTCTTCCGGCGCCACCGCGGCACCTCCTTCGCCGGTGTCCCCTACACGTTCGACCTGCTGGACCGCATCGGCTTCGCCACCATGGACCTGCCGGACCTGCGTTACCTCACCCAGGCCGGCGGGCGGCTGGCGCCGGAGCGGGTGCGGCGCTACGCCGAACTCGGCGCGGCCCGCGGCTGGCAGCTGTTCGTGATGTACGGCGCCACCGAGGCGACGGCCCGCATGGCCTACCTGCCGCCCGAGCTCGCCGCCGACCACCCCGGCTGCATCGGCCGGCCGATCCCCGGTGGTGCGTTCACGATCGAACCGCTCGACGGCTGGCCGGCCGACGATGCCGCCGGCGAACTCGTCTACCGCGGCGACAACGTGATGATGGGTTACGCGTACGGCTCCGCCGACCTGTCGCGCGGCAACGAGGTGGACGCGCTGCACACCGGCGACATCGCCCGCCGCAGGCCCGACGGCCTCTACGAGGTGATCGGCCGCAGCAGCAGGTTCGTCAAGATGTACGGCCTGCGCATCGACCTGCAGCGGATCGAGACGGCGCTGCGCGACCACGGCGTCGCCGCGCTGTGTACCGACCTCGACGAGCGCCTGGTCGTCGCCGCGACCGCACCCCACCGACCCGCCGAGGTGGCCCGGCTGGCCGCCGACGCCGCCGGCATCCCGTCGAGCGCCGTGCGCGCGGTGGTGGTCCCCGAGCTGCCGATGCTGTCGACCGGCAAGCCGGACTACCCGGCGGTGCGCGCGATGGCCGATCCGCTCGACGACGCCACAGCACAGGCCGAGGACCTGCGAACGGTGTTCGCCGACGTGCTGCACATGGACCGCGACGCCATCGATCCCGACGCCAGCTTCATCGACCTCGGCGGCAACTCACTGACCTACGTGGCGATGTCGGTGCGCTTGGAGCGCGCGCTGGGCCGGCTGCCCGCCGACTGGCAACGGCTGCCGCTGCGTGACCTGCAGGGCCGCACGGCGCCCCGGCGCCGGTGGATCGCGACGCTGGAGACGAGCGTCGCGCTGCGCGCCGTTGCGATCGTGCTGATCGTCGGCTCGCACGCCACGCTGTTCGAACTGTGGGGCGGCGCGCATGTGCTGCTGGGCATCGCCGGGTACAACTTCGGCCGGTTCTGCCTGACGCCGGTCCCGCGCAAGGACCGGGTGCGCCATCTGCGTTCGACCATCGCCTGGATCGCGATCCCCGCGGTGGTGTGGGTGGCCGTCGCGCTGGTGGTGACCGATGACTACTACCTGTCTAACCTGGTGCTGGCCAACAAGATCCTCGGTCCACACGACAGCATGACGGCCGGGCGCCTGTGGTTCGTCGAGGTTCTGGTGTGGATCCTCGTGGCGCTGGCCGCGCTGTGCTGGATACCGGCGGCCGATCGGGCCGAGCGACGGTGGCCGTTCGGGGTGGCGGCGCTGTTCCTGGTGGCGGGGCTGGCGTTGCGTTACGACGTGCTCGGCCTGGATCTCGGCCGCGACGCCTGGTTCACGATGCTGGCGTTCTGGTTCTTCGCGGCCGGGTGGGCGGCGGTGAAGGCCACCAACCCGTGGCAGCGCCTCGCCGTCACGATCGCCATCGCGGTCGGGCTGTACGGGTACTTCGACAACCCCAACCGCGAGGCGCTGGTACTCGCGGGCTTCCTGCTGCTGATCTGGCTGCCCGCCGTCCGCTTCCCCGCCCGGCTGACCGTCGTGGCCGGTGTGATCGCGGAGGCGTCGCTGTACACCTACCTGACGCACTTCCAGGTCTACGCGGTGTTCGAGGGCCACCCCGCGCTCGGCGTCGCCGCGTCGATCGCCGTCGGGGTGCTCCTCACGCAGGCGGTGACGCTGGTGCGTCGTCGGCTGCGTGAGCGCAAGCCGAGCGTCAGCTCGGTCGCGGTTCCCGCTCCGCGATGAGCCCCTCCTGGACCAGGGTCGCCGCGACGACCCCGTCGGTGCGGACGAGGCTCGCCGTGATGACGCCGCGCCCCCGGGCGGCCGCCGGCGAGGACGACTCGAGCAGGTTCCACGCGTCGGCGCGCACCGGCTGGTGAAACCACACCGACGAATCGGTGGTGCCGCTGCGGTGGGTGCGCGCCCGCATCGAATGGCCGTGCACCTGCAGGGCGGGGTCGATCATGTAGAGGTCGGTGACGTATACCGCGATCAGCGTGTGCAGGAGCGGGTCGTCGGGCAGCGCGGCCGTGGCGCGCCACCACAGCCTGCGCACGAACTCCTCACCCGTGCCGTCGTCGGCGACGCGGATGTCGAGTTCGTCGAGCGGCACCGACGGTGCGGGCCCGGGCGGCCCGGTCCGGTCGAGGGCGTCAGGAGCGACAGAGGGCAGCGGGTGGCGGCCGTGTTCGGGGCCGGCCATCGGCGCCGCGAACGACACCGTCGCGGTCGTCAGCAGCCGCCCGTGCTGGCGGGAGTCCACCCGGCGCGCCGCGGTGGTGCGGCCGTCGTAGGTCGCCGTCACGTCGTAGTCGACCGCGTCGCCCGCCTCCCCGCCGCGCAGGAACTGCAGGTGCATGTTGGTCGGCAGACGGTCGGCGTCGACGGTGCGGGCGGCCGCGGCCAGGCTCTGCCCGGCGAACTGACCGCCGTACGCCCGCTTGCCCTCCGGTCCGCTCGGCGCACCGACGAAGGTGTCCGCACTTCGCCCCGCCGCGACGTCGAGCAGTTCGAGTAGTCGGCTCATGCGTCCGATCCCGTTGCCACCGAACCGGATCGGGTGAGCCGGTCGATCTCCTCGGCGGAGATGCCGAGCCACTCGCTGAGCACCGCCGCGGTGTCGTCTCCGAGGGCCGGGGCGGCGACGGCGGGTGGGTAGGCGCCGCCGAATGCGATCGGCAGTCCGGCGGCCAGGTGGCGGCCGACGCGCGGCTGGTCGAGTTCGGTGAACAGCGGGTTGCGGGTGACCCGGTCGCTCGCGGCCACCTCGGCGAAGCTGCGGTAGCGCTCCCACAGCACCGACGTGCCGGACAGGGCGCGGGCGACCTCGTCGGCGGTGTGGCTGCTGAACCACACGGTGAACAGCCCGGTGAGCGCGTCGCGGTGCCGGTAGCGCTCGCCCTCGTCGGTCAGGTCGGCCCCGAGCGCCTCACCAAGGGCCGCAACGGCATTGGTGGTTCCGGTGATCTCGGCGAGGTCACGGAAGTGCCGGTTGGTCAGCGCGACCACCATGAAGGCGGCGCCGTCGCTGCTGACGAAGTTCTGGCCGTAGGTGCCGTAGAGCGAATTGCCCACGCGCGGACGGGTTTCACCGTTCACCATCGCCTCGGTGAGCAGCGCCAGGTTGCCCGCGGTGGCCAGCGCCACATTCTCCAGGGGGATGCTGATCCGCGCGCCGGCACCGCCGGCGTCGCGGTGGCGCAGGGCGGCGGTGACCGCCAGTGCCACGTAGAGCCCGCACGACACGTCCCACGCCGGCAAGACGTGGTTGACCGGTGTGGCGAGTTCGGCCGGGCCGGTCACCAGGGGGAAACCCGTTGCGGCGTTGACGGTGTAGTCGACCGCGGTGCCGCCGTCGGCGCGGCCGGACACCTCGACGTGGATCAGATCGGGCCGGTGCTCGACCAGGGTGTCGTACGAATGCCATTGCCGCCCCGCAACGTTGGTGATGAGCACCCCGGCGTCGGCGATCAGCCGGGTCACCAGGTCCTGCCCCGCGGCGGATCGCATGTCCACCGCGACCGAACGCTTGCCCTTGTTCAGCCCGGCCCAGTAGATGCTGTCACCGGCGTCGGTGACCGGCCAGCGCCGGTAGTCGGCCGCCCCGCCGATCGGGTCGACGCGGATGACCTCGGCCCCCAGCTGTGTGAGCGTCATACCCGCCAACGGGACGGCGACGAAGCTGGAGATCTCGACGATGCGCACACCGGCGAGCGGCCGGACCGGATCCGTTGGCTGCATCCGCTCAAGTTAGCAAGCAGTCAGCCGCTCGCCGTGCGGGCCAGCTTGATGGCGGCCGCCTCGATGGTGTCCTCGCTCAGCAGCACCTGCAGCGCAGCGTCGCCGAGCGGGATGAAGCTGTCGCGGCTGGCGACGCGGTCGACCCGGCCGGTGTAGCCGTGGGCGAGCAGTGCGGCGAGCACGCCTTCGCCGACGCCGCCGGTCTCCCGGGTCTCGTCGACGATGAGCACCCGCCCCGTGGCGAGGGCTTCGCGCAGCATGTCCTCGACCGGCAGCGGCGCCAGCCAGCGCAGGTCGACGACGCGGGTGGCGATGTGCATGCTCGCGAGCCGCTCGGCCACCCGAAGACTCATCCACAGCCCGTTGCCGAAGGTGAGGATCGTCAGGTCGGCGCCGTCACCGTAGGTGCGCGCCCGGCCGATCGGGGCGGTCACACCCGACAGCGGCGCGAGCCACTGCTCGTCGCCGTCGGTGTGCAGATCCTTGGTGTGGTACAGCGCGATCGGCTCCAGGTACAGGCACACCGCACCCGCGCTCTTCGCCGCGGCCACGCAGGACTGCATCATCGCCGCGGCGTCGTCCGGGCGTGCCGGGGACGCGATCACGACACCGGGGATGTCGCGCATCGCCGCGATCGAGTTGTCGTTGTGGAAGTGCCCGCCGAAGCCCTTCTGGTATCCGTAGCCGGCGACGCGTACCACCATCGGGTTGCGGTACTGGCGATCGGCGAAGAACTGCAGTGTGGCCGCCTCACCACGGATCTGGTCGGCGGCGTTGTGGAAGTACGCCAGGTACTGGATCTCCGGGATAGGCAACAGGCCCGACACTCCGGCGCCCAGAGCGAGTCCGAGGATGGCCTGCTCGTCGAGCAGCGTGTCGAACACCCGCGCCTGACCGCACTTCTGCTGCAGGCCGCGGGTGACCCCGTACACGCCGCCCTTGCGGGCCACGTCCTCGCCGAAGACCAGCGTCTCCGGGTGGCGGGCCAGCGTGTCGCCGAGGGCGCGGTTGATGGCCTGCGCCACCGTCATCGGTGCGGCGTCGGTGGCGGGATACGGTGCGGCCGAGGCGGCGACCGCCTCGTCGAGGGTGTCGCGCAGCGGGCGCAACACAGCGTCGGCGCTGTCGAGCTGGGGCAGCTCGGCGACGTCCCGGGCCATGTCGAGTACCTGGCCGCGGGTGGCCTCGTAGCGCTCCAGCACCTCCTCGGGCGACAGGATTCCTTCGGCGACAAGCATTCTCGCGGTGTTCAGCACTGGGTCGCGGTCGAAGTCGGCGAGGATCTCGTCCGGTCGGCGGTAGGCCGGTTCGTAGTCGGACCCGGCGTGGCCCATCAGCCGCACGGTGGACAGGTGCAGGAAGGCGGGGCGGCGCTGTGCGCGCACCCAGGCCGCCGCCGCGCGGGCCGTCTCCAAGCTGGCGACCAGGTCGGATCCGTCGGCGGCGAAGTACTCGAGGCCTTCACGGTGGGCGTAGGTGCGCGCAACCCACCCGCGGGGGGTCCTGGTGGAGATCCCGATGCCGTTGTCCTCGCAGACGAACAGCAGTGGCATCGGCATGCCCTGGTAGGCGGTGTGCATGGCGGTGTTGAGCGCCCCGACCGCGGTGGAGTGGTTGACCGAGGCGTCGCCGAAGCTGCACACCGTGACCGCGTCGTCCGGCCATCGGCAGGGCACGTCGAGTTTGCGGGCACGGGCGGTCGAGAAGGCCACCCCGACCGCGCGCGGCAGATGGGAGGCGATCGTGCTGGTCTGCGGGATGATGTTGAGGTCCGCCCGACCGAACACCTTGTGCCTGCCACCGGAGATCGGTTCCTCGGTGGCCGCGACGAGGCCGAGCAGCACATCGCGCAGCGCTGTGGACAGTCCGTCGTCGACCTGCTGGGCGCGGGCGAGGAAGAAGCCGCCCGAGCGGTAGTGCAGCAGGGCCGGGTCGGTCGGCCGCAGCGCCGCCGCCACCGCCGCGTTGCTCTCGTGCCCCGACGACCCGATCGTGTAGTAGCCGCGGCCGTGGGCCCGCAGCCACCGGGCGGCCAGGTCGAGGTGGCGGCTGCCGAGCGCGGCGTCGAACACCGCGAGCGCGTCGCGCACCGTGACCGTGGATCCGTCGCGGACCGCGTCGTCACCACCCCGGCGCGAGTCGGTCGTGCGGGACAGGGCCGAGATCGTCGTCGTGAAGTGTTCGTCGACGGCTTCACGTTTCGTGCTGGCCACCGGGCCTCCTGAAGTAGCGCCGTACCGTCAGCGGAAGGCGGACATTCCCGTCAACGCCTGGCCGATGATCAGAGTATGCATCTCGCTGGTGCCCTCGTAGGTGAGCACCGATTCGAGGTTGTTGGCGTGGCGCATCACCGGATACTCCGAGGTGATGCCGCTGGCGCCGAGGATGGTGCGCGCCGTGCGGGCGATCGTCAGCGCCTCGCGGACACTGTTGAGCTTGCCGAGGCTGACCTGGTGCCCGGCGATGTCGCCGGCGTCCTTGCGCCGGCCCAGGTGCAGCGCGAGCAGCACACCCTTGCCGTACTCGAGGGTCATGTCCGCGAGCTTCTGCTGGGTGAGCTGGAATTCCGCGATCGCCCGGTCGAACTGCCGCCGTGAGCGCGAGTAGTCCAGCGCGGTCTCCAGGCAGTCGCGGGCGGCGCCGAGTGCGCCGAACACGATGCCGAACCGGGCCTCGTTCAGACAGCTCAGCGGCGCCCGCAGGCTGGTGGCGCCGGGCAGCCTTGCGCTGTCGGGCAGCCGCACGTCCTCGAGCACCAGTTCACTGGTGACCGACGCGCGCAGCGACATCTTCGACTTGATGGTGTGTGCGCTGAACCCGGGGGTGTCGGTGGGGACGGCGAAGCCGCGCACACCGTCTTCGCTGCGCGCCCACACGACCGCGACGTCGGCGACCGAACCGTTGGTGATCCACATCTTCGCGCCGTTGAGGATCCAGTCGTCCCCGTCGCGGGTGGCGCGGGTGCGCATCCCGGCGGGATCTGACCCGTGGTCGGGTTCGGTCAGCCCGAAGCAGCCGATGGCGGTGCCTGCCGCCATCCGCGGCAACCACTGCTGCTTCTGATCTTCGCTGCCGAAGGCGTAGATGGCGTACATCGCCAGCGAGCCCTGCACGCTGACCAGTGACCGGATGCCGGAGTCGCCGGCCTCCAGCTCGAGGCAGGCCAGGCCGTAGGCGACGGCGGAGGTGCCCGCACAGCCGTAGCCCTCGAGATGCATCCCGAGCAGGCCGAGATCGCCGAGCTCGCGGGCCAGTTCGCGGGCGGGCAGCTCGCCGTTCTCGTACCAGGTGGCGATCTCCGGGGCGATCCGGCGCTTGACGAGCGAGCGCACGCTGTCGCGGATCTGGCGCTCCTCCTCGCTGAGCAGCGCGTCGATCCCGACCAGCGCGTCGGGCGACATCGGTTCGGTCACGGTGCGGGACAAGGGATCTCCTCGGGTGTCAGCAGCAGCCGGTGCTGCGGGTGGCGGGGGCGGGTAGCCGCGCGGGCTGGGCGGTGGGGTGCTTCCAGGTGACCGCCCGGCTCGGCGGCGGCGTCTGCTGGCTGCGGGTCTCGACGAGCGCGACCCCGTCGACGAGGACGGTGGCGATGCCGGGAAGGTCACCGAGGGCGAAGCATTCGAGTGCGTCGGTGGCGACCGATCCGGTGATCGGCCCGAGCACGAGAAGGTCGGCCGGCCTGCCCTCGGCCAGCAGCCCGGTGTCCAGTCCGTGCGCGCGGGCGGTCTGGCCGGTGGCGGCGGCGACCGCGGCGACCGGGTCGAGCCCGCACACCGACGCGAGGTAGCAGATGTTGCGCAGCATGCCGCGCGGGATGACGCCGGTGCCGCCGGGGGTGTCGGTGCCCAGGGTGAGGCGGTGCACCTGGTTGTGCTCCGTCAGCTGTTCGGCGACGAACTTGGTGGCGCGGTAGTTGTTCGAACTGCACACCTCCACGTACGCCGACGGCAGGTCGGCGATGATCGCGGCGATGTCGGCGTCGGGTGCGGGGATGGGCCCGCCGGAGATGTGGCCGACGATGTCGGGCCGGACGGCCAGCACGACGTCGCTGCCCGCCACCCGGCTCGACCCCGAGCGGGAGACGCCGCCCGAGTGCATCTTGACGGTCATGCCGCGGTCGTGGGCCCATTGCATGTAGCGCTGGGCTTCCCCGTCGCCCAGCCGGTTCCAGTCGTAGAAGATGAACTTGAGCTGGTCGATGCCCTCGGCGTGGGCGCGGTCGAAGTGTTCCTCGGTCATGCCGGGGACGAGCAGCACCGTGCCGGCGTTGACCTTCACACCCGACGGCCGCATCCGGCCGGTGGTGTGCTTGGACGTGATCGCGATCGACAGCACGAGTTCCGGGGTGAGGGCGTCGAACGCCAGGCCCGGGATGTGCAGTTCTCCGGCGGAGACCATCGACGTGGTGCCGCCGTGCAGGTAGTTGCCGATCCATCCGATCGCGTCCTGCGCGGGCGTCCACTCGCCGAACGTCGGATGGACGTGGCCGTCGACCAGGCCCGGCATGACGGTGAGGCCGCCGGCCGAGAGCACCTGGTCCGGGGCGGGGTGGTCGGTTCCGATGCCGGTGATCACCCCGTCTTCGATGACGACGGTGGTGTCGCGCAGCGGGGCGAGGGCGGGGTCGCCGTGGATCAGCAGCCCGATGTCCTCCACGAGCAGTGTCGTCACGGCACCTCCTTACATTGGATTTTGTATACATTATCGGACCGCGCGGATCGGGGAAAGGCGGTCCACACCATCGGCACGACGAAGACGACCGCAACGACGATCGCCGCGCCCGCGAGGTTCATCGCGAGCCGCACCCCGCCCTCGTACCACGGGAACCAGTGCGGGTATTCGCTGACCACGAGCAGAACGGGCGGCCCGGTGACCGCCCACCACGTGTAGTTCACCGGCCGCAGAGCGACCGCCAGCAGGAACAGCAGCACCGTCACCGCGACCGCGACGGGCACCGCCGGGTGCGCGCCGAGCAGAACCGCGGCGAGCACGGCCCCGGCGGTGTTACCGCACAGCCGTTGCACCAGCCGGGTGCGGGTGGCCGGCCGGCCCGGCTGGATGGTGAGCAGCACGCTCGTCACCAGCCAGTGCCCGCCCACGAGATCGTCGGGCAGCCGGTCGGCAACAACCACGGCCACGGCGACGGCGGCGGCCACCCGGGCGGCGTGGGCGCGGTCCAGCACCCGCACCGCCGGCGCCTGCGGCTCGTCGCGGGGCCGATCCCGTTGTTCCGCAATCACCTTCGCGCCGGCCCACCACACCGTCCATGCGCCGAACACCGTGGCTGCCCCGATCGCGTAGGCGGGCAGATCGGCGATCGTCGGGTGCGCGCCGGCGTCGACCGCGATCAACACGACCGCGAGTCCGGCGGTCGCGCCGACACGATCGATCAACGCACCGGAGACCGCGGCGCCCACCGTCACCACGGCCAGGAGGGCGGGACGATCGACGGAGGCGACGACGAGGGCACCGCCGGCGAGCACCGCGGTCGCTCGCGCCGACATGGTCGCCAGCGCCGCACGCCCGGTCGTGGGCAGCGACGGGACGGCGGTGAGCACGAAGCCAAGCGCGAGCGCCGACCCGAGCTCGGGCCTGCCCCAGAGCTGCGGAACGACCAGCAGCAGCCCGAGGGCGCCGGCCAGCGCCGCGGCCATGCCCCACCTGCTGCGTCCCACCGGCCGCAGCAGCGCCGGCAGCGCGGCGCCGGTCCGCATCAGTCCGGCGGGTTGGCCGCGTCCAGCACGGCCTGCACGATGCCCTGGTAACCGGTGCAGCGACAGATGTTGCCCGACAACGCTTCCCGCACCGATTCCTCGGTGAGCGGTTTGTCGGCGTCGGTGTCGCGCAGCAACTCCACGGCGGTGACCAGGAAGCCCGGTGTGCAGAAGCCGCATTGCAGTCCACCGCGTTCGCTGAACGCCTCGCGCAGCCGGGCAGTCTCCTCGAACACCTCCAGCCCCTCGACGGTGTCGACGCGCGCGCCGTCGACCTGCGCGGCCAGTGTCAGGCAGGCCCTGGCGCTGCGGCCGTCGACGAATACGGTGCAGGCTCCGCACACCCCGTGCTCACATCCCAGATGCGTTCCGGTGAGGCCGAGTTCGTCGCGCAGGAAATCGGCGAGGGTGAGCCGCGGCGGCACCGACCGGGACACCGGCCTGCCGTTGACGGTGACCGACACGGCGACGGCCGCGGGACTCTCAGACATGGGCGGCCTCCTGTTCTCGCGCGGCCCGACCGGTGGCGGCGGTGAGTGCCTCGGTGAGCGCTTCGGCGCACAGCCGCCGCACATAGTCGATGTCCTCGGCCGCCGGTTCCGTGCGTGCCGACCACGCGTGCGCGAGGTCTCGCCACAGTGCCGGCGTCGGGCGCGCTCCTACGGCCTCTGCGCCGACGAACAGCAGCGGCCGGTCGGCGGCGCTGAGCACTGCCGCGCGCACCGCGTCCACGGTCCCGTCGGGGGCCAGGGTGAGCAGACACCCCGCCCCGGCGAGCCCGTAATCGCCGTGCTGCGGGGCGTATTCGGCGAAACCCCAGCCCTGGCCGGGCCGTATCGCCGGCACCGAGATCCAGGTCAGCATCTCGTGGGATTCCAGCCCGTTGGTGTAGAAGGAGACGAACATGTCCTCGGCGGCGACCTGCCTGCGCCCGGAGACCGCGGACTCGACGTGGAACGTCGCGCCGAGAACGAGTGTGGCCAGGGGCATCTCGGCGGCGGGATCGGCGTGGGCGATCGACCCGCCGATGGTGCCCCGGTTGCGGATGCCGACGTGGCCGATGTAGCGGGCCGCGTCGGCGAGCAGCGGTGCGCGCGCGGCGACCAGCGGGTCGACCTCGACGGTGCGGTGGGTGACCAGCGCGCCGAGGATGAGATCGTCGGTGTCGTCGAAGATCCGGGTGAGCTCGGTCAGCCGGCCGATGTCGATGACCGCCGACGGCCGGGCCAGCCGCAGGTTCATCAGGGTCAACAGCGACTGCCCGCCCGCCAGCAGTTTCGCGTCGGGGTGGGCGGCCAGCAGGTCGAGCGCCTCGGCCACCGAACCGGGCCGGCGATAGGCGAATTCGGCGGGCTTCACGAGGCCGCCCCGGCCAGCGCGCGGCACAGGTCGCCAGGGCGGATCGGCGTGCTGTCGACGTGGACGGCGCCACAAAGCGCGTCGTCGACCGCACCGGCCACCGCGGCGTAGACGGCGATCGTGCCGCTCTCCCCCGCACCGCGTACGCCGATCGGGTTGACCGGGGTGTCGACGTGGAGGTGTTCGACGGCCACGCGCGGCACGTCGGTCGACAGCGGCAGATGGTAGGCCGCGAACGTGGTCGAGAGCGGCTGACCCGCGTCGGAGTACCGCCACTGCTCGAACAGCGCACCGCCCAGCCCCTGGGCCACACCGCCGACGATCTGGCCTTCGACGATGCGGGGGTTGATCTCGCGGCCACCCTCGTGGGACACCGCGTAGCGCAACACCTTCACCAGGCCGGTGCGCCGGTGCACGCCGACGATCGCGGCGTGTACGCCCATCGTCCACGTCACGGTCTCGACCCGGAACACCGCGGTGACGTCGAGGGCCGCACCGCTCTCGGCGTCCCCGCCGACCGCCCTGGCGCGCGCGATCTCCAGCCAGCTCAGCATGCGTCGCCCGGCGCGGAACACGCCGTGCGCGTAGTCGATCGGGCCGTCCACGCCGAGCAGTCGCCGGACGTGCTCCATCGCGGCGTCGACGAGTTTCCCGGCCGCCTCGTGCACCGCGGAGCCGGCCAGGATCGCCGAACGGCTGGCGAACGTGCCGACCCCCTCGGGCAGCCGCTCGGTGTCGGCGGGTACGTAGCGCACGCACTCCATCGGCACGCCCAGCGCCTCGGCCGCCACCTGCGCGAAGACGGTCTCGTGGCCCTGTCCTGCGGCGGCCGCGCCCGCGGTGACCTCGAATCCGCCGTCGGAGAGCAGCCGGATGCGCGCGGTCTCGTGCGGTCCGCGGCCGGTGGCCTCCAGATACGACGACAGCCCGTAGCCGATGAGGTGGTCGGGGTGTTCGGCGGCGCACCGCTCGATCTCGTTGCGCGGCAGCAGGTTCGACACCGAGTCCAGGCAGGCGCGGTAGTCGCCGCCGTCGAAGGAGATCGGCACGCCGTCGCGGTACGGCAGCGGACGGGAGTAGGGCAGGTCGGCGGCGGTGAGCAGGTTGCGCCGCCGGATCTCCTCGGTGCTCAGCCCGATCTTGCGGGCGGCGGCGTCGAGGGTGCGCTCGAGGGCGAAGGTCGCCTCGGGCCTGCCCGCCCCGCGGTACTGCGCGGTGAGGGTTTTGTTGGTCAGCGCGGCGCGCCCGGTGATGTGGGCGGCCGGAACGCGGTACGGGCCGAGTAGGTGGATCGCGGTGTTGGCGACGATGCCCGCCACCCAGAGGCTGCCGGCGCCGATGTCGGCGATGAACGAGTCCTCCCAGGCCAGGATGTGGCCGTCGGCGTCGAGGGCCATGCGGGTGTGGTGGACCTGATCGCGCGCCTGGGCGCTGGCGATCAGGTGTTCCTGCCTGTCCTCCACCCAGATGACCGGGACGCCGGTGTGGCGGGCCAGTACGGCCAGCGCGATCTCCTCGGCGTAGACGTTGGCCTTGGTGCCGAAACCGCCGCCGACATCGGGCACCGCGACCGTGATGTCCTGCGGCGTCCAGCCCGTCACGGCACAGATCGCGTCGCGCACCGTGTGCGGGATCTGCGTCGAGGTCCACAGCTCCACCCGCTGCCGCTGGGCGTCGAACGCCGCACGCACGCCCCGGCCCTCGAGCGGGATCGCGCCGTGGCGGTTCATCCGGTAGGTGCCCTCGACGACGTGCTCGGCGCCGGCGAAGGCATGTTCGGGTGCACCGAACGAGAACTCCAGGCGCGCAGCCTCATTGCCGCCCAGGTGGCCGAACAGCACAGGGCTGTCGGGACCGAGGGCGGCCACCGGATCGGTGACGGCGGGCAGGGGCGCGTAGTCGATGGCGACCGCTTCCAGCGCGTCCTCGGCGCGGTAGCGGTCCTCGGCCACCAGCACCGCGATCGGTTGGCCGATGTAGTGCACCGTGTCGGCGGCCAGCACCGGCAGGCGCTGGTCGGCCAGGAAACAGTTCGTCGCCGCGGTGAACTCCGGGTTGGGGGTGGTCAGGGCCGGGATCGACGCGCCCGTCAGCCCGAGATCGGCCGCGGTGTAGACGCCGAGCACACCGAGCATGCGCGCCGCCGCGGCGGTGTCGATGTGGTGGATGCGGGCGTGCGCCTCACTGGACCGCACGAAGACCGCGTGGTGGGCGCCCGCCGCCCGGTCGGCGAGGAACCGGCCGCGTCCCGCGAGCATCCGATCGTCCTCACGCCGCCGCACCGAGCTGCCGATGTACCTCAATGGAGCCGTTTCTCCCACTGCCACAACGCCACCGAGATCGCGAACGAGATGGTGATCAGCAGCATGATCGTGGCCACCATCGATGGATAGTCGCCGTGGCTGTAGGACTGCAGCACCACCCGGCCCAGCCCGCGGCGGGTGGCGAAGAACTCCGAGAGCACCACGCCCACCACCGAGAGGCTGACGGCCAGCCGGATACCGGTCAGCAGCGGCCGCCGGATCGCCGGGAAGATGATGTGCACCAACGTCTGCCAGGCGTTCGCGCGCACCGACCGCGCGAGCTTCCAGTACACCCGCGGGATCTCCTGCACACCGGTGGAGACGTTGATCAGCACCGGGAAGAGCGCGAACAGCACACCCATCACGACCTTGGACCCGGAGAGGCTGAAGATCGGCAGCAGTACGGGATACAGCACGATCTTCGGGATGCCGTTGAGCATGATGATCAGCGGCTCGAACAGCGTTCGCAGCCACGCTGACAGACCCAACAGGAGCCCGATGCCGCCACCGACCGCGGTGCCGATCACGAACGCCAGGAACACCGCCTGAGCAGTCACCCGCAGATCGAACAGGTAGCTCGGGTCCGACAGGTTCTGCACGAGCACCGTGAACGTCTGCACCGGCGACGGGATGACGAAGGTCAGGCTGGACATGATCTCCCAGCCGATCACCACCACGACGGCCAGCGCGACCGCGCCGACGAACTGGTTGCTCAGTAGCGAGCGGATCCGATCGGACTTCGGTGCGGCGTCGCTGCGCGGCAGTGTGGCGGTCATGCCTTCCTCCCTCGCAGCAGGACCCGCTCGACGAGCGCGAGCAGCACCGTCAGGATCATCGACAGCGCCAGCACCACGGCGATGTAGGCGAACATCAGTGTGTTGTCGAAGATCTCGTAGAGGTACCGGATGCGGTAGCCGAGCCCGGCCTGGGCGGTGGTGAACTCCATGGCGATCGTGCCGATCAGCGCGTAGACCACCGCCAGGCGCAGCCCGGCGACGATGAACGGTCCGGCCGCCGGGATCGCGATGGCGAACAGGGTCTGGCGCGGCGAGGCCTTGAGCGACCGGGCCAGCTTCATGTACACCGGCGGCATCGTGTTCAGGCCGACGGCGGTGTTGAGCGCCATCGGGATCGCCGCCATGATCGTGGCCAGGATGATCACCGACATCGCGTTGATGCCGACCAGAACGATCATCACCGGATAGAACAGCACCAGCGGCACCGCGTAGAACGACACCAGGTAGGGCTCGAACACCCGGCCCACCAGAGGCAGCTTCCAGAACGTCAGACCCGCGGCGAAGCCGAGCAGGCTGCCCGCCACGATCGAGACGGCGACCTCCATGCCGGTGCGCCGGGCGTCCAGCCAGAACTGGGGGTCACCGAACAGGGCGGGCAGTTCCCCGAAGATCGTCGACGGAGCGGGCAGCACCCGCTCGCTCCACCACCCGGCGGCCGCGCCGATTTCGGCGAATACGAGGAACAGCGCGATGAGCGCGATCGTGGAGAGCACGCTGACCAGGGCGCCGCCCAGCTTGCGGGGACGGCGCGCGGTGCCGGGCTCGGTCGGATGCTGCTGCATGGTCTCGGTGGGCAGATCGTCTTCGGCCAGGTACGACGCCGTCATGTGGCCGCCGTCTCCTGCTGGCGGAACCCGCGCATCGACTCGGCCTGCAGCGACCCCCAGATGCGGTTGTGCAGTTCGTTGAAGCGGGGAGTCGACACCACACTGGCGTCCCGGTCGGCCGGCAGGTCGATGTCGACGACGTCGATGATCGAACCCGGCCGGTAGGACATCACCCACACCTGCTGCGACAGCAGGATCGCCTCGCTGATGTCGTGGGTGACGAACACGATCGTCTGGTGCGTGCGGGCCCAGATCTGCCGGACCTCCGCGCCGAGGAACAGCCGCGTCTGCTGGTCGAGCGCGGCGAACGGCTCGTCCATCAGCACCACTTCCGGCTGGACCGCCAGCGTGCGCGCGAGCGCGACGCGCTGCCGCATACCACCGGAAAGCTGTGAGGGATAGGACTTCTCGAACCCGCTGAGGCCGACGAGGTCGACGGCCTCCTTCGCCCGCTGGCGGCGCTGCGCCTTGGGGGTGCCGATCATCTCCATGGCGAAGCTGACGTTGTCCTCGACGGTGCGCCACGGCAGCGTCGAATCCTCCTGGAAGACAACGCCGATCTTGGGGTCCGGACCCGTCACCGTCTTACCGGCGACGCTGACGTGGCCGGTACTGGCCCGCTGCAGGCCGGCGATGACGGCCAGCAGCGTGGACTTGCCACAACCACTCGGCCCGACGATGGACACGAAGCTGCTGTGGGGCACGTCCTGGTCGATGCCGGTCACGGCGGTGACCTTGCCCGCCGGGGCGTCGAACACCACGGACACGCCTCGCATCTCGATGCCCTTGGATGTCGCGTTCACGAGTCTCCGATCGTGGTCAGGTGCGGTGGCGGTGTGTTCTCAGAACTCCGCGCGGGCGTCCTCGGGAAGGTACTGCTGATCGAGCACGGTGGCCCAGTCGACGGGCTCGGGAATCTGTCCGGCCGCGACCATGAGGTCGGACAGGTTCTTCAGGCCCTCGGGATCGACGGTCAGGGAGTAGCCCTTCTCGATGTCGGGGGTGTTGCGCAGCGCATCGATCATCACCTGCGGGCTGACCCCGACCAGCGGGCCGAGTTCGGCGCCGGCCTCGTCGGGGTTCTCGACCACCCATTTGTTGAGGCGGTCGGCGACGCGGAAGAAGGCCTTGACGTTCTCACCGTTGGCCTCGGCGTAATCGCCGTTGACCGCCACCAGATCGGCGGGCATGTCCCCGATGATGTCGCGCGACTTCACCAGGACCTCGGCCTTGTCGGTGGCCTGCTTGTCGGCGATGAAGGGCTGCATGGCCCATCCCGCGGTGATCTGTCCGGCCTTGGCGGCGGTCCAGTTGTCGCCCATCGGCCCGACGGCCTGGGCCTTGACCCCGAGCTTCTTCTCGAGTGCCTTGACGACCAGTTCGGTGGACGAACCCGCCGAGCTGAAGCCCAGCGTTGCGCCCTCGATCTTGCGCCCGGGCGGCGAGATCCAGGAGAAGTCGTTGACCTGGAACCACGGCGCGACGACCTTCAGGTTCGAATCGGCCTGCTTGGCGGCCAGCAGCACCGAGGTGTTGCCCGCGATGGCCATGTCGGCGTCACCGCTGGTGACGACGCGCATCGTGTTGCCGCCACCGCCGCCGGAGTAGAGGTCGACCTTCAGGCCTTCCTCCTCGAACCAGCCCTTGTCGATCCCGGCCTGCAGAATGGCCATGAAGGGCAGGCTGTCGACGCCGGTCGCCGAGATGCTCAACTCGTCAGTGCCCTGGGCGGCGGGTTCGGCGGATTCGTCCGCGCAGGCGGTGGCACCCATGAGGAGCGCACCGGCGGCGAGGAGGGCGGCAAAAGCTTTGGGGGACCAGATCATCGGACAACCTCCGGTAAACTGAATATTGGATACAGCATACGAACAGGTGTGATCTGGGTCAACATTTCACGCCCGTGGACCGGCGTGCCAATACGCCGGCCAGTTCGAGTCCCGCGGCGATTCCGACCATGGCGGCCGCGGCCGTCCATCGGGACCGACCTGATTCTCTCCGCGAATCGTCGTACCCGCGAGGCGGATTCGTCGTCCCGCCGCGCGGTGATCCGCTCTCCGGACTCACCGCCGCACCGTCGGCCGGTGTCAGCGTGCGCTTGAGCGGCGGCGGGGCGCCGGGCACCGGACTGCCCGGGGCAGGGTAGCGCGCCGCCGCGTCGGCAGGCTGGGTCACCGCGCGGATCCGTCCACGATCTCGGCGAAGGTGCGGATGGTGGGTGCGCGGCTCTGGCCGGGGCGGACGAACGGCACGATCGACACCTGGTCGACCCCGAGCGATTCGATCTCCTTGAGCCGCTGTGCGCACTCGGCGGGAGTGCCCGCCAGCGCGAACAGGTCGACGAGTTCGTCGGGCACCAGGTCGGCGTGCGACGCCTCGGTGTTCATGTGCTCGTAGTAGTTGTAGCTGTCGCGGATGCGGTCGATCGCCTTCTCCAGCGCGGGCTCCACCTTGGCGGGCAGCGGCCGGATCGCGACCCGGGAGACGTGCGCGCGCACCAGATCCCGCGCCTCGGTGCGGTCCTCGCTGATCGCGGTCGGCGTCCACAGCACGATGTGCAGGTCGTCGAGCGTGCGGCCGCTCTCCGCCGCTCCGGCTTCGATCGTCTTCAGCGCCGCTTCGATGAAATGCGGTGCGGTGCCGACCAACACGATGACACCGTCGGCGATGCGGCCCGACATGCGCAGGATCTTGGGCGCCGACGCGGCGATGTAGACCGGGATGTCCAGCGGCTCGGTGAGGTAGTTGAGGTGGAAGTCGGCCCCACTGGTCGCCTCCACCACCTTCTCGCCGCGGAACAGCGCGCGCAGCTGACGGATCGACTCCTCCAGCTCGGCGAGCTTCTGCGGTTTGAGACCCATGGTGCGCAGCGACGAGTCGCCGGTGCCGATGCCCAGGGCGACCCGCCCGCCGGTGAACTCGGCCAGCGTCGCCCAGGTCGACGCCAGCAGCGACGGGTGGCGGGTGACGGCATTGGTGACCCCGGTTCCGAACACGATGCGTTCGGTGCCGACGGCGGCCGCCCCCATCACCGTCGAGGACTCCCGCCAGATGTTCTGCGAGTCGCCGAACCACACGTTGTCGTAGCCGAGCGATTCGCACAACTGCACGTATTCGCACATGGCCCCGACGGGTTCGGTCGGGAAGAGACCGACTCCCTTGCTCAACACCTGCTCGACCTCCTACGGTTGGATATCGTATCCAATCGTAGGGTGGCCGTCCCGCCCCCACAACCGGAACGGGCGAACTCGTTCGAGAAGAGGAGATGCACGTGCGACTCGTCAACGAGTTCTCGGTGAACGCGCCGCTCGAGACGGCGTGGGCGACGCTGACCGACATCCCCAAGGTGGTCGAATGCATCCCCGGCGCCGGACTGGACCGCCGCGACGGGGACGACTACCACGCCAGTGTGGCGGTGAAGGTGGGTCCGGTCGGGTTGACGCTCGCCGGCACGGCCACCGTGGTCAGCCGCCGCGACGACGCCCACGAGATGGTGGTCCGGGGCCACGCCCGCGACCGCAAGGGCAACGGATCGGCGGAGGCGACGGTCACGATGGTGGCCCGCGACTCGGCCACCGCCGGCCATTCCGACGTCACGGTCGTCACCGACCTCGAATTGGGCGGGCGCATCGCGCAATTCGGCAGCGGCGTCATCTCCCAGGTGAGCAACCGGATCCTCGGCCAGTTCGTCAAACGGTTGAACGCGCTGATCACCGGAGGCTCCGAGGACCGGGCACCGGCCGCCGCGCGGCGGCCCGCACCGGCCGACGGGCGACCGCTGACGTCGGACAGCGCGTCCCTGGTGCTGACCATGCTGGCCGGTGTGCTGCTCGGGTTGGCGCTCGGGCGGACGGCGCAACGGCTGCGTTGACCTCAGCGGTCGACCGCGGCGACCAGTTCGAGTTCGACGCAGGCGCCGCCCGGGAGCGATGCCACACCGATCGCCGTGCGGGCATGCGCACCGCGGTCGGCCCCGAACACCTCGATCAGAAGTTCTGACGCTCCGTCGACGACCACCGGATGCGCGTCGAAATCCGTTGTCCCGCGGACATACCCGCGCAGGTGGACCAGGCCACGCACCGCGCCGAGCCCGGCCGCGGCTTCGACCGCACCGAGGAGGTTCAGCGCGGCCAGCCGGGCCTGTTCGGCGGCGTCGCCGACCGTCACGTCGGCGCCGACCACGCCGCGCAGGCTCGGCGCATCGGGTCTGCGCGCGGTGGCTCCGGAGACCCACAGCTGGTCACCGCACCACCGGTACGGGATGTAAGCACCCTTCGGCGGCGGCGGTGCGGGCAGCTCCAGACCCAGCTCCGCCAGCCGGTCTCGCGGCGTCACGACTGCCGGGCGGCTTCCTCCCGGGCGAACACCTCGTTGAGGTGGTCGACGGCATGCGAGCGGTGCTGGTGGTTGATCGCCACGGCCTTCTCGACGTCACGGGCCACCATCGCCTCGACGAACAGCACGTGCTCGCTGTTGACCTTCTCCAGGTCCATCAGGTGCGCGTAGAGCGGGCGGTACGCGTCGGCGGTGTTCCACAGCTGGGTCACCAGCCGCCTGGTACGGGCCATCCGGCTCACCTCGAACGGCAGGAAGTGGAACCGGCGGTTGGCCACCCCGACGGCGATCAGATCGCCCACCGCGGCGGCGCGGTCCATCTCGGCCATCTCCGCGCGCATCGCGTCGACGACCTCGTCGGTCAGCCGTGGCATGGCATCGCGGATCAGTTCCTCTTCGAGGATGTCGCGCAGCCGGAAGACCTCGAGCAGATCCTCCAGACCGAGCTTGGCCACCCGGTACCCGCTGTGCGGGACGTAGGTGATGTACTCCTCGGCCTCCAGCGTCTTGAGCGCCTCGCGGACCGGGATCCGGGACATGCCGAACTGCTCGGCCAGCGTCTCCTGGACGATCCAGCTGCCCGGTGCGAGCTTGCCGGTGGTGATGTCGCGGCGCAGCGCCTCGGCCACCGCTTGCTGCGCCGTTTTCGGCCGCACGAAGTCCGCGCGCGGCGCCGCACCCGCGTCGGTGCCGACGGGGGTGCGCTTGGTCGCGGTGCGCGGTGGCATGGGGACTCCCTTTCGCCGATATTGGATACTCTATGCGACCGGCGCGGGGGCGGCCAGTGCCGCGCGCTACACCAGGTCAATGGCTTCGGCGATGGACGGCAGCACCCGGCTGGGCCGGAACGGGTAACGCTCGACGTCCTCGATGGTCGTCGATCCGGTCAACACGAGGATCGTGTCCAGACCCGCCTCGATGCCGGCGACCACGTCGGTGTCCATCCGGTCTCCCACCATGACGGTGCTCTCGGAGTGGGCCTCGATGCGATTGAGCGCGCTGCGGAACATCATGGGATTGGGTTTGCCGACGAAGTAGGGCTCCCGGCCGGTGGCCTTGGTGATCATCGCGGCCACCGACCCGGTCGCGGGCAACGGCCCTTCCCCGGACGGGCCGGTCACGTCGGGGTTGGTGGCGATGAACCGGGCGCCGCCGAGGATCAACCGGACCGCCTTGGTGATCGCCTCGAACGAGTAGGTCCGCGTCTCCCCCAGCACCACGAAATCCGGTCCCACATCGGTCAGCGTGTATCCGGCTTCGTGCAGCGCGGTGGTCAGGCCCGCCTCGCCGATGACGTAGGCCGACCCGCCCGGCAGTTGATCGGCGAGGAAGGTCGCGGTCGCCAGCGCCGATGTCCAGATCGACTCCTCCGGCACGATCAGCCCCGAACGCGCCAGCCGGGCGGCCAGGTCGCGCGGGGTGAAGATCGAGTTGTTGGTCAGGACCAGGAAGGGCCGCTCCCGTTCGACGAGGCGGGCGAGGAACTCCGCGGCCCCGGGCAGCGCATGTTCTTCGCGGACGAGGACGCCGTCCATGTCGGTGAGCCAGCATTTGGCATTCGAACGCACGGCTTCAGTCTGTCAACTGTCCTGCGGGTACACCCGTCAATCGTCGATGCCGGCGCCGCGTGGCGGCCGGCCGCGGATAAGGTCGGCGGGGTGAGCGAGCCCGGCCGTGTCCCTCCCGATCTGACCCTCCACAACTGGCAGACCGCCCCCCACCTGCACTGGGCGTTCCAGCACCTGGCCGATTTCCTGCCCACGGCGCGGATCTCCCGGGGCGACGGGCCGGTCGCCGAACTACCGCCACGAGCCGTCGCGCTGTCCGACATCCCGTTACCCGGCGCGGCGAGCGTGGGCGAGGTGATGGACGCGACGGCCACCGACGGTTGGATCGTCACCCGCCACGGCGAGGTCCTCGAGGAGCGGTATCCGAGCGGAATGCTCCCCGACACCCCGCATCTGCTGATGTCGGTCAGCAAGACCCTCATCGCGACGGTGGCGGGCGCGTTGGTCGGGCAGGGCGCCCTGGTGCCCGACACCCCGGTGACGAACTACGTTCCGGCGCTGGCGAACTCGGGCTATGCCGGGGCGACCGTCCGGCACCTGCTCGACATGCGTTCGGGCATCGGGTTTTCCGAGGAGTACCTCGATCCGCTGGCCGAGGTGCGACTGCTCGAGCAGGCGATCGGCTGGGCGCCGCGCACCGTGCCCGACCTGCCCGACACCATGTACGGCTTCCTGCTGACCCTGCGTCAGGCGGGTCCGCACGGCGGCCCCTTCGATTACCGCTCCTGCGAGACCGACGTGCTCGGGTGGGTGTGCGAGGCCGCCGCCGGAGAGCGCATGCCCGCGCTGATGTCCGAACTGCTGTGGAGCCGTATCGGAGCGCAGACCGACGCGGTGATCGGCGTCGACCGCGAGGGCACCGGGATGTTCGACGGCGGCATCAACGCCTGCCTGCGCGATCTGGTCCGAGTCGGCACGTTGTTCGTGACCGACGGTGTCTCGCTCACCGGCCGGGAGGTGGTGGAACCCTCGTGGATCGCCGACACCCTGGCCGGCGGGGCGGACTCCCGCGCCGCGTTCGCCGCGGGCCGCGACACCGCGCGCTTTCCCGGCGGCATGTACCGCAACAAGTGCTGGCTGCCCTATCCCGGCGACGACGTGGTGCTGTGCCTGGGCATCCACGGCCAGATGATCTACGTGAACCGGCCGGCCGGAATGGTCGCCGCCAAACTGTCCAGCTGGGCCCTCCCCGAAGAGAACGACAAACTCATGGCCACGATCGCGGCGTTCGACGCGATCGCCGCCGAATTGAGGTGAGGATTGCGGTGAGCGCCTACTCGGGCAGCCGCAGTTCGGGTTTCTCCACCTCTTCGATGTTCACGTCCTTGAACGTGATGACCCGCACCTGTTTGACGAACCGGGCGGGCCGGTACATGTCCCAGACCCAGGCGTCGGCCAGCCGCAACTCGAAGTACACCTCGCCGTTGGCGTTGCGCGGCACCATCTCCACGCTGTTGGCCAGGTAGAAGCGGCGCTCGGTCTCCACCACGTAGCTGAACTGCCCGACGATGTCCTTGTACTCCCGGTACAGCGACAGCTCCATCTCGGTTTCGTACTTCTCGAGATCCTCGGCGCTCATCAGTGCTGCTGTCCTTCACGTCGGTATGGCACGGCCGGTGGCTCCTCGTGCGAGCGGCTCATCGCAATCCTCCCCCTACCCGAGTTCACAGTGCTGCCCGGGTTCAGCGTCGGTCAACGCCACGGCCACCTGCGGGGTACCCGCAGGAACCAGTCGCCGCACGTTGATGAACGAATAACGGTGCTGCGGACACGGGCCGAGCTCGGCGAGCGCGGCCGTGTGCGCGGGCGTGCTGTAGCCCTTGTGCTCGGCGAAGCCGTAGCCGGGATGTTCCTGCTCCATCGCCACCATCAACCGGTCGCGGCTCACCTTGGCCAGCACGCTGGCCGCGGCGATACAGGCCGCAGCCGCATCGCCGCCGACGACCGGCAGTGACGGCATCGGCAGCCCCGGCACCCGGAACCCGTCGGACAGCACGTAACCCGGTCGCAGCGAGAGGCCCGCGACCGCCCGCCGCATGCCTTCGATGTTGGCCACGTGTACACCGCGCCGGTCGACTTCCTCCGACGGGATGAACACCACGTGGTAGGCGAGCGCATAGCGGCGGATCAAGGGGAACAGCCGCTCGCGCTCCTTCTCGCCCAGCTTCTTCGAATCGTCGAGCGCGGCGAGGCTCTCCAACCGGTTCGGGCCCAGGACACACGCCGCGACCACGAGCGGGCCCGCGCAGGCACCGCGGCCCACCTCGTCCACGCCGGCCACCGGACCGAGCCCGCTGCGATACAGCGCGGACTCCAGCGTGCGAAGACCGGACGCTTTACGGATCACCGTGCGGGGCGGCCATGACGCCGGCAAGCTCAAGCCCTCCGCTCTTCGCGCAAGCGGTCACAGCAGGCCCCCGGCTGTTCGCGCAAGCGGCTCATCGCGATCTCCTACTGCGAGTTCGTCCTACTGGGTCGTATCGGCGGCAGTCTGCGGATCGACCGAGCCCACCCCGCCCCATCGCGACGGCGGCCAGGCGATGAACCGCGCCTTACCGATCACATTGTCCACCGGAATCGTGCCCGCTTCCGGGTCGCCGGTGCACAGCAGGCCGCGCTGGGCGTCCCCCGGCAGGTTCGTGCAGTGTGCGCGGGAGTCGGCCGAATGGGTGCGGTTGTCGCCCATCACCCACAGCTTGCCCTCGGGCACGGTGACCGGCCCGAACTCGTTGCCCAGGCAGGGGTACACGGCGGGGTCGGCCATCATCGTCTGCGGATCCAGATACGGCTCGTCGAGCCGCTTGCCGTTGACGGTCAGCCCGGTGGCCGCCCGGCATTCGACGGTCTGTCCGCCGACCGCGATGACCCGCTTGACGAGGTCGTTCTCGTCGGGCGGGACGAACCCGACCACCGACAGCGCGTTCTGCACGAAGCGCAGCGCGGGATTGTCCGAACGGATCGACTTGTAGCCGATGTTCCAGTTGGGCGGACCCTTGAACACGATCACGTCGCCGGGCTCCGGTTCGGAGAACCGGTAGGTGACCTTGTCGACCATGATGCGGTCGCCGACGCAGCCCGGACACCCGTGCAGCGTGGGCTCCATCGACTCCGACGGAATCAGGTAGGGCCGCGCGACGAACGTCAGCATCACGTAGTACAGGACGATCGCGATGGTGACCAGGATGGCCAGTTCCCGCAGGGCGGAATGCTTGCGGCCGGGCTTGTCGGCCTGCTCGCCGTCCGGGTCGGCGGCGGAATGCACCTTGCCGACGGTGTCCTCGGGCGTCGACTCGGCGCTATCGGTCACGGCTACAGACTAGCCAGCGGACCGACCGACGCCGTGTCAGCGCCGGCGCGGGTCAGCGCTTCTCCTTGATCTTGGCCTTCTTGCCGCGCAGCTCGCGCAGGTAGTACAGCTTCGCGCGGCGGACGTCGCCGCGGGTGACGACGTCGATGTGATCGATGTTGGGCGAATGCACGGGGAAGGTGCGCTCCACGCCGACGCCGTAGCTCTCCTTGCGGACCGTGAAGGTCTCGCGGATGCCCCCGCCCTGTCGGCGGATGACGACACCCTTGAAGACCTGGATGCGCTCCTTCGAGCCCTCGATGACCTTCACGTGCACATTGACGGTGTCGCCGGGGCCGAAAGCCGGGATGTCGTCGCGCAGCGACGCCTGATCGACGAAGTCCAGCGTGTTCATCGGTGACACTTCCTTGTTGCTTGCGGCGTGGGCAGGCTGTCACGGACAGCGCGTGCCGAGCCGGTGGGTACGGACGCTTTCGGGGCGTATCTCGCAGCGGACCGCAGGGCTGTACCCCACGTCCTGCGCGGACAACTGCTCAATTGTGCCAGACGGGCACCGGTCCAGTGAAATCGCGCCTCGGGACACCGGTCGGCGCCGGTCGTGCTGATCGGCGCCCGCGCGGGGTACACGTTAGGCTGGACTCACCGATTCGCGGCGCCCGGGTGCGCCGAATCGTTTCCCGCCGAAGGCGCCCACCAGCATTCGAGAAGGAGACATATGCGACGGCCGTCGGGGCTGTGGACGGCTACCGCCGCGACGATGGTCGCGGCAGTCGTCGTCTCGGGATGCGAAGCGCGCGTGTACGGCACGCCGCCGATTGCCGATGGACCACACCTCACCGTCGTCGCACCGCAGGGCACGCTGGCCCCGCTGCCGGAGGCCCCGCCCGACCAGCCGCCCACATCGTTCGTCGGGCTCGACGACCGGGCACGGCTGGCCACCGACCAGGCGGCCGAGGCGGGGGCCGACATCACCCTGCTCATCAAGGACCGCAACACCGGCCAGCTGGTGTCGAACGGAAATGGCCGCGGCATCGCCATCGCCTCGGTGGTGAAGCTGTTCATCGCCGACGACCTGCTGTTCAGCGGTAAGCCGCTGTCCCCCGAGGACCTCAAGTCCTTCCAGTCGATGCTGCGCAGCTCCGATGACAGCGCGGCCGAGGTGTTCTGGAACCGCGGTGGCGGCAGCTCCATCGTCACCCGCGTCGCACAGCGTTACGGGCTTGCCGGCACCCGTCCCCCCGGCAACGGCCGCTGGTGGAACACCATCAGTACGGCGGCGGACCTGGTGCGGTTCTACGACATGATGCTGTCCGGAGCGGGCGGCCTGCCGCGCGACAAGGCCGAGATGATCGTCAGCAATCTGGCCGCCTCCACACCCAACGGGATCGACGGCACCCAGCCCGGCGGGATCTACCCGCAGCGCTTCGGCATCCCCGAGGGTCTGCCCGCGGTGCCGGTGGCGGTCAAACAGGGCTGGATGAACGTCATCGGCAATGAATGGATGCATCTGTCGACCGGCCTCATCGGCGCCGACCGCCGCTACATCATGGTCATCGGATCCGATCAGCCCGCCAGTGCCGCCAACGCCCGCGCCACCATCACCCAGGCCGTCAAGACGATGTTCCCGGACGGCCGGATCTAGCTGTCGGACAACAGGTCCGGGCGCCGTTCCCGGGTCCGCGCGAGCGACTGTTCGTGGCGCCACGCCGCAACCTTCGCGTGATCGCCCGACAGCAGCACCGCGGGCACGTCCAGTCCTCGCCAACTCGGCGGCCGCGTGTAACTCGGCCCCTCCAGCAGCCCCGCCGAATGCGAGTCGTCGGCGTGGGAGTCGGGATTGCCGAGCACCTCGGGCAGCAGCCGCACCACCGCCTCGACCATCACCAGCGTCGCCGACTCACCTCCGGTGAGCACGTAGTCGCCGATCGAGACCTCGGCCACCCGCATCCGCCGGGCGGCGTCGTCCGCGACCCGCTGGTCGATGCCCTCGTACCGCCCGCAGGCGAAGACCAGATGCTGTTCGGTGCTCCACCGTCGGGCCGTGGCCTGGTCGAACAGGCGCCCCGCGGGGGTCGGCACCACCAGGAGCGTGTCGGCGGTGCACAGATCGTCGAGCGCGGCACCCCACACGGGGGCCTTCATGACCATGCCGGGTCCGCCACCGTAGGGCGAATCGTCGACCGAGCGGTGCACGTCGTGGGTCCAGTCGCGCAGGTCGTGCACGCCCAGCTGAACACGGCCCGACTCGATCGCCTTGCCGGGCAACGACTCTCGCAGCGGGTCGAGATAGCGCGGGAAGATCGTGACGACGTCGATGCGCACAGCTGGGTACCCGCTATTCCAGATCCAGCAGACCCTCGGGTGGATCGATCTCCACCAGGCCCTCGGTGAGCGACACCCGCGGCACCATCGCGGTGACGAACGGCACGAGGACCTCGGCTCCCTGGGGGGTCTTGACCGACAGCAGTTCACCCGCCGCGGTGTGCAGCACCTCGGCCACGGTGCCGATCTCCGCACCGTCGACGGTGCGCACCCGCAGACCTTCGAGCTGGTGGTCGTAGAACTCGTCGGGATCCTCGATCGGCGGCAACGACTCGGTGTCGACGAGGAAGATCGTCCCGCGCAGCGCGTCGGCGCCGGTCCGGTCGGAAACCCCGTCGATGCGGACCAGCAGCCGGCCGCCGTGCGGGCGGACCGATTCGATGACGAGGCGGCGTTCGGCGCCGCCCTTCGGAGCGCGGCCCCGCAGCTCCGCACCGGGAACGAACCGCGCCTCGGGTTCGTCGGTGCGGACCTCCACCACCAGTTCACCGGTGACGCCGTGTGCCTTGACGACCCGCCCGACTACGAGGTCCATGACCGTTGTTCGTTCGCTACTGGTCGGTGTCCACCACGTCGACGCGGATACCCCGTCCGCCGATGCCGGCGACCAGGGTGCGCAGCGCCGTCGCAGTGCGACCGCCGCGGCCGATGACCTTGCCGAGGTCGTCGGGGTGCACATGCACCTCGACCGTGCGCCCGCGGCGGTTGGTCACCATGTCCACCCGCACATCGTCGGGATTGTCGACGATCCCGCGGACGAGGTGTTCGACAGCGTCGACGACGACTGAACTCACCGCGGCACTCAGCTCTCGGCGGAGTCAGCAGCCGTGGCGCCGGCGATGGTGGCGTCTTCGCCCTCAGCGGCGGGCTCGGACTTGTCGGCCGAACCGGACGGATCGGCGGTCGCCTCGATGTCGGAAGCCGCCTTCTTGGCCGGAGCCTTCTTCTTCTTCGGCTGGGTGGCCTCGGTGCTGGGCCCACCCTCGGCCTCCGCCAGGGCGGCGTTGAACAGATCCAGCTTGCTGGGCTTGGGCTCCTTGACCTTCAGCGTGCCTTCGGCGCCCGGCAGACCCTTGAACTTCTGCCAGTCGCCGGTGATCTTGAGCAGCTGCAGCACCGGTTCGGTGGGCTGGGCACCGACGCCGAGCCAGTACTGGGCGCGCTCCGAGTTCAGCTCGATCAGGCTCGGCTCTTCCTTCGGGTGGTAACGGCCGATGACCTCGATGGAGCGGCCGTCGCGGCGGGTGCGCGCGTCGGCGACGACGATGCGGTACTGGGGGTTGCGGATCTTGCCCAGACGGGTCAGCTTGATCTTCACAGCCATGGTGAAACGATTCTCCTCAGGGGTTGCCACGCTGCAATTCGGCGAGCGGGCGGATTGCCCGATCCGGTTTTGCCTCGCGTGTGTGACCACCGCGCGGCCGGAGTCGCGGGCGGACAGCCGACCATTGTGCCAGACCGGCGCCTCCGCCCGGAAATCGCTCGACCGGGCACACTCGAGGCCATGACCTCACTTCGGCAGCGACTCCTGACCACCATCGCCGGCCAACTCGGCCGTCCGCACGGAACCCTCGGCGGAGTCGTCGCCGGCGCACTGAACCGCGGCAACGGGCAGGCGATCGCGACGGCAGTGGCCGCGGCGCAGGTCCCCACGGGCGGCGTCGCCGCCGACATCGGGTTCGGCGGCGGTGCCGGGCTGCGCCTGCTCGTCGACGCCGTCGGGACCGGCGGGACCGTCTACGGCGTCGAGATCTCCGACGACATGCTCGACCGGGCACGGCGGTCCTTCCGGGGTGACCTCGACAGCGACCGGTTGCGACTGGTCGAAGGATCGCTCACGGCATTGCCGCTCGAGGACGCCTCGCTCGACGCCGCGATCACCGTCAACACCGTGTACTTCCTCGACGACCTCGACGCCGTGTGCGCCGAACTGGCGCGGGTGCTCAAGCCGGCCGGGCGGGTGGCCGTCGGGGTGGGCGACCCCGACGCCATGCGGGCGCTGCCGATGACGCCGTACGGATTCCGGCTGCGGCCGGTCGCCGACATCGTCGCCGCACTCGAGCGGGCGGGGTTCGCCGTCGACGTGGAGACCAGGACCGACGGGCGGATGCCGCGCCACACGATCACCGGCCGGCGCGGCGACTGACGGTCACACCAGCTTGTCGAAGCACTTCTCCTCGACGCGACGAGCCATCCGCCACCCGTCGGCGGTGCGGACGAACTCGTCGACGTACCAGATCCCGACGAAGTAGACCTGCCCGGTCTCACCGCCCATCACCATCGGGTTGAAGCAGATGGCCCGCGACGTCGCCGTGTCACCGGAGATCCTGACATCGAAATTGCCCACCAGGTGCGAATACGCCGGGAAGTTGGGCAGCACCTCGGCCAGCCACTTCTTCACTTCGGGGTAGCTGCCCTCGACGCCGCCGGTGGCGCGGTAGTCGATGTGGGCGTCCGGGGTGAACACCCGGTCGAGGTCGTCGAACCGGCGCTGGTCGATCGCCGAGGAGTAGTCGACCATCAACTGCTGGATCTCCAGCCGGTCCGAGATTTCCGCGAGGCTCAGCATGACCTGATTGAACCCGATTAAGCTCCCGCCATGCACAGGCTCGTCATTCTGTTCGTCGCCATGCTGGCCGCGCTGGCCGTCACCGTCGCCCCGGTCGCCAGCGCGGACATCGACATCCAGCCGGTCGGGTCGGTGCCGATCCCCGCCGGTCCGGCCGAGGCGTGGATCGTCGCGGACATGGACACCGGGCAGGTGCTCGCGGGCCGCAACGACAACGTCCGCTACGCCCCGGCCAGCACGATCAAGACGCTTCTGGCCCAGGTCGTCCTCGACGAGGTGCCGCTGGACGCCACGATCGTCGCCGACGAGGCGGACACCCGGGTCGAGTGCAACTGCGCCGGGGTGGCGCCCGGGCGCTCGTACACCGCACGTCAACTGCTCGAGGGGCTGCTGCTGGTATCGGGCAACGACGCGGCCAACACGCTGGCGCGCATGCTCGGCGGCACCGACGTCGCGGTGGCGAAGATGAACGCCAAGGCGGCCGCACTGGGCGCCCACGCCACCAACGTGGTCACCCCGTCCGGCCTCGACGGGCCCGGCATGCCGTTCTGGTCCACGCCGCACGACCTCGCGGTCATCTTCCGGGCCGCGATGGCCGAGCCGGTCTTCGCGCAGATCACCGCGATGCCGTCCACGGTGTTCCCGACCAAGACCGGTGACGCCGTGCTGGTCAACCAGGACGAGCTGTTGCACCGCTATCCCGGCGCGATCGGAGGCAAGACCGGTTTCACCGACATCGCGCGCAAGACCTTCGTCGGCGCGGCCCAGCGCGACGGCCGCCGGCTGGTCGTGGCGCTGATGCACGGGTTGGTCAAGGAGGGCGGCCCCACGTACTGGGATCAGGCGGGTGCCCTGCTGGACTGGGGCTTCGCACTGGACCGCACCGCCAACGTCGGGACGCTGTGACCGGTCGCCAAACCGGATGACATTGACCCGCAACGATTTCGAGACCGTTCCGACGCATAGCCGGGGTTAGGCTCTGCGGCCATGGCCTGGTCGCGTGCGCGGATGTGGTCGCGCACGCTGGTCGCCGGCTGCGCGCTCACCCTGGTGTCGGCACTGTCGGTGGCACTGCCGACGCGAGCCGTCGCGCAACCGCAACCGGCCGGCACCGTCGCCCTTCCCCAGGGTCCGGCGCAGGCGTGGCTGCTCGCTGACCTCGACTCGGGCCGGGTCCTGGCCAGCCGCAACCCGTACGAGCCGCATGCGCCTGCGAGCACCATCAAGGTGCTGCTGGCGATGGTCGTGCTCGACCACCTCTCCCCCGACAACTTCGCTCGCGCCAACGCATCCCACACCCAGGTCGAATGCTCCTGCGTCGGGCTCAAACCCGGCCAGGCCTACACCACCCGCCAGCTGCTGGCGGCGCTGTTGATGGTGTCGGGCAACGATGCGGCCAACATGCTCGCCGACATGCTGGGCGGCCAGCGCGCCGCGGTCGCAGCGATGAACCGCAAAGCCGCACTCGTCGGCGCGAAAGCGACCAGGGCCTCGTCGCCGTCCGGCCTCGACGGGCCGGGATGGGAGTCGATCACCACACCGCACGATCTGGCTCTGATGTTGCGGGCCGCGCTGCAGTACCCACTGATCGCGCAGATCATGCGGTCCCCGTCGGCGTCGTTCCCGGGGAAGACGCTCACCAACCAGAACGAGTTGCTGAGCCGCTACCCCGGCGACATCGCAGGCAAGACCGGTTACACCAACCTCGCCCGCAAGACGTATATCGGTGCGGCACAACGTGGCAACCGCCGCCTCGCCGTGGTGCAGATGTACGGCACCGGGGATCTGTACGGCCAGGCGATCGGGTTGTTCGACTACGGCTTCGCTCAGCCCTAGGACGCGCTTCGCGACGGCAGCCCCGGTCAGGGCCCACCTTTCCAGTGTTCGATGCGGTTGTGATCGGGCGTGAAGCCGTGTTCGACGCCCCACAACACGGCCTGGGTGCGGCTCGCCACCCCGATCTTGCGGTAAATGGTGCGGATGTACGACTTGATCGTGTTCGGGCTCAGATACGTCAACGCCGCGACGTCGGCGTTGCTCTTGCCCTGGGTGATGAGGGCCAGGATCTCGGACTCCCGGTCACTGAGTCCCTCGCCCCGGCCGGGCCAGTCGAGTCCGACCGGGCCACGGGCCCGCGGCGGGACGTCGCTGATGACGGTCTCGCCGGCGTGCACCGCCTCCAGCGCCGCGACCAGTTCTCGCGCAGGCAGCGTCTTGGACAGGTAGCCGTCGGCACCTTTCTGCCGGGCGCTGGCGATGAGATCAGGGTGAAAGTTCCACGTGTACACCACGACTCGGCGAGCCCGCGGATTGGCGACCAGGACGGCGATCTCGTCGTGATCGGACTCGGGTTGGGCGAACGAGTCGTAGAGGACGATATCGACCGCGTCCTCCAAACCCATGTTGGCGTCGATCTCCGCCACGACGACGCGGTCGCGGTACCGATCGAACATGTTGGCCACGCCCATCAGCACGACGTCGTAATCGTCGACGAGCGCGACGGTGATCGGCTGATGGGGCGGCGGCGCCATGACTGCAGACTACCTACCTAGGGGTGTACCGCCACCCCCCTAAGGGGTGTGGAATGACTTCAGTGCCGGGAGACCACCCGACCGTCCGGATCGAAGCGCCCGTCGGCGCTCACCCTGAAAGGCTTCCAGCCATGATCGGACTCATCATCAGCCTCCTCGTCATCGGACTCATCGCCGGCGCCCTTGCCCGCCTGCTGGTTCCGGGCAAGCAGAACCTGTCGATCCCGATGACCATCGCACTCGGGGTCGTCGGTTCGTTCGTCGGCGGACTGCTCGGATACCTGCTGTTCCACAAGGACGGTGCGGAGGGGTTCTTCCAGCCGTCCGGCATCATCGGCTCCGTCGTCGGAGCTGTCATCGTTCTGGTGATCTGGCTGCGTGTCGGGGGTCGCAGATCGGTCCGCTCCCGGTAGGCCCACGCGGGCGCAGCAGAGGGATGCGATGGAGATGAGTGACGAACCAGTGTACGGGACAACGCATCTCAGTGATGGGCGCGTTCCCTCGCATGGTGACGGCTTGGCGGTCGAGCAGAGCTGGGTGCGGCGGACCGTGGTGCTCACGGTTTCGGGTGACCTCGACATGCTGACCGCTCCTACGCTGGCCGAAGCAATCCGGTCCGCAGCCCGACATGCGCCCACCGCGCTGATCGTGGACCTGTCCACGGTGCAGTTCCTGGCGTCAGCGGGGATGACCCTGCTGGTCACCACACAGGAAGAGCTTGCACCGTCGATCCGATTCGGTGTCGTCGCCGACGGCCCCGCTACCAGTCGGCCGCTGAGACTGGTCGGGGTGGACCGGTTCGTGACCCTGTACCGGACCCTCCCCGATGCCCTTGTCGCCGTCGCCGAGCGATGAGATCGACCGCCGGGTGCCGGACGGGCCCTCGACGGAGGCCCCCACGGCTCGAGCCATCGAAGTAAGGTCGCCCTAACTTGATGGAGGGAGCGATCGATGACCGGCCGACCGGACTTCTCGCTGATCGTCGGCTTCGGCACCGACATGGGCAATGCCGAGGACGCCGCGATGACGTTCGCCGAGGACTGCCAGGCCGTGGGCATCGACGCCGAGGCGATCGAACTCAACCAGGTCGAGATGGCCGACCTGCGGGCCGCGTCACACTTCGCGGTGGTCACCTCGACGTTCGGTGACGGCGAGTTCCCCGACAACGCCACGCTGTTCTGGGAGGCGATCAGCGCCGAGACCGCCCCGTTGGATCACCTGAGCTTCGCGGTCCTCGCGCTCGGCGACACCGGCTACGACCTGTTCTGCAACGCCGGAAAGCTGCTCGACGAACGCCTGGAGGCCCTCGGCGCGACGCGGATGGTCGAGCGCGTGGACGTCGACGGCTCCTACGTGCAACCCGCCAAGGCGTGGACCACCGACGTCCTCAAACTGCTGCAGGCCGCGCACGGCGACCAGGGCGCGCCCGCGCCGGACGCCGTCGTCGAGCCGGCTGCGCGGGAACGCCACCTGCCCGTCGACACGCACCTCACCGTCAACCGAGTGCTCACCGCCGCCGACTCCGACAAAGAGGTCCGCCACTACGAGATCGACCTCACCGGCTCTGGAATCGCCTACACCGCAGGCGATTCCCTTGCCGTGCACGCCAAGAACGACCCCGAGCTGGTCGACGCGATCCTCACCGCACTCGGCGCCCGCAGCGACCAGGCGGTCGCCGACCGCGACGAACCGCTGGGCACGCTGCTCACCGAACACCTCGAGATCCGCGCACCGTCGCGGGCCCTGCAGGCCCTGGTCGCCACGAGAACCCGCGACGCGGACGCCGCGGCGGCCCTGCGCGCCGAGGCCACCCCGACGCCCGGTGACTGGTTGTACGGGAGGGACGTCCTCGACCTGCTCCGGCTCGCCGACCTGAGCGTCGACGAGGTCGTCGACACGTTGCGCCCGTTGCAGTTTCGCGACTACTCGATCGCGTCGAGTCCGGTGGTCCACCCCGGCAGCGCGCACCTGACCGTGGCCACGGTCCGCTACACCTCGGGCGACCGCCGCCACGGCGGCGTGGCCTCGACGTTCCTGGCCGACCGCGGCCGGTCCCTGCGGGTGCACCTGCGGCCCAACCACGCCTTCCGGCTGCCCGCGGCCGACGTGCCGATCGTCATGGTCGGGCCCGGCACCGGTATCGCCCCCTTCCGCGGCTTCCTGCAGGAGCGTCAGGCCACCGCCGCGCCCGGGCGGTCGTGGCTGTTCTTCGGGGACCGCCACCGCGCGACGCACTACCTCTACGGCGATGAACTCGAGGGCTTCGCCGATTGCGGGACACTGACCAGGCTCGATCTGGCGTTCTCACGGGACCAGGCGGCGAAACACTATGTGCAGCACCGGATGCGGGACAACGCGGCGGAACTCTTCGCATGGCTGCAGGACGGCGCGCACATCTACGTGTGCGGCGACGCCGACCGGATGGCCAAAGACGTCGACCGAGCCCTGCACGAGATCGTCGCCGAGTGCGGCGGGTTGGACGCCGACGCGGCGCACGCGTACGTCAACGACCTGATCAAGACCCACCGCTACGTACGCGACGTGTACTAGCGGAACACCTTGCCGCCCAGGATCACCAGCGCCGGCTGGTTGACGACGGCCGCCCCGCGGCGCGGGTCGTCGGCGTAACAGACCAGATCGGCGGGGGCGCCGTCGACCAGGCCGGACCGTCCCAGCCAGTCGCGCGCATGCCAGCAGGCCGCGCCGAGTGCGTCGGTCGGGCTCATCCCGATGCCGCGCAGGGCGTCGATCTCGTCGCCGATGCGGCCGTGGGCGATGGTGCTGCCCGCGTCGGTGCCGGCGTAGATCGGGACGCCGGCCTCGCGGGCGGCCGCCACCCGCGGATAGGACCGCTGGTACAGATCGCGCATGTGGGCGGCGTAGGTGGGGTACTTGACCGCCTGCTCGGCGATGCCCGGGAAGTTCTCGAGGTTGATCAGCGTCGGGACCAGCGCGGTTCCGTGCTCCACCATGAGCTCGATGGTGTCGTCGGTCAGCCCCGTGCCGTGTTCGATGCAGTCGATACCGGCGTTGATCAGGCCCGGCAGCGCATCCTCGCCGAAGACGTGCGCGGTCACCCGGGCGCCGTTGGCGTGCGCGGCGTCGATGGCGCTCTTGAGGATCTCGTCGTCCCACAGCGGGGCCAGATCCCCGATCGACCGGTCGATCCAGTCGCCGACCAGCTTCACCCAGCCGTCACCGCGGCGCGCCTGCTCGGCGACGATGTCGGGCAGCTGCGTCTCGTCCTCCACGTCGACGGCGTAGCCCGCGATGTAGCGCTTGGGCTTGGCGACGTGGCGCCCGGCGCGGATGATGCGCGGCAGATCCTCGCGCTCGTCGAGGCTGCGGGTGTCCGTGGGTGATCCGCAGTCCCGCAACAGCAGGGCGCCCACCTGGCGCTCGGTCTCGGCCTGGGCCGCCGCCTCCTCGAGGCTCACCGCACCGCCGGGCACCGGGCCCAGCCCGACGTGGCAGTGCGCGTCGACCAGACCGGGCACGATCCAGCCGCCGTCCCAGACGGTAACGGCGTCGCGGACCGGTTCGGCCCGCAGGGACCCGCTGTGCCGACCCTCTTCGGGCGAGCCCTCATCGACGATCCACCACTCGACGGGTTCCTCGTCGGGCAGGCCGCGGCCCCGCACGTGCAGTGCGGGCATCAGTTCTTGGGGAACTTCAGCTTGCTCAGATCGAAGTCGGCCAGTCCGGGCGGCAGCTCGTCGAGCCCCTTGGGCATCTGCGACAGGTCCGGGAAACCGGCGGGCATCCCCGGCACCCCCGGCATGCCCGCACCGAGCGGATTGCGGTTCTTCGGCGGCGTCGGCCCGCGGCCGGCCTTCTTGCCCTTCTTGCCCTTGCCCTTGGCCTGTTTGCGGGTGTTCTTGCGCCCGAACGGCATTCCCATCTGGCCGGCCATCTGCGACATCATCTTGCGGGCCTCGAAGAACCGGTCGACGAGCTGGTTGACCTCCGACACGGTCACCCCGGATCCGTTGGCGATCCGCAGCCGCCGCGAGGCGTTGATGATCTTCGGATCGGCGCGTTCGGCCGGGGTCATCCCGCGGATGATGGCCTGTACGCGGTCGAGCTGACGGTCGTCGACGGCGGCCAGCGCATCCTTCATCTGACCCGCGCCGGGCAGCATGCCGAGCAGGTTGCCGATCGGGCCCATCTTGCGGATCGCCAGCATCTGCTCGAGGAAGTCCTCGAGGGTGAGCTCACCGCTGCCGATCTTGGCGGCGGCCGCTTCGGCCTGCTGGGCGTCGAAGACCTGTTCGGCCTGTTCGATCAGTGTCAGGACATCGCCCATGCCGAGGATGCGGCTGGCCATCCGGTCGGGGTGGAAGACGTCGAAGTCTTCGAGCTTCTCACCGGCGGAGGCGAACAGGATCGGCACGCCGGTGACCTCGCGGACCGACAGCGCGGCGCCACCGCGCGCGTCGCCGTCGAGTTTGGTCAGCACGACGCCGGTGAAGCCGACGCCCTCGCGGAACGCCTCGGCGGTGGTGACCGCGTCCTGACCGATCATGGCGTCGAGGACGAACAGCACCTCGTCGGGGTCGACGGCGTCGCGGATCGCCGCCGCCTGCGCCATCAGTTCCTCGTCGATGCCGAGGCGGCCGGCGGTGTCGACGATCACGACGTCGAAGTGCTTGGCCTTGGCCTCGGCGAGGCCGGCCGCGGCGACGGCGACGGGGTCGGCGGTCCCCTTCACCTCCGCCGCACCCGGTGCGGTGCCCGGGTGCGGGGCGAACACCGACACCCCGGCGCGCTCGCCGACGATCTGGAGCTGGTTGACCGCGCCGGGACGCTGCAGGTCACACGCCACCAGCAGTGGGGTGTGACCCTGGCCGCGCAGCCACTTCGCGAGCTTGCCCGCCAGCGTGGTCTTACCGGAACCCTGCAGGCCCGCGAGCATGATGACCGTGGGCGGGGTCTTCGCGAACGCCAGCGTGCGGGTCTGGCCGCCGAGGATGCCGACGAGCTCCTCGTTGACGATCTTGACGACCTGCTGGGCCGGGTTCAGCGCGGCGGATACCTCGGCGCCCTTGGCGCGCTCCTTGATGCGTGCGACGAACGCGCGCACCACCGGCAGGGATACGTCGGCCTCCAGCAGCGCGAGCCGGATCTCCCGGGTCGTGGCGTCGATGTCGGCATCGGTCAGCCGGCCTTTGTTGCGCAGCCCCTGCAGGGCACCGGTCAACCGGTCGGACAAGGATTCGAACACGGTCTCAACCCTAACTGTCAAGCGCAACTTCCCTGCGAGCGGACTCGCAGCGGTCAGCTCGCCTGTTCGGCCGGTTTGGGCGGCGGGGGCGGAGTGGGCAGCACCGCGTACAGGTCGCGCTCGAGGTCGGCGCGGATCGCCTGTCGCTCGGCGTCGGTGCCCGCGGCCAGCGCAGGAACCACGATGCCGAACACGTCGACCACCGAGGCGCCGAGCGTCGTCACCTTCGCCCACGCCACGTCCACACCGTCGCGTTCGAACACCGCGGTCAGCCGCGCCAACAGGCCGGCGCGGTCGATGGTGCGGACCTGCACGACGAACTCGCTCGGCGACGCGCCGGTGGACCACAGGACGCGGGGCGGGGCAGGCACGTGGTTCGCCGGAACCGCCGCGAGGATCTCCCCCGCCCTGGTGGTGCCGTACTGGGCCGCCTCCCGCTCGCGGCGTTCCAGCTCCCCGAGCACGTCGAGGTCCCCGTCGAGCGCGAGGATGAACTGCTGGCGCAGGAGCCCGGCCGCGGGTGGCGTCCCGAAGTGGGGCGACACCACGAAGGTGTTGATCGCCGAACCCTGATGGCTGTTGACCGACGCGGAGTGCACGCGCAGCGAGTTGAGCGCCAGCACGGCGGCGGCCTTCGACAGCAGACCGCGCCGGTCGGGGGCGATCATCGTCACGTGGTGGATGTGCGGGCTGTCGGCCGCGGTCAGCTCGACGTGGACACCCACCTGACCGGCCAGTTCGAGGTGACGCGGCTCGATCGGATCGGGCTGCGGGAGCGGTTCGCCGGCCATCACCAGCCGGCAGCGCCGCACCAGGTCGCCGATCAGCGAGGCCTTCCAGTCGCCCCACACCCCGGGTCCGGTGGCCAGCGAGTCCGCCTCGGCGAGCGCGTGCAGCAGTTCCAGGAGCACCGGGTCACCGCCGAGTTTGTGCACGACGCCGTCGATGACCTTCGGATCCTGCAGGTCCCGCCGCGTCGCGGTGTCGGGCAACAGCAGGTGGTAGCGCACCATCTTCGACAACAGCTCGATGTCCGAGGGCCACATCCCCAGCCGGGTGCCGATCTGCTCGGCGAGTTCGGCGCCGATGACGCTGTGGTCGCCGCCGCGGCCCTTGCCGATGTCATGGCACAGCGCGCCAAGCACCAGTAGATCGGGACGTGACACACGAGTAGTCAAAGCGCTTGCGCGCGAGACTGTTTCGACCAGATGCCGGTCGACCGTCCAGATGTGCACCACGTCGCGGGGCGGCAGGTCGCGCACCGCGCCCCACTCGGGGAAGAGCCGCCCCCACAGTCCGGTGCGGTCCAGCGCCTCGACGGTCGACACCACCGCGGGGCCCACCCCGAGCATCACGAGCAGATCCTTGAGTGCCTGACGCGGCCACGGGGTGCGCAGTTCGGGTGCGGTCTCGGCCAGCCGGCTCAACGTGGACACCGCCATCGGCATGCCGGTGGCCGCCGAGGCCGCGGCGACCCGCAGGATCAGCCCGGGGTCGCGCCCGGGCCGGGCGTCGCGGGCGAGGATGACCTCACCGGCGTACTCCACGACACCTTCGTCGAGGGGTCGGCGCACGGGCCTGCGCAACGCGGCGAATCCGCGGCGCGGCAGCGCGTTGGCGGCCGTGCGCAGCCCGGCGTCGACGTAGTAGCTGATGGTGCGCGCCGCATCGCTGAGCATGCGGGCCAGGTCGAAGCGGTCACCGATGCGCAGCGCCGCCCCGATCTCGTCGGCGTACTGGGCCAGCAGGAGATCCCGGCCGCGCCCGGAGATGCGGTGCAGTTCGGTGCGCACGTTGAGCAGCGCCAGATGCGCGCCGCCGAGGGTGCCCGTCGGCGAGGCGAGCGCCGGGCTGGGATAGACATCGGCCAACTGGGCGATGGCCAGCGCGTTGAGCAGTTGGACGTCGCGCAGGCCGCCGCGGCCGGATTTGAGGTCCGGCTCGGCGCGGTGGGCGATCTCACCGCTGCGCCGCCAGCGCGCCTGGGTGTGCTCGACGAGTTCGGCGAAGCGCGGGGCGATTCCGGTGCGCCACTGCCTGCGCGCGCCCCCGACGAGCAGTGACGACAGATCGGCGTCTCCGGCGATGTGGCGCACCTCCAGCATCGCGAGCCCGGCCGAGATGTCCTCGCCGGCGACCTTCAGCGCCTCGGGCACGGTCCGCACACTGTGGTCGAGCCGAATGTTGGCGTCCCACAACGGATACCAGAGCAGCTCGGCGACCTGGCTCACGACATCGGCGGGCATGTTGTCGTGCAGCAGCATCAGATCGAGATCGGAATAGGGCAACAGCTCACCGCGGCCCAGCCCACCCGTCGCGACGATGGCGAAGCCACTGGTCGCGGTGATGCCGATCTCGGTTGCCTTTGTGCCCAGCCAGAATTCGTACAGATCGAGCAGCGCGTCGCGCAGTGCGGCGGTGTCGAGTTGACGGGGTCCGCCGGCCAGGAGCTGCTGGGTGGCCTTCACCAGATCGGTGGCGGGCCGCAACGAGGCCGCCGCCGGCGCCGTCCATCTGGGGGCGCCGGCGGCGGATCGTGGTGGTCGTTCTGTCATTTCGGAAGTCCTCCCCCGGACCAGTGAGTGCTTACGGTGTCGAGCCGGGAGACGACCCCCTCGTCATCAGAGGGCGTCTGCCCCCCGCTCGCCGGTACGCACCCGGACCACGGTGTCGACGGGGCTCACCCACACCTTGCCGTCACCGATCTTGCCGGTGCGGGCCGCCTGCACGATGACGTCGACGACCTTGTCCACGGCGGAGTCGTCGACGATCACCTCGACACGGACCTTGGGCACGAAATCGACGGAGTACTCGGCTCCCCGGTAGACCTCGGTGTGGCCCTTCTGCCTGCCGTAGCCCTGCACCTCGCTGACGGTCATCCCCAGAATGCCCGTCTGCTCGAGCCCGGTCTTGACGTCTTCGAGCGTGAACGGCTTGACGATCGCAGTGATCAGCTTCATTTCGTCGGTCCCTTCCAAGAAAATTGTTGCCGATCAGACGAGTTCATAAGCCGTTTCCGCATGCTCGGTCTCATCGATGCCGGTGTCCTCGTCTTCCTTTGTCACACGCCAGCCCATCGGCTTGACGATGAAAGCGATGATCGCAGTCATCACTCCCGTAAAGACAACTGCTACCAGAGCGATCACGACCTGCACCACCAGCTGCTGGATTCCGCCGCCGTAGAACAGGCCCGTCTCGGTGGCCAGGAAGCCGATGCCGATGGTGCCCCACAGGCCCGCGACCAGGTGAACCCCGACCACGTCGAGCGAATCGTCGTAGCCGAACTTGTACTTCAGACCGATCGCGAGCGCGGACAGGATGCCGGCGATGGCGCCGAGGATCAACGAGCCGATCGGTGACAGCGATCCGCAGGCCGGGGTGATCGCGACGAGGCCGGCCACGATACCCGACGCGGCGCCGACGCTGGTGGCGTGACCGTCCCGGACTCGCTCGACCGCCAGCCAGCCGAGCATCGCGGCGGCGGTGGCGGCCGTGGTGTTGACCCACACCAGGCCGGCGAGCGCATCGGCGGCGCCCTCGGATCCGACGTTGAACCCGAACCAGCCGAACCACAGCAGTGCGGCGCCGAGCATCACGAACGGGATGTTGTGGGGACGGTAGGGAGTGCGGCCGAATCCGGCGCGCTTACCGATCAGGACCGCGAGCACCAGCGCGGCCATACCGGCGTTGATGTGGACCACCGTGCCGCCGGCGAAGTCGATGGGCGGGACGTTGGCCGCACCTTCGTCGGCGTTGTAGCCGAACAGCCATGACGCGAACCCGTTCTCGGCGCCCGACATCAGGCCGCCACCCCAAACCATGTGCGACAGCGGGAAATACACCACCGTCACCCAGATGCCGCCGAACACCAGCCAGGTGCCGAACTTCATCCGCTCGGCGACCGCGCCGCTGATCAGCGCGACGGTGATGACCGCGAAGGTCAGCTGGAAGGCGACCCAGACGATCGCGGGGACCGATCCGAACCCGCCGATCGGGTACAGCTCCTGGCCGCCGATCTCGCGCGCCTCCATCAACGGCATCAACCCGAACAGCGAAAACGGATTGTCGAAGATGCCGAGGATGTCGCTCTCACCGGTGTGCGCGGAGGCGAACGACATCGAGTAACCCCACAGCACGTAGATCACGCTGACCACGCCGAGGGCCCCGAAGGACATCATCATCATGTTGAGGACGGACTTCTGACGGGACAGGCCGCCGTAGAAGAACGCGACGGCGGGCGTCATCAACAGCACCAGTGCGGCGCTGGCGAGCACCCATGCGGTGTCGCCGCTGTTGAAGGCGGCGTACGCGTCGTCCGGTAAGGCTAAGACCACTTTGTGTGAACCTCCTGGGGGAATTCGCCGACGGATCGGCCTCCCGAGAAGACTCTTGTGCCCGCGTTTCACCGGTGATGCATGAGCGTTTCCGGAATGTGAACGCAGCGACCCACCCGGTTACGCTTATGTTTCCGACGAGCGGACGACGGTCGATCGCGCCGTGCGGGCCGTCAGCCGAGCAGCGCGTCGACGAACGCCGCGGGTTCGAACGGCGCGAGATCGTCGGGTCCCTCGCCGAGGCCGACGAGCTTGACCGGGACGCCGAGTTCCTCCTGCACGCGGAACACGATGCCGCCCTTGGCGGTCCCGTCGAGTTTGGTGAGCACGACACCGGTGATCTTCACGACCTCGGCGAACACCCTCGCCTGCGGGAGGCTGTTCTGGCCGATCGTGGCGTCGAGCACCAGCAGCACCTCGTCGACCGCGGCGCGCTTCTCGACGACCCGCTTGACCTTGCCCAGCTCGTCCATCAGACCGGTCTTGGTGTGCAACCGGCCTGCGGTGTCGACGACGACGACGTCAGCGCCGTTCTCGATGCCCTTGGAGACGGCGTCGAAGGCGACCGACGCCGGATCGGCGGCCTCCGGCCCGCGCACCACCTCGGCGCCGACCCGTGAGGCCCACGTCTGCAACTGGTCGGCGGCCGCGGCGCGGAAGGTGTCGGCGGCGCCCAGCACGACGCGGCGCCCGTCGGCGACCAGGACGCGGGCGAGTTTGCCGACGGTGGTGGTCTTGCCGGTGCCGTTGACGCCGACGACGAGCAGCACCGACGGTTTGTCGGCATGCGGCAGCGCCCGGATCGACCGGTCCATCTCCGGGTGCAGTTCGCCGACGAGAACGTCGCGCAGCACCGCGCGGGCGTCGGCCTCGGTGCGCACCGACTCGCTGGCCATCCGGGTCCGCAGCGCGGCGACCACCTTCTCGGTGACGACCGGGCCCAGATCGGCGATCAGCAGGGTGTCCTCGACGGCCTCCCACGACTCCTCGTCGAGGTCGCCGCCGCCGAGCAGGCCGAGCATGCTGCGGCCGAGCGCGTTCTGCGACTTGGCCAGCCGGCCGCGCAGCCGGTCCAGCCGGCCGTGCGTGGGCGCGATCTCCTCGACGGGCTCCGGCTCGGCTTCGGGCGTCGGCTCGGCTTCGGGCGCCGGCTCCGGCTCCGGTTCGACCAGTGGCTCCGGGGCGGGTTCGGCGACCGGTTCTGCGGGTACCCGCGGCGGGGCGGTCTCGACGGGCGGTTCGGGGAGCCGCACGTCGGCGATCGGGCGCTTGGGTGCGTCGCGCGGGATCGTGGCGTCGTCCCCGACCGCGGGCAGTCCGCTGGTGTCGATGCGGTCCTTCGGCCGGGCCGGCGGCGCCTGCGGTGGTGCTGACGATTGTGTGAACGTGATGCCGGAACTGGCCGTGTATCCGCCGGAGCGGTCGATCGGTGTGGCAGTGTCGGCTTCCGAGAGCCTGATCCGCCGGCGCCGGTAGCGGACCAGGCCAACCACGAGCGCAACGACGAGAAGAACGGCGATGACCGCGATTGCGATCCACACAGCCAGCGAGAGATCCAGGGTCACCCGGCCATTCTTTCAGGGTGGGTCTCAGGGTGGGTAACCGGTGACGTTGCGGCCCGTTGGCAGCGAAGACGGCATGCAGCTCCGCAAACGCCGTCACATCGACGTCTGCCTGCACGGACCGGTGGAGTACGAGACCGTCACGACCGGTTTCGAGGACTACCGGCTGCCCTACAACGCGCTGACCCAGACCTCGCTGAGCCGGCTGGAGCTCGGTACCGAATTCCTCGGCAAGCGGCTGTCGGCTCCCCTGCTGATCGGCGCGATGACCGGCGGCGCCGAACTGTCCGGGATCATCAACCGCAACCTGGCCACCGCCGCACACCGGCTCGGCGTCGGGATGATGCTGGGCTCCCAGCGCATCATGTTCGACAACGACGCGGTGGCGCGCAGCTTCGCGGTGCGTGACATCGCCCCTGACGTGCTGCTGATCGGCAACGTGGGGCTCGCCCAACTGTCCGAACCGGTGGTTCCGGCGCTGGAGCGCGCACTCGACCACGTCGGCGCCGACGCGCTCGCCGTGCACACCAACCCGCTGCAGGAGGCGATGCAGCGCGACGGGGACACCGACTTCACCGGTTCGATCGACCGGCTGCGCACGGTCGCCGCCACCCTGCGCAAGCCCGTGATGCTCAAGGAGGTCGGCCACGGTATCGGCGCCACGGCCGCCGCGGAACTGGTGGACTGCCCGCTGGCCGCCGTCGACGTGGCGGGTGCGGGCGGCACCTCATGGGCCCGGGTCGAGCAGCTGGTCCGCTACGGCGAGATCCGCTCGCCCGCGCTGGCCGAGTGGGGTATCCCGACCGCGCAGGCCCTGCTCGAGGTGCGGCGCACCCTGCCCGGGGTGGCGCTGGTCGCCTCCGGCGGTATCCGCACCGGCATGGACGCCGCCAAGGCGCTCGCGATGGGCGCCGACGTGGTGGCCGTCGCGCGTCCCCTGCTCGCGCCCGCCATCGAATCGGCCGATGCCGTGGTGGAGTGGTTACAGCACTTCATCGGCGAACTGCGGGTGTGCCTGCACGGGTGCGGGGCCGCGGACCTGGCGGCGCTGCGACGCGCGGGTGTGCAGCCGGCCGATTCCTAGCGCCGGCTACGCCTGCGTGCTGACCAGCTCCTGGCCGCGCATCCGCTGGGAGATCACCTGCGTGATGCCGTCACCCTGCATGGTGACGCCGTAGAGCGCGTCGGCGACCTCCATGGTCGGCTTCTGGTGGGTGATGACGATCAGCTGCGATCGCTCGCGGAGCTGTTCGAACAGGCTGATCAACCGGCGCAGGTTGACGTCGTCGAGGGCGGCCTCCACCTCGTCCATCACATAGAACGGTGACGGGCGGGCCCGGAAGATCGCCACCAGCATCGCCACCGCGGTCAGCGACTTCTCCCCACCCGACAGCAGCGACAGCCGTTTGATCTTCTTGCCCGGCGGCCGGGCCTCCACCTCGATGCCGGTGGTGAGCATGTCGTCGGGATTGGTCAGCAGCAGCCTGCCCTCGCCGCCCGGGAACAGGGTCTCGAAGACCTGGGTGAACTCCCGCTCGACGTCCGCGTAGGCCTCGGAGAACACCTGAAGGATGCGGTCGTCGACGTCGGCGATCACGTCGAGGAGGTCCTTGCGCGCGGCCTTGACGTCCTCGAGCTGGGTGGACAGGAAGTTGTACCGCTCTTCGAGCGCCGCGAACTCCTCGAGCGCCAGCGGATTGACCCGGCCCAGCTCGGCCAGTTCGCGTTCGGCGCGTTTGGCGCGGCGCTCCTGGGTGGGCCGGTCGAACGGCATCGGGGCGGGCGCGGTGACCTGCTCGCCGCGCTCCTTGGCCTGCTCGTACTCCGCCATCTCGAGTTCGGTGGGCGGCAGCGCGATGTGCGGTCCGTATTCGGCGATCAGGTCGGCGGGCGCCATGCCGAACTGTTCGAGCACGTTGGCCTCGAGTTGTTCGATGCGCAGCGCCGCCTGCGCCTTGGCCACCTCGTCGCGGTGCAGCGCATCGGTCAGCGTGGTGAGGCGCGCGCCGAGTTCGTTGACCTCCTCGCGCGCCTTGCTCAGCGCCGCGGCCCGCTGCTGGCGTTCGGCGGCCAGCGCGTCGCGGCTGCGCGACGCCGCGGCGACCACCGCGCTCAACCGCGCCGCGACCTGCCTGCCCGACTCCGCGACCGCGCCGGCGACCGCGGCGGCATGTTCGCGCGCCTGTTTGGCACGCTGGGCGCGCATCCGCGCCTCCCGTTCGGCCGCCGCCGCGCGGCGCAGCGAATCCGCCCGTCCGCGAACGGCATTCGCGCGCTCCTCGGCGGTGCGCACGGACAACCGCGCCTCCACCTCGGCGGCGCGGGCGGCTTCGGCGGCGGCCACCGAGGCCTGCCGGTCGACGGGTTCGACCTCGAACATCGGGGCCTGCTGGGCGTTGTGCAACCGGGTCTCGAGTTCGGTGAGTTCCTCGACGGTCCGGGTGCGGCCGGCCTCGAGTTCGTCGCGCTGCCGGATCAGCCGCTGCCATTCGTCGGCCGCGGCGCGGGCGTCCTGCCCGAGCCGGCCGAGCTGCTCGTAGATCGCCGAGATCGCGGCGTCGGATTCGTTGAGCGCGGCCAGCGCGTGTTCGGCCGCTTCCTGGCGGTCGTGCTGTTCGGCCAGCGCACCCGACAGCGCGGCGGCCAATTCGCCGACCTGCTTCTCCGACGCCTCGAGGTCCGCGCGTGCCTTGTCGATCTCCGAGGCGATCTCCAGTGTGCTGGGTTTGCGATCGGACCCGCCGCTGACCCAACCCGCACCCACGAGGTCGCCGTCCGCGGTGACCGCCCGCAACTGCGGCCGGTCGGCCACCAGATCCAGGGCGGCCGCCAGGTCGGCGACGATCGCGACGCCCGAGAGCATCGCGGTGACGGCGCCGCGCAGCCGCGCCGGGATGTCGACGACGTCGACGGCCCACACCACGCCGGCGGGCAGTGCGGGCGTCTCCGCGGTCGGCGTCTCCGGCCAGTCGCCCAGCACGATCGCGGCCCGGCCACCGTCGGATTCCTTCAGCGCGGCGACCGCGTCGCGCGCCGCACCCGAGTCCTCCGCCGCCAGCGCGTCGGCCGCCGCACCGAGCACCGCCGCCACCGCCACCTCGTGGCCCGGGCGCACCTTGACCAGTTCCGCGATCGAGCCGAAAAGCCCTGCGCCGCCGTGGTTCTGCTGCAACCAGGCCGCGCCGTCGCGGCGGTCGAGGCCGACCGCGAGCGCGTCGATGCGCGCCCGCAGCGAGGCCACCTGGCGTTCGGCGGCGCGTTCGGCGGTCTGCAGTTCGGCCACCCGCTCGTCGGCCTGGCGCAACGCCGCCACCGTGCGGTCGTGGTGTTCGTCCAGCCCGAGCTCCCCGGCGTCGAGTTCCCCGACGCGCGACTGCACGGTCTCGAACTCCGCCTGGGCCTGTTCGGCCTTGGCGGCGGCCTCCTCGATGCCGACCGTCAGCCGCGCCACGGTCTCGTCGATCGACTCCACCCGGGTGCGCATGGTGTCGACCTGACCGGCCAACCGGGCCAGACCCTCACGCCGGTCCGCCTCGGCGCGGGCGGCGGCCATGTGCGCGCGCTCGGCGTCCGCGGCGACGCGCTCACGCTCGGCCAGTTCGTCGCGGGTCGCCTCCAACACCGCGCGCGACTCGGCCAGCTCCTCGAGCAGTTCGGCCTCGTGCGCGGCCATGTGGTCGGCCTCGGCCTCCATCTCGTCGGGGTCGCGGCCGGTCGACGGCTCCGGTTCGGCGTCGAGCAGCTGGGTGCGTTCGGTGGCGATCCGCACCGTGGCGCTGACCCGTTCGGCCAGTGCGGAGAGCCGGAACCAGGTCTGCTGCGCGAGTTCGGCACGTTCGGTGAGGTCCGCGACCGCGGTCTCGTGCCCGTCGAGTTCGGCGGTGGCGGTCTCGAGCCGGGTGGTGATCTCGTCGTGCTCGCGGCGCAGCATGGTCTCGGTCTGGTGGGTGTTGTCGAACTCCGAGCGCCGGCTCACCAGGTCGTCGGCCGCCAACCGCAGCCGGGCGTCGCGCAGATCGGCCTGGATGGTCTGCGCCCGCCGCGCCATCTCCGCCTGTCGGCCGAGCGGTTTGAGCTGACGGCGCAGTTCGGTGGTCAAATCGGTCAGCCGGGCCAGGTTGGCCTGCATCGAGTCGAGTTTGCGGACCGCTTTCTCTTTGCGTTTGCGGTGCTTGAGCACCCCGGCGGCCTCCTCGATGAAGGCGCGGCGGTCCTCCGGACGCGATTCGAGGATCTCCGAGAGCTTGCCCTGCCCGACGATGACGTGCATCTCGCGGCCGATGCCCGAATCGCTGAGCAGTTCCTGGACGTCCATCAGGCGGCAGTGGCTGCCGTTGATCTCGTACTCGCTGCCGCCGTCGCGGAACATCCGGCGGGTGATCGACACCTCGGAGTACTCGATCGGCAGGGCGTTGTCGGAGTTGTCGATGGTGACCGTGACCTCGGCACGGCCCAGCGGGGCGCGCGACGACGTGCCGGCGAAGATGACGTCCTCCATCTTGCCGCCGCGTAGCGTCTTGGCGCTGTGCTCGCCCATCACCCAGGTCAGCGCATCGACCACGTTGGACTTACCCGACCCGTTGGGGCCGACCACACAGGTGATCCCCGGTTCGAACCGCAGAGTCGTCGGCGCCGCGAAGGACTTGAAGCCCTTGAGCGTCAGACTCTTCAGATGCATGACGTGCCAGACTACCTAGCGCTCGCGGAATCCGGTGATGTGCTCGCGCGCGTCCGACCAGTCGGCGATGACCTTGTCGACCCGGCCCGGCGTGTCGCCGCCCTCGAGCAGGGCGAGCAGCCGCTCACAGGCGGCGCGCGGCCCCTGGGCCACCACCTGCACGCGGCCGTCGGGCTTGTTGGCCGCGAACCCGGTCAGCCCCAGTTCGAGCGCCCGCGAACGCGTCCACCAGCGGAAACCGACGCCCTGGACGTGGCCGTGCACCCAGGCGGTCAGCCGGACGTCAGGCTCGTCCGACATCTTTGGTCTCGAACGTGACCTTGGTCCCGGACTTCAGCGTGCGACCGACCGTGCACACCTGGTCGATGGCGCGCTCGACGACGGTCAGCAGGCGGGCCACCTCGTCGTCGGAGAGGCCGGACAGGTCGACCTCCAGCGACTCCTCGAGCAGCGGATAGCGCTCCTGCTCGCGGTCGGCCGGGCCGGAGACGCGGATCGTCGCGGCGTAGTCGTCGCCGAGCCGGCGGCGCAGCGGGCTGTCGCTGCTCATCCCGCTGCAGGCGGCCAGCGCGATCTTCATCAACTCGCCGGGGGTGAACACCCCCTCGACGTCCTCCGATCCGACCAGCACCTCGGCACCGCGTGAACTGCGCCCGGTATAGCGGCGCACACCCGTGCGCTCCACCCACAGATCCGTCATGGCTCATTTCTACAACGCCGCCGAAACTGCTCACAGATCGCGCATCCGGCCGCTGATGCGATCTCCCCGCAGTCTCAACGAATCAGGTGCGGCGAATCCGCGGGCGGGGCTGACAGCGCGGACAGTAGAACGACGAGCGGTTCATGAACTTCTCGCGGCGGATGATCGCTCCGCACCGCCGGCACGGCTCACCCTCGCGGCCGTAGGCGTCCAGCGACCGGTCGAAGTAACCGGACTCTCCGTTGACGTTGACATAGAGCGAGTCGAACGACGTGCCGCCCTGCCCGAGTGCCTCGGTCATCACCTCGGCCGCCGCGTCGAGCAGCTCCCCGAGCTGCTTGCGGGTCAGCGCCGACGCGGGCCGGGCGCCGTTGACCTTGGCCCGCCACAACGCCTCGTCGGCGTAGATGTTGCCGATGCCGGATACCACCGTCTGGTCGAGCAGCTGGCGTTTGATCTCAGAATGCTTGCCGCGCAACACTTTAACGACCGCATCGCGGTCGAACAGCGGGTCGAGCGGATCGCGCGCCAGGTGCGCGACGGGCATCGGGACGTCGGTGCCGTCGACGGTGACCATGTCGGCGAGCAGCCAGCCGCCGAAGGTCCGCTGATCGACGAAGCTCAGCGCCGTCCCGTCGTCGAGCAGCGCGGCGATGCGCAGGTGGTCTTCTTTCGGGATCGGTCCGAGCAGCATCTGTCCGCTCATCCCGAGGTGCACCACCAGCGCGGCACCGTCCTCCAGCGTCAGCCACAGATACTTGCCACGCCGTCCGGTACCGGTGATGCGCGCATCCAGCAGCCGGGCCGTCAGATCGGCGGGGCCGGCCTCGTGGCGCCGCACCGCGCGCGGATGGTGCACCCGCACCGCGGCGATCGTCTTGCCGGTGACGTGCGCGTCCAGGCCGCGCCGGACGACCTCGACCTCGGGTAGCTCGGGCATGCGGGGCTACGACTTGTCCAGCGCCGTACTGTCCAGCGCCGTCCACGCGGCCGCGGCGGCCTTGAGTTCGGCCTCCTTCTTGGTGCGACCGACACCCCTGCCGTATTCGATGTCGGTGACGAGCACCGACGCGGTGAACTCCTTGTCGTGGTCCGGGCCCGTCGAGGACACCACGTACGACGGGGCGCCCAGCCCGCGGGCGGCGGTGAGTTCCTGCAGGCTGCTCTTCCAGTCCAGACCGGCGCCCAGGGTGGGTGCGGTGTCGAGCAGACCAGCGAACAACCGCAGGATCACCTCACGCGCGACGGTCAGCCCGTACTCGACATAGATGGCGCCGAGCAGGGATTCGACGCCGTCGGCGAGGATGCTCGACTTGTCGGCGCCGCCGGAGTTCTCCTCGCCCTTGCCCAGCAGCAGATACGCGCCGAGACCGTCGTCGGACAGTTTGCGGCCGACGTCGGCGAGCGCCTGGGTGTTGACGATGCTGGCCCGCAGTTTGGCGAGGTCCCCCTCGGACCGGTCGGGGTGGCGGTGGTAGAGCTCCTCGGTGATGGTCAGGCCGAGCACTGCGTCGCCGAGGAATTCGAGGCGTTCGTTGGTGGGCAGGCCGCCGTGCTCGTACGAGTAGCTGCGGTGGGTGAGCGCCATGGTGAGCAGATCGTCGGGCAGGTCGACGCCGAGCGCCGCCAGCAGCGGCGAACGGTCCACCGTCACTTGTCGTCTCGTTCCAGCAGGCCGCTGAGCTTGGCCCAGCGCGGGTCGATCGTCTCGTGGTGGTGGCCCGGTTCGGCGGTGTTCAGCGCGATCCCGCATTCGGCGCACAGCCCCGCGCAGTCCGGCCGGCACAGCGGCGCGAACGGCAACGCCAAGCCGACCGCGTCGATGATCGGTTGCTCGAGGTCGACGGTGTCCGGCACGCCGATGGCACCGACGCGACCCACCTCGTCCTCCTCGGTGGTCGCGTCGGTGGTGCTGTCGGGATAGGCGAACAGCTCGGTCAGCTCGATCTCGACCTCACCGGTCAGCGGCGTAAGACATCTGGCGCACTCACCGGTCGTGGGCCCGCTGACCGTGCCGGTGACCAGCACGCCCTCGGACACCGCCTGCACGAGCAGGTCGAGCGTCAACGGGTCACCCTGGGCGATGCCGATCAGGTCCAGCCCGATCCGCGACGGGGCGGGCACGGTCTCCTGGAACGTCATCATCGAGCCTGGTCGCCGGCCCAGTCGGGAGATATCGAGCACGAGCGGCGATCGTGCTGCCCTGTGCGTCGCCATGCCTCGATCCTACGGCGCGGGCCTATGGCGTTTTCCGCACCACCGGGCGTGGTCGCCGCTCAGCGGGCCGCGTAGTCGTGCGTGCCGGCCGCGGTGCGCAGCTGGTGGCGACCGCGGCCCACCGAACGAAGTGTGCCGTTGAGGAAGTCCTCGAATTCGGCGAGTTTGCTGTCGACGTAGATGTCGCATTCACCGCGCAACCGGTCGGCCTCGGCGTGGGCGGTGTCGATGAGCCGGGTGGCCTCGGCGGTCGCGGTCGAGACGATCTCGGTCTGCGACACCAGGCGCTGCTGCTCCTTGATGCCTTCCTGGACGGCCTTCTCGTAGGCGAGGTTGCCGCTCTCGATCAACCGGTCGGCTTCGGACTTCGCGCGGCCGGTGCTGGCGTCGTATTCGCGCTTGGCGGTCGCCATGACCCGCGAGGCCTCCTCGCGCGCCTCGCCGACCATGCGCTCGCTGTGCTGACGCGCCTCGCCCACCATCCGGTCGGCCTGGGCCTTGGCGTCGGCCAGCAGCCGGTCCGCCTCGGCGCGGGCGTGATTGACCATCGACTCGGCTTCGGCGCGCGCATTCGTCACCATCGACTCCGAGTGCTCCTTGGCGTCCCGCAGCATGGAGTCGCGGGCGTCGAGGACGTCCTGGGCGTCGTCGAGTTCGCCGGGAATGGCGTCCTTGATGTCGTCGATCAGCTCGAGGACGTCGCCGCGAGGGACGACACAGCCTGCCGTCATCGGCACGCCGCGGGCTTCTTCGACGATCGCGCCCAGTTCGTCGAGCGCTTCAAAAACTCGGTACACGGCAACACCCTCCAGGCGTAGTTGTTGGTTACCAGTGTGCCTGGTGTTACGCCTGTGACTGGGCTTCCCGCCCCGGTGTGTCTTCCGCCAGGCACGTCTGGCACGGCTGTGACACCGAGGTTATGTCAAGTGGCGCCGGGCGCTCAGCGCAGTGCGGCCCCGATGACGTCCCTGGCCCGGTCGATCATCGACGCGAACGGTCCGACCGCGAAGTTGAGCTTCGCCGATTCCACGCCGGGATGCGGACGCGTCGGGGCGATGGCCTCGGCCGCCCGCACCGCCGACGCGAGCCGCTTGAGATCGTCCGCGTCGAGCTCGCGCTGCAGTTTGTCGAACTCCTCGTGCTCCTCGCGCTCGGCGTGGTCGACGACGGCGTCGCGGAACGACGCCAGCTCCTCGAGGAACTGCGGCGAGCCGAAGTCCATGCCCTCCAGCTTCGACAGCTGCTCCTTGGCGTCGTGCTCCTCGGCCAGCCGGGCGTCGACGATCTCGTCCCCCGCCTCGATCTCCTGTCGCGCCCGCGGGTGGACCACCATCTCCTCGGCGGTCTCGTGCACCGCCAGCAGCTGGCGCAGTTCGGTGAACGCCTTCTCCCGCGCCTCCTCCGAGGACGCCGAGAACACCTCCTCGAACATGTCCTTGATCAGGTTGTGCTGGTCTTTGAGGAACCGGACGACGTCGTCGGTCGACTGAACGAACGTTTCAACCATGGGAAAACCTCCGGGATGGGCTGTGTCGGCGCAGGTGGGCTGGTGCGCCACCGCAGTCCTACCCCTGCCGGTATCTGCTCAACCGCGCAGTTTGGCCTGCAACCGCACGTTGACGGCCTCGGGCAGCAGTGCCGAGACGTCACCGCCGAGCGTGGCGACCTCCTTGGCCAGCGACGACGAGACGAACGAGTACTGCGGGGTCGAGGCGACGAAGAACGTGTCCACACCGGCGACGTGCTTGTTCATCTGGGCCATCTGCAGCTCGTACTCGAAGTCGGTGCTGCTGCGCAGTCCCTTGACGATCGCGGTGAGCCCCCGCGCCCGGACGAAGTCGACGACCAGCCCCTGACCCGATTCGATGCGCAGGTTCGGCAGGTGCGCGGTCGACTCCGCGATCATCTCGATGCGCTCCTCGGCGGTGAACATGCCCTTCTTGTTCGGGTTGACCAGCACCGCGACGATGACCTCGTCGAACTGCGCGGCGGCCCGCTCGAAGATGTCGACGTGGCCGAGGGTCACCGGGTCGAACGAGCCAGGACACACCGCGCCACTCATGGGTGACGACGGTACCTGATCACCACAGGCGTCACATCAGTCGCATTCGGCCATGTCGAGGCGGGTGTCGCCGTAACGGCGTGACGGCCACGGCGACCAGCCCGGCGGCCACCGCAGGTCCGTGCCCGAGGCCCGCCGTTCGATCGCCGCCACCGTCCCGGTGCGCACCCATCCCCCGGCGTCGAGTGCGGTCAGCATCGCCTCGATAGCGGTGTCCGGTACGTCGTAGGGCGGGTCGGCCAGCACGAGGTCGACGGGCCGGTCGGTCCCGCCGGCCAGGATGGTCGCCACCGGCGCGCGCCGCACCTCCGCGGCGGCGCCGACCCCGAGGCCGGCGATGTTGGCGCTGATCGTGCGCGCCGCGCGGTGGTCCTGCTCGACGAACACCGCTCGCGCGGCCCCCCGCGAGAGCGCCTCGAGGCCGAGCGCGCCGGACCCGGCGTACAGGTCGAGCACGGCAAGCCCGTCGAAGTCCAGCCGAGCGTCGAGGACGTTGAACAGCGCTTCGCGCACGCGGTCGGCGGTCGGCCGGGTTCCCTTGGGAGGCACCGTGATCCGCCGTCCGCCGAGTGACCCGGCGATGATCCGGGTCAGCTGACCACCACCAGCAGATCGCCGCCCTCGACCTGGGCGGTCGCCGAGACCGCGACACGGTCGACGGTGCCCGCCTTGGGTGCGGTGATCGCGGCCTCCATCTTCATCGCCTCGATGGTCGCGATGGTCTGTCCCGCGCTCACCGTGTCGCCGGCACTCACGCCGACGGTCACCACCCCGGCGAACGGGGCGGCGACGTGGTCGGGGTTGGTGCGATCGGCCTTCTCCGCGGTCGGGACGTCGCTGGCCACACTGTGGTCGCGCACCAGCACCGGGCGCAGCTGGCCGTTGAGGATGCACATCACCGTGCGCATGCCGCGTTCGTCCGGATCGGACACCGCCTCGAGCCCGATGAGCAGTTCGACCCCGCGTTCGAGGACGACCCGGTGCTCGTCGCCTTGGCGCAACCCGTAGAAGAACTGGTTTGCGCTCAACCGCGAGGTGTCGCCGTAGGTCTCGCGGTGCGCCTCGAACTCCTTGGTGGGACCGGGGAACAGCAACCGGTTCAGCGCCGCCTGCCGTTTGGCGCCGGGCTGCGCGAGCACCGCCTCGTCCTCGGCCGACAACTCCTCGACCGGTTTGGCCGCCGCGCGTCCCGCCAGCGCCTTGCTGCGCAGCGGTTCGGGCCACCCGCCCGGCGGATCGCCGAGTTCGCCACGCAGGAAACCGATCACGCTGTCGGGGATGTCGAAACGTGCCGGGTCCTCGGCGAACTCCTCTGCGGTGATCCCCGCGCCGACCAGTGACAGCGCCAGATCGCCGACGACCTTGCTCGACGGGGTCACCTTGACCAGCCGGCCCAGGATGCGGTCGGCAGCCGCGTACGCCTCTTCGATCTCCTCGAACCGGTCACCCAGCCCGAGCGCGATCGCCTGCTGGCGCAGATTGCTCAGCTGGCCGCCCGGGATCTCGTGGCGGTACACCCGCCCGGTCGGAGCGGGCAGTCCGGATTCGAAGGGCGCGTACACCCTTCGCAGCGCTTCCCAATACGGTTCGAGATCGCACACCGCCGCCAGCGACAGCCCGGTGTCGTACTCGGTGTGCGCGGCCGCGGCGACGATCGAACTCAGCGCCGGCTGGCTGGTGGTGCCGGCCAGCGGGGCGGCGGCCCCGTCGACCGCCGACGCGCCCGCCTGCCACGCCGCGGTGTAGGTGGCCAGCTGACCGCCCGGGGTGTCGTGGGTGTGCACGTGCACCGGCAGATCGAAGCGCGAACGCAGCGCCGTGACCAATTTGGTGGCCGCCTGCGGGCGCAACAGCCCGGCCATGTCCTTGATCGCGAGCACATGAGCTCCGGCCTCGACGATCTGTTCGGCCAGCCGCAGGTAGTAGTCGAGCGTGTAGAGGTTCTCGGCCGGATCGGACAGGTCGCCGGTGTAGGACATCGCGACTTCGGCGACGGCCGTTCCGGTTTCGCGTACGGCGTCGATCGCCGGGCGCATCGAGTCGACGTTGTTCAGCGCGTCGAAGATGCGGTAGATGTCGATGCCCACCGCGGTGGCCTCTTCGACGAATGCGGTCGTCACGGTTTCCGGATACGGGGTGTAGCCCACCGTGTTCCGGCCGCGCAGCAGCATCTGCAGACAGATGTTCGGCACCGCCTCGCGCAGCGCGGCCAGCCGCTCCCACGGATCCTCTTTCAGGAACCGCAGCGCCACATCGTAGGTGGCACCGCCCCAGCACTCGATCGAGAGCAGTTCCGGTGTCATCCGCGCGATGTGCGGCGCCACCATCAGCAAGCCCGTCGTGCGGATCCGGGTGGCCAGCAGCGACTGGTGGGCGTCACGAAACGTCGTGTCGGTCACGCCGACCGCCGGGGTGTCGCGCAGCCAGCGGGCGAAGCCCTCGGGACCCAGCTCCATCAGCTTCTGCTTGCTACCGCTCGGCGGCGGCGTCGACGGGTCGAGCTGCGGGAGCTTGTCGTGTGGGTACACCGCCGACGGCCGCGGCCCGTGCGGCTGGTTGACCGTCACGTCGGCCAGGTAGTTGAGGATCTTGGTGCCGCGATCCGCCGGCGTGCGGGCGGTCAGAAGGTAGGGCCGTTCGTCGATGAACGACGTCGTGACCCGGCCGGCCCGGAAATCCGGATCGTTGACCACGGCCTGCAGGAACGGGATGTTCGTCGACACCCCGCGCACCCGGAACTCCGCGAGCGCGCGTCGGGCCCTGGCCACCGCGGTCGAGAAATCGCGGCCCCGGCACGTCAACTTGACCAACATGGAGTCGAAGTGGGCGCTGATCTCCGCGCCCAGCACGGTGCCGCCGTCCAGGCGGATCCCCGCGCCGCCCGGCGAGCGGTACCCGGTGATGCGGCCGGTGTCGGGGCGGAAGCCGTTGGCCGGATCCTCGGTGGTGATGCGGCACTGCATCGCCGCGCCACGGATCTGCAGGGAATCCTGGCTCAGGCCCAGATCGGCCAGCGTCTCGCCGTCGGCGATCCGCATCTGCGATGCCACCAGGTCGACGTCGGTGATCTCCTCGGTCACCGTGTGCTCCACCTGGATGCGGGGGTTCATCTCGATGAAGACGTGCCTGCCCCGCTCGTCGAGCAGGAACTCGACCGTGCCGGCGTAGCTGTAGCCGATCTGGCGGGCGAAGGCCACCGCGTCGGCGCAGATCCGTTCGCGCAGTTCGGGATCGAGGTTCGGCGCAGGGGCCAGCTCGATGACCTTCTGGTGGCGCCGCTGCACGCTGCAGTCCCGCTCGAACAGGTGCATGACGTTGCCCTGTTGGTCGGCGAGGATCTGTACCTCGATGTGCCGGGGATTGACGACCGCCTGCTCCAGGTACACCATCGGGTCGCCGAACGCCGACTCCGCCTCGCGGCTGGCCGCCTCGATCGCCTCGGGCAGCGCGTCGGGGTCGGTGACGCGCCGCATACCGCGCCCGCCGCCGCCGGACACGGCCTTGACGAACACGGGGAAGTCCATGTCACCGGCAGCGGCGACCAGTTCCTCGACCGACGACGACGGCGCCGAGGACCGCAGCACCGGCAGACCGGCGGCGCGCGCGGCCTCGATGGCCCGCGACTTGTTGCCGGTCAGCTCCAGCAGTTCGGCCCGCGGGCCGATGAACGTGATGCCCGCGTCCGCGCAGGCGGCCGCCAGCTCGGGATTCTCGGACAGGAAGCCGTAGCCGGGGTAGACCGCGTCGGCGCCCGCGTGCCGGGCGACCCGGATGATCTCGTCGACGGACAGATAGGCCCGAACCGGGTGGCCCATCTCCCCGATCTGATAGGACTCGTCGGCCTTGAGACGGTGCAGCGAATTGCGATCCTCGTACGGATACACCGCGACAGTCGCGATGCCCATCTCGTAGGCGGCGCGGAACGCCCGAATCGCGATCTCGCCGCGATTGGCGACCAGGACTTTGGAGATCACGCGCTACCCTATCCCGCTGTGCCGGCGGCGCCTACAAAAGGGTCGACCAGTAGTCCCAGAACCGCACCAGGATCAGCAGGATCAGCGCGGTGAACCACAGCGCGGTCAGCGACCAACGCCACTGATGGACCGCGCGGGCCACCGCGTTCCCGGCCAGGGGCCGGCGCAGCGCGATCGACGACACCACGACGAGCAGCGGGATCGTGACCGCCCACACCACCATGCAGTAGGGGCACAGCGCACCGATGCGGTAGAGGCTCTGGAAGATCAGCCAGTGCACGAACACCGCGCCGAGCAGCGTGCCGACGGCCAGACCCGACCAGTACCAGCGCGGCAACCGCACGTTCGCCACTGCGAGCACACCGGTCACCGTGACGACCGAGAAGGCCGCGATGCCGATGAGCGGGTTGGGGAATCCGAACAGCGCCGCCTGCGGGGTCACCATCACCGAACCGCAGGACAGCACCGGGTTCAGCGAGCACGACGGGGTGTAGGTGGGATCGATCAACAGCTCGATCTTCTCGATCGTGAGCGTGGCCGCGGCGACGAGCCCGACCACACCGGCGATGAGCACCCACACGGCGCTCGCCCTTGGCACCGCGAGCCCGGCCGTCCGGTCGGCCGCCGGGGCGGTCGACGCGACGGTGTCGGGTGCGGTGGCGGTCATGACGCGGGAGCCGGCGCCGGACCGTCCAGGCCGGGCACCTCGCCGACGATTTCCTTGATCTTGCTCACCAGCGCGTCCGGGGTGGACGGGTCGTAGTCCTCACCGTTGATGCGCACGCTCGGGGTGGCGCGGATATCGGTCGCCGCCGCCATGCCCTTGACCATGTCGACGTAGCGGCCCTTCTTGATGCAGTCGGGCACGCCGCCGCCGGCGCCGGCCTGGCGCGCCAGCTCGATGAGCTGCTCGTCGCCGGGGTAGGTGCCGCCGCCCTCGGCGGGCTGGATGCCCTCGGTGAACAGCGCGGCGTGGAACCGGCGGAAGGCGTCCTTGCTCTCGTCGGCGACGCAGTACGCGGCACTGCCTGCGCGCGACGAGTAGCCGTCGCCCTGCGCGTCGAGGATCGAGACCATGTAGTAGTCGGCGGCCACGGCGCCGGAGTCGATCAGCTTGTTGATGGTGGGCCCGAACTGGCGCTCGAAGTTGCCGCAGGCCGGGCACAGGAAGTCTTCGTAGAGCGACAGCACGGCCTTCGGCTCGCTGGTGCCCTCTTTGGTGATCACGTTCTCGGCGGCCACCCGCACCGCGGTCGCCTCACCGGAGGCCGGCTTGTCCTCCGCCGACATCACGATGTAGAGCACGAGAGCGACGGCGAAGACCACGACGACAGCCGTCAGGCCGATCTGGATGAACAGATTGCGCTTGCGATCAGCCGCCTTCAGGTCGTAGCGGGGGTTCTTCTTCGGTTTCGTGGCCACGCGACAAGCGTACCGGCGGGCCTGGCGGCCGCCCTAGCCGCGGCTGAGGTGGGCGCGTAGCGCGGAGATCATCGCCGCGGTGGCGGTGGCGCTGTCACCGCCGAGCGGGAAGAAGTTGGCGAACGCGTGGATCAGCGAGCCCTCCTGCCGCAGGTCGACCTCGACGCCCGCGGTGCGCAACGCCTCGGCGTAGCGGTTGCCCTCGTCGCGCAGCGGGTCGAAGCCCCCGGTGAGTACGAGTGCGGGCGGGAGCCCGGACAGGTCGTCGGCCAGCAGCGGGGACACCTCGGGATCGGTGCGGTCCACACTCGCGCCCTCGAGGTAATGGTCGGTGAACCACTTCATGTCGCGGGCGGTGAGGAAGTAGCCGTCGGCGAACAGGGTCTTGGAGCGCGTCTCGCTGCACACGTCGACCACGGGATAGAGGAGCAATTGCAGTGCGGGCATGGGCTCGCCGGCGTTGCGCGCCCGCTGGCAGACGACGGCGGCGAGGTTGCCGCCCGCGCTGTCGCCGCCGACCGCGATGCGCTCGGCGTCGACGCCCAGCTCGGCGGCGTGCTCGCCGGCCCAGCGAAAGGCGGCATAGGCGTCATCGGCCGCGGCGGGCGCCTTGTGTTCGGGCGCGAGCCGGTAGTCCACCGACAACACCGGGAGACCGCCGTCGCGGCAGATCAGCCGGCACAGCTCGTCGTGGCTGTCCAGGTCCCCGATGACGAAGCCGCCGCCGTGGTAGAAGACCAGCAGCGCCGAGTCGGCCTCGGGCGTCGCCGGGCGGTACAGCCGCGCCGGGATGGCGCCGGCCGGGCCCGGGATGGTCAGCTCGGACACGTCGGTGACGATCGAGCTGGGGATCATGGCCGAGGTGATGCGCAGTTGGCGCCGCGACACCGCAACGTCGTCGCTGGACACGAGACCGCCGATCCCGGCGGCGCGCTGGGCTGCCAGCAGCAGCTGCAGCGTGGTGTCGAGGGTGTTGCCGTCGACGGTGACGGACCGGAAGCCCAGCAGCGCGCGCTTGACCGGTTCGGGCAGCAGCGGCAGGGTCCGCAACGTCACGCGGGTGCCCGCGTTGACCACGGCGTCGCGGACCCGGCTCCTGCCCCGGGGCGCAGGGTCACCGCTGCGGGTGGTCGGCCCGACGGGCGGTGCGGCGGCTGGCAGACTCGGCGACATGGCTGCTCCTCTGATCACGTTGAACGACGGCAATTCGGTCCCTGCGGTCGGCTTGGGCGTCTGGCAGACACCGCCCGAAGACACCGAGCGCGCGGTCGCGGCGGCGCTGGCCGCCGGCTATCGACACGTCGATACGGCCGCAGCGTACGGCAACGAGGAACAGACGGGCAGGGCGATCCGCGAGTCCGGGCTCGACCGTTCCGAGGTGTTCCTGGTCACCAAGCTGTGGAACTCCGAACAGGGCTACGACGCGACGCTGGCCGCCTTCGACGCGAGCGTCGGCCGACTGGATGTCGACTACCTCGACCTGTACCTGATCCACTGGCCGGTGCCGGAGAAGAACCTCTACGTCGACACGTTCAAGGCGTTCGCGAAGCTCCGTGAGGACGGTCGCATCCGGTCCATCGGTGTGAGCAACTTCGAACCCGAGCACCTGCGCACCGTCGTCGACGAGACGGGCATCGTGCCCGCGGTCAACCAGATCGAGCTGCACCCGTTGCTGCCTCAGCACGAACTGCGAGAGGTGCACGCGCAGTTGGGAATCGCCACCGAGGCGTGGAGTCCGCTCGGGCAGGGGTCGCTGCTGACGCACCCCGCTGTGACCGCCGTCGCCGAGTCACACGGAAAAACCGCAGCGCAGGCACTGATTAGGTGGCATATACAACTCGGTAATATCGTCATCCCCAAGTCGGTGAACCCACAACGGATTGCGAGCAACTTCGACGTGTTCGACTTCGAACTGACCGAGCAGGACATGGCGTCCATCTCGGCTCTCGAGGACGGCACCCGGATGGGTCCCGACCCCCGAACCTTCAACTTCACAGGGTAGGTGACATGACGTCAACGCGCGGTGAGGCAGCCGGCATCCCCTCCGTCTCCCTCAACGACGGAAACTCGATCCCGGTCGTCGGGCTGGGAGTCGGTGAGCTCTCCGAGGCCGAGGCCGAACGGTCGGTGACCACCGCGCTCGAGGCGGGTTACCGGCTGATCGACACGGCGGCCGTCTACGGCAACGAGGCCGCCGTGGGTCGCGCGATCGCCGCGTCGGGCATCCCGCGCGAGGAGATCTACGTGACCACCAAACTGGCGGTGGCCGACCAGGGCTTCGGGTCGTCGCAAGACGCCGCCCGGGCCAGCCTCGAACGCCTCGGCCTGGACTACATCGATCTGTACCTCATCCATTGGCCGGCCGGTGACCACGGCAAGTACATCGACAGCTGGGGCGGCCTGATGAAGGCCAAGGAGGACGGCGTCACCCGCTCGATCGGGGTGTGCAACTTCAACGCCGAGCACCTGTCGAACATCATCGACCTGTCGTTCTTCACCCCGGCGATCAACCAGATCGAACTGCACCCCCTGCTCAGCCAGGCCGAGCTGCGCGAGGTCAACGCGGGCTACGGCATCGTCACCGAGGCGTACGGCCCGCTCGGCGTAGGCCGCCTGCTCGATCACCCCGCGGTGACCGGCGTCGCCCAGGCGCACGACAAGACACCGGCGCAGGTGCTGCTGCGCTGGAGCATCCAGCTGGGCAATGTGGTGATCTCCCGCTCGGCCACCCCGGAGCGCGTCGTGTCCAACCTCGACGTGTTCGGCTTCGAGCTGACCGACGACGAGATGGCCACCCTCAACGGGCTCGACGAGGGCAAGCGGTTCCGGCCCGATCCGGAGACCTACACCGGCCCGTAGTGGTCACTTCTGCGATTCGGCCGGCGCCCGGTGCGCCGGCCGTTCTCGTCCCGGTCAGCCGCGCGGGCAGGTGTCGGTCGCCTGCCGCAGGGCCGGCACCGCGTACTGACACCAGGCACATGCTCAGCTCGACGAGGATGGCGATTGGAGCCCAAACCGGCCGTCGGACGTGGGGATCGGTTCGACTGGTACTTGGGTCAAGCCACCGCACATGAGCCGCCGCCGAGAATTGCTGTAACTGGCGCGCTCAGTCCCTCGATATCCTGTACCAGACACACCGTTTGCTCGGTGGATGGAGCCTCGGCAGTAGCCGACGCAGGTAAGGCCGTTGGCGGATTAGCGGAAGACGTGTGGGATGCAATCTTCTGAGCATTTCGACCTGCCGAGCGAATGGAAGGGCAACCGAAGAGGTGCGCAGTATCGCCTCGCCACGATCGTCCTGCTCGCACTCGCGGGGTTGTCGCTTCTGTTGGGGTTCTTATTCTCAGCAGCAGGGACCCCCGCAGCGCTCAAGTATTGTCTGCTCTTTGCGCTGATTCTCACGCTGACGGTCGGCCTTGGGGCGGCCGCTCGAATTGACCGTGCGAACCTACCCTCGAACATCAAGACGGTCGAACTCCATGGTGTTTCGAAGACGCAGATCTCGTACTCGTTCGCGCAATACTGCTTGCTCATCGGCCTGATGTCGAGTTGTAGCGCGTTCTGCGTGATCGCGGCCACCGAAATTTTCGTTCGTCAGCGTGGCGGCAGCTTTCCCGGTGCTTCACTCGTGATCGGCGCGCTAGGCGTGTTTTTCGCGTCGTTCGTCATGTCCGCGGCTTTGGGGCGTATTCGTCGCGGCGAGTTGATACTGTCGAACCAGGGCGTCGAGCAACGCGGATGGAGTTTCGAGTCTCGCTTGGAGTGGTCAGGTATCGCGGGGATCGTACCGGCTTTCAATGGGCACCCGGTCGTCCTGTTGATCGGGTACGCGAACGCCGGTTGGCACCGCCGATATACGACACGTATCTGGCGGATTGATCGCCTTCCGCCAGTTCCCATGATTGAAGTCGACTGCCGTAAGTTCGACGTCGACTGTCGGGAGTTGTACGGCTACCTGCGCCACTACGTCGACACTCCGGCTGCGCGCGAGGAGCTGGGCACTGAGGCGGCGATCGAACGGGCGCGACGCGCGAATCCAGCTCGCTGACGCTGACATCGGGCATTCGAATGAGGGGCAACGGGGCCGGCGGGGTGTGCAGAAAAGTGTCGTGTCGGTGAGCTGAGAAGGGCCCACCTTGGGAGAGGACACCGAGGTCGATGATCGCCATGGTCCGGCTTCGGCGGCTACACGACTGCCGCGGCCCGCGAGGTGCCCGAAGTCACCGGGTGGTGGACTCCATCCACGTCGTCGTATCGGCCGGCGCCCAGTGCGCCGGCCGTTCTCGTCCCGGTCAGCCGCGCGGGCAGGTGTCGGTCGCCTGCCGCAGGGCCGGCACCGAGGGCGCGTCGACGGGTAACCCGTAGCCACGCAGCACCGCGATGAACTGCATGGCGTACTGGCAGTGGAACGCCGCGTTGGGCGGCATCCACCGCGCCGGCTCCTGGTCACCCTTGTCCTGGTTCGCCTCGCCCTGCACCGCAAGCAGATTGGCCGGGTCGTTGGCGAACCGCACCCGCATGTCCTCCGACCAGTTGCGCGCGCCCTGATCCCACGCGTACGCCAGCGGCACGATGTGCTCGATCTGCACGGCGGCGCCGGTCTGGTTACCGCGCATGAACGAGATGACGACGTTGGTGTACGGGTCGTGCAGCACCCCGGTGGCGACCGCGGTGGGGCACCGGCTGATCGATGTGTAGGTCTTGTCCACGAGATCGCGGTCGAGGATGTCGTTTCGGGTGTCGCAGCCGTTGTGTCCGCCGGGTGCGTCGTTGTCGTCGGTCCAGGCCTCGCCGAAGGCCGCCCGCCGGTAGTCATGGCCGCGCATCCGCTCCGGCACGACCGCTACTCCGGCGAGGACGTCGGCACCCGGTGCGACGGTGGGCACGTCGGCGTCGGCGACGAACTGCCCCGACCGGTCGGCCGTCGAGGCGACGGTCTGATAGGAGACGATCACCGCGAGCACCGCGGCCAGCACCAGCCACAGCGACTTCGTCCGGCTCACGCCTTCTCCAGATACTCGACGCGGTCGGTCTCGACGAACTGCGCTGCCAGCAGTGCCATTCCAGGGTGGCGGGGTTCCTTCTCGTAGAGATCCTCGCAGAGCTCACGGGCGGCGAGGATGACCTCGAGGTGCTCGGACAGCGACAGGAAACGCAGCGAGTTGAGGGTCCCGGACTGGTGCAACCCGAGCACGTCGCCCTCGCGGCGCTCGCGGAGGTCCAGGTCGGCCAGTGCGAAGCCGTCGAGCGTTCCGGCCACCGCCTTGAGCCGCACCCCGGCCTTCGAACTCTCCGGCAACCGGGTGGCCAGCAGGCACAGGCTCGGGTGGCTGCCTCGGCCGATGCGGCCCCGCAGCTGGTGGAGCTGGCTGATGCCGAACCGGTCGGCGTCCATCACCACCATCACCGTCGCGTTCGGCACGTCCACGCCGACCTCGATGACCGTCGTGCACACCAGCACGTCGATCTCCCCGGCGCGGAAGGCCGTCATCACCGCGTCCTTCTCGTCCGCCGACAGCCGGCCGTGCATCAGCCCGACCCGCAGCCCGGCCAGCGGGCCGGCGCGCAGCCGGTCGTAGAGGGCGAGGACCGTGACCGGCGGCGGGCCCTGCTCCTCCTTCTGCGGTGTGTCGCTCTCGTCGATGCGCGAGGCCACCACATAGGCCTGCCTGCCGGCGCGCACCTCCTCGACGATGCGTGCCCACGCCCGGTCCAGCCACGTCGGGTGCTCGCTGATGAAGATCGTGTTGCTGGCGATGGGTTGCCGACCGCGCGGCAGCTCCCGCAGCGTGGAGGTCTCGAGGTCGCCGTAGATCGTCAGCGCGACGGTGCGCGGTATCGGCGTGGCGGTCATCACCAGCAGGTGGGGGGTGACACCGCCACGTGCCTTGGCGCGCAGACGATCTCGCTGTTCGACACCGAACCGGTGCTGTTCGTCGACCACCACCATGCCGAGGTTGTCGAACTCGACGGCGTCCTGCAGCAGCGCGTGCGTGCCGATCACGATCCCCGCCTGCCCGGTGGCGACCTCGTTGCGCACCTGGCGCTTCTGCTGCGGAGTCATCGAACCGGTCAGCAGCGCGATCCGCGTCGCTGACTCCGCACCCCCCAGCTGACCGGCCATCGCCAGCGGTCCGAGGATCTGCCGCATCGACCGTTCATGTTGTGCGGCAAGGACTTCGGTCGGCGCGAGCATCGCACACTGGTATCCGGCGTCGACCATCTGCAGCATCGCCAGCACCGAGATGACCGTTTTACCCGACCCCACCTCCCCCTGCAGCATGCGGTTCATCGGGCGGGTGCCGGTCAATTCGGCCGACAGGACGGCGAGCACCTCACGCTGACCGTTGGTGAGCTCGAACGGCAACCGCTCCTGCATCGCGGCGACCAGTCCGTCCTCGCGCAGCGGTGCCGGCGGGCCGGCCTCGGTCAACTCGCCGTAGCGCCGCCCCACCAGCCCCCACTGCAGCCCGACCGCCTCGTCGAAGGTCAACCGCTCCCGCGCCCGCTCGCGCTCGACCTCGTTCTCGGCGAGGTGGATGGCGCGCAGCGCGGCGTCCTGGGAGATCAGATCGTGTTCACGCAGAAAGGATTCCGGCAACGTCTCGGGGACGGGGTCCAGGACGTCGAGAACCTGGCGCACACACGCGTAGATGTCCCAGCTCTGCACCTTCGCGCTGGCGGGATAGATCGGGAAGAAGTCGCGTTCGAACGCGGCGAGCAGATCCTCACCGGTGGCGCCCGACGACGCCGCGATGGTCTTCAGCGATTTCGTGCCGATGGTCTTGCCCACCGGCGACTCGAGGACGAGGAACGCCGGATGACTCAGCTGCAGGGTGTTGCGGAAGTACTTGACCTCACCGGAGAGCATCAACCGGGTGCCGACGGGCAGCTTGTCGATCATCCAGTCGGCGTTGAAGAACGTCGCGGTCACCACCGGCTTGCGCTCGCCCAGGGTGACCCGCAGATACTTCCGTGGCCGCTTACCGGGCTGCGGTTTCATCTGTCCCGGCTTGGTGTCGGTGATGACGTCGACGAACGTGACGTGCTCACCTTCCTCGAGGTCGAGGCTCTCCCCCTCGCCACGCACGCTCATCCCGTCGCTGTACTTGCGCGGATAGTGCCGCAGCAGATCGTTGACGGTCCGGATGCCGAAGTGCTCCTCCAGCGCCGCCGCGGACTTGCCGCCGATGACGAAGTCGAGCCGATCGGTCAGGGTGGCCATGTCACTCGACTCCGATCAGTAGCGCGTCCCCGCGGTGGCCGGTGTGATACGTGACCAGTTCGGCGCCGAGGTGACGGCGGTGCACGTGCTCACGCAACTCATCGCCGATCGCCCCGTCGACGCCGTCTCCGGTGAGCACGGTGATCAGTTCGCCACCTGACAGCAGCAGCAGGTCGATCAGTCCGGCCGCCGCGGCGGTCACGTCCGGCCCGACGATGAGCACCTCGTCCCCCGAGATCCCGAGCCCGTCGCCGGGGCTGCAGGCCCCCGCCCACGTCAGCGCCTCCTCGGTGGCGACGCGCACGGCGCCGTGCCGCGCGGAGGCAGCGGCGCGGGCCATGGTGTAGCCGTCGTCCACGGCCTGGCGCGCCGGGTCGTGCACGGCCAGCGCCGCCAGCCCCTGCACCATCGACCCGGCGGGGACCGGCACCACGTCGATGCCCCAGCCGATCGCGGCGGTACACCCGGCGACGAGTTCCTCCGCGGCCACGTATCCGTTCGGCAGCACCATCACCTGGCCGGCCCCGGTGTCGACCAGCGCGCGCAGCAGGTGTTTGGCGGTTACCGGCTCGTCCGGTTCCGGCCGCAGCACGTGCGCACCTTCCCCGGTGAACAGCTCGGCTGCACCGGACCCGTCGACGACCGCGAGCACGGCGCGTTCCCGGCTCCAGCTGCCTTGCGGGCGGGCGGTGGCGGTCCCGGCGAGCGCGGTGATCTGGATGCGGCTGGGGACACCGACCGCCAGGCCGGCCTCGACGGCGGCACCGGCATCGTCGGAGTGGACGTGCACCGAATACTGACCCGCCGTACCGGAGCCGCCTGCCGCCGCGATCACGATCGAGTCGCCGAGGCGTTCGAGCCGTCGGCGCAGTTGCTCCACATCGTCGGAACCGCAGCCACCCAGCAGGTACATGACCTCGAACTGCGGGGCGGAGGAGGTAGATGCCGGCGCAGCCTGCGCCGCGGCTCGATAGGCCGCGCGTTCGGGGACGCGACCGGTCAGCGCGCGGGTCAAGGCGTCGAGCAGAACGAGCAGGCCACGGCCACCCGCGTCGACGACACCGGCGTCGGCCAACACGGCGAGTTGTTCGGGCGTGCGGTCCAGGGCGACCGCCGCGGCGTCGGAGGCCGCGGCGACCACGTCGGCCAACGGACATGAGCCGGCCGCGGCGGCCTCGGCCGCTTCGCCGGCGGCCGCCAGCACCGACACGATCGTGCCCGGCTGGGTGTCGAGTGCGGCGTGGACCAGGTCGACACCGTGGCGAAGGGCCGCGGCGAACAGTGCGCCGTCCACCTCGGCCAGCGCCCCGCCGCGGCCCGCGGCGGCGCCCGCCGTGGTCTCGGCGAGGGCCCGCAGGATCTGGGACAGGATCACCCCGGAGTTGCCCCGTGCGCCGTGCAGCGCCCCGCCCGCCAGCGCCGCCGACACCTCGACGACGTCACCGGGGCAGTTCTGCGCCTGCGACCAGGCCGAACGCATGGTGAACAGCATGTTGGTGCCGGTGTCGCCATCGGGCACCGGGAACACGTTCAGCCCGTTGATCTCGTCGGTGTGCGACATCAGGTCCTCGACCGCCGCATGCGCCCAGGCGCGCAGCAACGCCGCGTCGAGTCCCCCAGCCGCCATCTCACCTCCTGCGCCGCACCCCGGTCGTGCGCGCCAGCCTATCGACCTCGTCGGACACCGCCTCGGCGCCGAGCCGGCCTGTGGATGGCGGGACGGTGCCGCCCGCGGGCGGTTTTGGTGATGACCCGCCCGGCCGGTATCCTGATCAGGTTGTCGGGTCAATCCGCGCTCGCCGCGGCCCAGCGACCCGGACCCCACGTACTGATTCAAGGAGTTCTAGATATGGCTGCCGTGTGCGATGTCTGCGGAAAGGGCCCCGGCTTCGGCAAGTCGGTGTCGCACTCCCATCGCCGGACCAGCCGTCGGTGGAATCCGAACATCCAGCCCGTGCGCGCCGTGACCCACCCGGGTGGAAACAAGAAGCGCGTCAACGTGTGCACCTCCTGCCTCAAGGCCGGCAAGGTCTCTCGCGGCTGACCGTCCCTGGTTGAGCCCGGCCCCGCCCGGGTAGCCCGGCGGCATGTCCTCCCGCGAGAAGAGTAGGTCTGCCCTGTTCGCCGCCACCGCGGCGGTCGCCGTCGGTGTGCTCGTCACCGCATGCGGCGGCGACTCCGGCGACGGCGGTGAGACGTCCGGCACCGAGACGACGACCACCACGGAGACGACCGTCACCGAGACGACGTCGGTGACGGTCAGCCCGCCCGCCGAGACGACCGCGCCCGGAACGACGGCGCCGGAGACGACCGCCCCGGGTGACGGCACCGTGGAGATCCCGTCGCCGCATGCCATTCCGTCGCCTCCGGCGATCCCCTCGCCTCCCGCGATCCCGTCGCCGCCGGCGATCCCGTCGCCGCCGCCGATCCCGGGCATTCCCTGACAGACCGCGTCCTACGGCAGCCGCCAGTCGATCGGTTCGGCGCCCATCTGCGCCAGCAACTCGTTGGCCCGGCTGAACGGTCGTGATCCGAAGAAGCCGCGCGACGCCGACAGCGGGGACGGGTGCGGCGACTCGATCGCCATGCACGCCTCGCCGGTCAGCATCGGCTTGAGTGTCGCGGCGTCGCGGCCCCACAGCACGGCCACCATCGGCTGCTCCCTGGCCACCAGCGCCCTGATCGCGCATTCGGTCACCGCCTCCCAGCCCTTGCCCCGGTGCGATGCCGGGGTCCCGGGTCGCACCGTCAGCACCCTGTTGAGCAGCAGCACACCGCGCTCCGCCCACGGCGTCAGGTCGCCGGTACTCGGTTGGGGGTAACCGAGGTCGGCGGTGTACTCGGTGAAGATGTTGGACAGGCTGCGCGGGAGCGGACGCACATCGGGGGCCACCGAGAAGCTCAGGCCGACGGCGTGGCCGGGTGTCGGATACGGATCCTGGCCCACGATCAGCACCCGGACCCGGTCGAAGGGGAACGAGAACGCGCGCAACACGTTCGCTCCGGCGGGCAGGTAGCGGTGACCGGCGGCGAGTTCGGCCCTCAGGAACTCCCCCATCTGCGTCACCTGCTCCCGCACGGGCTCCAGCGCCTGCGCCCAGCCCTGGTCGACGAGTTCGGAGAGTGCACGTGCGGTCACGAAAAGCCAACCTAGCGTGCGGTGTTCGTCAGAACGACTGCCAGCCCCGGTTTCCGCGCCAGGTGTCGCCGTCCACCAGCACCTCCGGCGGACCGGCGGCCACCCGGCCGATCACCCGCCACCCGGCCGGTGGCGCGCCGGGGAACGTCGCGACCAGCGCATGGTCCTCCCCGCCGGAGAGCACGAACTCCCACGCATCGCCGCCGACCGCGGCCGCCGCGTCCGCCACCGCGGCATGGTCGGCGCCCAGCGACGCCCGGTCCACGTCGATCCGGCACCCCGACGCATCCGCGATGTGTCCGAGATCGGCCAGCAGCCCGTCGGAGACGTCGGTCATGGCGGTCGCACCGCCATCCGCGGCGACGCGGCCCTGCCCGTAGGGCGGCGCCGGGACGAGATGCCTGCGGCGCAGCGCCTCGAAGTCACGTATGTCATTGCGCCACAACGCATATCCGGCCGGCGACCGGCCCAGCTCACCGGCGACCGCGATGACGTCGCCGGGGCGGGCGCCGTCTCTGCGCACCGGCGCGCGGCCGCCGAGGTCGCCCAGCACGGTCACCGAGATCACCCACTGCGGGGCGCTGACCAGGTCGCCGCCGACGATGCCCGCGCCCATCGCGGCCGCCTCGTGCCACATACCGTCGCTGAGCTGCAGCGCCGAGGCGGCCGGGGTGTCCGCCGGCGCGCCGAACGCGACCACGAAGGCGGTCGCCGCCGCGCCCATCGCCTCCACGTCGGCGGCGTTCTGCGCGATGGCCTTGCGGCCGATGTCATGCGGTGTCGACCAGTCGAGCCGAAAGTGCCTGTCCTCGACCAGCATGTCGGTCGAGACCACGGTCCGGCCGTCACTACTCGACAGCACGGCGGCGTCGTCCCCGGGGCCGATCAGCACCCACGGCGGTTGCACACGCCCGTGCACGAGCGCATCGATCACGGCGAATTCACCGACGTCGGCCATGCTCTCGGCCGGGTCGAACGGGGCCATGTCACCTCCACCCGGCCGCCGTCACGACGCGCAGCACCGGCTCCACCTGCGGTACGTTTGGATCCCCGGATTCTATGGGGCGGGACGGAGGCGAACACGGGTGGTCGAGGCTTTCATGCTGATCCAGACCGAGGTCGGCCGCGCGGAGGTCGTGGCGGCCCGGCTGGCCGAACTGCCCGGTGTGCGGTCCGCGGAGTACGTCACCGGTCCCTACGACGTGGTGGTGCGGGTGGGCGCCGACAACCTCGACGACCTGCGCTCGGGCATCGTCCCGAGCGTGCAGAAGGTCGACGGGATCACCCGGACGCTGACCTGCCCGATCGCCGACGGGGCGCACCCATAGGCTTGTTCGGGTGACCTCCGAGGATCCGCAACGAGCAGCCCGAGACGGCCCGCCGCGGGCGTTGATGATCGCGGCCATCCTGGTGGCTGTCGCGGCGCTCGTGGTCGTCCTCGGCATCGCGGCCGTCCGGCAGGGCCGTCCCGAACAGCAGCCCGTCGCGATCGCGGCGGTGCCTGCCCCGCGCGCCGACAGCCCGGAGTGTCAGGCCCTGCTCGGCAGGCTGCCCGAGGTCCTCGGCGACTTCCGGCGCGCCCCGACGGCCGAACCGACGCCGGTCGGCACCGCGGCCTGGCAGGCCGGTCCGGACACCGAGGCGATCATCCTGCGCTGCGGGCTGGACCGCCCGGTCGACTTCGTGGTGGGCGTCCCGATCCAGATGGTCGACGCGGTGCAGTGGTTCCGGGTCGGAGAAGAGGCCGCACCGGGCAGCAGACAGGAGCCCCAGCAGACCCGCAGCACCTGGTATGCCGTGGACCGCCCGGTGTACGTGGCGCTCACCCTGCCCCAGGATTCCGGTCCGACACCGATCCAGCTGATCTCCCGCGTGCTGACCGAGACGATGCCCGCCCGGCCCGTCACGCCCGGGCCGCCGCGCTAGCGCAGACCCGTCCCGCGGGCCACGGCCGTGTCCACCATCGCCGCGAGCAAGGTGGGATAGTCGACGCCGCTGGCCGCCCACATCCGCGGATACATCGAGATCGTGGTGAATCCGGGCATGGTGTTGATCTCGTTGACGACGGGTCCGTCGTCGGTGAGGAAGAAGTCGACGCGGGCCAGGCCCTGGCAGTCGATCGCGCGGAACGCCCGGATGGCCAGCCTGCGGATCTCGTCGGCGACCTCGTCCTCGACTTTCGCCGGCACGTCGAGTTCGGCGCCGTCGTCGAGGTATTTCGTCGCGAAGTCGTAGAACCCGTCCTCGCGGCCGCGCACCCCGGCGACCCGGATCTCGCCGACCGTGCTGGCCTCGAGACGGCCGTCGGGGTACTCCAGGACGCCGCACTCGAGCTCGCGGCCCGGTATGCCGGCCTCGACGATCACCTTGGGGTCGTGCCTGCGGGCCAGGTCGATCGCGGCGGGCAGCTCGGTCCAGTCCGCGACCCGGCTGACCCCGATCGACGATCCGCCGCGGGCGGGTTTGACGAAGACGGGCAGACCGAGGCGCTCCCGTTCGTCGAGTGTCATGTCGGCGCGCCCGGGGCGCAGCACCACGTGGTCACCCACCGGAAGGCCCTCGGCGAGCAGCAGCTTCTTCGTGAACTCCTTGTCCATCCCCGCGGCGCTGGCCAGGACGCCGGCGCCGACGTAGGGCACCCCGGCGAGTTCCAGGAGACCCTGGATCGTGCCGTCCTCGCCGTAGGGTCCGTGCAGTACCGGGAACACCACGTCGACGGCCGCGAGCACCTCCCCTGCCGCCGCCGGGCTCAGCGACACGAGCTCACCCCGGCGGCCGGGGTCGGCCGGCAGCGCGAGCGCCGTTCCGGAGGCCGCGCTCACCTCGGGCAGCCGCCCGTCGGTGATGGCCAGGGTGTCCGGGCTGGCGTCGGTGAGCACCCAGGAACCGTCCGGGGTGATGCCGACGGCGACCACGTCGAAGCGGTCCGGGTCGAGATTGCGCAGGATGCTGCCCGCGGAGACGCAGGAAATGGCGTGCTCGGAGCTGCGCCCGCCGTAGACGACGGCAACGCGGGTGCGCTGGTTGCGGGCGATCACAGTCTGCAGAGGCTACCGTCCCGGCCGCGCCCGGCACGATTCGATATCAGTCGAGGGCGGCGCTGAGGTCGGCGATCAGGTCGTCGGTGTCCTCGATGCCCATGGACAGCCGGGCGAATCCGTCGGACACCGGATCGCCCCACCGGGCGCGACGGTCGATCGAGGTGTGGATGCCGCCGAAGCTGGTCGAGGCGACCAGCAGTGCGCTGCGCTCGACGAGTCTGTGCACGGCCGCGGCGTCGGCCAGCTCCACCGACACCAGCCCGCCGTACCGCTTCATCTGTCGCGAGGCCACGGCGTGCGCGGGATCACCGGGCAGGCCGGGATAGCGCACGCTGCGCACGGCGGGATGACCGCGCATCAGCATCGCGACCGCCTGGGCGTTCTGACATTGGCGTTCGAATCGCAGGCCGGCACTGCCCAGGCTGCGCAGCACCAGCCACGCTTCGAAGGGGCCGAGGATCGGGCCGGCCAGCAGACGGTCGCGTTCGAGCGCGGCCATCAGTTCGGGCTGGCTGCCCGCGACGTAGCCGGCGATGAGATCGCTGTGGCCGGAGAGCGCCTTGGTGGCGCTGGCCACCACCAGGTCCGCGCCCAGCGACAGCGGTTGCTGGCCGAGTGGGGTGGCCGTGGTGTTGTCGACGACGAGGGCGGCGCCGCGGCCGCGGCAGGTCATCGCCAGCCGGTGCAGATCGACCACGTCGAGCCCCGGGTTGGCGGGCGTCTCCGCGAGGACCACGTCGGCGTCGTGCGCCGCCGCGCACATCTCGGCAGCCCCGACCTCGACCACGGTGACCCCTTGCGGGGCAAGGTATTCCGCGGCGTAGCGGCGCACCTGGTAGTAACCGTCGGCGGGGACCACGAGTCGTTTGCCGGGCCCGGTCAGGACACGTAGCGCCGAGGTGATCGCGGCCATCCCGGAGCCGAAGGCCAGGGCGGCGGACGCACCTTCCAGTTCGGCCAGCGCCGCTTCCAGCCGCCGCCAGGTCGGATTCGAGCTGCGCCCGTAGGTGTCGAGCGGTTGCGCTTCGTCCGGCGACAGGTGGTAGGCCGAGACCGGAACCGGCGGCGTGGCCACGGGCTGCCCTGGAACTGCCTCGGCGCCAACGGCTTTGACGCTACGAGTGGAATCGCCGTAGGTGCCGTCCATGGGCGTCACTCCGGTTTGGTGCTGCGGCCCAGCAGCAGGACGACGGCTTCGTCGACGGACAGGCCCTTGTGACACACGCGATTGACGGCGTCGGTGAGCGGCATCTCGACGTCGTAGCTGGCGGCCAGCGCCAGCACCGACTGACACGACGTCACGCCCTCGGCCACGTGTCCGCCGGCGGCCTGCAGCGCCGACTCCATGGTGCCGCCGCGTCCCAACCGCTCGCCGAACGTCCGGTTGCGCGACTTCATCGACGTGCACGTGGCCACGAGGTCGCCGACGCCGGCCAGCCCGGCCAACGTCGCGGGTTTGGCGCCCAGCGCGATTCCCAGCCGCATGATCTCGGCGAGCCCCCGGGTGATGATCGCCGCGACCGTGTTCTCCCCCAGGCCCACGCCGACGGCCATCCCGCACGCCAGCGCGATGACGTTCTTGCACGCCCCGCCGATCTCGGCGCCGACCACGTCGGCGTTGGTGTAGGGCCGCAGGTAGCCGGTGGCCAGCGCGCGTTGCAGGGCGACCGCGCGCCCGCTGTCGCTGCAGGCGACCACGGTCGCGGCGGGCTGTTCGTCGGCGATCTCATGGGCGAGGTTCGGTCCGGTCACCACCGCGACACGGGCCGCGTCGACGCCGGTCACCTGGGTGATGACCTGACTCATCCGCATGAGCGTGTCGAGCTCGATGCCCTTGGCCAGGCTCACCAGCGTGACGTCGTCGCCGATGAGGCCCTTCCACTGCCCCAGGTTGGTCCGGAGACTCTGGGCGGGCACCCCGAGCACGACCGTGCACGCACCGGCGAGCGCCTCGGCGGGGTCGGCGGTGGCGTGGATCGTCTTGGGCAGATCGACGTCGGCGAGATAGCCGCTGTTGCGGTGGGTGTCGTTGATCTCCTCGGCGATCTCGGGCCGGCGCGCCCATAGCGTCACCGAGTTACCCGCGTCAGCGAGCACTTTGGCCGTCGCCGTCCCCCACGCACCGGAACCCATCACCGCCGCCGTCACCACGGGTTCACCCTAGCGCGCAGCGCGCCCCGGTCCGGCGGCGTCGAGTGATCAGCCGGGGTGCTGGCAGGATGGCGCCATGCGCGGCTCGACAAGCAACGGCGCCGCCCCGCCCGGCATGCGCGCGGACGCGGCGGTGGTCATCGCCGTCAAACGCCTGGGTGCCGCCAAGACGAGGCTGGCGCCGGTCTTCGACCCGCACACCCGCGAGACGGTGGTCCTCGCGATGCTGGTCGACACGATCACGGCGGCGGTCGCGGTCGCCCCGGTCATCGTCGTCACCCCCGACCCCGTCGCCGCCGACGCGGCACGCGCACTGGGTGCACAGGTGCTCACCGACCCCACCCCGGCCGGCCACCCGGACCCGCTCAACAACGCGATCGGCGCCGCCGAAGCGGTGCTGCGTGAGATGACCCCGAATGTGGTTGCGCTGCAAGGTGATCTGCCCGCGTTGCAGTCGCGGGAACTCAGCGAGGCGATCGCCGCGGCCCGGCTGCACCCCCGCAGCTTCGTCGGTGACCGGCACGGCACCGGCACATCGGCGCTGTTCGCGTTCGGCGTCCCCCTCGACCCGCGGTTCGGCCCGGATTCCGCGCAGCAGCACCGCCGTTCGGGCGCCGTCGAGCTGACCGCGCCATGGCCCGGTCTGCGATGTGACATCGACACCCCCGACGACCTGGAGACCGCGCGTGGTCTCGGAGTGGGTCCGCAGACGGCACGCGCCATCGGCGTCCGAAGGTGAACATCTCGCGTACGCGGTGGCAGGACGCCGCCGCCATGAGGGAGGATCGATTTCATGACCGAAGCCGAGGCCGGGATCCGTACGGACAGCAGTGAGCGGACGACAGGTGACTCCACCCCGGAGGCACCGCCCGCCGCGACGTCGCCGGCGATCGACAACGCCCTGCCGGAAGACCGGTACCTCAACCGCGAACTGAGCTGGCTGGACTTCAACGCGCGGGTGCTGGCGCTGGCGGCCGATCCGTCCCTGCCGCTGCTCGAGCGGGCGAAGTTCCTCGCGATCTTCGCGTCGAACCTCGACGAGTTCTACATGGTGCGCGTCGCCGGCCTCAAACGGCGCGACGAGATGGGGCTGTCGGTCCGGTCGGCAGACGGTCTGTCGCCGCGTGAGCAGTTGCGCCGGATCAGCGAGCGCACCCAGCAGATCGCGTCGCGCCACGCGCGGGTGTTCCTCGACGCGGTGCGCCCGTCGCTGGCCGACGAGGGCATCGTCATCGTCACGTGGTCGGAGCTCGACGAGAGCGAGCGCAGCCAGTTGTCGACGTACTTCCACGAGCAGGTGTTCCCGGTGCTGACCCCGCTGGCGGTGGACCCGGCGCACCCGTTCCCGTTCGTCAGCGGCCTGTCGCTGAACCTCGCGATCACCGTGCGGCAGCCCGAGGACGGCGGACAGCACTTCGCCCGAATCAAGGTGCCCGACAACGTCGACCGGTTCGTCCGGCTCGGCGTGCGCGGCAGCACCGGTGAGGTGGTGCGGTTCCTGCCGATGGAGGAACTGATCGCGGCGTTCCTGCCGGTGTTGTTCCCCGGTCTGGAGATCGTCGAGCACCACGCCTTCCGGATCACCCGCAACGCGGACTTCGAAGTCGAGGAGGATCGCGACGAAGACCTGCTGCAGGCGCTCGAACGTGAACTGGCGCGCAGGCGGTTCGGCTCCCCGGTGCGCCTCGAGGTCTCCGACGACATGACCGAGAGCATGCTCGAACTGCTGCTGCGCGAACTCGACGTCGACCCGAGCGACGTGGTCGAGGTGCCCGGCCTGCTCGACCTCTCGGCGCTGTGGCAGATCTACGCCGTCGACCGGCCGGCACTCAAGGACCGGCCGTTCGTCCCCGCCACCCCACCGGCTTTCGGCGAACGCGAGACTCCGAAAAGCATCTTCTCGACGCTGCGCGACGGTGACGTGCTGGTGCACCACCCCTACGATTCGTTCTCCACGACCGTGCAGCGCTTCATCGAGCAGGCCGCGGCCGATCCGAACGTGCTCGCCATCAAGCAGACCCTCTACCGCACCTCCGGCGACTCCCCGATCGTCAACGCGCTCATCGACGCCGCGGAAGCAGGCAAACAGGTCGTGGCGCTCGTCGAGATCAAGGCCCGCTTCGACGAACAGGCCAACATCAAATGGGCGCGCGCGCTGGAGCAGGCGGGCGTCCACGTGGTCTACGGTCTGATCGGGCTCAAGACGCACTGCAAGACCGCGCTCGTCGTCCGCCGTGAAGGGTCGATGATCCGGCGCTACTGCCACATCGGGACCGGCAACTACAACCCGAAGACCGCGCGCCTGTACGAGGACGTCGGTCTGCTCACCGCCGCGCCGGACATCGGCGCCGACCTGACCGATCTGTTCAACTCGCTGACCGGATACTCCCGCAAGGTGTCCTACCGCAACCTCCTGGTGGCGCCGCACGGCGTGCGCAAGGGCATCATCGAGCGCATCGAGCGCGAGGTGGCGGCCGCCCGCGACGGCGCCGAAGGCCGGATCCGGCTGAAGGCCAACGCGTTGGTCGACGAACAGGTCATCGATGCGCTCTACCGCGCCTCGCAGGCCGGTGTCCGCGTCGAGGTGGTCGTGCGCGGCATCTGCGCGCTGCGACCCGGCGTCCCGGGGTTCTCCGACAACATCGTGGTGCGCTCGATCCTCGGCCGGTTCCTCGAGCACTCGCGGATCATCCACTTCCGCGCCATCGACGAATACTGGATCGGCAGCGCGGACATGATGCACCGCAACCTCGACCGCCGTGTCGAGGTGATGGCGCAGGTGAAGGATCCGCGGCTGACCGGACAACTCAACGACGTCTTCGAATCGGCTCTGGATCCGGCGACGCGGTGCTGGGAACTGGGTCAGGACGGGCACTGGACCGCCCTGCCGCACGAGGGTGAGACCGTCCGCGACCACCAGGTGTCGCTGATGCACCGCCATCGCCACCCGTGACGACCACGGGCGCCTCACCGGGCCCCGCACACTGATCTGCAGGAGTTGAGGTGTCGAAGGTCAAGTCGGCGAATGCCGTTGTCACGCCTGCCAAGACCGTCCTGGCGGCCGGTGCGGTGCTGTGGCGGCCCGGCATGGATGCGTCCGCACCCGAGGTCGCGGTCATCCACCGCCCCCGCTACGACGACTGGTCACTGCCCAAGGGGAAGGTGGACCCCGGGGAGACCGAACCCGTGACGGCCGTCCGCGAGGTGCTCGAGGAGACCGGGTACTCGTGTGTGCTCGGCCGGCGGCTGGCGTCGGTGGGTTACCCGATCGAGCAGGGCACCAAGAAGGTCCGTTACTGGGCGGCCCGCGCGGTCGACGGGTGCTTCGCCCCCAACGACGAAGTCGACGAACTGGTCTGGCTGCCCGTGCGGGAGGCGATCGGGCGCCTGGGCTATCCCCATGACCGGAAGGTGCTGCGCCGGTTCGCCAAGGTGCCCCCGGACACCCGGACGGTCCTCGTCGTGCGGCATGCCACGGCGGGAAGCAAATCCCGGTACCGGGGCGACGACCGCAAACGGCCGTTGGACAAGCACGGTCGGGCGCAGGCGGAGTCGTTGGTGGGCCAGCTCCTGGCGTTCGGGGCCGACCGGATCTACGCGGCGGACCGGACTCGGTGCGAGCAGACGGTCGAGCCGCTGGCCGATGAACTCGGCGAGACCGTGCATTCGGAGCCGGAGCTGACCGAGGAGGCCTACGCCGAGGACAAGAAGGCGGCGCGGCGGCGGCTGCTGGAGATCGTCGCCGAGGAGGGCGACGCGGGGCACACACCCGTGATCTGCTCTCAGGGCAAGGTCATTCCCCACCTGATCGAGTGGTGGTGCGACCGCGACGGTGTCCGTCCGGACAAGTCCCGCAACCGCAAGGGCAGCACCTGGGTGATGTCGCTGGCCGGCGGTCGGCTGGTCGCCGCCGACCACATCGGCAGCCCGCTGGGCAGGAAGTAGAGCCGAAACCGCCGCGGGTCGACAGGACCCGCGGCGGTTCGCGTCATTCAGGGAATTACTTGCGGCCCTTCTTGGCCGGCGCCTTGCGGGCCGGAGCCTTGCTGGCCGTCTTCTTGGCGGCGGTGGTGCTGGCCTTCTTGGCCGGCGCCTTGGCCGCGGCCTTCTTGGCCGGAGCCTTGGTGGCGGCCTTCTTGGCCGGAGCCGTCTTCTTCGCCGCGGCAGTCGACTTCTTGGCCGGTGCCGACTTCTTGGCAGCCGCCGTCGCGGTCGTCTTCTTGGCGGCGGTCGACTTCTTGGCCGGCGCCGTCTTCTTCGCCGCGGCAGTCGACTTCTTCGCCGGCGCCGACTTCTTGGCGGCGGCGGTCGTCTTCTTCGCTGCGGTCTTCTTGGCGGGCGCCTTCTTCGCGGCACGCTTGGCCGGTGCGGCCGCGACGCCACGCTTGACGGCGGGGCCTTCGGACGCGAGCTTCTGCGAGCCGGAGACGATCGCCTTGAACTGTGCGCCGGGACGGAACGCGGGCACCGAGGTCGGCTTGACCTTCACCGTCTCGCCCGTGCGCGGGTTACGTGCGACACGTGCCGCGCGCCGACGCTGTTCGAAGACGCCGAAACCGGTGATGGTCACGCTGTCGCCCTTGTGCACCGCACGCACGATGGTGTCGACGACGTTCTCGACCGCGGCGGTGGCTTGCCGACGGTCGGTGCCCATTTTGGTTGTCAGTGCGTCGATAAGCTCCGCTTTGTTCATGCAAAACCTCCGAGAACCAGTGGCCCTACTTGGACCGACTAGTGGACACGGTAAACCCACTGACCACTGATTTCCAAGAGCCACGCGCAGTTTCGGCGGGTGCTGGCGAACTTTTCCGCAATCCGCTTGGGTCCCTTGACGTCCTGTCGGGGCGCCGGGGAACGGCTGTCAAGGCGGCGAATTCGGGTGCCGCAACGCCCTCGATCAGACCGGCAGAGTGCGCGGCTTCCAGCTCGGCCTGCGTTGCTCGTAATCCTCGATCGCATCGAGTTTCCGCAGCGTAAGGCCTATATCGTCGAGTCCCTCGAGCAGTCGCCACGCGGTGTAATCGTCAATCGTGAACGGCACCACGACCGTTCCGGCGATGACGTTCCGATCTTGAAGATTGACAGTGATTTCCAGCCCGGGATTCTGCTCGATCAGCTTCCACAGGAGTTCGACATCATTTTGATTCACTTCGGCGGCCAACAGGCCGGCCTTGCCCGCATTCCCGCGGAAGATATCGGCGAACCGGGACGAGATGACGACCCGGAAGCCGAAGTCCATGAGCGCCCAGACGGCATGTTCGCGCGAGGATCCGGTTCCGAAATCCGGTCCGGCAACCAGAACCGAACCCTTGTCGAATGGCGGGAGATTGAGCACGAACGAGGGATCGTTACGCCACGCGGCGAACAACCCGTCCTCGAAACCCGTTCTAGTGACCCGCTTCAGATAGACCGCGGGAATGATCTGGTCGGTGTCCACATTGGACCGGCGCAGGGGCACGCCGATCCCGGTGTGGGTGCGAAAGGCTTCCATCGCGAGTTCTCCTTCAGCGGGCCGGGACGGCGGACAGGTCGGCGGGTGACGACAGGGTGCCGCGGACGGCGGTGGCGGCGGCCACGGCCGGTGAGACCAGATGGGTCCGCCCGCCTTTGCCCTGGCGTCCCTCGAAGTTGCGGTTGGACGTCGAGGCGCAGCGCTGCCCCGGCGAGAGCTGATCGGGGTTCATGCCCAGGCACATCGAGCAACCGGCTTGGCGCCACTCGGCGCCGGCCTCGGTGAAGATCCGGTCGAGCCCTTCGGATTCGGCCTGCGCACGAACCCGCATCGAGCCGGGCACCACGAGCATCCGGACCCCGTCGGCCACGCTGCGGCCGCGCAGCACGTCGGCGACCACGCGCAGATCCTCGATGCGGCCGTTGGTGCACGACCCGACGAACACGGTGTCCACCGAGACGTCGCGCATCGCGGTGCCGGCCTCAAGACCCATGTAGGTCAACGCCTTTTCCGCCGCCTGACGCTCACCCTCGTCGACGATCAGCTCGGGGTCGGGCACCGAGGCCGACAGCGGCACACCCTGGCCGGGGTTGGTCCCCCACGTGACGAACGGGCTCAGCTCGGCGGCGTCGAGGTAGACCTCGGTGTCGAACTCGGCACCGGGATCGGTGCGCAGCTGCCGCCACGCCTCCACTGCTGCATCCCAGTCCGCGCCGGTCGGTGCGTGCGGCCGGCCGCGCAGGAATTCGAAGGTGGTGTCGTCGGGGGCCACCATGCCGGCGCGCGCACCGGCCTCGATGCTCATGTTGCAGATCGTCATCCGGCCCTCCATCGACAGCGATTCGATGGCGCTGCCGCGGTATTCGATGACGTGGCCCTGGCCGCCGCCGGTGCCGATCTTGGCGATCACGGCGAGGATGATGTCTTTCGCGCTGACGCCGGGCGGGAGCTCGCCGTCGACGTTGACCGCCATCGTCCGGAACGGTCGCAGTGGCAGCGTCTGCGTCGCCAGCACGTGCTCGACCTCGGAGGTGCCGATCCCCATCGCCAGCGCACCGAACGCACCGTGGGTCGAGGTGTGGCTGTCACCGCACACCACGGTCATCCCCGGCTGGGTCAGCCCCAGCTGCGGACCGATGATGTGCACGATGCCCTGTTCGGCGTCGCCCATCGGATGCAACCGGATGCCGAACTCGGCGCAGTTGCGGCGCAACGTCTCCACCTGGGTGCGCGACACCGGGTCGGCGATCGGCTTGTCGATGTCGACCGTCGGCACGTTGTGGTCCTCGGTCGCGATCGTGAGATCCGGACGGCGCACGGGCCGGTTCGCCAGTCGCAGACCGTCGAACGCCTGCGGGCTGGTCACCTCGTGCACGAGGTGCAGGTCGATGTAGATGAGATCCGGTTCGCGCGCAGCGCCCTCCCCGGTACCGAGGGCGACGACGTGGTCGGCCCACACCTTCTCTGCCAGGGTGCGCGGTTTGGCGGGCTGTGCCATGACCTTCTCGATTCTTCTGCTCGCGGCCTGCGACGTAGCGCTGGCGATCTCACATTTCGGGACGTTAGTATCTCCTTGTGAGACAGGATAGCGGTATCGGCGTGCTGGACAAAGCCGTGGGCGTACTCCACACCGTGGCGGACTCCCCCTGCGCCCTGGCCGAACTCTGCGAACGAACGGGGCTGCCCCGCGCGACGGCACACCGGTTGGCCGCGGGCCTGGAGACGCACCGGCTGCTGGCCCGGGACGCCGACGGCCGTTGGCGGTTGGGCCCGGCACTGACCGAACTGGCCGGCCAGGTCAACGATCCACTGCTGGCTGCAGGCGCGGTGATCCTGCCCCGGCTGCGGGAGATCACCGGCGAGAGCGTGCAGCTGTACCGGCGCGAGGGCACCGCGCGCATCTGCATCGCCGCGCTGGAACCGCCCGCGGGACTGCGGGATACCGTCCCGGTCGGCACCCGGCTGCCCATGACGGCCGGCTCCGGCGCGAAGGTGTTGCTCGCGTTCGCCGACTCCGCCACCCAGCAGGCGGTGCTGCCCGAGGCCATGTTCACCGAACGCACGCTGGCCGAGGTGCGCAAACGCGGCTGGGCCCAGAGCGCGGCCGAACGCGAGCCCGGGGTGGCCAGCGTCTCGGCGCCGGTGCGCGACGGCAGAGGTTCGGTGGTGGCGGCGATCTCGGTGTCCGGACCGATCGACCGGATGGGCCGACGCCCGGGGGCGCGGTGGGCCGCCGATCTGCTGGCCGCCGCCGACGCACTGGCCCGCAGGCTGTAGTCGAGAAATGATCCCCGGAACGCCGACGGCGCCCGACTCCGCGGAGTCGAGCGCCGTGATCTTGTACCCCCGATGGGATTCGAACCCACGCTACCGCCGTGAGAGGGCGGCGTCCTAGGCCGCTAGACGACGGGGGCTAGAACTTTCGGTTGGTCAGCATAGCTCAGGCGAACAACGCTGACCTAATCGCCTGCAGAGCCCGGGAGCTCTTCGCGCAGACGTGCTTCGCAGCTGGGGTACCAGGACTCGAACCTAGAATGGCTGAACCAGAATCAGCTGTGTTGCCAATTACACCATACCCCATTGGCTGCCCATAACCGCTGGTCACGGGCTTTTTCGGAGCGCTTGCGCGGTGGGGATCGCCCCCGCGAATCGTTCCGGCGCCGACGTGCACACTACCAAAGATCTCGGCGTGCTTTCGCCACGCGCCCCTCAGGCCGGCCTCGGAGCCTGGGCAGCGGCCGCCGCATGCTCGCGGCCGGCCCGCAGCCGGGCCAGGCTGCGGTCGCGTCCGAGCAACTCCAGCGACTCGAACAGCGGCGGGCTGACCGAGGCGCCGGTGACGGCGACACGGACCGGCCCGAACGCCTTGCGCGGCTTGAGCTCGAGATCGTCGAGCAGCGTCTTCTTGAGCGCCTCTTCGATGGCGGGCGTCGTCCACTGCCCGACGGACTCCAGGCCGGCCAGCGCGGCGTCGAGCACCTGCACCGCATCGGCTTTGAGCTCCTTCGCCGCCGACTTCTCGTCGAGCACGAAGGCCCCGTCGTCGAGGAACTTCAGCAGCCCCCACGCGTCGCCGAGGACGACGATGCGGGTCTGCACCAGCCGGGCGGCCTCGGCGAACCGCGCCTCGTCGAGTCCGGTGTCGTGGCCGTGGGTGTCGAAATACGCCTTCAGGCGGGCGGTGAAGTCGTCCTCGTCGAGCATCCGGATGTGTTCGGCGTTGAGCGCATCGGCCTTCTTCTGGTCGAATCGCGCGGGATTGGAGTTCACGTCGGCGACGTCGAACGCCGCCACCATCTCCTCGAGGCTGAACACGTCCCGGTCGTCGGCGATGCCCCAACCCAGCAGCGCGAGGTAGTTGAGCAACCCCTCCGGGATGAAGCCGCGGTCGCGGTGCAGGAACAGGTTCGACTGCGGATCGCGTTTGGACAGCTTCTTGTTGCCGTCTCCCAGCACGCTGGGCAGGTGCGCGAACTCCGGCACCGCCTCGGCCACCCCGATGCGGATCAGCGCCTCGTACAGCGCGATCTGGCGGGGTGTGGACGGGAGCAGATCCTCACCGCGCAGGACGTGGGTGATCTTCATCAATGCGTCGTCGACCGGATTCACCAGCGTGTAGAGCGGTTCGCCGTTGCCGCGGGTGAGCGCGAAGTCAGGGATCGTCCCCGCACCGAAGGTCGTCTCGCCACGCACCAGATCGCGCCAAGTGATGTCCCGGTCCGGCATGCGCAGCCGGATCACCGGGTCACGCCCCTCGGCGCGGTAGGCGGCACGCTGGTCGTCGGTGAGGTCGCGGTCGAAGTTGTCGTACCCCAGCTTGGGATTACGGCCCGCGGCGAGGTGCCGGGCCTCGACCTCCTCGGCGGTGGAGAACGCCTCGTAGGCCTCCCCCGCCGCGACCAGCCGATCGATCACATCGCGGTAGAGGTCGCGGCGTTGCGACTGCCGGTAGGGCGCATAGGGACCCCCGACCTCGGGCCCTTCGTCGTAGTCGAGCCCGAGCCAGCTGAGCGCGTCAAGGATCGCCAGGTAGCTCTCCTCACTGTCACGCGCGGAATCGGTGTCCTCGATGCGGAACACGAACGTGCCGCCGGTGTGCCGGGCGTAGGCCCAGTTGAACAGCGCGGTGCGGATCAGACCGACGTGCGGGGTCCCCGTCGGGGACGGACAGAATCGGACGCGGACGGCCATAGTGCTCCTTGCGTGCGCAGCGGTCATCGTTTTCCTTTTCGCACAACAGGATTCGTGAGGGTCCCGATGTTCTGGACGGTGATCGAGACGGTATCGCCGTCGTCGATCGGCGACACCCCCTCGGGAGTGCCGGTGAGGATGAGGTCGCCGGGCAGCAGGGTCATCACCGCCGAGATCCACTCGACGATCGCACCGACGTCGTGCAGCATCAGCGACGTCCTGCTGAGCTGGCGGGTCTCCCCGTTGACCTCGGTGCGCAGTTCGAGATCGGACGGGTCGACATCGGTGACGATCCACGGACCGACGGGGCAGAACGTGTCGTGCCCCTTGGCGCGGGTCCACTGCCCGTCCTGCTGCTGCTGATCGCGCGCGGAGACGTCGTTGGCGATCGTATAGCCGAGGATGTTCTCGGCCGCCCTGGCGGCAGGCACGTCCTTGCACGGCCGGCCGATCACCACCGCCAGCTCACCTTCGAAGTGCACCGGGTTGGCGTTGGCGGGCAACTGGATCGGGATGTTGGGCCCGATGATCGAGGTGTTGGGTTTGAGGAAGATCACAGGATCGGGGAAATGACCGCCGCCCATCTCCTCGATGTGCGCGGCGTAGTTCTTGCCGATGCACACCACCTTGCTGGCGAGGATCGGCGCGAGCAGCCGCACATCGGCCAGCGGCCACGACCTACCGGTGAAGGTGGGGGTGCCGAAGGGATGTTCGGCGATCTCCCGGACCACCGCGTCGGGGCCGTCGGGATCGCCCTCCACGCTGACGAAGGCGACCCCGTCGGGGCTGGCGATTCGACCAAGACGCATGCCCGCCAGCCTAGTGTCAGCCGCCCGCGCCCCCGGCAAGCGCCGTCCGCAGGAACGGGGTGGAGTCGGGCAGCGACGCGAGCACCGTCCCGCTGTGATCCTGATCGGGGTAGACGCGCAACGTCACGTCCTGGCCGTTGGCGGTCAGCTGGTCGTAGAGGCTCAGCGTGGAACTCGGCGGCACGTCGCGGTCACGCAGGCCCACGCCGAGGAACAGCGGCCGGTCGTAGCCGCTGACCGGAGTGCCCAGGTACGCGTCGAGTGCCTCGGCCGCGTCCGGCAGCGACACCAGCGGCGCCCGGAAGAACTGCGCGGGCGTGCGGCCGGCGAGCGCCTCGTCCAGCTCGGCCGTGCACAGCGTCTCGGCCAGGTCGGCCGCCTCGCGGCCCTGCGCACTGAGCACGCTGTCGACGTTCAAATCCGGCCGTGCCTCACGCAAGCCCGCCACGATGTAGGCGGCGTAGCTGTTGGCGGCCGACCCGAGCTCCGGCGGCAAGGCCATGTCGGGACCCGCCCGCTTGACGACCTGTTCGATGTTGGCCGGCGTCCCGGTGGCGACCACGCCGCGGTAGTCCAGGCCACTTCCCCGGCTGAACTCCGTCGCGTAGCGCGCGCTGCTCACCGCCGCGCCGCCGCCCTGGGACTGTCCGACGATCGCCCACCGGGGCGACAGCGGCACGCTCAGGCCGTGTGCGGCCACCACGGAGTCGATCACGGAGCGGGCGGTGGCCACGCTGTTGAGGTAGCTCATCAAACCGGGCGTGCCGAGCCCGGTGTAGTCGGTGGCCACGACGGCGTAGCCCTCGTCGAGCCAGTGGGTCAGGTAGTCGTCGTCGCGTCGGCTGCGCGGCAGCGCCGACGGCGTGCAGTCGTCCCCGAGACCCACGGTGCCGTGCGCCCAGGCGACGATCGGCCACCCGCCCGCGGGCGGCTCACCCTGCGGCAGGAACACCGCGGCCGTGCTGACCGCGGGCTGGTCGTGCTGGTCACGCGTGGCGTACAGGAGGCGGTACGCGGCGCCCGCGCCCCGCAGCGACAGCTCGGGCGCCAACGGGACGTCGCGGATCAGCGCGCCGGGCGCCGGGATGTCCCCCGTGTACGCGCGGGCGTCGAGACCCGACCAGTTGGGCACGGCGGCGGCCGACGCCGGCGCCACCGGTGCCGGCACCGCGATGCCGGCTGCCATCAGGACCACTGCGGCAACAGATCTCCACCTCACGCCGTCACGGTACGCACTGACCAACGATGTCCATATTGTGGGACCGCAGTTCAAATATATGAGACATCCGTGCCACCATGGGGACATGACCGCTCCGGTGATCGGTACCCTGCGCCGCTGGTCGATGTTGGTGCTCGGTGTCACCGCCACCATGTGCGCCAACGTCTTCATCTACGGCGCCGCGTTCCTCATCCCCACCCTGCACACCGAACGCGGCCTGGATCTCGCACTGGCCGGGCTGATGTCGTCCATGCCGAGTTTCGGCATGGTGGTGACCCTGATCGCGTGGGGATATGTCGTCGACCGCGTCGGTGAGCGTTTCGTCCTCACGGTCGGCTCAGCGCTCACCGCTGCCGCCGCATTCGGCGCGGCGGCAGTCGATTCCCTTCCCGCCGTCGGCGCACTGCTGTTCCTGGGTGGCATGGCGGCCGCGAGCAGCAACTCCGCCAGTGGACGCCTGGTGGTCGGATGGTTCCCACCCCGCCAGCGCGGCCTGGTGATGGGCATCCGCCAGGCCTCGGTTCCGCTGGGAGTCGGTCTGGGCGCGTTGGTGATCCCGCGTATCGCGCAGAGCCACGGCGTGGCGGCGGCACTGCTGTTCCCGGCCGTCGTCTGCGCGGCGTCGGCGGTCGTCTGCCTGCTCGGCGTACTCGATCCACCGCGACCCCCACGGGCGGAGGCGCCGGCCGAGGACCTCGCCAACCCGTACCGCGGCGCCGCGGTGCTGTGGCGGATCCACGCCGTGTCGGTGCTGCTGGTGGTGCCGCAGGCGGTGGTGTGGACGTTCACGCTGGTGTGGCTGATGTCCGAGCGCGGGTGGTCGGCGGCGTCGGCCGGCGCACTGGTCACGTTCGCCCAGATCCTCGGGGCGGGCGGCCGGATCGGTGCGGGGTGGGTGTCCGACCGCGTCGGCGACCGGTTGCGGCCGATCCGCTGGATCGCCTGTGCTGCCGCGGCGATCCTGGCCGCAGTCGCGCTGAGCGACGCCCTCGGCTCTCCGGTCAGCGTCGCCCTCATGGTGGTCGCCTCGGTGATCACGGTGTCCGACAACGGTTTGGCGTTCACCGCGATCGCCGAGATCGCCGGGCCCTTCTGGAGCGGGCGGGCGCTGGGCGCGCAAAACACCAGCCAGCACCTGGCGTCCGCCGCGTCAGCCCCCGTTTTCGGCGGGCTGATCGGAGTCTTCGGTTATCCCGTCGCGTTCGCGGCGCTGGCGGTGCTGCCGCTGCTGGCGCTGCCGATCGTGCCGGTGCACGCACCACCCGGGCGGCACTGAGTCACTCGGCTTCGAGGTTCTCCGCACACGCCGCGAGCAGACCCCCGAGTTGTCGGCGTTCGGTCGCGCTCAGCCCGATCAGCCGGGAGGCATGCCAGCGGATGCTGTCCGATCCGGTGGCCCGCGAGCACATGGGCCGCGCGGCCGAGATGGCCGTCGGCTTCGACCCGCACCTCTACACGGTCGAATCGGTTCACCAGAAGGACTGAGACCCGGTGGGTTAGGTTGACGGCGTGAACCGCCTGCTGCTGCACCACGCCACGCTCATCGACGGGACGGGTGACGCACCGCTCGCCGACGCCGCGGTGCTGATCGAGGACGGCCACATCCTCTGGGTGGGAACACTTTCCGACGCACCGGCAGATGACGCCGTCCGGGTCGACGTCGGCGGGCACACGATCTGCCCCGGATTCTTCGACTGTCACGTGCATTTCAGCCTCCCCGGTGCCGGCGCCACCCCGCTCGACCTGGCGTTGCACCCGCCGTCCTATCTCCACTTCCAGCTGATCGAACGACTGCGGGTCACCCTGCACAACGGGGTCACCACCGCGCGCGATCTGATGGGCATCGACGCCGGAGTCCGGGACGCGGTCGGCCACGGGCTCATCGACGGACCGCGCCTGCTGGTGGCGATCAACATGATGAGTCAGACCTGCGGCCACGCCGACTTCCACCTGCCGTCCGGTCTCGACCTGACGCCGTTGATCGGCGGTTCGCTGGTCGACACCGTCGAGGGGGCGCGCCGGCGTACCCGGGAGCTGATCGCCGCGGGCGCCGACGTTCTCAAGGTCGCCTCGAGTGGCGGGGTCAGCTCTCCCAGCGATCAACCCGAATGGCTCGGTATGCGAACCGAATTGATCGCCGCCGTGGTGCAGGAAGCCGCCGCCTACGGACACAAACGAGTGGCGGCGCACGCGATCGGGTACGCCGGGATCGAGGCCGCAGTGGAGGCGGGCGTCACCAGCATCGAACACGGCTACCAACTCGATGAGAGACTGCGCCGGAAGATGGTGGACGCCGGCATCTTCCTGGTGCCCACCCTGCTGGAGACCATGGCCGATGTGACCGCGTCGGCGGCCGGGGAGGCCAAGAGTGCGAGCTGGCACGCGCTGGCCCACGAGTCGATCGCCGCGTCGGCGGCCGCCGGGGTGAAGATCGCCGTCGGCACCGACGCGGGGCTCGGTCCGCGACACGGTACGAACCTGCGCGAACTCGGCCTGCTCGTCCGCTTCGGCGGCCTCACCCCGATGCAGGCGGTCGTCGCGGGCACCTCGGCGTCGGCGCAATTGTGCGGTCTGTCAGATCAATTGGGCACCGTGGCGGCGGGCAAGCTCGCCGATCTGGTGGTGGTGCGGGGTGATCCGCTGGCCGACATCGACGCGCTCGGTGAGCCGGAGAACATCCTGCTGGTGCTCAAGGAGGGCCGAGTGGCGATCGATCGCGGCGGGTTCGTGCCCGCCGCCGCGGCAGCACCAGCAGCGCCGCCGCCAGGAAACACAGCGCCCCGATGAAGGTGCCGAGGTTGGCCAGCAGCGCGTCCTCGGTGACGCCGGCCGGTGTGACGAACGCGCCCAGCGCCGAGACGCCGAACGCCACGCAGCCGACCATGTTGGCCCACTGCGCTTGCCAATCCCGCGATCTCGGGGCGAACCAGCCGACAGTCACGCTCACCGCGACGATCCCCAGCACACCGCTGACGAGGAACGCCGCCGACCCGGTGGCGTCGGGCGCCCACACCAGACGGCGCTGCTCGGTCACCGCATGCGCCCATACGGCCGCTCCTGTGCTCACGTTGAACAGCAGGGTGCCCATGAATTGGGTTGCCGCCGAGAGCCATTCGAGGCGAGACCCGCTTCTCGACCGAGTCAGCTGCAGCCACGCGGCGCTGGTGAAGAAAAACGAACCGGCGAAGCACAGGGCGTTGGCGGCACCGGCTCCGGCGATCGCGGCGAAGCCCGGCACCGTGGCGAGCGCGAACAGCGTGGAGCCGATCGCAAAGAGCCAGCACTGCCGCGCCAGGGTCACCTACAGCAGGCCGACGATCCGGTCGCCGATCGCACTGGTGCCGAGCTTCTCGTCACCGCGGCCGGACAGGTGCGCCTCCACCGCTTTGTCGACGCGCGCAGCGGCGTCGGTCTCGCCGACGTGCGCGAGCAGCAACGCCACCGACATGATCGCGGCGGTGGGATCGGCGATGCCCTGACCCGCGATATCGGGGGCGCTGCCGTGCACAGGCTCGAACATCGACGGGTTGGTGCGCGTGGCGTCGATGTTGCCGCTGGCGGCCAACCCGATTCCGCCGCACACCGCGGCGGCGAGGTCGGTGACGATGTCGCCGAACAGGTTGTCGGTGACGATCACGTCGAACCGGCCGGGGTCGGTGACGATGTGGATCATGGCGGCGTCGACGTGCTGGTAGGCGATCTCGACGTCGGGGTATTCGGCGCCCACCTCCTGCACGGTGCGCCACCACAGCGCACCGGCGAACGTCAGCACGTTGTTCTTGTGCACCAGCGTGAGGTGTTTGCGGCGCTGCTGGGCGCGCCGGAACGCGTCCTCGACGACCCGGCGCACACCGAAGGCGGTGTTGAGGCTGACTTCGGTGGCCACCTCGTGGGGCGTGCCGACGCGGATGGCGCCGCCGGTGCCGGTGTAGGGCCCCTCGGTGCCTTCCCGCACCACCACGAAGTCGATGTCGGGGTTACCGGCCAGCGGACCGGTGACGCCGGAGTACAGCTTGGCGGGCCGCAGGTTGATGTGGTGGTCGAGCGCGAACCGGATGCGCAGAAGCAGACCGCGTTCGAGCACACCGCTGGGCACCGACGGATCGCCGATCGCGCCGAGCAGGATCGCGTCGTGAGCCTTGAGCTCCTCGAGCACCGAGTCGGGCAGGATCTCCCCCGTCGCGTGATAACGCCGCGCACCGAGGTCGTAGCTGGTCTTCTCGACGTCGGGCAGGACGGCGTCGAGGACCTTGACGGCCTCGCCGATCACCTCGGGTCCGATACCGTCTCCGGCGACGATCGCCAAGTTCATGGTCACGACAGATCAACCACTTCCAGTGTCTTGGCGTCGACGGCCTCGGCGATGGCGGTCCGCACGTCGGCGGGAACGTCGCGGTCCAGACGCAGCAGGATCGTCGCCCCCGGGCCCTCGGCGTCCTCGCTGAGCTGAGCCGCGTGGATGTTGACCTCGGCCCCGCCGAGGAGCGTGCCGATCTTGCCGAGCGCACCCGGCTGGTCGATGTAGTTCACGATCAGGTTGACGCCCTCGGCGCGCAGATCGAAGTTGCGCCCGTTGATCTGGACGATCTTCTCCACTTGCTGCGGACCCGACAGCGTGCCGGCCACATTGGTCACCGAGCCGTCGGCGGCCACCGCCCGCACGTCGACGACGCTGCGGTGGTTGGGGCTCTCCGTGGCGGTGGACAGTTCGGACTGCACACCGCGTTCTGCGGCCAGACCCGGCGCGTTGACGAACGTGACCTGCTGATCGGTGACCGTCGAGAACAGCCCGCGCAGGGCCGAAAGCCGAAGGATGTCAACCTCTTCGGCGGCCAGCTCCCCGGCCACCCGCACCGAGAGCGTGGTGGTGGGCTCGGTGGCCAGCGTTCCGGCCAGCAGGCCCAGCTTGCGGACCAGGTCGAGCCACGGGGCGACCTCTTCACCGACGACCCCGCCGCCGACGTTGACCGCGTCGGGCACGAATTCGCCGGCCAGGGCCAGGCGCACGCTCGCGGCGACGTCGGTACCCGCGCGGTCCTGCGCCTCGGCGGTGGAGGCGCCCAGGTGCGGCGTCACGACCACCTGCGGCAGCTCGAACAGCGGGCTGTCGGTGCACGGTTCGGTCGAGAACACGTCGAGACCGGCGGCGCGGACGTGACCGCTGGTGACGGCGTCGGCCAGCGCCTGCTCGTCGATCAGGCCACCGCGCGCGGCGTTGACGATGATCACGCCCGGCTTGGTCTTGGCCAGCGCGTCCTTCCCGATCAGCCCGGCGGTCTCCGGCGTCTTGGGCAGGTGCACCGAGATGAAGTCGGCGCGCCCCAGCAACTCGTCGAGCGAGAGCAGTTCGATGCCGAGTTGTGCCGCACGCGCCTGGGACACGTAGGGGTCGTAGGCCACGACGTGGGTGCCGAAGGCGGCCAGCCGCGCCGCCACCAGCTGACCGATCCGACCCAGCCCGACGACGCCGACGGTCTTGCCGTAGATCTCGGTGCCGGAGAACGACGAGCGCTTCCAGGTGTGGGCACGCAGCGTCGCGTCGGCGGCCGGGATCTGCCGGGCGGCGGACAACAGCAGCGCCAGCGCGTGTTCGGCGGCGCTGTGGATGTTCGATGTCGGTGCGTTGACGACCAGCACACCGCGCTCGGTGGCGGCGTCGACGTCGACGTTGTCCAGACCGACACCGGCGCGGGCAACGATCTTGAGTTTGGGTGCGGCGGCGAGGACTTCGGCGTCGACCGTGGTGGCCGAGCGCACCAGCAGCGCGTCGGCCTCGGGGACGGCGGCCAGCAGTTTCTCGCGGTCCGGACCGTCGACCCAGCGGACTTCCACCTGGTCACCGAGGGCGGCGACGGTGCTCTCCGCGAGCTTGTCGGCTATCAGTACAACAGGGAGACTCACGCGGTCAGCCTAAAGGTCGGTAGTTTCGGACCGGCGGGCAGGATACGTGGCGAATGTAGCGACGCGGGGAGATGAGCGAAGTGGACGTCACTGTCGTCGGCAGCGGGCCCAACGGGCTGGCCGCCGCGGTCATCTGCGCCCGCGCCGGGCTGTCCGTCCGGGTGCTGGAGGCCCAGCCGACCGCGGGCGGCGGGGCACGTAGCGCCGTGGACCCCGAGTTCCCCGATGTCCTGCACGACGTCTGCTCGGCGGTGCACCCGCTCGGGGTGGCGTCACCGTTCTTCGCGGAGTTCGACCTGGCCGCGCGGGGTGTCTCCCTGGTTGCGCCGGAGGTGTCCTACGGCAACCCGCTGCCGGGCAGGTCGGCGGCCGTGGCGTACCGGTCGCTGGAGCGCACCTGCGCCGAACTCGATCACGGCGATTCCTGGCGCCGGCTGTTCGGGCCGCTCGTCGACCACGTCGACGGTGTGCTCGGGTTCTTCCTCGGCGACAAACGCTCGCTGCCGCCGGATCTGCCGACGACCGTGCGGACCGGCCTGCGGGTCCTCGCCCAGGGCAGCCCGCTGTGGGGGTCGCTGCGCGGCGAGGACGCCAGGGCGCTGTTCACCGGCGTCGGCGTGCACGCCATCAAGACCATGCCGTCCCCGGTGAACAGCGGTGCGGGGCTGATGCTGGGCACGGTCGCGCACACGGCGGGCTGGCCGGTTCCCGTGGGCGGTACACAGGCGATCACCGATGCGATGATCGCCGATCTCGAGGCGCACGGCGGGGAACTCGTCCTCGGCGAGCGTGTGACCGCACCGCCGGCGGGGGTGACGATCTACGACACCGCGCCGACCGCGCTGCTCGGGATCTACGGCGATGCGGTGCCGCCGCGGTACGCCCGGGCCCTGCGCCGCTACCGGTACGGCCCCGGTGTCTGCAAGGTCGATTTCGTGCTGTCCGGTGAGATCCCGTGGCGTGACCCACGGGTCGCCGGCGCCGCCACCGTGCACATGGGCGGCAGCCGGGCGCAGATGGCGCTGGCCGAACGCGAGATCGCCGCGGGCCGGCACGCCGAGTGGCCGATGACGCTCTCGTCGCTACCGCACCTGGCGGACCCGTCGCGCATCGACGCCCAGGGCCGCCGCCCCCTGTGGACCTACGCGCACGTGCCGTCGGGGTCGCAGGCCGACCTGACCGAGACGGTGACCGCGATGTTCGAGCGCGTCGCGCCGGGCTTCCGCGATCTGGTCGTCGGCGCCCGTTGCGTTCCGGCGGCGCACATGTCCTCGCACAACGCGAATTACGTCGGCGGCGACATCATCGTCGGCGGGGCGACCCTCTTCGCCGCGATGGTGGGGCCGACCCTGCGGCTCAACCCGTGGACCACGCCGATCCCGGGGGCCTATCTGTGTTCGTCGGCGACGCCGCCCGGCACCGGGGTGCACGGGATGGCCGGCTACTACGCCGCCCGAACGGTCCTGCGCCGCGAGTTCGGGATCACGGACATGCCTTCGCTCGCCCCTGAAAACGCGAAATCGGTGTAGTTGGTCGCGCTCAGCGCGACCAACTACACCGAAATCGAGAGGTATTTAGGCGGTTTCGGTGATCGGCCGGTCGACCCAGCTCATCAGGTCGCGCAGCTTCTTGCCGGTGACCTCGATCGGGTGCTCGGCGTTCTTCTTGCGCAGGCCCTCGAGCTCCTTGTTGCCGCCCTCGACATTGGCGACCAGGCGCTTGACGAAGGTGCCGTCCTGGATGTCCTTGAGGATGGCGCGCATCCGGTCCTTGGTGTCGGCGTCGATGACCCGCGGACCCGACAGGTAGCCGCCGAACTCGGCGGTGTCGGACACCGAGTAGTTCATGCGGGCGATGCCGCCCTCGTACATCAGGTCGACGATCAGCTTGAGCTCGTGGAGCACCTCGAAGTAGGCCATCTCGGGGGCGTAGCCCGCCTCGACCATGACCTCGAAGCCGGCCTTGACCAGTTCCTCGGTGCCGCCGCAGAGCACGGCCTGCTCACCGAACAGGTCGGTCTCGGTCTCTTCCTTGAAATCGGTCTTGATGACGCCGGCGCGGGCGCCGCCGATGGCCGCGGCGTAGGACAGGCACAGCGCCTGACCCTCACCCTTGGGGTCCTGGTCGACGGCGATCAGGCAGGGCACGCCCTTGCCGTCGACGAACTGGCGGCGCACCAGGTGGCCGGGGCCCTTGGGGGCGACCATGCCGATCGTGACGTTGGCGGGCGGCTTGATCAGGCCGAAGTGGATGTTGAGGCCGTGGCCGAAGAGCAGCGCGTCGCCGTCGTTGAGGTTGGGCTCGATGTCGTTCTTGAAGATCTCGGCCTGCGCGGTGTCGGGCGCGAGCAACATGATCACGTCGGCCCACTTGGCCACCTCGGCCGGGGTGTCGACCTCGAGGCCCTGTTCGCTGACCTTCTCGCGGGACTTCGATCCCTCCTTGAGACCGACCTTCACCTGCACACCGGAGTCGCGCAGGCTCAGCGAGTGCGCGTGCCCCTGGCTGCCGTAGCCGATGACGGCGACCTTGCGTCCCTGAATGATGGACAGATCGGCATCATCGTCGTAGAACATCTCAACTGCCACTGGTAATTTCCTTCTCTGACTTGCGGTTTGGGATCTACTTGGCGGCGCCGATGCCGCGCGGACCGCGCGACAGCGACACCACACCGGACTGCACGATCTCACGGATGCCGTACGGCTCGAGCACCCGGAGCAACGCGTCGAGCTTCTCCTGGGTGCCGGTGGCCTCCACGGTCAGCGATTCGGTCGACACGTCGACCACCTTCGCGCGGAACAGGTTCACCGCCTCGATGACCTGACCACGGGTGGTCGCGTCGGCGCGCACCTTGATCAGCGCGAGTTCGCGCGCCACCGAGTTGACCTCGTCCTGTTCGACGATCTTGATCACGTTGATCAGCTTGTTGAGCTGTTTGGTGATCTGCTCGAGCGGCGCCTCGTCGGCGCTGACGACGATCGTCATCCGGGACATGTCCTTCTGCTCCGTCGCGCCGACGGCCAGGGACTGGATGTTGAAGCCGCGCCGCGAGAACAGCGCTGCGACACGGGCCAGGACACCGGGCTTGTCCTCGACGAGCACCGACAGCGTGTGGGTGCGGACGTTCTCTGCGCCGGCCATCAGGCGTGCCCCTCGTCGTTGTCGTCGAACAGTGGTCGGATGTCGCGGGCGGCCATGATCTCGTCGTTGCCGGTGCCGGCGGCGACCATCGGCCACACCTGCGCATCGGCGCCGACGGTGAAGTCGATCACCACCGGGCGGTCGTTGATGGCCTGGGCCTGCTTGATGACCTCGACGACGTCTTCCTCACGCTCACAACGCAATCCGACGCAGCCCAGGGCCTCGGCCAGCTTGACGAAGTCGGGGATGCGGCGGGAGTGGGTGGCCAGATCGGTCTGGCTGTACCGCTCTTCGTAGAACAGCGTCTGCCACTGGCGCACCATGCCGAGGTTGCCGTTGTTGATCAGCGCGACCTTGATCGGGATGCCCTCGATCGCGCAGGTCGCCAGTTCCTGGTTGGTCATCTGGAAGCAGCCGTCGCCGTCGATCGCCCACACCTCGGTGTCCGGGCGGCCCATCTTGGCGCCCATCGCCGCAGGCACGGCGAAGCCCATGGTGCCCAGACCGCCGGAGTTCAGCCACGTCTTGGGCTTCTCATAGGAGATGAACTGCGCCGCCCACATCTGGTGCTGTCCGACGCCGGCCACGTAGATCGCGTCCGGCCCGGCCAGCTTGCCCAGCGACTCGATGACGTACTCGGGCGAGAGGCTGCCGTCGCTCTGCGGGCCGTAGCTCAGCGGGTAGGTCGACTGCACCTCGCGCAGGTACGACCACCACGAGTCGATGTTGATCGACTCGACGGCGTTGTCGCGGCGCAGCACCTCGATCAGTTCGGTGATCACGGCCTTCACATCACCCACGATCGGCACGTCGGCGTGGCGGTTCTTGCCGATCTCGGCGGGGTCGATGTCGGCGTGGATCACCTTGGCGTCCGGGGCGAACGAATCCAGCTTGCCGGTCACCCGGTCGTCGAAGCGGGTGCCCAGCGCGATGAGCAGGTCGCTGCGCTGCAGGGCGGCCACGGCCGAGACGGTGCCGTGCATACCGGGCATGCCCAGGTTCTGCGAGTGGCTGTCCGGGAACGCGCCGCGCGCCATCAGCGTGGTCACCACCGGGATACCGGTCAGCTCGGCCAGTTCGAGCAGCTGCTCGCTGGCCTCGCCGCGGATGACGCCGCCGCCGACGTAGAGCACCGGTTTGCGGGCCGCGGCGATCAGCTTCGCGGCCTCCCGGATCTGCCGGTTGTGCGGTTTGGTGTTCGGCTTGTAGCCGGGCAGGTCGATCTGCGGGGGCCAGCTGAACGTGCACTGCCCCTGCAGGATGTCCTTCGGGATGTCGACGAGCACCGCGCCGGGCCGCCCGGTGGAGGCGATGTGGAACGCCTCGGCCAGGGCACGCGGGATCTCGTCGCCGTTGCGCACCAGGAAGTTGTGCTTGGTGATCGGCATCGTGATGCCCGAGATGTCGGCTTCCTGGAACGCGTCGGTGCCGATCAGCCCGCGTCCGACCTGCCCGGTGATCGCGACCACGGGGATCGAGTCCATCTGGGCATCGGCCAACGGGGTGACCAGGTTGGTGGCGCCGGGCCCCGAGGTCGCCATCATGACGCCGACCTTGCCGGTGGCGTGCGCGTAGCCGCTGGCGGCGTGGCCGGCGCCCTGCTCGTGGCGCACCAGCACGTGGCGCAACTTGCGCGAATCGAATAGCGGGTCATAGACCGGCAGGACGGCGCCGCCCGGGATGCCGAAGATGGTGTCGACGTCGAGCTCCTCGAGCGACCGGATCACCGCCTGGGCTCCGGTCATCTGTTCCGGCGCCAGGGTGCGGGGCCGGACCGTCTTCGGGGTGGTCGACTGGACGGCCGACACGGCCTGCTCGCTCTCAGGCGGGGTGGGCCGGTGCGGTGGTCGCGTGGTCGGTGCGCTCACGGTGTCCTCTTGTCGTTTCTTCCTGGTGGAGTGGACGCGTTCTCGGGCAAGAAAAAACCCCCGACAGCGGGCTGCTGTTCGAGGGTGGCGCGTCGATGCTGGTGGCTATGCCCGGCAGAGGGCCAGCGCGGCATCAACGCGCCAACCAATTACTACGAGCATGCCAGGGGTCTGCATAACACTCGACGGTAGCCTCCGCACTGGTCACTGGTCAAATTGCGGTCATGGGTGACGAAGGTGGTCGCGAGCGGTGCCAGAATTGGTGGGGTGAGCTCTTCTGACGCGTCGGCCCGCACCGCTCCGGTGGTCATCCGGATCCCGCGGACGGCACATCTGGCCGTCGGCTTCTTCACCCTCGGATTGATGTCGATCGTGCTGGCCAACCCGCGCTGGTTCGCTCCGCTGCTCGTGATCCCCGTGCTGGCGTCACTGCTCGTCATGCGGCTACGGACCGTCGCCGACCGCGACACCGTCACCGCCCGCACCCTGCTGGGCAGCCAGACGGTGGCGTGGGACGACATCGAGGGTCTGAAGTTCAGCAAGGCGAACTGGGCGCGCGCGACCCGCAGCGACGGCTCCGAGCTGCGGCTGCCCGCGGTGACCTTCGCCACCCTGCCGCAGTTGACCGCGGCCAGCGGCGGACGGGTGCCCAACCCGTACGCGTGAGGCGTACGGCTACGCCAGGGGATTGGCGCCGTTGAGCAGCACCCACATCGCGACACCCAGCCCGATCCCGAGCAGCAGCGCGACGAACGACCCGACGAACGGGCGGCGTGCCCAGCCTCGGCCCGCGTCGAATCCGTAGCGTCCGGGGCCGGTCAGGATCAGCGCGGCGGCGACCACGATCAACGTCACCTGGAATTCGAAGCCGCCGGGCAGGAAGAACGGGAACCCCTCGGACTGGCCCGCCACACCGGCCAGCAGCGCGTTGATCAGGTAGGCCAGCGCGATCGCCGCCGCGACCGGCGTGAACAGCCCGAGCACCAGCAGCACCCCGGCGCCGATCTGGGCGACGGCGCCGACATAGGTGAGGATCTTCGCGTGCTGGTAGCCGACCTCGGCCAGCGACTCCTGGAAGCCGCCCAGACCCGGGCCGCCCCACCAGCCGAACGCCTTCTGCAGGCCGTGGCCCACGAGCAGGACGCCGAGGCCGACGCGCAGGAGCATCAGACCCAGATCCTGGGTGCCGCGCCGGCGCGCCGCCCTGACGTGTTCGTCGTTGGCGTCGGGACCGATCTCGGTCGGCTCCGCCCCGTACGGCATCATCGGGTGGCTGGGAGCGGGCTGCACGTACGGCAACGGCTCGGGATCGTTCATCAGCCCGAACGCCGGAGGGGCCGGAGCACCCTTGTCCGAGTCGTAACGCGGGATCGCTGTGGTCTCGAAATCTCCGCCGTAGGTCGACGACGGCAGATCGTCTTCGGGGTCGACCAGGCTTGCCGAGGTCGGCCGGGCCGGATCGTCGGGCCGTTGCCAGGTGCGCGCGTCCTGGGGGTGACTGGTCACGCCTGCCAGGGTAAGTGCTGATCATCGCGGAATCGTGTATTTACCACGGCGCTTCTACCGTTGTCTTCGGGGTGTGCGCCGCGACCGGCGTGGCGCGTCCGCGCCGAGAATCCGTAACCTGGCCAGCATGAGAACGCGCCGTCCGCTCACGGGTGTGGCAGCTCTGCTGTGCGTCACGGTGCTGTTCGGGTCGGCCTGCGCGCGGTTCGACGCCGCCCAGTCGCAGCCGTTCACCACGGAACCGGAGCTGCGTCCCGGCCCGACGTCGTCGGAACCGCCGCCCCCTCCCCTGCCCGCCAAACCGTTTCCCAAGGCGTGTCCGGCGCCCGGGGTGATGCAGGGCTGCCTGGAGAGCACAAGCGGGTTGATCATGCTGCCGGACAGCCAGTCCGCGCTGGTCGCCGAGCGCACCACCGGCGCGGTCAAAGAGGTGTCGGTGCGCGCCGAACCGAAGGTGAAGACGACGATCCCGGTGGACCCGTCCGGCGACGGCGGGCTGATGGACATCGTGTTGTCGCCCACCTACACCCAGGACCGGCTGATGTACGCCTACGTCAGCACGCCGACCGACAACCGGGTGGTGCGCATCGCCGACGGCGATGTGCCCAAGCCGATCCTGACCGGCATTCCGAAGGGCGGCACCGGCAACACCGGTGCGTTGATCTTCACCAGCCCCACCACACTGCTGGTGCAGACCGGGGACGCCGGTGACCCGGCGGCCGCCGCCGATCCGGCCTCGCAGGCGGGCAAGGTGCTGCGCATCGAGCAGCCCACGACGGTCAACCAGGCGCCGACCACCACCGCGATGAGCGGGCTGGGCCCGGGCGGTGGCATGTGCATCGACCCGTCCGACGGTGCGCTCTACGTCACCGACCGCACGCCCACCGCCGACCGGCTGCAGAAGATGACGAAGGACTCGAAGATCTCGACGGTGTGGACGTGGCCCGATCGGCCGGGTGTCGCCGGCTGCGCCGCGCTGGACGGCACCGTGCTGGTCAACCTCGTCAACACCAAACAGACCGTCGCGGTGCGGCAGGCGCCGGACACCGGCGCGGTGACCGGCCAGCCCGAGGTGATCCGCCAGGACACCCGCGGGCACGCCTGGGCGCTGGCGCTGTCGGCGGACGGCAACGTGTGGGGTGCCACCGTGAACAAGACTGCGGGCGACGCCGAGCGCCTCGACGACGTGGTCTTCCCCCTCTTCCCGCAGGGCGGCGGGTTCCCGCGCAGCAACGCCGACAACACCTAGGGAAACCACCGGGTGACGGCCACGCCGGCCGTAATGTGATTCTCGAATGTGAGAAGCGCACTCTCGGTGGAGGTGGTTGGTGACAGGACGCTGTGTGGACCGGGTGGCTCTGGTGACCGGCAGCAGCCGGGGCCTCGGCGCGGCGATCGCCACCCGACTGGCCGCCGAAGGGGCCACCGTCGTGCTGACGGCGCGCACCATGGAGCCCGACCCGAAATACCAGGGATCGCTGCGGCAGACGCGCGACGAGATACTCGCCGCGGGCGGCTCGGCGGTCGCCGTCCCCGCCGACCTGTCCCAGCCCGACGAGCGCGAGCAGCTGTTCGCGGAGGTGTGCGACTCCGTGGGTCCGCCGGACATCCTCGTCAACAACGCCGCGGTGACGTTTCTCCGGGGGCTGGACGGCTTCCCCGACAAGCGGGTCCGGCTGATGGTGGAGATGCATCTGCTCGCCCCGCTGCATCTGAGCCAGTTCGTGATCCCCGCCATGCGTGAGCGCGGCCGCGGCTGGATCCTCAACGTGACGTCGGTGGGCGGCGATCTGCCGCCCGGTCCCCCGTTCTCCGAGTTCGACCGCACCGCCGGGTTCGGCGTCTACGGCACCGTGAAGGCCGCGCTCAACCGGTTGACCAAAAGCCTTGCAGCCGAACTATTCGATGACGGTATCGCCGTCAACGCCGCAGCACCCACCAACCCCGTGGCCACGCCCGGCGCCGGCACGCTCGATCTGGCCAAGACCGACACCGAGGACATCGGCCTCATCGCTGAGACGGCGTTGCTCCTGTGCACCGGCGACCCGGCGACGATGACCGGACGGATCGCCCACACCCAGTCATTCCTTCGCGAGGTCGGCCGGCTGAGTGAGTGACCTCGACGTCGAGGCCTTGAGCACGCGGTTGGCGACGCTCGGCATCTCCGACGTCCAGCCGCTCGCCGGTGGTGCGTCGAGCCTGACCTTTCGGGCGAGCCAGGGCATGCGGCCGGTCGTGGTGAAAGTGGCTCCGCCCGGCCATGATCCGGTCGGTCACCGCGACGTCCTGCGGCAGGCCCGGATCATCGAGGCGCTGGCGGCGACGGACGTGCCGGTTCCCGAGGTGCTGGGGACGGACCGCGGCGCACCACCCGAGGTGCCCCCGCTGTTCGTGATGTCACTGGCCGAGGGCGAGGCGTTCGAGCCGCTGTTCGATGCGGCTGCCGCCCCACATGACTCGGTGCCGGATAGGTACCGGAGTGCGGCGCGGGTGATGGCCGCGCTGCATCGCGTCACACCGGCCGAGCTGGGGCTGACCGGCGAGCCGATCGGGGATGCCTGCGCGGAGGTGGACCGCTGGTCGGCCACCCTGCAGACCGTCGACCCGCACCTGGTTCCCGATTGGGGTCGCGTCCGGGACGCCCTTCGAGCCTCGGCTCCCGCGCCCGTGCGGGCCAGCGTGGTGCACGGCGACTTCCGGCTCGGCAACCTCGTGGCGCGCGGGGCGCGGATCACGGCGGTGATCGACTGGGAGATCTGGTCGGTCGGCGATCCGCGGGTGGACGCCGGCTGGTTTCTCGTCAACGCCGATCCGGCCACCTACCGCAGGCCGAGCCCGTACGTCGAGGTGGTGCCGCCGATCGCCGAACTGGCCGCCTGCTACACCGACGCGGTCGGCGCCGCCGTGCCCGACCTGAGGTGGTTCATGGCGCTGGCGTGCTTCAAGTCGGCGGCCACCTGGTCGCTGATCGTCAAACACAATCGCCGAAGGTCCCGTCCCCGCGCGGAACTCGAGGAGATGGCGTCCGCACTGCCCGGCCTGCTCAGGCGGGCAACGGATCTGCTCGGGTGACTCAGCGCGTGCGCGGGACCCCGGCCAGCCGGTCGGCGAACTTCTCCTCCGCCTCCGCACGCAGCCGCAGGAGATGCTCGGACGGGAAGACGTCCGGGGCGGGTGCGACATCGGCGAGCAGCAGGCGGGCCAACGTCACCTTGTGCACCTCGGTCGGCCCGTCGGCGAGCCCGAGGACGAATGACTCGGTGAGGTACCGCACGAACGGCATCTCGTGGGACGTCCCGAGTGAACCGTGGATCTGCAACGCCCGGGCGGATACGTCGTGCAGCACCTTCTGCATCATCGCCTTGACGGCCGAGATGTCGGCGCGCACCGCCTTGTAGTCGTTGTACTGGTCGATCTTCCACGCGGTCTGCAGGGTCAGCAGCCGGAACGCCTCGATCTCCATCCACGAGTCCGCCACCATCTGCTGGACCATCTGCTTGTCGGAGAGCATGCCGCCCTGGGTGTACCGCGACACCGCCCGCTCCCGGATCATGTCGAAGATCCGGCGCACCAGGCCGACCGTGCGCATCGCGTGGTGGATGCGGCCGCCGCCGAGGCGGGTCTGGGCCACCACGAACGCCCCTCCACGCGGCCCCAGCATGTGGTCGGCGGGCACGCGCACGTTCTCATACCGCACGTAACCCTCACGCCCACCGCCGTCGAGTGGCTGGTAGCCCAGTCCGACATCGCGCACGACGTTCACGCCGGGCGTGCCACCGGGCACGACGAACATCGAATACCGCTGATACGGAGGGGCATCCGGATCCGTCATCGCCATCACGATGATGAAGGACGCCATCGACGCGAACGACGAATACCACTTCTCGCCCTTGATCACCCAGTGGTCGCCGTCCTCGACGGCGGTCGTGGTGAAGACCTTCGGGTCCGCCCCGCCGTGTGGTTCGGTCATCGAGAAACACGACACGATCCGGTTGTCCAGCAACGGCTCGAGGTAACGCTGCTTCAGCTCGGGAGTGCCGTAGTGCGCGAGGATCTCGCTGTTGCCGGAGTCAGGCGCCTGCGAGCCGAACACGATGGGCGCACACTCGGACCGGCCCAGGATCTCGTTGAGCAGCGCCAGCTTCACCTGGCCGTAGCCCGGCCCACCGAGGTGTGGACCGAGATGGGTGGCCCACAGCCCGCGGTCCTTGACGATCTGCTGCAGTGGTGGGATCAGTGCCTGACGCACCGGATCGTTGAGGTCGTGCGACTCCGCGACGATGAGATCGATGGGTTCGCACTCCGAGCGGACGAACCCGTCGACCCACGCCAGTTGCTCGTCCCACTCGGGGTCGGTCGAGAAATCCCATGCCATCGACGAGTCCCCTCACGTTCGCTTCGCGGTCCACGGTTGCCGCCGCGCCGCCGCGTCATCGGTCGCATGCGATAGCACCTGATTGCGGTTCTCCAGCTCCAGCGCGGCGTCGAGGCTCGCGGCGTCGGTGTTCACGTGCAGCGCCCGTTTGGTCAACTGCACCCCGAACGGCGAGAGTCCGGCCACCAGCGCGGCGAGTTCGACCGCGCGGTCGACCAGGGCTCCGGAGCCCACCAGTTGGGACACCAGTCCGCGGCGGTCGGCCTCGTCGGCGGTGACCGTGCGGCCGGTCAGCATCCAGTCCGCCGCCACGCTCGTGCCGACGATGCGGGGCAGGTGGTAGCTCATGCCCATCTCGGCTCCGGACAACCCCAGCAGAATCGCGGCATTACCGAAAGAGGCTGCGGCCGAACAGATCCGAATATCGGCGGCCAGGCACAGCGCGAGCCCGGCGCCCACACACGGACCGTTGACGGCGGCGATCACCGGTTGGGGCAGCGCCCGCAGCGCCTGCGGCAGGGCCGCCATCGTCTCCTGGAAACGCATCCGGTCCAGGGCGGGCGCATCCGCCTCGAGCATGCCGGGCCCGAAGTCGCGCACGTCGATGCCCGAACAGAACCCGCGTCCGGCGCCGGTGAGCACGACCGCGTGCGTGCCGGTGTCGGTGCGCAGCGCGGCCAGGGTGGCGGCCAGTTCGCGCACCATCACCTCGTTCAGCGCGTTGAGGCGTTCGGGCCGGTTGAGGGTGAGTACAGCGACACCCGCGCAGGGGGTCGTCATGGTGACGGGGGCGGCCACCGTCAGATCCGCTCGACGATCGTGGCGGTGCCCATACCGCCGCCGGTGCACATGGTGACCAGTCCGGTGGTCAGGCCGCGGCGCTCCAGTTCGTCGAGCACCGTGCCGATCAGCATGGCGCCGGTGGCGCCGATCGGGTGCCCGAGCGCGATGGCCCCACCGTTGACGTTGACGCGGTCCGGGTCGAGGTCGAGGTCGCGAATGGTCTTGAGCGGCACGGCGGCGAACGCTTCGTTGACCTCCCACAGGTCGATGTCACCGGTGTGCATACCCGCCTTGGCCAGACACGCCTGGGCGGCCGGGCCGGGAGCGGTCAGCATGATGATCGGTTCGCTGCCGATCGCGGCCGTCGCGCGGATCCGGGCGCGGGGCGAGATCCCCTGTCGCCGTGACCATTCGGGTGAGGCGATCACCGCGGCGGCGGCACCGTCGACCACGCCGGACGAATTGCCCGCGTGGTGGACGTGGTCGATGCGCTCGACCTTCGGATAGCGGTCCAGGCAGATCTCGTCGAAGGTCAGGCTCTCGCCCTCGACACCGGCCGCTCCCATCGCGGCGAACGCGGGGCGCAGACCGGCGAGGGTCTCCACGGTGGTTCCCGGCCGGGGGTGCTCGTCATGGTCGAGCAGTGGGGTGCCATCGGTGTCGGTCACCGTGATGAGCGACCGGTCGAACCGGCCCTCGGCGATCGCCTCCTGCGCGCGCCGCTGGCTCTGTGCGGCGTAGGTGTCGACGTCCGCACGGGTGAAGCCCTCCAGCGACGCGATCAGATCGGCCGAGATGCCCTGCGGCACCGTCGGGTAGCGCTTCCGCAAAGCCGGGTTGGCGCCGTCGATCGTCGGCGCCCCGACCGTCACGTCCCATCTCGACATCGATTCCACACCGCCGGCCACCACGACGTCCTGCGCCCCGCTGGCCACACCGGCCGCAGCGACCGTGATGGCCTGCTGCCCGGACCCGCAGAACCGGTTGAGCGTCATCCCGGGAACCGTCTGCGGCCAGCCCGCCAGCAGCACCGACAAGCGGGCGATGTCGTCGCCGTGTTCCCCGGCCTGCAGACCGTTGCCCGCCACGACGTCGTCCACCTCGCCGGGGTCGAAACCGCAACGAGTGACCAGCGCCTCGAGGCACTGCGCGAACAGCTCCTGGGGATGGACACCGTGCAGGCCACCGCCGGGCCGGCCGCGGCCGCGCGGGGTGCGCACGGCGTCGAGAATCCACGCGTCCGTCATCGGGCAGCTCCCCTCGTCGCGAGCCGGCGGTAGAGGCGAGAATGCCTTTACGTGTGGCGAGAAGGCTATTCTCCGAAATCGCCGGGTGCAATACCGCCTCACCCCTAAGCTGGGCGAGTGCCCAGCGATACGACGGCGCCGCCGGTGCAGCCCGCGGCGTTCCTGCGCACCACGCTGCCGCTGGACCTGTCCGGCCTCGCCCACCTCGACAGCGGCCGCTACCACTCGATCTGGCTCCCCGACCACATGGTCAGTTTCTGGCCCGATTCGATCTGGACACCGGAGTTCACCGACCTGGCCCGAGCGTCTCCGTCCCCGCACCGCCACCTCGACGGGATGGCGGTGGCCGCCGCGGCCGCGGTGCTGACCGAGACGACCCCGCTGGCGACCGCCGTCGTGGACACCGTGCGCCGGCACCCCGCCTCTCTGGCGCAGTCCGCGTTGACCATCGACCACCTCGCCCGCGGACGTTTCATCCTTGGCCTGGGCAGTGGCGAGCGGGAGAACATCGTGCCCTACGGGTTCGGTTTCGACCGGCCCGTCAGCCGGTTCGAGGAGGCCCTTCGGGTCATCCGGCTGCTCTGGGAATCCGACAAGCCGGTCGACTTCGACGGGCAGTTCTACCGATTGCGGGAGGCGCGACTGGACACCGAACCCTACGGCGGCCGATTCCCGGAGATCTGGATCGGCGCCAGCGGACCCCGGATGCTCGACATCGCCGGCCGCCACGCCGACGGCTGGTGGCCGGCCGGCGCATGGACTCCGGAGCACTACGCCGACATGCTCGCCACTGTCCGCGGTGCGGCCGAGCGCGCCGGACGGGACCCGATGGCGATCACCCCCTGCTTCATCCAGATCTGTCTGATCGCCCGCGACGAGGCCGCACTGGCCGACATCGTGCAGGCCCCGCTGGTCAAGGCGCTTCTCCTGCAGGTATCGGCCGAGACGCTGTCGACGTTCGGGCACGACCACCCGCTCGGCGCGGACTGGCGCGGCTTCCACGACATCGACCCTGCGACGCTCACCCGTGACCGGATCCTCGACTTCCTCGACCGCGTGCATCCGGAGGCACTGCTGGCGGTTCTGCCCCACGGCACACCCCGCCAGGTCGCCCGCATCGTCAAGGACTACGTCGACGCGGGGCTGCGCGTCCCCAAGATCATGGACTACGGCGCGATGGCCGGCCTCTCCCACGCCGCCGCGTCCGCCGGCAACGTCCGCGAGGCCGAGGACGAACTGGTGCGGCTGTGCGGAGCACAGAACCATGAGTGAACGATTGGACGCCCGCGATCTGCTGGCGCGCGCCGAGACGGCCACCGGGCTGCACGACTACGGTGACCCGAGCCTGCCCGAACGGTTCGAGGTGGCGGTCGAGCATCTCAACGGCCTGGGCATGAACGCCGAAGGCATACAACGCGCGTCGGAGGTGTGCCACTGGCTGCTCACCTCGCGGCTGGAGTTCTTCGCCGACCGGCACCGCCACGCGGTCGCCGACGAGGTGATCGACCGGCCGATGTTCGTCACCGGTGAACCGCGTTCGGGCACAACGCTGATGCACGCCCTCATGTCGGTCGATCCCGACGCGCGCGCACTGCGGTTCTGGGAGGTGATGTATCCGTCACCGCCGCCGGGGCTGGCGGGTCCCGACGATCCGCGCCGCGCCCGCGCCGATGCGGACTGGCGCGAGATCAACGCCAGAATGCCCAAGTGGCTGCACAGCCATCCCTACAACGACATGCTCGGCGACGGCCTGCCCGAGGACGAGCGCACCTGGGCGTTCGATTTCCGGGTGATGACGCCGACGGCGTGGTGGCGGGTGCCGATGCAGACGGTGGTGGGCGGACTGCCGACCGATGCGGCGGCGCAGTACCGGATCCACCGGGCGATGTTGCAGCAGTGCCAGTATGGGAGGCCGCGAAAGTACTGGGTGTGCAAGGGGTTCCACGGGTTTCGGCTCGACGAGTTCTTCGCGGCCTATCCGGACGCCCACCTGCTGTGGCTGCATCGCGATCCGGTTCAGGTCGCCGCCTCGCGCACGATGATGATGGCCGACATCCTCGAGGGCATCGTGGGCCCCATCGACCTCGCGGCCGCGGCGAAGATGCATCTCGACCTCACCCGGGCGAGCATCGCCAACACGATGAGCCATCCCCTGGTCGGCGACCCCCGGGTGCACCATGTGCGATACACCGATTTCATCGCCGACCAGGTGGGCACCGTGCGGAGCTTCTACGCCTCCTGCGGACGCGAACTGTCCGGCGCCGCCGAGTCGGCGATGCGCCGCTACCTGGCCGACAACCGCGGCGACCGGTACGGCAAGTTCCGCTACTCCACGTCGCTTCTCACCGACATCGGTGAGGACATCGATGCGCTGAACGAGGAGTTCCGGCCGTTCCGCGAGCGGTTCGGGGTGTCCATCGAGAAGCGGAGCTGAGGTCCGGTGACGCTCGAGCGGATGTCGGTGCACAGCGTGACGTTCTACGGCGCCGCGCTCGGCGAATTGCACACCCACTGGACGGCGCTGGGCCTGAACCGGTTGAGCCTCATCGACTTCCAGCTGTCCGACCCGGCGCTGGCGCCGCTGCTCGACGCGCACGGATACCGCATCGACGCCGTCTACCATCTGTTCGGCGCGGGCCGGGTGCCCGCCGCGGCCGACGACATCGCCGCCGCGCGGGACACTCTGAACCGGCTCATCGACACGGCGGCCGGCGTGGACGCGCGGATGGTCTACATGCTCACCGGCGGACGGGGGCCGCTGTCCTGGCGGGAGGGTGCCGACCGGTTCTGCGCCGCGGTGGCGCCGTGCGTGGCACGCGCCCGCGACGCCGGTGTCGCGCTGGCGATCGAGAACGCGTCGAGCCTGTACGCCGACATCCACATCGCGCACTCGCTGCGCGACACGATCATGCTGGCCGAGATGGCGGGGCTGGGCATCTGCATCGACCTCTTCCACTGCTGGGCCGAGGCTGAACTGCCGGCACTGATCGAACGCGCACTGCCCCGCACCGAACACGTGCAGCTGAGCGACTATGTGCTCGGCGACCGCGCACTGCCCGCACGCGCGGTGCCCGGTGACGGCGCCATCCCCGTCGAGTCGTTCGTCGCCCAGGTCCTCGCCGGCGGGTATGCACACGGTGTCGATCTGGAACTCATCGGGCCGCGGATCGATGCGGAGGGGCGCGCGGCCGCGGCCCGGCGCGCATGCGACGTCATCGGCCCGATGCTCGACCGGCTCGGTGCGTGATGGCGTTCGGTGACGGCGACGACGACGCCACACTGCACGCGGCGTGGTCGGCGTTCTGCGCCCGGCTCGAAGCAGCAGGCGCACAGGCCTACAAGGACCACAACGCCACCTCGGGACGACAACGCGCCGACGCACTGCGATTCCTGACCCAGAACCTCGGGCAGGCATTCGACCTCGCACTGGAGACCGCCGACACGCGGTATCCGGTGGTGCACGCCTTCTGCACGCCGCTGCGCAAACTGGGCGGTGACTGCGCGGACTTCACCTACCACCAGGCCTGGATCGACGGTGCGCACACCTACCGCATCACCGGAAACCGCGGCACCGCACCGTTTCTCAACATCACCGTGCAGGGGCCCCGGCAGACCGGCCCAGGCGTGCTGCACGAGCCGTTCGGAGACGTGCCGGAGGCCAACCTGTTCGGCCACCAGCTGACGGCCGGGCCGGACGGCGACTTCGAGTTGAATGTCGGAGGGCCGCAACGCGATCCGAACTGGCTGCCGACGACGCCCGAGTCCCGCAAACTGTTCATTCGCCAGGGTTTCGACGGGTGGGACGAGCGCCCTGCCGAGCTGCGGATCGAGCGGGTGGACATGGCCTCACCGCGGCCGCTGCCCACGCCCGCAGACATGGTGCGAGCGATCGAATGGGCCGGCGACTTCGTCGAGGGCGTGATGCGCGACTGGCCGGATCACCCGTTCGGCTACGGCGGTGTCGATCCCGGGCGGCCCAACCGGTTTCCCCCGGCCGACCGCGTCGCCGGTGACGACAAACGCGGACGTGCGGCGGCGAACATGTACTGGGAACTCGAGGCCGACGAGGCGCTGGTCATCGAGTTCGACGCGCACGAGGGGCTGTGGAACCTGACCAACATGGGCGTGTTCTTCACCAGCATGGACTACCTGTACCGCCCGGTGAGCTACACGCCGAGCAGGACCGTGATCGACGGGGACGGGAAGATCCGCGTGGTGCTGGCCCACGACGACCCGGGGTGCCACAACTGGCTCGACACGCAGGGTTTCAGCCGCGGCAACGTGACCTACCGTCACCTGCTCGCCGGCGAACCCGTCGCCCTGCGAACCCGCGTCGTGAGCCGGGCCGAGCTCGCCGAGGTCCTACCCCCGGACACCGTGACCGTCACCGCGGAGCAACGCAGCGCCCAGATGTGGGCCCGGTTCAACGGCGTCCGGCTGCGGCACCGGATGTGAGCGCGGTCAGCCGCAGGCGGCGAGCACCAGTTCGCGCACCCGCGCCGCGTCGGCCTGACCCTTGGTCGCCTTCATCACGGCACCGACGATGGCGCCCGCGGCCTGCACCTTGCCACCGCGGATCTTCTCGACGATGCCGGGATTGGCGGCCAGCGCCTCGTCGACCGCGGCCTGCAGCGCCGAATCGTCTCGCACCACTTCGAGTCCGCGGTCGGCCATCACCTGCGCGGGCTCACCCTCACCGGCCAGCACGCCCTCGACGACCTGGCGGGCCAGCTTGTTCGACAGCTTTCCGCTGTCGACCAGTTCGACCACCGCCGCCACCTGCGCCGGGGTGATGGGCAGCGCGTCGAGTTCCACGCCGAGTTCATTGGCCTTCTGCACCAGGAAGTTCCCCCACCAGGCGCGGGCGGCCTCACTGGAGGCGCCGTGTTCGACGGTCGCGGCCACGAGGTCGATCGCCCCGTTGTTGACCAGGTCGCGCATCACCTCGTCGGAGATACCCCACTCCTGCTGGATTCGCTTGCGCGCCAGCCACGGCAGCTCGGGCAGCGTCTGACGCAGCCGCTCGACGAGCTCGGCGTCCGGCGCGACAGGTTCGAGATCCGGTTCCGGGAAGTAGCGGTAGTCCTCCGCGGTCTCCTTGCTGCGTCCCGGCGAGGTGTACCCATCCTCGTGGAAGTGCCGCGTCTCCTGGGTGATCGTGCCACCGGCGGTCAGCACCGCGGCCTGGCGGCGCATCTCGTAGCGGACAGCCACCTCGACGCTCTTGAGCGAGTTGACGTTCTTGGTCTCGGTGCGCGTGCCGAACTCGGCCTGCCCGACGGGTTTGAGCGACACGTTCGCATCGCAGCGCATCGATCCCTGATCCATGCGCACATCGGACACCCCGAGCGCTCGCAGCAGGTCGCGCAGCGCCGTGACGTAGGCGCGGGCGATCTCCGGGGCGCGCGCGCCGGCACCCTCGATCGGCCGGGTGACGATCTCGATCAACGGCACACCGGCGCGGTTGTAGTCGGCCAGCGAGTTCGTCGCGCCCGAGATGCGCCCTGTGTCGCTGCCCAAGTGGGTCAGCTTGCCCGTGTCCTCCTCCATGTGGGCCCGTTCGATCTCCACCCGCCAGGTGGTGCCGTCGTCGAGCGGCACGTCGAGGTACCCGTTGATCGCGATCGGTTCGTCGTACTGCGAGATCTGGTAGTTCTTCGGCTGGTCCGGATAGAAGTAGTTCTTCCGGGCGAACCGGCACCACGGCACGATCTCGCAGTTGAGCGCCAAGCCGATGCGGATCGCCGATTCGACGGCCTCCTGGTTGAGTACGGGCAGCGAACCGGGCAGCCCCAGACACACGGGGCACACCTGCGTGTTGGGTTCGGCGCCGAACGCGTTGGCGCAGCCGCAGAACATCTTGGTCGCCGTCGACAGTTCGACGTGCACCTCCATGCCCATCACCGGTTCGAAGCGCGCCACGACCTCGTCGTAGTCGAGAAGGTCTGCCACCGAAGTCGCCGTCATGAGCTCGATCCTAGTTGCGGCCCCACCGGCCCCGCCGGTCCCCGGCCCGGGGACGCCTCCGGGCGCCCGCGAGCGTGGACACATTGCGGCCCGCATGGTGACGAAGGCCGCACGGCGCCGCAATGGTCGCTGGTCGCCGTAGTTAGCAAGCCCGGCTAAAGTTATCGTCAAGATCAAAGATCGGGGTCATGGATGCAGCTCAGTCGGGGTGTTGGCAAGGTCGCCGCAGCGGCGGCCGTCGGGTCGGCGGCGATGTTCGGCGGGACGTTCGCGGCACCGGTCGCGGCCGCCCAGCCGTGTCCGGACGTCGAGGTGATCTTCGCGCGCGGCACCACCGAGGCGCCCGGCGTGGGATGGGTCGGGCAGGCTTTCGTCGACTCGCTGCAGAAGCAGTTGGGCGACAAGTCGGTGAACGTCTATCCGGTCGCCTATCCGGCGAGCCCGGACTGGCCACGCGCCGCCGACGGCGTCATCGACACGAGCAACCGCGTCCGCGACATGGTCAACACCTGTCCTGACTCGAAGATGGTGCTCGGCGGCTACTCGCAGGGCGCGGCGGTCATGGGCTACGTCACCGCCGACGAGATCCCGCCGGGCTACATCCCCCCGGTCGGCATCACCGGACCGATGGCCCCGGAGATCGCCGACCACGTGGCCGCCGTCGTGCTGTTCGGTCAGCCGTCGACGCGATTTCTCGACGCGATCAGCGCACCGCCGATCACGATCGGCTCGCTGTATGCCGGCAAGACCCTCGAGCAGTGCATCCCGGATGATCCGATCTGCACCGACAACGGCGGAAACCTGTTCGCGCACAGCCAATACGGCGCCAACGGCATGATCGACCAGGCCGCCACCTACGCGGCGGACCGGGTCAGGGCCTGATCGTCAGCCGAAGAACTCGGCGGCGTCGTCGTAGCGGGTCTGCGGCACCAGTTTGAGTTGACGGGTGGCGTCGGCGAGCGACACCCGGCCGATCTCCTGCCCGCGCAGCGACACCATCATCCCGTACTCCCCCGCGTGGGCGGCGTCGGCGGCGTTCACACCGAAACGCGTCGCCAGCACGCGGTCGAACGGCGTCGGCGTGCCACCGCGCTGCACATGGCCGAGCACCGTCACCCGCACATCGCGGTTGACCCGCTTCTCCACCTCGATCGCCAACTGCTGGGCGACGCCGGTGAACTTCTCGTGGCCGAACTCGTCCATCCCGCCCTGGCGCAACTGCATGGTGCCCTCGGCGGGTTTCGCCCCCTCGGCGACGACGCAGATGAAGTGCGAATCCCCGCGCACGAACCGCTGTTTGACCAGCCGGCACACATCTTCGACGTCGAAGGGCTGTTCGGGGATCAACGTCATGTGCGCCCCGGAGGCCAGACCGGCGTTCAACGCGATCCAGCCGGCGTGGCGGCCCATCACCTCGACGAGCATCACCCGCTGATGGGACTCCGCGGTGGAGTGCAGCCGGTCGATGGCCTCACTGGCCACCGTCAGCGCGGTGTCGTGTCCGAAAGTGACGTCGGTGCAGTCGATGTCGTTGTCGATGGTCTTCGGCACCCCGACCACCGGCACGTTCTCCTCCGACAGCCAGTGCGCGGCGGTCAGCGTGCCCTCCCCGCCGATCGGGATCAGCACGTCGATGCCGTTGTCGTCGAGCGTCTGCTTGATCTGATCCAGCCCGGCGCGCAGCTTCTCCGGGTGCACGCGCGCGGTGCCGAGCACCGTGCCGCCCTTGGCGAGCAGCCGGTCGTTGCGGTCGTCGTTGCGCAACTGGATGCGACGGTTCTCCAGCAGACCGCGCCAGCCGTCCTGGAATCCCACGACCGACGAGCCGTAGCGCACATCGCAGGTGCGGACCACCGCCCTGATCACGGCGTTCAGGCCGGGACAGTCACCACCGCCGGTGAGAACTCCGATGCGCATAGACCCATTCTTCCTGTAGCCGGCGCCGAGCGCACGGTTGTTCGCCGCGCCACTCGGCCGATGCGTACATCAATCGTGCAGTGGGCGCCTACAGCGCGGTGGGCAGCGGACCGCGGGCCGCCTCGTAGGCCGCACCCACCCGGTACAGCCGGTCGTCGGCCAGCGCAGGCGCCATGATCTGCAGCCCCACCGGCAGGTTGTCGTCCGGCGAGAGCCCCGACGGCACCGACATCCCGCAGTGCCCGGCCAGGTTCAGCGGCAGCGTGCACAGGTCGAACAGGTACATCGCCAGCGGATCGTCGACCTTCTCCCCCAGCGGGAACGCGGTGGTCGGCGTGGCGGGCGAGACCAGCACGTCGACGTTCTCGTAGGCCGCGTCGAGGTCACCGGCGATCAGGGTGCGGACCTTCTGCGCCTGGTTGTAGTAGGCGTCGTAATAGCCGGCCGACAGCGCGTAGGTGCCGATCATGATGCGGCGCTTGACTTCTGGGCCGAAACCGGCGGCTCGCGTCAGTGCCATCACCTCTTCGGCGCTGTGCGTACCGTCGTCGCCCACGCGCAACCCGAACCGCATCGCGTCGAAGCGGGCCAGGTTCGACGACACCTCCGAGGGCAGGATCAGGTAGTAGGCGGCCAGCGAGTGGTCGAAGTTCGGGCAGTCCACCTCGGTGACGTCGGCGCCGAGCGCGGTGAGCTGCTCGACCGCGGCGTTGAACGACGACAGCACGCCGGGTTGGTAACCCTCCCCGCGCAGCTGCTTGACCACGCCGACCCGCACACCGCGCAGATCACCGTTCGCCCCGGCGTGGGCGGCGCGCACGACATCGGGCACCTCGGCGGGCACCGAGGTGGAGTCCCGCGGGTCATGGCCGGCGATCACCTGGTGCAGCAGCGCGGTGTCGAGCACCGTGCGCGCGCACGGCCCGCCCTGGTCCAGCGAGGAGGCGCACGCGATCAACCCGTACCGCGACACCGTGCCGTAGGTCGGTTTCACCCCGACGGTCGCGGTCAGCGCCGCCGGCTGACGGATCGAGCCACCGGTGTCGGTACCGATCGCCAGCGGCGCCTGGAACGCCGCCAGCGCCGCCGCACTGCCGCCGCCGGACCCGCCGGGCACCCGGTCGACATCCCATGGGTTGCGGGTCGGCCCGTACGCGGAGTTCTCGGTCGAACTGCCCATGGCGAATTCGTCCATGTTGGTCTTGCCGAGGATCGGCATACCCGCGGCGCGCAGTCGCACCGTGACGGTGGCGTCGTACGGCGACCGCCAGCCTTCGAGGATCTTCGAGCCGCAGGTGGTGGGCATGTCGGTGGTGGTGAACACGTCCTTGAGCGCGATCGGCACCCCCGCCAGCGGCGACGGAAGACGCTCGTTCGCGGCCACCGCCGCATCGATGCGGGCGGCCTCGGCCAGCGCCTCGTCGGCGGCCACGTGCAGGAAGGCGTGGAAGCGTTCGTCGGTGTCGGCGATCTGGTCCAGGCAGGCCTGGGTCAGTTCGGTGGCCGAGATCTCCTTGGCGGCGATACGGCCGGCCAGGGTGGCGGCGTTCTCGCGGATCAGGTCACTCATTCGGGCTCCCCCAGGATGCGCGGGACGGCGAAGCGCCCGTCGACCGCCTTCGGCGCGGCGTCCAGCGCCTCGTCCTGGGTGAGGCCGGGCACCACCACGTCGGGGCGCATGACGTTGACGTCGGTCAGCGGGTTGCCGGTCGGCTTCACCCCGGTGACGTCGACGGACTGGATCGCGCTGACGTGGCCCAGGATGGCGTCCAACTGGCCGGCGAAGCTGTCGAGTTCATCGTCGCTCAGCGCCAGGCGGGCCAGTCGGGCCAGGTGGGCCACCTCGTCTCGGGAGATCTGTGACACGACCACGCAGCCTAGTCGTGCGGCCCGGCGGCGGTTCTCCCGAGTCGCCTCCCCGCCGGTCGCCGTGGGACAGTGGTCGCCGTGCCTTCCTACCTGCTACGGGTCGAACTCGAGGACCGGCCCGGCCGCCTCGGCTCGCTGGCCGTGGCACTGGGCTCGGTGGGCGCCGACATCCTGTCCCTCGACGTCGTCGAGCGGGGCGCCGGATACGCCGTGGACGATCTGGTCGTCGAACTGCCCGTCGGTGCGATGCCCGACGCGATCATCACCGCGGCCGAAAGCCTCACGGGCGTCTACGTCGACACCATCCGGCCGCACACCGGACTGCTCGAGGCGCACCGCGAACTGGAGTTGATCGACCACATCGCCGCGGCCCGCAGGGCGGCGCGCCTGCAGGTGCTCGCCGACGAGGCGCCGCGGATACTGCGGGTCGGCTGGTGCACCGTGGTGCGTCTCACGGAGTCCGGGATCCAGCGCATCGTGGGCAGTCCCGGCGCGCCCGAGACCCAGGCCGAGTCGGCGCCGTGGCTACCACTGACGCACGCCGAGGCGCTCGACGCGACCGAGGACTGGGTGCCGCAGGTGTGGCGCGACATGGACACGACGCTGGCCGCCGCCCCGCTGGGCGACCCCGGAACCGCGGTGGTGCTGGGCCGCCCCGGCGGACCGGCCTTCCGGCCCTCGGAGGTCGCCCGGCTGGGCTACCTCGCCGGCATCGTGACGACGATATTGAAATAGGGCCCTGCGGTGAGCTCTAGCCGCTCGCGGGCACCGGATAGCGGTCGTTGACGTCGGCGTTGGTGTCCTTGCGGGCGCAGTGGGCGCAGCAGAAGATCGCCTCTTCGGTCTCGATGCCGTGTCCGAGGATCCGGCATCCGCAGTGGGCGCATTCGGGCGCCAGCTGGGCCGCCGCGCACTCGATGCTGTCGAACGTCGCGCTGCGTCCGTCGGCCCACGTCACGGTGAACGCCTTGTCGTAGTGGTTGCCGCAGGTATCGCAGGTCGCCATGAAAATCCTCCCTTGGTCGTGATGACCGTCGATCTTCGTGACCATCTGGGTTCCCGCGCGGCCGCCCACCAAACCCCGCCGCGCCGTTTCACCCCTGCGCGACACGGGTATTGGAGGGGCCGGCGCCCAGCCCACTGCGCCGTCCCCGTTCCACCGACATGCGGAGGTTTTCTCGCGTGGCTCAAAAGCCGATCACCACCGGTCAGGACGTCGTCGACTACCTCGAGGCGCAACACGAAGCGATCCGGCAGCTGTTCGTCGAAACCCTCGACGCCGCCGACGCCGACACCAAACGTGAGGCGTTCACCCGGCTGCGGACGATGCTCGCCGTCCACGAGACGGCCGAAGAGATGATGGTGCACCCCCGGGTGCGCCGCAAGATCGAAGGCGCAGGTGCCGTCGTCGACGCGCGGCTCGCCGAGGAGCACGACTCGAAGGTCGCGCTGTCCGAACTCGAGAAGCTCGACATCGACACCGCCGAGTTCACCAAGGGACTCATCCATCTGCAGGCGGCCGTGCTCGAGCACGCCCAGAAGGAGGAGGCCGAGGAGTTCCCGCTGCTCACAGAGCATCTCGACGCCGAGGAGCTGCAGCGCCTCGCCGTGGCGGTCCAGGTCGCCGAACGCATCGCGCCGACGCATCCGCACGCCGGCGTGGAATCCGCGGCAGCGAACTTCGCGCTCGGCCCGTTCGCGTCGCTGATCGACCGGGCGCGCGACGCGCTGCGCGGCGCCGCCTAGGCGGTCCGCCCGAAAATCGCGCCGAGCCTTCCGGGCGGCGGCTGTTACGGTCGCATGGAGACCGACGACTCCGCCCCCCGGAAGGCTTTTGCGTGGGAACGTTCCTGATCGTGCTGGCCATCGCGCTGTTCGCCGGCGCCGTCATCGCCCTTGTCCTGGCGATGAAACGGTCGAAGAAGCAGACGCCTCAGGCGCAGCGCACCGATCCATTGAAGTTCGACAGCCCACAGCAGTTCGGGCCCCGTCAACTGGGGCCGGGCGCCATCGTCAGCTACGGCGGCGTCGATTACGTCGTGCGCGGTTCGGTGACGCTTCGCCAGGGTCCGTTCGTCTGGTGGGAGCACCTGCTCGAAGGCGGCAGCGAGCCGCTGTGGTTCAGCGTCGAGGAGGACGAGGGGCGCCTCGAGCTCGCGATGTGGACGCGCCGGCCCGATCTGCAACTGCAGCCGGGAGGCCCCCAGGTCGTCGACGGTGTCGGCTTCGTCGAGACCGAACACGGCGCCGCCTCGTACACGACCGAGGGCACCACCGGCCTGCCCGCCGGCGGCGACATGGAGTTCGTCGACTACGCCAACAGCGCCGGTGACACGTTCCTGGGTTTCGAGCGGTGGGCGCCGTCGATGCCGTGGGAGGTGTCCATCGGCCGCACGGTGCTGCCGGGCGAGCTCACCGTCTATCCGGCTCCTCCGGCCGGCTCCTAGAGGCGGCGCCTTGCCGTTCCATGAACTCGCCGTGGCGCCCGCCGACGTCGACGGTGCGGCGCTCGGGCTGGCCCTCAACGCCCCGGCCCCGACCCCGCTGGCCAGCATCGAGCTGGCACACCACCGCGCGGGCACACTGGTCCTGGGTGTGCTCGGCGCCTCCCACGTCGTCACCGTCGACCACCCGGACGGCCGGTTCAGTGAAGAGGTGTCGTGCTCGGCGCACGTCCACGGCCGCGCCCTCCCCGGGCGCCATGATGCGTCCGGATACCGCTTCCACAGCGAGACAACCCATTGCGACACAGCACATTTCGCAGCACTGGCAGCTCAGCTGCACGAACGCTGCCTCACCGATCGTGACACCCTCGGCGGCCGCTTTCCCGGTGACGACGCGGCGCTGACCGTCCTGCGCGCATGCCCCGACGGGCCGGGGTGGCGGTGGGAGACGTGGCACCTCTACCCCGCGGCCGACGGCGGGACCGCGGTGTACACGAGCAGCCGGTGGCGCCCGTGACCCGCACCGGCCTGTTCATTCTGTCCGGCGTCCTCGCCGTCGGCGGCGTGATCTGCCTGCTGCTCGGAATGTCGTTGATGGGCGGCAACATCCGCGACCACGTCGCCGACAACTACGCGCAGTACGCCCGCGACCGCGACGGCACCGACTACACGTGCAGCGGATCCCCGAGCGCGGTGGCCGACTCACTGGCCGCCCAGGTCCCTCCCGAAGCGCGGATGACCGACCGCGGTTCGACGTACCTGCGCTACGACGACGAGATCGTGATCGTCGGCCCGGACGGCACCCGCCCCTGCACCATCCGCGTGGAGGATCTGGGCGCCCGCTACAGCTCCGGCGGGTTCATCTTCCTCGGTCCCGGCTTCTTCCCCGGCTCACCGGCTGGTGGGTCGGGTGGCAGCCCCGGCGGTCCCGACGGTTCGAAGTGACACCCCCGACGAAGGAGAATCCGATGTACCTGGCCGTCGAGTTCGGCACCATCAGCGGTGAGAGCCTCGCCCAGAACGTGGTGGCCGCAACCCTGTACTTCGTGGTCGGAGCGCTCGTCCTGGCCGCGGGGTTCGCGCTGGTCGACCTGCTGACCCCGGGCAACCTGCGCACGTTGGTGTTCGTCGAGTACCGGCCCAACGCGGTGGCCGTCGCCTCCGGCATGTACGCCGCACTGGCCCTCGTCGTCGTCAGCGCGATCATCGCGAGTTCCAACGAACTCGCCCAGGGGCTGGTCGACGCCGCGGTCTACGGCATCGTCGGGGTGGTACTGCAGGGGGTGGCGCTGGTCGTACTCGAAGTCCTGGTGCCGGGACGCTTCCGGGACCTGATCGAGGCGGAGCGCCTGCACCCGTCGGCGATCGCGACGGCCGTCGTGCTGCTGGCGGTGGGAGGGGTGAACGCCGCCGCCCTGTCATGACCACGACGCAATCGCCTGCCGCCACCCCGGCGACCACCACCCGCTGGCGAGCGCTGCTGCTGGCCGCGGTCGCCGCCTGCGCCGCCTGCGGTCTGGTGTACGAGCTGGCACTGCTGACGCTGTCGTCGAGCATGCACGGCGGCGGCATCGTCGCCACCTCGCTGATCGTCGCGGGGTACGTGGCGGCGCTGGGGGCGGGTGCGCTGGCGGTCAAACCGCTGCTGGGGCACGCGGCGATCACGTTCGTCGCCGTCGAGACGCTGCTCGGGGTGATCGGCGGTCTGTCGGCGGCCGCGCTGTACGTGACGTTCGCGTTCATCGGCGGGTCGACGTGGGTGCTGGTGATCGGCACCGCGCTGATCGGCGGCCTGGTGGGCGCCGAGGTGCCGTTGTTGATGACGCTGCTGCAGCGGGGACGCACCGCCGGCGCCGCCGACAGCGGCCGGGTGCTGGCCAACCTGAACGCCGCGGATTATTTCGGCGCGCTCGTCGGTGGCCTGCTGTGGCCGTTCCTGCTGCTCCCGCACCTCGGCATGATCCGCGGCGCCGCGGCGACCGGGATCATCAACCTCGTCGCCGCGGCGGTCGTCGCGGTGTTCCTGTTGCGGCACATCGTTTCCGGGCGCCAACTGGGCGTCGCGCTGGGTGTGCTGACCGCCGCGCTGGCGCTGCTGGTCACGCTGCTGGTGCGCGCGGACGGCATCGAAACCACCACGCGCCAGCGGCTTTACACCGACCCGATCGTGGCGTTCGCCCGCTCCCCGTACCAGGAGATCGTCGTCACCAGACGCGGCGACGACATGCGCCTGTACCTCGACGGCGGGCTGCAGTTCTCCACCCGCGACGAGTTCCGCTACACCGAGAGCCTGGTCTATCCGGCGCTGAGCCAGGGGGCGCGGTCGGCGCTGGTCCTCGGCGGCGGCGACGGTCTGGCGGCGCGAGAGTTGTTGCAGGCGGGCCAGATCCGCGACATCACGCAGGTCGAACTCGATCCGGCGGTGATCGACCTGGCGCGTACCACCCTGCGCGAGGCGAATCGCGGTGCGCTCGACGACCCGCGGGTCACCGTCGTGGTCGACGATGCGATGACGTGGCTGCGCACCGCCGACCGCAGGTTCGACGCGGTGATCGTCGACCTGCCCGATCCGGACAACCCGGTGCTGGGGCGGCTGTATTCGACGGAGTTCTACACCCTGGTCACCCGCGCCCTGGCACCGGAGGGCCTGATGGCGGTGCAGGCCGGCAGCCCGTATTCGACGCCGACGGCGTTCTGGCGCACCGTGTCGACGATCGAGTCCGCCGGCCTCGCGGTCACCCCGTACCACGTGTATGTGCCCACCTTCGGCGACTGGGGTTTCGCGCTGGCCCGCCGCGGGTCGTCGCCGCCGACTCCGACGGTCCCCCAAGGCGTTGCCCCGCTGCGGTTCCTGAACCAGGACGTGCTCGACGCCGCCACGGTGTTCTCCGCTGACATCGCCCGCCGGCACCTGGAGCCGTCGACCCTGGAACACCCCCGCATCGTCGACGACATCCGCGCGGGCTACCGCTAGTCCGCCGGCGCCTCGGGTCCGTTCTCCAGCAGGCGGCGGAACCCGTCCTCGTCGAGGACCGGCACACCGAGTTCTATCGCCTTGTCATACTTCGACCCGGGCGCATCGCCGGCGACGACGTAGGCGGTCTTCTTCGACACCGATCCGGCGGCCTTGCCGCCGCGGGCGATGATCGCCTCCTTGGCCTCGTCGCGCGAGAACCCGGTGAGCGAGCCGGTGACCACGATCGACAACCCCTCCAGGGTGCGCGCGATGCTGGCGTCCCGCTCGTCGGCCATCCGCACGCCCGCGGCGCGCCACTTCTCGACGATCGCGCAGTGCCAGTCGACGGTGAACCACTCCTTGACCGCCGCGGCGATGGTGGGGCCGACACCTTCGACCGCCGCGAGCTGCTCCTCGTCAGCGTCGATGATCGCGTCGAGGCTGCCGAATTCGGTGGCCAGCGCCCGCGCCGCCGTCGGGCCGACGTGGCGGATGGACAACGCGACGAGCACCCGCCACAGCGGCTGGGCCTTGGCCTTGCCGAGGTTGGCCAGCAGTCGCCTGCCGTTGGCCGACACCGCACCACCCTTGGTGGTGAACAGGTCGGTGCGCAGCAGGTCCTCTTCGGTCAGCGTGAACAGGTCCCCCTCGTCGGTGAGCACCCCGGCTTGCAGCAGCGCGATACCCGCCTCGTACCCGAGGCCCTCGATGTCGAAGGCGCCGCGGCCGGCGACGTGGAACACCCGCTCCCGCAACTGGGCGGGGCACGAGCGCGAGTTGGGGCAACGGATGTCCGCGTCGCCCTCCTTGGCCGGCTTCAGCTCGGTGCCGCATTCCGGGCAGTGCGTCGGCATGACGAACTCGCGTTCGGAGCCGTCGCGCAGATCCACCACGGGGCCGAGCACTTCGGGGATGACGTCACCGGCCTTGCGGATCACCACGGTGTCACCGATCAGCACACCCTTGCGCTTGACCTCCGACGCGTTGTGCAGGGTGGCCAGCCCGACGGTGGAGCCGGCCACCTTCACCGGCTCCATGTAGGCGAAGGGCGTGACGCGACCGGTGCGGCCGACGTTGACCCGGATGTCGAGCAGCTTGGTCTGCGCCTCCTCCGGCGGATACTTGTAGGCCACCGCCCAGCGCGGCGCCCGCGACGTCGCGCCGAGCCTGCGCTGCAGCGACACCTCGTCCACCTTGACCACCAGGCCGTCGATCTCGTGTTCGACGTCGTGGCGGTGTTCACCCCAGTAGGCGATCCGCTCGGTCACCGCGTCGAGGCCCTGTACCCGGGTGGTGTGGGCGGAGACGGGCAGCCCCCACGCCTCGAGCGCGCGGTAGGCGTCGTGCAGCGATGTGAACGGGAACCCGCCAGGGCTTTCTATCCGGCCGAGCCCGTGGCAGATCATGTGCAGGTTGCGCCGCGCGGTGACCGCCGGGTTCTTCTGGCGCAGCGAACCGGCGGCACTGTTGCGGGGGTTGGCGAAGGGCGCCTTGCCCTCGGCGACCAGCCCGGCGTTGAGCTCTTCGAAGTCGGCGACCCGGAAGAACACCTCGCCGCGCACCTCGAGCACCTTCGGCACAGGGAACTCGTCGGACGGGGTGAGCCGCTCGGGGATGTCCTCGATGGTGCGGGCGTTGAGCGTGACGTCCTCGCCGGTGCGGCCGTCACCGCGGGTGGCGGCGCGTTCGAGCCTGCCGTCGCGGTACACCAGCGCAAGCGCCACCCCGTCGATCTTGAGCTCGCACAGGTAGTGGGCGTCCGCGCCGATCTCACTCTTGAGGCGCCCCGCCCACGCGGCGAGCTCCTCGGGGTCGAAGACGTTGTCCAGGCTCAGCATCCGCTCGAGATGCTCGGCCGGGGTGAAGTCGGTGGCGAACCCGGCGCCGCCGACCAGCTGGGTCGGCGAGTCGGGCGTGCGCAGCTCGGGGTGCCGGTCTTCAAGAGCCTGCAGGCGGCGCAGCAACGCGTCGAACTCCGCGTCGGTGATGATCGGCGCGTCGCGCACGTAGTACCGGAACTGATGCTCGCGCACCTCGTCGGCCAGCTCCTGCCATTCACGGCGCACGTCGGCATCCGGTGCGTCCTCGGCCTGCTGCGCCAGCGCCGCCTCGGCGTCTTTCGAGCTCACCCCCGAAGGCTATCGAAGCGGGCCGACAAAGATTTAGCCTGACGTCGTGCCGCATCCGATCATGTTCCGCGACGACGACCCGGGCCTGGCAGAGGTGCGCGAGATCGCGCTGGGCTTCCCGGAAGCCGTCGAAAAGGTGTCGCATGGCCGACCGGGGTTCTTCGCGTCGAAGATGTTTGCGATGTACGGCGGCAGCACCAGGGAGAGCGGCTCGATGGCCACCGTGCCGCACTGCGTGATGATCAAGGTCGACGAGTCCGACCGCACCGCGCTGCGGGCCGACGACCGGTTCTTCGTCCCCGCCTACCTGGGGCCGTCGGGCTGGCTGGGGCTCGACTTCGACCGGGCCGAGGTGGATTGGACGGAGGTGCGCGAACTGGTCGACGCCTCCTACCGGCTGGTGGCCGCACGCCGGCTCGTCGACCAACTCGACGGAGTGTGACCGCGCTGGGCACCGCTCATGGTTCGATCGGGACACCATGAGTTTCGCCAGCCCGTACCCCGCCGTCCAGATCCCATCGACCAGCGTCTACGACTACCTGTTCAGCGACGTCGGCGACACCGACTCGGCGCGGATCGCGCTGATCGACACCAGCTCGGGTGACCAGCTCACCTACGGCGAGATGCTCGCCCACATCGACGCCTTCGCCGGCGCGCTCGCCGACCGCGGCATCGGGGTGGGTGACGTGGTCGGCCTGCTCGCACCGAACAGTTCGGCGTTCGCGATCGCCTTCCACGGCATCCTGCGCTCCGGCGCGACGGCCACGACGATCAACGCGCTGTTCACCGCCAAGGACATCGCCAAACAGCTGACCGACTCGCAGGCCACGATGCTCGTCACCGTCACTCCGCTGCTGGCCCCGGCCGCCGAGGGTGCGGCCGCCGTCGGACTCGCCGACGACCGCATCGTCGTGCTCGACGGCCCGGGTGCGGTGGCCGACGGGCACCCCAACGCCGCCGACCTGATCGGTCCGGGGCTCCCACCACCCGAGGTAGATTTCGACCCGGCCACCCATCTGGCGGTGCTGCCGTACAGCTCGGGCACGACCGGCAACCCCAAGGGCGTCATGCTCACCCACCGCAACCTGGTGGCCAACGTCGCGCAGATCCGGCCCATCCAGGGCATGACGGCCGAGGACCGGATCCTCGCGGTGCTGCCGTTCTTCCACATCTACGGGATGACGGTGCTCCTCAATGCGGCACTGCACGCCCGTGCGGCGCTGGTGATCATGCCGAGCTTCGACCTCGGCCGGTTCCTCGCCAACATCGCCGAACACAAGTGCACGTACGCGTTCATCGCGCCGCCGGTGGCCGTGGCCCTGGCCAAGCATCCGTTGATCGACGAGTACGACCTCTCGTCGCTGCGGGGCATCATGTCCGGGGCCGCGCCGCTCGACGCGGACCTCGGCCACGCGGTCGCCGAACGCCTGGGTTGCGCGGTGGTGCAGGGCTACGGGATGAGTGAGCTCAGCCCCGTCAGCCACGTCACGCCGTTCGACGGCGGGGTGGAGTTCGTCGGCACGGTGGCGCCGCTGGCGTCGAGCGGATGGACCGTGCCGAACTCGGAGAGCCGGATCACCGACCCGGAGACCGGCGCCGAGATCGACATCCCCACAAGCGGTTTGAGTGCGACCGGCGAGTTGTGGTTCCGCGGCCCGAACGTGATGGCCGGATACCTCAACAACGAGAAGGCCACGCGGGAGACCATCGACGACGACGGCTGGCTGCACACCGGCGACCTCGCACAGGTCGACGAGCACGGCTGTGTCTACATCGTCGACCGGCTCAAGGAGCTGATCAAGTACAAGGGCTACCAGGTGCCGCCCGCCGAACTCGAGGCCGTGCTGCTCTCGCACGACTCGATCGCCGACGCGGCGGTCATCGGTGTCGTCGACACCGAATCCGGCGAAGAGGTGCCGAAGGCGTTCGTGGTGCGCCAGCCCGACGCGTCGCTGACCGAGGCCGAGGTCATGGAGTTCGTCGCGGGTCAGGTCGCGCCGTACAAGAAGGTCCGCAAGGTCGAGTTCATCGAGGCGATCCCGAAGTCGGCGTCGGGGAAGATCCTGCGCAAGGACCTGCGCCGCTGACCTGCCCCGCCCTGCGCCGAGACTGCTGGGAGATCGCCGTTTCGGCGGAATACGCGATCTCTGAGCAGTCTCGGCGCTCAGATGGCGTCGGGGTCCTCGGCGAACGCGTCGGCAGTCTTCTGCGTGAGTTCGACTGCGGTGCGGGCCCACTCCGGCGTGGCGGTGGCGAGCCCGCAGGCGGGGGTGACGCCGATGCGCTCGCGCAGTACGGCGCGGGGGAATCCGAGGCGGTCGGTGAGCGACACCGCCGTGCCGGCGACCTGCTCGACCGACGGGCGGACCGCGGGCGGGGTGCCCGGCACCACCCCGAGCAGGACCGTACGACCCGACTCCACGAACTCGCCAATGCCGTCGAGGTCCTCGGCGGTCAGGGTGCCGGCATCCACGGCGATCGCCTGTAATGTGCTGCGCTGAAACAGTTTCCACGGCAGTCCGACAGCGCAGCTGTGCAGCGCCACCTCCCCGCCGACGCGCGCGGCGCATTCGTCGAGCAGCTGGGTGGCCACCGCCTCGTCGACGGGATGCACCGGGGTGAAGGCCGTCACCCCGGTGAGGCGGCCGGCCAGGGCGGCGGGCAGCAGCGGTTCGTCGAACTGGGCGACGACGGGCGTGTCGAGCCGGCGCGCGACCTCGGCGCGGTGCAGGGCCATTCCCTCGGCCAGAGAGCCCGCGAGATCGCGGACGGCACCGCGGTCGGTCAGCGCGCGGTGCCCGCCGGGCAGCTCGAGTTCGGCGGCCAGCGTGATCGGCCCCGGCGCCTGGACCTTGACGGTGCGCCCCGATCCGCGCAGGCCTGCCTTCTCCCAGGCCTCCTCGAGCGCGTCGACGTCTTCGTCGAGCAGGCTCTTCGCGCGGCGCGCCGCCGAGCTGCGACCACTGGCGATGCGGTAGCCGCGGGGCACGATGTCGATACCGATGTCCACCAGCAGCGCCCCGGCGCGGCCGACCATGTCGGCGCCCACCCCACGCGACGGGAGTTCGACCAGGTGCGGCAGGGTGTGCAGCTCGCCGACCACCACTTCGGCGGCCTGCCGCGGGTTGTCTCCCGGCCAGGATCCGATGCCGGTCGCGGCGGCGTAAACAGTCACCCGGTGCACAGTATGCGACGCGGCTACGCTCGTCTCCAGGAAGGGGACGGCGATGACCGCACAGGCCAGGGCGCTGCTTGCGGCCGTTGCGGCCATGCTGACCGCCGGGTGCGTGTCGGCGGTGGGCGGCACCGCGGTCCGGCCGGTGCCCGGCCTCGACGACGACTCCCGCTCCCCCGTCGACGTCGACACCGTGCTGCTCGAGACGGCGCAGATGCAGGCGATCACCGGGGCCGGCGAGGCACTCACGATCATCCCCAGCATGGACGGCAAGATCCCGGTGGACATCGAGCCGCTGATGGAACAGATGCCCGAGCAGTGCGCGTGGCTGTTCGCCGAATCGCAGACCTTCGGCGACGAGGTCGAGGAATTCCACAAGACGACGTTCCAGAACCCGCCCGACGGTGGCCTGATCTCCCAGGGCGCCGCCGGATACCGCGACGCACCGACGGCGCGCCGTGCCTTCGACGGGCTCGTTGCGCTGGTGGACGGCTGCGCCACAACGGATTACGGACCGGCGTACATCGGCGAATGGGCGATGACACCCGACGGGGTGCACACCCGCCCCGGCGACTGCGGTCGCGATTACCGCCTCAAATCGGCGGTCCTGGTGGAAGTGACGTTCTGCGCGTTCACCGAATCGGTGCCCGACATCGTGATGACGAACATCCTGGCGAAGGTGCCGGGATAGCGGCGCGCCGGTCGCGCGAAACAGCATTCCCGGCTGTCAAGAGGTCTGGTTGACGACCAAGGCTTCACGTTCGCGCGGCGTCGTCCCACGTGAGCGTGCGGAGCTGACGACGAGAGCTGATACCGAGCTTCGCGAAGACCTTCCGCAGGTGCCATTCGACGGTGTGCCGACTGATGAACAGTTGGGCGCCGATCTCCTGGTTGGTCAGCCCGTCAGCTGCCAATCTGGCGATCTGGCCCTCCTGACCCGTCAGTTCGCCAGGAGAGCCGACTGTGCGACTCTGCACCTTCTCCCCGGTGGCGACCAACTCTCGGCGCGCACGTTCGGCGAACGCCTGGGCGCCCATCCTGCTCCAGCTCTCGTGCGCCTCGGCCAGATGGGTGCGCGCGTCGTTGCGTCGATTCACGCGGCGCAACCATTCGCCGTACGCCAGGTGAGTCCGGGCGACCTGCGGAGGGACGTCGGCGCGACGGAGCCGGTCGAGGGCCTCGGTGAACAACGCATCGGCGTCCTCGTCGGACGCCAGCAGCGCCTGGGCACCGGCGACCGCGCCGAGCCCCCAGTCGGTGCGACTGGTGCCGGCGCGGTCCTCCAGCTGTCGCAGCGCCGGCTCGGCCGCGCCGAAATCGCCCAGGCGGGCGGCGGCCTCGATGAGTTCGTACAGACACCAGCTGAAGAAGCCGAGATCTTCGTATTCGCAGCATTCGCGGGCCGCCGACAAGGCTTCCTCGTAACGGCCGAGTCCGTTGAACAAGACAGCGGCGGTGTAGCGGGTGAGACCGAACAACCGGCCTTCTCCCCTCGCCCTGGCGTCCGACGCGGCCGCCTCGATGGCCGAGGTGCCACGGTCGGCATCGCCGTGCCACGCCGCAAGCGTCAACGAGTGGTACGTGACCGGGCTGCTGCCCATCGATGCGGTGATCGCATTCGCCTCCTCGATGAGCGCTGCGGCGGTGGACAATTCCCCCGTGTAGACGTGCACACCGGCGCGGTAAGCCAGCGCCGGCGGCAGTACGGCCAACGCCCCGGCCTGCCGCGCCCGGTAGACCATCTCCGCGGCGGTCTGCTGCAGGATCGTGTCGTCCCACGTCTCGTGCGCCGCGGACTCCTGGGCGATCGGGAACGGCCAGTGCACCACCGGGCCGTCACTGTGGACATGGGTGTTCCACAGTTCGAGGGCGACACGCAGGTGCGCTGAGCCGCCGCCGGGGCCGTCGATGATGCGGCTTGCCATGCCGCTCAACAGGTAATCGATCGGGCGCTGCAACTCGGGCACCCGTTCGACGGCGACCAGGCCGGCCTGGGCGATCTCGCGCAGCCGGTCCGGCTCACCCAGCCGACCCGCGTACATGGCAGCGGTCAGCGCTTCCACGTAGGTGTCGCGGGCCAGCTCGTCGTCGAGGATCTCCAGCCCCTGCGCAGCCCGGAACAGTTGTGCCGCAGCGTCGCTGACGCGGGGCGCACCTGCGACGCCGCTGCGGCTCGCGACGAACTCCATCTGCGCGAGCATCCGCGCAACCTGCGCCTGTTGCAGCTTGGACAGCGGGGCGAGTTCGGCGATCGCGAGCAATCCGCGGGCGGCCTCCGGCAACCCGGCTTCCCGCTTGGCATGCGCGGCTGCGATCGCCCGGGATCCGCGCAGTGTGGCGTCGGCGGTCAGGACAGTGGCCCGCTCCAGAAATGCCGCAGCCGCCGCCACTCCGCCCCTTCGGTAGGCGCGGTCCGCCGAGGCTTCGAGCTCCGCGGCCACCCACTCGTCAGGACCGGCGGCCGCACTCGCAGCGTGCCACGCCCGGCGATCCGGATCGGTTTCGGGATCGGTGACCTCGGCGAGGGCCCGATGGATCTCGCGACGTTCGGCGAGCCCCGCGGCGCGATAGGCCGCCGACCGCATAAGCGGATGCCGGAATCGCACGTACGTCCCGAATTCGAGGACCCCGGCCGCCTCCGCGGGGCCCAGCGCGTCGGCCGGGATCCCCAATCGGGCGAGTGCGCGCAGGAACAGGGCCCCGTCGCCGAGTGGTTCGGCCGCCGCGGTCGCCAGCAGCGCACGAGTCTGCTGCGGCAGTGCCTGGGTTCGACGCACGAATCCCTCCTCGACCTCGCCCGCCGACGGCCGCGCACCGGCCGACCAGAAGCCGCCGGCGAGTTCGGCCGCCGTCACGTTGTAGGGCACCTCGAGCAGCGCCAGCGGATTGCCGCGCGTCTCGGCGATGATCCGCTCGCGTACTCGAGCGTCGATGCCTCCGACCACGAGCGACTCCAGCAGGGCACGGGCATCGGCGTCGGCGAGGCCCCTGAGCTCGATCCGCGGAAGGTCGGACAGGATGTCGGCGCCGTCATCGCGCGCCGCGAACAGCATCGCCACCGGCTCGGCGAGCAGACGCCGCGCCACGAAACCCAGCGTCTGCACGGAAACCCGATCCAGCCACTGCACGTCGTCGACGACGCACAGCAGAGGGCGATCCTCGGCGCCGGCGGCCAACAGGCCCAGCACTGCCAGCCCAACCAGGAAGCGGTCGGGCGCCGGACCGACGTCGAGGCCGAAGGCCACGCTCAACGCCTGCTGCTGGGGAGCCGGCAGCGAACCGAGATGCTCCATCAGCGGAGAGCACAGCTGCTGCAATCCCGCGAAGGCGAGTTCCATGTCGGATTCCACCCCGTCGAGCCGCAGGGTCTGGAACCCCGTCGCCGACTCGACGGCGTAGTCGAGCAGAGCGGTCTTCCCTGCGCCGGCCTCCCCTCGCAGCACCCGCACGCGCGACGCGCCCGAGCGGGCGGCCGCGAGGAGCTCGTCAAGCGCCGTGCACTCGGCCGTGCGACCGCGTAATGCTCGCCCAGGAACCTCGCCCGACATCCGTACCACCGCGTCTTGTCCAGCGGACCTCGACGGCTTTCGCCGGCCCCGCGGGCGGTCCGATCGGACGGATATTAACCGGCGCACGACACCGTGCGCATCGGCCGATCCCTCCCGTGGCCTCGGTCACGTCCGGATGACTCTGCGCCAAGACAGCGGTTCCCGCAGGTGGAGTACAGGAAGGAGTTTCCATGGAACTGCAGGGTCAACGAGCACTCGTCACCGGTGGCACCGCCGGTATCGGCCTGGCGTGCGCCTGGCTGCTGGCGGAGGCGGGCGCAGAAGTGACGGTCACCGGCCGCGATGCGGATCGTGGAACCGCCGTCGCCGCCCGCCATGAGCGGGTCCGGTTCATCGCTGCCGATATGGCCGATGCCGCTTCGGTGGAGGCGCTCGCCGATCAGGTCGCGGGCATCGATGTCCTGGTCAACAATGCAGCCACTTTCCCCGGCGCGATGACCGTCGAGCAGGGCGCCGCGGCCTATGTCCGCACCTTCGACACGAACGTCCGCGGCACGTACTTTCTGACCGCGGGTCTGGTCGCCGGGATGATCGAGCGAGGAGGCGGCAGCATCGTCAACATCACGTCAATGGTGGCCGCCAAAGGAGTTCTCGGCGCGTCGGTGTACAGCGCGTCCAAGGCGGCCGTCGAATCCCTCACGCGCACATGGGCCGTCGAGTTCGGCGGTCACGGCGTTCGGGTCAACGCCGTCGCTCCGGGGCCGACCCGAACGGAGGGTGTCGCGGCCGAATGGGGCGACACCAACGAGCAGCTCGGCGGCGCGTTGCCGCTCGGCCGCACCGCTGAGCCCGCCGAGATCGCCCAGGCGGTGCTGTTCCTCGCGTCCCCTCGGTCGAGTTTCATCACCGGCACCGTTCTGCACGTCGATGGTGGCGGGACCGCAATCTGACGTCGCACCAATCGCATTCGTGCCGCACAGCGAATGTGACGCAATCCGTGGCTGCTGGATGACTTTCCGAGTCGCCACGCGTTCCCGGAGACGGACGCCTTTACTCAGACACACTCACGAGGAGAACAACATGAGTTCGGTCAACATCGCAGGGCCCGGCCAGCAAGGGTTCGACGAGTTGGTTCCCTCGCGCTACGCGCTGCGGGTCGGCGACATCGAGGTGATCGTGATCAGCGACGGGGTGCTCCCGATTCCCGCGGTCACGATGGCGACCAACGCCGACTCGGCTGACCTCGCGGCCTGGCTCGAGGACATGTTCCTGCCACCGGACCTGCTCGACTGGCCACTGAACGTGGCCGTGTTGCGTAGCGGTGGCCGCACCATCCTCGTCGATTCCGGTCTGGGAACGGAGTTCCCGGGGTTCCCGAGGGCCGGACAGTTGGCCATGCGCCTGGACGCCGCAGGAATCGATCCGGGGTCCGTGACCGACGTGGTGCTCACCCACCTGCACATGGAACCACATCGGCGGGCTGCTCGTCGACGGACTGAGGGGCCGCCTGCGCCCGGATCTTCGGGTACACCTGGCCGCTGCCGAGGCCGAATTCTGGGAGGCGCCCGACTTCTCACGCACCTCCATGCCGGCTCCGGTGCCGGAGGTCCTGCGGTCGACCGCGACTCGATTCCTCGACGTATACCGCAGCCGATTGCGGCCGTTCGAGACCGAGTACGAGGTGGCGCCGGGAGTGATGATCTGCCGCACCGGCGGCCACACCCCCGGACACAGCATCGTGCGTCTGGAGTCCGGCAGCGACCGGTTGACCTTCGCCGGCGATGCGGTGTTCCAACCCGGGTTCGACAATCCCGGATGGCACAACGGATTCGAGCACGACCCGGAGGAATCCGCCCGCGTACGAGTGCGTCTGCTGAGTGAGTTGGCCGCCCGCGGTGAGCAACTGGTGGCCACTCACCTGCCCTTCCCGTCCGTCTGCCACGTGGCGGTCTCGGGTGACACCTTCCGTTTCGTACCGGCCGTGTGGGACTACTGACGACCGGTCAGAAATAGCCGCAACCCGGCAACCGCGTCTGCCGCACGTAGTAGGCCCCGAGAGCCTGCGCCTTGTATGACGCGGGGTTGTGCGAGGCCAGTGTGCGGATGTTGCGCCAGTGCCGGTCCAGCAGGTACGCCTGGCGCACCACCGAGGCGCCGCCGACGTCGAAGATCTGCGACGCCGACTTCTGGGCCAACCCGTCGATCACGATCTTGGCCGCGGCGGCCTGCCGTGACGCCTCGTGGGCGACGTCCAGCCCAGGATCGGTGCCCGCCACATCCGCGTCGAATGCGACCGCCAACGCATCGGCCGCCGCAAGCACCGTCGCCTCCGCCGCAAACGCTGCCGCCGCGATCTCCCCGATCTCGCGCTGCAGCAGCGGATCGTCCGGCGCCGACGGCGTCGGCGCCCACGCGAAACTGCGCGGACGCTGCAGTACATGCGCCACCGCGTCGGACCGAAGCGCCTGCAGCACACCGGCTTCCAGCGCTGTCACATACAGCTGGAAGAACGCCCCCGACAGATACAGCGCAGGCGGTTCGGTGTCGGCGTCTGGCGGCGCGAACTGCAGCAGCTCCTCGGCGGACACCGCGACGTCGTCGAAGATCGCGGTTCCCGTACCGGTGGCCCGCTGCCCCATGCCATCCCAGTCGTCGAGCACGGTGACCCCGGCACGGTCGGTGGGCACCAGTGCGATCACCGTCGCGCCCTCGGGGTTGCCGGCCAGCACCTCGGCGTAGTCGGCGTACAACGTGCCGGTGGTGAAGAACTTCTTGCCGTTGAGCCGGTAGCCGTCGCCATCGGGGGTGAGCTTCGTCTGCCAGGTGAACGCGCCCGCCGGCGTGGACCCCAGCTCGGTCGACGCATTGCCGACGATCTTCCCGCTCACTGCCAGGTCGACCGCCCGCCTGCGCTCGGCGCCGCCCAGCCGCAACCGCTCCTCGACTAACGCGAAGTGGCCACGCAGGATGTGTGCGACGTTGACGTCGGCCGCGGCCAGCGCGATCACCGTCGCGAACAGCTCACGCAGGCTCGCTCCGCCGCCGCCCTCCTCGCGGGGCACCCGCAGCGCACCCAGGCGCTCCTGCCGAACGAGATCGATCACGGCAAAAGGGCGTTCACCGGTGCGTTCCCGCTCCAGCGCGCCGGCGCCGATGTCGGCGAGCAGGGCGGTGAGTCGCTCGGATCCGTACGTGACGGGTTCGACAGCGGTGGATGTCATCGGAGTGCCTCCTGATCGACGCGGCGGTAGAGGGCGGCGCGGTGACTTTCGGGAAGTCGGGGCCCGCGGCCGAAGAGCTTGTGCCGCAGCGTTCCTTCTGTGTACTCGGTCTTGTAGGCGCCGCGGCGCTGCAGTTCGGGGATGACGTGGTCGGCGATGTCGACGAAGGTGCCGGGAGTGATCACGTTGGTCAGGTTGAACCCGTCGACATCGGTCTCCTCGACCCACTCCTGCAGCTCGTCGGCGACGCGTTCCGGCGATCCGACGGAGATCGCGCCGTCGACGTTGATCGCGTGGGCGTCGATGAAGTCGCGCAGCGTCCACTGACCCTGGCCGAACATCTCCACCGACGACTTCAGGAACTCGTTCTCGGTCACTGCCACCGGATCATCGAGGCTGAAGCGCGACAAGTCGGTGCCCAGCCATCCCGACCACAACGCCAGCGCGCCCTGTGGGTCGGTGTAGCGCCTGAAATCGTCGTACCGGGCCTGCGCGGTCTGGCGAGTGGCGCCGGTGACGACGACGTGGCTGTTGACGATCTTGACGTCGTAGGCGTCGCGCCCGGCGGCCACGGCACGCGCCCGGATGTCGGCGACAGCCTCGCGTAGTACCTCTTTGGTGGGTGCCCCGATGAACACCACCTCGGCGTTCTCGGCGCCGAACTGCCGCCCCCGCGTCGACGCGCCGGCCTGGTAGAGCACCGGTGTGCGCTGCGGCGACGGCTCACTGAGGTGAATGCCGGGGACGCGAAAGTGCCTGCCTTCGTGCCCGATCGGGTGGATCTTGGCCGGATCGGCGTAGTCGGTGCGCGTGGGGTCGGTGCCGACGGCGTCGTCCTCCCAGGAACCTTCCCACAGCTTGTAGAGCACCTCGGTGTACTCGTCGGCGATGTCGTAGCGGTCGGCGTGCGGGGTGATGGTGTCCAGCCCGTGGTTCCGGGCCGCACTCTCCAGGTAGCCGGTGACGATGTTCCAGCCCACCCGGCCTTTGGTCAGGTGGTCCAGCGTCGACATCCGCCGGGCGAAGGAGTACGGATGCTCGAACGACGTGGCGGCGGTGACGCCGAAGCCGAGGTGTGTGGTGACCGCGGCCATCGCCGGGACCACCAGCAGCGGGTCGTTGACCGGAACCTGGGCGCCCGCCCGCAGCGCGGCCTCCGGCCCGCCGGCGTACACGTCGTAGATGCCCAGCACGTCGGCGAGGAACAGCCCGTCGAACAGGCCCCGTTCGAGTATCTTGGCCAGCTCGGTCCAGTACTCGATGTCCTTGTACCGCACCGCTTGCGACTCGGGATGCCGCCACGTGCCTGCGACGATGTGCGCGACACAGTTCATGTCGAACGCGTTGAGGACGATCTGGCGGTCCCTCACGGTTGTCACAGTGCGGCTCCTGGAGCGGATGCGGGCAGGCTCGCCAGCAGGTTTCGGGTGTACGGGTCACGTGGGTTGTCGAAAATTGCTCCGGCGCTGCCGGATTCGACCACCGCACCATCGCGCATCACCAGCACCCGGTCGGCCATGTGGTGGACGACGCCCAGGTCGTGGGAGATGAACAGGTAGCTAAGACCGAGCTGTTCCTGCAGGTCGGTCAGCAGGTCGAGCACTTGGGCCTGGATGGTCACGTCGAGCGCGGACACCGGTTCGTCGCACACGATCAGCGACGGTTCCGGAGCCAGCGCCCGGGCGATGGCCACCCGCTGGCGCTGCCCGCCGGACAACAGCAGCGGGCGGCGGTCCAGGTGGTCTGCCCCCAGCCCGACGTCGTCGAGCAGTTCCAGCGTGCGGGCGGTGCGGGCCGTGTCGGTCGGGTAGGACCGGGCGGGCAGTGCGTCGCCGATGATGCGCCGCACCGTCCAGCGGGGATCGAATGAACTCAGCGGATCCTGGTACACCACCGAGATCCGTCGTCGCCGCAGCCGGCGCTGCGATTCGGGCAGGCCACTCCACGGTTCGCCGAACAACCGCACCGTACCGTCGTCGGGTTCGGTCAGCGCCAGCGCCATCCGCGCCGTCGTGGTCTTCCCCGAACCGGATTCCCCGACGATGCCGAGCGTTTCGCCGACCCCGATCCGGAACGACACACCCGACACCGCCGTGCGCTCGACCCCGTCGGGACCCCGGAAGCGTTTGACCAGATTCTGGGCCTCCAGCAGGATCCCGCCCTGCGGGGTGTCGGGATGCCGGACGGCGTGCACCGTGCGCGGCGGCTGGGCCGAGAGCCGGGCGCCCCTGCGGTGTGCGGCTGGCACGGCGTCGAGCAGGGTCTGAGTGTACGGATGCGACGGCACGGCGAGCACCTCGGCAACGGCACCCTGTTCCACCAGCAGACCGTTGCGCATCACCGCGACGCGGTCGGCGAGGCGGCTGACCACCGCGAGGTCATGGCTGATCAGGATCAGGCCGGTGCCCCGGTCCTTCATCGCCGCCAGCAGATCGAGGATCTGCGCCTGGATCGTCACATCCAGTGCGGTGGTGGGTTCGTCGGCGATCAGCAGCGGCGGGTCGAGTGCGATGGCCGACGCGATCAGTGCGCGTTGCCGTAGCCCGCCGGACAGCTCCTGGGGTAGTTGCCTGGCCCGCAGCTCGGGTTCGGGGACGCCGACATCGGCCAGCAGTTCCAGCACCCGCGCCCGACGGGCGGCGCGGCCCCCGAACCGGTGCAGCCGCAACGTCTCTGCGATCTCGTCACCCACCTTGCGGAGCGGGTCGAGCGAAACGAGAGCGTCCTGCAGCACGAATCCCGCCTGGCGACCGCGGATACGCCGCCAGTCGCGGTCGCGGTGGCCGAGAAGTGAGACGCCGCTGAGTTCCAGCCGGGTGGCCGCGACCTCGGCGTCGGCGCCGGCCAGCCCGAGCAGGGTGCGTGCGGTGACGCTTTTACCGGACCCGGATTCACCGACGATGGCGAAACATTCGCCGGGCGCGACATGGAAGGACACGCCGCGCACCACCTCGCGACCACGGAACCCCACGGTGAGGTCTTCGACGTCGACCAGTAGGTCGCTCACGTCAGCCGCCCTTCGAGTCGTTGTTGCAGGTAGCGGCCCAGCACGGTGACAGCCAGGGTGCAGCCGACGATCGCCAGCCCGGGAAACAGTTCCAACCACCACGCGGTGGAGACGAAATCGCGGCCGGCGTCGAGCATCGCGCCCCATTCCGGGGCCGGTGGTGCGACGCCCAGCCCGAGGAAGCTCAGCGACGACGCCCATACGATGGACTGGCCGACACCCATGGTGCCGAGCACCACCAGGGGTCGCATGGCGTTGGGGAACACATGCCGGGTGATGATTCTGCGCCGGGAGTGGCCGAGCGCTGTTGCGGCGTTGACATATCCGGAGTCCTTGACCGCGATCACCTGGCCACGCACCATCCGCGCGTAGCCGACCGCCGAACCGATGGCGACCGCGAGGATCTGGGTGACGACGCCGGGGCCGAACATCGCGATGAACAACAGCGCGATCAGCAGGCCGGGAATCGACAGCACCACCTCGATGAACCGGCTGATGGCACCGTCGGCGAAGCGGCCGCCCAGGCCGGAGGCGAATCCCAGCACGACGGCGGCGATCAACGCCAGCGCGGTCGCACCGACACCGATGGCCAGTGAGCTCTGCGTGCCGTAGACCACGCGGGTGAAGATGTCGCGACCCGAGGCGTCGGTGCCGAACCAGTGCTCGAAAGACGGTGGCCGGAGCGGATTCTCGATATCGGTGTCGTAGGCGGTACCGCTGGTGAACACCCCGGGGGCGACCGCCCAGGCCAGCATCAACGCCAGGTAGGCCGCGGCCAGGATCACCGCGGGCCGCAACCGGCGTCCGACGCGGGCGGGGGCGCTGCTCGCAACGGGTCGGGACAGGGCCAGTGTCATCGGGCCCTCCGCAGCCGCGGGTCGACCCGCACGAAGCCGAGATCGACCAGCAGGTTGGCCAATACGTAGACCGCGGCGACGAACAACGTCACCCCGATGACGACCGGCATGTCCTTGCTGGTGACCGCGTCGACGAGCACCCGGCCCAGGCCGGGACGGACGAACACCGACTCGACGATCACCGCCGTCGAGAACAGCGAACCCAGCGCCCATCCGGACAGGGTCAGACCCGGCAGGACCGCGTGACGCAGGGCATGGCGCCAGCGCACACCCCAGTCGCTCATCCCGCGGGCACGCGCCGACACCGCGAACGGTTGTTCCATGGCCGAGGAGAATTCGTCGCGGGTGACCTGGCCGAGAAATCCGGCAAGCGGCAGCGCCAACGTCAGGGCGGGCAGCACCAGTCCGGCGGGTCCGTCGTCGCCGACGACGGGGAGCAGCCGCAGGTGGATCGCGAAGACCACCAGAAGAACGATGCCGAGCCAGTATTGGGGCAGTGCGGCCAGAAAGGTCTCGACTCCCGATCCGATGCTCGCCAGCCGGCGCCCCCGATGCGCGGTGAGCAGCGTGATCGTCACCGCGATGACCCACGCCGCGACCAATGACACGACCGTCAGCGTCAGGGTGGGGCCGAGATGGTGGCCGATGATGTCGGCGACGGGCTGCTTGAGGACGTACGACGTGCCGAGCTCACCGCGCAGCAGGCCGCCCAGGAAGTGCAGGTACTGCACGACCGCCGGGTCGTTGAAGCCGTACTGCTCGTTGACCGCGGCCAGCTGCTCCGCGGACGGTTTCGAGCCCGCACCGCCCAGGATGGTCTGAGCGCGGTCGCCCGGCATGAGCGACTGCGCGATGAACGTCAACGTGGCCGCGCCCCACAGCACGCCGATCACCCCGGCGACGCCGACGAGCGCCCGCCGCACCTCGACGGGGGTGCGGCGGGTGACCGCTGCGGTCAGGCTCACGGTGCCAGCCAGGCGTCGTGCAGCACGGGCTCGCCTTCGGACGGTTCGATCCAGACGTCCTGGAGTTTCTTCTTCGCGACCAGGCGGGTGGTCACCGGGTACAGCCCCAGCTGATAGGCCTGCTCGGCGACGATCTGCTGCGTCTGGCCGTAAAGACGTTGCTGCGCAGCGGTATCCGTGGTGGCAGCGGCCGCGCGGACCCGCTCGTCGATCTTCGGGTTCTCGACCCAGCTCATGTTGTTGCCCGGGGCGGCCCTGAGCGAATCCGAGGAGTAGACGATCGACAGCACCGCCGGGGTGGGGCTGTTCCAGTACGCGCCGGTGAGTCCGTCGTAGGCGTTCTTGTCGGTGAACGCGGCGAAGTACTGGTCCTGGGGCAGCGGTTTGAGGACGACGTCGAAGCCGATCTCCTTCTCGGCGGACTGGATGTTCTGGAACAGCGTCACGTCCGCCGGCGGGGTGTCACCGGTATCCGACGAGTACACCAGTTCGGCGGTCAGGCGCTCACCGTTCTTGGTGCGGTAGCCGTCGGCATCACGCTGGCTCCAGCCGGCCTCGTCGAGCAGCTTGTTCGCCTTCTCGGGGTCGTGTTCGTAGAAGCTGCGCAGGTTCTTGTCGAAGTACGGCGTGGTCGACGAGACGGGCCCCGGCTCCCAGTCGAAGACGCCGAGATAGGCGCTCTTGACCGCGGCCTCGGCATTGGCGCCGTGAATGAAGGCCTGACGGACCTTTGTGTCGTTGAAGGGTGCACGCGTGGTGTTGAGCGCGACGCCGTTCGGCAGGCCGGTGTGGGTGAACTCCTGCAGCGACAGGTTCGGGTCGGCGTTCAGGGCCGCCTCTTGCTGCGGGGGCGGGTTGAAGATGATGTCGGCGTCGCCGCCCTGTACCGCGGCGAACCGCACCGAGCCGTCCTCGACGAATTTCCAGCTGATGTGGTCGAGGTAGGCCGGGCCCTGATGCTTGGCGTCGGCCGGGGCCGAGTTGTAGTCCGGGTTGCGGTCGAGTTCGACGCTCTGGCCGCGGTTCCAGGCCTTGACGATGAACGGTCCGGTGCCCACCGGGGACTGGCAGTTCTCCTCCAGTCCGCGGGCCATCGCCTTCGGCGACTGGATGCCGAAGAAGGCCTGCGAGATCACCGGCAGCAGAGCCGAATACGGCTTCGACAGGGTGAGCTCGAAGGTGGCGGGGTCGACGGCACGCGAGGATTGGTAGTACGGCCTGAGGTAGCCCGCGTCGGTGAGCGACTGGGTGGCGGGGTCGAGCATGTGCTCGAAGTTGGCCTTCACGGCCTCGGCGTCCAGCGGCGTGCCGTCGTGGAACCTCACGCCCTGCTTGATCGTGAAGGTGTAGACCCGGCCGTCGGGTGAGACCTCCCAGGATTCGGCCAGCCACGGCACGACGCTGCCGTCCGGGCGCTCGGAGACCAGCGAGTCCAGGTACTGGCGCGCGACGTAGGTCTGCGGCATGTCACCGAAGCTGTGCGGGTCGAGGCAGGTCGGTTCACGGTCCGTGGCGTAGACGATGGAGCCGCCGCTGACCGGCGGACCGGCCGCCGCCGACGAGGAGGAGCTGTCGGATCCGCCGCCGCATGCGGTGAGCAGTGCGGCAGTCAGCGTCACTGCGGGCAGGAGGCGGGCAGCACGGAAGGCAGGCATCGAGGGTGTGGGTACTTTCGCTGGACTGCGCGCGCGTTGGTCAGGCCGGCGACGCATCGTGAACTGGGGCTTGGTCACCATGCCGGACCGCGGTCGCCGGCGTAAGCGATGAAATCGGCGCGATTCTCATTGACGGGCGAGGCGAATCCGCCGAACGCCCGCTTGCGTGACGCCACGGCGGAAAACAGCGCGGAAAACCGCCACTGCGTTACGAACGAGACCCTTGGGCCGTGAAGCTAGCGGTCGGTTCCGCTGATCGTGGCGCTGGCGAGCACTTCGTCGCCTTCCGGATCGGGGCGGTAGATCACCATCGTCTGCCCCGGCGCCACGCCGCGCAGGGGCTCGCGCAGATCCACCGACAGCACCCGGTCGTCATAGGACGCGACCGCATCGGCCAGTCCGCCGTGTGCCCGCACCTGCACCTGGCATTCCACCGGGCCGGCGAACGCCACTCCGGAGGTGAACACCGGGCGCTCGCCGCGCAGCATCGAGACCTCGAGGTCCTCGACACCTCCGACGCGCACCGTGCCGCTCTCCGCGTCGATCCCGGTGACGTACCGCGGCTGCCCGTCCGGACCGGGCCCGGCAATACCGAGCCCCTTGCGCTGACCGATCGTGAATCCGTGCACGCCTTCGTGTTCGGCGAGTACCGCGCCGCGCGCGTCGACCACCGCGCCGGGCCGCACCCCGATCCGCGCGCCGAGGAACGCCCGGGTGTCACCGGACGGGATGAAGCAGATGTCGTGGCTGTCGGGCTTGTCGGCCACGGCCAGTCCGCGTTGCGCGGCCTCCGCGCGGATCTGCGCCTTGGGGGTGTCACCGATCGGGAACACCGCGTGGCGCAACTGCTCGGCGGTCAGCACTCCCAGCACGTAGGACTGGTCCTTGTCGTGATCGACCGCACGACGCAACCGGCCGTCGGCCAACCGCGCGTAGTGGCCGGTGGCCAGCGCGTCGAAACCGAGCGCCAGCGCACGCCCGGCCAGGGCGGAGAACTTGATCTTCTCGTTGCACCGCACACACGGGTTCGGCGTCTCACCGCGTTCGTAGGACGCGACGAAATCGTCGATCACGTCCGCCTTGAAGCGGTCCGCGAAATCCCAGACGTAGAAAGGGATGTCGAGCACATCGGCGACCCGGCGGGCGTCGCCCGCGTCCTCCTTCGAGCAGCACCCCCGCGAGCCGGTGCGCAGCGTCCCCGGGGTCGCCGACAGCGCCAGGTGGACCCCGACCACGTCGTGTCCGGCGTCGACCATCCGGGCCGCGGCGACCGAGGAGTCGACGCCGCCGCTCATCGCAACCAGAACTCGCATCATCGCCCACTCTTCGCGCAAGCGCTCATCGTCAGTCCACCATCCCCGAAGCCGCGAGCGCGGCCTGGCGCGCCCTCTCGACCGCAGCGGGCAGCGCCTGCAGGGCGGCGTCGACGTCCGCGTCGGTACTGGTGTGGCCCAGCGACAGCCGCAGTGAACCCCGGGCACTGGCCGGATCGGCACCCATGGCGATCAGCACGTGCGACGGCTGCGCCACCCCGGCGGTACACGCTGAGCCGGTCGAACACTCGATTCCCTTGGCGTCCAACAGCATCAGCAGCGAATCGCCTTCGCATCCCCGAAACGTGAAGTGCGCGTTACCCGGCAGGCGGTCCGCGCGGGCGCCGTTGACATAGGTGTCGTCGATCGCCGCCAGCACGCCGTCGATCAACCGGTCACGCAGCGCGGACACCCGGGTCCGGTAGGCGTCGAGCCCTTCGACCGCGATCCGGGCCGCCGCCGCCATGGCGACCGCCCCGGCGACGTCGGCAGTCCCCGAACGCACGTCGCGCTCCTGACCCCCGCCGTGCAGCAGCGGCACGCAGGCGGTGTCCCGCCGCAGCAGCAGCGCGCCGATTCCGGTGGGTCCACCGAACTTGTGCGCGGTCACGCTCATCGCCGAGAGGCCGCTGGCTCCGAAGTCCACCGGGACCTGGCCGACGGCCTGCACCGCATCGCTGTGCATCGGGACGCCGAACTCCGCGGCGACCGCGGCCAGCTCGCCGATCGGCTGTACGGTGCCGACCTCGTTGTTCGCCCACATGACCGACACCAGCGCCACGTCGTCGCAGGACTCCAGCACCTCACGCAGCGCGGCCGGGGCCACCGACCCGTCGGAAGCCACGGGCAGCCACGTCACCTCGGCGCCCTCGTGGTCGACCAGCCACTCCACCGCATCGAGGACGGCGTGGTGTTCGATCGGCGTGGTCACGATGCGGCGACGCCGCGGATCGGCGTCGCGGCGGGCCCAGAAGATGCCCTTGACCGCCAGGTTGTCGCTCTCGGTGCCGCCGGCGCAGAAGATGATCTCCGACGGGCGCGCGCCCAGCAGGCGGGCCAGCGTCTCGCGGGCCTCCTCCATCCGGCGGCGCGCCAGTCGGCCCGCCCCGTGCAGCGACGATGCGTTGCCGACGGTGGTCAGCACAGCCGTCATCGCCTCGATGGCAGCGGGGTGCATCGGGGTGGTCGCGGCGTGGTCGAGGTAGACCGACTTATGCGAGGTCATGGCCCGTCCAGGATAGCCGCAGGCCCGGGCACCCCCCGGATCGCCGGGTCAGGCGGCCAGCGCGTGGGCGGTCGCGGGCGCCGAGGCGGCGCCGCGGACAGCCGTCTCGCAGCGGGCCGCGAGGTCGCGGCGGTCCTCACCCGGCAGCTGCAGCGATTCGACGCCGACGTGGCACACGGTGCGGCGGGCGGTGACCACCCGGCGGATCGACGCCATCAGGGAGTCGTCGCCGACGAACGCCGGCACGGTCGACAACCGTCCGTCGAGGTGCCGGTAGGTCAGGCGCAGCGGTTGCACCGGCCGGCGGGCGTTCACCGCAGCCTGGAACATCGCCGGACGGAACCGCCCGTAACCCAGCCCGCACCAGGTGGTGCCCTCCGGGAACGCGACGACGGTGTGTCCTGCGCCCAGCCGCTCGGCCACGGTTTGCACGACGGCGGGAAGCCGGCGCAAACTCCCCCGGTCGATCGGGATCACCTTCATCAGCCGCACGACGGGTCCCAGCGCGGGCCAGTCCACCAGGTCCGCCCGCGCGACGAACGATCCGGGCAGCACCGCGCCGATGGTGAAGATGTCCAGCCAGGAGACGTGCCCGCTGACGACGAGGACCCCGCGCAGGTTGCGGATGGGGCCGCCGGACACCGAGATCCGCACGCCGAAGCTGCGCAGGAGCAGACGGCAGTATGCCCGCTGCACGTGCCAGCGGCCGGGCATCGGCACCGCCAGCAGCCACACGCACGAGAACAGCGACACGGCCGCACAGATCCGCATCCCGGTGCGGACCGCCACCCACCACCGGCGGCCCGGTCGGTCGGCGCCGGCGTGGACGCAACTGGCGTCGCAGGTGGCGCGCTGCAGCCAAGCGTGTTCGGACGTCAGTGTCATGGCGCCACCCCGTTCGCGAGGTCGCCGGCCGCTGCCGCCGACCGCAGCCGGCGCAGATAGCGGGTGTCGGCGTCGCGCTTGTCCAGCAACGCCGGGAAGTCCCCGACGCCGAAGTCCGGATCGTGCGCCGGCTCGCCGCACACCTGCGCACCCAACCGCAGGTAGCCGCGCATCAACGGCGGCACGGTCGGCCGCGGTGGCGGCGCGATGTCGTCGAGGCCGCGGCCGTCCACGACCACCGGCCGGTACGGGTGCACGGTGTAGCGCTCGGGTGCGGCGTGGCGGCGCCGCACGAAGTCACGGACGCCGCGCAGCCGGCTGCCCGCGGGTTCGCCCGCCGCGCCGGCGACCGGGACGGACACGCAGCCGGTGACGAAGTCGTAGTCGCAGCGGTCGAGGTAGGCCAGGATGCCGGCCCACATGAGCAGCACCACACCGCCGTTGCGGTGGTCGGGGCGCACCACGGCGCGGCCCATCTCGACCATCGAGGGCCGCAGCGGGTCCAGCGCCCGCACGTCGAACTCGGTGGCGGTGTAGAGGCCGCCCGCCGCGATGGCGCCCGGCGGGGGCAGCATCCGGTAGCAGCCGACCAGCTCACCCGACGTCTCCTCGCGGACGAGGAGGTGGTCGCAGAACTCGTCGAAACGGTCGGCATCACGGCCGTCGGCAGCTCCGGTCAGCGCGAAGCCGGGTTCGGTGGTGAACACGTCGTGCCGCAACCGCTGGGCGGCGGCGATGAGGTCCGGGTCATTGGTCAACAGCAGCGAATACCGCGGAGTGTCCGCCGCCGCGGGGCGATCGGCGGCGATGAGTACAGAAGCAGCGCTCATAGGCAGCACGCTCGCGGAGCCGTCCGGCGTGGCGGCAAGCACCGCGTGACGTGTTCGTGCACGCTCGGTGACGAGTTGTCAGTCCTCGCGGAACACCACGTTGGCCTCGACCGGGTTGCGCGGCGTGTCGAGGTGGTTGGCGGCGAAGTCCGGGTCGGGGTAGCCGATGGCCAGTCCGCACAACACGGTCAATTCGTCCGGGATCTCCAGGTGTTCCCGGACGACGTCGGGGAAATGGGCGATGGACACCTGCGCACAGCTGCCGATCCCGCGCTCGGTCAACGCCAGCATCAGCGTCTGCAGGAACATCCCCACACTCATGCTGTCCACCGGCCCGAGGTCGCGGTGCACACACACCGCACCGGCGACGGGCGCGCGGAAGTACTCCCAGTTGCGCAGTTGAGCGATCCGCCTCGCCTCGCGGTCACCGCGCGCGATCCCCATCGCGCCGTAGACCATCTTGCCGACCTCCCTGCGCAGCTCCGCGAAACTCTCGGGCAGTCCGACGGTGGCGGGGTAACCCCGCGTCGCCTGCTCCAGCAGCGCCTCGACCAGTCGGTCCCTGCGCCGGCCGGAGGCCAGGAACAGCCGCCACGGCTGGATGTTCGAGTTGGACGGGGCGCGCATGGCGAGTTCGAGCGATTCCGTCAGCAACTCACGGGGAACCGGTTTGTCACGCAGGAACATGCGAATCGACCGGCGTCCGTGCACCACGGCGCTCAGCGTGCCGCCGGGATCCGTCATCGCGGGCTCCCATCGAGCGGTGCGGTCATTGCTCACTCCCTTCCCGTCGAGGCGAGGGCCGGGATGCGCCCGGCCGTCTCCTTTCACGATGGCAGTGATCGCCGGCGGGCGAACCCCGGAAAGTCCGTGGTCTTCGGGGCGACCCCGGAAAACGACGGACCCCGGCACCGCGAGGTGCCGGGGTCCGCTGCTCATTCTGGCGGGCTGATCAGCCCTTGCGCGCCTTGACCTTCTCGGTGAGCTGCGGGGTGACCTTGAACAGGTCGCCGACGATGCCGAGGTCGCTGATCTCGAAGATCGGCGCCTCTTCGTCCTTGTTCACCGCGATGATCGTCTTCGACGTCTGCATACCGGCGCGGTGCTGGATCGCACCGGAGATGCCCAGCGCGATGTACAGCTGCGGCGAGACGGTCTTTCCGGTCTGGCCGACCTGGAACTGACCCGGGTAGTAGCCCGAGTCGACCGCCGCACGCGACGCGCCGACCGCACCGCCAAGCGCATCGGCGAGCTCCTCGACGATCGAGAAGTTCTCCGCGCTGCCCACACCGCGGCCGCCCGAGACGACGACGGTCGCCTCGGTGAGCTCCGGGCGGTCGCCGGCGACGGCGGGCTCCCGCTTGGTGATCTTCGTCGCGGTCTCGGCCTGCGCCGGCACCTCGACGTTGACGACCTCGCCGGCACCGTCGGCGGGCTCGGCGTCGATCGCGCCTGCGCGCACGGTGATCACCGGGGTGTCACCGGTGACCTCGGCCTCGACGGTGTAGGCGCCACCGAAGATCGAGTGGGTGGCCTTGCCGCCCTCCTTGACCTCGATGACGTCGGTCAGCACACCCGACCCGATACGGGCCGCGAGCCGCCCGGCGATCTCCTTGCCGTCCGCGGAGGCGGCCAGCAGCACAGCCGCAGGGCTGTTCTCCTCGGCCAGCGCGGCGAGCACGTCGACCTGCGGGGTGATGAGGTAGTTCTCCGCATCCTCGGATTCGGCAACGTAGATCTTGGCGGCGCCGGCCGCCTTGAGTCCCTCGACCAGCGGCTCAGCGGTGCCCGGCTTGCCCACCACGACGGCGGCGGGCTCACCCAGGGGGCGCGCGGCGGTGATCAACTCGCTGGTGACCTTCTTCAGTGCACCTTCTGCATGCTCGACGAGCACGAGTACTTCAGCCATGTCTTTTCTTCCGGTCCTTCGTGTCTCGGGGAGTCTTAGATGATTTTTTGGGCGACCAGGTACTCGGCGACCTTGCTGCCGCCCTCGCCTTCGTCGGTGACCTTCTCGCCCGCGGTCTTCGGCGGCTTCGGGGTCGACGACAGCACCTTGGAACCGGCGTTGGCGACACCGACCTCGTCGGGCTCGACACCGATCTCGGCCAGGGTGAGCGTGGTGACTTCCTTCTTCTTGGCGGCCATGATGCCCTTGAAGGACGGGAAGCGCGGCTCGTTGATCTTCTCGTTCACGCTGACCACGGCGGGCAGCGGCGCCTCGAGGGTGAACACACCGTCGTCGGTCTCGCGCTCACCGGTGACCTTGCCGTCCTCGACGGTGACCTTGCGCATGTGGGTCAGCTGCGGCAGGCCGAGGTACTCGGCGATGATGGCCGGCACCGCGCCGCCCGCACCGTCGGTGGCCTCGTTACCGGCGATGACCAGTTCGGTGCCCTCGATGGCGCCCAGCGCGCGGGCGAGCGCCCACCCGGTCTGCACCATGTCGGAGCCGTGCAGTCCCTCGTCGACGAGGTGCACGGCCTTGTCGGCGCCCATCGACAGCGCCTTGCGGATCGCCTCGGTGGCCCGCTCCGGGCCGGCGGTCAGCACGGTGACCGTGCCCTCGACGCCGTTGGCGGCTTCCTTCTCCTTGATGAGCAGCGCCTCTTCGACGGCGCGTTCGTTGATCTCGTCGAGCACGGCGTCGGCGGCTTCCCGGTCCAACGTCCAGTCGCCTTCGGACAGCTTGCGCTCGGACCAGGTGTCAGGGACCTGTTTGATCAGGACCACGATGTTCGTCATGAGATGGTTCGTCCTCCTCGATGAGGCCGGCCGTCGGTCGGCCCGTTACCACGTTTTGTGAAACTGACACCATGTTACTCGTCAGTAACTAATGGTGGTTTGCAGGAACACCATAGCTGGTCGAAGTTCATGTGCCCGCCTCCCCTACCACCGCGAACTGTTCGCGAACCGGCCACGATCCCGTCGCCTGGGTTAGCCTGCCTGCGATGAGCGCATTCGTTACCGGGCCGCGTGGAGGCGGCGACGAAACCCTCCCCCTCACCGGCGAGCGGACGATTCCGGGGCTGGCCGAAGAGAACTACTGGTTCCGCAGGCATGAGGTCGTCTACGCCCACCTTGCCGACCGGTGCGCCGGACGCGATGTCCTCGAGGCCGGATGCGGCGAGGGCTACGGCGCCGATCTGATCGCCGGCGTCGCCCGGCGGGTGATCGCGCTCGACTACGACGAGGCGACCGTCGCGCACGTGCGCGCCCGTTATCCGCGGGTGGACGTGCACCACGGCAACCTCGCCGCGCTGCCCCTGGCCGACGCATCGGTCGACGTGGTGGTGAACTTCCAGGTCATCGAACACCTGTGGGACCAACCGCAATTCGTGAGCGAATGCCTCCGGGTGCTGCGGCCCGGGGGCCTGTTGCTGATGTCGACGCCGAACCGGATCACGTTCTCCCCCGGCCGCGACACCCCGGTCAACCCGTTCCACACCCGTGAACTGAACGCGGACGAACTGACCGCACTGCTCACCGACGCGGGCTTCGACATGGAGGCGATGCTCGGGGTGTTCCACGGCCCGGGCCTGCGCGCACTGGACGCCAGGCACGGCGGTTCGATCATCGACGCGCAGATCGCCCGCGCCGTGGCCGACGCCCCGTGGCCGCAGGACCTCCTCGACGACGTGGCGGCGGTGCGCATCGACGACTTCGAGCTGACGTCTGAGCGTGACATCGACGACAGCCTCGATCTGGTCGCGATCGCGGTGCGACCGTGACCGACGAGGCGACCCAGGGCACCCCGGTTCCGGGGCTGTTCACCCTCGTCCTGCACACGCACCTGCCGTGGCTGGCGCACCACGGCCGCTGGCCGGTCGGCGAGGAGTGGCTCTACCAGTCCTGGTCGGCCTCGTACCTGCCGCTGTTGCGGGTGCTGCGCACGCTGGCCGCCGAAGGCCGCAGTCACCTGCTCACGCTCGGCATGACCCCCGTCGTGACCGCCCAGCTCGACGATCCCTACTGCCTGACCGGGATGCACAGCTGGCTGGCGAACTGGCAGCTGCGTGCGCTGGAGGCGGCGACCCTGCGCACCTCGTCCGACACCACACCGGCGTGCACACCGGAGGCGCTGCGGGCCTTCGGCGCACGTGAACTGAGCGAGGCCGAGCGGGCGCTCGACGAGTTCGCGACGCTGTGGCGCCACGGCGGTAGCCCGCTGTTGCGGGAACTCATCGACGCCCGGGCCGTCGAGTTGCTCGGCGGCCCGCTGGCGCATCCGTTCCAGCCGCTGCTCAACCCGAGGCTGCGGGAGTTCGCGCTTCGCGAGGGGCTCGCCGACGCGGGCCAGCGCTTCGCCCACACCCCACGCGGCATCTGGGCTCCGGAGTGCGCGTACGCGCCGGGTATGGAGGCCGACTACGCCGCGGCCGGGGTCGGCCACTTCATGGTCGACGGTCCGTCGCTGCACGGCGACACCGCGCTCGGGCGGCCCGTCGGCGACTCCGGGGTGGTCGCGTTCGGGCGCGACCTGCAGGTCAGCTACCGGGTGTGGTCGCCGAAGTCCGGATACCCCGGCCACGCGGCCTACCGCGACTTCCACACCTACGACCACGTCACCGGGCTGAAGCCCGCGCGCGTCACGGGCCGCAACGTGCCGTCCTCCGCGAAGGCGCCCTACGACCAGGACCGCGCCGATGCCGCCGTCGACGCCCACGTCGCCGACTTCGTGCAGGTGGTCCGGCGGCGGATGATCGACGAGAGTGAGCGCATCGGCCGACCCGCGCACGTCGTCGCCGCATTCGACACCGAACTGTTCGGCCACTGGTGGTACGAGGGACCCGAATGGCTGGCGCGGGTGCTGCGCGCGCTGCCTGAGGCGGGCGTGCGGGTCGGCACGCTCGGCGACGCCGTCGACGACGGATTCGTCGGCGCCTCAGTCGATCTGCCGCCCAGTTCGTGGGGGTCGGGCAAGGACTGGCAGGTGTGGGCCGGCGAGCAGGTCACCGACTTCGTCCGACTCAACTCCGAGGTCGTCGACACCGCCCTGAGCACGGTGGACAAGGCCCTCACCCAGCACGCATCGGTGGGCACACCGACGCCGCGAGACACCGTCGCCGACCAGATCCTGCGCGAGACGCTGCTGACGGTGTCCAGCGACTGGCCGTTCATGGTGAGCAAGAACTCCGCTGCGGACTACGCCCGCTACCGCGCCCACCTGCACGCGCACGCCACCCGCGAGATCGCCGACGCGCTGGCCGCCGGCCGGCGCGAACAGGCCCAGCGTCTCGCCGACGGCTGGAACCGCGCCGACGGCCTGTTCGGTGCGCTCGACGCCCGGCGGCTGCCCCGGTGAACCGCTCGCCTGCGGACGCGGCACCGTGAAGATCCTCCTGGTGTCGTGGGAATACCCGCCGGTGGTCATCGGCGGACTCGGCCGGCACGTCCACCACATCGCCACCGCGCTCGCCGCGGCCGGCCACGAGGTCGTCGTGCTCAGCCGCAGGCCGTCTGACACCGACCCCAGCACGCACCCCACCACCGACGAGATCAGCGAGGGCGTACGGGTGATCGCCGCCGCCCACGATCCGCATGAATTCGATTTCGGCACCGACATGATGGCCTGGATCCTGGCCATGGGCCACGCCATGATCAGGGCCGGCCTGGCCGTCAAGGACCACGGCCGGCCGTGGCGTCCCGACGTGGTGCACGCCCATGACTGGCTGGTCGCCCATCCGGCGATCACGCTGGCCGAATTCTTCGACGTTCCGCTGGTGTCCACCATCCACGCCACCGAGGCGGGCAGGCACTCGGGCTGGGTGTCCGGTCCGATCAGCCGCCAGGTGCACGCGGTCGAGTCGTGGCTGGTGCGTGAATCCGATTCGCTCATCACGTGTTCGGCGTCGATGCGCGACGAGATCACCACGCTGTTCGGCCCGAACCTGCCCGACATCCGGGTCATCCGCAACGGGATCGAGGCGGGGCGCTGGCCGTTCGCACGCCGCAGACCCCGCAGCGGGCCCGCCCACCTGCTCTACCTCGGCCGCCTGGAGTACGAGAAAGGAGTGCACGACCTGATCGCCGCGCTCCCCCGCATCCGGCGGGCCCACCCCGGCACCACCCTGACGATCGCCGGCGACGGCACCCAGCTGGACTGGTTGATCGAGCAGACGCGAAAACACAAGGTGCGCAAGGCCGTCTCGTTCGCCGGGCGGCTGGACCACGACGGACTCGTCGACATGCTGCACTCCGCCGACGCCGCGGTGCTGCCCAGCCACTACGAGCCGTTCGGCATCGTCGCGCTGGAGGCCGCCGCGACGGGCACACCGCTGGTGACCTCCACGGCGGGCGGCCTCGGTGAAGCGGTGATCGACGGGGTGACCGGAATGTCGTTCCCGCCGCGCGACATCGCCGCCCTGGCCGCGGCCGTACGCGTCGTACTGGACGATCCGGCCGCCGCCCAGCAGCGCGCGGTCGCCGCACGCGAACGGCTCACCTCGGACTTCGACTGGGGCACCGTCGCGGCCGAGACCTCTCAGGTGTATCTGGCCGCCAAACGCCGTGAGCGCGAACCGCATCCGCGGCTCCCGATCGTCGAGCGGGCGCTGCCCGACCGCTCGTGAGGACCTAGCGAGAAGCCTTCTTGCGCTCGATGTCGGCCAGCGCGGCGGCGAGTTCGGCACGCTGCGCCGCGGAGCTCTCCCATGCCAGCTTGCGGTTCTTGACCACCTTCGCCGGCGCGCCGACCGCGATCGAGAAGTCCGGGATGTCGCCCTTGACCACAGCATGGGCGGCCAGCACGCATCCGCGGCCGACCGTGGTGCCGCGCAGCACGCTGACCTTGGTGGCCACCCAGGTGTCGGGGCCGATCCGCACCGGGCTCTTGACGATGCCCTGGTCCTTGATCGGCATCTCGATGCTGTCCATCTTGTGGTCGAAGTCGCAGACGTAGCACCAGTCGGCCATCAGGACCGAGTCCCCGAGTTCGATGTCGAGATAGGTGTTGATGACGTTGTCGCGCCCCAGCACCACCTTGTCGCCGATGCGCAGCGAGCCCTCGTGGGCGCGAATGGTGTTCTTGTCGCCGATGTGCACCCAGCGCCCGATCTCGAGCTGGGCCAACTCGGGCGTCGCCTGGATCTCGACGTTCTTGCCCAGGAACACCATCCCGCGGGTGATCACGTGCGGGTTGGCCAGCTTGAACTTCAGCAGCCGCCAGTAACGGACCAGGTACCAGGGGGTGTAGGCGCGGTTGGCCAGCACCCATCTGACCGAAGCCCGCGTCAGGAACCGGGCCTGGCGCGGGTCACGCAGTCGCGAGCCCCGCCAACGCTTGTGCAGCGGAGCGCCCCACATCGTGGTCATGGCCGCAAAGCCTACGCGAGGGCACCGCACCGCCCGGGTTACCCTCACGTGGGCCCATCAGCGACCGCGAAAGGACACCGTGTTCCGGCGATTCCTCGTGCTGACGGTTTCAGCGCTGCTGGTGGGTGTGTCAGCCGGGTGCGGCGACACGTCATCGTGGGTCCAGGCGCGCGCCGCCTCGGGGTGGGCGGCGCAGTACGGCGACGCGGCCAACAGCAGCTTCGTCGACGCCGACGGGCCCGATGCGCTGAAGCTGGAGTGGAGCCGGTCGGTCAAGGGTGACCTCGGCGCCGCGGTGGCCATCGACTCCGAAGGCCATCTCGCGGCCAACGCCCAGAGCCCGGCGGGCTGCTCGCTGATGGTGTGGGAGGCCGACAACAACGGCCGGCAGCGGTGGTGCTCGCGCCTCGTGCAGGGCGCCGGCTCGGCCAGCCCGTTGTTCGACGGGTTCGGGAACCTCTATGTCGGTCAGCCGGGGGCGATCCTGTCGTTCCCGTTGACCCAGTGGATCCGTTGGCGCCGCCTCGTGATCGGTATGCCGACGACACCGCGGATCATGGCGTCGGGCCAGTTGCTGGTGGTGACCCACCTGGGTCAGGTGCTCGTGTTCGACGCGCACCGCGGCACCGTGGAGGGCACACCCCTGGATCTGGTCAGCGGCGTCGATCCGAGGAACTCCGAGCGAGGCCTCGGCGACTGCGCCCAGTCGCGGCCCGGATGCCCGGTGGCCGCGGCTCCGGCCTTCTCGGCCGCAGGCAACATCGTGGTGCTCACCCTGTGGGAGCCGGGCGCCGCGAAGCCCGTCGTCGTCGGGTTGCGCTACCGGCCGGGCCAGACGCCGCTGCTGGCGCGCGAATGGACCAGCGATGCGGTGGACAAGGGGCCGCTGGCCAGTCCGGTGCTCTCGGCCGACGGGGCGACGGTGTACGTCAACGGCCGCGACCAACGACTGTGGGCGCTCGACACGTCGGATGGCGCCGCGAAATGGTCGGTGCCGCTGGACTATCTACCGCAGACGCCGCCCTCGGTCTCACCCGACGGCGTGATCGTCGCGGGTGGCGGGCCGGGGGCGAAGCTGACGGCGATCCGTGACGAGGGCGACCGTGGCGAGGTGCTGTGGACGCGCGACGACGTCGTCCCGCTGACCACGTCGAGTCGCGCCGGCCGCCTCGGTTACGCCGTCGCCGAGGCGCCCGAGCGCGGTCAGGAGCTGCTGGTGGTCGACACCGCCGACGGCCGCACCGTCAACACCTACCCGCTGCCGGAGGCGACGGGGTGGCCGGTCGGGGTGTCCCTCGGACCCGACGGGCGCGTGGTCGCCGCCACCAGCGACGGACAGGTGTACGGATTCGCGCCTGACTGACCGACAGCCGGTCAGATCGCCAGCAGCGGGGCGAGCACCGCCCGCGGCACCGAGGCCTGCGTCGCGCCCGCGGCTTCCGGCAGCAGTTCGCCCTGGCCGAAGAAGAAGATCACCGCATCGTCGGTGATCGCGAAATTCTGGTAGCTCTGTGGGTCGAGGCCGTCGGCGGGCAGGACGGGCTGGTCGATGCCGGTCTTCTCCTGCAGGTCGCGCTGCACCGCGGGGAACACCACATCCAGCGGACGGGTGCCCGGCCGGAACAGCGTGTCGAACGTGATCGGGGTACGGGTGCCGAGGTCGTAGGAGAACGCCTTGAACCACGTCTGTGGGTGCGCACCGCCGACGTTCTGGTAGACCTCCAGCACCAGGCTCTGCGTCCCGCGCGGGGCCAACCCGGAATGGTAGGCGGTGCCCTTGGCGTCGAGCACGTACGGCAGCCCGCGCGAGCCCGGCATCTCGGAGACGTTGACGAACCCGTCGCGGGTCTGGCGCAGGTACGCCGACACCGCCTGCTCGTCGGGGTAGCCGGCCGGGAAGCTGAAATCGAGGGTGTACGTGGGGGTCGACGCGTGCACCTGACAGGACTGCTCGGCGTTCAGCGCGCCACCGAGGTCGGCGCACGCGGTCTGCGCCGACGCCACCGGTGTGCCGGACCAACCGGTCAGCACGGTGGCGGTCAGCAGCGCCGCGACGGATAGTGCTCGTCTCATTCCCGTCAGCGTACGTGTCGGGTCAACGTGACGGCCGACATATGAAGGCCGTTGCCCGGCTTGCGGTCCCGGCGCCCAACCGGGTGATGACGACCGACACCGCGGCGCTGCCGCGGGGGCGCAGTCGGCGGCGCAGTGCGTCCGGGTCGGCATCGACGCCGCGGACCAGGATCTCGAGCGCGCCGGCGTCATGGGCGGCGAGCGCCTGGCGCAACCGCTTCTCCTGGTAGGAGACCTGTTCGAGCACCTCGAAACCGCGCACGCCGTCCGGTAACCGGTCGCCGGACAGGTAGGCGATGTCGGGGTCGAGCTGCCACAGCCCGTGCCGCGCGGCGTAGTGCCGGACCAGCCCGGCGCGCACCACGGCGCCGTCCGGGTCCACGATCCAGCGTCCCGCCGGCCCGACCGCGCAGTCGTCGGGGTCGGCGTCGGTGAGTTCTTCGGCACGGTCGAGGAGGCTGGCCCGGCGGGTCACCCCGGCCGGTGCCAGCCCGGCTGACCACAGGCACGCCTCCCGCACGCTGCCGCCGTAGGAGGTGATCTCGATCTCACCGTCGAACCCGAGGTCGCGCACCGCGTTGAAATCCACTCCGGGAGCGCATTTGACGGCGACGTCCCTGCCGGCGTACGTGTCGAGGACGGCGTCGAGCGGCGGAGCGTAGGCGCGCGGATCGAAGGTGCGTCGCCCGCCGCTTCTGCGCGCCGGGTCGAGCAGCACGACGGTGTCGCGGGTGACCGGCCGCAGGGCGTCGGCACGCAGGAGCGGCACGCCGCGGCCATCGGTGGCGAGATTGTGCCGGGCCATCGCCAACCGCACCGGGTCGAGGTCGCTGCCCACCACGTAGGACGCGTGATCGGCAAGGGCGGCAAGCTCGGTGCCGACCGAGCACGTCGCGTCGTGCACCGGGCGGCCGGCCAACCGCCGCGCCCGGTGCGCCGCGACGGCGCCCGCGGTGGCCTGCTGCAGCGCCTCGTCGGTGAACAGCCAGCCGGCGGTGCCGGGCAGCTTGTCGGCCGCCTTGCGCCGCAACCGCACCGTCTCGACGAGGACGCCGGCGCGGTCGCCGAATCTCGTTCGCGCAGAGGCGATGTCAGCGACCAGGGTGGCAGGGGTCAGCGGCAGTGCCGCGACCTCGTCGAGCGCCCGGCGACCCTCGTCGCCGCCGAGGTAGGCGACGGATTCGAGGCCGAACCCTAGGACGGCTTGACCCCGGTGATCATCACGTTGTAGAACCAGCCCTTCGGGACGAATCGACGCCACACGTTGGAGTCGACCCAGCTCAGTGTCGTCCAGCTGCTGAATGCGAATTTCGCCCAGCCCCAGCCCAATCGGCCCGGGGGCACGGCGGCCTCGAACGTCCGCACCGGCCAGCCGAGCATGGCGGCGGTGAATTCCTCACTGGCCGTGCGAACCTCGACGGCGCCGGCCGAGCGGGCCATCTTCTCGAGGTCGGCCGGGTCGAAGGTGTGCAGATCGACGACGGCTTCGAGGGCCGCGGCGCGCGACGACTCGTCGAGCTCGGTCTGCGGGCGCCGCCAGTCCGAGAGCATCGGGAGCTTGGTGACGTTGGTGGCGATCCGCCACGTCAGCGTCGACAGCTCGCGGGCATAGCGATTGCCCACCGTGGTCGGTTCGCCGGCGAACACGAACCGGCCGCCCGGCTTGAGCACCCGGATGACCTCGCGCAGGGACAGCTCGACGTCGGGGATGTGGTGCAGCACCGCGTGCCCGACCACCAGGTCGAAGGTGTCGTCCTCGTACGGGATGCCTTCGGCGTCGGCGACCCGGCCGTCGATGTCGAGCCCCAGCGACTGGCCGTTACGGGTGGCTACCTTCACCATGCCGGGTGACAGGTCGGTCACCGATCCGCGCCGGGCGACGCCCGCCTGGATCAGGTTGAGCAGGAAGAAGCCGGTGCCGCAGCCGAGCTCGAGCGCCCGGTCGTAGGGCAGTTCACGCTGCACCTCTTCGGGCACCGCGGCGTCGAACCGGCCGCGGGCGTAGTCGACGCAGCGCTGGTCGTAGGAGATCGACCACTTCTCGTCGTAGGTCTCGGCCTCCCAGTCGTGGTAGAGCACCTGGGCGAGCTTCGAGTCGGACATGGCGGCCTCGACCTGTTCGGCGGTCGCGTGCGGGTTGGACGCGGGCAGATCGGTGGACGTGTGGTCGATACTCGTCATGGCTGGCAGCCTAACCGGCGAAGGCCGCCTTGGCGGCAGCCAGCACCTGGGGCGGGTGGTCGCTGAACCGTCCCGCCCAGGCCACGGCCGCGTCGTAGACGCCGTCGGGTGCGGCCAACTCGTCGAGCAGCCCCAGCGCGTGGGCCTCCTCGGCGCCGACGAAGCGCCCGGAGAACACCAGGTCCTTGGCGTGGCTCACGCCGACCGCCCGGGCCAGCCGGGCGGTGGCGTCCGGGCCCGGAGCCAGCCCGGCGAGGATCTCGGTCGATCCCACCTTGACGTTGTCGCCGCTGACCCGCCAGTCGGCGGCCAGGGCCAGGGTCAGGCCACTGCCCAGGGCGTAGCCGGTCACCGCGGCGACGGTCGGCTTCGGGATGGCCGCCACCGCGGCGATGGCGCGGCGGGCCACCTCCGCGGCGGCCGCGCTCTCCTCCTGGTCGAGGGTGCGCAGCGCGGGAACGTCATCGCCGGCGGAGAAGATCTCGTGCCCGCCGAACAGGATCACCGCGGTGATGTCGTCGCGGCCGGCGAGTTCGTCTGCGGCCGCGGCCAACTCGCGGTAGACCTGACGGGTCAGCGCGTTGGTCGGCGGACGCGACAGCAGCAGCGTGGCGATGCCCGGCTGCTCGTCGCTGGTGTGGACGCCGACGAACTCCCTCATCGCGTCACGGCGCCCGGTGGTTGCGCGCCGCGTTGTAGCGGTCGCTGTCGAAGAATTCGATCTCCCAGTTGCCGTTGCGAACGGCCAGCGTGGGCTGTACAGCCTCGATGCGGCGTTCGACGGCGAGCACCTCGCCCACCGTCCGGCCGGCCAATGCGTCGAGTTGCGTCCACGTCGGGGGCAGCAGGAAGGAACGGCCGTCGGCGAAGTCCCGCAGGGCCTCTTCGGGGGTGATCCAGCCGGCCTGGTCGGTCTCGGTGTTCTCGCCGTCGGCCCGCTGACCGGCAGGCAGGGCTCCGACGAAGAAGTACGTGTCGTAGCGGCGAGTGCGTTCCTCTTCGGGGGTCACCCAGTTCGCCCACGGGCGCAGCAGGTCCGCCCTCAGCACCAGCTTCTCGGTGCGCAGGAAGTCGGCGAACGACAGCGAGCGGTTGGTCAGCGCCAGCCGCGCCTCGCGGTACACCGACGCGTCGTCGACGAGCACGTCCGGATCGTCGGCGGCGCCGGCGAACAGCACGCCGCACTCCTCGAACGTCTCGCGGGCGGCCGCGCACACCAGCGCCTCGGCGAGGTCCTCGTCGACTCCGAGCCGGTCGGCCCACCACCGCGGTCCCGGACCGGCCCACGCGATGTCGGCGTTGCGGTCACGGTCGTCGACCCCGCCACCCGGGAAGACCATCACGCCGGCGACGAACTCCATCCCCGCGTGCCGGCGCATCAGGAACACCTTGATCCCGTCCGGGGTGTCGCGGATCAGCATCACCGTCGCGGCCGGCCGTGGGACGAGTGGCTCCGGGGTCGACTTCTCCGCGGCTTCGGTCATGAACGTCTCCTGTGGGCGGCACGGGTACGGATACGACGAGCGAAGTAGCGACCGTCGATCACGTCGAGGGCGATCCGCTGACCGAACGCCTTGGACAGGTTCTCGGCCGTCAGCACGTCGGTCAGCAGACCGGCGTCGACGACCTTGCCCTCCGAGAGGATCAGGCAGTGGCTGAACCCCTGCGGGATCTCCTCGACGTGGTGGGTGACGAGCACCATCGCGGGTGCGTCCGGGTCGGCCGCGAGGTCGGCCAGCCGTGCGACGAGTTCCTCGCGTCCACCGAGGTCGAGGCCTGCGGCCGGCTCGTCGAGCAGGAGCAGTTCCGGGTCGGTCATCAGCGAGCGCGCGATCAGCACGCGTTTGCGCTCACCTTCGGACAGGGTGTCGTAGACGCGTTCGGCCAGGTGCTCGGCGCCCACGCTTTCCAGCATGTCGACGGCCTGCTCGTAGTCGACGTCGTCGTAGCGTTCCCGCCACCGCCCCAGCACCGCGTAGCCGGCGGACACCACCAGGTCGCGGACCACTTCGCCGGGCGGAATGCGTTCTGAGAGGGCCGAACTGGACAGGCCGACCCGTGACCGCAGCTCGGCCATGTCGGTGCGGCCGAGCCGCTCCCCCAGCACGTAGGCCGTGCCCGAGGACGGATGTTCCATCGCGGCGGCGATCCGCAGCAGCGACGTCTTCCCCGCCCCGTTGGGTCCGATGATCACCCAGCGCTCGTCGAGTTCGACCGCCCACGTCAGGGGGCCGACCAGCGTTCGGCCGCCGCGGCGCAGGCTGACTTTGGCGAAGTCGATCAGCAGGTCATCGTCAGTGGCGATGTCGGTGGCGATGTCGGTCGCACCGTCGGCTGCGTCTTCGTCGGGCACCCGACCATCGTGCCGTACCCGGCGGGTGCCGCAACCTGCGGGTCGGTGGGCGGGACCGGTGGTCGGGCGACGGTGGTGGCCCAGCCGCTGACCGCGAGCAGCCGGGCGGGCGTGAGCCGGATGAACAGTTGCACCAGTGGCCCGATCCCGAACGCGTAGATCACGGTACCGATGCCGACCGTCCCGCCCAGCAGCCAGCCCACGGTGAGCACGGTCGCCTCGATCAGCGTGCGAACCAGCCGTACCGAGTGGCCCGTGCGCCGGACCAGGCCGGTCATCAGCCCGTCGCGGGGCCCGGGTCCCAGCCCGGCGCCGACGTAGAGCACGGTGGCCAGCGCGTTGAGCACCACGGCGCCGAACATCCAGGCCACCTGAACCGGCAGCGCCGACGGGGCGGGCAGCACGGCCAGGCCGGCGTCGACGGTCACCGCGATCACCAGCACGTTGGCCACGGTGCCCACGCCGGGCCGGTTGCGCAGCGGGATCCACGCGAGCAGCACCGCCACCCCCGCCACGGCGGAGGCGGACCCGATGGTCATCCCGGTGCGTTCGGCGAGTCCCTGGTGGAACACGTCCCATGGGTCGAGGCCGAGTCCGGCGCGCACCATCAACGCCATGGAGAAGCCGTAACAGACCAGCCCCACCAACAGCACCGCGGCCCGTACCGACGCGCGCGCGACGCGACGCCCCACTACGAGTGGTCCGGGAAGCGGACCCGGATGGCGTCCAGTTCACTGCGCATCCGGCGCAGATCGGCGTCCACTTCGGGATTGGCGAACTCACCCGGCCGGAAAGCGAAGAGCGCAGACAGGCCAGATCCCAGTCGGGATATCCAGTTTGATGTCATGTGGCTATTTTCCGAACGTTTGGCTTGCCCATCAATATCCAGTTCGCGCATACTGGCTGCAATGACGATCGAAATGCCCGCCAGAGTCCTCGACGTCGAGAGACTGGCCCGTGAACTCGGGAACTGGCGTACCGCCAGTTCGAGTGGCCCGGTCTACCGGGGGCTCGCCGACGGGATCCGCATGCTCATCGTCGACGGCCGGCTGCCCGTCGGCGCTCGTCTGCCGAGTGAGCGTGCGCTGGCCGAGGCGCTGCGGGTCTCCCGCACGACGGTCACCGCCGCCTACACCCAACTCCGCGACGCCGGGTATCTGCTCGCGCGCCGCGGCGCCCGCAGCACCACGGCACTGCCTGCCACCCCGAGCGCCCCACCCACCCCGCCGCTCCCCGTGGCGCGGTCAACCTGGCCAACGCCGCACTCGCCGCACCCGCACCCGCCGTGCTGACCGCGTACACCACCGCGACCCAGCAGGTCACGCCGTACCTGCACGGCATCGGAATCGAACTCGCGGGCGTGCTGCCGCTACGCCAGGCCGTCGCCGAAAGGTATTGCGCCAGAGGGCTTCCCACCGACGCCGACGACATCATGATCACCACCGGAGCGCTGCACGCCATCGGGTTGATCCTCGCCACCTACACCCAGCCCGGTGACCGCGTCCTCGTCGAGCAACCCACCTATCACGGCGCGCTCGCCGCGATCACCACCGCGGGCGCCCGACCGGTCCCGGTGGCGATGGCCGAGGACGGCTGGGATCTCGGGGCACTGCACAACGCGGTCCGCCAACTCGCGCCGAGCCTCGCCTTCGTGGTGCCCGACAACCACAACCCGACCGGCCTGACGATGCCGCAGGCCCAACGCGAGGAACTGGCCGCGCTCATCGCCGACACCCGCACGCGCACGATCGTCGACGAGACGATGACCGAGGTGTGGCTGGACGAACCGGTCCCCCCTCCGGTCGCCACCGCGATGACCCGGCGCACCGACCTGCTGCTGACCACCGGATCGATGTCGAAGTCGTTCTGGGGAGGGCTGCGCATCGGGTGGATCCGCGCCGACCGCTCGACGCTCGCCTCGATCGCGGCGCTGCGGCCCTCGATCGACATGGGCACGCCGATCCTCGAACAACTCGCCGCCGCCGAACTGCTCCGGGTCGCCGACGACGTGCTGCCGGAGCGGCGCGAGATCCTGCGCACCCGCCGCGCTCTGATGCTGTCGCTGCTCGACGAGCACCTGCCGGACTGGCAGCCCTGCCCGAGCGGCGGCGGGCTGGCCCTGTGGGTGCGGCTCCCGGCCCCGATGAGCTCCGCACTGTCCGCGGCGGCGTCGCGGATGGGGCTCGACGTCCCGCCGGGCCCGCGGTTCGGCGTGGACGGCTCCCTCGAGCGGTTCATCCGGATCCCGTACACGCTGCCCCCGGATCAGATGAGTGAGGCCGTCGAACTGCTGGCACGGGCGTGGCACGCGGTGACCGGCGCCACCGGAATCGCGCAGCGCGCGGTGGTCGTCTAGTCCTCGGGGATCTCGACGCGGCGCAGCAGTCCGTCGATGGCGTCGGCGGCTTCGATCTCCCCGCGCGTCACCCCGAGGATGAACAGGACCGTGTCGAGGTACGGATGGCTCAGTGAGGCGTCGGCGACCTCGCGCAACGCCGGTTTGGCGTTGAACGCCACACCCAGACCCGCCGCGGCGAGCATGTCGATGTCGTTGGCGCCGTCGCCGACGGCGACCGTCTGCTCCATCGGCACACCGGCCTGTTGTGCGAAGTTGCGCAGCGCCTTGGCCTTACCGGGCCGGTCGATGACCTCGCCGACGACGCGGCCGGTCAGCTTGCCGTCGACGATCTCGAGCTCGTTGGCCGCGACGAAGTCCATCATCAGCTCGTGGGCCAGCGGTTCGATCACCTGACGGAAGCCGCCCGAGACGATGCCGCAGTGGAATCCCAGCCGGCGCAAGGTGCGCAGCGTCGTGCGCGCGCCCGGGGTGAGTTCGATCTGCTCGGCGACGTCGTCGAGCACCGAGGCGGGCAGCCCGGCCAGGGTCGCGACGCGACGGTGCAGCGATTCGGCGAAGTCGAGTTCGCCGCGCATGGCGGCCTCGGTGACGGCGGCCACTTGCGCTTCCATACCCGCACGCGCCGCAAGCATCTCGATCACCTCGCCCTGGATGAGGGTCGAGTCCACGTCGAACACGATCAGCCGCTTGGCGCGCCGGGACAGGCTGTAGTCCTCGAGTGCGATGTCGACGCCCTCGTCCACCGCCACCCGCGCGAGCGCCTTCTGCAGCTGTCCGTAGGCGGCGCCGGCCGGGACCGACACCCGCAGCTCCAGCCCGGTGACGGGGTAGTCGGAGACACCGCGGATGGTGTCGATGTTGACGCCGAGCGAGGCGACCTCACGGGCCACCACCCCGAACGCCGAGGCGGTGATCGGGCGGCCGAGCACGACGATGGTGTGCGTCGACGGCTCCCGCATGACCGGGGCGTCCGCGCTGCGCTCGATCGTCACGTCGAGACCGACCTCGTGGATGGCCTCCTCGACGTCGGCCCGCAACGCATCACCGTCGGCGACCTCGGGCTGCGCCGCCACCAGGACGCCGAGTGTCAGGCGGCCACGGACCACCACCTGTTCGACGTTGAGCAGCTCGACCCTATGCCGGGACAGCACCTCGAACAGTGCGGACGTGACACCGGGCTGGTCGAGTCCGGTGACGGTGATCAGCAGCGATGAGCGCTCGCGCGAAGAGCCGACAGGCGAGGCCACCTTTCGGCCACTCACCCCCAGATTCCGCAGCAGCCCATATCAGCTGGACGCGTCGATCGGCGTGGGTTCGTCCGCATGGTGGTCGCGGCCGACGTGGGCCTCGGCCCGCATCCGCTCGACCATGTGCGGATAGTGCAGCTCGAACGCCGGGCGCTCCGACCGGATGCGGGGCAGCTCGGTGAAGTTGTGCCGCGGCGGCGGGCAGCTGGTGGCCCACTCGAGCGAGTTGCCGTAACCCCACGGATCGTCGACCGTGACCGGCTCGCCGTAGCGCCAGCTGCGGAAGATGTTCCATAGGAACGGCAGCGTCGAGATGCCGAGGATGAAGGCGCCGATGGTCGAGACGATGTTCAGCGTGGTGAACCCGTCCGACGGCAGGTAGTCGGCGTAACGGCGCGGCATGCCCTCGTCACCGACCCAGTGCTGCACCAGGAAGGTGGTGTGAAAGCCGATGAACGTCAACCAGAAGTGCAGCTTGCCGAGGCGCTCGTCGAGCAGGCGGCCCGTCATCTTCGGGAACCAGAAGTAGATGCCGGCATACGTCGCGAACACGATGGTGCCGAACAGCACGTAGTGGAAGTGCGCGATGACGAAGTAGCTGTCGGTCACGTGGAAGTCCAGCGGGGGGCTGGCCAGCAGCACACCCGACAGGCCACCGAGGAGGAAGGTCAGCAGGAAGCCCACCGAGAACAGCATCGGTGTCTCGAACGTCAACTGGCCTTTCCACATCGTGCCGATCCAGTTGAAGAACTTGATACCGGTCGGCACCGCGATGAGGAACGTCATGAACGAGAAGAACGGCAGCAGCACCGCGCCGGTGGCGTACATGTGGTGCGCCCACACCGCGACCGACAGGGCCGCGATCGCGATGGTCGCGTAGATCAGCGTGGTGTACCCGAAGATCGGCTTGCGGGAGAACACCGGGAAGATCTCGCTGACGATGCCGAAGAACGGCAGCGCGATGATGTACACCTCGGGGTGCCCGAAGAACCAGAACAGGTGCTGCCACAGCAGCACACCGCCGTTGGCCGGATCGTAGATGTGCGCGCCGAGGTGGCGGTCGGCGGCGAGGCCGAACAGGGCCGCGGTCAGCAGCGGGAAGGCCAGCAGCACCAGGATCGACGTCACCAGGATGTTCCAGGTGAAGATCGGCATCCGGAACATCGTCATGCCGGGGGCCCGCATGCAGACCACGGTGGTGACCATGTTGACGCCACCGAGGATGGTGCCCAGACCACCGACGGCCAGACCCATGATCCACAGGTCACCGCCGGCGCCGGGCGAGTGGATGGCGTCGGTCAGCGGCGAGTAGGCGGTCCAGCCGAAGTCGGCGGCGCCGCCCGGGGTGATGAATCCGGCGAGGGCGATCAGTGCGCCGAACAGGAACAGCCAGAACGACAACGCGTTGAGTCGCGGGAACGCCACGTCGGGGGCGCCGATCTGCAGCGGCAGCACCAGGTTGGCGAATCCGAACACGATCGGGGTCGCGTAGAACAGCAGCATCACCGTGCCGTGCATGGTGAACAGCTGGTTGTACTGCTCGTTGGACAGGAACTGCAGCCCGGGGACCGCGAGCTCGGTGCGCATGAACAGCGCCATCAGCCCGCCGATCAGGAAGAACGCGAAGCAGGCGATGCAGTACATGATGCCGATCAGCTTGTGATCGGTGGTCGTGATGACCTTGTAGATCAGGTTGCCCTTGGGACCGAGGCGCTCCGGGAACGGACGACGTGCCTCGAGTTCTCCGATTGGGGGCGCTTCGGCTACCAAGAGGTCCTCCAAAAGTTCTGTCGGCGATTCCCCGCCTTGCTGCCACGAATCCTATCGCTCGATGCGGCCGGGGTCAGCCTGGGTCCTACAAACCGTCGTAATTGCCTGTCGCAGGCGAGGCGCCGCGGCGTGGACGAGGGTCGCGACCAGGATGTTACCGTCGGGCCCGTGCTGATCGGCCGACCGCGGAACAGGGCTCGGACAAGGGCGGGAACACGGGCGGCGACGACCGTGTCGGCCGTACTCGTCACCGCACTCGCGGCGGTGCTGGCCGGATGCGGATCGACCGACGGGGAGTCCGCGTCCACACCCATGACGTCGGTGATCACCAGCACCACCCGCATCGCGGGCGCCGGTGTGCTGGGCAACGACCGCCGACCCGACGAGTCGTGCGCCCCCGAACCCGCCGCCGTCGATGCGGGCCCGCCGCAGCGGGAGGTCCGCCACGCCGCCGGGGAGACCCGGGTGCAGGCCGATCCGCAGCGCATCGTCGTGCTCTCCGGTGATCAACTCGACGCGCTGTGCGCCCTCGGCCTGCAGTCGCGCATCGTCGCCGCCGCGTTGCCCGACGGGCAGGATCAGCAGCCCTCCTACCTCGGTGCCGTCATTCACGGCGTCGCGGCGGCCGGAACGCGCTCAGCGCCGGACCTCGACGCGATACGGGCCGCGGCGCCCGACCTGATCCTCGGGTCGCAGGCCCTGACACCGGAGTTGTTCGGCGCGCTCGGGCAGATCGCGCCGACGGTGTTCACCGGTCCCCCGGGCGCCGACTGGCAGGCCAATCTCCGCACGGTCGGCGCGGCCACCGGCAGATTCGGCGCCGCGGGTGGACTGCTCGACGGTTTCGCCGACGCCGCCCGCGGCACCGGCGCGGACAACGACGCGGCCCACTTCCAGGCCTCGGTGGTGCAACTGGCCGATGACGCGGTCCGGGTCTTCGGGGTCGACAACTTCGCGGGCAGCGTGCTGGCGGAGGTGGGCGTCGACCGTCCGGCCTCCCAGCGTTTCACCGAGGAACCGTTCGTGGAGGTCGCCACCGGCGGTTCACCGGACTACTCGATCGCCGACGCCGACATCGTGTACGTGTCGTTCGCCTCGCCCGCTGCGCGCGACCGCGCGGCGGAGGTGCTCGACAGCGACGCCTGGCGGGCGTTGTCGGCCGCTCAGGACGGCCGCGTCTACATCGTGAACAACGAGGTGTGGCAATCCGGTCAGGGCATCGTGGCGGCCCGCGGCGTCCTGGCCGACCTGCGCTGGGTCAACGCACCGATCAACTAGTGGTCCCCTGCAGCGCCTGCTGGCCGAACTGGCCGAGTTCCATCGAGCCCTCGGGCAGCACCAATTCCCCGCTCTCGAGGCGGCGCCGCAGATACGCGAACGACTGTGCGGTCTGGGCGAACAGGTGCTCACCGGCCCGCAACGGGGGCCGCGGCCGGTCGTCGCGCGGCGCGAACTGCGGTAACGGCTTCACCTCGGTGTCGTAGTCGACGTTGAAGAACAGCGGGAACGAATACCGCTCCTCTTTGACCTTGCGTACCCGGTGGCTGGTGGCGACGAAGGTGCCGTTGGTCCACAGTTCCAGCATGTCGCCGACGTTGACCACGAACGTGCCGGGCACCGGGGGCACGTCGATCCACTCCCCGGCGCCGTTGAGCACCTCGAGGCCGGGTGCGGTGGGTTTGAGCAGGGTGAAGCACTCGTAGTCGGTGTGCGCGCCGATACCCATCCGGTCTTCGGCGTCCGGGTTGAAGGGGTAGTGCACGAGGCGCAGTTGGCTCGGCGTCTTCGTCGCATGACGGGAGAACACGTCCGGGTCCTCGCCCAGCGCGATCGCGAACGCCCGCAGCAGCCGCTGTCCGACCTCGAGCACCGCGGTGTAGTAGGCGGTGACCGATTCGGCGAACCCCGGCAGGTCCGGCCAGGTGTTCGGGCCCAGCATCGGGTTGCCGGCCAGGTGGTCCGGGTCGTCGGCCGGCAGGTCCAGCGCGGTGTCGAACGCCTCCTTGAGGTCCGGGTTCGCCTGATCGGCGACGCCTTCCTCGCCGACCGGCACATATCCGCGGTGACACCGGGACAGGCCGATGTAGCTGCGCATCTTCTCCTCCAGCGGCAGCGCGAAGAACTGCTTCGTCGCAGCGAGCATCCGGTCGAAGAGCGACTCGTCCACACCCGATCCGCTGAGGTAGAAGAAGCCGACGTCGCGCGCCGCGGCGCCGAGGTCGGCCGCCACGCGTTCCTGCTCCGCCGGGTCGGTCGAGCGCAGTCCGCTGATGTCGACGATCGGCACGGAGGTGAATGACGTTGCTCCGCTCACAGTTCCACTTCTCCTTCAGTTCGCTCGATGTCCCACCGCACGCCGCCGGCGCGTAGTCGAGGACCGGACGTCGTGATGTCGAGTGCGTTCCACCGGCTGTCCCCCACCGCGCCGACCACCACGGAAGTACCACTCGCCCAGCCGAATCGGCCACCGACCCGCAGCAGCAGACCGTGCGCGACGCCAGCGGTGAGCCACAGCGCCGAGCACGGTGTGGCCGGCCCGCTGTCGCGAACCCAGTGCTCGACGTAATCGGCGTGGACACCGCGCTCGACGAGCGTGTCGCCGTCCCAGTGCACGGCCCCCACATCGGGGAACTCGCCGGGTGGCTGCAGATCGATGTCGCGGCGCCATTCGAAGATGTTGCCGCGCTGGAGCAGTGTTCCCGCGAACCCCCGTGAATCGACGTACGCGCTCTCCCCCTGCAGCCATACGACGCCGGTCCCCGTGTCGCGGGATCCATCGGCCTCGACGAGCAGCGTGCGCCGCCACAGGCCGGTACACTCACCGATCAGCACCGCGGTCACGACACCGGACCGAACCGCTCGTGGAAGTGCTGGGTCAGTTCCGGCCACACGTGCGGATCGTGGCCCGGGATGAGCGGGAAACCCTTGTCGGCGGCCAACTTCTTGAGCCGCCGGATCGGTTCGACGGTCTCCTCGGGATCGACGTCGATGAACCCGCCGATCGCCCGTTCGTGCTCGATGTTCTCCGTGAGGTCGGCGGCGTCGAACGCGAAGACGAACCCGTCACCGCCGACCGAGGAGTCGAGCTGCACGACGAAGCTCTGATGACCCGGGGTGTGACCGTAGGTGGGCACCGCGGTGATCCCCGGCGCGATCTCCGCTTCCCCGTCGGCCAGCCGCCAGTCGATACGCGGATCGTCGAAGTCGATCCGGAAGATGGCGTGCTGCTCCGGGTCCGGGTGATTCGACAGACCGTATTCCAGCTCCCGGCGCTGCGCGTGCACCGGCACCCGGCCGGCGAACAGCTTCAGGCCGCCGGCGTGGTCGACGTGCAGATGGCTGACGGCCACGACGTGGATGTCGTCGATGTCCACCCCGACCTCGGCGAGCCGCTGTTCGATCGGCTCGCCGGGGCCGGGCAGCACCGGACGGTACTCCACCGTCGGATAGAAGCGCTTGGACAGGTAGGGATCCCGGATCAGCGCCGTGTTGAACCCGGTGTCCAGCAGTACCCAGCCGCCCTCGGTCTGCAGCAGCACACCGGGCACCGGTTCGCGCAACTGTTCGGCCGCCGATGCGCCGTGCACGCTGACCGATTTCGGGAGGTCCTCCCAGCCGAGCGTCAGCAGGATGATGCGCCGCACCCCGCTGGGTCCGACGAGGGTCGCCATCAGCCGGCCGACAACTCGAACAGCCGAAGCGAGTTCGGGTTCGTCACCACGTGGGCCTGCTCTACGCCCTTCAGCCACGGCTGGGCCACCATGAAGTCGTCGACGTCGGCGATGTTGAGCCAGCAGCCGGTCTCTTCGGCGGCCTTGGCTGCGTCGGAGAAGGCCTGTGGATCATCGGTTTCCAGACCCCGGGCCAGCGCTTCGGTGATCGGCGGGGCGGAACACCCGAGGTAGTTGAGGCCGCCGTCGGCATCCCAGGAGATGTGGCCCCACGTGTAGGGCGACGGCGCATCCGGCCACCCGGTGGAGGTCAGGATGTCCGGCGCGTTGGGGGCGTCGTTGCCGATCCAGCCGTAGATCTCCGAGGTCGGGTAGCTCTGCACCTTGGCGTCGAGGCCGGCCGCGGCCAGTTGAGTTTGAATCAGGTTGTTGACCAGCTGGTTGTCGGGGTTGGAGGAGTCGTACCCGATGGTGACGGATTTCTGGTCGGCGGGCAGGCCCGCGGCGATCTCGGTGAGGAGCGACGGGTCGTGGGTGATGTTCTGCTTGGCCAACTCCGGAGCGAGCATGTTCGGCGGATAGAGCTGTCCGGCCTTCTCGCCACGTCCGAAGTACGTCTGCTTGACCAGCGCGTCGACGTCGATCGCGGCCAACAGTGCGGCGCGGTTCTTCGGGTCGGTCAACATTCCGCGGCGCGGGTTGACGTAGAGGTAGTTCGACATCATCGTCGGCAGCGAGTAGTGCGCGTACTTGTCGTTGTCCAGGTACGACTCCACCGCCGAGGAGGGCAGGTCGTGCAGGATCGCGGCGATCTGGCCGTTGTTGAACTGCAGCTGCTGGGCGGAGACGTCGGTGATGACGGGGATCTCGACCTGCTCGAAATACGGCTTGTCACCCCAGTATCCGGGGTAGGCCGCCAACGCGTACCGGGATCCGACCTCCGCGGCGGTGAGCGTGTAGGGACCGGTGCCGAGGTCGTGGGTGGTCAGGTAGGTCTGCGCGTTGTCGCCGCCGGCGTTGGCCGCCAGGCCGGTCGGGCTGAGCATCCGCGGCCCGTACGGGCACGCGAGGTAGTCCAGGAACGCCGCGTTGGGTGCCTTCAACGTGATCGTGACGTCGTGGTCGCCTTGAGTGGTGATCGATTCGACGTCTTTCACCATGTACGCCGGGCCCTGGTCGACGGCCACCCGGCGGTCGAAAGAGGCCTTGACCGCAGCAGAAGTGAAGGGTGTCCCGTCGTGGAACGTGACTCCCTCCCGCAACTTGAAGGTGTACACGCGGTGATCGGGTGATTCGGTCCACTCCGTGGCCAGCAGCGGCTCGATCTCCGGTTTGTCGGTGCCGCCCTTGAACTGCAGCAGCCCCTCGTAGACGTTGGTCGTCAACAGCAGACCCTGACCGGCGTAGAAGATGTCCGGGTCCGGCGGTTGGCCCGGGTCCTGCAGGAACGACACGTGCAGCACCTTGTCGGTGGGCGCCGCGTTCGGCGCACCGTCCCCGGAATCCGAACCGCCGCAGGCGCTCAGTGTGAGGGCGGTGACCGCGGCGATTGCGGTGACGGTGGTGAGACGACGGATCATCGGGCCGCTCCTTCGAGGACGAGCGCGTCGGGAGCCCAGGCGCCGAAGGCGGCGAGGATCTCGTCGGTGGTGCGCAGCGCGCCGGTCTGCAGGTACTCCATGGCGTCGAGCGCGGCGTCGTGGCGGTACTGCGACGAGCCGCCGACGCAGTCGGACACCACCCGCACGTAGTAGTCCCGCTGATGGGCGTCGGCGAACGTGTAGTGCACGCACACATCGGTCAGCCCGCCGATGAGGATGAGGGTGGAGGCCTTCAATCCGCGCAGCACGATGTCGAATTCGGTGCCGATGAACCCGGAGTAGCGGCGTTTGACGATGTGGAACTCACGGTCGTCACGCTCCGGGCGTGGACGCAGCGACGGCTCGAGGTCGGTGCCCGGGTGACCGGCCACGCAGTGCACCCCTTCGGTGCCGTCGAGTTCGCGGCCGAAATCGACGCCGCTGGGCCGGTGCACCTCCTGGAAGAACACGACCGGAATGTCGGCGGCGCGCGCGGCGGCCACCAATTGCTCTGCGCGAGCAACCCGTTCGGCGTGCCCGGGCATGTGGTCGATGCCCACCTCGTCGGCCGGCATCCCCCCGCCCTGTTGGATGTCGACGACGACGAGCACGGGGTTGCCCACGATGAGTGGTTGTTGGGGCACTTATCCTCCTTTGACGGTGATGCGGGGATCGGCGGCCGCCTGCAGGAGGTCCACCATGGTGTTGATGAAGACGTAGAGCGCGCCGAGCATCAGCGTGACGCCGGCGATGGCCGGGAAGTCGGCGACCGGGATGCTCTGGGCGATGTACTGGCCGATGCCGGGCCAGCCGAACACCTGCTCGACGACGAGGACGCCGGAGAACATCAGACCGATCTGCAGGCCGGTCATCGACAGCGCCGCACCGACGGAGTTGCGCAGCACGTGACCGACCATGATCCGGCCTTCCGAAAGACCCTTCGCCCGTGCGGTTCTCGCGTAGTCGCTGTCGGTGTCACCCACCAGGCTCGACCGCAGCACCCGACCGATCGCCACCGCCGGACCGAGCGCGATCACCACGGCGGGCAGGAGCAGGTGGTGGAATGCGTCCGCGACGACGTCGAACCGGGCGTGCAACAGCCCGTCCACGGTGAGCAGGCCGGTCGGACCGGACGGCGCGTTCGTGATGCCGGACCGGCCGTTGGCCGGCACCCAACCGAGCTGCTGGTAGAAGACGATCAGACCGAGGATGCCGAGCAGGAACATCGGCGCCGACGAACCGGTGAACAGGACGGCCCGCAGTACCGCCGATCCACGCCACTTCAGCGTGGTGCTGAACGCCAGCAGAGCGGCGAGCACCAGGGCGATGACGATGCCGAAGAACGCCAGTTCCAGTGTGGCGGGCAGGAAGTCGCCGAGGTCGGACGCGACGGGGTGGCGGGTGCGGTACGACGTGCCGAGATCACCCGTCACCGCACCGGTCAGGTAGTTCCAGAACTGTACGAGTACCGGATCGTTGAGGCCGAGCGCCTCCCGGCGGGCGGCGACGGCCTCCTGCGAGGCCTGGGCGCCCAGCTGTGACTTCACCGGGTCCAGCGGTGAGATGTGGGCGAGCACGAACATCACACCGGTCAGCGCGACGAGGATCGCGAACATGGCGGCGATCCTGGTCGTCACGAAGGTCCGCATGCGCCCCTCCTCGTGCTCTTCGCGAGAGCGCTCATCGGCCTACCTGCCCTTCATGAGGTTGCGCAGGCTGTCGCCGGCGATGTTGCCGACCAGCGCCAGGACCAGCACGCCGAGTCCGGGCATCACCGGAATCCACCATTGCTGCAGGAAATAGCTCAGGTTGCGGGCCGAGTCCGCGCCCAGTTCCGGTGCGGGCGCGGACTGACCGAGCCCGAGGAACGACAGCGCGGCCAGGGTGAGGATCAGCGTGCCGATGTCCATGCTGGCCGCGACCACCGCGTTCGGCACCGCACCGGGCACCAGGTGGCGGGTGGCCAGCCGGATCGGACCGACCCCGGCGAGTTTGGCGGCCTCGACGTGGGGGCGGGCGGCGAGCCGCGCGATCTCGCCGCGCACCAGCCGCGCGTAGAACGGCCACCACACGATCGACACGGCGATCAGCGTGTGCAGGAAGCCAGGCCCGAGCGCGGCGACCACCGCGATCGCGAGAACCGGTGCGGGCAGCGACAGGAACGCGTCGGTGATCCGCATCAGCGTCGAATCGATCCAGCCTCCGGCCGTGCCGGCGATCACCCCGATCAGCCCGCCGATGAACAGGCCGAGCGCCACCACGGCCAGCGCCGCGAACCAGCTCGAGCGTGCCCCGTAGAGCACCCGCGACAGGATGTCGCGGCCGACGCTGTCGGTGCCGAGGAGGAATCCGTCGACACCGGGTGCCTGCAGTGGCATCCCGACGGGCAGCAGTGGATCGTGGGGTGAGATCACCGGTACGGCGACCGCGACCAGGGTGACGACGACGATGCTCGAGAAGCCGATCCAGTTGACCACCGCCGACCGTGACTGTGGCAGGGCCGGCACCCGTCGCCGCACCCGCACCATGGTGGGGGCCGGCAGCGCCACCGCCATCAGCCGGCCTTCCGCTCGATGCAGGCGACCTGGTGGGGGTTGCCGGGGAAGCCTTCGAGGCGGACGTCCAGTCCGGTGTCGCCGCAGGCGTCGATCGCCAGCGGGCACCGCGGATGGAAGGCGCATCCGGTGGGCGGGGACAACGGGCTGGCCGGCTCCCCCGCCAGGGACCGCGGTTCGTGCCCCAGATCGGGGATCGAGTCGACCAGGGCCTGGGTGTACGGGTGTGCGGGCCGGGCGATCACCCGGTCGGCGGGCCCGATCTCGACGATGCGGCCGAGGTACATCACCGCGATGCGGTCGGCGACCACCCGGGCCACCGACAGATCGTGGGTGACGAACACCACCGACATGTCGAGGCTCCGTCGCAGGTCGCCGATCAGGTTCAGGACCGATGCGGCCAGGGAGACGTCCAGTGCGCTGGTCGGCTCGTCGCACAACAGCACCTCGGGCGGCACCACCGTCGCACGGGCCAGCGAGACACGTTGTCGTTGACCGCCCGACAGCTGACCCGCGCGGGACTTGGCGATGTCGGCGGGCAACCCGACGCGCTCGAGCACCTCGGCGACCCGCTCCCGCCGGCGGGACCGGGACAGCCCTGTCCGGCGCAACCGCTCGCCGATCAGCTCACCGACCGACAGCCATGGCGTCAGCGAGGCGCCCGCATCCTGGAACACCATCTGCGGGCGCTCTTCTCCGATCAGCTCGACCGATCCCGACGACGGTGGCTCGAGCCCGGCGATGACCCGCAGCAGGGTGGATTTGCCCGAACCGCTCTCCCCGACCAGCGCGATCGACTCCCCGTGCCCGACGCGCAGCGAAACGCCACGCAGCGCATGCAGTTTCCCGTCCCTGTCGGCTGACCGGTCGAGCCATCGCCGGGCCACCGAGAAGGTCTTGGTGACGTCGCGCAGCGCCACCGACGGCGGCAACTCCCCACGGTCGGTATAGGTGGCGGGGAACGCCTGTCCGGTGGTGGTGGCCGCGGCCCCGAGCCGCTCAGCGACCTCCGCGAACGGGCGGATGCACGCGCTGACGCGCTCGGCTGCCACCGCGAGCGGATCCGGTGGCGCCGTATTGCACTCCTCGGTGGCCAGCGCACAGCGCGGAACGAACGCGCACCCGGGAAGCGGTGTCACCGCGCTGGGCACCGCGCCGGCGAGTGCGGCCAGCGGGCGGTCCCGCGCGGTGTCGAGCGTCAGCCGGGAGCGCAGCAATCCGTGGGTGTAGGGGTGAGCCGGGGTGGCCAGCACCGCAGCGCTGGGGCCGATCTCGGCGATCCGGCCGGCGTAGAGCACCGCGATGCGGTCGGAGATCTGGGCGGCCACACCGAGGTCGTGGGTGATCAGCACGATGCTGCAACCGATCTCGTCGCGCAGGCGCCGCAGCAGCCGCAGCACCTGGGCCTGCACCGTGACGTCGAGCGCGGTGGTGGGTTCGTCGGCGACGATGAGGTCGGGGTCACCGGCGATCGCGATCGCGATCATCACTCGTTGCCGCAGACCGCCGGACAGTTCGTGTGGGAAGGCCCGCATCCGGCGGTCCGGCTCCGGGATACCGACGGCGGTCAGCAGGCGTAGTGCCTCGTCCTCGCTGCCCGCCGCCTCGGCCACCTGCTTGCCGATGCGCATGGTGGGATTCAGCGAGGTCATCGGATCCTGGAACACCGCACCCAGATCGAGGCGGCGCACTTTGCGCAGCGCCTTCGCCTCACCGCGGACCATGTCGGACCCGGCGACGCGGATCGTGCCCGTGGTGGTGGCGTTGTCCGGTAGCAGACCGAGCAGACCGAACCCGAGAACGCTTTTGCCCGAACCGGATTCGCCGACCAGACCGAGGATCTCACCGCGCGCGATGGCCAGCGAGACGCCGCGCAGCGCGTGGATGGCGCGGCCGTTGCGGCGGAAGGTCACCCGCAGGTCGCCGACGGTGGCGACCGGGTCCGGCGTCGACGGCACCACGGCGGGTGCGTCGGCTTCGGAGACAGCGATGCCCATCAATCGCTCCTGCGGGCTGTGGTCGACCTGGGCCGAGCGGCCGGTTCGACGTGGCGATGGAGCGGCACATCGGTGAACCGCCCGCCTGTCACTTGACAGTTTTCACCGGCCGTCGGCGCGGTGGGTGTCGCGCGCGTAACCAATTGACGGCACACGTAACTGATGGGTATCGCGCGTTTCTGTCGTGTGACAGAAACGCCGGGGTATACCGATTCACCGGTTCGTGGGCCACGATAGAACCATGCCGCTCACCCGGGCCGGTCGTCCGCGCCTGAACACCGCACGACGCCCCGGCATGTCGGCGCGTGACGAAATCCTCGATGCCGCAGGCGAACTGTTCACCACGCTGGGGTACGCGAGCACCTCGACGCGCCATATCGCGGAATCGGTCGGCATCCGGCAGGCGTCGATGTACCACTACTTCAAGACCAAGGACGACATCCTCTGCGCGCTGCTGAGCCAGACGGTCACCCCCACATTGGGTTTCATCCCCAGCCTGCTGGGTGCGCGGCCGGCGTTGACGGCCGCCGAGCACCTGCACGCGCTCGCGGCGTTCGACGGTGACCAATTGCTCAGCGGACGGTGGAATCTGGGCGCGTTGTATCTGCTGCCGGAGTTGCGCGACGCCCGCCTGGAACCGTTCTGGTCCGACCGCGAACGACTGCGGTTGCACTACCTCGCGCTCAGCCGCGGCGTACTCGATCAGACCGGCGTCCACGAGGCGGCCGCTGATCTGCCGTTCCGCCTGGTGGAGTCACTGGTCAACATGTGGTCGGTGCCCGCGGGCCCGCGGCGCGAGGAGTTGCCGGTCCACGTGGCCGACGCCTGCCTGCGGGTGCTCGGGGTCCCCGACGGTGCCACCGCCGCCCTGCGGGCCCGCAGCGGGGAGGCGGTGCGGGACTACACCCGCTCACTGAGTGCGTTGCCGGTGACATCGGTCAGATAGCGCCGCCAGTCCCCGTAGGACGAGATGTCCTCACCGGACTCCCAAGCGTCGAGCGCGCAGCCGAACCCGACCACCTCGGTACCGTCGGCCAGCGTGACCCGGCCCAGCATCATCGGGGCGGGCAGCGCCGCGAGGAAGTCTCCGAGCATGGCGGCCCCGATCAACCACAGCTCACCGCCGATCGCCGCACCGGATGCCGCGCCCACCCGCATCAGGCCGGGTTTGGGCGGGTCGGTGTCCAGGCGCGAGAGGCGGTAGAGCGGGGCGGTGAGCACGGGTCCGACCCAACGGGCGCCCCGCTGGTCCAGCTGCCACGCCAGCGGCTGGCCACGCAGGTGCGCGCCGACGACGAGCAGCGGTACCGCCTGCAGTCCGGCACGCATCGGCCAGACCATCTGCCGGACAACAGGATCCGAGTGCGCCATGACACGGCGCGCGATATCGAGCGCCAGCGCGTCGGCGCCCGCTCGGGCGACCACCGACACCCCGAACTGCGCGCCGTCGACGGTCCCGGACGGCACGGCGACCGCGCACATGTCCATGAGGTTGCAGAAGTTGGTGTACGTGCCCAGCCGCGAGTTGACCCCGATCGGATCGGCCTCGACCTCGGCGATCGTCGGGTGTTCGGTCGTGGTCGGGATCAGCAGCGCATCGCAGTCGCCGAGTTCGGCCATCGCCACGGCGGTGAGTTCGGCCAGGCGCACCCGGTCGCGCAGCAGCCGTGTGGCGGGGACCGTACCGGCCGCCGAGATGATGGCACCCACGGTCGGGTCGACCTGGTCTGGGTGGGCGTCGACGAACTCCCCGACCGCTTCGTGGCGTTCGGCCACCAGGCCGCCGTCGTAGAGCAGTCGCGCCGCCTCGAGGAACGGGGTGAGGTCGATCTCGCGGACGCTCACGCCCCGCTCCTCGAGCCGGGCCCTGGCGTCGCCGAATGCGTTCTGCCAGGCTGGATTCAGGCCGGGCAGTTCACGGGGTACGGCCACCCGCGGCTCGGCCGGCGCGCCGAGTGGAGCCCCGGGCGGGAACGGCCGCGCCGCCGTCGTCTCGTCGGCACCCGCCAGCACGCCCATGGCGGCGTCGGCGGTGTCGAGGTCGCGGGCGAAGACGGTGACGCAGTCGTACGAGCGGCAGGCGGGCACCACACCGTCGGTGGGCACCACACCGTAGGTCGGTTTGATCCCGACGATGCCCTGCAGTGCGGCGGGGACCCGCCCGGATCCCGCGGTGTCGGTGCCGATCCCGACGTCGACGATGCCCAGGGCGACCGCGACCGCCGATCCGGAACTCGACCCGCCCGAGATGTATTCGGGCCGGCGGGCGTCGCGCACCGCGCCGTGCGGGCTGCGCGTGCCGACCAGCCCCGTGGCGAACTGGTCGAGGTTGGTCACCCCGATCACGACGGCACCGGCTGCGCGCAGGCGCGCGACCACCGGGGCGTCGGCAAGGGCGGCCTCGCCGGCATAGCCGGGACAGGCCGCGGTGGTGGGGATGCCCGCGACGTCGACGTTGTTCTTCACCGCGGCGGTCAGACCGGCCAGCGGGAGGCCGGCTCCCGCCGCAACGGCGGCATCGACGGCCCGCGCGTCGGCGAGCGCGTCGGCCAACGGCCGCAGGGCGATCCAGATCTCGGGTCGCGCGGTGGACTCGATCGTGGTGTACGCGGCGTGCACGCGGTCGACGGCGCTCATGCCGGGATCCCGGCGAGGTCACTGTCGCCGTCCAGGACGACCAGCGGTGTTCCCGGCTCCACCTGGTTGCCCGCCTCGACGAGGATGTGGGTCACCACGCCGTCGGCGGGCGCCGTCACGACGGTCTCCATCTTCATCGCCTCCAGCGCCAGCAGTGCCTGTCCGGCGGTCACCCGTTCCCCCACGGCGACAGCGACTTTCCACACGTTCGACGAGAACGGGGCGTCCACGCGCTGCGCGCCGTCGTCGAGGACGAGTTCGGTGGTGTCCGCGGCCCGCGACTGCGCCCGCTCGGCGCGGTCGAACTCCCCGGCCGCCGCCCACGCCTCCCGCTCGGTGGAGAACGCGGCGCTCTGGCGGGCCCGGAACTCGGCGATGGAGTCGGCGTTGTGGGCCAGGAAGCGCTCGTGTTCGTCGAGGGAGAACGTGCCGTCGGTGATCTCGACGCTGCCGCGGCCGGCGGCGAGATCGGCACGCAGGTCGAGCAGTTCCTCGGCCGACACCGGATACCAGGAGATGCGGTCGAAGAATCGCAGCAGCCATGGGTGGCCGGGTTCGAACGGCGCGGTGTGGCGGTGGGTGCTCCACACCTGCGTGGTGCGGCCGACGAACTGGTACCCGCCCGGCCCCTCCATCCCGTAGATGCACAGGTACGCACCACCGATACCGACGGAGTTCTCCGCCGTCCAGGTGCGGGCCGGATTGTATTTCGTGGTGACCAGGCGGTGGCGGGGGTCGAGTGGAGTCGCCACGGGCGCACCGAGATACACGTCACCGAGGCCCAGCGTCAGGTACTCGGCGGCGAACACGATGTCCGCGACGTCGTCCTGGGACGCCAATCCGTTGACGCGCCGGATGAATTCGATGTTGGACGGGCACCACGGCGCGTCGTCGCGCACCCCGGACATGTACCGCGCGATCGCCTCCCGGGTCGCCGGATCGTCCCAGGACAGCGGCAGCCGCACCGACCGGCTCGGTACCACCAGCTCCGAGGTGGCGGGCAGATCGTCTTCGAGTTCGGTCAGCAGTCCGAGGAGGCGGTCGATCGGCAGCTGTTGCGGGTCCACATGCACCTGCAGTGAGCGGATACCCGGTGTGAGGTCGACGATTCCGGTCACCCGCGTCTCGGCCAGCCGGCTGTGCAGGGCGTGCACGCGGGCGCGCAACGCCAGGTCGAGCACCATGTCGCCGTACTCGATCAGGAGGTTGTCGTCACCGCTGCGACGGTAGGTGACGCGGGGCTGACCGTCGCGGCGGGCCAGGACGCCGTCGTCACCGTCTCCCCCGGTCGCGAGCAGTGCCGGTGCGCCCACGTCGCTGCGCGCCGGCGCGTCCGCGGCGCGCACGGGCACGAACCGCACGGTGTCGCCCGGACGCAGCTGGCCGAGCTTCCATCGCTCCGCGGCCACCACCGTCACCGGGCAGACGAAGCCACCGAGACTGGGCCCGTCGGGGCCAAGCAGGATCGGGGTGTCGCCGGTGAAGTCCAGTGCGCCAACGGAATACGGGGTGTCGTGGATGTTCGACGGGTGCAGTCCGGCCTCCCCGCCGTCGGGCCGGGCCCAGCGCGGCCTCGGCCCTTCGAGCCGGACGCCGGTTCGGGCGGAGTTGAAGTGGACGCGGTACTCCGCGGCGAACAGGGTCTCGATGTCGTCGCGGGTGAAGAACTCCGGCGCGCCGTGCGGGCCCTCGGTGACGGCCAGCGTCCACCGGGAGGTCAGGGCGGGGCGCATCGCGGGGTCGACCGGGCCGCCCCCGCAGCCGGCGTCGGTCGACGGCCGCGCGGCCCGCAGCACGTCTCCGGCGACCAGGGGCCGGCCGCCGTGGCCACCGAACCGGCCCAGGGTGAACGTCGAGGCGCTGCCCAGGTAGGCGGGGATGTCGAGGCCACCGGCGACCAGCACGTAGGTCCGCAGGCCTGCGCTCTCCGGGGCGCCGACGTCCAGCACTCCCCCGGCCGGGACCTCCACCGGCTCCCACATCGGCACCGGCCGGCCGTCGACGGTGATGCGGCACTCGGCGCCCGTGACACACACGACGGTGGCGTGGGTGACGCGCAGCGCCGGCCCGGATGCGGTGCACTCGAGACCCGCTGCGCCGTCGGGGTTGCCGAGGGCACGGTTGCCGAGCCGGAAGGACAGGTCGTCCATCGGGCCGCTCGGCGGCACGCCGACGTGCCAGAGCCCGACCCGGCCGGGCAGGTCCTGCACGGTGGTCAGCAGGCCGGGGCGTTCGACCGTGATTCGGGGCCGGGTGTCGGCGACGTCGGCGAGCGTCGCGGTGCTGTGCCGGGCGGCGCGGACGTCTCCGTGGGTCACAGCCGCGCGCAGCGCGCCGATGTTGGTCTCGATGCCGTGCAGCACGATGTCGTCCAGCGCGGCGCCGAGTCGCTCCAACGCCTCGTCGCGTCCGGTGGCGGTGGCGATCACCTTGGCCAGCAGCGGATCGTAGAACGAGGACACCTCGGTGCCGTCCTCGATCCAGGTGTCCACGCGTACGTCGGCGGGGAAGGACACGGCGGTCAGCGTTCCGGTGCTGGGGCGGTAGTCGCGTGCCGGATCCTCGGCATACACGCGGGCCTCCAAGGCGTGGCCGTGCACCGGCACCGCACCGGTGGCCAGATGGGGTCGCAGCATGTCGGTCTCGCCGCGGCCGAGCCGGAACATCCACGCGGCGAGGTCGATTCCGGTGACGGCCTCTGTCACCGGGTGTTCCACCTGCAGCCTGGCGTTGACCTCGAGGAACGACGCCTGCTGCCGGACCGGGTCGTAGACGAACTCGACGGTGCCCGCGGACCGGTAGGCGACCGAGGCGGCCAGCGCCCGAGACGCCTGGTGCAGCAGGGCGCGGACCGGGTCGGGCAGCGCCGGCGCCGGCGCCTCTTCGATCACCTTCTGGTTGCGCCGCTGCAGGGAGCAGTCGCGGTCGCCGAGGGAGACGACGTTGCCGGTGCCGTCGCCGAAGATCTGCACCTCGACGTGGCGTGCGGTCTCGACGAACCGTTCGACGAACACCCCCGCGGTGCCGAAGCTGCGGGCGGCGAGGCGCGCCACCCGCTCGAAAGCCGCGCGTAGTTCGACGGCGTTGCGGCACACCTGCATTCCGATTCCGCCGCCGCCGCCGGTCGCCTTGAGCATGACCGGGTAGCCGATGATGTCCGCGGCGTCGAGTGCGGCGCCGGCGTCGGCGAGCAGATCCGATCCCGGGAACACGGGCACCCCGGCGTCGCGGGCCGCGGCGCGGGCGGTGTGCTTGGTGCCGAACACGCGCAGTTGCTCCGGCGTCGGGCCGACGAACGTCATCCCCGCGGCCTCCACCGCCTCGGCGAAATCGCCGTCTTCGGAGAGAAATCCGTAACCGGGGTGGATCATGTCGGCGCCGCTGGCGAGCGCGGCGGCCAGGATGGCGTCGATGCGCAGGTAGCTGTCGCCTGGCGCGGACGGCCCGAGCCGCACGGCGTGATCGGCGAGCCGCACGTGCGGGGCGCCGCGGTCGGCGTCGGAGAACACCGCCACGGTACGCAGTCCCAGCAGGTGCGCCGAACGCAGGAGGCGCACGGCGATCTCGCCGCGGTTGGCGATCAGCGCGGTGCTCACGGGCGGGTCACGATCATACGCACCGGCGTGGGGTTGAAGGCGTTGCAGGGGTTGTTGATCTGCGGGCAGTTGGAGACGAGCACGAGTGTGTCGATGTCGGCGCGCAACGCGATCCGCTTACCCGGTCCGGACAGGCCGTCGACGATTCCGAGCGCACCGTCGGGGTCGACGGGCACGTTCATGAACCAGTTGATGTTGCTCGCCAGATCGCGGGCCCCGAGCCCGTGGCGGGCGCCCTCCACCAGGAAGTTCTCCATGCAACCGTGCTGGGCACGGGTGTGCTGTCCGTAGCGCAGTGTGTTCGATTCCTTCGAGCACGCGCCGCCGAGGGTGTCGTGGACCCCGACCTCGTCGGCGACGACGGTCATCAACGCCGCCCCGGTGTCGGCGCGCAGTACCGAGCCGGTGGTCAGTGCGATACGGCCCTGGCGGGCAATGGTTTCCGCGGCGGAGTACCGCACCGCGGTGTCGGCGGCCGAGTACAGCAGGCAGTCGACGGCCTGGTTGCCCTCGAGGTCGACGATGGTCAGCACGTCGCCGGCGGAGACGACCGCCGACCAGGCCGCCCGGGCGGGGACGGTCTCGTCGAGCACGGTCTGTCCGGGAACGGGGGCCTCGATGGTGGTCACAGCACTCCTCGGGCGACGAGATCGGCGTCGGTGTTGGCGATCGCCTGGCGGTGTTCGGGGCCCAGTTCGCCGATGAGCTCACCGGCGGCGAGCCGGCCGAGGTCGGTTGCGGCGGGCCAGGCGTGCAGCTGCAGGGGTGAGCAGGTGAATTGCGGGCGGGGATCCAACGGGTGCGCGGTGTTGGCGAGCAGCACGATGGTGTCGACGTGGAGCAGCAGGTCGACCGCGGTGCCCGGACCTGCCGACCCCTCCCACCGCAGGACGCCGTCACCGCCGGCGCGCACGGATTTGAAGAACGATACCGACGGCACCAGATCACGTTGTGCCATACCGTTTTTCAGCGCGGCGAGCAGCAGCAGCTCGCGGCCCGCCGGAGCCGGTGACTCCGGGGCACCCGACCCGTACTTCGCCTCGTTGCCGGCGAGCGTCGTCGTGCCCGCGAGCGCATCGTGATGCCCTGAGGTGTCGGCGACGACGGTCGCGAGCACCCGCCCGAAGCCGCTCAGCAGCGGGTGACCGGGCCCGAGGTATGCCTGCCACGGCACCTTGACGGTGTCGGCGACGTTGAGCCGCTCGTGTGTCGCGTCGGCGCGGTGCAGGAGAAGATGCGCGCAGGCGTCACCGTCCACATCGGTCATGCGGATCCGCGTACCGCGGGCCAGCACCGCGGTGGTGTAGCCGCCGGGCGCCACCGTCTCCGACCACACCAGGCGTTCGGCCGCAACGCCGTCGGGTGCGGTCGGACTGCTCGACGCCGGAACGTGACGCATGTGGTCGGCGGTGCGGCCGTGCTGGGCGCGTGCGTGCGCCCGCGCGCCGGCGGTGGTGGCGGTCGACGACGTCGCTGCACTGCCGTCGGACGCGCGGAGATCGCTGGTCAAAGGTGCTCCCGGGGATCGCGGGGCCGGCGTCGACGGCGGCATTTCTGTCACCTGACAGTTTTCGTGTCGGCCGATCGCCGGTGGTTGCCGAGAGGTAACCGATCACCCGCGAAGCGTTAAGAACGCGGGGCGCGTGTGACTGTCGTGTGACAGGAGACCCGCCCGGTCGCTACCCTTCGCCGATGTTCCACGTGCTGACACTGACCTACCTGCAACCGCTCGACGTCATCGACCGGAGCCGGCCCGCCCACCTCGAATGGCTCGCAGGAGAAGTGGACTCCGGCCGGATCCTGCTCGCCGGCCGGGTCGAGAGCCAGACCGGCGCGGTGCTCGTCACCGGCGATCTCAGCGCTGAGGAGGCCGATGCGCTCGCAGCAGCCGACCCGTACACGCAGGCCGGAGTGGTGTCCTACGCGCGCACCTCGTTCAACGGCGCGTTCCGCGCGCCGGGCCTCTAGGATCGGATTCACACCTCCGATCGGGAATCGATCGGCCCCCGCGAACCGTTTCCGCACCGGGAGCGCCGCAGCGTCGCGGCCGAATTTGCGATTACCGAACAAAGAGGACGAATGGGTACCACTGTTTCCGCTTATGCCGCCACGTCGGCGACCGAACCGCTCACCGAGACCACGATCACCCGGCGTGACGTCGGACCTCATGACGTGGCGTTCGACATCCACTTCGCGGGCATCTGCCACTCGGACATCCACACCGTGAAGGCCGAGTGGGGGCAGCCGAACTATCCCGTCGTGCCGGGCCACGAGATCGCCGGCATCGTGACCGAGGTCGGCGCCGAGGTGACCAAGTACAAGGTCGGCGACCGGGTGGGCGTCGGCTGTTTCGTCGACTCCTGCCGCGAATGCGACAACTGCCGCGCCGGGCTCGAGCAGTACTGCAGCACCACCGGCATGGTCGGTACGTACAACGCCGTCGGCCGCGACGGTGAGCCCACCCAGGGCGGCTACAGCGGCGCGATCGTCGTCGACGAGAACTACGTGCTGCGCATCCCCGACAACATGGCGCTCGACGAGGCGGCTCCGCTGCTGTGCGCCGGCATCACCACCTACTCCCCGCTGCGGCACTGGGGCGCCGGCCCGGGCAAGAAGGTCGCCGTGATCGGGCTCGGCGGGCTGGGCCACCTCGCGGTGAAGATCGCCGTCGCGATGGGCGCCGAGGTCACCGTGCTGAGCCAGTCGCTGAAGAAAATGGAGGACGGGCTGCGCCTTGGCGCGACGGACTACCGCGCGACCAGCGACCGCGAGACGTTCAAGGACCTCAAGAGCACGTTCGACCTGATCCTCAACACGGTCTCGGCCAACCTGAACCTCGCCGACTACCTCGGTCTGCTCAAGGTCGACGGCACGCTCGTCGAGCTGGGCATGCCGGAGGACGCGATGAGCGTGCCGGCCGGCGCGCTGGTGTTCGGGCGCCGCAGCCTCGCGGGCTCGCTGATCGGCGGCATCCCCGAAACTCAGGAGATGCTCGACTTCTGCGCCGAGCACGACGTCCGTCCGGAGATCGAGGTCGTGACCCCCGACTACATCAACGAGGCGTACGAGCGCGTGCTGGCGAGCGACGTGCGGTACCGGTTCGTCATCGACACCGCCTCGCTGCGGAGCTGACCTTCCACATACGAAACGGCCGGAGTGCGCATCGCACTCCGGCCGTTGTCGTATCTGGTCGTCAGACGCCCAGCGTGCGCTGGATGTCGGGCTTCATCGCGTTGAGCTGCGAACCCCAGTAGCCCCACCCGTGAGTGCCGTTGGGCGGGAAGTTGAAGGTCGCGTTGCTGCCTCCGGCACCCTGGTACGCCTGCCGAAAGGCTTGGTTGCTGTCCTGAGTGATGTTCTCGAGCAGCTGGCCGGGGATGTCGCCGCCGCCGCCGAGGTCCCCCGGCCTGCCGTTGCCGGTGTACACCCAGAGGCGGGTGCCGTTGGCCGCCAGCCGACCGGCCTGCAGGGTCGGGTCGTTGCGCTGCCACGCCGGACCGCCACCAGGCCCCCACATCGCGGTGGCGTCGAAGCCGCCGGCGTCGCGCATCGCGAAGCCGACCAGCGTCGGCCAGATGCCCTGAGACAGGTTGAGGAATCCGGAGAGCGAGCCCGCGTAGCTGAACTGGCCCGGATGGTAGGCGGCCAGGATCAGCGCCGAGCTGCCCGACATGGACAGGCCGACGACGGCGTTGCCGCTGGGCGAGATGCCCTTGTTGGCGGCCAGGTACGCCGGCAGTTCGGAGGTCAGGAACGTCTCCCACTGGTAGTTGTAGGTCTGACCGTTGCCGACGGCCGGACCCTGCCAGTTGGTGTAGAAGCTCGACATACCGCCGACCGGCATGACGACCGACAGTCCGGATTCGAAGTAGTTCTCGAACGCCGCGGTCTCGATGTCCCAGCCGCTGTTGTCGTCACGGGCACGCAGCCCGTCGAGCAGGTAGACCGCCTTGGCGCCACCGCCCTGGAACTTCACCGGGATGTCGCGGCCCATCGCGGCCGACGGCACCATCAGCGTCTCGACCGGCAGACCCGGCCGTGAGTACGCGCCGGCCGTCGCCGCCCCGCCGGCAGCGGCGACCAGACCCGGCAGCATGAGGGCTGCCAGCGCGCCGGCCACCAGCCGACGCCGCACAGTGTGCATGAATCTCATCGTGTTCTTTGCCATCCTCTTGAGGCCCGCCGCACCGGCGGGTATTCCGTTGGGAAGGTGTACGGACCGGCACTGAGCTGCCCGGTTCCGGATGCCGCTGCTTGGCATCCCCGCATTCGCAGACGGTTCACCGCAAGCGGTACCGCCACCTAGTACGTCGCGGGTACATGCCCCGGTGTTACGACGATGAAACGCGCGCCCGTCGCGGTCAGTGTTTTGTCACGGGTCGCGGCGGCGCTGGTGACGTGCGCATCGCTCTACGGTGTGATCGACCGCGCGGTGGTCAACCACCCGGCCCCGTAGGTCGCCGATCGTCACCCCTCGCCACCGAGCTCGCTTCGGTCCCGTTCGTTCTCCGCGGTGTCCTGGGCCATCACCGACCCGTCGAGCCACTTCTGGACATCGCCCCCGAGGCGGTCCGCGGACAGCTGGGCGAAGTTCAGCGCCTGTACCGCCATCGCCGCCAAGACCTGCATAGCCCGTCCGCTGTGGTGGATCTCCGCCATCAGCGCGGAGAGCTCGTCATTGTCATCGGCGTTCAGCGCCGACAGGTACCGGCGAGCGTCAGCGAACTCCCGGTCGACGTGGGCCAGCCTCCGCCGGAAATCGTCGGGCGAGGGCAGCTCTGCGGGCGTCTCGGTCATGGGCTCTCTTCCGGTGGCAGGCGAACCCCATTCTTGGTGTTGGCATTCCGTACTTGTCCAGAAAGGCGTGCTGCCCGAGCGGTCGTACTCGGCGATCGCGGCCAACACGTCTTCTGCTTGGACATCCCCTCGCGCCCTGGCGTCACACGGTAGTCAATCGGTCGGACATGGCCCGACGGTGAAGTCCCCGGACGATGGATCTGATGCAGGTCTTCCGGACCGCAGATGGACGTAGTTGTCAAGGAGGCTTGCATGCAGATCGTCTTTGCCTGGAGTGGCGGCACCGCCAGGTTAACAGCCCTTCCCTGGCGTTGCACCCTTTGCCAGATTTACGGTACTTTGCGGATGGGCGGAGGCGTTCGATGGGGGGTTAATGAGGTATTTGCCTGTCAGCATGCACACCTTGGGTACAGCGCTAGCGATTAAATCGGCTCGCACACGCTGGCCTCATCCGTGACCGCTCTGTCCGATAAGGAGAACCAACTTTGAGCAAGGATGAGAAATGAAGAAAGCAATGGTGGGTTACGTCGGAGCGTTGATGCTCGTGTGGGGTGGCCTGGTGGTCGCCCCGGCAGTCAGCAACGCGCAGAACTGTCAGTGGGATGCGGCTTGGTTCTTCGGGGTCGGGTGCACGCCTCTCGGCCCGCCATCACCCCCGTCGCCGCCGGAGAGCCAGCCGTACCACCCGGTGCGCAACCCTCAGGGCCACGCCTGGAGCTACGAGATGAACGGCATCCACTGGTGCTCGCCGGAGACGCCATCAGAGTGCATCTGACCTGATCGCGTCTAGAGCATCCTCTTCGGCGATCATCAGTCACCCTGGTGGAGATGCTGGAGCCGTAGCTGATGCCTATTGCGAGCTTGGCAACCTGCTCATTGCAGTACAGGTACACCTGTGGGCGAATACCGCGACGCTACTGCGCGATGGTTGCCGACCTCATCCTGACCAGGTGACGGCAACTGTATGAACGCGGCGATCGAATACGTCGTCAGTCGCGGTGCCGAACCCTTACGTCGGCAAGGACTCCACTGAAGTATTCGGCAGCCCCGTGATGGTTGCAGACCTCGCGACGGCAGGTCATACGCCGCCTCTAGAGAGGATTACCTCTCGGAACTGCTGTGTTAGAAGTCCCAGTCCTCGTCTTCGGTGACGACGGCCTTGCCGATCACGTAGCTCGACCCCGAACCGGAGAAGAAGTCGTGGTTCTCGTCGGCGTTGGGGCTCAGCGCGGACAGGATCGCCGGGTTGACGTCGGTCTCGTCACGCGGGAACAGCGCCTCGTACCCGAGGTTCATCAGCGCCTTGTTGGCGTTGTAGCGCAGGAATTTCTTGACGTCCTCGGTCAGGCCGACACTGTCGTAGAGGTCCTGGGTGTACTCGACCTCGTTGTCGTAGAGCTCGAAGAGCAGCTCGTAGGTGTAGTCCTTGAGTTCGGCCTGGGTGGCAGGGTCCTGCAGGGCCAGACCCCGCTGGTACTTGTAGCCGATGTAGTAGCCGTGAACGGCCTCGTCGCGGATGATCAGCCGGATCATGTCGGCGGTGTTGGTGAGCTTGGCGCGGCTGCTCCAGTACATCGGCAGGTAGAAGCCCGAGTAGAACAGGAAGCTCTCCAGCAGCGTCGAGGCGACCTTGCGCTTGAGCGGCTCGTCGCCCTTGTAGTACTGCATGACGATCTCGGCCTTGCGCTGCAAGTTCTGGTTCTCCTCCGACCAGCGGAACGCGTCGTCGATCTCTGCGCTCGAGCACAGCGTGGAGAAGATGTTGCTGTAGCTGCGCGCGTGCACCGACTCCATGAACGCGATGTTGGTGTACACCGCCTCTTCGTGCGGGGTGAGCGCGTCGGGGATCAGGCTCACCGCGCCGACGGTGCCCTGGATGGTGTCCAGCAGCGTCAGGCCGGTGAACACCCGCATCGTGAGCTGCTTCTCGTGGGCGGTGAGCGTGTTCCACGACGGGATGTCGTTGGACACCGGCACCTTCTCGGGCAGCCAGAAGTTGCCCGTCAGGCGGTCCCACACCTCGGCGTCCTTGTCGTCCTGCAGACGGTTCCAGTTGATCGCCGAGACGCGGTCAATCAGCTTCATGCCATCGCTCACCAGAACCCCACTTCACCAGGTGTTTTCGCCAGATCGCCACAGTGCCCCGCGGCTACCGCCGACACTACTCGTAGTAGCCGACACCTCGAGCGAACCCCACATATTGGGTTCGTGGCGTGTCGCGCGCTCAGGCGACGTGCTCGTTGCGACGCACACCCTCGTGCAGCGGCAGGTCGGGGTCGAGGACGATTCCGAGCAGCTCGCAGGTGCCGTTGATCGAGCCGATCATGATCGTCGTCAGATGCGCGACGAACTCCTCGGACGGCATGCGGCGAGGGCTGTCCTGCTCGGTGCCCAGCCACCAGTCGGTGGCCGAGGCGATCGAGCCGAACGCGGCGTAGGCGGCGAGTTCGAGCGCCGCGGCGTCCAGCTCGATCTCGCCCAGCTCGTTGTCGAACATGTCCGCCATCGCGAGCGTGATCTCGCGGCTCTCGTTCAGCGCGCGCATGGTCGATTCGCTCTGCTCGGCGAAGCGGCCCTGGATCAGGAACCGGATGACGTTGGGGTGTTCGTCGACCAGCCGCACGTATTGCTCGACCGCGCGCCGGATCACCGCGCGGCCCGAATCCACCGACAGGTCGATCGACGGGAAGATCGCCGCCCAGAGCATGTCGCGCAGGCGCTGGCCGATGGCCTGGAACAGGTCGGACTTGTCGGTGAAGTGCCGGTAGATCTTGGGTTTCGCGGTGCCGGCCTCTTCGGCGATCTCCCGCAGGCTGACGTCGGGGCCCTGCCGGTCGATGGCCCGGAACGAGGCGTCGACGATCTCCGCGCGCACCTTCTTGCGGTGCTCGCGCCAGCGCTCGCTGCGCGCGTCCACTTTGCCGCCCGGCTCACTGCCGGTGCGGGTTCTCGAGCCTCGTCGCACCCGCCCACTGTACTCGCTCGAGGGTCGCTGACCTGCTCAGAACCCTCCGGCCGCGCGGTAGGCAGGACGCTCTCCCGCGCAGCCGCACACACATCTCTTGGGTACTATCGTCGCGACAGCCCGACAGACGAGACGAGATTCATGACACAGCGATACGACCTGGTCATCGCAGGTGGCGGCCCTTCGGGCTCGGCCGCCGCGTGGCAGGCCGCGCAGACCGGCGCCAAGGTGGTGGTCCTGGACAAGGCCGTGTTCCCGCGCGACAAGCCGTGCGGCGACGGCCTGACCGCCAGGGCGGTGAGCTACCTGCAGAAGATGGGCCTGGCCGACGAGGTCGCCACCTTCCACCGGGTCAACCGCGTCACGGTCTTCAGCCCCAGCGAGTGGGAGCTGTCGTTTCCGAAGCGCCCGGGCATGCCCGACCACGGCCACACCGTCAGCCGCACCCACCTCGACACCGTGCTGCTCAAGCACGCCGAGTCCGCCGGTGCGGAGATCCGTCAGGGCGCCGAGGTCGCGGGCCCCGAACTCGATGCCAACGGCCGGGTCATCGGCGTGACGCTCAAGGGCGGCGAGAAGGTCTACGGCGACGCCGTGATCGCCGCCGACGGCGCGTACTCCCCCATCAAGCGGGCGCTGAAGATCGACTCGCAGTACAACGGCTACTCGGCCATCGCGATCCGCTCGGAGATGCACGCCAACCGGCCCGACTCCGACAGCCTCGACATCTATCTCAAGCTGGCGTTCCAGGGTGATCAGCTGCCCGGATACGGCTGGGTGTTCCCGATGGGCGACGGGGTGTTCAACATCGGGCTCGGGTACGTCAACAGCTACAAGAACTGGCAGTCGATCAACGCCACCCAGTTCCTCGGCGACTTCCTGCGGACGCTGCCCCGAGAGTGGGAGCTTCCGCCGATCGAGGAGCTGAAGAAGAACAAGAGTGTGCGGGCATGGCGACTGCCGATGGGCTTCACCGCATGGCCGCCATGGCGTCCGGGCGTGCTGTTCACCGGCGACTCACTGGGCGCGGGGAAGCCGGCGTCCGGCGCGGGCATCTCCAAGGCGCTGGAATCGGGGCTGGCCGCCGGTGAGTGCGCGATCGCGGCGCTGACCAACGGCGGACCCGACGATTTCACGAACTACGCGCAGCGGATGGAAGCCGCGTGGGGCCGGGAGTACAAGCGGGGCCGCTACTTCCACAAGCTGGCCGGAATCCCCGCGGTCGCCAACAACGGCATCAAGTTGATCGACAACGCGTTCTTCCGTGACCGGATGCTCAAGTCGCTGTACAAGAAAGAGCAAGGGCCGCAGCACAAGTACTGAGATTTCCGCCCCGCCGAGTTGTCGGCGCGCGCCGGGTGTGAGCCTTCGGGTTCACACCCGGCGTTTTGCTTGTCGAGTGCACGGTTGTTGCCACCGCTTCTCGATGTTTGCGTACACCAACCGTGCGTTCGGCGCCGTGGCCTGGCGGCATGTGCGAGCGTTGCCAGATCGGCAAAGGTGCTTGCCAATGCACGCGAGTGCGGGTCAAGCTCGAACCATGAGCGATTCACGTGTTCAGCAGGAGTGGGACGAGCGGTACTCGGGTGCCGAGCAGCTGTTCAGCGGACGACCCAACACCGTGCTCGTCGCCGAGGTGAGCGGCCTCACGCCCGGCCGCGCACTCGATGTCGGGTGCGGGGAAGGTGCCGACGCGGTGTGGCTGGCCACGATGGGGTGGACGGTCACCGGCCTCGACGTGTCGCAGGTGGCCCTGGATCGCGCCGCCAGCCGTGCGAAAAACGCTGGTGTCGAAGTGAACTGGCTGCGAGCCGACCTCGTCGAGGCGTCGCTGCCTGTCGGTGGATTCGACCTGGTGTCCGCGCAGTACCCGGCGTTGCGGTCATCGGAGAACCGGGACGCCGAACGCGCCCTCGTCACGGCGGTGGCTCCGGGAGGCGTCCTGCTCGTGGTGCACCACGCCGGGTTCGACGGCGAGGCGGCCAAGGCCCGCGGCTTCGACCCGGCCGACTACGTCTTCCCACCTGATGTGCTGTCGCTGCTCGGCAGCGACTGGGACGTCCACTTCGAGGAACGTCGCCCACGCGAGACTCCACTCGGCGACGATGAGCACCGGCATACCCACGATGCGGTCCTGCTGGCGCGCCGCCGCCCATAGCCTGTCCGTATGGGCGACATGAGCGCGGCGCGAATCGGATCCGATGCCGCTGCATGTCTTGTGGCCGGCGGCGCGGTGACCCTCGAAGACGGTTTGACCGACGACGAGTTCGCGCGCGTCGAGGAGTTGTTCGGCTTCGCGTTCGCCGACGACCATCGGGCGTTTCTGGCCGCCGGACTGCCGGTCGGGGCGTCGTGGCCGAACTGGCGTGGCGAGGGCCGTCAGAGCCTGCAGAAGCGGCTGCAGTTGCCGACCGAGGGAATCGTCTTCGACGTGGAATGGAGCGGATTCTGGGTCGACGGGTGGGGGCCGCGCCCGGCTCGGATGAAGGATGCACTGCGCTCAGCCAGGTATCAGATGGCGCGGGTCCCGCAGATGATCCCCGTGCATGCCCACCACTATCTGCCGGCCGGCAGTGGAACGTTCGGCCATCCGGTGCTGTCGATCATGCGGACCGACGTACGCCTCGCGGGGGCCGACTTGGCCGACCACCTGGCCCGGGAGTTCGCCACCGACGGAGACCAGCCGTCGGCCGCCGCTGCCACCGTCGAGTTCTGGTCGGATCTGATCGCCTGACTCCGCTCGATCTATCGTCGACGCATGCGGCTCACCAACGACTGCTACCTCGTCACTTTGCGCTTTCCGACCGGTGAGGAGCACTACTACCGCGACGGCGCCCGCTGGACGAAGCTGACCACTCGCGGTCGACGGATGCCGGCCACCGCCGAACAGGTGATGAACCATCTGCTGCCCGCCCTGGCCGGCGTGAAGTCCGGCGTCGAGGTCCGGGTGACGCACCGCGACCTCAGCGACGAGACGGGCCAGACACTGGACCGGCTCCGCAGCGGCTAGCGCAGGCCCCGTCAGCCGCTCAGCGACCGCGGCCGGTCCGGCCGGGTCTACGCGCGACCTTCCCCGCAGCGGCGCGCTTGGCCTGCTTCGCCAGCGTCTTCTCCCGTGCGGTGCGTTTCGGCGCCGGCTCGACCTGCCCCCGCGACGACCCGGGTTTGCGGCCACGGACGATCCCGATGAACTCCTCGAGCAGCGCAGGCTGCGGCCCCTCGGGGAAGGCCAGCGCCACGGGGCAGGCGGGCGCGTCGGTGATCGGGCGGTACGTGAGGTCCTTGCGGTGGTACAGCCGCGCCAGCGACTGTGGCACGATCAGCGCGCCGACCCCTGCGGCGACGAGTTCTGTTGCCGCCTCGGTGGTTTCGGGTCGGTGGTCGACCGGGGTGCCGGGCGCGTCCGCCCAGGCGACGACGTCGTCGAGCGGGAGCAGCACCGGCTCACCGGTGAGGTCCGCGGCGGTGACGGCGTCAACGGCGCTGACTACGTGGTCGGCCGGCACCACGACCACCGTGGTCTCTTCGTAGAGCGGGATGACGGCAAGCCCGGACGTGTCGGCCGGCAGCCGGAGCAACGCCACGTCGACGGTGCCGGCCCGCACGGCGGCGGCCGCCTCTGCCGCGGCGAGGGCGCACAACTGCAACGGGGTCTCGGGGTGGCGCTCCGCCCAGTTCCGCGCCCACTTCGCGGGCGTCCCGCCGGGGACGTAACCGAGGGTGAGTGAGGGCGGTGAGGACGAAGCCACCGCCTCAGGCTACCGATGGGCCTCCTCGATAGGCTCGGGTCATGAGCAGGCCGAACGCGCAGTCCATGAAGCCCGCCACGGCGGCCAAGAAGCTGGACGTGTATCTGCCCGCGACGCCGGCCGAGTTCCAGGAGAACCCGATCACCCGCTCCGAGCTCGCCGCCCTTCAGGCCGATCCGCCGCAGTGGCTCAAGGACCTCCGCAAGAACGGACCGCACCCGAAGAACCTCGTGGCCGCCAAGCTGGGCGTCTCGATCGCCGCCCTGGCGCGCAACGGCGTCGGGGATGCCCTCACCACCGAGCAGATCGATCAGCTGCTCGAGGAAAAGCCGGAGTGGCTGGTCGCGGAGCGCGAGAGCTATCAGGAGGTGCTGCGCGAGCAGCGACGCCTCAAGGCGCAGCGGGCCGACCAGGCTCGCGAGAGCTGACGTGAACAGCGGCAGCCGATGACCTCGCTGTACGGCTGGGTGCGCCGGAATCGAATCGCAGCGGCCACTGCGGCTTTCGTCGGCTATTCCGCTGTGATGCTCCGATTGGATGGCCGGATGCGCGCCGCGGGCGGCCCCGGCATCGTCGCGTTCGAGCTCGCGGGCACGGCCGCCAAGGCCGAGGACATCATGGGTCGGTGGGGACCGACCGGCCTCCGCGCGGCTCGCCAGTCGATGTGGCTCGACTTCGGTTACATGACCAGCTACGGGATCCTGCTCGCTCTGCTCGTCGACCGCCGCCGTCGAGGCCGGGGTCATCCGCAGTGGCTACCGGCCCTGGCCGCCGGTGCGGTCGCCGCCGACGCAGTCGAAGGAGTTGCGCTGCTGCGCGTGCTCGACCGGCGAGAGATGGCCGCGAATGCCCGCCGCGCCCACGTCGCGGCCTCCATCAAATTCGCCCTCATCGCCGCGGCGCTCGGGTATGCCGTCTACCCCGTGCGGCCTAGCGGAAGAACAGGTCGCTGAGGCGATCGACGAAGCGATCGATGCGCTGCTCGAGTCGGCTGCCCTTGACCCACTTCTCCCAGACGTAGATCAGACCGAACAACGCGACCACGACCCCGAGAACCAGAGCGGCGACGAGAACGGCTTCGACGGTCGTCGACATCGGCGATCAGCGACCAGCCGTCACAGCATGCAGGACACGCAGCCCTCGACTTCGGTTCCCTCCAAGGCCATTTGGCGCAGGCGGATGTAGTACAGCGTCTTGATGCCCTTGCGCCACGCGTAGATCTGCGCCTTGTTCACATCACGCGTCGTCGCGGTGTCCTTGAAGAACAGCGTCAGCGACAGACCCTGATCGACGTGCTGGGTCGCCGCGGCATACGTGTCGATGATCTTCTCGTAGCCGATCTCGTACGCGTCCTGGTAGTACTCCAGGTTGTCGTTGGTCAGGTACGGCGCCGGGTAGTAGACACGGCCGATCTTGCCTTCCTTGCGGATCTCGATCTTGCTCGCCACCGGGTGGATCGAGCTGGTCGAGTGGTTGATGTAGGAGATCGACCCCGTCGGCGGCACGGCCTGCAGGTTCTGGTTGTAGATGCCGTGCTGCTGCACCGATTCCTTGAGCCGGCGCCAGTCGTCCTGGTCCGGGATGCGGATCCCCGCATCGGCGAACAGCTGCCGCACCCGCTCGGTCTTGGGCTGCCACGGCTGCTCGGTGTACTTGTCGAAGAACTCCCCCGACGCATACTTGGAGCGCTCGAATCCCTTGAAGTGCGTGCCCCGTTCGATCGCAATGCGATTCGACGCCCGCAGCGCGTGGTAGAGCACCGTGTAGAAGTAGATGTTGGTGAAGTCCACACCCTCTTCGGATCCGTAGAAGATCCGCTCGCGCGCCAGGTAGCCGTGCAGGTTCATCTGCCCGAGGCCGATGGCGTGAGAGTCGTTGTTGCCCTGCTCGATCGACGGCACCGAGGTGATGTGCGTCTGGTCGCTCACGGCGGTCAGCGCACGAATGGCCACCTCGATGGTCTGCGCGAAATCCGGGGAGTCCATCGCCTTGGCGATGTTCAGCGAGCCCAGGTTGCAGGAGATGTCCTTGCCGACCTTCGAATAGGACAGGTCGTCGTTGAACTCCGAGGGCGTGGAGACCTGCAGGATCTCCGAGCACAGGTTCGAGTGGGTGATCTTGCCGTAGATGGGGTTCGACCGGTTCACCGTGTCCTCGTACATGATGTACGGGTAACCCGACTCGAACTGCAGCTCGGCGAGCGTCTGGAAGAACTCGCGCGCCTTGATCTTCGTCTTGCGGATCCGGCTGTCGTCGACCATCTCGTAGTACTTCTCGGTCACTGAGATGTCGGCGAACGGCAGCCCGTACACCCGCTCGACGTCGTAGGGCGAGAACAGGTACATGTCCTCGTTCTTCTTCGCCAGCTCGAACGTGATGTCCGGGATCACGACACCCAGCGAGAGCGTCTTGATGCGGATCTTCTCGTCGGCGTTCTCGCGTTTGGTGTCGAGGAAGCGGTAGATGTCCGGGTGGTGGGCGTGCAGGTACACCGCGCCCGCGCCCTGCCGGGCACCCAGCTGGTTGGCGTAGGAGAACGAGTCCTCGAGCAGCTTCATGATCGGGATGACGCCCGAGCTCTGGTTCTCGATGTTCTTGATCGGGGCGCCGTGCTCACGGATGTTGGTGAGCAGCAGGGCAACTCCGCCGCCGCGCTTGGACAGCTGCAGTGCGGAGTTGATGGAGCGCCCGATGGACTCCATGTTGTCCTCGATGCGCAGCAGGAAGCAGCTGACCGGTTCGCCGCGCTGCTTCTTGCCCGAGTTCAGGAACGTCGGCGTCGCCGGCTGGAACCGGCCGTCGATGATCTCGTCGACGAGCTTCTCGGCAAGCGTGGTGTCGCCGGCGGCCAGCGTCAGCGCCACCATCACGACGCGGTCCTCGAAACGCTCGAGGTAGCGCTTCCCGTCGAACGTCTTGAGCGTGTAGGAGGTGTAGTACTTGAACGCCCCGAGGAAGGTCGGGAAGCGGAACTTCTTGGCGTACGCGCGGTCGAGCAGCGTCTTGACGAAGTTGCGCGAGTACTGGTCGAGGACCTCGCGCTCGTAGTACTCCTTCTGGATCAGGTAGTCGAGCTTCTCGTCCTGATTGTGGAAGAACACCGTGTTCTGGTTGACGTGCTGCAGGAAGTACTCGCGGGCGGCGAGCACGTCCTTGTCGAACTGGATCTTGCCGTCCTTGTCGTACAAGTTCAGCATCGCGTTCAGCGCGTGGTAGTCGGTCTCCCCGGGCAGGGTGTGCGCGCCGGTGGTTACAGGCTCTGCAGCTGTGACGGTGGGTGACACGTCTGTTCCTTCCAGAAATTCGCCAGACCGGCGCGGACGGCGAGGACGTCGTCGACGGTCCCCATCAGTTCGAAGCGGTAGAGATAGGGCACGCCGCACTTACGGGACACCACATCGCCCGCGTAGCCGAACTCGGCGCCGAAGTTGGTGTTGCCCGCGGCGATGACGCCGCGGATCAACGACCGGTTGTGTTCGTTGTTGAGGAACGCGATGACCTGTTTGGGGACATAGCCCCCGGCATCGGGATCGGGCCCGTTGGCGTGCCCGCCGCCGTAGGTGGGCAGCACCAGCACGTAGGGCTCGTCGACCTCGATGCGGTCACGCAAAGGGATGCGGATGGCGGGCAGCTCCAGCTTCTCGACGAAGCGGTGCGTGTTCTCCGAGACGCTGGAGAAGTACACGATGTTGCCCATTGTTCGACCTCCGCTGACCGCGTACCCGCTCAGGCGGTGGCGGCCACCGCACCGGCGAGCGACTTGATCCGGTCGGGACGGAAGCCCGACCAGTGGTCGTTGCCGGCCACCACGACCGGAGCCTGCAGGTAACCCAGGGCCATGACGTAGTCACGCGCCTCGCTGTCGAGGGTGATGTCGACGACCTCGTAGGCGATGCCCTGCTTGTCCAGCGCCTTGTAGGTGGCGTTGCACTGCACGCATGCGGGCTTGGTGTACACGGTGACGGTCATCGGCGGTACGGCTCCTTACGCGAAACGGCGATAGTGAATCAACTCGGACTGGCAACTGCATCGGTACTTCATGCCGCTACGTTGTTCAGCGGTCCACAGGCTCCGGAAATTCCTGGTCGGCCGGGGTGCGTCTCCGGCGGACCGGATAGCCGATTGCACTGGATCCTGCGCTCCGGCCGGCCTCCGAACCCTGGTGGCCTGCCGGTAGGCAAGACACTACACCTAGTGGCCGACATCGCGGACAGATACAAGATGTTCTGAACAACATTCATGGAATTCCCAGGTCGTAAGCTCCGGCGGGCCCTTGCGTCCGGCGTGTCGCCACGCCGGACGCAAGGTGTGTCGCTATATCTGGGTAGGTCTACCACCGGCCACTGACAGCCCGCCCGGGGTGGAAGTCGTCCAGATGCGCCCAGCAAACGCTTGCGGCCACTGGGCCGTCCGGTCGTCCACCGGCGCAGCCCTCACCCGACCGAGGCGACGAGCTTTCCGAGCACGTCGCCCACGGCCGTGACCACGTCGGCGCTTTCACGGGGGTGTGCACCGTGCAACGACGACGCCGGTACCGACAGTTCGAGGTCCTCGATCACGCGCGCGCCCGCGATGCCGAAGGACTTGCGGGTCTCGTCGTGGGCCCACTTCCCGCCGTAGCGGCCGAGCGCGGCGCCCACCACCGCGAGCGGCTTGTCCATGAGCGCGCCGTCGCCCCACGGTCGAGACAGCCAGTCGATCGCGTTCTTGAGAACCCCCGGGATGCTTCCGTTGTATTCGGGCGTGATCACCAACGCGGCGTCGGCGTCGGCGGCCGCGGCGCGAAGCGCCCGCACCGGCTCGGGCACCGAGTCGGTGTCGAGGTCCTCGTTGTAGAAGGGCACCTCGGCGAGGCCGTCGAAGACGCGCAGCGTGACGCCGTCGGGAGCGGTGTCGACCGCCACCTCGGCGAGCTGACGGTTGATCGACGCCTTTCGCAGGCTCCCGACGAGCACCAGGACATTCATATCCGTCATGGGCGGTTCCTTTCTCGTGACATCCACCGGCACAGCTTAACCGGACCACGGTCCGGTTAATTCCGGCTGGGATAAGGTCGACGGTGTGAGCGCCCCCGACCGGTTTGCCCCGCTCCCGGTGACCGACACGCCGCAGGAGCGTGGCGACGCCGCGCGCAACCGCGCGCTGTTGCTCGACGCGGCGCGCCGGCTCATCGCCGAGCGCGGTGCCGGGGCGGTCAGTACCGACGACATCGCCGCGGCGGCCGGGGTGGGCAAAGGAACGCTGTTCCGGCGCTTCGGCAGCCGGGCCGGCCTGATGGTGGTGCTGCTCGACGAGAACGAGAAAGCCCACCAGCAGGCCTTCATGTTCGGGCCGCCCCCGCTCGGGCCCGGCGCTCCCCCGCTGGAACGCCTGATCGCCTACGGCAGGGCCCGGCTCGCGTTCGTCCATGACCATCACGCCCTGCTGTCGGACGCCGGACGCGATCCGCAGACGCGGTTCACCGGCCCCAGCGCCCTGCACCACACCCATGTGCGGGTGCTGCTGCAGTCGGCCGGCACCACCGGTGACCTCGACGCGCAGACCACCGCGCTGAGCGCCCTGCTCGACGCCGACTACGTCGAACACCGCCTCGCCGAGGGCGCGACCCTCGACGAGCTGGGCGATGCGTGGGAAACGGTGGCCGTCAAACTCTGCGGGCGCTGACCGTGGGCCGCTGGATCCTACACGTCGACCTCGACCAGTTCCTCGCGGCGGTCGAGCTGCGCAGGCACCCCGAACTGGAGGGGTTGCCCGTCATCGTCGGCGGCAGCGGGGATCCGACCGAGCCCCGCAAGGTGGTCACGTGCGCGTCGTACCGGGCACGCGAGTTCGGCGTGCACGCCGGGATGCCCCTGCGGGTGGCGGCGCGCCGCTGCCCCGACGCGACGTTCCTGCCGTCGGACACCGCCGCATACGACGAGGCGTCCGACCAGGTCATGGGTTTGCTGCGCGATCTGGGTCATCCGGTCGAGGTGTGGGGCTGGGACGAGGCCTACGTCGGGGCCGATGTCGAGGATCCGTTCGCACTCGCCGAACGGATCCGCGAGGTGGTCGCCGGGACCGGCCTGTCGTGTTCGGTCGGCATCAGCGACAACAAGCAGCGCGCCAAGGTCGCCACCGGGTTCGGCAAACCGGCCGGGGTGTTCTCGCTCACCGACGCCAACTGGATGGCCGTGATGGGTGACCGGCCGGTCGACGCACTCTGGGGGGTGGGACCCAAGACCGCGAAAAAGCTTGCGAGTCTGGGCATCACCACGGTGTCCGACCTCGCCGCCACCGACGCCGCGGTTCTGACGTCGGCGTTCGGCCCGACCACCGGACTGTGGATCCTGTTGCTGGCCAAGGGCGGCGGCGACAGCGAGGTCAGCCCACAGCCGTGGGTTCCGCGCTCGCGCAGCCACGTGATCACCTTCCCGCAGGACCTCACCGACCGCGCGGACATGGAATCGGCGGTGGCCCGCCTGGCCGCACAGACGCTGGCCGAGGTCGTCGACGCCGGCCGCGTGGTCACCCGTGTCGCGGTGACGGTGCGCACCAGCACCTTCTACACCAGGACGAAGATCCGCAAGCTGGCCGCCGCCGGCACCGACCTCGACCTCATCACCGCGACCGCACTCGACGTGCTGGCGCTGTTCGACCTCGACCGGCCGATCCGCCTCCTCGGGGTACGGCTCGAACTGGCCATGCCCGAATGGGTTGTCGGCGCGAACCCATAGCGTGGGCGCCATGCTCTCGACCGTCGCCATCCGCGGCTACCGCTCGCTGCGCGATGTGGTGCTCCCGCTGCGCCGGCTGACCGTGGTGACCGGCGCCAACGGCAGCGGCAAATCGTCGCTGTACCGGGCGCTGGGACTGCTGGCCGACTGCGGCCGCGGTGAGGTGATCGGATCGCTGGCCCGCGAGGGCGGGTTGGAGTCCGTGCTGTGGGCCGGCCCCGAACAGACCGCGGGCGCCCGCCGCACCGGCACGACCGAGGGCACCGTGCGCACCCGGCCCGTATCACTTGAACTCGGTTACGCCGCAGACGATCTGGGATACCTGGTCGACCTGGGCCTGCCGCAGCACGCCGGCCCGGGCTCGCTGTTCGCCCGTGATCCCCAGATCAAACGCGAAGCGGTGTTCGCCGGGCAGGTGATGCGCCCCGCCGCCACCCTGGTGCGTCGCGGCAGTCAGTACGCCGAGGCGAGCGCCGAATCCGGGCGCGGCTTCGACGAACTGACCCGCTCGTTGCCGTCGCATCGCAGCGTGCTCGCCGAATACGCCGGCGCGCTGCCGGAACTGGCCGCGGTGCGCGACCGGCTGCGGAACTGGCGGTTCTACGACGGGTTCCGCGTGGACGCCGCGGCGCCCGCCCGTCGCCCGCAGGTGGGCACCCGCACCCCGGTGCTCTCCGCCGACGGCGGCGATCTGGCTGCCGCCGTGCAGACGATCGTCGAGGCGGGTCACGACGACCTCGCCCGCGCGGTCGCAGACGCGTTCGACGGCGCGACGGTCCACATCGCCGTGCACGACGGGCTGTTCGACCTGCAGCTGCGCCAGCCGGGGATGTTGAGGCCGTTGAGGTGCGCCGAATTGTCCGACGGCACACTGCGTTTCCTGCTGTGGGCGGCGGCGCTTCTCAGTCCCGAGCCGCCGTCGCTGATGGTGCTCAACGAACCGGAGACGTCCATGCATCCCGACCTCGTCCGGCCGCTGGCGGCGCTGGTCACCGCGGCCGCGGCGCGGACACAGGTCGTCGTCGTCACGCACTCCCCGGCGATGATCGACCTGCTCGGCGCGGTGCCGCTGGATGAGGACGGCGACGCGGTCCGGCTCACGCTGTACAAGGAGTTCGGCGAGACCCGCGTCGACGGGCAGGGTCTGCTGAGCACCCCACCGTGGGACTGGGGTAAGCGGTGATCAGCGGCGCGGCCGAAGGGCACGGGAGAACAGCACGTTGACCTGTCGCATCGCCACGCTGTACGGCCACCACATGGTGCGCTTGAACAAGTAGAACGCCCGGATGTCGGGCGAGGTGTAGATCAGGTAGCGGTTGCGGCGCACGCCGGTCAGGATGCGCTCGGCGGCCCGTTCCGGTGACACCGCGTGCCCGCTGAACCGGCTCGTCCACTTCTGCACGTTCGGGTCCTCGCGGTCGACGCCGGCGATCTGAACGGTCTGCACCAGTGGGGTTTTCACCGCGCCGGGCACCACCACCGACACTCCGATGCGATGGCGCGCGAGGTCGAAGCGCAGCACTTCGGACAGGCCGCGCAAACCGTACTTGCTGGCGCTGTAGGCGGCGTGCCACGGCAGGGCGACCAGCCCGGCCGCCGACGACACGTTGACCAGCTGGCCACCCCGGCGTGCCTCGATCATCGGCGGCACGAACGTCTCGATGACGTGGATGGGTCCCATCAGGTTGACGTCGATCATCGACTTCCAGTGCTGGTGGGTCAGGCGGTCGACGGTGCCCCACGCCGAGACGCCGGCGATGTTCATCACGACGTCCATCGCGGGGTGCGCGGCGTGGATGTCGGCGGCGAACTGCACGACGGCGTCGTAGTCGGAGATGTCGAGTGCCCGGTGCACCGCGACCTTGCCGCCGAGCGCGCGGGCATCGGCGACCGTGGTCTCCAACCCCTCGGCGTCCCGGTCGGTGAGGAACAGTTCGGCGCCCTCGCGGGCCAGTCGCAGCGCGGTGGCCCGCCCGATTCCGCTGGCCGCGCCGGTGAGGAGACAACGCTTTCCGGTGAATCCGCTGCCCTGCGTCATGGCGGTGACCCTACCTGCCGGCTGGGACGCTCAGCCCTCACGCAGGTCGGAACCACCCCACAGGGCGTACAGCCAGAGCCGCTCGACCACCTCGACCGCACGTGCCGGGTCGTCCCCGCGGCCGACGAAGGCACTGTCCTGGGTCAGCGTCATGGACGTGGTGGCGGTCAGCATCCGCACCAGCGCGGGCAGGTCGTCGGAGATCGGCCGGGCGCCCTCGTCCTGACGCACCAGCCCGACGATCTTGTCGATGACGGTGTCCTCGAAGTCGTTCATGATCTCGCGGATCTGCGCGTCGGTGCTCTGCGCCAGCTTGCACGCCCGCATGATCGGGTCGTTGCTGGCGAACACGGCGGCGGCGTAGCCGACCATGCGCTCGGCGAAATCCGACGGGGATTCGCCGGCTTCGCGCGGCGCGAAGTCGTGGGTCAGTTTGTCGAGTTCGGCCATGGCGTCGGCGACGATCACGGCCAGCACCGCGTACTTGGAGTCGAAGTAGAAATAGAACCCGGAACGGGCGACGCCGGCCCTTTCGCTGATCGTGCTCACCGACAGGTCGGCGAACGGCCGCTCCTGGAGTAGCTCGCGGACCGCGCCGACGATCGCGTCGCGTTGCCGGTCACCGCGGCTGCGGCGGATCTCGGGCGTGGCCGATTCGGCGGTCATGACATTAAACCTTGGCACCGCGGCACGCCAGAACAAAACTTGACATGCGTCAAGTGTGTTGGTCAGGATGTGCAGGAGGTGACGTCCACCACAGCGTTGTGACCAGCAGGAGCGTTCAGATGGCGACCATCAGCACCCCGGATTATCTGCTCGACCAGGCCAGGCGGCGGTTCACGCCGACGCTGAACACCATCCCCGGGATGGGAGCCGTAGAGAAGCGGTTGCGCACCAGGCTGGAGAACAACGAGTGGAAGCAGTTCGTGCTGGCCGAGCCACCGGCGGGCAGCGGACTCAAGCCGGTGATGGGTGATTCGGGTCTTCCGGTGCTCGGCCACATGATCGAGACGTTCCGCGGCGGCCCGGACTATCTGCTCCAGGTGTACAAGACCTACGGTCCGCTGCACTACGCGTACTCCCCCGCTCTGCCCGCGGTCGTCGCCCTCGGGCCCGACGCCACCCAGGCCGTCTTCTCGAACAAGAACAAGGACTTCTCGCAGCGCGGCTGGCATCCGGTCATCGGCCCGTTCTTCAACCGGGGTCTGATGATGCTCGACTTCGATGAGCACATGTACCACCGCCGGATCATGCAGGAGGCCTTCACCCGCAGCCGGCTGACCGGGTACGTCGAGCACATCGACCGCGTCGCCTCCCAGGTGATCGCCGGCGACTGGGTGGAGAACGACCCGCGGTTCCTGTTCTATCCAGCCGTCAAGGAACTGACGCTCGACATCGCCTCGGTGGTGTTCATGGGCCACGAGCCGGGGACCGACAAGGAACTCGTCACCAAGGTCAACGACGCGTTCACGATGACGACCCGGGCCGGCGGGGCCATCATCCGCACGGCACTGCCGCCGTTCAAGTGGTGGCGTGGGCTGCAGGCGCGCAAGGTCCTCGACGACTACTTCGAGGCACGGGTCAAGGAGAAGCGCGGTTCGGACGGCACCGACATGCTCACGGTGCTGTGTCACACCGCTGACGAGGACGGCAACACGTTCTCCGACCAGGACATCGTCAACCACATGATCTTCCTGATGATGGCGGCCCACGACACCTCGACCTCCACGCTGACGACGATGGCCTACCACCTGTCGCGCAATCCGGAGTGGCAGGAGCGCTGCCGCGAGGAGTCCGAGCGTCTGGGCGACGGTCCGCTCGACATCGAGGCGCTGGAGAAGCTCGAGACCCTCGACCTGGTGATGAACGAGGCGCTGCGCCTGGTGACGCCGCTGCCGTTCAACGTGCGTCAGACCGTACGTGACACCGAGCTGCTGGGCCACTACCTGCCGGCCAACACGAACGTGGTGACCTGGCCGTCGGTGAACCATCACCTGCCGGAGTTGTGGACCGATCCCGAGAAGTTCGATCCGGCGCGCTTCGCCGAACCGCGCAACGAACACAAGCGGCACCGGTACGCGTTCGCGCCGTTCGGCGGCGGAGCGCACAAGTGCATCGGCATGGTGTTCGGCCAGCTGGAGATCAAGACCGTGATGCACCGGCTGCTGCGCCGCTACCGCCTGGAGCCGCCACGCCCCGGTTACGTCTCGAAGCTGGACTACGCGGGCATGCCGGTGCCGATGGACGGTATGCCGATCGTGCTGCGCCCGTTGCGCTGACCGGCGGCTCAGGCGGTGAGCAGCCGGTTGGCGCAGGCGATGACCGCTCGAAGCGCCGACTGAGTGGCGTCGTCGGACCACCCCATCGCCCATTCGGTGCGCATGCCGTCGGACCCGCGGATGAAGGTCGCGGTGTGCGCGCCGGCGGGGATCTGGTGGAAGGCGACGGTCTCCACGGCGATGCCCTGGTCGTAGAGCATCGCGGTCAGCGCCGCGACCGGGCCGCACGCCGCCGCCGTCGCGGTGCTGATCCGGTCACCGAACGCGAGCGTGGCCTGATAGGTGCGCGCCTGCGGGCCCAGCCGGCCCGCGGGGCGGTCGCCGTCGGTACACGTCCACTGGCCGAGCCGCAGCGGGCCCGTCGTCGGGGCGTACTCGTCGAGGAATGCGTCCAGGGTCATCTCGTCGGCCTCCTTACGCAAACCGCGGGGCAGCGGGGCAGGCAGGACTGATGCGAACGTCGGCCGGGTGACCCCGTGCGGTGCGATCTCGCTGGCAGTGGACGTCAATGCCGGTGATGGCGAGGTGGTGATCATGTGCCGGTCTTCTCGTGGAGGAGGTGACCGACGGTGTAGCAACGACCCACAGCGAGGGGTCGGTCGAGATCAGACCCCGCTGCGGGTTGCTACTACGAGTCGCCTTGGCACGCCGACGATGCTAGACCCCGCCGCGGGGACGGCGCAATCGCATTCTCGGCGCGGGCGGCCGCACCGTCGGCACTAGTGTCGACGCAATGCATTGGCCCGATATCGGTCTGCTGCTCGCCGCCGGCATCCTCGGCGGACTCACCGGCAGCATCGCCGGCCTGGCGTCCGTGGCCACCTATCCCGCACTGTTGCTCGCCGGGCTGCCGCCGGTGGCGGCCAACGTCACGAACACGGTGTCGCTGGTGTTCAACGGTGTCGGTTCGGTGCTTGGGTCGCGGCCGGAACTGAGAGGCCAGGCCGCGTGGCTGCTGCGCATCGTCCCCGCCGCGGGGCTCGGCGGGGTGGCCGGCGCCGTGTTGCTGCTGTCGACGCCTGCCGAGGGGTTCGAGAAGGTCGTGCCGATCCTGCTGGGCGGTTCGGCGGTCGTGATCCTGCTGCCCCGCCGTGCCGCCCCGGCGCACCCCGGACGCCGACCCAGCGCCGGGCTGTGGGAATCCGCCGCGATCCTGGCCATCTGTGTCTACGGCGGCTACTTCGGCGCCGCGGCCGGCGTGCTGTTGCTGGCGCTGCTCCTCACCACGGGCGGCAATACGCTCGCGCACGCCAACGCGGGCAAGAATGTCGTGCTGGGGGTCGCCAACACCGCTGCCGCACTGGTGTTCGCGGTGGCCGCGCCGGTGCACTGGCTGGCGGTCATCCCGCTGGGCGCCGGCTGCCTGCTCGGGTCCCGGCTGGGCCCGGTGGTGGTCCGTCATGCGCCCGCAGGCCCACTGCGGGTCCTCATCGGTCTGGCCGGGGTGGCGCTGGCGGTCAAACTCGGCGTCGACACCTACCGCTGAGCGGTCACATGAAGGGGTCTTCACCTTTGGCGACGCGCATGCCGAGGTCGATCAGGTTCGTCGCCGAGCTGTGCAATCGCTCGCCGGCCTCGCGGTTGGCCCGGCCGGCCAGGAAGCGCGACCACGTCCCCTCGATCACGACGGCGAGCTTGAAGCAGGCCATCGCCAGATACCACGACAGCGCGGTCGTCTGCCGTCCTCCCGCCGCCGCGTAGGCGTCGAGCAATTCGCCCCTGCCGGCGAGTCCGCCGAGTGCGGCCAGCTCCTTTCCGGCGTCGATGGGGTTCGGGTCGTGCGGCCAGCAGATCAGCATCCAGCCGAGGTCCAGCAGTGGATCGCCGATCGTGCACATCTCCCAGTCGATGAATGCGGCCAGCTCGGGTGTCTCCCGGCGCAACAGCACGTTGTTCAGATGCGCGTCGCCGTGCATGATGCCCGGCTCACCGTCCGGCGGCCGGTTGCCCTCCAACCATTCGGCCAGCTCGGCGACCCCGGACAACGACTCGGGCGCATACCGCTCGTGGCGGTAGCTCTCGAGCAATCGGAGGAACTGCGGAACCTGGCGCGCCAGAAACGATCCCGGCCGCTTGATGGCGGCGAGTTCGCTGCCCTGCCACGGCACGTTGCCCAGCTGGGCGAGGCTCGCCGCGTACGACAGGCCGACGCGGTGGCGCATGTCGGGGTCGTGCCGATAGGCCTCGGCGACCTCGTTGCCGGGGTTGAACCCGTCGACCTCCTCCATCAGGTAGAAGACGACGCCGAGCACCTCGAGGTCCTCGCACCCGGCGATGAACCCGGGATGCGGCACGGAGCTGCCTGCGAGCGTGCGCAGGACGGCGATCTCGCGTTGCATCGTCTTGTCACTTGTCGGACGCGGATGCACCGGCGGACGACGCAGCACCATCGGCCGTCCGTCGAGGTGCAATCGCACGACGACGTTCTGGGTGCCGCCGGTCAGCGGTGCGACGTCGGTGATCGTCTCGCCGAGGCCCTCTCGCCGTGCCCAGCGCACCAGCGCGGTCACATCGGCGTCGGTCAGGGTGGGAAGCTGCGCGGCGTCGGGCATGCGGACATGGTGTCAGGCCTTGCGCGCCGTCAACAGCAGATACTCCCACTCCATTCGCGACGATCCGTCCATCAGCTCGTCACCGAGTGCGGCGATGTCGCGATCGAGCTGCGCGACCCGCTCCGCGTCGTCGGCGATATTGCGGTACGCGGCGATGGTCGGGCCGTACATGGCCTTGAAGTAGTCGCGGAATTCGGCGCCGTCGGCGAAGTGCGTCACCGGCAGGGTGCGGCGCTGCGCGGTGAGTTCGCCGACGCGGTCGCCGAAGAGCTCCCGGACGTGCTCTTCGCGTCCCCACAGCGGGGGCGGTTGCGCGCCGGGGGGCGGGGGCGGCATGTACGGCTTCATGGTGGCGAACAGCCGCCCGATGTGACCTTCGGGTGTCCAGTTGATCAGGCCGATGGTGCCGCCCGGCCGGCACACCCTCACCAGCTCGTCGGCGGCGCGCTGATGGTACGGCGCGAACATGACCCCGATACACGACATGACGATGTCGAAGTCGTTGTCCGCGAAGGGCAATGCGTGTGCGTCGGCTTCGCGCCATTCGAGGTCGACGCCCAGCTCCGCGGCGGCGGTACGGCCGTGCTCCAGCAGTTCGGGGGTGAGGTCGCTGGCCGTGACCGTGGCACCGGTGCGGGCCGCGGGGATCGCGGCGTTACCCGTTCCCGCGGCGACGTCGAGCACCCGATCGCCGGGCCCGATACCGGTGGCCTCGACCAGAACCGGTCCCAGCGGTGCGACGAGTTCCGCCGCGAGTTTCGGATAGTCTCCCGATGCCCACATGGACCGGTGCCGCGCGGCCAGTTGCCCGTCGTCGACGGTGGCGGTGTCGCTGCTCATGATGGCGTCCTCCTTGTTCGGTGCACACATCGTCACTCCCGCACCCGCGGCGATTCCAGTTCCAGATCTGTACTGGTGACCCGATCTGCGGGACGATGGCGATGCGACCGACCAGGAGGTACGCCGATGTCGGGTTACGGCCAATTCTGTCCCGTGGCCAAGGCCATGGAGCTGCTCGACGAACGGTGGACGCTTCTGGTCGTCCGCGAATTGCTGCTTGGTAGTACACATTTCAATGAGTTGCGCCGCGGCGTGCCGAAGATGTCGCCCGCCCTGCTGTCGAAACGGCTGAAGTCACTCACCCGCGCCGGGGTGGTGGAACGTAGCGAGATCGACGGGCGCACAGGCTATTCGCTCACCGCGCGTGGGCAGGAGCTCGCCGCGGTGGTCGAGGCGCTCGGCACCTGGGGGGTGCGCTGGATCGGCGAGCTCGGCGACGAGGACCTCGACCCGCACCTGCTGATGTGGGATATGCGGAGGACGATCCCGGTCGCCGAGTGGCCGGACACCCGCACCACGCTGGCGTTCCGCCTCGAGGGGGCGGATGCGCGCGCGGCACGGTGGTGGCTGGTGGTCGCCGACGGGCAGGCCGACGTCTGCGACGTCGACCCCGGCTACGACGTGGCGGCCACCGTGCAGACCAGCCTGCGCACGCTGACCGCGGTCTGGCGCGGCGACGTCAGTTGGCAGCGCGCGATGCTCGACGGCAGCGTCGCGGTGTCGGGCGCGGCGGAAGCCCGTCGCGCGGTGCCGGCGTGGATCGGCCAGGGATCACTGGCCGCGGTGCCCCGGGCCGCCGATCGCGATTTCGGCGTGATCAGTCGCGGCTGACGCGACCGATCACGCCGAAATCACCTACTTGGGCGCGAACCGCTGCCCGGCGTCGAGCCGGATGCACTGTCCGTTGAGCATCGCGTTCTCAACGATCGCCACGGCGAGCTTGGCGTACTCCTCGGGGCGGCCGAGCCGCTTGGGGAACGCGGCGTCCTTGGTCAGCTGGGCGGCGAATTCGTCGGGGATGCCCTCGGTCAACCCGGTGGCGAACAGGCTGGGGGCGATCGCGAGCACCCGGATGCCCAGGCTGCCGAGGTCACGGGCCATGGTCAGGCACATCCCGGCGATGGCCGCCTTCGACGCGGTGTACGCGACCTGACCGATCTGGCCCTCGAATGCGGCGATCGAGGAGGTGTTGATGATGACGCCGCGCTCGTCGTCCTCCGGCTCGTTCTTGCTCATGTGCTCGGCGGCGAGCCTGCTGATGTTGAAGGTGCCGACGGTGTTGAGGTCTTGCACCTGACGGAACACGTCGAGGTCGTGCGGCCCGTTCTTGCCCAGCGTCCGCATGGCCGAGCCGCCGCCGGCGGTGGTGACCGCGACATGGAGACCCCCGAGGGCCTCGACCGCCTGGGCCAGGACCTGCTCGGTGCCCGCGAAATCCATGACGTCGACCGGGTAGAACGTCGCGCCGAGCTCGTCGGCCACCTCCTGGCCCTTGGACTGCGGCCGGTCGAGCACGGCGACGGTGGCGCCCCGCTTGGTCAGCGCCTCGGCGGTGGCACGGCCGAAACCGGAGGCACCCCCGACGATGACGGCCTTCTTGCCCTCGATCTCCATCTAGTTCCCTTTCCACTTTGCGGTCGGACTGTAAAGGAACCTAGCCGACGTCAGCGTTCGGTAAGGCTTTCGGGTGCGCGAACTGACTACCTTGGCGACCATGGCCGGCCTCCCGCGTCCCACCCGCGCCTGGTGCGGAATCGCCGCCGCTGCCGTCGCGGTGGGTGTCACCGAGTTGGTGGCGGTGCCGTTCGGCCCGCAGGCCGATGCCCGCACCGCCGTCGGCTCCGCGGTCATCGACGCGACCCCGGGTCCGGTCAAGGAGTGGGCGATCACGACCTTCGGGATGGCCGACAAACTGGTGCTGTCCGTACTGGTGCTGGCGGTGATCGCGGTGCTCGCCGCGGCGGGCGCCGCCCTGCAGACCCGGAAGTTGCCGGTGGGCAGCGTCGTGATCGTGGCAGGCGGCCTCCTGGGCTGCGCGGCCGTCCTGTCCCGCGCCGGCGCTCATGCGGCCGATGTCATCCCGGCGCTCGCCGGCACCGTGTGCGGGGTGGCGGTGCTGCAGTTCCTGCTGTCCGGACGGATCACCGACGCACCCGAGACGGCCGGCGGGGACGTCGACCGCGGGCGGCGGCTGTCGCTGGCCGCGTTGGGGGTGCTCGCGGCAGGCGGTGTCGCGGGGGCGACCGGGGCGGCGCTGTCGCGGCGGGCCGCCTCGGTGTCGAACGACCGCACCGCGTTCACGCTGCCGCGCGTCGACGTGGCCGCGCCTCCGATCCCGCCGGCGGTCCAGCCCAGCGGCGGCGGGCTGCCGTCGTTCGTCACGCCGACGGCCGACTTCTACCGCATCGACACGGCGCTGAGCGTGCCGCAGGTCGCCCGCGACCAGTGGCGGTTGCGCATACACGGCATGGTCGACCGCGAGATCACCTACGGCTTCGACGATCTGGAGCGCTTCGAGGCGGTCGAGAAGGTCGTCACGTTGACGTGTGTGTCCAACCCGGTGGGCGGGAACCTCATCTCCAACGCCACATGGACGGGCTACCGAGTGCGAGACCTGTTGGCGCAAGCGGGCATTCACTCCGACGCCGATATGGTGCTGTCGACCTCCCACGACGGTTTCACCGCGGGTACGCCCGTCGAGGCGCTGACCGATTCCCGCGATGCGCTGCTGGCGGTCGGGATGAACGGCGAGCCACTGCCCACCGAACACGGCTACCCGGCCCGGCTGGTGGTGCCCGGCCTCTACGGCTACGTGTCGGCCACCAAGTGGGTCGTCGACCTGGAGCTGACCCGGTTCGACCGCGCACAGGCGTACTGGACGAAGCTGGGGTGGTCGGAGCGCGGGCCGATCAAGACCGAATCACGGATCGACGTCCCGCGCAGCGGCGGCGAGGTCACAGCCGGACCGGTCACCTTCGGCGGGGTGGCGTGGGCGCAGAACCGCGGTGTGCGCGCCGTCGAGGTACGCATCGACCCACCCGGCGGTCAAGGCGACTGGCAGCCCGCCGAACTGGGCGCGAGCTACTCGAACGACACCTGGCGGCTGTGGAGCATCGACTGGCAGGCCCGCGAGCCGGGTCTGCACACGATCACCGTGCGCGCCACCGACAACACCGGCACCGTGCAGACGCCCGACCGCGCCGACCCGGTGCCCGACGGCGCGACGGGCTGGCACAGCATCGTCTTCAACGTCACCTAGTCTCCGCGACGGTGCGTGTCTGCACCCGGCGCGCCGCGCCGACACCGGTAGTTTGCGCACGCTCGCACCCGTCGCCGCCGCATGCCATTCTCGACGTGTGCTGCTCGTCGATGTCGCCACCGCCTCAGCTGATGTCGGCGCGACGTCGTCCCGGCTGGCCAAGACCGCCCGCATCGCCGAACTGCTGAGCCGCGCGGGCGCCGAGCAGGACGCCCGCCAGATCGCGGTGACCGTGGCGTGGCTGTCCGGTGAGCTGCCCCAGCGCCAGATCGGTGTGGGGTGGGCGGCGCTGCGTTCCCTTCCCGCGCCGGGCGACACACCGACGCTGACGGTGCCCGCGGTCGACGCGGCGTTCTCGGAGATCGGCGCCGTCTCCGGGAAAGGGTCCCAGCTCCGCCGGGCGAACCTGATCGCCCAGTTGTTCGCCGCGGCCACGGCGGTCGAGCAGACCTTCCTGCGCCGCCTGCTGACCGGAGAGCTGCGCCAGGGCGCGCTGATCGGGGTGATGGCCGACGCGGTCGCCAAGGCGGCCGGTGTGCCTGCCACCGGGGTGCGGCGTGCGGCGATGCTCGCCGGCGACCTGCCCGCGGTCGCGGCCGCCGCGCTCACCGCCGGCGATGCGGGACTCGCGCAGTTCACGCTGCGGGCGGGCCGACCGGTCGGACCGATGCTCGCCCAGACCGCGACCGGTGTCGCCGACGCACTGGAACGGCTGGGCGGGTCGGCGGTGTTCGAGGCCAAACTCGACGGCGCCCGCGTCCAGATCCACCGCACCGGGTCGGACGTCTCGGTGTACACCCGCTCGCTGGACGACGTCACCGAACGCCTACCCGAGGTCGTCGAGGCGGCGCTCGCCCTGCCGGTCACCGACCTCATCGCCGACGCCGAGGCGATCGCGCTGCGCCCCGACGGGCGTCCGCACCGCTTCCAGGTCACCGCCTCGCGGTTCGGGCGCGCCGCCTCCCGTGCCACCCAGCCGCTGTCGGTGTTCGTGTTCGACCTGCTACACGTCGACGGCACCGACCTGCTCGACCTGCCGACCCTCGAACGTGTCCGGGTGCTCGACGACCTGGTCCCCGCCGCGCACCGCGTCGACCGGCTCGTCACCGGCGACGGCGCCGCCGCACAGCACTTCCTCGACGCGACGCTGGCCGCGGGCCACGAAGGGGTGATGGCCAAGTCGCCCACGGCGCCCTACGAGGCCGGCCGCCGCGGGGCGGGGTGGTTGAAGGTCAAACCGGTCCACACCCTCGATCTCGTCGTCCTGGCCGTGGAGTGGGGCAACGGCAGGCGCACCGGCAAACTCTCCAACATCCACCTCGGCGCGCGCGACCCCGCGACCGGGGGTTTCGTCATGCTCGGCAAGACGTTCAAGGGGATGACCGACGCGATGCTCGACTGGCAGACCACCCGATTCCTCGAGCTGGCCGACGGTCCGACGGACGGGTACGTGGTCAGGGTGCGCCCCGAGCAGGTGGTCGAGATCGCGTTCGACGGGGTGCAGGGCTCGACACGCTACCCCGGGGGAATGGCTCTGCGGTTCGCGCGCGTCCTTCGTTATCGTGACGACAAGTCGCCGGCCGAGGCCGACACCGTCGACAGCGTGCGCGAGTTCTACGAACGCGCCTGACCCACGAAAGCAGGGATTCGACGCATCGCCGATCATGTCGGTGCAAGGATCACCACAGGCATCTGACACTGTCGCGCCATCGAGGGAGAGACCGTGGCCACACCCACCGCCGCACCATCCGAGCGCTTCGAGGAGACGGACGGCGACGTCACCTATATCCGCACGGATCGAGATCTGCCGCCGGTGGCGATCATCGACCGGTCCCCGATCACGACCAGACACAAGGTCGTCTTCGGGCTCATCGCACTGATCGGTGCGATCGCCTGGGCGGTGATCGCCTTCTTCCGCGGTGAGACGGTGAACGCCGTCTGGTTCGTGATCGCCGCCATCTGCACCTACGTGGTGGCGTTTCGCTTCTACGCGCGGCTGATCGAGATGAAGATCGTCAAACCCCGCGACGACAACGCCACGCCCGCCGAGCTTTTCGAGAACGCCACGGATTACGTGCCGACCGACCGCCGGGTACTGTTCGGCCACCACTTCGCCGCCATCGCCGGTGCCGGCCCGCTGGTCGGTCCGGTTCTCGCCATGCAGATGGGATTCCTGCCCGGCACCATCTGGATCATCATCGGCGCGGTCTTCGCCGGCTGTGTGCAGGACTACCTGGTCCTGTCCATCTCGACGCGCCGCCGGGGCCGCTCGCTGGGCCAGATGGCCCGCGACGAACTGGGCGCCGTCGGTGGCGCCGCCGCGATCGTCGGCGTGCTGGTCATCATGGTCATCCTGCTGGCCGTGCTGGCCCTGGTGGTCGTCCAAGCACTGGCGCAGAGCCCGTGGGGCGTGTTCTCCATCGCGATGACGATTCCGATCGCGATCTTCATGGGCGTCTACCTGCGCTTCCTGCGCCCGGGACGGGTGTCCGAGGTGTCGGTGATCGGCGTGGCGCTGCTGCTGCTGGCCGTCGCCTCGGGCAACTGGGTGTCCCACACCTCATGGGGCGCATCGTGGTTCGACCTGTCGCCGGTGGCGTTGAGCTGGTGCATCATCGCCTACGGGTTGGCCGCGTCGGTCCTGCCGGTGTGGTTCCTGCTCGCCCCGCGCGACTACCTGTCGACGTTCATGAAGGTCGGCACGATCGCGCTGCTGGCGATCGGCATCCTCATCGCCCGCCCGGTGATGGAGGCGCCCGCCATCTCCCAGTTCGCCACCAGCGGCACGGGTCCGGTCTTCGCGGGGTCGCTGTTCCCGTTCCTGTTCATCACGATCGCGTGCGGCGCGCTGTCGGGCTTCCATTCGCTGATCTCCTCGGGCACCACGCCGAAGCTGCTGGAGAAGGAAAGCCAGATGCGGCTGATCGGCTACGGCGGCATGCTGACCGAGTCGTTCGTGGCGATCATGGCCCTCATCACCGCGGCGATCCTCAACCAGCACCTGTACTTCACGCTCAACGCCCCCGCCGCACAGACCGGTGGTACGGCAGCGACCGCGGCGGAATACGTCAACGGGCTGGGCCTTTCCGGCGCGCCGATCACCCCGGAGGAGATCGACCAGGCCGCGGCGAGCGTCGGCGAGCAGTCCATCGTCTCGCGGACCGGTGGGGCGCCCACGCTGGCGTTCGGGATGTCCGAGGTGCTGAGCAGTGTCTTCGGCGGCGATACGCTCAAGGCCTTCTGGTACCACTTCGCGATCATGTTCGAGGCGCTGTTCATCCTCACCACCGTCGACGCCGGCACCCGGGTGGCGCGGTTCATGCTGTCGGACGGGCTGTCGAATCTCGGTGGGCCGCTGCGCAAGCTGAAGGATCCGAGCTGGCGCATCGGCGCCTGGGCCTGCAGCCTGATCGTGGTGGCCGCGTGGGGCAGCATCCTGCTGATGGGCGTCACCGACCCGCTCGGCGGCATCAACACACTCTTCCCGCTGTTCGGCATCGCCAACCAGCTGCTCGCCGCGATCGCGCTGACCGTCGTCACCGTGGTCGTGCTGAAGAAGGGCCTCGTGCAATGGGCGTGGGTGCCGGGCATCCCGCTGCTGTGGGATCTGGTCATCACGTTGACCGCCTCATGGCAGAAGATCTTCTCCGGCGACCCGAAGGTCGGCTACTGGACGCAGCACTTCCAGTACAAATCGGCGCTGGCGCAGGGCAAGGAGGCGTTCGGCGCGGCCAAGAACCCCGACCAGATGAACGACGTCATTCGCAACACGTTCATCCAGGGCACGCTGTCCATCGTGTTCGCCGTGCTGGTGGTGATCGTCTTCGCGGCGGGAGTGATCATGGCGGTGCGCGCACTGCGCGGCACCGCGCCGCCGACCACCGAGGACGAGCCGCTGCCGTCACGCATCTTCGGGCCCTCCGGGCTGCACACCACCGCGCGGGAGAAGGAGGTGCAGAAGCAATGGGACGCGTTGTCGCCGTCGCACACCAGATCCGTTGGTACGTCGGCTCATTGATGGGTGACAACCACTACGCCCGCTACGTCGAGCACCGGCGGCGCACCCATCCGGGCGAGCCGGTGCTCAGCGAGCGGGAGTACTGGCGGATGAGGCATGCGGCGGCCGACGCCAACCCGGGCGCGCGCTGCTGCTGATTCAGGACAGGATGTATCGGATCGGCAGGTGCTTCAGCCCGCCGACGAATGTGGTCGCCACGTGTTCTGGCCGGCCGGCGAGTTCGACCGACCGCAGCCGCGGGATCAACTCGGTGAAGAAGCTGGTGACCTCCATGCGGGCCAGTGCCGCACCGAGGCAGAAGTGCACGCCGTGGCCGAACGCGATGTGCCTGTTGGGATCACGACCGACGTCGAAGGTGAACGGTTCGTCGAAGACGTCCTCGTCCCGGTTGGCCGACGGGTAGGACAGCAGCACCGACTCCCCCGCCTTGACGCGAATTCCGCGGACCTCGGTGTCGGCCTGCGCGGTGCGCATGAACTCCTTGACCGGGGTGACCCAGCGGATCATCTCCTCGGTGGCCGTCGCCATGAGTCCCGGATCGTCACGTAGCCGCTGCAGTTGGTCCGGATGCTCGATCAGGGCGTGCAGTCCACCGGAGATGGTGGCGCTGGTGGTGTCGTGCCCGGCGGTCGCGACGATCACGTAGTAGGACACCGTGTCGATGTCGGACAGCGGCTCGCCGTCGACAGCGGCGTTGGCGATGGCCGACGCGAGGTCGGTGGTGGGCTCGGCGCGGCGGGCCGCGGTCAGTTCGTTGAAGTATCCGAACATGTCGAGCAGCACGCCGAGCTGCTCCTCTTTGGTGGCGCCATGGCTGAATTCGTCGTCGTCGTTGCCGAACAGCTCCTGGGTGTAGCGCAGCATGCGGGGAAAGTCGGACTCGGGCACGCCGAGCAGCGACATGATCACGTAGAGCGGGAAGTTGACGGCGACCTCCTGGACGAAGTCGCACTCCGGTCCGATGGCCAGCATGTGGTCGACGTACCGCTTCGCCAGTTCGTCGACGCGGATCTTCATCTCGCGCATGGCCTTCGGGCGGAACCAGTCGGCGCCGATGGCCCGCACCACGCGGTGCCGCGGATCGTCGAGGTGGATCAGTGTGCTGATCCCCGCGCCCGCCTGCAGCTCATCGGACTCCGCCGTCATCAGCACGGGTCGTGGGCAGTTGGTGAACAGGTTGTTCGCGCGTTCGACGGCCATGATGTCGGCGTGCTTGGTGACCGCCCAGAACGGCCGGTAGCCGTCGACGTCGACCCACGACACCGGCGCGTGGGCACGAAGGTGGGTCAGCGCGGCGTGCAGTGCGGTTTCGTCGGTGTAGGCCGAGGGCGTGGCGAAAACCCTCGCGGCCTCGTCGATGATCGGGGTGCTCACGGGTGGCTCCTCTCGGCGGCGGTCAGGTCGCGCAGTTCGCGCAGGACCGTGGCGACGGCGTCGTCGGCAACGGCGGCCGGGAAGGCGGGCAGCACGCGGTCGATCACGCCGTCGCAGCGGTCGCGCAGCCTCTGCGCGACGGTCGCCAGGGGCGCGACGACGGCGAAGGCGGCCAGGACGTCGTCGTCGATCAGCGTTCCCATCGCGTCCCATTCGCCGTGCCGGGACAACCGGTGCAGTTCGGTGTGCAGATCGCCCCAGCCGTGCAGCTCGAGGACCGCGCGGTAGGCGGGTGTCGACCCGTAGAACGCCAGCTGTTTGCGCGTGGCGACCGCGGCCGCCTCGATGTCCTCGGCGGTCTCCCCCGTGACCACCAAGACCGGACAGGAAACCTGGAAGTCTCTGCGACTGCGGACATTTCGGGTCAAGCCGTCGAGCAGTGCCGGTGTGGTGACCTCGTCGAGATAGCGCTTGGTGGTGAACGCGTGCGCCAGCAGCCCGTCGGCGATTTCACCGCACATCCGGGTCATCGCCTCACCGACCGCGGCGATGAAGATCCTGGGGACGCCGTGAGGGTGCGGTTCGGGTGTGAACATCGGGGTCATGATCTTGTGGGTGTAGAAATCCCCTTCGAACCGCAGCGGTGTGCCCTCGTGCCAGCACGACCAGATCTCGTGCAGTGCGGTGACGAACTCCCGCATTTGCCGCACCGGGTGACCCCAGGGCATGGAGAAGCGCTTCTCGATGTGTGGCTGGACCTGGGTGCCCAGGCCGAGGATGAACCGACCGCGGGAGTACGCCTGCAGATCCCACCCGATGTTGGCCACGGTCATCGGGTTTCGCGCGAACGCCACCGCGATGCTCGTGCCGATCTCCAGCCGCGTCGTGTGTTCGGCGGCCAGCAGCAGCGGCAGGAACGGGTCGTGGTTGATCTCCCCGGTCCAGCATCCGTCGTAACCCTGGCCTTCTACGGCGGCGGCGGCCTCGGGCACTCGAGCGAGTTCGCTGGGGATGCCCCGGTCGATCCTGAGGCCGGGCGTCACACCGTCACCCATGGGCGATGACGCTACAGTAAGCAATTCAGTAAGGTCAACGACCGCGAGTGAGGACCGCCCCATGACGGACGCCCAGGATTGGCAGGAGACGCTCGAGGATCTCGACCGTCGCCGCTCGCACGCGCACGGTATGGGCGGGCCCGAGCGGGTGGCCAGACACCACGGCAAGGGCAGACTCGATGCCCGAGCGCGCATCGCCCGCCTGCTCGACCCGGACACGTTCTGTGAATTCGGCACCCTGGTCGGCGGCGACATCGCGGCCGACGGGATCGTGGCGGGGTCGGGCCGCATCGGCGGCACACCGGTGATGGTCGGTGCCGAGGACTTCACGACGCTCGCGGGCAGTATCGGGCCGGGAGGCAACGCGAAGCGGTACCGGCTCGCGGAATTGGCGCTGCGCAACAAGGTTCCGATGGTCATGCTGCTGGAAGGAGCGGGGTTCCGGCCCAGTGGCGAACACTACGGGCGCACGCCGACCGACCTCATCGTGCAGGCGCAGTGCTCCGGGAAGGTGCCGACGGTGTCGGCGGTGCTGGGGCCGTCCGCCGGCCACGGTGCGCTGGTCGCGCCGGTGTGCGACTTCACCATCATGAGTGCCGGTGGCGCGATCTTCACCGCCGGCCCTCCCGTGGTCAAAGAGTCCACCGGAGAGGAGATCTCGAAGGAGAATCTGGGCGGTCCCGGGGTGGCGCTGGCCAGCGGGGTAATCCACAACGACGCCGAGGACGACGAGACCGTGATCGACGACATCCGCCGGTACCTGTCGTACTTCCCGTCGAGCGCGTGGTCGTATCCGCCCACCCGGCTCGCCGACGGCACCGCCGACCCGCGCCCCACGCCCGAACTCCTCGGAATCGTCTCGCGCGACAACCGCCACATCTACGACATGCGAACGGTGCTCGACGTCGTCTTCGACCGGCCGGACTGGTTCGAGGTGCAACCTCGGTTCGGTCGGGCGATCATCTGCGCGCTGGCACATCTGGGCGGTTTCCCGGTCGCGGTGGTGGCGAACCAGCCGCAGGTGATGGCGGGTTCCATCGACTCCGATGCCGCGGACAAGGCCGCGCACTTCATCATGGTCGCCGACTCGTTCCACCTGCCCATCGTGTTCCTGGCCGACAATCCCGGGATGTTGCCGGGCAGCCGGTCCGAGCGCAGCGGGGTGCTGCGCAGCGGCGCCCGGATGTTCGCCGCCCAGACCGCCGCCTCGACCCTCAAGCTGCATGTGACGCTGCGCAAGGCATTCGGGTTCGGTTCGATGGCCATGTCCCTGTTGGGTTTCGACAATCAGGTGGCCACGTTCGCCTATCCCGGCGCCACCATGGGTGCGATGAGCGCCGCGGCGATGAGCCGGGCGACCCACGCGGGAGAGGACTACGCCGAGGTCCTCAAGACCATGGAGCTGGAGGCCAGCTACCGCTCGGCCGGGCACCTCGGATTCGACGAACTCATCTCACCGGTCGAGACCCGTGACCGGTTGCTCGTGGCGCTACAGCACGGCGTCTTCAGCAGGCAGGCCGTCGCCGAACCGGTCAGCCGCACCTTCATCATGCCGTAGTGATTTCGGCGTGCTCAGTCGCGCTGGGCGCGACCACGCACGCCGAAATCGCTCATGAGCGGCGGTAGGCCTCGACGATCGGCGCGAGTTCGTCGGGTGTCGCCCCGTGCATGATCAGCGCATCGGCGCCGTAGTCGAACTCCTTGCGGATCCGCTCGACGCACTGCTGGGCCGACCCGGTCGCCGCCGGGGCCAGCCATTCGCCGGGGATCAGCGTCGCGATGTGTTCGATCTGCTGGGGTGTGGCTTTGTGGTCGATCCCGCCGGGAATGGAGGTCACCACCTCGTCCTCCCGAAACCGTTGCAGCACTGCGGGATCCCAGTCGTTGGTCTTGACCAGCAGGTCGCCGTAGCCCTGCAGGTAAGTGGCGAGCCGGGCGACGGTCTTCTTCAGCCGCAACTCCTCGGGCAGGTGATCGCCGACCGTGGCGAAGCACGACCACACCCGCACGTTGGCCGGATCGCGCCCCGCCCGCTCCGCGGCGTCCTTCACGGTCTTCACGCACCGCTGCAGCGTCTCGGGGGTGAAGTAGGTGTGCAGGATGACGTCGTCGAAGGCACGCCCGCCGAGCGCGAGTGTCTGCGGCCCGAAGGCGACCAGGGCCAGCCTGATGTCCTCTTTGAAGTCCGGGTCGAGGAACAGCACCGGGTACTTGCCGAGCGGCCCGTCGTGGTTGAAGATCAGCTCACCCTGCCACAGGCGGCGCATCACCTGCGCGAAGTCCTCCATCTGCGCGGTCGTGACGGCCGGGATGCCGAAGGCGCCGTAGATGGCGCCGATGCCGCGGCCGATGCCGAGGGTGAACCGCCCGCCGGACAGCCGGTGCATGGTCGTCGCCCACGATCCGGTGATCAACGGGTGACGGGTGTTGTGATTGGTTGCCGCGGTGGCGATCTGCATCCGCTCGGTCACCGCGCACGCGGCACCGACCAGCGACGACGCCTCCTTGACGTTCCAGCGTTCGGAGATGAACGCCGTCCCGAAGCCGAGCTGCTCGCCGCGCCGCGCCTCGTCCATCAGGGTGGCGGGTCCGTCGCCGCCCGCCCCGGCCAGCAGGTAGTAGCCGAGCTCGTCGAGTGTGCCCTCAGTCAATGCCAGACCCCTTGTTTGTAGCCACAGTTCCAGACCTCGGTGATCCTGCCGTCGACGACGCGGAACACCTCCATGCTGCCGATCGTCGTCTGCGTCCCGTCCTTCAGGGTCATCGGCGACTGGTAGACGATCGCGACGTGTTCACCGTCGTCGCCGGCGACCACGAGGTTGAGCTCGAACCGCACGGTGTCGAACATCTCCCAGTGGTCGACGATCCGCCGCACCGCCTGCTCGTGGGTGAGTGTCGTCGCCTCCCCCACACCGTGCCGAATCACGGTGCGGCCCAGCAGTTCGTCGGCGAGCGCGAAGTCACGCTTGTTCCACACCGTCAGGTTATAGAGCTCGACGACGTGGCGGGCGGTCCGCGTCATGTCACCTCCCGGGACACCCGACGGAGGAAGCGTTCGGAAACCCGCTGCACCCGGCCGGAGAGGATGTGGCCGACATGGCTGCCGTCGTGCCAGTACAGTTCGCCGCCCCACCGCTGGTGCAGTTCCTCGGCCGGTGCGCGCATCGCCATGCGATCGTGCCAGGCGCCGACGATGAGCCGGCGTTCGGGCGGCGGCGCGGGCTGGACCGCCAGCAGATCCACCACCGACGACATCGCGGCCACGGGGCCGGAGGTCAAGACCTCCGCGGTGGCGTCCGCGGAAGGTCCCCACCGGCTCAGGTGGTGGGCGATCATCGCGTTGAGGCCGAAGATCGGCGTGAACACCGCGACGGCGTCGACCGTTCTCTCGAAGTGCGAGACCAGCGCGGCGACCGGACTGCCCATCGAGACACCGGACACGGCAAGAACAGTGGACTGCGGCACCAGCCACCGCACGAGGGCCCGCACCTCGGAGACGGCGCGCATCATGCCTGCGACGTTGCCCAGTGGGTCCATGTTCGGGTACGGCGGCCACTGGGATCTGCGCGCTCCGTGGCCCGGCTGGATGGGGAGGGCGATGTTGTACCCGAGGTCGCGCTGCACCCGCGCGGCTCGGGAGAGCACCAGGTCCAACGGTTGGCCTTGGCCGGCGCCGTGAATCCACACCAGCCACGGCCGCGGTTCGTCGCCGTCGCGGATCAGGTGCACCGCGGCGGTGGCCGTACCGGCGAGCCCGGCATCGACGAGGGTCGGTGGCAGCGCCGGGTCGTGGTCGAAACTGATCCGCTCGTAGCGCAGCCGGCCGAACCGCCGGCGCGACGACGAACGCACCCGCAGCGGGGTTGGTTCCGCATGCGCACGTTCGATGCCGAGTGCCGCCAGTTCCTCCGCTGCCGCCCCGCACGCGTCCGTCGATCTCACGAGGGCCGGTCCGGGGCCGGTGAGCGTCATCCCGGTCAGCGCCATCTCGTCGAGAGCCACCTCCCCCAGTCGCCGTATCCCGTTCGGAGAGAACACCGCACGGCCCGACCTCGCCACTTCGCGGTGGGCGCGCGGCAGCACCCCGGCGACATCGGCGACCGTCCGCCGAACGCGGTCGAGGGAGCTCATCCCAGCGTGAATCCGGAATATCCCGCGGCGGCGATCTCGTCGCAGCGCCGGCGGTACTCGGGTAGTCCGGCGGTGTAGCCCATGTACATCCGTTTCTTGCCGGGGACGTTCCCGCCGTTGTACCAGGAGTTGCACGACGGATGCACCAGCACGGTCGGCGCCACCAGGGCGGTGGTGTGTTCGATCCACTGGGTCTGCGCATCGGGCAGTGCCTCGATCGTGCGGTGACCGTGAGCGCGCATATAGGTCAGGCAGTCCACGATCCAGTCCACGTGCTGTTCGAGCGCGGCCACGAAGTTGGTTGCCGCGCTGGGACTTCCGGGCCCCTGGACGGTGAACAGGTTGGGGAAGCCGGCGACCTGCAACCCGAGGTAGGACACCGGCCCTTCGGCGGCCCACACGTCGCGCAACAGCACCCCGTCGCGCCCGCGGACGTCGATGCGGCTCAGGGCACCGGTCATGGCGTCGAATCCTGTCGCGTACACGATGACGTCGAGGCCGTAGTGGCCCTGCTCGGTGTCGATGCCCGAGGGTGTCACGGAACGGATCGCGCCTCGGCGCAGGTCGACCAGCGTGACGTTGTCCCGGTTGAACGTCTCGTAATAGCCCTGGTCGATGATCGGCCGCTTGCACGCGAACGGGTGGGTGGGCACCAGGGCGGCCGCCGTCTGCCGATCACGCACGATGCGGGCCACCGCCTCACCGTAGAGTTCGGCGGCCATCCGGTTGGCCTCGATGTCGAAGAAGACATCGCCCCAGTTCAGCGCGCCCATGACGCCGTGCTCGTCGACCGCCCGGCGCCGCTCCTCGGCCGAGGCGCTCTTCAGCGGCGGGCGGACCAGCATGTCGAGCAGCACCGAGAAGGCACTGAGCCGGGCCGCTCCCACCGGGTGTGCGCGCTGGGCCGCACGGATCTCGCCGTAGCGGGATTTGAGCTCGGCCAGCTCGCCGGGTGCGAATGGGCGGACCTGCCAGGGCAGCGTGTACGCCGGCGACCGTTGGAACACCACCAACTCGTCGGCTTCGCGTGCCACGACGGGAATCATCTGCACCCCGGTGGACCCGGTGCCGATCACCCCGATCCGCTTCCCGCGCAGGTCGGCACCGTCGCGGGGCCAGCGGCCGGTGAACAGTGAGGTGCCGCCGAACGTGTCCATGCCCGCGATGTCGGGTTCGAGGGGTACGGACAGGATGCCGGTCGCGGCGACGACGAACGGCGCGACGTAGCGGGCGCCTGCCGCCGTCTCCAGCGTCCATTCGGCGGTGTCCTGGTCGAACGTCATCGACACGATCTCTGTGTCGAACTCGATGTCGCGACGCAAATCGAGGCGGTCGGCCACGAAGTTCAGATACGCCTCGATCTCGGGTTGGGCCGGCATGGTCTCGGTCCACTCCCACTCCTGCTCGATCTCCGCGGAGAAGCTGTAGGAGTACTCGATGCTCTCGATGTCGCACCGCGCCCCGGGGTAGCGGTTCACCAACCAGGTGCCCCCGACGCCGTCCGCCCGCTCCACCACCAGGGTCCGCACGCCCAGTTCACGCAACCGGTGCAGGGCACAGAGACCGGAGAACCCGGCGCCCACGACCAGCACCTCGACGCGCGAGGCCTCGGTCACAGGGCGATCACCTGCTCGTTGCGGTCGCGGCGCTCGACGTAGAATCGCGCCGCGCGGCGGATCGCCTCCGCGGTGGGGCCGGGCCGCCAGCCGAGGTCCCTGGTCGCCTTGCCGTGGTCGGCGGGTGAGGTCAGCGCGATCAACCGGGCGGAGGCGGGGTTGACCGGGAAGTCGGTGCGCAACAGCCGGTTCGACGCACCCGCGATCGCCGCCGCGAGATGGACGAGCGCCATCGGCACACCGAACCGGGGTGGCTTCGCACCCACCGCCTCGGCCGCGATCGTGAACATCTCGCGCTGGGTCATGAAGCGCTCGGAGACGATGTACCGCTCACCGGTCCGGCCGCGGTCGGCGGCCAGCACGAGGGCCTGGGCGGCGTCGTCGATGTCCACCACTTCGGCCCCGACGCCGCGGATGTAGCAGGGCATCTTGCCGAACGCGACCAGCGCGACCAGGGCGCCCTGCCTGGGTTGCCAATCCGGCGGGCCGTACGGGTTCGACACGCACATCGCCACCGCCGGCAGACCACGCTCACGCGCGTAGCGCAGTACGAGGTCCTCCGCCTGGCGCCGGGACTCGATGTACGGGCCGCCCTTGCCGCTCCAGTTGAACGGTGTGTCCTCGTCGACCGTCTCGCCGTTCACGCCGACGGCGACGGTCCCGATGGTGCTCAGGAACACGAAGCGTCGCAGCTCCGCCCGCACCGCGATCTCCAGAACGCCACGCAGACCCTCGACGTTGGTCGCGAACAGTGGTGCCGGGTCTGCCAGGTGCGCCCTGGTGTCGACGACGCAGTAGAAGACCACGTCCCGGTCGTCCATTGCCGCCTCGACCGCCTCGGTGTCGAAGATGTCGCCGTACCGCCGTTCCACGTCGAGCCCGTCGATGCCTCGGGTGGAACTGCTGCGGCGCAACAGGACCCGGACGTCATCACCCTCGGCCACCAGCCGCCGCACCACCGCGGCACCCACATTTCCGCTCGCGCCGAGCACCAGTGCCCGCCGGCGCGCCGGTGTGCCGTCCATCCGCGGGTCCCATCTGTCGAAGCGCATTCGCGTGATCGGCGGGGATGTTACTGTAACTCTTACAGTAGTTGACCGAAACGCAGAAACTCCGATCGGATGGGTGCGGTATGTTGATCCACAGCCACTTCTCCGGGCTCGGCTTCGCGGTCAGCGTCTTCGAGGGCTCCTCGAACCATCGACTGATCTTCGCCTGCACCCCTGTCGACGACGAAGTGTCCGACATGTTCTATTCGATCTGGTGGCCGAAGGTCGCCGGGGACTCCTCCGACGCCCCGCCCGAGGACGTGCGCGCGCGGGTGGAGAAACAGTTCCTGCGCACCGTTTGGGACGATCTGGACATCTGGCGGTATCAGCGCTACGTGGAGCGCCCCGCGCTGGCGAAGATCGACGCGAAACCCTATATGGCGATGCGCGAGTGGGCCAAGCAGTTCTACGACGTGCCCGCCTCGGTATGAGGGTCCGCCTCGCGGAGTTGGATGCAGGAGGTTCGATGCAATTCACCGTGCCCGAGGTCGCCGACGTGGTGGCCGCGGCGCTACCCGACCGCGAATACGTGGTGCAGGGCGCGCGACGCCTCACCTTCGCCGACACCGTCGCGCGGTCGAATCGTCTGGCGTCGTTCCTGCACGGCGCCGGATTGGGTTGCCACACCGAACGATCGGAGCTGCGCGGCCACGAGACCGGACAGGATCTGCTCGGCATCTACGCCCACAACGGCAGCGCATACGTGGAGGGGCTCCTCGGCGCCTTCCGCGCGCGTGTGGCCCCCTTCAACGTCAACTACCGCTACGTCCGTGACGAGCTGCGATACCTACTCGACGATGCCGGCGCCACCGCGTTGCTCTATCACGCGACATTCGCGCCGCGCCTCGCCGAGGTGCTGCCGGATCTGCCTCGCTTGCGCACCCTGATCCAGATCGCCGACGGCTCCGGTCACGAACTGCTGCCGGGCGCAGTCGATTACGAGTCGATCGCCGAAGATGGCCCCTCGGCGCCGCCGCCGGTCCACCCCTCCCCCGACGATCTCTACGTCCTCTACACCGGAGGTACCACCGGGATGCCCAAGGGGGTATTGTGGCGCCAGCACGACATCTTCATGACCGCATTCGGCGGCCGCTCGCTCTACGGCGGTGACACGGTCTCCTCACTCGACGGCATCGCCGAGCGTGCGGCGGCCAACCCGGGCACCACACTGCTGATCCTGCCGCCGCTGATGCACGGGGCTGCCCAGTGGGCGGTGATGACCGCGCTGACCACCGGCCAGACGGTGGTGTTCACCCCAGTTGCCGACCGGCTGGACCCGCAGGACGTCCTGCGCACGATCGAGCGGGAGAAGGCGGCGGTGGTGACGGTCGTGGGCGACGCGATGGTCCGGCCGCTGGCCGATGCCCTCGAGAAATCCCTCGCGCGTGGCGAAACCGACGTGTCGTCGCTGGCGGTCATCGCCAACGGGGGTGCGTTCCTCACCCCGACGACCAAACAACGCGTCATCGGTCTGCTGCCGAATGTGATGATCGTCGATGGTGTGGGGTCATCGGAGACCGGTGCGCAGATGACCCACCTGTCGATGAGCGGCACGGTCGCGACCGGGACGTTCAACGCGGGCCCCGACACGTGCGTGCTCGCCGAGGATTTCAGCACCGTGCTGCCGTCCGGCCACGACGGGCTCGGCTGGCTGGCCCAGCGCGGCTATGTTCCGTTGGGGTACAAGGGAGACGCCGCCAAGACCGCCACGACCTTCCCCGTCGTCGATGGCGTCCGGTACGCGGTGCCGGGCGATCTGGCCCGCCACCTCGAGGGCGGTGTGATCGAACTGCTGGGCCGCGATTCGGTGACCATCAACTCCGGGGGCGAGAAGATCTTCGCCGAGGAGGTCGAGATCGCCCTGGCCTCCCATCCGGCAGTCGAGGATGTCCTGGTCGCCGGGCGGCCCGACGACCGCTGGGGCCAGCAGGTTGTGGCGGTGGTCGCCCTCGCCGAGGGCGCCCGGGTCGGCGCGAAGGAGTTGATCGAGCACGCGGCCGCCACCATCGCGCGCTACAAACTGCCCAAGGCGGTGGTGTTCCGCAAGACCATCCAGCGCAGTCCGGCAGGCAAGGCCGACTACCGGTGGGCCCGCGAACAGGCGGTCAACGGCTAGGGCAGCACGCGCACCGGGACGTGCTGCCAGCCGGCGACGTTCTGCATGTTGACCCGTCGGCACCGCTGGAAGGAGACCTCGTACCGCGGCATGAAGTCGGCCATCTTCTCCAGTGCGACGGCGCTTTCCATCCGCGCCAGTGCCGCGCCCAGACAGCTGTGGATGCCGTAGCCGAAGCCGAGGTTCTGCGCCTGTGTGCGGTCACGGTCGATGTCGAAGGTGTCCGGATCGGTCCACGCCTCGGCATCGCGGTTGGCCGACCCACCGATCAGGAAGACCGGCTTGCCCGCCGGAATCGTCACCCCGTGCAGGGTGACGTCCGTGCGCGAACAGCGGACGTTGTACTGCGCCGGAGCTTCGTAGCGCAGTAGCTCCTCGACCGCGGCGGGGATCTTGCTGCGGTCGTCGAGCAGCGTGCGCCACTGTTCCGGGTTGCGCGCGAAGACCACTGCGGCGTTGCCGATCAGCTTGGTCACGGTCTCCGCACCTGCGCCGCCCAGCAGCATGGCGAACTGGGTGATCTCGATGTTGTCCAGCGGGCCGTGTTCACCGTTCTCGCGCTCGATCTCGGCGGTGATGAGCCTGCTCAGCAGGTCGTTCCCGAGGTCGCGCCGCCGTTCCTTGGTCAAGCGGTAGAGGAAGACCGCCATCTCGGTGCCGGCCTGGATGCCCCGTTCGCCCATCTCGACCTCACCGGGTTCACGATGCAGGAAATCGTCGACCCACATCCGCATCTGCTGACGGTGCTCGGCGGGCACCCCGATCATTCGGCTGATGATCTCGATCGGGAACAAGGCCGAGAAGTCCTGCACCAGGTCGAATCCCCCGGGATCGACCGCGGACAGGCAGTCGTCGATCACCTCCTCGACCATCGGTCGCAGCGACTGAACGGCTCGGGGGGTGAACACCTTGTTGAGCAGGCTGCGCATGTGCCGGTGTTCCGGTGGGTCCATCATGATGATCGACTTGTGCGGCGGCGGAGACTCGTTGCGCACCATGGCAAGATCGACTCCGCGGGCCGACGAGTAGGTCGCGAAGTCCTTGAAGGCGGCGGCCACGTCGGCGTGGCGGCTCAGCGCGTAGAAGTCGTATTCGTCGCTGTAGTACACCGGGGCTTCTTCCCGCATCCGCCGGTACGTCTCGTACGGCCCGTTGAAGAACTCTTCGGAGAACGGATCGAAAACCACTGTGGACAGGGTCATGTCAACCTCTTCGGTGTTCGGCCGAGCCGGTGGCGGGTGCGGGAACGGGCCCGGCGCAGCGCGAGGTCGGCACCCAGGCGCATGGGCCCGGTGAACGGCATCGCCGCGCGTCCGGTGATGCTGAACGGCAGGTCGCTGCCGACCACCGATCGGTGATGGCTGAACGTGTCGAAACCCGCCTTGCCGTGGTAGGCGCCCATCCCGCTGCGCCCGACGCCGCCGAACGGCGCGGCGGACGGGATCATCTGCGCGGCGAAGTCGTTGCGCGCGACCCCGCCACTGCGGGTGGTGCGCACGAAGGTGCGGAACTGCGTGTCGTCGGGTCCGTACCAGTACGCCACCAGCGGTGGGGGCCGCCGGTTGATGTGGTCCACCGCCTCGGCCGGCCGGCGGTATCCGCGGACCACGAGCACCGGACCGAAGACCTCCTTTCACCGGACCTCCTATATGATCGCAAGCGTGCGGGCAACTGTAACTATTACAGTATCGCAACTCGGAGCCGCCGTCCCCGCCGTCGAGCAAGTGAGGAGCACTCGGTGATCAAGGTGATGGAGGGCGTGCGCGTCCTGGAGGTCGCACAGTTCACCTTCGTTCCCGCCGCGGGCGCCATCCTCGCCGACTGGGGCGCCGACGTCATCAAGGTGGAGCACCCCGTGCGCGGCGACACCCAGCGCGGCTTCATCAACATGGGCGGATTCCAACTCGACCCCGCCCGGCATCCGCTGATCGAACACCCCAACCGCGGTAAGCGCAGCGTCGGCATCGACGTCTCGAAGCCGGAGGGACAGGAAGTCCTCTACGAGCTCGCCAAGACCGCCGATGTCTTCCTCACCAATTACCTGCCGGCTCAACGGCAGAAGAACAAGTTCGACCTCCAACACATCCGTGCGGTCAGCCCCGACATCATCTACGCCCGCGGCAGCGCCTACGGCGACAAGGGGCCCGAGCGTGACGTCGGCGGTTTCGACGGCACCGCCTTCTGGACGCGCAGCGGAGTGGGACATGCTTTGACGCCCGAGGAGATCGGCGGCGCGCTGTGCCAGGGCATTCCGGCGTTCGGCGACTCGATCGGCGGGATGAACATCGCGGGCGGGATCTCGGCCGCACTGTTTCACCGGGAGCGCACCGGTGAGGCGGTCGAACTCGACGTGTCGCTGCTGAGCACGGCCTGGTGGGCAGGTGGGGCGAGCATGACACAAGGCATGGAAACCGGCGAGGCGATGCGATCGCTGATGCCGGATGCCGCGGGTCCGAGCGTGAACCCGTTCATGGCCAACTATCTGACGTCGGACGGCGGGACGATCAACCTGTGCATCGTCAGCCCGACCGGCTACATCCGCGACGCGTTCGAGCACCTCGGGCTTCCGGAGTTGGCCGATGACCCGCGGTTCTGCGATGTGATGCCGCTGATCGAGAACGCGGCGGCCGCCGTCGAACTCATCAGAGACTCGATTCGCAGCAAGCCGTTCGAGTATTGGCGCCAGCACCTGAAGACGATGAAGGGCCAGTGGGCGCCGTTCCAGGGATTCCTGGACCTTGCCACTGACGAGCAGGCCGTCGCCAACGACATGATCGTCGAGGTCGAGGCCGCCGATGGCGGTAAGCCGTTCAGGGTGGTTCGCGGTCCCGTGCAGTTCAACCACGAACCGCTTGAGACCACGCGTGCGCCGCAGGCGGGCGAACACACCGAGCTGGTGCTGATGGAGATCGGCATGGACTGGGACCGCATCGAAGAGCTCAAGGACGCCGGCGCCATCGCCTAGGCGGGATCACGGAGGATGCACGATGAATGACGTCGCCATCATCGGCGTTGGCCTGCACCCGTTCGGCCGGTTCGAGGGCAAGTCCGCGATGCAGATGGGCGTCGACGCCATCTTCGCCGCCGTCGCGGACGCCGGTGTCGAGTGGCGCGACATCCAGTTCGCCACCGGAGGCAGCTGGACCGTCGCCAACCCGGACGCGATCGTCGCCATGGTGGGCCTGTCGGGGATTCCGTTCACCAACGTGTTCAACGCGTGCGCCACCGCGGCGAGCGCACTCAAGACGTGCGCGGATGGAATCCGCCTGGGCGACTACGACATCGGCATCGCCATCGGGCTCGACAAACATCCGCGCGGTGCGTTCACCGAGGATCCGGCACTGGTCGGGATGCCGTCCTGGTACGCCGAGAACGGCCAGTACCTGACCACGCAGTTCTTCGGAATGAAGGCCAACCGGTACCTGCACGACCACCAGATCTCACCGGCGACGCTGGCGAAGGTGGCCGCCAAGAACTTCCGCAACGGCGCCATGAATCCGAACGCGTTCCGGCGCACCCCGATGTCCGAGGAGCAGATCCTCGGTTCGGCGATGCTGAACTATCCGCTGACGCAGTACATGTTCTGCGCGCCCGACGAGGGCGCCGCCGCGGTGGTGATGTGCAACGCCGACATCGCTCACCGCTACACCACCAAGCCGGTGTATGTGCGGGCGGTGGAGGTGCGTACCCGGCGTTACGGCGCCTACGAGGTCAATACGACTTTCGCACCCGTCGAGGAGGACGTGGCGCCCACCGTGTACGCCGCCAGGGCGGCGTTCGAGAAGGCCGGCATCGCTCCCGATGACGTCGACGTCGTCCAGTTGCAGGACACCGACGCCGGCGCTGAGCTCATCCACATGGCCGAATGCGGGTTCTGCGCGCACGGTGAGCAGGAGAAGATGCTGGCCGACGGCGACACCGAGATCGGGGGCCGGTTGCCGGTCAACACCGACGGCGGATTGATCGCCAACGGTGAGCCGATCGGCGCGTCGGGGCTGCGTCAGATCCACGAGCTGGTGCGGCAGTTGCGGGGGGAAGCGGGTGACCGGCAGGTGTCGGGGACGCCCCGTGTCGGGTTCGCCCAGCTCTACGGCGCCCCGGGCACCGCGGCGGCGACGGTGGTGACGCGGTGACGCGGTGACGGCAAGGTGCGCCATGCCGAGCGCCCGCGAGACTACGGTTCCTGACGGATTTCACGCGAATTCGGTCAACAACCGTAGTCTCGGCGCACACGGCCGTGGAAACCGTCAGGACGCCTTCTTGACCGGCGGCGAGTAATTCGGCTTGCCCAGCCCGAGTGCGTACTGGGCGATCATGTTGCGGAACACCTCCAGGGTGCCGCCGTAGATGCCCACCAGCGGCGCGAAGCGGTACACGTATTCCGTGCCACCGTCGTCGGCCGCGCCGTCGGTGCCGACCGGCAGCGACGAGGCCACCCCGAGGATGTCCATCAGGTCCGGCGAGATGTCGCGCATCGTCTGCGCGATGGCCACGCGCCCGAAGATGCTCGGGGCGCTCAGCGCGGCCTCCATACGGGCGGCGCTGCGTCCCAACCGATAGGCGACCGACCGGTCGTCCAACAGCCTGCGGCCGTCGGGACCCGATTCGCCGACCCTGCCGGCCACGCGGTCCAGCGCGTCGGCCATGAACCCGGCCTGGTGCATCATGATCGAGACGTCGGCCAGACCGTCATCGGCGGCGGCGACCGCGCCGTGTTCGGCGTTGAGCGGTTCGCGCAGCACCGTCCAGCCACCGTTGACCTCGCCGAGGCGGTAGCGGTCGTCGACCCGCACGTCGCTGTAGTAGACGATGTTGGTGCGGTCGCCGTCGACGGTACGGATGCCCTGAATCTCGATCCCTGGCGTGTCGAGCGGGACCAGGAACATCGTCAGGCTCTGGTGTTTGGGCGCGGTCGGGTCGGTGTTGGTGATCAGGAAAACGTACTGGCAGTTGTGCGCCCCGGTCGTGAACATCTTGGCGCCGTTGATGATCCACTGATCCCCGTCGCGCACCGCCCGTGTCTTGCACGTCGCGATGTCCGATCCGCCTTCGGGTTCGGTGTAGCCGAGGCAGAGCCGGACGTGTCCGCTGAACACCCGCGGCAGCACCTCGTCGCGCACCTCAGCAGTGGCGAACTTGTCCACCGACCGCGCCACCATCGCCGTCGTCCCCCACGTCACCCACGGCACGTGGAATCGGCGCTTCTCCTGCTCCCAGATGCGTCGCCGGACCCGGCTGAATCCGCCGTCGGCTTCGGCCTTCCACTCGCGTTCGAGGTATCCGGCCGCCCCGAGGGCAAGATGGACGCCCTCGTCGAAGTTGTCGCCGGTTTCGCGGTCGCGCCGTTTGACCTCTTCGGTCACGAGGTCACCCAGCAGCGCCCGGACCTCGTCGTGGAACCGCCGGTCCTCGTCGGACAGTTCGATGCGGGAGAAATCCATCTAGCTGCTCCGTCCCGCGCGGCTCTCGCGATCGGCGACGATCGCCGCGATGCGCTGCGCGGCAAGGCCCGGGTCACCGCCGGCCAGCGGCCAGCCCCGCGCCCGCACGAGATACGCCGTCGCGGCGGCTTCCGCGGACACTCCGAGACCACCCTGAACGTGCACGGCCATGGTGGCGGCCTTCGCGGCCTCCTCGGCCATGAACACGAACGCCGACGGCGCCAGCTCCGGCCGCTCCTCGGGTTCGTTGTCGAGGAACCACGCGGCTCGCCGCACGAGGTTGCGGCCGCCCTGCACGACGATCGCGATGTTGGCCAGCGGGTGCGAAATTCCCTGCAGCGTGGAGATCGGCACCCCGAGCGTGTAGCGGGTCTTGGCGAACTCGGCGGCGATGGTCATCGTCTCCTCGACCAGTCCGACCAGTGCGGCAGCGGTGAGCAGCCGCCACTCTGTCAGCGCGCGGTCATAGGCGGCCGCCGCCTCCGCGCCCGCGCCCAGCACGGTGCGACTGTCGGCCGCGGCCGGATCCACCCACGCCATCGGCAGCTTGCCGATGTTGTCCACGCGCGCGGGCCGGGTGCCGAAACCCAAGCGCACCACCTTGTCTTCCTCGCGCACGAGGAGGTGATCGGCGATCGATCCACCGGCGATGAGCCGTACGCCCGGGGCGGCGTCGAGCCGCAGATCGAGTGCCGCGATCTGCTCCCCGCCGACAATCCCGGAGTCCAGCCCGCCGAGCGCGGCGAGCAGGCGTGCGGCCACCACGTGCTCGATCCACGGAACCGGGGCGAGGCTGCGGCCGATCTCCTCGGCCACCAGCGTGAGGTCGACCAGCGTCGCCCCGTCGCCGCCCGCCGACTCGGGCAACGCCATGGTGGTCGCACCCATCGCGCACAGGCGTTCCCACAGGCTCTTGTCGAACCCGGATGCTTCTGCGGCGCGGACGGTTTCGATCGGGCAGTGGGTCTTGAAGAACTGCCGGTAGGCGGTCTGCAGGTCGACGTGGTCCTCGGAGAGGCTGTAGTCGAGCCTGCGCAGTTCGTAGCGGTCCATCACAGCTCCTGTCCGGAGAAGAAGAACTCCTGGGCGTTGGTGCGCAGGTACTTCTCGAGCACCCCGGCCGGCAGGTCCAGGGCGGCCGCTTCGGGCACCACCCGGCGCATGCGTAACACCGGCCAGTCCGAGCCGAAGATGACCTTGTCCGGCCCGCGCGTACGCATGTAGTGCAACAGGCTGTCCGGCAACCGTTTCGGCGACCAGGCCGATGTCATCAATCGCAGGTTGCGGTACTTCATTAGCAATCGGATCGCGACATCCCACCACGGGTCGGCGCCGTGGATCATGCACAGTTTGAGTTCCGGGAACCGCACGCAGACCCGGTCGAGGTGGATCGGGTTCTGCACCTCCCCCGGGATGGGTGGGCCCGGCAGGCCGGTGTTGACACACAGGGGCAGACCGAGTTCGGCGCACTTGGTGTAGAGCGGGTAGTAGACGGCATCGCTGGGCGGGTACTGTCCGTCGCCCCAGAAACTCGGCCCCACCACGGCGTAGACGACCGGCAGATCGCGGGCGACGGCCGCCAGGTCCCGCAAGGCGGGAATCGGTCGCAGCAGGTCGACCCCACCCATTGCCAACGCGAACCGGTCGGGGCGGGCGTCGACGAATTTGCGTGCGGTGACCGACGGTCTGGTGAGGTTGTCCATCAGGATCGCCGTGGCCACGCCCTGTTCGTCCATCTCGTCGAGCAGTTCGGACAGGTCGACCGGCGCGAACATGGACTGCGGTCCCTTGAAGTAGTCGTCGCGCACTTTCAGCATCCACGACGGCTGCTGCTCGGTCTCGCCGAAATGGACGTTGACCAGACAGTCGATGGTCCCGGTGGGTGTCACGCCGGCGTCACCTCCCGCCGTGCCGCGCGTTTGGCCCAACGGTAGTCGGCCTTGCCGTTGCCCAGCCGCCGCACCTGATCTACCACGACGAACTCCTTGGGAACCTTGAATCCCGCCAGACGCCCGGCGCAGTGTGCGTGCAGACGCTCGTCGGCGACGCCGGTTGCGGTGTCGGCGAATGCGATCAGCGCGACGACCTCTTCGCCCCAACGCTGGCTCGGACGGCCCACGACCAGCGCATCGGCCACGCCGGGGTAGGCGCGCACGACCTCTTCGACCTCCTCGACGAACACTTTCTCCCCGCCGGTGTTCACCACCAGCGAGTCACGACCGAACAGCCGCAGTGTCCCGTCGTCTGCCAGGGCGCCGCGGTCCCCGGAGATCACCACTCGCCTGCCGTCCACGTCCGGGAAGGTCCTGCGTGTGCCTTCCGGATCGTCGAAGTAGCCCAACGGAATCCGCCCGGTGCGGGCGACCCAGCCGAGTTCCTGCTCCCCCGGGTGCAGGAATCGGCTGTAGTCCTCGGCGAGCACGAGCGCCCCGTCACGCAGTTCGAAAGTGTCCTTGGTGTCGCCGCGCCGGCTGCGGCCGAATCCGACGTTGCCGGTCTCCGACGATCCGTACCCGTTGACCAGGGTGATGCCCGGGAGCATGTCCAGCAACGCCTGCTGATGGCGCGGATTGGTCGCCGCACCCCCGGTCGCGACGGCGAACAGCGACGAGAGATCGTAGGAGTTGCGATGCAGTTCCGCGACGAGCGGGCCGGCGTAGGCGTCGCCGACCATGGTCATCAGCCCGACCTTCTCCCGTTCGACAGTCTCCCACACCGTCTTCGGATCGAACGCGGTCCGGTTGTCGTAGAGCACCACGGTCTGCCCGCTGAGCACTCCGGCGAACGCGGTCCACATGCCCGCCGCGTGCATCAGCGGGGACACCGCGAACCAGGGCGGACCGGCATGGCGGACCTTCTCCGCGATCTTGGTGGCGTCGGAGTGGTCCGCACCGTTCATCGATACGACGTAGGTGTCGCACTGCCGCCACAACACACCTTTGGGGCGGCCGGTGGTCCCGCCGGTGCACATCATCACCAGGTCGTCGGGAGACGGCGCGATGGTCTGTGGGACCACGCTTTCCGACAGGGCATCTGCCAGTGTGACCGCCGAGGGCAGTTCGGGGACCGCGCTGCTGTCGTCGACCGAGAGCCAGAGCGCGTCGGCAGGCAACACGTCGGCGAACTTCGCTCCCAGTGAGCGGTGGTAGATGACCGCCGCCGGTTTCACGTACTCGAGGAGGTCGAGCACTTCCCGCGGCGTGTAGTGGAAGTTCACGTTCACCGGCACCGTGCGGGCTTTCAGGCAGCCGATCACCATGTCGGGATAGAGATCGTTGTGCATGATCAGCGCTACGCGGTCCTGGCCGCATTCCCAGTTGGCCAGGGCGTGGCGCTCGCGGTGGGCGCCGAGGCCTCGCCCGGCGAGGAAGTGGGCCAGCCGGCGGCTGCGGTCGGCGGTGTCGGCGAAGGTGCTTCGGCGCTGCCCGCACACCGTCATCAGGCGATCGGGGACGGCCTCGGCGATGGCGTCGAGCACTGCGCCGATGGTCCACTCGCTCATCAGCGCGCCGCGACGTTGACGCCGATCAGGTCCAGTGCGTTGTCCCGCATCACTTTCCGGGTGTCCTCGGCACTGAATTCCGGGAACTGCGGGATGTCCGCGGTGAAGGCCATCGGGTCGGCCAGCCCCTCGCCGTGCGGCCAGTCCGAGCCGAACAGGATCCGGTCCACCCCGATGGTCTCGGCGAGCAGTTTCACGTCGTCCTCGTAATAGGGCGCGATCCAGACGTTGTTCTTGAGCTGCTCGACCGGGTCTTCCGTGTAGTGGTACGGCGCGGTGTTGGCGGACTTCTTCAACCGCTTGATCAGCCGATAGACGAAGTAGGAGCCGTTCTCGATGCTGGCCACCTTCAGCTTCGGGTGCCTGGTGAACACCTGGTGGACGATCATCGACGCCATCGCATCGTGAATGGCGCGGTCGTCCAGCAGCACCTGCTCGAGCGGATCCTTCTTGCCGAACCCCTCGAACGTCGCCTTGCCGCCCCACAGCGCCGCGATCGCGAGGTATCCGCTGTCGGACAGGTGGAAGATCACCGGCACACCGGCTTCGGCCAGGCGGGCCCACACCGGATCGTGTGCGGGGTCCCCGAGCGACCGCGGTTTGACCAGCCCGGGCACCGGTGCCGGCCGCACGCAGACGATCTTGGCGCCGCGCGCGAGCACGAACTCGACCTCGTCGATCGCCTTGGCGGGGTCGGCCAGCGAGATGATCGGCGCGGACAGGAACCTGTGGTCGGGGCGGTCGAAACCCCAGTCCTCGTCGAGCCACAGATTGAACGCGTGCACCGAGGCCATGGTCGCCTCGATGTCGTGTTTGAGCGCCTCCTCGACGCCGCAGGCAAAGGTCGGGAGCATGAACACGGTCTCGAGGTTCTGCTTGTCGAGGATCTTCACCCGGGCGTCGCGGTGCTGATACTCCGGGTGATCGCTGAGCCGGTCGACTTTCATCAACGACGCCGGGTCGACGCCCTCGGGGATCTCGCCGCGGAACAGCAGATCCAGGCAGCCCGGCTCGATGATCGGATCGAACGTCGGGTTGGGGATGAAGTGGTTGACGACCCCACCCATCACCGCGAGCGTGCGCTTACCGTCTTGGACCATCTGGACCCCACGGCGTTTGAACTCCTTGGGCAGGTGGCGCGTGAACGCGTCGAGCGGTTCGTAGTAGTGGTTGTCGACGTCGATCGCCATGTAGTCGAGCGTCATCGGAGTTCCTCCTGCAATACCGGGAAGTTCGGCGGCCGTTTCTCGAGGAAGCTCACGATTCCCTCGACGACGTCGGGACGCAGCAGCGATTCGCCCATCAGTTTCTCCGCTCTGGCGCTGGCGTCGACGACGTCGCGTTCGGCGTCGCCGTAGGTCTGTGCCTTGATGATCGCCAGTGAGGCCGGCGAGCAGTGCGCGGCGATGTCTTCGGCGTATTCCATGGCGCGGGCCATGAGCAGATCCGGCGCGACGACGTCCTTGACCAGCCCGAGGTGCGCCGCCTCGTCGGCGTAGAACGTCCGCCCGGTCAGCAGCAGATCCATGGCGGCGCCGAACCCGACGAGCCGCGGCAGGATCCACGAGATCCCGTACTCGGCGATCAGGCCGCGCCGCGCGAAGGCGGTCGCGAACTTCGCGCCGTCGGCGGCGAACCGGACGTCGCACATGAGTGCGTGAGTGAGGCCGATCCCGACACAGGCGCCGTTGATCGCCGCGATGACCGGCTTGCGCAGCGCCGTCAGGAAGTGCGGATGCCGCTCCCCGACGATCTTGCTGACGTCCGGCGCCTCTCCGTCCCCGTTACCCAGCGAGTCGCCGATGCCCGACATCGAACCCAGGTGTGCGCCTGCGCAGAACGCCCGGCCGCTGCCGGTGAGCACGATCGCGCGCACCGCGGGGTCCGTTTCGGCACGGTCCATCGCCGCGTAGAACCCCGACGAGATGTCACCACCCCAGGCGTTGAGCCGTTCGGGACGGTTCAACGTGACCACGGCGACGCCCGCCGGGGTGACCTCGTAGAGGACGGCCTCCACCGCATCAGCTCCTCGTCAGCACGAATCCCGCCAGCAGGTACTCATACTGTATAACTATCGGTAGCGGCTTCCGCAATACCCGGAGCGCGGCTGTTTGCGCAGGCGAAAGCGGTTGCTGCTCAGGTGAAGTCGCTGCCGCCGTCGACGTTGATGTTCGCCCCCGTCATGTACGAGTTGCGCCGGGAGGCAAGGAACGCCGCGACGGGGCCGATCTCCGACGGCAGACCGGCCCGCGGCAGGTGCGCGGGATGCCCGAAGTGTTCGGTGATGGCGTCCATCAGCCGGTACGGATCGCTGCCGTCCACGCCGATCGCCTCCGCCCATCCGGTGAGCGCTTCCGAGGCGATGCTGCCCGGCGACACGACGTTGACCAGGATCTCGTCGGCGGCCAGCGACAGCGACAGGTTCTTCGACACACTGGTGACCATCGCCTTCGCCGCCGTGTAGGCGGGCAATGTGGCGCTCTGGCGCTGCGTCGACTGGGCGGAGAAGTTGACGATGCGGGCCCACGATGCGTTGCGCAACAACGGGAGTGCCGATCGCACGCACCGCACCATGCCCAGCACACCGTCTTCGACCGCGGTTCGCCATTGGTCGTCGGTGAGTGACTCGAAATCCCCGCGGACGTCCGGTCCAACGGTGTTGACCAGGACGTTCAGCGCGTCCCCCCACCGCTGCGCCAGCTCGGCGAACGCGCTGTCCACCTGCTCACCGTCGCGCACGTCGGCGACGATGCCGATGGCGTCAGGACTTCCGCAGCCGGTGAGTTCGGCCGCGGCGCGGGACAGCGCCTCCGCCGTGCGGCCCACCACCGCCACCTTCGCGCCGTCCTCGGCGAGGCACCGGGCGGTGGCCAGACCCATCCCGCGGCCTCCGCCGACCACCACCGCGGTCGCGCCGGCCAGTCCGAGGTCCACCGGGTCAGGTACCGGTCCAATTCGGTGCCCGCTTCTCCGCGAACGCGATGGCACCCTCTTTCGCGTCGTTCGACGAGAACACCGGGATGATGAGTTCCATTTGCCGCGACCACATCTCGGATTCGCTCCACTCCGCGGAGCGGACCAGGATCTCCTTGGTCACGGCCACGGCCAGCGGACCGTTCGCGGTGATGCGTTCGGCGAGTTCGATGGCGCCGGCCAGCGCCTGCCCCGGTTCGGTCACCTTGTTGACGAAACCCCACGCCGCACCCTGTTCGGCGGAGAAGCTCTCACCGGTAAGGGCCAGTTCGAGCGCCTTCTGGTACGGGATGCGCCGCGGCAGCCGCAGGAGGCCCCCGCCCGCGGCGACCAGTCCGCGCTTGACCTCCGGAATGCCGAACTTCGCCGCACTCGACGCCACCACGAGGTCGGTGGCCAGCACGACCTCGGTGCCGCCCGCGAGTGCATACCCTTCGACCGCGGAGATCAGCGGCTTGCGCGGCGGCTTCTCGGTGAATCCGATTCCGCGCCCCGGGATGTCGACCCGCTCGCCCGCCGCGAACGCCTTGAGGTCCATCCCCGCGCAGAAGTTGCCGCCCGCTCCGGTCAGCACGGCAACGGAAAGGCTTGTGTCGCTGTCGAGTTCGTCGACCGCGTCCGCCAGCCCCTTGCTGACCGCGAAGTTGACCGCGTTGCGGGCCTCCGGCCGGTTGATGGTGATGATCAGTGTGCGCCCCTGGCGCTCCACGAGAACCTCGTCTGCCACCCGTTCGCCTTTCGCTGCCCGACTATCGCCAGAAAAGCGTACTATATGGCTTACTGTTGAGGGGCGGTGCGTGCCGATGATGCTTCTGCCAACGCTCGATGGCGAGCCGGCCGGTAGGGTCGACGGCAACGGTCGGCCCGAGGCCCCGGTGTGGAGCCGCAGATCACACTGCCACGGCCGGTAAATTCCCACACTCGGTGTCGAACGTCGATGGAGGTGCCCGCTGTGGCCAAACAAGCGACCGCGCAGAAGCGGCCGCGCCGTGAGCGCGGGTCGATCAATCCCGAGGACATCATCAAAGGCGCGTTCGAACTCGCCGAAGAGGTGTCGATCGACAACCTCAGCATGCCGTTGCTCGGCAAGCATCTCGGCGTCGGCGTCACGAGCATCTACTGGTATTTCCGCAAGAAGGACGACCTCCTCAACGCGATGACGGATCGGGCGTTGCGGCAGATCGTGTTCGAGTCACCCTATGTCGACGCCGCGAACTGGCGGGAGTCGCTGCACAGCCACGCGCACAACATGCGCAAGACCTTCATGACCAGCCCCATTCTGTGTGATCTCGTGCTGATCCGCGGAGCGCTGTCCGCCAAGGCGTTGCGGCTGGGTCTCGAGCAGATGGAGGCCGCGGTGGCCGGGCTCGTCGAAGCGGGCCTGTCCCCCGAGGACGCATTCGACACTTACTCCGCGGTGTCCGTGCACGTCCGGGGGTCGGTGGTGCTCGCGCGCCTGTACGAGAAGACCCGATCGCTCGACGGCCCGGACTTCAGCGCCGGGGAAGCAGCCACCATCGACTCCGAGACCATGCCGCTCATGGCGGCCCTGAGCGCCAAGGGTCATCACATCGGGGTGCCCAACACGATGAACTTCGAATACGGGCTCAACTGCATCCTCGACCACGCCGCCCGCCTCATCGACGAGGGCAGGCCGGCGAAGAAGGCGTCCGCACGACGGAAGACCTCGGCTACACCTCGATGACGACCGCGCCGCCCTGGCCGCCACCGGCGCACATCGCGGCGACACCGATGCCGCCACCCCGCCGCTGCAGTTCGTAGACCAGCGTGGTGACCATGCGAGCGCCGGACGCCGCGATGGGATGGCCCAGACTGCAACCACTTCCGGAGAAGTTGACCTTCTCCTCGTCCAGGCCGTACTCACGGCACGCCGCGATGGGCACCGACGCGAACGCCTCGTTGATCTCCCACAGCGCGACGTCGCCCGGGGTGAGCCCGGCCCGGTCCAGCACCTTGCCGATGACCTTGACCGCGCCGAGCCCGGTGTCGCGCGGCGCCACGCCCGCCGACGCCCACGCACGCACCTTCGCCAGCACCGACAGGCCCTCGGCCTCGGCGTACCCACGCTCGACGAGCACGGTGGCCGCCGCCGCGTCGTTGGTTCCGCTGCTGTTGCCCGCCGTGATCGAGAAACCCTCGATCTCGGGATGGAGCACCTTGAGGCCGGCCAGCTTCTCCGCGGTGGTGTCCCGGCGCGGATGCTCGTCGACGCTGAAGTCGACCACCGTGCCGTCGGGCTGTTCGACCTTCAGCGGGACGATCTCGTCGACGAACTTCCCCGCGTCCATCGCGGCGATCGCGCGCTGATGCGACCGCGCCGCCCATGCGTCCATCTCCTCTCGGGTGATGCCCGCGGCCTGCGCGGTATTCCACCCGACGGTGATCGACATGTCACGGGTCGGCGCGTCCGGGGTCTCGACGTGGGTGGGTGGCATCCAGCGCTCCTCGAACTTCAGTTCGGGACCGGGGATGCGCCAGTTCACCAGCGGCGTCATCGACAGCGACTGCACGCCTCCGGCCACCAGCACGCGCTCCATACCGGACCCGATCTGCGCCGCGGCGTTGCCGATCGCGGTGAGGCTGCCCGCGCAGTGCCGGTTGACCGACTGACCGGGAACATGCTGGAGACCCGTGGCGTCCGCCGCGTAGCGCGCGAGATCGCCTCCGCCGTAGTGGGATTCGGCGAAGATGATGTCGTCGATCGCGTTGGGGTCCACCCCGGAGCGCCGGATGACCTCGGGCAGCACCGTGGTGATCAGCGTTTCCGGCGGAGTGTTCACCAGCGTGCCCTTGAAGGACCGTCCGATGGCTGTGCGAACGGCGCCGACGATGACGGGTGTGGACATGTTCTCGACCTCGGTGTGTCAGGCCGTCACGGCGGCGGGTGCAAACTGGCGGTGTTTACAGAAACGGTATCAGTTGTAAGGCGACCGCACTACCGCCAGGGGTCACTCGACGTCGGGTTCGGGCACGTGGAAGTGCTCGTCACGCAGCCGGAACGCCTCTCTCGTTCCGTGCTGGGCACGGGTCTTGACGAAGTTGAACTCACCGGGGGCGAACTGCAGGTTGGTCCCGTAGGCGTGGAACAGGTAGCCGGCCACCTCCTCGCCCTGATAGGCCTGGCTCTGCTCGACCAGGCGGAACGCCTCTTTGGCGATCACGACGCCGTCGGCAGGCATCTTCGCGGCCTTCTCTGCCCAGTAGCGCGCGCGGGCGGGTACGGCGGAGGCGGCACAGGTTTCGGTGAACACCCCGAGGTGCTCGACAGCGCCTGCCTCGATGATGTCGCCGGTCAACAGCAGTCGGCGGGCCAGCACCGGACCGAGCCGATGGAAGAACATGTGCAGGCTGCCGAGCGCGGGTCCGAGGAAGCGGGTCGCGGGCATGCCGATCCTGGTGTCACGGCCGATCACCGAGATGTCGGTCATCAGTGCCATCTCGAAACCGCCGCCGAGTGCGAAGCCGCTGATCTCGCCGACCGTCACCTTCGGGAAACCCAGCAGATCGTGGTAGAAGCCGAACGACTTGCGGTCCACGGCGAGCCGCCTGCGCTGGCTCGGCCGGGTCCTGGCAGGTGCCTCACCGTGCTCTTGTCCGCCATACCAGCCGTACGCGTTGTTCATGTCGGCGCCGGTGCTGAACACCCCTTCGGCGCCGCGCAACAGCACGACGGTCAGATCGTCGTCCTCGGCGACGGTGTCGAGGTGGCTCGCGAGCGTCTCGCGCATCGCCGCGTCATAGGAGTTGCGTTGCGCGGGGTTGTTGAGCGTGATCGTCGCGATCCGCTTCTCGCGGTCGACGTCGAGGAGCACACGGTCATCGGAGATCGCCGTCATGGCGCTGGTTCCTTCCCTGTGGCCGGTCGGCTCTGCGGCCGCCGCGCCCCGAACCGCGCCCCGACGAGCCGCTCGGGCGGCAGCGCCACCGTGGTGGCCTCCCCCGTGCACAGCAGCTCGTCCTCGAGGCGTAGGTGTGCAATGGACGTGATCCCGCGTTCGGCGGTGGTCCTCTCGATCTCGAACCGCAGCTCCGTCAGTAACGGCGTGGGCCTGCGGTAGGTCAGGTTCAGTGACCGGGTTTTACCGGAAAGCCCGGTTGCGCAGTTGTGGTGCTGGATGACGCAGTCGAAGAACACCGCCAGGAAACCGCCGTGGACCAGCCCCGGTGGACCCTCGTAGGGCAGCGGGAAGCTCACCCGGCCCGCTGCTGCGGTCCCGTCGATGTGGTCGAGGCGGTAGGCCGGGAAGCAGGGGTTGAACGCCCCGCAGTCGTAGGCGTGATCGAGATACACCCGACGCTCGTCACCGAGGTCGTCGCCGACGCGGGGTGCGGCGTCGGCCGGCGCGACCGCGCTCAGTTCGCGTTCCCACGTGGCCAGCCGGGCGGTCATCTCGTCGACGGCGGGGTGCGGGTGCTCGAGCGCCAGCAGCACACCGGTCACGCGCCGGAGTGCAGCGGCTGCGGCGACCGTCTGGGCCAGCGGCTGTTCACCGAACCGGACTACGGGCTGGTCCATCCGCCGCCTCTCGTCGGTCCGATCCGTTCCGCGCACCGGCATTACTTGCTAACTTGTACAGGATATCAATCGAATTGCCTACTGTATGGCCAACCGTAATCCGAGAGAGAGACGACCGAACGGTGAGCGACGACGGCTCGGTACGCACCCACCGCGAGGGTGCGGTGCTGCACCTCACCCTCGACCGTCCCGGACGGCGAAATGCGTTGACGCACAGTATGACCTACGCGCTCATCGAGGCTCTGACCGCAGCCGCCACCGATGACACGCTGCGCGCGCTGCACATCACGGGGGTCGGCGACGATTTCTGCGCCGGCGCCGACTGGCTGGCCACCAACGCGGGCACACACGAGCGCCCGCGCACGGCCGATCTGGTGCGCCGCATCCCGCACACGTCGCACCGCGTCGTCGAACTCGTCCATCACATCCATCTGCCTGTGGTGTGCAGTGTCCGCGGCTGGGCGGTGGGCCTCGGCTGCAATCTGGCGCTGGTCGCCGACTTCGCGGTGGCCGCCGAGGACGCGGTCTTCTGGGAGCCGTTCACCTGTCGCGGCTTCAGCCCGGATTCCGGGGCTTCGTGGTTGCTCCCCCGGTTGATCGGCGTCGCGCGCGCCAAGCGGATGCTGCTGCTCGGCGAGAAGGTCGGCGCCGCCGTCGCCGCCGACTGGGGCCTGATCCACCAGGCGGTGCCACGAGACGAGCTCGACGCGATGGTGAACGGGCTGCTGGCCCAGCTGGCGGCCGGCCCCACGGTGGCGCTGGGCCTGGCCAAACAGGCCATTCACCACGGACAGCACACCACCTTGGAGCAGACCATGACCCAGGAGCTGTTCAATCTCGAACTTTCCTGCCGCACCTCCGATTTCAAGGAAGGGCTGGCAGCGTTCCGGGAGCGCCGCACACCCGATTTCCACGGCCGGTGAAGGGAAGACGATGTCAGCCATGTCGTTCGACACGATCAAGTACGAGGCCGACGGCCACAAGGCCACGATCACACTGAACCGGCCCGAAGCACTCAACGCGCTCAGCCCGCACATGATCACCGAACTGCGCACGGCCTACGAGGCCGCGGAGAACGACGACGACGTCTGGCTGCTCATCGTCACCGGCACCGGACGCGCCTTCTGTACCGGCGCCGACGTCAAGGAGATCCCCGGTGACGGCAAGGTGCTCTACGATCGCCCGTACCTGTCGACCTACGACCAGTGGGAGGCACCCCAGGAGGGCACTCCCCCGTTCCGCCGCATGGCCAAACCCGTGATCGCGGCGATCAACGGGTTGTGCTGCGGCGCCGGACTGGACTGGGTCACCACCTGCGACATCGTCATCGCGTCGGACCGCGCGCAGTTCTTCGACCCGCACGTGAGCATCGGCCTGGTCGCCGCACGCGAGATGGTACGTCTGGCAAGGGTTCTCCCGCGGACCGTGGCCCTGCGAATGGCCCTGACCGGCAGACACGAACGGATGAGCCCGCAGCGCGCCTACGAGCTGGGCATGGTCACCGAGGTCGTCCCTCACGACCGCCTGCTCGAACGCGCCCACGAGATCGCCGACATCGTCAACTCCAACGCGCCCCTGGCCGTCCGTGGCACCCGGTTGGCCATCCACAAGACCCTCGACCTCCCGCTGCACGAAGCGGAGATCCTGGCCGAGGCGTTCCGGGAGCGGGTGGTCCGCACCGAGGACGCGCTCGAGGGACCGAGGGCGTTCGTCGAGAAGCGCGCCCCCGACTGGCAGTGTCGATAGGACGGCCGATGACCTTCGAGACCATCCTGTTCGACGTCGACGACACCGCCCATGTCGCCACCATCACGCTCAACCGCCCCGAGCGGCTCAACGCGTTCAACCGCACGATGTGCGAGGAGATGCAGCGGGCCTGGCGCCTGGTGAAGCACCGCGAGTCGGTGCACGCCGTCGTGCTGCGGGCCGCCGGCGACCGGGCGTTCAGCGCCGGGCTGGACGTCACCTCTTCCTACGGGCAGCCCGACAACGTCTGGAACCACGAGGATCCCGGTGAACTGCTCAGTCCGAAGTGGCAGAAGATGTGGAAGCCGGTGGTGTGCGCCGTCCAGGGCATGTGCACCGCGGGCGCGTTCTACTTCGTCAACGAGGCCGACGTGGTGGTCTGTTCCGACGATGCGACGTTCTTCGACTCCCACGTCAGCGCCGGTCTGGTCTGCGCGCTGGAACCGGTCGGGCTGATGCGGCGCGTCGGCCTCGGTGAGACGTTGCGAATCGCGTTGCTCGGCAACGATGAACGCGTGGGGGCGGGGACGGCGCTGCGGATCGGTCTGGTCACCGAGGTGGTGGCGCGCGACGAACTGTGGGCGCGCGCCCACGAGATCGCGGCGACGATCGCCGCCAAGCCGCCGTCGGCCACCCAGGGCACCGTCAAGGCGATCTGGGAGTCGTTGGACCGACCGTACCGCGCCGCCATGGAACAGGGCCTGATCTACACCCGGCTGGGCAACCCCCTCGGGCAGGCCGAACTCGCCGCGGGCGCAGCCATTCCGAAGGCCGACCCGAGGATCCGCTGATGTACCCGCTGTCCCGGCGCATCACCGACGTGCTGTCGCTGCAACCCGAGGCCCAGGCGCTGGAATACGAGGACCGCTGGCACAGCTGGGGGCAACTGGGCACCCTGGCCGCCCTGATCGGCGACGTGGCCGGCGAACGCCGCGAGGACGGACCACCGCAGATCGGGGTCATGCTGCGCAACAGCCCCGTTCACGTCGGCGCACTGCTGGGGGTGCTGGCCGCCGGCGCGACCGTGGTGGTGATCAACCCGGCACGCGGCGATGCCCGTATCCGGACCGACATCTCCACGCTCGGATTACCGCTCCTCGTCGGGACGCCCGAGGACCTCGCCGCGCTCGTCGACCCCGATGTCCACGGCACCCGCGTGGAGATCACCACTCTCGACTCCGCGCCGCGAGTGGTCCGCACCGGCGCGATCCCCGACCCCGGCAGCCGACCGGGTGTGGCGGTGCGCATGCTGACCAGTGGCACCACCGGACCACCCAAACGTGTGGACCTCACCTACGACATGCTCGCCCGCAGCGTCATCGGCCCGGACCCTGACGAGGCGATCGCGCCGGCGTCGCCTCGCCGGGGTGTCGCGATCGTCAACTCGCCGCTCGTCCACATCGGCGGGGTGTTCCGCGTCCTGCTGTGCATCGCGGAGGCCCGCCCGTTCGTGCTGCTGGAACGGTTCGAGCTCACCCGGTGGGCCCGCGCCGTGCGCACCCACCGGCCCAAGGCGGTGTCGCTGGTGCCCGCGGCGCTTCGGACGGTGCTCGACTCCGATCTGCGGCGCGACGATCTGGCCGGCCTGCAGGCCGTCACCTCCGGCACCGCCCCGCTGTCCGCCGACGACGCCGACGCGTTCACCGAGCGGTTCGGCGTACCGGTGCTCACCTCGTATGCCGCAACGGAATTCGGGGGTGGCGTCGCAGGGTGGACGTTGGCGGACCACCGGCGCCACTGGCGGGACAAGCGCGGCAGTGTGGGCCGGGCCAACCCGGGCGCCCAGCTGCGGGTCGTCGCCGAGGACGGCGCCGTACTCGGACCCGATCAGCCCGGTCTGCTCGAGGTGAAACCGGCCCAGCTCGGCCCCGGCACCGAGTGGATCCGCACCACCGACCTCGCGCGCATCGACGCCGACGGCTTCCTGTGGATCCTCGGGCGGGCCGATCAGGCCATCATCCGCGGCGGGTTCAAGGTCATGCCCGACGACGTGCGGACCGCGCTCGAGGGCCATCCCGCCGTACAGGGCGCCGCGGTGGTCGGCAGGCCCGACGTCCGCCTCGGTGAGACCCCGGTGGCGATGGTCGAACTCCGGGCACCCGCCGACACCGGCGAGCTGACCGAGTACCTGCGCGACCGGTTGTCCGGATACGAGATCCCTACCGAGATCGCCGTCGTCGACGCCATCCCCCGCACTGCGTCCGGCAAGGCCGACCTGCAGGCGGTACGGCGCCACTTCAGCGGTCAGGCAGAGCGTGTCGGCTGACCCGACAACTGTGCCCGCGCTGCTGGGGCAGCAGGCGCAGGCCCGCGCAGACCATCCCCTCCTCGTCTGTGACGATGAACGACTGGGCTACGCCGCTGCCGACCGCCGGTCGGCGCAGCTGGCCCGGCGCCTGGTGGCGCTGGGCGCCGGCAAGGGCAGCCATGTCGGTGTGCTGTACCCCAACGGCGCCCGATTCGTGGTGGCCACGCTGGCGGTTGCACGCATCGGTGCGGTGGTGGTGCCGTTCCCGACGATGGCGACCACGGCCGAACTGCACGCCCAACTCCGCGACAGCGACGTCGAGATCCTGCTCACCGCGGTCTCCTACCGGTCGCACGACTACGTCCGGCAGTTGTCGCAGATCCTCGGCGCCGAACCGCCCACCGGCCGGCGGCTGTTCAGCGCCGCGGTACCGCAGCTGCGTCATGTGCTGATCGACGCCGACGGTGCCGGGGCCGGCGAGTCCGACCTCGGCCCGCTCGAGGACGACGTCGACGGTGCGGATGTGCTGGCGATCGTCTACACCTCGGGCTCCACCGGTGCGCCCAAAGGTGCGATCCACACGCACGCCGCCATGCTCACCCATCAGCGCAACCTCAATGCGATCCGCCACCTCGACGCCACCGACACACTGTTCTGCAACTCCCCGTTCTTCTGGATCGGCGGATTCGCGTTCGGGCTGCTCGCCACCATGACCGCCGGCGCCACGCTGGTCTGCTCGAACGCGACGGACGCCGCGCGGACCCTCGACCTGATCGAAACCGAACGGCCCACTGTCACCAACGGATTCGCCGCCGGAATCGCGCATCTCACCCGCGACCCGACCTTCGTGGGCCGCGACCTGTCGACCCTGCGGCGCGGCAACCTCTATCCGATCATGGCGCCGGACACCCGCCCGGCCGATCCCGAGCTGCGGCACAACATGCTGGGCCTCACCGAGGCGGGCAGCGTCGTTCTGCTCAGCGGTGACTTGAGCGATCAACCCGAACACCGCAGAGGTTCCTTCGGTAAGCCCGCACCGGGGTTCGGCATCCGCATCGTCGACCCGGAGAGCGGTGCGCCGGTGCCGATCGTAACGGTGGGCGAATTGTGCTTGGGTGGGCGGTATCTCATGCTGCGCTACCACCGGCGCTCCCGCGAGGAATGCTTCGACGCCGACGGCTGGTTCCACACCGGCGACCTGGCGCGCACCGATGGGGATGGGTACGTGTACTTCGTCGGACGCCGCGATTCGATGATCAAGACCGCGGGCGCCCACGTGGCGGCCGCCGAAGTCGAAGCCGCCCTGGCTCGGGTCACGGGCGGCACCGCCCATGTGATGGGGCTGCCCGACGCGGAGCGGGGGCGGATCGTGGCGGCGGTGGTCGTGCTCGACGACGGCGCGACGTTCGACGAGGCGGCGGTGCGCGAGCGGCTCCGCACCGAACTGTCACCGTACAAGGTGCCCAGGAGGTTCGCCGTGCTGCGGCGGTGTGAGGTGCCGCTGCGCTCCAGCGGCAAGGTGGACCTGGCGGCGCTCGCCGAGGTCTTCGATGACTGACCCCGTCCGGTGTGGCACCGACACCGTGGACCGCCTGGTACGGCTGCGCGCCGAACGCGATCCCACCTCCGTCGCCGTGATCGACCCGCACGCTCGTATCACCTACGGTCAACTCCACGTCACCACAATCGATCTCGCGGCGGCGTTCATCGAGGCCGGCGTCGGCAAGGGCACCCGGGTGGGGTTGATCATGCCCAACAGCGTGCGATGGGTGCAGATCGCCGTGGCGCTCACCCGGATCGGGGCCGTCCTCGTGCCGCTCAGCACACTGCTCGCCCCGCCCGAATTGGCCGCACAACTGCGCACCGCATCGGTACGGGTGCTGATCAGCGTGCCGGAGTTCCGGGGCCGTCGCTACCTCGACGACCTGGAAGCGCACCGCGCCGCGCTGCCCGCGCTGCGAGCGGTGTGGACCGCCGAACAGGCCGTGACCGCACCGGTTTCCGAGCGCGCCACCCGCATCGTCGACGCGCTCACCGACGCGGTCACTCCCAGCGACCTGTTCGTCGTCATGTTCACCTCCGGCAGCAGTGGACCGCCAAAAGGGGTCATGCACTCCCACGGCAACGCACTGGCGGCGGTGCGTTCCGGGCTGGACGCTCGGTGCATCACGGCGGAGACCCGGCTGTATCTGCCGATGCCGTTCTTCTGGGTGGGTGGGTTCGGCAGCGGTGTGCTCTCGGCGCTGCTGGCCGGCGCGACGCTGGTGACCGAAGAGATCCCGCAGGCCGACACCACGCTTCGCCTGCTCGAGCGGGAGCGGGTGACCCTGTTCCGCGGGTGGCCAGATCAGGCCGAAGCGCTTGCGCGTCATCCGGCTTCGGTCAGCGCGGACCTGTCGTCGCTGCGGCCGGGCAGTCTGGAGGCACTGCTACCGCCGCAGGACCGCAGTGACCCGGGCGCGCGGGCCACGCTGTTCGGGATGACCGAGGCGTTCGGACCGTACTGTGGCTACCGCGCCGACACCGACATGCCGCGCTCGGCGTGGGGTAGCTGTGGCCGCCCCTTCGCGGGGATGCAGGTCCGCATCACCGACACCGAATCAGGTGCGCCGGTGAGTGGCGGCGTCATCGGCGAGATCCAGCTGCGCGGCCCGCATGTCATGCGCGGAGTCTGCCGGCGTGGCCGCGAAGAGGTGTTCACCGCCGACGGCTGGTACCCGACCGGCGACCTCGGCCGCCTCGACGATGACGGATTCCTTTTCTACCACGGCCGTTCCGACGACATGTTCAAGGTCAGCGGCGCCACCGTCTATCCCAGCGAGGTCGAGAAGGCGCTGCGGACCATCGACGGGGTGGCGGGTGCCTTCGTCACGGACGTGTCCAACGCCGTCGGCGCGATGGTGGTCTCGCGGCGTCCGGTCGACCAGCTGCGCGCCGAGGCCCGCGCGCGGCTGAGCGCGTTCAAGGTACCGACGGTGTGGCTGGTGGTCGACGACGACGCGGCAGTCCCCCGCAGGGCCACCGGCAAGGTGGACGTCCGGGCGCTGCGTGAGCTGCTCACCGCGGCTACTGGACCACGCCGCGTGCCCTGAGGTGGTCGATGAGCGGTGCCGCGCCCGCCGCAAGGTGCTCCGACATCGCGGCGCGCGCCAGGTCCGCATCGTGGTTCTCCAGCGCGGCGAGCAGTTGCCGGTGGTGGCGCACCGACTCCTGCGGCCATTCCTCGATGGTCGGGAACACCGACTCCGGTGCGTACCGGGTGATCAACGACATCATCTGGGCCAGCTTCGGGGAGTCCGCCGCGACGTTGATCGCCCGGTGGAACTCGTGATTGAGCCGGACCGCCGCTTCCCCGTCGTGGCGCGTGTACGCCTCTTCGAGCGCGTCCTGGATGGCGGTGAGGTCCCGCACCTGATCGGCGGTGATGTGTAGCGCCGCGCGCGCGGCCAGCTCGCCGCCGACGTACGCCTGCACGTTCGACACATCGGCGATATCGCGGCCGGTGACCGGCAGCACCACGAACCCCCGCCGGGGTTGTTGCGCCAGAAGGCCTTCGGCGCGCAGCTCGAACAGTGCCTCACGCACCGGTGTGACGCTGACGCCGAGTTCACCGGCCAGTTGCTCGAGCCGGATGTACCCGCCTGCCGGATAGGTGCCGTCGAAGATCCGCCGTCGGACGAACCGGGCGATGTCCTCGGACAGTTGGGGCCGGGCCGCGAAATCGGGTGCGGTCATGTCAGATCCGGTAGTCGGCGAGCAGACGCTTGCTGATGATGTTCTTCTGGATCTCGCTGGTGCCCTCGCCGATCAGCAGGAACGGCGCATCGCGCATGAGCCGCTCGATCTCGTACTCCTTCGAGTAGCCGTAGCCGCCGTGGATGCGGAAGCTCTGCTGGGTCACCTCGGCGCAGAATTCGCTGGCAAGGTATTTGGCCATGCCGGCGGCGACGTCGTTGCGCTCGCCGGAGTCCTTGAGCCGGGCGGCGTTGACCATCATCAGATGTGCGGCTTCGACTTTCGTCGCCATCTCGGCCAGCTGGAAGGCGATCGCCTGGTGCTCGGCGATCGGTTTGCCGAACGTCTCGCGCTGCTGGGCGTAGCGCACCGCGAGTTCGAACGCCCTCAGCCCCACTCCGCAGGCCCGCGCCGACACGTTGACCCTGCCGACCTCAACGCCGTCCATCATCTGGACGAAGCCTTGACCGGGCTTCTCACCGAGCACGTCCTCGGCGCTCGCACGGTAGCCGTCGAAAATCAGCTCGGTGGTGTCGATTCCCTTGTACCCCAGCTTGTCCAGCTTGCCGGGAATCGTCAGGCCGGGCGCGACCTCCCCGAACCCCGTCGGCTTCTCGACGAGGAACGCCGTCAGGTTGCGGTGCGGTTTGTCGGCGCCCTCGTCGGTGCGGACCAGCGCGGCGACCAGCGTCGAGCTGCCGCCGTTGGTCAGCCACATCTTCTGGCCGTCGATGACATAACCGCCCGAGTCGTCGCGCCGTGCCCGCGTACGGATTGCCGCGACGTCGGAGCCCAGTTCGGGTTCCGACATCGAGAACGCGCCCCTGGTCTCACCGGTGGCCATCCGCGGCAGGAAGCGCTGCTTCTGCGCATCGGTGCCGTGCTGGCGGATCATGTAGGCGACGATGAAGTGGGTGTTGATCACGCCGGAGACGCTCATCCAGCCACGGGCCAGTTCCTCCACGCACAGCGCGTAGGTGAGCAGCGACTCGCCCAGTCCCCCGTACTCCTCGGGGATCATCAGGCCGAACAGACCCATGTCTTTCATCGCGTCGACGATGGCCTGCGGGTACGTGTCGGCGTGTTCGAGTTCCTGCGCGTTCGGGATGATCTCCTTGTCCACGAATTGCCGGACCGTGGAGATGATCTCGGTCTGGAACTCGGTCAGACCCAGGGTCTGGGCGAGGCGCGTCACGAGGCCACCCGCTCGAAGATCGCGGCCAGACCCTGTCCGCCGCCGATGCACATCGTCTCCAGCCCATAGCGGGCCTGGCGCCGGGTCAGCTCGCGGGCCAGCGTGGCGAGCATCCGCCCACCGGTGGCGCCCACCGGATGTCCCAGCGAGATGCCCGAACCGTGCACGTTGGTGCGCTCCATGTCGCGGTCGGTCAACTTCCACTCGCGCATGACGGCGAGCGCCTGCGCGGCGAACGCCTCGTTGAGTTCGATGAGGTCGATGTCCGACAACTCGAGGTCCGCCCTCGCCAGCGCGACCTCGGTGGCGGGCACCGGTCCGATCCCCATCACATGCGGCGCCACCCCGGCCAGGCCCCACGACACCAACCTGACCAGTGGCGTGAGCCCGAGCTCCGCGGCCTTCTCGGGTGTGGTGACCAGACACATCGACGCGGCGTCGTTCTGCCCGCTGGCATTGCCCGCGGTGACCGTCGCCTCCGGATCCTGTTTCGCCAGAATCGGTGTGAGCCGGGCGAGGCTCTCCGTGGACGTGTCCGCGCGCGGATGTTCGTCGGTGTCGATGACGTCGTCGCCACGCCGCGTGCGCACGGTCACCGGAATGATCTCCTCGGCGAAGACGCCGTTCTTCTGCGCGGCGACCGCCCGCTGGTGCGAGGCGACCGCCAGTTCGTCCTGCTCGGCCCGGCCGATGCCGTACTCGCGGCGCAGGTTCTCGGCGGTCTCCAGCATGCCGCCCGGGACGGGGTGGCGCCGCCCACCGGCGGTGGTCCTGCCGCGAGCGAGGGCGTCGTGGACGGCCACGCCGCCACGGGCGCCGCCCCACCGCATATCAGTCGAGTAGAAGGCGACATTGCTCATGCTCTCCGCGCCACCGGCGATCACCACGTCGTTCGCGCCGCTGCCGACCTGCAGGCAGGCCTGGATCACCGATTGCAGACCCGAACCGCACCGACGGTCGATCTGCATACCCGGCACGGTCACGGGCAGACCGGCGTCGAGCGCCACCACCCGCCCGATGGCCGGCGCCTCGCTGCTGGGATAGCAGTGCCCGAGGATCACGTCGTCGACCGCCGCCGGCTCGATGCCTGTACGGTCGAGCAGACCGGACAGCGCCGCCACCGCGAGGTCGACCGCGGTGAGGTCCTTGAACATGCCTCCGTAGCGCCCGATCGGCGTGCGGACGGGTTCGCAGATGACGGTCTCACGCATCAGATGTGCCGTCCGCCGGTGACTTCCAGCACGATGCCGGTCATGTAGGACGACAGGTCCGAGGCCAGGAAAAGCGCCACCTTCGCAACCTCGTCGGGTTCACCGGCACGGCCCATCGGCACCTCGGCGAGCTTCTGATCCCAGATGTGTTGTGGCATCGCCTCGGTCATCGCAGACCGGATGAGACCGGGTTGGATCGCGTTGACCCGCACACCGAGGTGGGCGAGTTCCTTCGCCGCGGCCTTCGTCATCCCGACGATGCCGGCCTTGGCCGCGGAGTAGTTGGTCTGCCCGACGAGCCCGACCTTGCCGGAGATCGACGACATGTTGACGATCGCACCGCGCTTGTTCTCGCGCATGATCGCGGCGGCCGACTTGAGCCCGTTCCAGGTGCCCTTGAGGTGCACGGCGATCACCTGGTCGAACTGCTCCTCGGTCATCTTGCGCAGGGTGGCGTCGCGCGTGATACCGGCGTTGTTGACCATGACGTCGAGACCGCCGAAGCGTTCCACCGCGGCCCTGACGAGCGCATCCACCTCGTCGGCCCGGGTGACGTCACACCGCACCGCGGTGGCCACCTCGGCACCGCCGAGGCGTTCGGCCGCGGCCTCGGTGGCCTCGAGGTCCAGGTCGCCGAGCACCACCCGCGCGCCTTCGGCGACGAAGCGCTGGGCGATCGCGAAGCCCAACCCCTGGGCCCCGCCTGTCACAACCGCGGTCTGTCCGGTCAGCAACGACACTCGATCACCTACCTGACTCATCGGGGCCTCCGAGGGGCCCGGTCGGCACGAATCATATTTCATATACGATATTGGCGGCCAGCCACCCCGGGGGCCGCCCCACCCGACTGGAGGTCGTCGATGAGCGAAGTCAGTGACGAGGATTTCCGCGAAATTCTCGCGCAGACAAGGCATTTCGTCAGGACCGCGGTGGTTCCGCGGGAGTCCGAGATCCTGGCCGAGGACAAGGTCCCCGACGACCTGCGTGAGCAAGCGAAGAAGATGGGGCTGTTCGGCTACGCGATCCCGCAGGAATGGGGTGGTCTCGGGCTGGACCTGACGCAGGACGTCGAGCTGGCCATGGAGTTCGGCTACACGTCGCTGGCGCTGCGCTCCATGTTCGGCACCAACAACGGCATCGCGGGGCAGGTGCTGGTGGGCTTCGGCACCGACGAGCAGAAGCAGCGGTGGCTGGAGGGCATCGCCTCCGGTGACGTCGTCGCCTCGTTCGCGCTGACCGAACCGGGCGCCGGGTCCAACCCCGCCGGACTGCGCACCAAGGCCGTACGCGACGGCTCCGATGACGAGGCCGGGTGGGTGATCAACGGACAGAAGCGTTTCATCACCAACGCCCCGACCGCGAACCTGTTCGTCGTCTTCGCTCGCACCCGGCCCGCCGACGACCAGGGCGCCGGTATCGCGGTGTTCCTCGTGCCCGCCGACGCCGACGGTGTCGAGGTCGGCGTCAAGGACGCCAAGATGGGACAGGAAGGCGCGTGGACGGCCGACGTGAACTTCACCGACGTCCGCGTTCCGGCTTCCGCGCTCGTGGGCGGCAGCGAGGACATCGGATACCGGGCGGCGTTGACGTCATTGGCGCGGGGGCGCGTGCACATCGCCGCACTGGCCGTCGGCGCGGCGCAGCGCGCGCTCGACGAATCCGTCGCCTACGCCGCCACCGCGACCCAGGGTGGGCAACCCATCGGGAACTTCCAACTGGTGCAGGCGATGCTGGCCGATCAACAGACCGGGGTGATGGCCGGCCGCGCCCTGGTACGCGACGCCGCTCGCCAGTGGGTGACCGGAGAGGACCGCCGCATCGCCCCGTCGGCGGCGAAGGTGTTCTGCACCGAGATGGCCGGCCAGGTCGCCGATCTGGCGGTTCAGATCCACGGAGGAAGTGGCTACATGCGCGAGGTTCCGGTCGAGCGGATATACCGTGACGTCCGATTGCTACGGCTGTACGAGGGCACCAGTGAGATCCAGCGTCTCATCATCGGCGGCGGGCTCGTGAAGGCGGCGCAGCGGGCGGGAGCGAACTCATGACCGGGCGACTCACCGGGAAGGTCGCCTTCATCACCGGCGCGGCCCGCGGCCAGGGGCGCGCGCACGCGGTCCGGATGGCGACCGAGGGTGCCGACATCATCGCCGTCGATATCGCGGACAAGCTTCCGCCCTGTGTCCCTTACGATCCCGCCACGCCCGACGACCTCGCCGAAACGGTGCGCCTCGTCGAGGAGACCGGCCGCCGGATCATCTCTTCGGTCGCCGACGTCCGCGACGTCGACGCGCTCAACGAGGTCGTCGACGCCGGCTTCGCAGAGTTCGGCCGACTCGACGTGATCGTCGCCAACGCGGGCGTGTCCGCACCACAGGTGTGGGACGCCATCACCCCCGAGGACTTCCGAGACGTCATCGACATCAACGTGACCGGCACCTGGAACACCGTGATGGCCGGCGCACACAAGATCATCGACGGTGGCCGCGGCGGCAGCATCATCCTGATCAGTTCGGCTGCGGGACTGAAGATGCAGCCGTTCATGATTCACTACACCGCCAGCAAGCATGCCGTGACGGGGATGGCGCGGGCGTTCGCCGCCGAACTGGGCAAGCACAAGATCAGGGTCAACAGCCTTCATCCCGGCGCGGTGAACACCCCGATGGGCACCGGTGACATGGTGTCTGCGCTGGAAACGGCGTACGCGACGAACCCGCCGCTGCAGTCGATGGTGACGCCGTTCTTGCCGGACTACATCGCCCAGCCCGAGGACATCGCGGACGCCGCCTGCTGGCTGGCGAGCGACGAATCCCGTTATGTCACGGCCGCGTCGATCGCCGTGGACCTGGGCTCGACGCAGTTCTGAGGCGACGACGGCAGCGCCGCCCGCCCGGCCCCGCCGCCACCCGGATCACGTGGATGCGGCTGCGCGGGGAGGCCCCGGTGCCAGGATGGTCAGCCGAGAAAGCGGACGATCGACTCGGCGACGGCGGCCGGCTTCTCGGCTCCCTCGATCTCCACGGTGATCGTGGTGGTCGCCTGGACGGCGCCGTCGAGGCGGTCCACCTTGGTGATCTCCCCGCGCGCCCGCAGCCTGGCCCCCACCCTGACGGGGTTGATGAAGCGAACCTTGTTGTAGCCGTAGTTGATCGCCATCTTGATGTTGTCGACCGTGTAGAGCTGGTGGCTGAAGTGGGGCAGCAGGGACAACGTCAGCAATCCATGGGCGATGGTGCCGCCGAACGGCCCGTTGGCCGCCTTCTCCGGATCGACGTGTATCCACTGATGATCATCGGTGGCGTCGGCGAACAGGTTCACCCGGTCCTGCGTGATCTCCAGCCATTCGGTGGGCCCCAGCTCGGCGCCCTCGGCCGCCGCGAACTCGTCGAGTCCATTGAAGGTCTTCACGGGTGCTCCTCTCCGGCGCCGGCGCGCCACACGTCGCACCCTACGGTTCGCCCGCGCCTCACACGACGCTGGGCACACCGGCGCGCCGGGATCCGCCCGGATAAGGCGAGTACCAAGTTTGCCAGAATGGCCCGATATTCGACCTATTCACGTGGGCCCGCCAATTCTTCGCCCGCTGCATTTGCGCGTTCGTGATAGAGGCGCACATCGCGCGTCGGGGCGTTCGCATCGGATCCGGTACGAATGCGCTGCGGCGACACCGGGCGCGCATTTCACCGCGACCGAGGTGGCACGGGCTTTCCGCCGACTTCCTCAGGAATAGGCCGAGCAAGCTCGAAGTATTACCCTGCGCAACTATCCCGCGATATTGACGGCTAGGACGCGGCCCGGCCCGGGTCGGTCGGCGACGCCCGAAACGCCCGCGAATCGCACGCAGCACCACCGACGACCACGCACCGGGGCCGAATCGCCGAGCAACCAGGATCGCGGCGATGGCCGCACCCGTGTCGCTGTCGACGCATGTCGGTCACGACGTGAAAACACGGCTCGGCATGGCCTGCGCGCGCACCGGGGACGCGAGAGCGCGCCACGGACAGCCACTCCTGGCAAAGTCGTCGGGTCGCCAGGGAGGGAGCGCCCGATCGCCGAGCCCGAACCGTTGTCAGCGGAGTCCGCGACGACGTTTCACGCCGCACCCGACCAGTGCGCGAACACCTCCGATCGCCGTCACACCGGGGGCTTTCTCCGGCCGCCGCGAGGGGTGCGACGAGTCCGGCGGTGCGCGGCCGGCACCACGATCCCACAGACGGCAAACCGGCATGGTGACGACCGTCACAACCTCGACACACCGGCAAACAGCCCGAAACCGTCCACGGACCCCTCATGCCGGCGAAATCGGGGTCGGTGCAATCGCAAAGTTCGCCGGATACGAGCTACGGACAAACAACCTGCGAAGACAGGCTATTGACCGATTGCCATAACTGAAGTCGCGTGCACAATCCGAGATCCTGGGTATGTACCCATAACGCAATACTGGACAAGATTTTCTCGCTAGCTGGAATAGAACCCACCTTGGGCGGGATACTCAAGTCCGCGTATTCGCAACACCGCGTGACGCGCACCACGACCAGCCGTCCCCAACCCCCTACGGCGGCTGCCCGAAGGACGGACACCTATGACTGCTCCCCAGCTAGACACCCTCGCTCCCCGGCTCTTCGAACTGGAACGAAGCCCCAGCTGGTGGGATGCCGCGAGCCAGTGCACGATCGTGGTGGCCCACCCCTCGACCGAGCCCGAACTGTGGGCCGATTATGTTCGCGGCGCACAGCTCAGCTACCAGAAGCACGGAGTGGAGCGGGCGCTGGACACGACGGCCCTCGAGCGTGGGGACGACACCGCGCTGTTCTGCGCCGGCATCAACGAGGCGGGAGAGGTCGTCGGCGGTCTTCGCGCCAAGGGCCCGTACACGGCGGTCGACCAGTGCCACGCAGTGGTCGAGTGGAGCGGTCAGCCCGGGCTGGACGCCGTGCGCAAAATGGTGGGCGATCGTCTTGCGTTCGGCGTGGTGGAAATGAAATCGGCGTGGGTGAGTGACGACCCTGAACAGAGCCGGGCACTCACCGACGTCCTGGCCCGTATGCCGCTGCATTCCATGGTCTTGCTCGACGCGCAATTCGCCGTCGCGACGGCCGCCGCTTATGTGCTTAATCGCTGGTTATCCTCCGGTGGCGTCCTGGCCGCCAAGATTCCCGCCACGCCATATCCGGACGCGCGTTATCAGACGAAGATGATGTGGTGGGACCGGCGTACATTCGCCAATCACGCCGATGCCAAGCAGGTTTCGACGTTCTTCGCGGAGACGCGGCAGGTGACGGCTCAGCTGAACGGGGTGGGTGAGCTCGCGGCCGCGGCTGCGTCGGTCTGATGACACTGTCCCCCGCTGATCAGAACCACTACACCGCCACGCTGCTCACCGACGAGGCCGACCACGACACGCTCGCAGCGCTGCGGGCCGATTCTCGAGTCGAATTCGTCGACCGGGCTGTGGAACTGCGCGCGGCCCTTGCCGAACTGCGGCCACCCGTGGGCGCCGAGCTGACCGACGAGCCGTTGCGGTGGGCGTATTTCCCGTGGCGTCGAACGGTTGTCGGCGTCCTCGGTCCCCGCGCGCACCGCAGGCTGCGACTCGATCGCAACCGGAACCTGATCACCGACGACGAACAGCAGCGGCTCAGCCGGCTGCGCGTGGGTGTCATCGGCCTGAGCGTCGGTCACGCGGTGGCACATACCCTTGCCGCACAAGGTGTTTGCGGGGAACTGCGGCTCGCCGACTTCGACGAGCTCGACGTGTCCAATCTCAACCGGGTACCCGCCGGCCTGTTGGACGTCGGCGTCAACAAGGCCGTGGTGGCGGCCCGGCGCATCGCCGAGCTCGATCCGTACCTACCGGTGCAGGTGGTGTCCGAGGGCATCACGCCGACCACCGTCGAGACGTTCCTCGACGGCCTCGACGTCGTGGTCGAGGAGTGCGATTCCCTCGACGTGAAGGTGCTGGTGCGTGAACACGCGCGGGCCCGTCGCCTCCCGGTTCTGATGGCCACCAGCGACCGCGGGCTGCTGGACATCGAACGGTTCGACCTCGATCCATCGCGTCCACTGCTGCACGGGTTGCTCGGGGACATCGATTCCGCGGCGCTCGAGGGATTGACCAGCAAGGACAAGGTTCCCTACGTGCTGCGCATCCTCGACGCCGCGGCGCTGTCCCCCCGGATGGCCGCGTCGCTGGTCGAGGTGGGGACGAGCCTCACGACCTGGCCACAGCTCGCCGGTGAGGTCGCGCTCGGTGCCACCGCGGTCACCGAAGCCGTCCGCCGGATAGGACTCGGTGAGCCGCTGCCGTCCGGCCGGGTGCGCATGGACGCCGCGGCGCTCCTCGACCTCGTCGAGGATCCGCTGGCCACCCCCCCGACGGTCGACCCGGTCGACGATCCGATGCCCGACGTCGAAGCGGATTCGGTTCCCGAGAAGGTCGCCGCAGCCGCCGTGCGCGCGCCGTCCGGCGGCAACTCGCAGCCGTGGCACATCGAAACGCGGCGCGACGCCGTGCACCTGTGGGTGGCGCCCGAAGCCACCACCGCGATGGATGTCGCATACCGCGGCAGTGCCGTCGCCCTGGGTGCCGCCGTCTTCAACGCCCGGGTCGCCGCCGCCGCGCACCGTCGCCTCGGCGAGGTGGAGCTCGAGCGCGGCGACGAGCGCACACCGTTGCGGGCCGTCGTGCACCTGCACCACGGTGAGGACTCCGAGCTCGCTCGCCTCTACCCCGCGATGATGCGGCGTGAGACCAACCGGCACCACGGTTCCGGCACCCCGATCGACGCAGCGCAGCTCGACGCGTTGGCCGCGGCGGCGGAGGCCGAAGGCGGCCGCCTGACAATGCTCACCGAGCCTCGGGACATGGCCCGCGCCGCCGAGATCCTCGCCGCCACGGACCGCATCCGGTACCTGACCCCCCACCTGCATTCGGAGATGTTCTCCGAGCTGCGGTGGCCCGGCGATCCGGCGCCCGACACCGGCATCGACGTCCGCATGCTGGAGTTGGGGCCGACGGACCTGGTCAAACTCGACATCCTGCGGCGCGGCGAGGTGATGGCGAACCTGGCCCGGTGGCAGGCGGGCTCGGCACTGGGCGACGACACCTACGAGCGGCTGACCTCGAGTGCGGCGCTCGGCGTCGTCACGTTCCGAGGCCGCACTCTCACCGATTATCTGCGGGGCGGTTGCGCGACCGAAGCCGTGTGGACCGCCGCCGAGCAGCACGGGGTGGGCACCCATCCGGTGTCGCCGGTGTTCCTCTATGCGCACGACGAGCGCGAACTCCGCGAGCTCTCCCCCGCATACGCCGAGGAACTCGGCGACCTGCAGCGCCGTTTCCGTGCGTTGACCGGCACCGGTGCCGACGAGTCCGAGGCGCTGGTTCTACGCTTCTCCATCGCGCCGCGACCCGCGATGCGTAGTAGACGCCGAGCACTGAGCAATGCAGCACCGGCATGACACCGGAAACGGAGACAACCGTGCCGAGAAACCTCGAGGTCCTCGTGACGTCGGTGGCAACAGACCTGATGGCCGTCACGGCGGCGACCTCGGCGCAGGTCAGCGAGCGGGTACTCGGCGACCTGGTCACCTACTTCGACGTCGACGTGAGCTTCCTTCGGCATCACGATCACCGCATTCACGCTTCGGAACTCGTGGCCGAGTGGCCGCCACGCCCGGATTCCGCCGGGCCGGACCCACTGAAGATCGTGTACTTCGCCGACAGCGACTCGGTGTTCGCAGAGACCGAACGTCTTTGTGAGCCCACAATTCTCCGGTCGGAGGCTGTCGCCCGCCCAGGGTCCGCCACTGTCGCCGAGGTGCCGCTGCGCTCCGGTGATGTCACCACCGGTGTGCTCGGATTCGTCAAGTTCGGCGAACGGGAGTGGCTGGGTAAAGAGCTCAATGCGCTCAAGGCGATCGCATCGCTGTTCGCGCAGGTACAGGCGCGAATCGCCGCCGAGGAACGCCTCCGCTACCTGGCCGATCACGACGACCTGACAGGTCTGTACAACCGCCGCGCGCTCCTCGGCCATCTCGACAGCCGCCTGGCGGCAGGCCGGCCGGGGCCGGTGGCGGTCCTGTTCTTCGACCTCGACCGGCTCAAGGCGATCAACGACTACCTCGGCCACGTCGCCGGTGACTGGTTCATCCGAATTCTGGCCGAACGGCTGCAGGAGGGCGACGAGGAGAGGTTCGTCGCACGCCTCGGCGGTGACGAGTTCGTCGTCGTACCGTCCATACCGATGACCACCGACGCCGCCGAAACCCTTGCTCATCGCCTCCAAAGCGTTCTGCGCGAACGGGTTTCGATCGACGGCGAGATGCTGACCCGGACGATCAGCATCGGCGTCGCCGTCGGGACACCCGGCCACGACACGACGTCGGACCTACTCAGCCGGGCCGACCAGGCGGTGCTGAGCGCCAAAAATGCCGGTGGCAACAGCATTTCGGTCTTCAGCGACCGGATGTCGCAGGAAATCGCCCTGCGCAACGACATCGAGTTGCACCTGCAGAACGTCATCGACGGCGGAGCCCTCGTGCTGCACTATTTGCCGGAGGTCGACATCCGCACCGGCGACATCCTCGCCACCGAGGCGCTCGTGCGCTGGCAGCATCCGACCCGGGGTCTGCTCTCCCCCGATCGGTTCATCGGCGTGGCGGAGTCCATCAACCTCGCCGGTGAGCTCGGGCGCTGGGTGCTGCGCAACGCGTGCGCGGAGTTCGCTCGCTGGCGATCGACCGGCGTCGGTGCGCAGATCGTGTTGCGCGTCAACGTTTCCCCGGTGCAGTTGGTGACCGAGGGTTTCGTCGACTCGGTTGCCGAGGCGATGGCCGAGTTCGGCCTGGAGCGCGGATCGGTCTGCCTGGAGATCACCGAGAGCGTCGTCGTCCAGGACATCGACACCACCCGCGTCACCCTCGCTGGCCTCAAGGAGGCCGGGGTCCAGGTCGCCATCGACGACTTCGGTACGGGTTACAGCGTGCTGTCACTGCTGAAGACGCTGCCGGTTGACACCCTCAAGATCGACAAGAGCTTTGTGCAGGATCTCGGAACCAACGCGGGCGATCTGGCGATCGTCCGCGCGATCATCGCGCTCGCGGAGGCGTTCCGCCTCGAGCTGGTGGCCGAGGGCGTGGAAACCGACATCGCCGTGCGGACGCTGCTGCACCACGGCTGCCACCGGGCGCAGGGTTTCCTGCTGTCCCGTCCGGTGCCGGGTCCCGAGATGGAGCGATTACTGGCCGAAGGGCGGGTGCCCGTTCACTTCCCGTGAGCGCCGCGTCTCGGAGCGGTTGCGGCGCGATTCGCGCAGCGTCTTGGGCAACCGCCGATTACTGCTCGAACACGTCGCCGGAGGAATGGCCGCGGGCGGAGGAGCGGCCGCGAGCAGTTCGACTCGCGCGAACCGGCTGCCGATCTCACTGACCAGCGCCACCTCGGCCTCGTCCTCGCCGCGTACGTAGTCCGCGGCGGCGGTGTGCGCGACGTGCGGTGCGAGCGTGATCCCGTGCCTGGCCCGGACCGCGTAGAGGCCGTCGGCGGTGTCGAAGACCGCACCGACGACCACCCCTTCCTCGAACACGATCCGCTGCAGGCGCGCGTCGCCCCTCATGTCGATGTCGCGCATGCGGGCCTCGCCGTTCAGCCACGTCGCCAACGGCACCGCACCGCCCCCGGCGGGCAACGTGACCCTGCCCACCACCTTGACCTGAACCGGGCGGTCGTCGAGCGTGCGCATGGTGGTGGTGCGCCAGTCGGACACCCTGGTGTGCAGCAGTCCGTACGGCGAGAGCAGGCACTGCTCCGTCCACTTCCGCAGCCGGCCGCCGTAGAAGGGGGCGACCTTGCGGTCGCGGCGTTCGGCCGCGGTCAGCGGCCGGACCGGGCGCACCGGGACGTCATCCGTAGGCAGTGGCTCGGTGGGCAGGCCGTCCGTCAGCGCGGCGAAATACTCGAGGGTCTCCTCGTCGGTCACCCGCCCGGCCGGCCAAGCACGCTCGTCGTCGTCCGATACGGCGACAAGCACGTCGACGCCTTCGTCAGCGGCCACCACCGCACTGGCGAGTGCACCCACCAGCCCGCCCACGCAGAGGACGTCGACTTCGTGATCCCACATATTCGTTAAACACCTCGCCGTTGCTCGGTTCGCGCCTGTCGGTTCATCGATCGGCGGGTCGATACACGCCGCTGTCGTGATGGTTCTGCCCGTTTTATGGCCACATCCAGGGCGGCACCGTTGAGCACGTGCACCCGGCCACGACCTGACGGATGCGTCGCGGGGATGGGAAGGTGGGTCGCCACGGCCTGTGCAGGGATTCGAGGGGGTTTGCCAGAACAGGCCGTGGCAACCGGATGAAGGTACCATCGCAACCGGCGGAGCGAAAGCGGGGCCGAATGGTGCCCGCCGACGCGCCCGCTCCGGCATATGCAGCGCATATGCCCGGCAAACGAGATACTCGAAGTCATCACCCGTCGCACTTTACATACTTTTTGGATGATTCGCACGACGGGCGGTAACCTGAAGTATGTACTGGCCACGGGGGCGTCCGCGGCCCCGACCACCCGCCGACACGCGCGGGCGAGCAAACCGAGGACGTGAGTGGCCGAGCAGGTCGACCGGAGAACCGACGCGACGCGTCAGCAGATCCTCCGGGCTGCGGCGAAACAGTTCGCCGTCAAGCCCTACGGTCTGGTGAACCTCGACGACATCCTGCTCGACGCCGCCGTCACCAAAGGGGCGATGTACCACCATTTCCGGTCCAAGTACGCGCTTGCCTCGGCGATCGTCGACCAGTGGCTCGAGTCGAATCGCCGCATCATCGACGACACCGTGGCGTTGCGACACTCCGGCATGGAAACGCTCGTCGACATCGTCTTCGCGATCGCGCTGAGAGACATCGGGGATCCCGCCACCCGGGCGGGCCTGAATCTGTTGGAGTCCGTCGGCCGCACGGACGGACTCCGCCGGCGCGCCTTTGACGCCTCGCGAAAAGCGTTGACCCCGCTCGCGCTGCGCGCAATCGAGAACGGTGACGCCGCGGCAGACAGGACGCCCGAGGACATCGCGCGCGTACTGGTCTACCTCTATCTGGGCGTGCGGCAGGCCAACGACCCTGGGGACGCCGCCGCCTTCCTCGGCGACCTGCACAGCGCGTGGACGCTGGTGCTCCCCGGGCTGGCGGCGAGCGACCGGCTCGGGTACCTGACCACCTTCGTTCGTCGGCGCAGCGCTTTGGCGATCAAGAAAGCCGCGCCGCTATCCACCGATACGCTATGACCGCGGGCCGACGCCCCGTGGCATCGACCGTCGTCCGGAGGTGGACAGCGAGACATGATTCGCCAGGCACGTTCTGAGGCGACCAGGCGCAGGATCATCGAGGCGGCGGTCGACCTGTTCAGCGAACGCGGTTTTCCCGGAACGGGACTCGGCGACATCATCGAGCGTGCCGAGATGACCAAAGGTGCGCTCTACTACCACTTCGACTCCAAAGAAGCTCTCGCCGCCGAGATCGTCAGAGAGGGCAGCGCCCGGCTGATGAGCACGTTCGACGCGATCAGCGAATCGTCTTCACCCGCCCTCGAGAGCATCATCCACGGCACGTTCCTCGTCGTCGACCAACTCAGCACGGACAAGGTGGCCCGTGTCGGGATCGTGCTGATGAGGGTGTTCGCCGGATTCAGCGACTCCGCGGGCGGCACCTACAACGGCTGGTTGTCGGCCATGGAAGCCGACGTGGCCCGAGCCCGCGACGAAGGCGACGTTCGCGAGGATGTGGATGTCACGGCGGTCGCCGAGACCTTCGTCGGCGCGTTCGTCGGGGGGAGCCTGCTGTCCGACGCCGCATCGAGGGGCGCGGACCTGCGCGAGCGCGTCACACGACTGTTCGGCCTCGTCCTGCCGGCCATCGTCACCGACGAATCACGGGACTACTTCGCCGAATTCCTGGCACGCGAGGCCCGACAGCGACCACCGCGGGACTGAGTGGCTCAGACCTCCTCCGACCACAGACGCTCGGTGAGGTCGGTGAACATCGCCAGTGCCACCGGATCGTCGCCGCGCAACAACGCCGACTTGCTCATCCGCGCCCGCACCGTGGAACCGTCCCGATGCACGAGCTCCACGACGAGGTCCGCGTGGGCGCGCACCACCATCACCGCGGAGTCGTCGGCCGGCAGCCGGTGAAAGATCTGGGAGAACCGCGACGCCGTCACTTCGTCGGGGGTGTACCCCACCATGTCGCCGAACGCCGCATTGGCGAAGAGGATCTGCCCGTCCTCCGCGATCGCAAGGACCGGCACCGGGAAGCGTTCGAGCAAAACCAGTGCCGGCATGTCCCGCAGCAGCGACATCGGCGATCGGTCGTCGTTGTCGTTTCGCCGCCGCTCCATCGAACGATTATCGCCGAACGCCGGTACGTGCGGAGGGCGGGGCGGTTGACCGTCACTTGACTAACTAGGTTTACTCTGTGAGGACGCACACCGAAGACGGGGGTGACCCATGGACTTGACCTGGTCGGATCGCGACTTGGCGTTCCGCGACGAAGTGCGCACGTTCCTCGCGGAGAAACTCACACCGGAGATTCAGCGCGCCGGACGGCTGATGACCAGCGTCTACGCCGACCATGAAGCGAGCATGGCGTGGCAGGCGATCCTGCACGAACGGGGCTGGGCGGCGCCCGCGTGGCCGGTGGAGTACGGCGGCTGCGACTGGAGCCTCACCCAGCACTACATCTTCAGTCGCGAATCCACACTGGCCGGCGCGCCCTCGTTGTCGCCCATGGGCATTCGCATGGTCGCGCACGCGATCATCAAGTTCGGCACAGCCGCACAGAAGGATTATTTCCTCCCCCGCATCCTCACCGGTGAGGTGTTCTTCTGCCAGGGCTACTCCGAACCGGAGGCCGGGTCCGACCTCGCCGCGCTGACCATGGCGGCCGTCGACGACGGTGACGACCTGGTGTGTACGGGCAGCAAGATCTGGACGACCCACGCCGCGGAAGCGAACTGGATGTTCGCCCTGGTGCGGACCACCCGCGCACCGAAGAAGCAGCAGGGCATCACCTTCGTCCTGATCGACATGACCACGCCGGGCATCGAGATTCGGCCGCTGGTCATGACCTCGGGCGAGGAAGTCCAGAACCAGGTCTTCTTCGACGAGGTCCGTGTTCCCAAATCGAACGTCCTCGGCGAAATCGACGACGGCTGGACCGTCGCGAAGTACCTGCTGGAGTTCGAACGCGGAGGCGGCTCATCGGCGCCGGCGCTGCAGGTGCTGGCCGAGGAGATCGCCACGGTGGCCGCGGATCAGCCGGGTCCCGACGGCGGCCGCCTCATCGACGATGCCGCTTTCTCGCGTCGGCTGGCCGAGGCTCGCATCCGCACCGACGTGCTCGAGATCCTCGAGTACCGGGTACTGGCCACCGTCGCGGCGGGCAAGAACCCCGGGTCGGCCTCCTCGATGCTCAAGGTGCTCGGCACCGAGCTCAGTCAGGATCTCACCGAATTGGCGATGGTCGCGGCGGGCCCGCGGGCACGGGTCTACCAACCGCACGCCACCTGCCCGGGCGGCCCGGTCGCCGAATACGAGCCGCCCGCCGACGGTTACGTCAGCGGTGAGCCGTGGCAGGCAGTGGCACCGCTGCGTTACTTCAACGACCGCGCCGGTTCGATCTACGCCGGCAGCAACGAAATTCAACGCAACATCCTGGCCAAGGCAGCATTGGGGCTCTAGATGGACTTCTCACTCACCAAGGAACAAGAACTGCTGCGTGACGGGTTGACGAAGTTCCTGTCGACCCGTTACGAACTCGAAAAGAGCCGCGCCGCAGCGAAAACCGGTCCGGGCTGGCAGCCCGACGTCTGGCGCGGCTTCGCCGAGGAACTCGGCATCCTGGGGGCGACCCTGCCCGAGGACGCGGGCGGTATCGGCGGTGGCGCGGTCGAGGCGATGGTGATCGCCGAGGCGCTGGGACACGCCCTGGTGGTCGAACCCTTCGTCGACACCGTCGTGGTGGCAGGCGGTTTGCTTCATCGCGCCGGCGGCCCCACTGCCGCGGCCGTGCTCGAGAAAGTCGTCGAGGGCACCGCACTGGTCGCGCTCGCCACCACCGAACCCACCTCGGGCGATAACTGGCGCGACGTGTCGACCACCGCCGAGAAGGACGGTGCCGACTGGGTTCTGCGCGGCGAGAAGGTCGTGGTCGCGGGCGCTCCCCTGGCCGGCTACCTCCTGGTCACCGCCCGGACCTCGGGCGACCGGGACGACGAAGAGGGCATCTCGCTCTTCCTCGTCGACCTCTCCGCGGTCAGGAGCGGCCTGACCACTCACCCGTACCGCACGATCGACGACCGCCGCGCGGCGGACATCACGTTCGACGGGCTGCGGATACCCGGTGACGCCCTGCTGGGCGAGGAGGGACGGGCCTGGCCGTCGATCGCCCGTGCCCGAGACGAAGGGGCCGCGGCCGTCTGCGCCGAGGCGGTCGGCGCGATGCGCAAGGTGCTGGCGGACACCGTCGAGTACTGCAAGCAACGCCACCAGTTCGGCACCGCCATCGGCAGTTTCCAGGTCCTTCAGCACCGGATGGTCGACATGCACATGGAGGTCGAACAGTCGGTTGCAGCGACGTTCCTGGCCGTTCTCAACCTCGAATCCGACGCCGAGGCCCGCGCACGAGCCGTGTCCGCGGCCAAGGCGACCATCGGCCGGGCGGCCCGCTTCATCGGTCAGAACGCCGTCCAACTCCACGGCGGCATGGGTATGACCGAAGAGCTCGCCATCGGTCACTACTTCAAACGCCTCACCGCGCTGCAGTACGAGTACGGCTCCACCGATCACCACATCACCCGGTACGCCCGGCTGACCCACGCCTAGACCACATCCACGGCACGATCAGGACACAGGTGCGGCGAAGCCCCGTGGGACAGGCTGAGGCCTGGTAAGCCTGGCCCATGTCCAGCCGAAGTGCGCCGCACACCACTCGGCTCAGCGACCTGCACGGCGGACGCTCGCTGATGTCGCGCCGGGTGTTCCGCGCCGCGGCCGCGATTCTCGGCGAGTGCACGGACGCGGGCCTGTCGATGTCGGCACTGGCGGACCGTGCCCGCGTGGCCCCGGCCGCGGTGAGTGCCCAATTCCCGTCCATCGACGCCGTGCTCGCCGAGCTCTACCTGCACCGCGTGTCGAGCCTGCCGTTGGTCGTCGATCCCGAGCGCTGCGTCGCCGCCCGGGTCAGCGGCCAGTTGCGCGCGGTCACCCTGGTGATGGCCGACGAGCCGACGCTGGCCGCGGCCTGCAGCCGGGCCCTGCTGCGCGCCGACGACCCGGCCGTGCTGTGCGCCCGGGACCGAATCGGCGCGGAGGTGCAACGCCGGATCGCCGCCGCGCTCGGCACCGGTGCGTGGCCGGAGGTGCAGGACACGCTCGAGACGGTGTTCTGGGGTGCACTCCTGCAGGTGCAGTCACGCGCCATCGACTACCGCGAGATGGCCAACCGGCTCGACACGATGCTCTCGCTCATCCTGCCCGACACCGCCCTCTGACCGCCGCACTGAAAGTCGAGTACTCGACTACTCATGCGTGGGCCCTTGCCGGTTCCTAGCGTGCCTTCTGTTGGCTCAGAAGTGACTCGAATTGGAGGGATCGAGATGACTGACTGGCAATGGGGATGGCGGTTCTGCCAGAAATGCGGCAACATGCACTGGCCCGAAGCCGGCGACGGTGTCTGCCAAACGGGAGGCGGTCATCGCCCACAAGGGTTGTTGTTCGCGCTTCCCTTCAATCGGCCGGTCGGCGCCAAAAGCGAGCGCAACTTCTACTTCTGCCGGGCGTGCCACTCTCTCTTCCAGCAGAAGGCATTCGGCGGCGGCAGTGACCTGGGTCGGTGCCCTGAAGGGGGGCAACACGACCGCACCGATTCATTCGAGTTCGTCCTCACCAAGGACAGGCCGGTGAACAACGCCCAGGACAAATGGGCTGTGTGCGTGAACTGCCACGTGCTCTGGTTTGGCCCTGTCAACGGCCACTGCCCATCGGCGACCCATGGACACAATCCGGGCGGAGGCAACTTCCCGATCTTCCACATCAACCACAGCACCGACCCCGACGACTGGATCCCCTGAACTGGCCCTGCCCGAAGGCAGTTCGAGGAACGGATCCTGTGACAGTACGGTTTCAGACCACTCAAGGAGAGCGATGGCTGAGGCAGAACCGGAGAGCATGAAGCGGCTGCACGATGACCTCCACACCGAGTACACCAAGTTGTTGGACATCGTGAACGGATTCGACCAACGTCTGCTCACGGTCAAAGGGTGGGGCGTCACCCTCAGCTTGGCCAGCCTGGGACTTGGGTTCCAGCAGGGGCACTACGGATTGTTCCTGATCGCGGCTGTCAGCGGCGCGGCGTTCTGGCTGCTCGAGGCATACGTCAAGATTCATCAGATTCACTACTACCCGCGAATGCGAGACATCGAAGTGACGGCGTACGAGCTGTTTCGCGTCGACACCGCCACCGGCCCTGCATCCTCACCACTCATCGATTGGGGATGGAAGACCGCAGGTCAACGATTCCGCAGGCAGAACCGCGAAGGTGACCCGCAGGTGCCCGACCGTTACCCGAAGGAGATGGAAGAGGGGCGAGCAGTGCAGCCCTGGACGATGGCACATGTGATGTTCCCGCATGTCGTGTCCATCGTCGTCGGAATCGTCCTCTTCATCCTGGGTCTGAACGGAGCCTTCGGCCCGATCTAGTCAACCTGTGCGCCGGCTAAACATCCTGCCCGCCAACGATTTCGAAGACCCGGTCACAGAGGCCGCGGGTCGCGACGATGAGGTCGGCATTCGTCTCGTCGACGGTGTCCACCCACTGCGCCGCCTCGGCGTCGCTACGGCCGCCCGCGACATGGCGCGCGATCAACCGCGCCCGGCGGACCGCGCGATCGACGTCGAGGTAGTAGAGCCGGGCCAGCAGTGGACGAACGCCGTCCCACAGACCGAGATAGTTGCCTTCGGTGACCACGAGCCGGGCGTCGGCCGGCACCACCCGCCCGGCCGCCACCGGCTCTTCGAGGGATCGGTCGAAATCGGGAACGTAGACGTCGCTGTGCCGATGGGCGGCGGCGATGCGAGTGAGGGTCGCGAGATATCCGTTGGCGTCGAAGGTGTCCGGCGCGCCCTTACGGCGGCGTCGTCCCAGACGATCCAGTTGTGCGTTCGACAGATGGAATCCGTCCATCGGGACGTAGCTCGCGATGGGGCCGAAGCGCTCGGCGACCAGCCTGGCGAGAGTGGACTTCCCGGTGCCGGGCGGACCGGTGATCCCGATCATGACCCGCCCCGAACCACTGTCGAGCAGTGCCTGCGTGTCCGCGGTGATCGTGCGCAGCGCCTCGTCGGCGGTCATCGTCTCGAGCGCGACGTCGCGCGGGTGAACTCTGCGCTGATCGTCGGAGTCCACCCACGCGACTATAGGGAAGCGCCGCTACTGCTGTCCGCCTCGCTCGTCGCCGTACGGATACTGCGGCCCGCCGGGCATACCGGTGTGCCGACCGCCGTAGGGATCGTCGTAGCCGGCGGGCTGGCCGGACGGGAACGGGCCACCCGTCGAGGGGCCCGTCTGCGGCGGCCGACCGGCCGGGTCGCTCGGATACTGTGAGCCCCCCTGGTACTGCGGCGCGCCCTGGCCATACCCGGGCTGACCGCCACCCTGCCAACTACCGCCCTGCGAGTAGCCGGATTGGGGCACGTTGCCCGCCGGGATCGCCGTCGTCGACTGGTTGCGATCCGCCAGCTGTTCGCGCATGTTGCGGCCTTCGTCCTCGGCCCGAGAGAGGTAGTTCTCCCACCGCTGCTGCATCGGCTTGATGAGGCCGCCACCGACCCCCACGACGAGGATGCCGCCGATGGTGCCGAGGATGGCGACCAGCACCGGCAGCGTGACGGTCAGCGCGATCCCGACCTGGTTCAGCGCCGCGATGACACCGAGACCGATGATCGAGATGCTCGCGATGTTGGCCAACATCCGGCCGTACGACAGGCCACTCAACGCATTGGACACGATGTCGCGGACCGCCGCCGCGATCGCCGCCGCCACCACGACGATGACCACCGCCACGAGCAGTTTCGGCAGGAACGAGATCACCCCGGCGATGAGGTCGCTGATCGGGTTGGGCCCAAACACACCGAACGCCAACTGCAGGACGACCAGCAGCAGTGCGTAGTAGACGATCTTGCTGACGATGGTCGAGGCGTCGTAGCTGCTCCGCTCGAGCGCCTTCTTGACGCCGCCACGCTCGACGGCGCGGTCGAAACCGACTTTCTCGAGGACCTTGTCGATGGCTTTGGCGATCAGCTTCGCCAGGATCCAGCCGATGATCAGGATGACGAGGAACGCGACCAGCTTCGGCGCGAAGTTCGCCACCGACCTCCACATATCTCGTAAGGCGTCTTCCATCGCTTCAACTCCGTTGTTCGTGGCTCCCCGCGGCCCGTTGGTGTGGTGACTCGGCGGTACCCACGGACCCGGCGAATAAACACGAGCGTCAATTGTGTTGGAGTCGGCAAACACCCGGGTGAGGTGGGGCGACGATGAACCTGAATGTTTGCTGTGACAACCCTTGCAGAGTGGTTGACACATCGGTTGTCGGATTGCTGAGCCCCTGTTAGGTTCTCCCCGTCGAAGTGGACGTCACCAACTCATCCCGCCGGCTGCCCGGCGACACAGCTAGGGGAATCATGAAGGCAATCGGTCGGGTGCTGGTCGCGTTGGTCGCGGCCATCGCCGCTCTGTTCACGAGCACGGGCACCTCTCACGCAGGTCTGGACAACGAGCTCAGCCTGGTCGACGGCCAGGGCCGCACGCTCACGATTCAGCAGTGGGACACCTTCCTCAACGGGGTGTTCCCGCTCGACCGCAACCGGCTGACGCGCGAGTGGTTCCACTCGGGCCGCGCCAAGTACATCGTCGCCGGCGAAGGCGCCGACGACTTCGAGGGTTCGTTGGAGTTGGGCTACCAGATCGGCTTCCCCTGGTCGCTGGGCGTGGGCATCAACTTCAGCTACACCACCCCGAACATCGCGTTCGACGGTGAGGGTATCGACGTCACGCAGGGCGCTGCCGGCATCCTGCCCGCCGAGGGCATCGTGACCCCGCCGCTGTTCCCGGGTGTGTCGATCAGCGCCGACCTGGGCAACGGCCCCGGCATCCAGGAAGTCGCCACCTTCGCGGTGGATGTGAAGGGGGCACAGGGCGACGTCGCGGTGTCCAACGCGCACGGCACGGTGACCGGTGCGGCCGGCGGTGTGTTGCTGCGTCCGTACGCCCGGCTGGTCGCCTCCACCGGTGACAGCGTCACCACCTATGGGCAACCGTGGAACATGAACTGAGTTCTCCGGCGATCAGGGCCCCGCGAGCACGTCTCGCGGGGCCCTTCTTCGCACGTTTTCTTGACTTTGCCACAAAACGGTTCCGACTGAACCTCAGATCGAGCTGACAATTAGCTGTGAGCGGGTTGTGGGGATGCTGGGTCAGCTGCCGACGTAGTCGGCGAGGTGCTTGCCGGTGAGCGTCTTGGGTGCCGCGACGAGGTCGGCGGGCGTGCCTTCGAAGACGATCCGGCCGCCGTCGTGTCCCGCCCCCGGGCCGAGGTCGATGATCCAGTCCGCGTGCGCCATGACGGCACGATGATGCTCGATGACGAGAACGGACTTCCCGGAGTCGACCAGCCGGTCGAGCAGGGCGAGCAACTGCTCCACATCGGCGAGATGCAGACCGGAGGTCGGCTCGTCGAGCACGTAGACGTCCTTCTTGTCCGCACCGGTGTCCCCCAGCCGGGTGGCCAGCTTGAGCCGCTGCCGCTCACCACCGGAGAGGGTGGTGAGCGGTTGACCGAGGCTGAGGTACCCCAGCCCCACATCGGCGAGCCGGTCGAGCACCTTGTGCGCGGCGGGGGTGCGGGCGTCACCCTCGTCGAAGAAGGCGAGCGCGTCGGCCACCGACATCTCGAGGACGTCGGCGATGTTGCGGCCGCCGAGCGTGTACTCGAGCACCGAAGGCTGGAACCGCCTGCCCTCGCACTGTTCGCAGGGCGACTCCACGGTCGCCATCACGCCGAGTTCGGTGTAGATGACGCCGGCGCCCTTACAGGCCGGGCAGGCGCCTTCGGAGTTCGAGCTGAACAGCGCCGGCTTCACGCCGTTGGCCTTGGCGAACGCCTTTCGGATCGGATCGAGCACACCGGTGTAGGTCGCGGGATTGCTTCGTCGTGACCCACGGATCGCGCCCTGGTCGATCGAGACCACCTCGTCGCGGCCGGCCACCGAGCCGTCGATCAGCGAACTCTTACCCGAGCCCGCGACGCCGGTGAGCACCACCAGCACGCCGAGCGGGATGTCCACGTCGACGTCGCGCAGGTTGTTGGTCTTCGCGCCGCGTATCGCCAGGGTGCCCTTCGCCTGTCGCACAGACTTCTTCAGTGCCGCCCGGTCGGCGAGGTGACGCCCCGTGAGGGTGCCGCTGCGCCGGAGTTTCGCGACCGAACCCTCGAACACCACTTCTCCACCCGCGGCCCCGGCGCCGGGTCCGAGGTCGACGACATGGTCGGCGATGTCGATCGTCTCGGGTTTGTGCTCGACGACCAGCACGGTGTTCCCCTTGTCGCGCAACCGCAGCAACAGCTCGTTCATGCGCTCGATGTCGTGGGGGTGCAGTCCGATCGTGGGTTCATCGAAGACGTAGGTCACATCGGTGAGTGAGGACCCGAGGTGACGGATCATTTTGGTGCGCTGAGCTTCTCCCCCCGACAGCGTGCCGGCGGGGCGGTCGAGTGAGAGGTAGCCGAGTCCGATCTCGGTGAACGAGTCGAGCAGGTGCTGCAATCCCTTGAGCAGCGGCCCGACCGAGGGCTCGTCGAGGCCGCGAACCCATTCGGCGAGGTCGCTGATCTGCATCGCACACACGTCGGCGATGCTGTGTCCCTTGATCTTCGACGACCGTGCCTCCTTGGTCAGGCGGGTGCCCTCGCAGTCCGGACAGGTCGCGAACGTCACCGCCCGCTCGACGAACGCGCGGATGTGCGGTTGCATGGAGTCGACGTCCTTGGACAGGTACGACTTCTGGATCGTCGGAATCAGACCGGCGTAGGTGAGGTTCACGCCGTCGACCTTGATCTTCGTCGCCTCCCGGTACAGCAGGTCGTTGAGCTCTTTCTTGGTGTACTTGCGGATCGGCTTGTCGGGGTCGAAATAGCCGCAGCCGCGGTAGATCCGGCCGTACCACCCGTCCATGCTGTAGCCCGGGACGGTGAGTGCGCCTTCGTTGAGCGATTTGGTGTCGTCGTAGAGCGCCGTGAGGTCGATGTCGGATACCGAACCGCGGCCCTCGCATCGCGGGCACATGCCGCCGGTGATCGAGAAGTCGCGTCGCTCCTTGACGGTCCTGCCGCCCTTCTCGAACGTCACCGCACCGGCCCCGCTGATCGACGCGACGTTGAAGGAGAACGCCTGCGGCGAACCGATGTGGGGTTTGCCGAGGCGGCTGAACAGGATTCGCAGCATCGCGTGCGCGTCGGTGGCGGTGCCGACGGTGGAGCGCGGGTTGGCGCCCATCCGCTCCTGGTCGACGATGATCGCCGTGGTCAGGTTCTCCAGGACGTCCACGTCGGGGCGCGCCATCGACGGCATGAAGCCCTGGACGAACGCGCTGTAGGTCTCGTTGATGAGGCGCTGCGACTCCGCTGCGATGGTGCCGAACACCAGGGAGCTCTTACCCGATCCCGACACCCCGGTGAACACGGTCAGTCGACGTTTGGGCAGTTCGACGTCGACGTTCTTGAGGTTGTTCTCCCGCGCGCCGAGCACGCGGATGACGTCGTGGCTGTCGGCGGTGGGCTTGCTCGTCGTACTCGACATGGCTCAGGGCAGCTCCTGGATGCGGATCATCGTGCCCGCGGGATCGCGGACAGCGCAGTCACGAACACCGTACGGCTGAACGGTCGGCTCCTGGACGATGTCGGCGTCACGCGACTGCAACCGCTCGAAGGTGGCGTCGAGGTCCTTGGTGGCCAGCACGATGATCGCGTAGGTGCCTTTGGCCATCATCTCGGCGATGACGCGACGCTCCTCGTCGGTCACTCCCGGGTCGGCGGCCGGCGGGTGCAGGACGATCGACGTCCCGGGCTGATTCGGCGGCCCCACGGTGATCCAGCGCATGGTGCCGCCGCCGACGTCGAGGCGCACCTCGAAGCCGAGCGTGTCGCGGTAGAAGGCCAGCGACTCCTCGGGGTCTTCGTGCGGGAGGAAGGTGTTGTGAATCGTGATGTCCATGGCCTCACCGTAAGTGGGGTGCGGCCGCGGAGGCTTCTCGATTCCTGACCGGTCTGGTCACCACCTTGGTCACACACGACGGCGGCTCTGCCGTGGCGTCGGCCCACTGCTGCCGGTAGGTGCTGGGTGGCGCTCCCACCAGCTCGGTGAATCGGGTGCTGAACGTGCCGAGCGACGAACAGCCAACGGCGAAGCAGACTTCGGTGACGCTCAGGTCGCCACGGCGCAACAACGCCATCGCCCGTTCGATTCGCCGGGTCATCAGATAGCTGTACGGCGATTCGCCGTAGGCGAGTTTGAACTGCCGGCTGAGGTGGCCCGCGGACATGTGGACCGCGCGGGCGAGCGCCTCGACGTCGAGGGGCTGCGCGTAATCCCGGTCGATCCGGTCGCGCACCCTGCGGAGGCGCCTCAGATCGCTGAGCCGCTGCGCATCAGCAGCCACGCCCGGAAGTTTACGACGGCCCGCCCTCGGTGGGGTCGCTGTCCGAGTCGTCGTCGGTGTTCGACGCCGCGGGCGTCGCGTCGTCGTCGGTCGCGTCCGTGTCGTCGTCGCGACCGGACGTCGGCTTGGGGTCGTTGCGCTTGTAGCCGGCGTTCACGATCGGACGGAGGTGGTCGTCCACCTCGTCGACGATGCTGCGCGGCACGCCCAGCTGACGCAACGGCTGAGTCAACGGCAGGTTCTTCGTGGGCACCAGGTACTCGGTGGTCTTACCGCCCAGGGTGTTGGTCTTCGTGGTGATGTGACTGTCCGGGACCGCCGTCAGGTCGACGCCGTAGGAGGGGTGCAGATACGCCACACCCATCACGGCGTTCGCGGTGGCGAGCAGGTTCTGGGGGCGGTCGGGGAAGTCGGCGATCCCGTCGTACTCGCGGGTGACGTACACCGTCTCGTAGGGGGTTTCGACCAATGGCTCGGGACGCGTGATGCCGATGGCGGGGATTCGTATCCCCTCCGGCACCCAGTTGGCGACCCCGCCGGAGGGGCGGGCCGGGTCGCCGATGTAGACGAAGCGCAGCTCGTCGGGGGCGGGTCGCCGCGCGGCGGGCAGTGCCATGATGCGCCGCTCCTCCTCGTGCAGCACCAGGCTTCCCTGCGAGACCCCGATGACTGATTTCGGCCCCTTCGTGGCGGTGACCGCATCACCGAGTTGCCTGGCGCCGATGGCGACCGACTCGTTCATGAGCACCGGTGAGGCGGGATACCCGACGCCCACCAAAGTGTCGTCGCGGCCCGCATAGACGTCGTTTTGCAGCCAGGCCATCTGTGAGTGCGTCGGCGTGCCGGGCCAGCCGGTGCCGCCGACGTAGAGGGCGGTGTCGCCTGCGGCCGGGGCGGCGGTCGTGATCGCGATCGCGGTAGCGGCGGAAGCCAGCTTGAGGACGCCGTTCATGGCGGCACTTTAACCCCTTTAAGGATGGCTTCAGCAACCTATTGTTGCAGACAAAAAGACACTTCAAGCAACCTATTTGCAGATGAAAGCAGAGATGGTTTCGTCCTTAAGGATGACAACGCGGGGTCGGGTAGGCTCACGATCCGTGGTGCTGCATTTCATGTCACGAGGTGAAATCGCCGAATATCTCGGCGTCAGCCTCGCGACCGTGAAGGGCTATGTGGACTTCCCGGAACCCGACGTCACGGTGGGCCGCAACCAGGGCTGGGCCCGCGAGACCGTCGACAAGTGGCTCGAGGGACGGCGCCGGGCGAAGTGACTAGCTCGGCCACCGCTCGATGATGCGCCCGTCGCAGCGAAGTTGAACAGCGGTGTGACGCTGACCGCCCGCGGCCTGCAGCTTCTCGGCGTACATCTGTCGGGCGTCGGCTTCGTCGGCCGCGTCCGTCGTGGTGGACTGCAAATCTTCGTCCGAGGGTTGCTCGATGCCCTGCTCGAACGGCGCCACGACCACGACATCCCATTTCGCTGTCATGCGCCCAGTATCGCCTCGCTTGAGCCGGGACAGTTGGGGCATCCACTTCACATGACATCGCCACTGCTGACCGACGACGCCAAGAAGATGTTGTCGAAGCCCAACCCTGCCGTCATCAGTACCGTCCGACGCGACGGCCAGCCCGTATCGGCCGCCACGTGGTACCTCCTGCGGGACGACGGCCGCGTCCTGGTCAACATGGACGTCGCCAGAAAGCGCCTGCAGCACATGCGCAATGAGCCGCGCGTGTCACTCACGGTCATCGACGACACCGACTGGTACACCCACCTCACACTCATCGGACACGTCGCCGAGATGTACGACGACGAGGGTCTCGCCGACATCGACGCGCTTTCACAGCACTATCAGGGGCAGCCGTACCCCGACCGGGAGCGACCCCGCGTCAGCGCGCTGATCGAGGTGGACCGGGTGCACGGCTGGGGCGCGCAGAAGAACAACGATCAGCCCGACGGGCGAGGCTGAGCTGCCCGTCCGCGCAAACAACGAAACCCGCCCCGGCCGATGGTAGGTCGTCGGTCTTCGCTGCATGCCTCGTGATCGTGACAAGAGTCAGCGGCAGCGCAACCAGGTCGTGGTCGAGATCAGGCTTGCCACTCGCAGCAGATGTTCGAGTAACTGGATCCGGCACTGATGGGGCGTCACGTCGAGGTCGCAAGTCGTGAATGCCACCGCCCTGACTGCCTGATGGCTCGGATCGATGCGGTGCACTCACCGCCATCCGACGCTGACCGAAGTACTACCGATAGCCCTTGCCATGGCCACGATTAAGCTAGCCCCTGCTACGACGGCGATCGGGCAACTTGTGTCTCTTCATGTGGTGACGAATGTGCGCGTGCCCTAGCATCCGCGTGTGGCACGAAATCGGGGGGCGCGGCCGCGCAAGAATTCGACCAAAAGAACAAGACGAGGACACGGGCAGGACGCAGCCGAAGGAAGACCAAAGGCAGATTCGCCACCCGTAGACACTCCGGTGCCCACGGAGCAGGCGACCTCGGAAGAGCGGTCGAGCGTGGCATCCGCCTCGAATACTGCAAGTTGTCGTTATAAGAGAGATACCGGCCAACGTGTCCTCGTCCAGATACTTGTTATGGCCGCCCTCTTTGGTGTCTCCTTGGCCGCAGGCTTCAGATATCGGCCAGAGGATAGCCGGCTTGAACCCTTTCCAGATAACGGTGTCGTAATCGAACTGGCGAGGAGCTACAAGAGCGGCGAGGATCGGTACCCACTAATGGCCGTCCAATGGCAGGAATCACACGGCACCGAGTCCTCAGACATGGGGGAAGCAATCCCGTTCCTGGCCCTACCGGATATCGAGAATGAAGAAACTACAAGGGTCATGATCTCGGCCATCTATGACACGCCGGGATTCCCCGTAGGTACGAAGTGGGACGCGAGCTTCGATCTTCCGGACGGGGCAACTCTCGAAAAGTGCGCTACCCTGCCTGGTCTGACTTGCAAGCCGGAGGACAGCAAAATCCCGGCTGGCCAGGGTCGAACTGCGAAGGTCGTCCGGGTGACTGGAGAGATGGCCGACGAAGGCCCATACTCGCAGACACAAACCAACGCTCTTCTCATCCGCGCTGACATCTCCGGTCCTCCAGGACTGATCTTCTCGAAATCACGGACCAAGGCGCTTGTTCGGTATCCCACCGTCGTGGTCAGGCCATCCTCGGGTCCACCCGAAGATCCGAACAACCCCACCGAGACCACGCCTATCGAGGTGATGTCACAGGTGATGTTCGATCGAGCGAATGGGCTTTCTTGGTCCGAGCCGCCCGCCGCTTCGGCCATGCTAGATGGCATGAATTCGTCGATCTTCGTAAACGGAGAGCGCGAGAGTCTTTCGCCGCAGGACTCTGCGCAGTGGCTTTACACAATGTACGACGGCATGCCACTGAGCATCCCAGCCATCAGCGGTACGGACGACGACGTCATTGAGCAGGACTCGCAAGACCTGTTCTATGCCGGTGTCTGGTTCGGTATCGCCGGCGGTACCGCTGTCACTGGCCTTCAACAAGTGATCGTCGGGTGGCCAAACCGAAAGCGAATGGGCGAACTATGGCGGCGGTTTCGGCGGCGAGAGTAACCGAAGTTGATCAGGGTTTGCATCAACCATCTCCTAGCTAGTTGGCTGAAAGCGTGCTGTACCGAACGCGCAGCGCTGATGAGAGAACTCGGTCGGTACTTGCCACCTGGGTGAACGCGACTCGCGACACCATGCCGCATTGCGTCAGCTGTTGACCAAAAATCTGACGACAGTAGCGTGCCCAACTACGTCAACAACACGGCGTTCAAGCCGGTAGAGAGCCTGTTCGCGGTCGCTGCGGTCCTGGCAGTGTGGGGGCACAAGACGAAGCCCGCCTCGGCCGATGGCCGAAGCGGGGTCTCGAACTGTGGAGCCAAGGGGATTCGAACCCCTGACCATCGCAGCATGTCGCCGCTCAACCGCGGGTGCGACTCTTGGCACGCACCGTGCCCGCGGCGGTACCTTAAAACACCGGTGACGGAGCAATCTCGTTCAGGTTGAGATGCGATGTCAGACCGCTGCTGCTCGAAGAATACTGCGATCATCGGCAGGTGGCACCCAGAGCAGAGTCGAAGACGGACAGCAGGCTGGCGGCTCGTCTTGCCGCGCTGGCCTCGCTCGGCGCTTGTGTCATTCACTTCGCCGTCGTACCGAATCACTGGCACGAGTGGATGCCGGCGGGGGTTTTCTTCGCATCCCTCGCAACTTTCCAATTGATATGGGCCCGTTTGGTTCTCGCCCGCACCACGACCCCCGTGCTAGCTCTCGGCATCATGGCCAACGTCGGCGCAATTGCGCTGTGGGCATTGTCCAGGACCGCCGGTGCGCCATTCGGGCCACACGCCGGTTCAGCCGAACTGGTCCAAGCCGCAGACCTCTGCGCCCTGCTACTGCAGATCTATGTCGTGATGGGAGCCGCTTGGGTGTGGCACCAGGGCCTGCAAGGGGTGCCCGTGCCGGGCTTCGCCAGCGCGGTAATTCTTTTCGGCGCGGCTGGTGTGGTCGCGCTGGCGTCCGCGGTCGGTGTCGCATCGGGACTGCGCCACGGCCATCATGCGCCTTCAGGTGCAGAAGCAGGGGCCGGTCACCACGGCACGAGCGCAGGGCACGTAGACGGCCATCACGGTCACGCCGAGCCGACCGCTCCGCCACCGGCCATCGAACCCGCGCGCACGCCGGCGATATCAACCCGGCCGCCAGTACCGGCACAGGTGCTGACACTGGTCCCATTCCCACCGCCGGCAGCAGAGCCGTTGCATGACCATGGTGATCACGACCACGGCCACTAAATTGCGGCTCTGCTGACGGAGACGCCGGGCTCGAGAGGACGAATTTTGCCCCTTCGCGACCAGGCGCTGGATGCCCGCCCAGGGCGGTGTCATCACCGGTAGCGGTGACCCGCAATTCGGAATCGGTGGCGACGGTTCCGGCCGTTACAGACTCCCGACGCCACGGGCCGCGATTCGCCCGGTCACCATCGATTCGTCCATGTCCGCGCGCCCATCGACGATTGCCATCGGCGGAGACGCTGCTGCCGGCAGACGTGGTTTGCGCCAGCGAGCGCATCTCCACCCAGTGGCCGAGCAACATGATGACGATCAGCAGCGCCAGTTCCCACCAGAACTCCAGCTCACGGTGAAGGAGGCGCAAGCTCGCGCCCCATGGGGCGAAGAATGAGACGGTGATCGCCACGCCGCTCAGCATCATTCCCTGTTTGCGGAACGGAATTCACTGACGGTTCCGGTGAGGAACGGACGCCCGCCGACGGCGTACATGACCGTGCCGAGAACCGGCACGATCCCCCTGGGCGCCTGGCAAGTCAGGTTTGTCGTAGCCGAGCAGCATCGCGAACATGGTCGAGAACGCGACGACCGGTATAGCGATGATCAGGTTGATCCAGCAAAGCTTCCGGAACTGAGCGACGTGGTCGCCCCCTGACCAGCATGCCCCCGGCCGGCAGACCGACATGGCCAACGTGGTCGGCGTGGTCGTCGCGCACGTCGTTGTGAGGTTCGCTATCTAACAGTCCTCGTGGTCAGTCATGCTGTGCGCTCCTTGGAGAAGTCCCAAATATCGGTTCGGGCGCGGGTGCAGTGCCGATCGGTGTCAGTCACGCCGTACCGGCGTACTTGTCGGGATCACGATCGAATCGTGGTCCACATCCTTTGCAACACAGCCAATACCGTCGATCGCGGTAGTACGGAACAGGCCCGCGGCTTCGGCAGCTGCCTTATTCACCGATGCGCCGGGCATGACGGGGCAGGTCGTCTCGTCCGTTGCGGGGTCGAGGAGGTTCTTTGCCGCGGAATTGATGACCGTCGTGTCGAACTGTTGGGGTGGGCCGCTGCAGCAGCAGCTGCACGTCGATTTCTTGTTGTCGGACATGGCTTCTCCGTAGTGCAGTAGGGACTTGTTTCTCAACGACGTTCGAGGATGTAGAGGCCTAAGAGGCTTCAGTGGACCCGGCCCGAATTAGACGGAAACGACGTCGACCAGCTCGTCCAGACCGATGAAGCCGTCGCACATTCGCGTGAAATGCCATGCGGGAGCGCATCGAATGTCCTTGGGGTGCAGCAGACGACGAAGGCGTATCGCGCCCGCTCCCCTGCCCTTCGCAACACGTACTCCAATGTGCATTCCCATCAGGAGTGACGGCATTGATTGCCAGCACACCGCCAAGTGGCGGCACAATCCGTGGCGACAGCCACGCTGGTGTCCAGACCGCAAACTGCCGGTTCACCGGGGCACGCATGTCGTGGGCGGCCAGCTCGCGATCAGCGTTGGTCGGGACCAGCTGGTCCCTCGAACAGTTCGACGACGTTGCCCCACCACCGCCTCCAGGCGCGCGGAACTGCAGCCACTTCGTAGGAGTCAACGGGCGACGGGCCAGTCCCACACCGACAGGTCACCGCGCGGATAGTTCAAACAGACCGCGGCCGCTTTGGCAACCACGCCCTTGTTATTGAAGAAGACCTTCGCCCAGTTGCCCCAGCGGGTGGCCACCTGCTCGTAGTAGATGTCGGTGGCGGTGTCCTCCGAGTACTGGCGCCGCCCCGCGGCATCCAGCGAGTAGAACCAGTGGACGCGGTCTTCGGCCATCTGCTGTACGTCCAGCGGCCGATTGCTCTTATCGAGCATGTACCGCTCGAAGTAGATCGGGCTGGTGTCTCGCACTGCCGCAAGGTACTGCTCGGCATCGCATTGCGTCTCGATCTGCTTGCTCGGGATCGGGTACTCGTCGGTCGCGTCGGCGAACACCCGCGGCGACACAAGCAGTGCCGTCGCGGCAGATGCCGTGATGATCAACAGCAGCACACGCATCGTCCATCGAATGCGGTTCATGGCTATGGCACCTCCGTGTGACTGGACGACATCGCGGTGAGCTTGCCAAGGTGTTCGGGGCAGTACAGACGTAGCCCGGAACCCAGGAATTGCCAGACTTGTTCGGCACTCGTCGTCCGCGCCAGGTTGCCGGACAGGAAGGCCGCCGACTCGGTGGCGTCGGCGTCCAGCCCGACGGTCAGGCGTTTGCAAGTGATCTTGGCCAGCCACGCGTTGTAGTCGCGCTGGCCGTAGATCCCGAAGCCGTGCAACTCGGTGGCGAAATCGGTGTCTCGATCCGCTAATGCTGAAGGCGCCAGGGTGATCGGCGCGGCGATCATCGCCGATACCCACCCGGCGATCATCCGCCGCCTCATGCCGTCGTCTCCTGGGCGACCTTGGGCCATGATTTCGGGGCCCCACGCGGACGCTCATCCGTCGGCCACCAGAACCACGTGCCCATCAGAGCCGCGATCGACGAGGTCTTCCGTGAGCGCACGATCTGCGCGTCGAACGGCAAACCCATGACAGCATCGTCAGACTGACCCATTGGCGCCGTGCTGATCTCGCCACGAATCACATTACGTACGACCGTCGGCATGGGATCGACGACATCCCAACCCCGCCTGGCGACCGTCGGCGCCACCGCAGCGTCCAATAGCGTTTCGGGGAGAGGGTTGAGTCTGAATTTGGTCACGACGTCGCCTTTCGTAGTGAACGGCCCCACAGCGCGCGAAGAATGTACCCCCCGGGGGTATTAATACCATACGCCCCCCGGGTATCAATGGGCAAGTCGACCGTCTGTCGCCAGACCACATAACCGGCCAGCTATTTCTCGAAATCGGTTGTATCCCAATGCCTACAGATCGGATAGGGGCGGAGGGCCGCTGTGGACATGGTGAAGACCAAGCGACGTACGCCTCGGATGGGGACAACTAGAAGGGAATAATCCTCTCCACCACAACGGTTTCGGATGCCGCTGACGGCACGAAGGTGCGGCGAGGTCTTCGTGCCTTCTCAGCCAATGATCACGCGGCTTTCCGCAGCGGCTCAAGGCGCACCAAGTTGAGCAATCCGTTGCCCGTTGAACGACTGGATCCAGACGTACTGAGACGGCGCCCCAAGATCGACGGACAAGAGACCGATGCCGTGATCGAGCACCAGTCATGCACGGCTCATGCCACGAACCTGTGATCGTTGACGGCTCGGACGTAGTGCGGCGCCTCTCGGGCGATGAAGGGACGATCCAAGTCAACGGCAACCCGCCGGCACGGATTGTTTCTGTACCCCACGGGGGTAGGTAGCATGGCCTCATGGTGCCTGGCGGCTTCTTTGCTCTTGCGGTCGTGCCTCGCCCGGATTCGTGAGTTGCAGTCGGTACTCGGCCACCACCTGGGGCAGGATGGGCACTACGGCCGAGGCCTCGGTGAAGACATTGGAAGGCTAGATGACGACCTCACGCGGATACTCGGCGCAGAAAGATAACCACGCTAAGCGGCTGCGCCGTATCGAAGGTCAAGTTCGCGGCATCGCCAAGATGATCGACGACGACAAGTACTGTATCGACATTCTGACCCAGATCAGCGCGGTCAACAGTGCCTTGCGCTCGGTGGCGCTGAGCCTGCTCGACGAGCACCTCGACCACTGTGTGACCCGCGCGGTCGCTGAGGGCGGTGACGAGGCCGACAGGAAGCTGGCTGAGGCCTCCGCTGCGATCGCACGACTCGTACGTTCCTGATCGCTACGGCGTGATTGCGCCACCCCGTAGGGCCACGAGCTTGACCATACGACTCGTGGGCGAGGTAGCGGTTGACCCATTGTCGGATTTCCAAGGTGGCGCGTCCTTTCACGCGGCGCCGTTCACATCCCGGGCAGACCCCCAGCCAGTCGCCCGTGCTGCCTCGCCGGGAGCGATGATCGTGGCGAGATGTTCGGCCTGGGTGCGTCAGCGGGCGACTTCATCAATCTGGGTGACAGTCAGCGATTTCCACGCAATGACGAGAACCCGCAACGCAGCGCAGGTATCGTCGTTGCTTCGCGGCCGGCGCGGCCGCTGGGCTATTGCGGTGGCAGCATGGCCGTCGTCCAAATTTCGGCATACGCCGCGGGAGTTGCCATCCCGGTGTGTTCACGAACGTTTTCGGATCCGGGAGCCGCTCGAAGGCAAACTACTACCACTCTGGGGCGGGATGACGGATTGTTGAGACGGCCGCGGTACCGCCGGCGGGTCAGCGGGTGTGCGGATGGTGCGTGGCGTGTCGAAGGTGAGCAGACCGACACCGGTGCCGATGACCAGCAGTCCCAGCACCAGTGCTGCGGTGAGGGGTTCGCCGAGCCAGCCCACGCCGAGCCCGACGCCCGCGATCGGGACTAGGAAGGTCACCGTTGAGGCGGCGACAGGACCGGCGTGGCGGATGATCCAGAAGTAGAGCAGGTAGCCGCCTGCAGTGGCGCCCACCCCGAGCACCGCGACCGCTGCGATCGCGGCGGCGGTCATTGGCCCCCGGGGCGGTGCCGCCCAGGTGGCGGCCACGGTCACCGGAATCAGCAGGGCCGCAGCGGCCAATTGCTGGCCCAGCGCCAGCGTCATCGGTGCGGTGTCGGGGAAGGCACGCCGGGCGTACGTGCCGCCCAGGGCATAGGACAGTGCTGCGGCCAGGGATGCCCCGGCAGCCAGGGCGGTGCCTGTACTTGGGGGCAGTGGGGCGCCGCCGAGCAGGATGACCACGCCGAAGACGCCGGCGGCGACACCGAGTACCCTGCGCCAGGTGATGCGCTGGCCGAGCCAGGCCGCGGCGACCAGGATGGTGAACATCGGGGTGGTGGCGTTCAGAATCGCTGCCATCGAGGCGTTGAGCCCAACGATGGCGGTGGCCACAAGGGTCAGAGGGACCGCGACGTTGAGGGCGGCCAGCAGCACGAATGCTCCGAACCGCTGGTGCACCCCGCGCCAGACGTCGCGGCGAGCGGCGGCGATCACGGCGAGCACGACCGCGGCCACGGCCAGCCGGACGTGGGTGGTGCCGACAGGGCCGAAAGCTGGCGCAGCGATCTTGATCAGCGGGAATGCGCTGCCCCACAGGGCGCCAAGCAATAGCAGAGCGCTGAGCACAAGTCCCGGATGAGGCTTGTCGGCGAACGCGCGGCCAGCATCGATGTCGCCGCTGCCGGGGTTGCGCGGCGAGGTGGTCTGGTGTGGTGTCGACATATCAGCTTCCTAAGCCGTTGTGATACTCGGGTGAAGTCAGAGGGCTCCGCGTCGGCCCGGTTGGCTCTAGGCCTGGCCCACCCCGCCAAGGCAGCCAGGGTCGAAGAGCCGTTGCAGGTGTAGGAAGACCGCGACGCGAGGATCACCGCGCTCTGGTCGGGCGCCGCCCTCGCTGGAGCCCCCGGTAGTAGAGGCGTTGGGTCCGGCCGTCGGCGGTGGTGCGCTCATCGGGAGTCGGCAGTACCTGCGCGATTCCAGGTCAAGAGCGGACCAGGCGGGCGATGGCGTCGGAGGCCTCCTGGATTTTCTCGTCGGCCTGCTGGCCGCCGGTTCGAGCCGCGTCGACCACACAGTGGCTGAGGTGCTCTTCGAGCAGGCCGAGCGAAACCGACTGCAGCGCCTTGGTCGTTGCGGAGACCTGGGTGAGGATGTCGATGCAGTACTCCTCTTCCTCGACCATCCGCTGGAGACCACGGACCTGACCCTCGATACGCCGTAGTCGGCGCAGGTACTCGTCTTTCCGCTGTATGTAGCCGTGCGGTGTGTGGTTTCCGTGGGCTGGCATCTACTCCCCCGCTCGACTCAGTGTCGACTTGATCATCAGTTCACCATACCCCCCCACGGTATTTTTGTATACTCTACGGGGGTATGGTACGCATGATCCCGGACGCCAGCACATGCCGTCAACGAAGCCGGAATCCGACTGACGCCCTTGACAAATCACAACAGGACCCAGCGCACTCGTCGGGTCTGTTCCCTACCGGTACGGAGTAACCGATGTCATCCGCAACGCAGGCGCCACCGACCAATCGCCGCTGGTGGGCCCTTGCTCTGATCGCCGCCGCCCAGTTCATGGTCATCATGGACACCTCGATCATCGGCGTGGCTCTGCCTCAAATGCAGGCCGATCTCAGGCTCACTCAGGAGAACCTGTCCTGGGTCTTCAATGCTTACGTCGTCGCCCTTGGTGGTCTGCTGCTGCTTGGCGGCCGCCTGTCGGACCTGTTGGGTGCCCGCCGTGTGTTCGGCACCGGCTGGGGCATTCTGCTGGTCGGCTCGGCGGTTGCCGGCGCCGCCGGCACCGTCGGCATCGAGCTGGCCGGACGGGCTGTTCAGGGGGTCGGCGCGGCCCTGATCGCGCCGGCGGCACTCACCTTGTTGATGATGCTGTTCGGTTCGTCGCCCAAGGAGCTGACCAAGGCGCTGGCGCTCTACGGCGCCGCCGCACCTGCCGGGGGTACCGCCGGCGTCTTCCTCGGCGGCGTGATCACCCAGTACCTGTCCTGGCCCTGGGTTTTCTATATCAATATCCCCGTCGCGCTGGTCGCGCTAGCCGCCACCCCGGCGCTGATGCCGGCCGGTGGTGCCGGTGGCCGCGGCTCGGTGGACGTCTTCGGCGCCTTGACCGTTACCGGCGGCCTGGCCGCCGTGGTCTACGGGGTCGTGCGGGCCCCCGAGATCGGCTGGGCCGCAGTCGGAACCTGGTTGGCGCTGGGTATCGGCGCTGCGCTGTTGGTCGTGTTCTTCATCATCCAGGCCTCGCGCCGGGAGCCACTGATGCGGTTGTCGATCTTGCGTACCCCCAACCTCGGGGCGGCCAACCTCGCCCAACTGCTGCTCGGCGGTGCCTGGATTCCGATGTGGTTCTTCCTCAACCTCTACCTACAGCAGGTCCTGGGCTATAGCGCCTTCCCCTCCGGTGCCGCGCTGGTACCGATGACGATGCTGATCATGATCGGCATGATCGTGCTCGCCCCTGCGATGATCAACCGGTTCGGCCCGAAGGCGCTCATCGTCACTGGGCTGGCCATTCTCGCCGCCGGGATGGGATGGCTATCGCTGATCAGCCCGAACGGCAGCTACGCAGTAGACGTCCTGCCCGCCTCGCTGGTCGCCGCGCTCGGAATGTCGCTGGCGTTCATCCCCTCCCTGGGCACCGCGATCTCCTCCGCCCCGCCCGAGGAGGGCGGCCTGGCCGCGGGCATCGTCAACACCAGCTACCAGGTCGGTTCCGCCCTCGGCCTCGCCGCCATGACCGCTTTGGCCGCCTCCTACGGTGCCGATCAGCTCGGCAATGCGATCGCCCTGACCGACGGGTTCTCCGCCGCCTTCCTTGGCGCCGGAGCCATCGCCCTGGCTGGCGCGCTCCTGGCCGCAATCACCCTGCGCCGCAATCCATCCAGCGCCGACGCGCCACAGCCCACGTCCGACACGACCACCTGATCGACCGGTGGGCGGCATCACGCCAACGGTACTTGCCGCCCACCAACCCAAAACCCGCCCGAACACCGATCACCCCTAATCGAAAGGGTCCTCGCATGGGCACCGTTCGCCCTCTTCACGTCGCCGTTGGTCAGTCAACGACCACCCGGCACGTCTTGCGTTGTCTGGCCGCATGCGCCGTCGACATCGTCTTCAACGAACGTCGGACACAGAGCGCTTGCTCTTCCGAAACCTGCCGCTGACCCAGTCGCCACCCGACGACCACCTCACCACCAGGGAGTACACCATGAACACCGACACGCCGATCCTGATCGCCTACGACGGGTCCCCGGATGCTCGCGCGGCCATCGATCACACGGCCCGCCTGCTGCCCGGCGCCCACGCCGTCATCCTCTACGCCCGTCAACCCTTGGAAAGCGTCTCCGCGCATCTGGAAGGCCACCCCGCCCTCGAAGAGCTGCAGAAATTCGACGCGGCCACTCACGACGCCGCCGCCCAGATCGCCGCGGAGGGAGCCAAGCACGCCAGCGATGCTGGTCTGCTTGCCGAGCCACGAGTCTCCTCGACGATGAGCACGGCCTCCGAGGCCATCGCCGGCGCCGCCGACGAGGTCGACGCGTCGCTGATCGTGATCGGCTCCCGTGGCCGCCGCGGACTCCGCGCCACTCTTCTCGGCAGCACTTCCGCGAGCGTTCTGCACCACGCGAGCCGCCCCGTCCTCGTGATCCCGTCGGCCCAGGTCGCCCGCGCCCGCCACACGACGACGGAGTAAGCCGGGCGCGCGCGAATCGGACGGCTCCTGCCACGAACGACCGCTCATGGCGTGTTCGACACCCAGAATCGAAGGAGAATCTGATGACACGGCTTCCCCCGCTCACCCCGGACACCGCCCAGGGCGCCGCGCGGAGACTACTGAGCGACCTTCTCGCCCGCCACGGCGAAGTCGGCTCCATGGTCGCCACCATGGCCCACTCACCCGCCGTCCTCGGCGGCTACCTCGACCTGAGCCGGGCGATGAAGCGATCCAAGCTGCCTCGGCAGATCACCGAACGCATCTCCCTCGCCGTGCAACACCACCAAGGGTGCGTTCTTTGTCTGGCCGCGCACACCAACGGAGCGCGCGCCGCAGGGGTGGATGACGCTGAGATCACGAAGGCACGCGAAGGCACCTCCGCCGACCCTGCGATTGCCGCGATCGTGGCCTTCGGCCTCCAGGTCCACACGGCGCCGGCCACCATCACCGACGACCAGATCACCGGCCTGCGCCAACACGGTTACACCGACCGGCAGATCACAGACGTCGTGGGCATCGTGGCCCTCAACGTCCTCACCGGAGCCTTCAATCTCGTCGCCGGACTCCAACCGACACAGAGCGCAGTCCCCAACGAACCAGCCCGACAGCCCGGCCGAACGACCACTTCGGTAAAACCCTTGACCCTTTGACCGCGGGCCCTCTCCGCAGGAGAAGCCTCACCGCACACGTCTCTGGCGACCGATCAACGACAGGCTCACGAGATCGACGGGGCGCGTAGCGCGGCGGGGCGTTCCTTGCGGCGGCTCGCCGCCGTTTAGGAAGTGGGCGCGGCGACGATCACTGCGTTGAACAAGCTCCGCGCCGTTGCTGCCGTGCTGAATCTGCCTGCAGTAGAATCATTTCCAATAATCCGCAGGCTCGCTACCGTTCGGCTCGCCCCGGCCGCGGACGGTGCTGGTGCAGAGCCCGGCGAAGCCGCCAGCGGCATCCCTCGGCCCGTCGGCCCGCGAGGCTGTGCCGTCGTCGAGTGATACGGCTCTCCGGGGTGGAGTCTGTCAGCATCGCGCGAGGACATACGCGCTCGAACCGTTCAATAGCTCCTCCCGATCACCGCCCGTTGCATCTATCGACGAGATCGCGCGGCCTGGCCGGACGGCGGCAACACCACACTGATCGAGTGGCAGCGTGCCCATCTTGTCGAGAATCACCTCATAGCCATGCTTCTGCAGAAAGTCGACGACATCCTGGGCTGACCGGGCGCCGGATGGTGCAGGGGTAGACGGAGCGGCGGTGGCGATCGACACCGCTGCCAAAAGCGTGGCGACCGAGGCGATTGATCCGATCTTGGCCACTGCGTCGCCTTTCCCACGTGAACCTGCCCCGGATGACGGCGAAGCCCCTCTGGGAACCATACCCCTAGTGGGTATAGCGCGGATGGTACGACCCCCCGGGCGTCAGGGGAAAGTCGCCTCTGTGCCGTCAGCCCACACGTCACACCTGTCCGCGCCTCGGAATCCATCCGGACCGCAATCAAAACATCACCGCTGCAGCAGTTGTCGTGGCCAGCCGCGCCATCATCTCGCCCCGGCACAGCCGTGACGTCACCCGATCCTGCACATGGCCCGGTCACTGACACCGGGACCATGCTGGACGTGCCTGCGACGCAACACTTTTGGAATGCACGTCCACTGGGGCAATCCCATGGCGTTCAACTGCGAGCGTCAACAGTCGCGTGCATGTCTGCATATACTCCCTACGGGTATGGGGTGTACGCTCCACGGCAGAGGTGAAACACGTTGGCGCAGGCGGGCAGCGCCTCGATTCTGCGGTTGTTCACGCCGATATGGCAGACGTTGAAGGGACGAGAGATGTTTCGGGTCGTGCAGCGCATGTGGATACCGATGGTGGTGGTAGTAGTGGTCGCGGTCGCAGTGTTTGCGGTGATTCGGCTGCAAGGGGTCGCCGGATCCACGACAGCCGGTCCGAGCGCCATCAGGGATGGATCGGAGCCCGTCATTCCCAAAGACGTGATCTATGAGGTGTTCGGCCCCTCGGGAACGACAGGCCAGGCGAACTTCCTCGACGAGCATGCTCAGCCGCAGCGTGCGAACTTCACCACATTGCCGTGGTCGTACACGATCTCGACAAGACTGATGTCGGTCTTCGCCAATGTGGTCGCGCAGGGCGACAGCGGCACGCTCGGCTGCCGGATCACCATCAATGGCGTCGTTCGCGACGAGCAGTCGGCGACCGCCCATAACGCCCAGGTCTTCTGCTTGGTGAAATCCGCATGAGCAAACACATGGCCGCTGCCAAGGCGTCCCGCATCGCGTCGACCGTCCGCCGGGTGCCCGGTCTGATGATCGTGGCCTGGCTGGTAGCGATGGTGGCGGTGAGTGTCGTTGTGCCGTCGCTCGAAAAGGTCGGCCAAGCGAACTTGGTTTCGCTGGCGCCCGAGGATGCGCCGTCTTATGCGGCGCTCAAGAAGCTGGGCGAAGAGTTCGATCAGTTCGGCTTCGACAGCATGGTCATGGTGCTGCTGGAAAGCGATACCGAACTCGGCGATGAGGCGCGCGACTACTACCGTGGCCTGGTCGCGCAGTTCAAGGACGACCGAGAGCATGTCGACCACGTTCAGGACTTCTGGGGCGACCGCGTCACGGCGGGCGCATCGCAGAGCATGGACGGTAAGGCTGCCTACGTGTTGTTGAATATGGTTGGTGACCAAGGGACGACGCCAGCCAAGAAGTCCGTTGAATCGGTGCGCGAAATCGTCGATCGCAGCAATCCGCCGCCTGGGCTGAAGGTTTACGTCACCGGTCCGGCCGCGCTCACGATGGATTTGAATTCCGCCGCTGACGAGAGCCAGCTGATGATGACGTTGATCACCTTCGCGATCATCGCTCTCATCCTGTTGATCATCTATCGCTCTTTCGCGACGATGTTGCTCGTCACGATCACGGTCTTTGTCGAGCTCAGTGTCGCGCGCGGCGTGGTTGCCATCCTCGGGCACTACCAAATCATGGAATTGTCGAATCTCGCGGTGAACCTGCTGACGATGCTGGGTATCGCGGCAGCGACCGACTACGCGATCTTCTTCCTCGGCCGATACCACGAGGCGCGGGCGGCCGGCCAGGATCGTATTGCGGCCTATTACACGACATATCATAGCGTTTCGCATGTCGTCCTAGGGTCGGGTTTGGCGATCGCCGGTGCGACTTTCTGCCTGACGTTCACCCGGCTGCCGTACTTCGCAGCGGTGGGTATTCCGAACGCCGTGGCCATGCTTGTCATCGTCGCCACGGCACTCACGCTCACTCCGGCGGTGCTGCTGGTGGGCACCCGCTTCGGGTTGCTCGAATCAAAGCGCAAGATCAAGACCCGGGGATGGCGCCGGATCGGCACCGGCCTTGTGCGCTGGCCGAAACCGATTCTCGTCGTAACGATGATCGTCTCGCTGATCGGTCTAGGGGTGCTGCCGTCGTACACGGTGAATTACAACGACCGGTATTACGTCCCAGACAGGATGCCCTCCATTCAGGGCTATCAGGCGTCGGACAGGCATTTTTCGAAGGCCAAAATGGACCCGGACATCCTGCTGGTCGTCGCCGATCAGGATCTACGCACCCCCGCCAACATGCTGATCCTGGACAGGATCGCGAGAAACGTTCTGCGGGTGAAGGGAATCAACAGAGTGCAAAGCATCACCCGCCCCTTGGGGGTGCCGATCGACCACAGCTCGATTCCGTTCCAGGTGAGCATGCAGTCGGTGTCGATGACCGAGAACCTGCAGTATATGAAGGACCGCATGAGCGATATGCTCGGAATGACCGACGAACTCGGTGCGATGATCGGCATCATGGAACGCATGCACGGCCTCATGCAGCAACAGGCCGACATCACCCACGACATGGTCGGCGATGCAAATGACTTGAAGGCGACCGCCGACGAAATGCGCGACCACATGGCCAATTTCGACGATTTCTGGCGGCCAATGCGGAATTATCTGTACTGGGAACCGCACTGCGCCAACATCCCGATCTGCTTCTCGACGCGGTCATTGTTCGACGGCCTCGACGGAATCGACAAGCTCAGCGACAACATGTCGTCGATGTTGGTCAATCTGGAGAAGATGGATGAGCTGATGCCGCAGCTGGTTGCGCAGTTGCCGCCGATGATCGCAATTGCCAAGAACATCCAGTCCACCATGCTGACCCTGCACAGCAGCTTCAACGGGCTGATCGAGCAGATCAGTCGCATGACCGACACGGCGACGGCCATGGGTCAGGCCTTCGATGCCGCGAAAAACGACGACTACTTCTACCTGCCGCCGGAGGCCTTCGACAACGCCGACTTCCAGAAGGGCCTCAAGCTGCTGGTATCACCGGACGGCAGGTCTGCGCAGATGATCATCACCCATGAGGGTGATCCGGCGGGACCTGAAGCGATCGCCACGACGTCGGCGGAGCTGGCTGCGGCGAAGGAAGCCATCAAGACCACGCCGCTGGAGGGGTCCGAGCTCTATCTTGGCGGTACCGCTGCGACCTATCACGACATCGAGGAGTTCACGAAGTACGACCTGATGATCGTCGTGATCGCGGCGCTCAGTCTGATTTTGATCATCATGCTGGTCATGACGAGAAGCATCGTCGCGGCTACGGTGATCGTTGGAACGATTGCGATCTCGCTGGGTTCATCGTTCGGGCTCTCGGTGCTCTTATGGCAGCACATTCTCGGCCAGCAGCTGCACTGGTTCGTGCTACCGATCACCGTCATCATCTTGTTGGCGGTGGGATCGGACTACAACCTGCTGCTGGTGTCGCGGTTCAAGGAAGAGTTGCACGCCGGCCTGAATACGTCGATCATCCGCGGGGTCGCCGGCTCCGGGACTGTGGCCACGCAGGCGGGTTTGGTGTTCGCGATCACCATGGGCTCAATGATCACCAACGACCTGATCGCCATCGGTCAGGTGGGATCTGCGATCTGTCTGGGCCTGTTGTTCGACACCTTCGTGATCCGCGCGTTCATGACCCCGACGGTAGCGGCGCTGCTGGGACGCTGGTTCTGGTGGCCGATCAAGGTGCTCCCCACCTCGGTGATCAGTCGGAGAGCCGCCGCAGCCAACGATCCCCCCGGCGAGGGCACCACCGAGATTTCGGTTCCGGCCCACTGAGTCTCGTCCCGGGTTCCGCCCACCGCCGCCGGCAGGGCTTGCCCGCCATCCAATGGTTCAGCTCGGACGTAAGGCGACACCCTCGCGCAAGCATGCGGTCCGGCCGGCTTGACTAAATACCCCATGGGGGTATGGTGTTGTACGTACACCGCATACCCCCATGGGGTATCCAAGCAGAATGTGAAGAGGAGCCCATGACCACGACCACGTACCAAGTGACCGGAATGTCCTGCGCACATTGCGAGGGCGCCATCACCCAGGAAGTCAGCCAGATCGGCGGGGTCGAGAACATCGAAATATCGTCAGCCACAGGCATACTGACGGTAACCAGCGCGGGCGAACTTGACGACGCTGCGGTCTTGGCTGCCGTCGAGGCAGCCGGGTACACCGGGGTGCGCACCTGACATGCGCGCACCATCCAAGCTCGGGTTGTACGTCTTAGGCCTGGCCGCGATCTTCGTCGTCGGCTTCGTCGGCGCCCGCGCATTCATCCCCACGGACGCGTCCGCGTCGTGGACGAAGCAAGCAGAGGAAGCGCAGATGGATCACGGAGCACAACACCACTCCGACACCACCGGATCGCCGTCCTCGGTCGAGATGTCCGGTCTGTCGATCGAACGCAGCGGTTATCAGATCCGCGACGTGGTAGCCCCCGGCGCGATCGGGCAGGACGGGAAGCTGTCGTTCCGTTTGACCGGTCCGGGCGGAGCTGCGGTCACCGAGTACGACACCGCCCACGATAAGGACTTGCACCTGATCGTCGTCCGTAGCGACGGTGCCGAGTTCCGGCATGTGCACCCCACCTACGACGGTGACGGATCATGGTCGTTGCCGTGGCGGTGGAATGCGGCAGGCTCCTACAGGCTCTACGCCGACGTCGTTCCGAGCGAACTGGGCAGCAATGTGACGCTGACGTCGACCACTTCGGTCGCCGGCGACTTCGTACCGAGGCCGCTGCCGCCCGTATCCGCTGTCGCCACGGTCGACGGTTACACCGTGACACTCGACGGGTCGCTCGGCGTCGGCACGAGTTCGACCCTGACGTTCACCGTCACGCGCGCGGGGCAGCCGGTGAATACGCTCGAGCCATATCTTGCCGCTTATGGGCACCTGGTGGCGCTGCGTGTAGGTGATCTCGGCTACCTGCACGTGCACCCGATGGGTGAGCCGGGCGACGGAGTCACCCAGCCCGGCCCCAACATCGATTTCATGGCGGCCGCACCCACCGACGGCACGTACCTGCTGTACCTGGACTTCAAGGTGGCCGGGCAGGTCCGCACCGCAGAGTTCACAGTCACCGCAGCACCAGCCGCGACTCCCGGCGATACCACCGGCGGCTCGCCCGAGCACGGCCACTCCGGCGCCGGTCACTGACCGGTAGCACGATGGAAGGACCTATCACATGACGACCTCGCCCGCGCATGCGGACACTGTCGAACTCGACATCAGCGGCATGACCTGTGCGTCATGCGCCATGCGGATCGAGAAGACGCTCAACAAGCTCGACGGCGTCTCGGCGACGGTGAACTACGCCACCGAGAAGGCCCGCGTCAGTACCCCGCCCGGATTCGACACCGCGGTCCTGATCGCCGAGGTCGAGAAGACCGGTTACGGCGCCGCTGTGCCGGCCGCCAAGAACTCAGCATCGGATGCCGATGAAGAGCGTGACGATCCCGAGCTGACGACCCTGCGCAACCGCCTGATGGGCTCGATCGTGCTGTCGGTGCCGGTGATCGTCCTTGCGATGGCTCCGGCGCTCCAGTTCACCTACTGGCAGTGGGCGTCATTGGCGCTCGCCGCGCCGGTGATCGTGTGGGCCGCATGGCCGTTCCACAAGGCCGCAGTCGCCAACCTCCGGCACGGCGCCGCGACGATGGACACTCTCATCTCCGTGGGCACCTCCGCGGCATTCCTGTGGTCGCTGTATACGCTGTTCTTCGGCACCGCCGGGGTACCCGGCATGACGCACGCGTTCGAGTTCACCATCGCCCCCGGGGACGGGTCCGCCAATATCTATCTGGAGGTCGCTGCCGGCGTCACCGCGTTTGTCCTGGCCGGACGCTACTTCGAGAAACGATCGAAGCGCCAAGCCGGTGCGGCCATGCGGGCACTTCTGGAGTTGGGCGCCAAAGACGTTGCGGTACTGCGCAATGGCCTCGAGACCCGAATTCCGACCGAGGGTCTGGTAGTCGGCGACGAGTTCATAGTGCGGCCGGGCGAGAAGATCGCCACCGACGGCGTCATCGTCGACGGGACTTCTGCGGTCGACGCGTCAATGCTCACCGGTGAATCGGTGCCGGTCGAAGTCAGCGAAGGCGATACCGTGGTCGGCGCAACGGTGAACGCCGGCGGACGCCTGGTAGTGCGTGCCACCCGGGTCGGATCGGACACTCAGCTCGCGCAGATGGCGAAACTGGTCGAGGATGCGCAATCCGGCAAGGCAGAGGTGCAGCGCCTGGCGGACAAGATCTCCGGTGTCTTCGTGCCGATCGTGATCGGTATCGCTGTCGCCACCCTCGCGGTGTGGCTCGGCGGCGGGTTCGGAATCTCGGCCGCGTTCACCGCTGCCGTCGCAGTGTTGATCATCGCCTGCCCCTGTGCACTCGGCTTGGCGACCCCGACCGCACTCTTGGTCGGCACCGGCCGCGGCGCCCAACTCGGCATTCTGATCAAGGGCCCCGAGGTGCTCGAATCGACCCGCAAGATCGACACCATCGTGCTCGACAAGACCGGAACGGTCACCACCGGCAAAATGACCCTGCTCGGCGTCACCCCCACCGCTGACACCAGCGAGACCGTGGTCCTGCGGCTCGCAGGGGCCATCGAGGACGCATCCGAACACCCGATCGCTCAGGCGATCGCCAGAGGCGCAGCACAGCGGGTTGGCACTCTGCCCACCCCAGAGTCCTTCAAGAACATCGAAGGCCGGGGCGTGCAGGGCATCGTCGACGGTCACCTAGTGGTAGTGGGACGAGCGTCATTGCTCGAGGACTGGTCTATCACGCTGAACACAGACCTGATCGCCGCCAAGGATGCTGCCGAGAAGGCCGGCCAGACCGCGGTTGTGGTCGCCTGGGACGGAGCCGCCCGCGGCGTGCTGGTGGTCGCCGACGCTGTCAAGGGCACCAGCGCTGAAGCCATCGGCCAGCTCAAGGCTTTGGGCTTGACCCCGGTGCTGTTGACCGGCGACAACCGAACCGTCGCTGAACAGGTCGCTCAGCAGGTCGGGATCGAGCAGGTCGTCGCCGAAGTCCTGCCACGGGAGAAGGTCGACGTCGTGTGCCGCCTGCAAGCCGAGGGCAAGGTCGTCGCTATGGTCGGCGACGGCGTCAACGACGCCGCCGCACTCGCGCAAGCAGATCTCGGCCTGGCGATGGGCACCGGAACCGACGCTGCAATCGAAGCCGCTGACCTGACCCTGGTGCGCGGCGACCTTCGATCGGCCGCCGACGCGATACGGCTGGCACGTCGGACATTGTCGACGATCAAGGTCAACCTGTTCTGGGCGTTCGCCTACAACGTGGCCGCGATCCCACTGGCCGCGCTCGGGCTACTCAACCCGATGCTCGCCGGTGCCGCGATGGCCTTCTCCAGCATCTTCGTCGTCAGCAACAGCCTACGGCTGCGAGCTTTCCGTTCCCAAGCTGACAGCTCTGCCGATGTCGACCCGCGACCTACGTCGGCGCCGCAGTTGGTATGAGGGTTACGACGATTCACACCCTGACCTACTGGAGCGCCATGGCCGACAAGTTGCCTTCCGGTCAACCAGCCGACCGGCGGGGATGTGAACCGTCCGACGGCCGCTGCAGTCGTCGTCGCAGGTTCGGGTCCCCTCTGGCCACACTGGCGACTAGGGCGGCGGGCCAACTAGGCGCCGGCGGAGGCGACGCGCGACGCCTCACGGTGTGACGACCAACGGTGTTGATTGACAAACGGATTCGTGAACCGCTCCAAAGTATCGAGAGGTCAGTTGATGGGTGTGGGCACGGCGACCGATGAACTGATGACGAGCGCAGGCGACCTCGCGGCGCGCTTCACCCACGACGTGCTCCCGCTGGTTGACACGCTCTACCGCGCCGCCAGCCGTTACACCACCACCGCGGCCGACGCCGAGGACCTGGTCCAGGAGACGCTGACCAAGGCGTATGCCGGGTTCCACTCCTACACCGACGGCACCAACCTGCGGGCGTGGTTGCTGCGCATCATGACCAACGTCTGGATCTCCTCCTACCGCGCCGCCCAGCGCCGCCCGGACGAGGTCGGCGCCGAGGTCACCGACGCCCAACTGGCCGCGGTGGCCGCCCACACCTCCACCGGGCTGCTGTCGGCGGAACTCGCCGCGCTGGAGGCGATGGGCGACGACGAGGTGCGCGCGGCGCTGGCGGATCTGCACGTCGGCCAGCGGCTGGTGGTCTACTACGCCGACGTGCAAGGGCTGCGCTACAGGGAGATTGCGGCGGTCCTCGACATCCCCCTGGGCACGGTGATGTCACGGCTACACCGTGGGCGGAGCCAGTTGCGCCGACTGCTCACCGACGTCGCGATTGCGCGGGGTTACCTCCCCGCGATCAGTGCCGCTGCAGCGCCGGATGAATTCAGTACTGGCCTCGCGCGATGTCATGGGCCGGCAGATCGAACGCCATGGCCTAGACGAGCGGCTGGATGATCGACGACGGCTGGTAGCGCACTGGTGCCGGCGGCACCAGCCTTTCGACACGTATGACGGAGATCTCGCTAAGTGCCCCAGGCTGATAACCGAACGTACTGTACGGATGCGAGGAGGATGGTCAGTTCCCAGCTGAGAAATGCCAGAGATCGAGCAGCTCCGGAAACCGCGCGCCGCCGCGGCCGCATTGCGGGCACCATATTGGACATGGAGCACCATCCGGGCACACCACCGGAGACGGCGAAGGGCTACCGCGCGCTGGTCGTCGACGACGAACTTCCCCTGGCGGAAGTGGTGGCCAGCTATCTGGAACGCGAGCAGTTCGAGGCCGTCGTGGCCGGCAACGGCGTCGACGCTATCGCCGTCGCGCGCGACCTCGATCCCGATGTTGTCATCCTCGACCTCGGTTTGCCCGGCATCGATGGACTCGAAGTCTGCCGGCAGCTACGCACGTTCTCCGACGCCTACGTCGTCATGCTCACCGCCCGTGACACCGAACTCGACACCGTGCTCGGCCTCACTGTCGGCGCCGACGACTACATCACCAAACCCTTCAGCCCGCGCGAGCTGGTCGCCCGCGTCCGGGCCATGCTGCGCCGACCCCGCGTCCGGCAATCAATGACCACACCCGCCGAGCAAGAGTTGGCGCCGCCTCGCCGCTTCGGCGCATTGAGCATCAATGTCGCAGCCCGCGAGGTACTCATTGGCGATGAACACATCCTGTTGACCCGCACAGAATTCGACATTCTCGAAGCACTCTCGGGCCGGCCAGGTGTCGTGCTCAGCCGACGCCAACTGCTCGAGATTGTCCGCGAAGGACCCTGGGTGGGCAACGAGCACCTCGTCGACGTCCACATCGGGCACCTGCGCCGCAAACTCGGCGACGACGCGGCAAACCCGCGCTACATCACCACGGTGAGAGGCGTCGGATACCGCATGGGGACCGGACAATGACTCACCCGCCGACGCCAACGTCCCCCCAACGTCGATGGTGGCGCCGCCCCGGCATCGGCCTGCGCCTGCTGGGTGCCCAAGCCATTGTGCTTGCAGCCGGGACCGCGACAACCGCCGTCGTGGCCGCCATCGTCGGCCCTCCCCTGTTCCGCGAACATCTCCACCGCGCCGGAGTCCCGATGGACTCACTGGAGGAAGTCCACGCCGAAGAGGCCTATGGCTACGCGACGGTGATTTCCATCGGCGGCGCCCTCGCTGTATCCGGAGTCGCCGCACTGGCCGTCAGCTTCTACCTCAGTCGCCGACTGCAACGCTCCATCACCGAAATCGCTTCCGCCGCCACCGATGTCGCCCAGGGCAACTACGACATCCGCGTCTCACCGCCACGCCTCGGCGACGACTTCGATGCACTGGCCACCGCCTTCAACCAGATGGCCTCCCGGCTCGAAGCCGTCGATTCGACCCGACAACGGCTCTTCGGAGATCTAGCCCACGAGATACGCACACCCGTGGCGGTGCTAGAGGCCTACATCGAGGCACTCGAAGACGGTGTGCGGACTCTGACGCCGCAGACAGCGGCGATGCTGCGCGACCAAACCCGCCGACTCGTACGGTTTTCCGATGACGTGGCCGCTCTGGCTAAGGCGGAGGAAAGTTCCGTCTCCATGTCCCACGCCCACGTTGACGTCGAGCGCTTGACGCGCCAGTGCGTCGCCGCCGTAGAAGAACGCTACGACAACAAGGGAGTCGCACTCCACGTTCGCATCCAGGAGGGATTACCCCAGTTGTGGGCCGACGAACAGCGACTGTCCCAAGTCCTGGGCAATCTGCTCGAAAACGCATTGCGACACACGCCATCCGGCGGGTGTGTCGAAGTGAGTTGCGTTCACGACGGCGACCGACTGAGGATCGCCGTCGCCGACACCGGCGACGGCATCGCCGCAGAGCATGTCAGCCGAGTGTTCGAACGATTCTACCGCTCAGATGTCGCCCGGGATCGCGAGCACGGCGGCGCCGGATTAGGCCTCGCGATCGCCAAGGCCCTGGTCGAGGCTCACGGCGGATCGATCACCGTAGCGAGCCTCGGACCCAATGCCGGCGCAACCTTCACCGTGGACCTGCCGATCACCCGACCGCGAAACCAGACTTCCCCGGTATCGCAGCAGGGGTACGCACCCAGCCAGACGAACCGCTGAGCGGCTACTTATCCAGCATCGCCTGCATCCTGTCGATCTCGGCCTGCTGAGATGACACGATATTTCGCGCCATGTCGACCGCCGCCGGGAATTGACCGTTGTCAATCTCCTGCCGGGCCATCGTGATTGCACCCTTGTGATGCTCGATCATCTGTGTCAGAAAGAGCCGGCTGGCCTCGGCGCCCTGCGCGTTCTGAAGGGCCGCCATATCGGTCTCCGACATCATGCCGTGGCCACCCTCGCCCATACCAGGCATATCGCCCATGCCGCCATCGCCGGGCATTTGATGTCCGGGCATATCGCCCATGTCGCCACCACCGGGCATCTGATGTCCCGGCATGCCGGTTCCGCTGGGCGTGGGCGTGTCCGACACTCCCCACTGCTCAAGCCATCCCTGCATCTGCTCGATCTCAGGACCCTGCGCATTCTTGATCTCATTGGCGAGCGAAATGACCTCGGGGTCGATGCCTTGCTTGCCAAGCAGCATGTCGCTCATCTCGATCGCCTGCTGGTGATGCGGGATCATGCCTTGGGTGAACATCACATCGGCGTCGTTATGGGTGGCGTCGCTGCTGGCAGGACCAGGCGACGCGGACGATGCCGCGGTAGTGGGGCTGGCAGCGGGCTCGGAATCGGTCCCGCTGTTCGAACACGCACCGACCAACAGGGTCGACGCCGCCAATACCGCAACGCCAACGCCATATCGCTTGTGCTGCATCTCGTCCTTTTCTCGCAATTTCGATTTTGCTTCTGCGCGGCAAGCGTCTCGCCGCCTCAGTACAGCCTCAGGAACCCACATATGGCTCGGTTCGATTTTCGATGAAGATCTGATGAAGACGACCCGGTGATAGCAGGCGAGCGGCGCACGCCAAGACGAAGCGCCACGCTGTTCTCTGATGCCCTCGATCTACGCGACCGGCTCTTCATGTTCGAACGACGACTGTCGTCAGAAAGTGTCGTCACGACGGATCTGCGACCGTACTCAAACGACGAAACCCGCCCCGGCCGGTGGCCGGAGGGGGTTTCTCGACTGTGGAGCTAAGGGGATTCGAACCCCTGACCCCCCACACTGCCAGTGTGAACTACGGTGTGCCGGCCTGTATTCAGGCGTCTACTGCGTGTCAAATCTTCCATGTCAGCCGGTCGGTTTCGTGCTCATGTGTCTACGGCGTGTTTGCGTGATCGACAGTCTCAGGACACCGCTAGGACACACCGAACAGCGGTTCGGGGACCGAGTGCCTTTACTACTCGTCGTCAGCCGCTTGACGGTCAATCTCAGCCGAAGCCCTATCCGCTGCGGCGGCTGCGCGATGCCGAGCTGCGGCGTCACGGTGCTCGATCGGATCGCCTAGACCCGCAGCCGCCGCGTCGTCGTGAACATGGGCGGCACGTTCGTGAACCTGCGCCGATTCGTCGTGCCGGTCAGCGGCTCGACGGTGCGCAGTGGCGGCACGCTCGCGCGACTCGTCCGCACGATCAGCCGCCAGCCGTACGTCGTCCTCGGTGACAGAGTCGCCGCGCTGCAACGCCGCGTGCCGGTTGATCAACTCCCCGGCCCGAGCCGCTGCCCGTTCTCGGGCTTCATCTGACACCCAACCAACATAAGCAGAGCCGAAGGTGTATGCGACGGTTCCCGTCAGGCGACGGCGTGGCGAGTGTCGAACCCGCGTGGCACGGCCACACCGAGCGCATGACTCAGGCCGCCTACGGGCGCGTGACCGACGACCGCCGCACCGCGGCGTCGGCGGTGTTCTCGGCAGCAGTAGGACAGACTTAAGACATTCGGCGCTGCGCCTGACCCTTACAGCAAAGAACCCGAGGCGATCTGCCTCGGGTTTCTTGTTGTGGAGCTAAGGGGATTCGAACCCCTGACCCCCACACTGCCAGTGTGGTGCGCTACCAACTGCGCCATAGCCCCGTGATGCGTGCTCACCGAAGTTACACCACCAGGGCTGGCCGCTCAAAATCGCTGGTCACGGCACTTCCCCTCCGGCCTCGGGACCGAGTGGGCGGGCTTCGGTGTGCTCGGTGGACGGGCGCGGTCGAGTCTCGGGCGCGAACACCCACCCCACCGCCGCCACACCCAAGATGATGCCGCTGACCAGGAACGCCCACCCGAACGACGTGTACTGCGCGATGAGACCCACCAGCAGCGAGCCGCCGATCGATCCGAAGTCCGCCATCATTTGGAACGTCGCGACCGCCGTCCCACCCCGCGACTTGTTGCCCACCACGTCGGCGACGGCCGCCTGCTGCGGCGAGACGAAGATCCCGGTCGCGGCCCCGGCGACGTAGGCCGCCGCGAGGAACACCGGCAGCGAGGTCGTGAAACCCACCAGCGCCGTCGACACCGCCGCCAGCGTGAGCCCGGCGATCAGCAGCTTGCGGCGCCCGAGGCGGTCCGACAAATACCCGCTCGGGATGACGACCGAGATGTTGCCGACAGCGAACGCGGTGAGCGCCAGACCGGCCGCGCCCGGCCCCCGGCCCAGCACCTCCACGACGAACAGCGGAACCAGCGCGATGCGCAGCCCGAACGACGCCCATCCCGTCGCGAAGTTGGAGAACAGCGCCGCCCGGTAGGCCCGGTGCCGGAACACCGTGCGGAACGGTACGGGCGCTTCCGGCTCCTCCTCGGGCCGGCCGACGACCGTCGAGTTGCGCAGGCTGACGAACACCACGGTCGCGGCGACGAGTAGCGCGGCACCGTAGATCAGGAACGGCGCCGACAGACCGAATCCCGCGGTGAGGCTGCCCAGGATGGGCCCGCCCACCGAGCCGATCATGAACCCGGACGAGAACAGCCCGGCGACGCGGCCACGCGCGTCGGCCGGCGATATCCGGATCATCAGACCCAGCGACGACACCGTGAACATCGCCGAGCCGATCCCGCCCAGCGAACGGAAGAGCAACAGCTGCCAGTAGGTCTCAGCGAACGCGCACGCCGCGGTCGACAACGCGACGATGATCAGCCCGCTGATGTAGACGCGCCGCTCCCCCAATCGCTGCACGAGCAGACCCGCCGGCGGCGCACCCACCAGACGCATGACCGCGAAGGCGGTGATGACGAATGTCGCGGCGCTGATGCTGACCCCGAAGTACCGCGCGTACTGCGGCAGCACCGGGGCGACCACGCCGTAGCCCAGCGCGACGACGACGTTGGCGGCCACCAGTACCCAGACTTCGCGCGGCAGCCGCTGCTTCGTCTTCTGCGGACAGTCATCCTCCGTCCGTGAACTCACGAATTGACCAGTCTCATGAAATGACCGCCGCCACCACTTCGAGAGCGGCGTCCTGCACCTCGGCCAGATGGTCGGGTCCCTTGAAGGATTCGGCGTAGATCTTGTACACGTCCTCGGTGCCCGACGGGCGTGCGGCGAACCACGCGTTCTCGGTGGTGACCTTCAGTCCCCCCAGCGGCGCGTCGTTGCCCGGTGCCGCGGTCAGCTTCGCGGTGATGGGCTCACCGGCGAGTTCGGTGGCGGTGACCTGCTCGGGTGAGAGCTTCGCCAGCCGCGCCTTCTGCTCGCGGTCGGCCGGCGCATCGATGCGGGCGTAGGTCGGGGCGCCGTACTGCTCGGCGAGTTCGGCGTAGCGCTGCGACGGCGTCGACCCGGTCACCGCGAGGATCTCCGAGGCCAGCAGCGCGAGGATGATCCCGTCTTTGTCGGTCGTCCACACAGTGCCGTCGGTGCGCAGGAACGACGCCCCGGCACTCTCCTCGCCGCCGAATCCGATTGTCCCGCCGATGAGTCCGTCGACGAACCACTTGAACCCGACGGGCACCTCCACGAGGGTGCGGCCGAGGCCGCCCACCACCCGGTCGATGATCGACGAACTCACCGCGGTCTTGCCCACCGCGGTGGCCGAAGGCCAGTCGGGCCGGTGGGTGAACAGATAGTCGATCGCCACCGCGAGGTAGTGGTTCGGATTCATCAGACCGCCGTCGGGCGTGACGATGCCGTGGCGGTCGGAGTCGGCGTCGTTGCCGGTGGCGATCTGGTAGTCGCCGCTTGCGCCGTTCAGCTTCCGGATCAACCCAGCCATCGCGTTGGGCGAGCTGCAGTCCATGCGGATCTTGCCGTCGCCGTCGAGGGTCATGAACCGCCACGTCGCGTCCACCAGGGGGTTGACCACGGTGAGGTTGAGGCCGTGACGTTCGGCGATGGCGCCCCAGTAATCGACGCTGGCACCGCCGAGCGGATCGGCGCCGATGCGGATGCCCTCGGCGCGGATCGCGTGGACGTCGACGACGTTCGGCAGATCTTCGACGTAGGCGTTGAGGTAGTCGTGGCGCTGGGCGGTCTGGCGCGCCCGGGCCAGCGGCACCCGCTTGACCTCACGTAACCCACCGCGCAGGATCTCGTTCGCCCGTTTGGCGATCGCGCCGGTGGCGTCGGTGTCCGCCGGGCCGCCGTTGGGCGGGTTGTATTTGAAGCCCCCGTCGCGCGGCGGGTTGTGCGACGGCGTGACGACGATGCCGTCGGCGAGGTCGGCGTCACGGCCACGGTTGAAACTCAGGATGGCGTGGCTCACCGCGGGGGTGGGCGTGTAGCGGTCGGCCGAATCGATCATCGCCACAACGTCGTTGGCGGCCAGCACCTCGAGCGCCGAGGTCCACGCGGGCTCGGACAGCGCGTGGGTGTCGCGGCCGATGAACAGCGGACCGGTCGTACCCTGGGCGGCGCGGTATTCGACGATCGCTTGCGTGGTGGCCAGGATGTGCGCCTCGTTGAACGCGGCGTCCAGGCTCGAGCCGCGGTGTCCGGACGTGCCGAACGCGACCTGCTGGGCGACGTCGTCCGGGTCGGGTTCGACGGCGTAGTACGCCGTCACGACCGAAGCGACGTCGATGAGGTCTTCGGGTTGCGCCGGCTGACCGGCGCGGGGGTTGGCCGCCATGGTCTTGATTCTGCTCCCTGATGACGTTGCGTTGTCTGACGGCTAGGGGTATTCCCGCCATACTCAGGGTCATGCCCCGTTTCGACGGTCGTGAACTGACCGCAATCTTCGTCGGCGGAGCGGTGGGCACGCTGGCCCGGGCGGGGTTCGAGGAACTCGCTGCGCCGGATCCGGGCCGGTGGCCGTGGCCTACGTTCACCGTCAACATCGTCGGGGCGTTCCTGCTCGGCTACTTCACCACCCGGTTGCTCGAACGGCTGCCGGTGTCGAGTTACCGCCGGCCACTGCTCGGGACCGGCCTCTGCGGCGGTCTGACGACGTTCTCGACGATGCAGGTGGAAACCGTACGGATGCTCGAGCGCGGGCACGTCGCGCTGGCGGCCGGCTACACCGCCGCCAGCCTGGCGGCGGGGTTGCTGGCGGTCGTCATCGCCACCGCCCTGGTGCGGCGGGTGCGGATCCGCGGATGATCGTGTGGGCGGGGGTGATGATCCTCGGCGGGGCGGGTGCGGTGTGCCGGTTCCTCGTCGACCGAGCCGTGACGTCGGCGGTCGGACGCCCGTTTCCGCTGGGCACGCTGGTCGTCAACGTCAGCGGGGCCCTCGTGCTCGGCATCCTCGCTGGGCTCGCGTTGAGTCCGGACGTCGCCCTGCTGCTGGGCGTGGGATTCGTCGGGTCCTACACCACCTTCTCCACCTGGATGCTGGAAACGCAGCGGCTGGCCGAGGAACGCCGAGGCTGGCCGGCCGCGGCGAACATCGTCGTCAGCGTCGTACTCGGCGTCGCGGCCGCCGGGCTGGGCCTGTGGTGGGGAAACCGGCTGTGAGCGGCCTCGCGAAGGTGACGGCGTATTTCGGCGAGCGGCAGCGCAGCGGTGGCCGGTTCGTTGCCGACGCCCTGCTCGACCTGTACGGCGACGCCTCGGTGGCCACCAGCATCGTGATCCGCGGCATTGCCGGGTTCGGGCCGCGCCACGAGCTGCGCAGCGACGTCACCCTGTCCGGGTCGGAGGACCCGCCGATCGCGGTCATCGCCGTCGACGCCGCGGCCAAGATGCGAAGACTGGCGTCGGACACGGTCGGACTCGTCACCCGCGGGCTCGTCACGCTGGAATCGCTGCAGCCGGCGGGCGGGCCGCTACCGGCCGGACCGTCGGTCAAAGTCACCGCCTACGTGCAACGCGGCCATCGGGTCTCGGGGGTGCTCGCCTACGCCGCCGTGTGTGACGTGCTGCGACGGCACGGCTTCGACGCGGCGACCGCCTACCTCGGCGTGGACGGCACCGCACACGGCCGCCGACAGCGTGCCGCGTTCTTCGGCCGCAACGTCGAGGTGCCCGCCATGGTGCTCGCCACCGGACCGCGGGAGCGGGCGGCGCCCGCGATCGCCGAACTGGGCGCGATGGCCGGTCTACAGATGCTGACCGTCGAGGCGGTCACGACCTGCAAGGCCGGGGGCACGCTTCTCTCACCCCCGCCGGTTGTCGCCGGCGACGGGAGCACGCACCAGAAGCTGGTGGTGCAGACGTGCGCGGCGGCGTCGCATGACGGTGTGCCGGTTCACCGCGCGCTGGTCACCCGCCTGCGAGCCGTCCACGTCACCGCAGGCGTGACCGTGCTCCGGGCGGTGTGGGGCTTCCAGAACGGCTCGGCGCCGCCGGCCGACAGCGTGTTCCGTCTGGGTCGCCGCGTCCCGGTGACCACGGTCGCGGTTGACACCCCGGAGCGGATCGCGGCGAGTTTTCGGGTGGCAGACGAGCTGACCGCGCGGCACGGGGTGGTCACCGTCGAGAGGGTTCCGGGCGCGGTGTCGATCGACGGCGGCGTCCGACGCGGCACGCTGTGACCTTCGCCGGGGCGCAGCGGTAAGCCTAGCCTTACCTGACTATGGCGTGTACCGTCCGTGCGCGTGCAAACGAGTAACCCTGAGTCCGTCAGCGCCGCCCTGACGGAGATCCTCCGCGACGACATGAACGTCGACATCCGTCGGGTGACGCGCGAGTCCCGGCTCATCGACGACGTGGGACTCGACTCGGTCGCATTCGCCGTCGGCATGGTCGCCATCGAGGATCGCCTCGGCGTCGCACTGACCGAAGAGGACCTGCTGAGCTGCGATACGGTCGGCGATCTCGAGGCGGCGATCCTGTCGAAGGTGCCGAGCACACCGAGCAACCCGTGAACCCGCTGGCGTCAGCGCTGGCCGATGCGATGACGTCCAGCGGCCACGATCTCGTCGTGCTCGGCGACGGGGGGTGGCATCGCCATCCCTGGCCGGAAGTGCACCAGCGGGCCGAGAACGTCGCCGGCCGGATCGGCGACGAGGCAGCCACCGTGGTGGTGCTCGTCGGCGAACCCACCGTCGAGTTCATCGCGGCGATCCCCGGCACCCTGTACGCCGGTGCGGCACTGTCGATCCTGCCGGGACCCGTCCGCGGCGCCGACCTCGCACACTGGGCGCAGAGCACCATGCAGCGGTGTGCGGGCATCGGCGCGGGCCTCGTGCTCAGCCACGGCGAACATCTCGACGCGCTGCGCGCGACCGGCGACCCGCTCCCGGTGCTGGACGTCACGCGGCTCGCACACCCGCAGCGGTCCGCGACCTTCACGCCTCCCGGTGTCGACGGCCCGTTCGCGGTGCTGCAGGGCACCGCCGGGTCCACCGGGTCACCGCGGACAGCCCAACTGGCCCCCGAGGCGGTCCTGGCGAATCTCCGTGGCCTGCAAACCCGTATCGACACCTCCGCCGCGGACGTCGGCTGCTCGTGGCTGCCGCTCTACCACGACATGGGCCTGACCTTCCTGTTCACCTGCACCCTGAGCGGGATGGAGCTCTGGCAGGCGCCGACGTCGGCGTTCGCGGCATCCCCGTTCAGCTGGGTGCAGTGGCTGACCGACAGCCGGGCCACCATGACCGCCGCCCCCAACATGGCCTTCGGCCTGATCGGCAAGTACGGCAGCCGACTCGCCGACCTCGACCTGGGGGCGTTGAGGTTCGCGCTCAACGGCGGTGAGCCGGTGGACTGCGACGGCACGCGACGGTTCGCCACCGAGATGGCCCGCTTCGGTTTCGACGCCGCCGCCCTGTCCCCCTCGTACGGGCTGGCCGAATCCAATTGCGCGGTCACGGTTCCCGTCCTCGGCTCCGGCCTACAGGTCGACGAGGTGGAGATCAGCACCGACGATGGGCGCTACCTGCGCAAGCACGCCGTCGTCGGGGAGGCCATCCCCGGCGTGCAGGTCCGGATCGTGCCGGTCGACGCATCCACCGAACAGGTGGACGGCCGGGAGTTCGGCGAGATCGAGGTCCGCGGCTCGTCGATGATGACCGGCTACCTCGGCGAGGCGCCGTTGACGCCCGGATCATGGTTTCCCACCGGGGATCTGGGCTACTTCGTCGACAGTGGGCTCGTCGTGTGCGGCCGCGCCAAGGAGTTGATCACCGTCGCGGGGCGGAACATCTTCCCCGCCGAGGTGGAACGCGTCGCCGCCCAGGTGAAGGGCGTGCGCGAAGGTGCGGTCGTCGCCGTCGGCACCGACGGCGCCGTGCGACCGGGGCTGGTCATCGCCGCCGAGTTCCGCGGAACCGACGAGCCCGCCGCCCGCAGCGAACTCGTCCAGAGGGTGGCATCCGAATGCGGTGTGGTGCCGTCGAATGTGGTGTTCCTCGAGCCCGGCACCCTGCCGCGCACGTCGTCGGGCAAGCTGCGCCGGCTCGAGGTCAAACGAAACTTGGAGGAAGTGAGCCGGTGACCGGGACGATCGAGACAGCAGCCCAGCCCACCGAGGACTACCAGGACCTTCTCGACCGGGTCTTCGACGATCAGGTGCGGGCCTGGACGACCGAGGCCGAGGCGACCGAGCGTTTCCCGCGTCAGCTCATCGAACATCTCGGCCGGTCCGGGGTGTTCGCGCAGAAGTGGGGCGACAGTCAGCAGCCCGATGTCGCGAAGCTGATCGCGCTCGCACTGGAGTTGGGGCGGCTGGGTTCCGCAGGCATCGGCGTCGGTGTCAGCCTGCACGACTCGGCGATCGCGCTGCTGCGGCGGTTCGCCAAGAACGACTACCTGCGCACCATCTGCGAGCAGGCGATCCGCGGTGAGGCGGTGCTGTGCATCGGCGCCTCGGAGACCTCGGGTGGGTCGGACCTGCAGATCGTCGGCACCGAAGTCCGTTCCGCGCGTGACGGATACGAGGTTCGCGGCATCAAGAAGTTCGTCTCGCTCTCGCCGATCGCCGATCACATCATGGTGGTGGCCCGCAACGTCGACCACGATCCGGCCAGCCGGCACGGCAACGTCGTGGTCATCGCCGTCCCGACCAGCCAGGTTCAGGTGCAGGCGCCGTACAACAAGGTGGGCGCGGGTCCGCTGGACACCGCCGCGGTGCACATCGACACGTGGGTGCCGGCGGATGCGCTCGTCGCGCGGCCGGGGACCGGGCTGGCGGCGATCTCGTGGGGGCTGGCGCACGAACGGCTCTCGATCGCCGGTCAGGTCGCAGGCGCCAGTCAGCGGGTCATCGGGATCACGTTGGCGCGCATGATGAAACGCCGCCAGTTCGGCCACACCCTCTACGAGCACCAGGCGCTGCGGATGCGGATGGCCGATCTGCAGGCCCGCGTCGACATGCTGCGCTACGCCCTGGCCGGCATCGCCGCCGGAGGCCGGCTCGATCTGCGCGCCGCGGCAGCGATCAAGGTGAGCGCCGCGCGACTGGGCGAGGAGGTGCTGTCGGAGTGCATGCACATCTTCGGCGGCTCCGGCTATCTCACCGACGAGACCCCGCTGGGCCGGTGGTGGCGAGACATGAAACTGGCCCGCGTGGGTGGCGGCACCGACGAGGTGCTCTGGGAACTCGTCGCCGCGGCGATGCGGCCGGACTACGACGGCTACGACGAGCTGATCAACTCACCGACCGGGGACGACTAGGAGCCGCCGATCGGGGGTGCGTCCTGCGGCGTGCGCGGGAAGGCGTAGAGCGCCATCCGGCGGTTGGCCATGTCGTGTTCGCCGAGGAAGGTGCATCCGGCGAATTCGCACACCCGGCGGGCGCCCGTGTTGCGGTGGTCGGGGTCGAACATGATGCGGCGGCAGCGCGGTTCCTTGTCGAACACGCTCGCCACCACCCGCGGCAGCAGCAGCGGCGCGAAACCGCGGTTGACGAACTTCAGGTCGGCGATCGCCGCGTGGATGCCGATGTCGTGCGGATCGGCCGCGTACCGGGGCGCGATGGAGTCCTTGGCCGCGCGGTACAGCTCCACGTACACGACGTCGGCGCCCTTGAAGCTGCCGATCAAAGGCCGCGAGTACTCGCCGTCGAGCTGGGCCTGCAGGTGGCGGCGCCACCGCTCCGGCGGCCACGGATACTCCCACGCCTCGACGAGGTGGGGCCGGTTCATCCACTCCGAGATCATCTCCGCGTCCGCGGCGGCGTCGGCGGGGCGCAGCGCGAACGGCTCGGCCAGCACCGGAAGCGGCGGCGCGGGCACCGCCCGCACCTCCTCGGAGACAGTGGTCAGTTCACGGGGCAGGACCGGCTGGAGCGCCTCTTCGATCTCGGTCATTTGAGCGACGAGCCTACCCGAGCGACTGAGGGTAGGTTTACCTACGTCTCACGCCACGAGGAGCGCGACTCCCGCCGCGACCAGCGCGATCACCTTGATCAGTTCGAGCCCGACATAGACGAAGTGCGCATGGGATCTCGGACCGTCCGCTCCGGCGAGCACCGCGTCCGAGCGCCGGCTGAGCCGGGGCCGCACCGCCAGCACCTGTGCGGCCAGGACCGCGATCGCGACCGCCGCCGCCACGACGACGCCCGCCGACGGTGGACGCACCACGAACGACACCACCACCACGGCGGCGAGGACCGCCTCGCTGGTGTTGAGCGCCCGAAACACCAGCCGGCCGATCCCGAGCCCCAGCTGGAGCGTGACACCCGGCGCACGGAACTTGAGCGGAGCTTCGAGAAACGAGATGGCCAGCACCATCCCCAACCACACGAAGAGCGCGGCGACCGCCACCGCCGAGGCTGCGTCCACGCCGTCAGCCTAAGCCAGCGCGAGTTGCGGTCCATGCGATGGTGGAACGCATGACCGCAAGGGACCGCGTCGAGGAGCTCAAACGCTGGCAGGACAGCGGTGCGGTGTGGACTGTCGTGTCGCGCACGCCGGACCGCCTGACCATCGCGTTGCTCCGGTGCGACGGCGGCGAGGAAGTCGATCGCTTCGAATCCGCCGATCCCGCGCTGAGGGAATTCGTCGGGGACCGCGTCGACAGCACACAGTGAGGAGACGCTCGATGCGCGTCGGTGACCTCGACTTCGCCCCGATCACGACCGCCACGGACTTGATCGCCGAGCCGGTCCGCGCCGCCGTCCAGCGCCACGGCGCGCACGGTCTGTGGGTCAGTCCGATCGACCCGGACCTCGCCGACACCGCCGAGTTCTGCGCGCACTACGGCATCGGCCTGGAGATGTCGGCCAACTGTGTGATCGTCGAAGGCAAACGGGCCGAACGGGTTTCGTACGCTGCCTGCCTGGTCCTGGCGACGACACGCGCCGACGTCAACGGCGTCGTCCGCAAGCGGCTCGACGCCCGCAAGGCGTCGTTCGCGCCGATGGGCACCGCGGTTTCGCTCAGCGGAATGGAGTACGGCGGCATCACCCCCGTCGGCCTGCCCGAAGGATGGCCGGTCCTCATCGACGAACGGGTGGTCGCACAGGGGCGCGTCATCATCGGCAGCGGTCTTCGCGCCTCGAAGGTGCTGGCGGAAACCGCATCTCTCACCGCCCTGCCCGGCGTCGAGGTGTTGGGGCTGGTCAAACCCGGCTGATCTCCGCTGACTGACCGCGCGGCGGGCGTCACCGTTGTTAGCATCGCGCCGTGCATGATCGGCCCGGTCGTGACGGACCGCGAACAGTCTCCCGGCGCGACGCGCTGATCTACGCGATATCCGCGCCGGCTCTGCTGGCGTTCGGCCCGATGACGGCGACTCTCACCGCGCAGAAGGCGTCGGCCGCCGAGGTGAGGCTGATCGACTTCACGCACCGGCAGGTCCCTCCGGAGCAGATCAAAGCGGCCGGTTTCGGCGGCGCACTGGTTTATGTGTCCGAGTTACGGCCGGGCGCCGACTTCGATTTCAAGCCGGTCACCCGCGGATACGCCGATGCGCTGCGGGCAACGGGCCTGCACGTGGTCAGCTGCTACCAGTACGGCAAACCCGGCTGGCCCACGCCGTCGGATTACACCCGCGGATACGACGGCGGTGTCGCGGACGCCCGGACCGCCCTGCGGCTGCACTCCGCGGCCGGCGGCCCCGCCTCGGCGCCGATCTTCTTCAGCATCGACGAGGACATCGACCTCGACATCTGGAAATCCGTTGCCGTCGAATGGCTTCGCGGGATCAACGCGGTACTGGGAGTCAACCGCACCGGGGTCTACGGGCACGCTCAGGTGTGCGCGTGGGCGATCGCCGACGGCGTCATCGGCCGCTCCACCACGCCGGGGCACTGGTGGGCGTGGCAGACGAAAGCCTGGTCCGGCGGTGAGCGCGAGCCCAGGGCCGTGCTCTACCAGTCGGTGGTCGTCACCGCCTCGGATCCGGGAGTCCGCCTCGGCGGCACCAACGTGGATGTCGACGAGGTCCTGGCGGGCGACTTCGGGCAGTGGGACCTCGACAGGGCGTGACGCGACTCAGCGCGGCGCGTCGCCGTAGAGCCCCAGGGCTCTCGCCGCCGCCGTGGCCACTTCACCGCGCAGCGTCGAGATCGGCCAGTTGCCGCGCGGATGAATGGCGTTCGCAAGAAGGACGACGTAGCTGTCCGATCCCGGATCGATCCACACCGAGGTTCCGGTGAAGCCGGTGTGGCCGAAACTGCCGACCGGGAAGACCATGCCCCGCGGCTGAGAATGGGCGGTGTCGATATCCCACCCGAAACCGCGCAGGTTCTGTCCCCTGATCGCCGGATAGTTCGGCGCCAGCAGCGGATGCCGGAGGTTGGGTGTCTCCTTCTCGGCTTGTGCGGCGGTGTCGTCCGCGGCACGGATCTGCTGGGCGGTGTGTCCTGGCTGCTGCGGCGCCGTCATCATCTCGAGCGTCCGTCGCCTCAGCGGGAAGTCGCTCGGGCGGTTCGCCAGCCGGTCCAGCAGAGCCTGCGCGAAGATGCCGACGTCGTGCGCGGTGGAGAACACCCCGGCGTGTCCGGCGACCCCGCCCATGCGGCGCGTCGTCCCGTCGTGCACCGCACCCCGGAGCAGCTGATCCCAATCGGGATTCGTCCTCGGATCACGACGCCCTTCGTCGTCATGGGCCGTCGGTGCGATGCGCGCGAGCAGATCGACGCTCCACGTACCTGCGGGGCAGCGAATCGGCATGGCTTCGCGGCGCGGCCGAGCCCATCGCAACGCGGTTCCCCGCATCGTGTGCGGGCCGCAGGCCTTGGCCGCCGGAAGATAACGCGTGTCCGACATGCCGAGCGGCGCAAAGACGTTGCGCTCGGCGTAGACGTCTTCGGGTTCGCCGGTGACGTCCTCGATCAGCGCGCCGAGCAGGATGAAGTTGATGTCGGAGTAGCGGTAGACCTCACCGGGTGGGGACTGCAGCGGTGCGGTGAGCGCGCGATGGACGCCTTCGGTCTTGTCGGCACGGGACAATCCCCACGGATCATCGAGGTTCACATCCGGTGCTTCACCCGAGAAGTGGGTGAGCAACATGCGGACCGTCACCTTCGCACGCTGCGGATCTCCTGTCGGGTTGAAGCCGGGCAGGTATTCCTGCACCGCGTCGTCGAGCCCGACCCTGCCCTGCTCGTAGAGCTGCATGACGGCGACTGCGGTGGCGAGGCACTTGGTCAGTGACGCCAGGTCGAAGATCGTGTCCTCGGTCATCGGCTCCGCCGGCGCCGCAGACCCGTCGAGTCCCGGTTCGCCGGCGAGTTTGCGCAGACCGTAGGCCTGGCGGAAGACGACCCGACCACCGTGCCCGATCTGCACCACCGCCCCCGGCAGCCGGTGTGCGGTGATTGCGTCGCCGATCAGCGCGGAGATCGCGGCGAAGTCCGCGGTGACCGCGGGCGGCGGCGGGCTGACAGGCGCGGCCTTCGCCCGCTGCGGTGCGGCGGCGCTCGGGCCCGGCGTCGTCGGCACGCCGGCGCCCACCGGCGTCTGGGCGGCGCCACATGCCGAAACGACAGCCGCGAGGAGCAAAATACATGTCAGCGCAACGGCTTTGCGCACGCGGAGCCTGCGCACAGGGACGCTGGCTAGCGAAGATATGGCCACAGGGTCGCCGTCGTGTTCAGGGCTACGGTCGGCCATCAGCATAGGTGGCGGACGCCGGCCGCTGCGGGAAATCCCGGGACGCGTCGTGGTCTCTCAGACCCTGCGGCGGACGCGTGCCCATATCGGGCCGGCGGCGACGGTGGTGTAAGGCGTCTCGAGCGGGAACTCGTCGTCGATCGAATCGATTCGGTGCGAGCGGATCAACGTGGCAAGTGCCAGCGTCGCCTCCAGCATGGCGAAATGCTGGCCGATGCAGGCCCGTGGCCCGCCCGCGAACGGGACGAACTGCCAGCGGTCCCGGTCCCTCGAGTTCTCCGGGCTGAACCGGTCGGGGTCGAATTCCAGCGGGCGGTCCCACAGCGCGGGATCACGGTGCACCGCGTAGATGCCGACGCCGACCAACGTGCCGGCCTCCACGCGATACCCGTCGATCTCCACATCGCGCAGCGCGAGCCTGCCGACGCCCGCGGCGGGCGGGCACAGCCGAAGCGACTCGTTGAGCACCTGCACGGTGTAGTTCAGCCGGCCGATGTCCTCGGGTGTGATGCGGCGGTCGCCGAGTGCCGACGCCTCGGCGGCCACCCGGTCCTGGGCCTCGGGATGGTGCCCGAGCGCCCACAGCGCGTACGTCAGCAGGGTCGCGGTGGTGTCATGGCCGGCCAGCATGAACACCAGCAGTTCGTTGCAGATGTCGTCGTCGGACAGCGCGAGCCCGGTCTCCGGATCGGTGGCGCCGATCAGCGCGTGGACCAGGGGCGCGTCCCGGCTCGGATCGGCCCGGCACGCCTGCAGGATGTCGAGGGTCACCGCCTTCATGGTCGCCACGGCCGCATTCGCGCGGCGGCGCTGCGGGCTGGGAAACCAGCGCGGCGCCCGTATCGGTTTGAGTGCGCGATCGGCCGCGTAGGACGCCGCGACCGGCAGCGGCCCGGCGATCACGTCGGCGCGGGCGTCGAGGTCAAGGCCGAGGATGGACCGGCCCAGCGACCGCATCGTCAGCCTGCGGCATTCTTCGTCGAGATCCACCCGGTCGTCGGCTGCACCCCACCGGTCGGCGACCATCTCCGCCGCCCGCGACATGTGCCCACCGAAACCGCGGACGCTGGGTTTGGTGAACACCGGCTGCAGCGCCCGGCGGCGCGGCACCCACGGGTCGTTCAGCATGACGAAGAGGCTCTCGCCGCCGAGATCGCGCACCTCGTCATGAACACGGCACCGTTCGGCCACGGCGTGGTTGCGCCCGAGGATGTCGCGGATTCCCGCCGGTGAGGTCACCACCACGATCTGCGGGATCATCCACTTCGGACCGAGCTTGAGCCGGATCACCGGCCCTGCGGCCTGGCGCAGCACTTCCTGTCCGGTGTGGAAATTGCGCACCAGGGGCAGCAACTGGCGATATGGCAGTGGGTTCTTCGGCGGCAGCGGTAACGCCGTGAGCCCGGCATCCTCGTTCGTCGCGACCATGGCGCCACCCATTATCGCGTGCGGCCCCGGCGGCCGCGACCCCGGCGCCCGGACCACGCCTTCGGATCGCGTGGATTGACGCGGTTGCCCACACCTAGCGCCCAGTTTCCGGGCCCCGGCGCGGCACGCGCAGGTGGGCCCGTGCGGCGAGTTCGTCGTCGTCGACCGGGACCAGCATCGGCCGGCCGGGCGCACAGACCATCGTGACGACGAACCGGCTCCGGACGTCATCGCGGTTGTTGGCGTCCGAGTAGTGGATGACGTCGCCCCCGGGTTCCCAGAACGCTTCTCCGGCGCGCACGACCCGCGGTGGCTGCCCTTCGAGTTCGAAGAGCATCTCGCCGTCGAGCATGTAGCCGAACGCCGGCCCACCCGGATGCCGGTGCGGCGGTGCGCCCGCGCTGCCCGGTGGATATTCGATGACGACGGTCATCACGTGGGCGTCCGTCGGGAGGAACGGTGGCCGGATCTCCTGGACCACCGTCGGTGCCGATTCCCAGGCCGGGTCGTAGTTCGCGAACATGTCCGGGCTCCTCGGGTCTCAGGCGGCGCACTGCTGGGCGGGGGCGAATCGGCCGCGGCCGTCGGCGAGATGGGCCAGGGCGATGCGCAGCCGCCCCCGGCCCCGGGAGACACGGGACATCACCGTGCCCAACGGGATGTCGAGGATCGCGGCGATCTCGGCGTACGTGTACTCCTCGACGTCGGCGAGGTACAGCGCCTCGCGGAAGCCGTGCGGCAGACCGCCCAGCGCCGCCCTGATCTCGCCGTCGGGGAGACCGGCGAGCGCTTCGGCCTCGGCGGACCGCGCGCCGGCCGGCGTCCGGCTGGCGCTGTCGGCGAGTTCGCGTTCGGTGATGTCGTCGACCGGGACCTCGAGCGGGCGGCACTGCTTGGCGCGGTACGTGCTGACCCAGCGGTTGTAGAGGATCCGGAACAACCACGCCTTGACGTTGCTGCCCTCCTTGAAGGTGTGGAATCCCGCGTACGCGTGCATCAGGGTCTCCTGCAGGAGATCTTCGGCGTCGGCCTCGCAGCGGGTCAGCCGCCGCGCCTTGCGGGCCAACGCGTCGAACAGCGGCTGGGTGTCGTCGGCGAACCGCGCGGCGAGATCCCGGTCCGGCTCGGACGTGGGCTGAACGGGGGTGACGGTCATGATCGAGGCTCCTTCGATTCGCCGGTCTGGCCTGGTGAGATCCCGCATGCGGGTGGTCACGACCAGATTCGCGCGCGCGACGGAGAAGCGAACCCTTGGAACCACGTAGTCCGTGGTGCGTGGTCCGTGGTGGATGGTCCGTGGTGACGATGCTTCAGGGGGTCAGCTGGCCCACGGCACCGTGCGCAGCTGCCGGCGCGAGGTGACGCCGAGCTTGACGAAGACCTTCCTCAGGTGCCATTCCACGGTGTGGGTGCTGATGAACAGCTGCGCACCGATCTCCTGATTGGTCAGGCCGTCCGCGGCCAGGCGGGCAATCTGTGCCTCCTGCGCGGTGAGCTCGTCGCCGGAGGTCAGCGGTTGCCGGCGCACCTTCTCACCGGTGGCCGTGAGCTCTCGCCGAGCCCGCTCGGCGAACCCCTGCGCACCCATCCGGGTGAACATGTCGTGGGCGACGCCGAGGTGTCTGCGGGCGTCGCCGCGCCGGTTGGTCCGGCGCAACCACTCGCCGTATGCCAGGTGGGTGCGGGCCTGGTGCACGACGATGCGGGTCCGGTTCAGGCGGTCGACGGCCTCTTCGAACAGCGATTCGGCGTGCGTGTCGTCGGCCAACAGCGCTCGCGCACTCGCCATCGCGCCCAGACCCCAGTCGGTGCCACTGGCGCCCGCCCGCTCCTCGAGATGGCGCAGCGCGTCCGCCGCGACCGTCCGCTCGCCCAGTCTCGCCGCCGCTTCGACGACTTCGTACAGACACCAGCCGTAGACGCCGAGATCCTCGTATTCGCACCCTTCGCGCGCGGCGGCCAGCGCCTCCTCATATCGACTCAGGCCGTTGTAGAGCACCGCGCTGGCGTACTTCGTCACCCCGAGAAGCCGTCCCTCGCCGCGGGCCACGGCGCTGTCCGCGGCGGCCTCGATCACCCCCGCCGCCTCGGCTCCCATGCCGCGCCAGGCCGCGAGCAACAGGGCGTGGTAGCGCACCGGGGCGCTGTGCCCGGTCGCCGAGGTGATCGAGCTCGCCTCTTCCAAAAGCCTTTGCGCGCTGGTGAATTCCCCGGCGAGCAGGTGGACGCCCGCCCGATAGATGAGCGCCCGCGGCAAGCCTGCCAGCACACCGGCATTGCGGGCGTACCGCACCACCGCATCGGACAGCCGATCGACGATGGTCTCGTCCCAGAGTTCGTGGGCGGCGGATTCCTGGACGACCGGGAACGCGGGAACCAGCCACCGCCGGACCTGGCTCTCGTCGGCCTGCGCCATCTCGCACATCGCTTCGAGCGCGACGCGGATAGGCTCCGCCCCGGCGCTCACGCCGCACGCGATGCGTTCCGTCATGCCCTTGAGCAGCAGATCAACCGGACGCGGTAGCTCGGGCGTGCGGGCGATCAGGGCGCGAGCTGCGGCGGCCGCCTCGGCCAGCACGCCCGGTGCGCCCAGCCGGCCGGCGTACATGCTCGCCGCGAACGCCTCGAGATAGCTCTCGCGCGCGGCGAAATCGTCGAGGCCCTCCAGTCGGCCGGCAGCATCGAGCAGCGCCGGTGCGGTGTCGCCGACCGGAGGCGCACCCGCATCTCCCGACCGACTCCGCATGAACTCCATCTGAGCCCTCAGCCGCGCCACTCCAGCACGTTCCAGCGCCGATAGCGGCGCCATGTCGGCGATCGCGAGGAGCTCGTAGGCCGCGGCGGGTGCCGCCGCGTCTCGCTTCGCCTGCGCGGCGGCCAGCGCCCGTACCCCACGCAGAGCGGGGTCGGAGGTCAGCGCAGTGGCCCGCTCCAGGAACGCGGCCGCGGCCGCGACGCCTCCCCTGGACTGTGCCCGCGCGGCCGACCGCTCGAGTTCGGCGGCGACCGCGTCGTCGGCGCCCGATGTCGCGTTGGCGGCGTGCCAGGCGCGGCGATCGGGGTCCGTGTCCGGGTCGGTGGCCTCGGCGAGGACCCGGTGGATGCGCCGGCGGTCGGCGAGATCGGCGGCGCGATACGCGGCGGACCGCATCAGCGGGTGGTAGAAGCGCATCCGCGGTCCGAACTCGATGACACCGGCCGCCTCTGCGGGCCCCAGTGCGTCGACCGGTATGCCGAGCTGTGCTGCGGCACGGAGGAACAGCGCGGCGTCGCCCACGGGTTCGGCAGCCGCGGCCAGGATCAGCAGCCGCGTCGGTGCGGGCAACGCCTGGATGCGGCGGACGAAGCTCTCCTCGACCTGGCCCGGCGACGGGCGTCCGCCGATGTTCCAGAACCCGCCGGCGAGTTCCGGGGCCGGGACGGTCCGGGGCACCTCCAGCAGGGCCAGCGGGATCCCGCGCGTTTCGGCGACGACCCGGTCCCGCACACGCGGGTCGAGGCCGCCGAGGACGACCGAGTCGAGCAGTTCGCGCGCGTCGCCGTCGGACAGGCCCTCGACCCGCAACTCCGGCAGACCACTCAAGGCGTCGGCGCCGCCGTCCCGGGCGGCGAACACCAACGCGATGGGCTCGGCCATCAGCCGCCGCGCGACGAAGCCGAGTGTCTGCACCGACACCTGGTCGAGCCACTGCGCGTCGTCGATGAGGCCGATCAGCGGCTGGTCGTGCGCGGCGGCGGCCAGCAGACTCAGCACGGCGAGTCCGACCAGGAACCGGTCCGGGGTCGGACCGACACCACGCCCGAACGCCACCGTCAGCGCCTCGCGCTGCGGCTGTGGCAGGTCGTCGAGATGGCCCATCAGCGGTGCGCACAACTGCTGCAGACCGGCGAACGCGAGCTCCATGTCGGATTCCACACCGGCTACATGGACGCAGCGGAACCCGTCGGCGAGCTCCGCGGTGTGCTCGAGGAGTGCGGTCTTGCCGACGCCGGCCTCGCCGCGCAGGACGAGGACGCGGCAGCTGCCCGACCGCACGGTCGACACGAGTTCGCGAAGCGTCTCGCATTCGAACGCGCGGCCGCGCAGACCTTCACCCCGACCCTGCGTCGCCATCATCACCACCGCGTCCGTCACCCGCCGCTTTGCCTGCTGTGAGCGGCGGGTCCGATCTGGATGGTAGTGGCCCTCGGGCCGAGGGGCCAGACAGTTGCCTTAGGGCATCAGGCCTTGGCCGCCGCTTCGAGGATCCAGTCGGCGAAGCGGATGTCGAACCGGGTGGCCCCGTCGTCGGGCACGAGCGTGCGCTCGCCGATGGCGACGCCCCAGTACCGCGCTTCGGGGTCGGCCACCACCTGACGGCTGTCGCCACGCGCGGTCAGCGCCGTGCGGATCAGGTCAGGAAGGCGGAATTGTTCGGGGCCGCCGACTTCGGTGATGCCGTTGACCGGTTCACCGACGGCGGCGATCGCGACCGCCTCGGCGACGTCGGCGGCGGCCATCGGCTGGATGAGCGCCGACGGCAACCGGACGGTGTCCCCCTCGGTGGCGGAATCGGCGATCACGCCGAGGAATTCGAAGAACTGCGTCGCGTGCACGATAGTGAACGGGATCGGCCCGCCGCTGATCAGTCCCTCCTGGGCGAGCTTCGCCCGGAAGTACCCGCTCTCCAGCGCCAGCTCGTCGGTGCCCACGACTGACAACGCGACGTGGTGCCTGACTCCCGCTTCCTGTTCTGCGGCAAGGAGATTCGTCGTCGACGCGTTGAAGAACTCCGTGGCGGCCGCTTCCTCGAACGACGGGGAGTTCGACACGTCGACCACGACGTCGGCTCCGGCCAACACCTCGCGGAGCCCCTCGCCGGTGACCGCGTTCACCCCGGTGGAGGGGGCTGCGGGGACGGCGTCGTGACCGTGCTCGGTCAAGCCCTGCACCAGCTTCGAGCCGACCAGCCCCGTTCCTCCGATTACGACGACTTTCATGATGACCCTCCTCGGCCGTGTCATTGTGGGCGTGCTGTCGGCTGTGACAGCTCCCTGACCCCGAGAACTCGCGGCCCCCGCCGAATTCATCCCGGACGCTGGAAGTCGGTGCGCTCCACCGAACCGGTGGCCGGATGCGCCTTCTCGCGTCGCCGCGTCCGCTCCCACGGCCAGGTGATCAGCGCCCACACGCAGACGACGATCAGGATCTCGACCAGCAGGTACACCGGCCACGGGCCGAGGAGGTCGAGCACCGACGCGGTCGGCGGCTTCCCGTTGAGATATCCGTAGTTGGTTCCGGCGATCAGGTTGAACACGAACGTGAAAGCCACCCACCCGAGCGTCACCGCGACGGCGAATCGGTAGTCGCGCCAGCGCGGCCGCATCCCCCGTCCCCAGGTGAGGTAGACCGCCGCCCACACGACGAGCACGTGCAGCGTGAAGAACGTGAGGAACAGATGGTCTGGGAAGTCGGGCGCGCCTTCCTCCGGCGTGCCGACGTCCGGGGTGAGCAGGGCCTGGGTGCTGAGCACCAGTCCCCAGTAGTAGGTCAGCACGAACGCCCAGTGCCGCTGCGACCACAGGGCGTAGGCGGCCATGAGTTCGGCGATATCGCACAGCTGCAGTGGCACCGATGTGGCGAGCTCCGGCCGGATCAGCTTGTAGACCAGCGCCACGAGGAATGCCGCCACCAGCAGTATCGCCAGGGTCCGGCTGAGCAGGCGCGCCCGCTCGGCACTCTGCCGGCGTCCACACCAGACCAGGAGGACCGCGCCGACGGCGAACAGGGTGAGCACCACCAGGTGCGAGGGGCCGTAGGCGGAGAACTCGCGTTGCGCTGAAACCACCTCGTCACCTCCGTGCTGCCGACTCACCCTCGCTCAGCTGAACGAGCCGTGTTCGATCATTACAGCCTCAGTGTCACCCGGCCCGCGGGCGCAGGGGGCGGTTCGCGTTCACCGCTTGGCCCTCGCGCTGCACACCGGCCAGGCGCCCCACCCCTGCTTGTCCCGGGTGACCTCGGCGATGGCGATCTGCTCTTCGCGCGTGGCCAGGTCGGCGCGCGGCGCGTATCGCAGTCCGCCGAAGCTCTCCCAGGTGCTCTGGGTGAACTGAACGCCGCCGTAGAACCCGTTGCCGGTGTTGATCCCCCAGTTGCCGCTGGATTCGCAGAAGGCGAGCGCATCCCACGTGGCGTTGTTCTGCACCGGCGGGACGGCGGTGCCTGGTTTGGCGCCCACCCGCTGCACCTGTGGGCGCGCGGGGGTCACGACGTCGCGTGCCATCACCTGTCGGTACACCACCTTGCCGTTCACCGTGGAGACGGCGAAGGTGACGTCCTGGGTGCCGGGGACGCCGGGGTCGTCGACGACGCGGCGGCTGATGTTGATCGACGGGTCGTGGATGCGCCGCAGCGGTGCGGGCAGGGGTAGGCGTTCGGAGAACTGGTGCACCCGGATGCGGGTGATCACGATCTCCATGCCCTCGACGACCGGTGTGGACGCCGGGGGCGCCACCTTGTCGTCCTGTTGGAGGCGGGCACCGGCGGTTTCCAGCAGCTGTCCCACGGTGGCTGCCGCCAGGCGCCGCTCGCTCTTGACGCCACCGTCGCTGATGCGCACGCGTTTCGGGGTGACGACCGGCAGCGCCATACCCTCGACCGGCACGCGGCTGGTGCGCGACACGTCGACCGGTGCCACGTCGCGCATCGCCAGCTGCTCGAGCGCTTCGCCGACGGTCACGGCGGTCGTCCACACTTCCCCGCCCGGTTGTCCGTCCACCGAGACCTGCAGCGGCCGACCGCGTCGCAACTCGATGGTGTCCGATCCGCGGACGAGCTGATCAGGGCCGGGGCGGACCTCGTCGTGCTCCCTGACCGCGTAGCCGTTGGCCCGCAGCACGTCGCTCACCCGCGACTTCATCGTCGACACGGTCACCGACTCGCCGTCCACCGTGAGCGTCACGCGCTTGGTCATCGTCGCCACGTAACCGCCCGAGACCATCAACGCCACCAGGACCGCGGCGACCAGCCCACGCTGCACCCTCGAGGTGGCGGGAGCCGGTGCATCGCAGGTGGGGCGTTCGGCATCCTCGGCCGTATCGGTGCGTTCCGCGTCGGCCAGCAGGGTCAGGACGTCCTCCGCCAGCACGCCCCTCGTCGCCCCGTCGAGCACGACACGGCCCACCCGGTGGACGCCCGCGGCCTGAGCAATCAGCAACGCCTGCACGAACAGTCGAGTCAGTGCCGCGAGGTGCCGCCTGCGGAACTCGGCGATCACGCTGTGGTCTGGTGTCTCTTCGGCGGCCAGCCACCGAAAAGAGGGATCGTCGCGACATTTGCGTTGGATTTGCCGCGACGAGGCGACCCCGGTGGTGTAGGCGTACAGCAGGATGCCGACCAGCAGCCGCGGATCGTAGGGGGGCGTGTCGAGCCCGTCGGAGTAGGCGGCGCGGATCGGGGCGAGATCCGCATGCTCGTCGACGAGCACCGCGACCAACCGAGCCAGATTCTCGGCAGGCATCCCGTCGTCGGCCGACACCCGGAACGACTTGTCGGGTAACGGGACTCGTCGTCGCGGGACGCGCATCGGCGTGGTGTCGACCGTCACGGGGTTCATCAGCCACCAATGATGCCTGCGAGCTGTTGCCTAGCCGATCATCCCGCTCGGCGTGTTGCGTGTGGGGCCGCTGAGGCGACGCTCTCGGTTGGGCGGGCGCGCTACGGTGGTGAACCATGCGGTGGTTGACCGCTTCGGGTTTGGGTCACTCGGACTGCGAGCGCATCGCCGACGCGGTGCTGGCGCAGCCCGTGCTGGCCGTGACCAGCCTGGCCTACGTCGCCGCGGGGGTGGCCGTGCTGTGGAGCGCCGTGCGGTGGCGGCGGCCGCTGGGTTGGACGGCCGGGGTGGTGCTGGTGGCCGTCGGGGCCGGCAGCTTCGCCTTTCACGGCCCTCAGCCGTCGTGGGCGAAGCCGGCGCACGATCTGCCGATCATCGCCGTGGGCGTGGTGTACGCCGTCCTTCTCGCGCGCAGTCGGCGCCCGCAGTGGCGGTCCGTCTGGGCGCCGGCGGCCGGGCTTCTCGTGGTGGGGCTGGCGGCTTACGCCGCGGGCCGTTCCGGGTCGCCGCTGTGCCGGCCCGACAGCGTTTGGCAGTACCACGGCGCCTGGCACGTCCTGTCCGCCGCCGCCGCGGGGTGGGCCGCCCGCGCCATGGCGCCGGATCGTCGCTGACCGGCCTCCTGCGCTCGCCCCCTTCGAGTGTCGGAGTTCGACTGTCCGAGCCGGGCTATTCTCGGCCGGTGGACGTGACGGTCGCGCATCTGCGCAGCTTCCTCGCGGTGGCCGAGGAGCTGCACTTCGGGCGGGCGGCCGAGGCGCTGCGGGTGAGTCCGTCGTCGCTCAGCGAGCACATCGCGACACTGGAACGTCGGACTGGCAGGGCTCTGTTCACTCGCACGTCCCGCAGCGTGGCGCTCACCGACGACGGCCGTCGTCTGATCCCGTTGGCGCAGCGCGCCGTTGGGGCAATGGACGACGTGCTGCAGTGGGCCCGATCGGACGGCGACCGGATTCGACTGCGGATCGGGTTGTCGGTGTTCAGCCCACGCTTCCGCGCGATCCTGGCCGAGGCACACCGGCAGTTCAGCGAGATCGTCTGGGAGGTCAGGCAGTTCGGATTCGCCGAGCCGTACCGCCCGCTGCTGACGGGTGAAGTGGACTGCGCGGTGATCCCCGAAGCCGCGCCACCGCCGGCTACCGTGGCGGCGACCACGCTGTGGACCGAGGCCTGCCTGCTCGTGGTGGCCGACAGCCACCCACTGGCGGCCCGTGACCGCGTCACGGTGGACGATCTGACCGATCAGACGTTCGTCGGGGTCGGGGACGCCTCGACCTTCGATCACTGGCTGGGCGATGCCTTGAGAGATGCGCCGCGCACGCTGTCGATCGCCCGCAATTTCGACGAGGTGTTGGAATTGTGCGCGGCGGGCATCGGGGTCAACGTGGCCGGGGCCGCAGCCGCCGAGATGTATCACCGGCCAGGTGTCCGGTTCGTCCCCATCGCCGACCTCGCCGATCGGCCGACGAACCTGTGCGTCGCAAAGGGGCGCTCCAGCCCGGCACTCCGGAAGTTCATCAGGCTGGCCGTGCGCGTCGCGCACGCCTGATCATCCGGATCGGCCGAACGGTCGTTCGGAACTTCCCGCTGGTGGTTCGGCAGTCACGTGCGGAGAATCGAAGGTGTGCAACAGACTTCGATCACGGTGCGGCGTGACGTCGAATTCGCTCGACGGGACACCGGTCCGCTCCTCCTCGATCTCTACCGTCCGGCGAACACGACGGCGCCGGTGGTGGTCTGGCTGCACGGGGGCGGCTGGTTCACCGGCGACCGCACGTTGGCGCCCGATCTGAGCCGGTTCTTCGCCGAGCGCGGAATCGCCATGGCGTCGATCGAATACCGGCTCAGCGCCGCCGCAACGTTCCCCGCGCAACTGCACGACGTGCGGTGCGCCATCCGATACCTGCGGGGTCATGCCGCGCGGTGGCACCTGAATCCGGATCGCATCGGCGTGTGGGGATCGTCGGCCGGCGGCCACCTGGCTGCGCTGGCCGGGCTCACCGGGCACATGGACCGCCTCGAGGGCGAAGATGAAGGCGGGGACGCCTCGGTGCGTGCGGTCGCCGAGTCGTACGGGCCGTCCGACCTCAGCCAATCGGCGGCACAGATGCCCGACGGGTCACCGAGTCCCGAGACCCGGCTGTTCGGTGCCCGCCCTGACCAAGCGGTGGACCGTGCCCGCGCGGCCAGTCCCCTGTACCGGGTCAGGCACGACGCCCCAGCGTTCCAGATCTCGCACGGCACCGCGGACACCGTTGTACCGCAACGGCACAGCCAACGACTACACACCGCCCTGAACGCCGCGGGCGCGGTGAGCGAGCTCTATCTGGTCGACGGATACCGCCACGGCTTCCTCAACCCCGGCGGCCGCCTGGAAGCGGGTATCACCGAGTTCTTCGACGACGGACGGTTGCATGCCGAAGGACAGTCCGCCGCAACGCTTTTCACCAGCAGTTGTTCGAGTGTGTCGACGACGTTCGGGTTCGACACCATCGGCGACTTCTTCGCCCACCACCTGATCGAGAAGGACATCTCATGACCGGCATCATCGACGTCGAGGCGATGCACGACACACGGCCGCTGATCAACCGCCTGCCGGGCGAGCCCGCGCCGTACTACCTCGCCGGCGGCAAGGGACTTCGCTACGAGGTCGACGGCCAGCTGTGGACCGTCATCGCCCGCTCCGTCGATACCGGCGGATCGTTCGACGCCGCGTTCATCCTCGGTCCGCGCGGCGCCGCGGCTCCGTTCCACAGCCTGCCCGGCCACCAGCGGACCTATCACGTGTTCGACGGCTGTGTTCAGTTCTGGCTACCCGGGCGGAGTCGCGTTCTGGTGCAGGGAGATTCGATTCACGTGCCGCCGGAGGTGCCGGTCGCCTATCGGATACTCGGCCACAGCACTCGGATGCTGTTCTTCTCGGCACCCGGTGGCGCCTTGGATGTGGTGCTCGACGACGAGGCGATGGCGCAGGCGCGAACCGAGGCGCGCGTGCACGCGGCCTCCGGTGGGTACGGGATACCGGCTGACGAGGCGCTGCTCCTGCTGCCGGGTGGTGCGCACCGGCACGACCTGGAGTTCGCCGCAGCGAGCGACGAGTGGGATGACACGCTGCCGGCGGGTGCGGAACCCTATTTCCTCCGCGCGATGACCGGAGAACGCCGTGCCTGGCCGAGCGCGATCAACTCGTTCGCCGCACGCGGGCGCAACACGGGCGGACGCTACTTCTCGGTTCTGACCAATGCCGCCCCGCAGCCCTACATCGGACGACACTTCCACGAGCACCACACGGAAAACTTCTTCTGCATGGCGGGCCGAGTGTGGTTGTACGCCAACGGCGACGAGGTGCTGCTCACCCCGGGAGATTTCCTCCACGCGCCGGCGGGCACCATCCACGCGTTCGCCATAGAGCGCCACGACACGCGGATGCTGGGGATGTTGACGTCCGATGTCTTCGAGCCGTTCTTCGATGTCACCGCGGATGCGACGGATGACCATGTCTACACCGAAGGTCTCATCAATCCGGACACCTTCATGGCGCGACTGGCCGCTCATGCCGCCGATCTCGACGTCGTGCAGGTCGGCCCGCCGCCGGTGCGCAACCGGGCGCTCGATCTGTAGCCGACGAGCCGCCACAGCGTCATCGGCGCGACGCCCGCAGCACGAAAAACAGGCCAGAGACTGGGTCTCTGGCCTGTTCTTATCAGTGGAGCTGCCGGGAATCGAACCCGGGTCCTACGGCATGTCCTCGAGGCTTCTCCGTGCGCAGTTCGCTAAGTCTCTACTCGGATCTCCTGATCACGCGAACAAGTCAGGATGACGATCCCAGTCGCTGTTTGATGTCCCTTCAAGTCCCGCGACCGGACTTGAAGGTGGGTCCCTCTAGCTGACGCCAGGGTCCGGGCCGAGGGCGCTCCCGGTCTGACGGACTAGCTTCGCTTAGGCAGCGAGAGCGTAGTCGCGCTGATTGGTATCGGCGCTTAATTGGTTGCAACGACGCTTACGGTGGTCTCTTGCCTGCACCGGCACGCTTCCCTTGATTCGATGCTCGAAGTCGAAACCGTTCAGCCCCCTGTGTACTTGTCAAACAATCCCCACCGGCGCGCGGTAGGGCCCTTCATCGTACGCGAGTTCCAACGGTTCGCTCCACCCCTTTGTTCCGCCCGCCCGTCACGGTCCGGAGACGGCCCCTTCACGGCTCTCCGCCAGGGTCCGGCAGAGCTCGCTCATCGGCATCGCGCGTCCGAAGAGGTGGCCCTGCGCCAGCCGACACCCCGCGGCCAGCAGCGTGTCCACCTGCTCTGGGTACTCGATGCCCTCCGCGATGACGTCGAGATTCAACGCATCGCACAGTCCGATCACCGATCGGTAGAGCGCCAGATCCCGGCCGGGTTCCCCGCCGGCGGCCAGGCTGCGGTCGAGTTTGACGACGTCGACCGGCAGCGCGTGCAGATAGCTGAGCGAGTTGAACCCGCTGCCGAAGTCGTCGAGGGCGACCTTCACCCCGACCGCGGTCAACCTCCTGATGGCCGCGGCGCCCTTCGACAGATCCACGATCGGGACGGTTTCGGTGATCTCGAGGATCAGTCGCTCCGGTTCCATCCCGTGCCGCTGCAGGGTCGCCACCACCTGCGTCTCGAACGCGCGGTTCCCCAGCCGCGCCGCGCCGATGTTCACATGCAGTGCGAGATCCAGCCCGGCTTCTTGCACCTCCCGGCAGGCCAGGTCCAGCACCATCGCGTCGAGCGCAGCTCCCAGCCCGGCGCCTTCGGCCACCGCCACGAAGGTCTCCGGAGGCATCTGCATCCCGTTCGGGGTGGTCCACCGTGCAAGCGCTTCGACCGCCATCGGTGCGGCGTGCGGCAACACCACCACCGGCTGATAAGCCAGCGCGAACCCGGCGGGCACACCGCCGTCCGCCTGCCGCAGCGCGCTGACGAAGTCGACCGACACCCCTGAGGACGGGCGGTACACCACGGCGGTGTCCTTCCCGAGCCGCTTACCCGCGTACATCGAGATGTCGGCCTGCCTCAGCAGATCGTCGGAGGTCGGCGCCGGCTCATGGGCGGAGGGTCGGACCAGACCCATACTCGCGCGCACCCGCACCGACGAACCGTGCACCGCGAACGGATCCCGCAGCGCGACCCGCAGTTTGTCGGCCACCACCTCCGGCGCCTCGTGGTCGCCCTCCACGAGGATCGCGAACTCGTCGCCTCCGATGCGGGCCAGAGTGTCCGACGGCCCCACGCACTGGCGCAGCCGATCCCCTACCGCGCACAGCAGTTCGTCGCCGGCGGCGTGGCCGAACTGGTCGTTGACCTCTTTGAAATCGTCGATGTCGACGAAGATGAGGACGAACTTGCCGTCGTGCATCGCCTCGTCGAGTCGCTGCGCGAACAGCAGCCGGTTGGGCAGCCCGGTCAGCGCGTCGTGGTGCACCTGGTGGGCCAAGCGGGTCTGCGCTTCGTACAGCTGTCGGGTCAGCAGACGTTGGGCGCGCATCGCGACCACCTGCCGCGCGGTGACCAAGCCGATCATCAGCAGGGTCGCGAAGGTGACCGGCGAGGGTATCTGCTCGTCGATCAGGAGGTGGAAGGACAGCAGCGAGATGATGAGCAGGAACCCGATGTAGGGCAGGAACGCCTGCAGCCAGTCCATCGCATCCTCGCCGCGCCCGCTCATCGGCCGAGGCCGTCTGAGCGCAAGCGCGAAGCCGATCATGAGCGGCCCGAGGGCGAATCCGACCCCACACCAGAGATCGCCGGACTCCACCCCCACGGTTCGCAGGTAGGCGGCCAGCCGATCCGACGCGGCGATCGTCAGCACCCCGCCGGAGAGCAGGAGATAGTTCACCCGATCGGGACGGTCCCGCCGGTACGCCATCGCCATCAGCGCCGCGACCACCACGACCACCAGTTCCAGCAGCGAGTAGGCCACCACGACGGTCGTGTTCTGCGAGCGGGGCAGCGCCGCCCCGGTCATCGCGCCCAGCCCGGCGATGAAGGCCAGGATCGAGAACGCGGCCGCCGCCACCAACCCGTCGAGCACCGTGACCACGCGCGAGTGCCGCAACGAACCGGCGTGCCTGCCGTGCAGACCTCCGCCTCCCCCGGCGAGCACGATCATCGCGGCCAGTGACAGCACCGGCGGCAAGAAATAGGCGACGACAGCGATCAGCGGCGCGGTGTCGCTCCCCGTCGCTCCGCCGCTGAGGAACCAGGCCACCTCGCCCACCAGCCAACTGGACATCGCGCCGGCGACCAGCAGTCGCCACCACCGCGCCGTCCCTGTGGTTCGCCGCGCCACCACCAGGGCGATCACCAACGCCGAGATCCCGATCGCCGCCTGCAGCGCCGCCGCCACCGAGCGGGCGGTTGCCTCGCCGTAGGGCGCCAGCGCGTTCCAGTAGGCCAGCACGGCGACGGCGGCAAAGAGACCGAGGCGCCATTGCGCGGTATTCACCGACACAGGCCCCCCGTCTGCCAGCGCGAACAGTCACCCCATACTGCCACGGCAACACCGGCCGACAGCGAGGGCTACCACGGCCGCGCCGGCGCGGCTAGCCCGCGGCGATCATCGTCACGGCGCCCAAGGCCAGCAGCATGCCGAGCGCCTGCCAGCGGGTCACCCGCTCACGCAGTACGACGATCGCCAGCAGCACCGTCGCCGCCGGATACAGCGACATCAACACCCCGGCCAGCGACAGCAGCGACGCCTGCAGGGCCAGCAGCATCGCCACGTTGGCCGCGGTGTCGAGCACACCGGCCAGCAACGCCAGCTTCAACGGAACCCCGGCCGGCGCCGCGAGCTGTCCGCTGACGGCCGCGATCGTCACCACCAGCACCGTCGCCGCCGCTCGTGCGAAGACCAGCGGCCACAGCCCCGCGGCGACCGGGGCCTGATCGATCAGCACGAAGTTCAGCCCGAACGACAACCCGGCGCCGACGGTCAGCCAGGCCACCTTCCTCGTGAACCGGTGGGGACGGACGTCGTCGTCGCTCGCTTCACGGCTGACCAGGACGACCGCCACCAGCGCCACCAGGATGCCGCCGGCGGCGACCCCTCCGGGCCGCTCGCCGAGGAACAACCCGACGCCGACCGGGAGACCGGCCACCAGCACCGCGGTCAGCGGTGAGACGACCGAGATCGGGCCGGCGCCCAGCGCCGCGTAGAACCACCACACGCCGAAGGCCTGCGACACCCCGCAGGCCACACCCCAGACGACCGCGCCGTGGGAGATCTCGCCGCCGACGGCCACGGCGAGCACTGCCAGCAGGACCATCGCGACCGGATAGGAGACCAGCACCACGCGCAGCGCGGCGACCCGCCGTGAGGCGATCCCGCCGACGAAGTCACTGACCCCGTAGCCGGCCGCAGACGCCAGCGCGAACAGGATTCCGATCAGGACATGCCCTTGGCCCTGCGGCCCAGCTCGCGAACGACCTCGCGCTCGGCGTCCCGGCGAGCCAGGTCCTGACGCTTGTCGTGGGCCTGCTTACCGCGGGCCAGTGCCAGCTCGACCTTGACCTTGCCGCCGGAGAAGTACAGCGACAACGGCACCAGGGTCAGGTTGCCGTCGCGGATCTTGCCGATGAGATTGTCGATCTCGCGTCGGTGCAGCAGCAGCTTGCGGTTGCGCCGCGGGGCGTGGTTCGTCCATGTGCCGTGGTGATATTCGGGGATGTGCAGGTTGCGCAGCCAGATCTCGCCGTCGTCGACGGTGGCGAACGCGTCGGCCAGCGACGCCGTTCCGTCGCGCAGGCTCTTGACCTCGGTGCCCATCAGCGCGATCCCGGTCTCGTAGGTGTCGAGGACCGTGTAATTGTGCCGGGCGCGGCGGTTGGTGGCGACGATCTGGTTGTTGGGGTCCTTGCCCCCGCCGGCCTTCCCGCCCTTCTTGGCTGCCACGCCTACCTCCGCACGTACAGGCGCAACGTGACGTACGAGGTGACTCCGGCCATCGCGACGCCGACGAACAGCAGGATGGGCGAGATGTACAGGATGTCCGCGTAGTCGATTCTGGCGATCAGGTTGGCTTGGTAGAACTGGTCGAGCGCGTTCTCCAGGAACGCGGCCCGCACCACCACCAGGCCCGCGATCGCGATGACGACGCCCAGCAGGGCGGCGAGCATCGCCTCGAGCAGGAACGGCAGCTGGGTGTACCAGCGGCTGGCCCCGACCAACCGCATGATGCCGACTTCCGTGCGCCGGGTGTAGGCGGCGACCTGCACCATGTTGGCGATCAGCAGGATGGCGCCGACCGCCTGCACGAGCGCGACGGCGAACGCGGCGTTACTCAGCCCGTCGAGCACCGCGAACAGCCGGTCGACCAGATCCTTCTGGTTCTGCACCCCCTGCACCCCGGGTTGCCCGACCATCGCCTTGTCGAACTCCTCGTGTTGCTCCGGATCGACCAGCTTGACGACGAAAGAGGCCGGGAACGCATCCTTGCCGGCAACGTCCTTGTACTGGGGGAACTTCCGGATCGCGTCCTCGTAGGCGTCGTCACGGTTGAGGAACACCACGGAGTCGACGTCGGTGCGGTTCTCCAGTTGCGTGCGCAGGCCCTGGCACGGATTCGCGTCGCACGTCGGATCGCTGGCCGAGACCTCCGGGGTCAGGAAAACCTGGCTCTCCACCCGGTCGAGGTAGATGTCGCGCGAGTTGTCGGCCAGCCGCACGACCAGCAGGCCCCCGCCGAACAGGCCGATCGAGATCGCGGTCGTCAGGATCATCGCGACCGTCATGGTGACGTTGCGACGAAGTCCGGTCAGAACCTCATTGATCAGGAACCCAAAGCGCACTTAGCGATCCATTCCGTAGACACCGCGCTGCTCGTCACGGACCAGCCGGCCCAATTCGAGTTCGAGCACGCGCTGGCGCATCGAGTCGACGATGTGATGGTCGTGGGTGGCCATCAGCACGGTGGTGCCCGTGCGGTTGATCCGCTCCAGCAGATCCATGATGTCCTTACTCGTCTCGGGGTCCAGGTTGCCGGTCGGCTCGTCGGCCAACAGCACCAGCGGCCGGTTCACGAACGCCCGCGCGATCGCCACCCGCTGCTGTTCACCGCCGGACAGTTCGCCCGGCAGGCGGTTGGCCTTCCCCGACAGCCCGACCATCTCCAGCACGTCGGGCACCACCCGGTTGATCACGTCGGACCGCTTCCCGATCACCTCGAGCGCGAACGCGACGTTCTCGAACACCGTCTTCTGCTGCAGCAGACGGAAGTCCTGGAACACGCAGCCGATCACCTGCCGCAGGCTCGGGATGTGCCGCCCCGACAGCTTGTTGACGTGGAACTTCGACACCCGGATGTCGCCGGAGGTCGGGGTGTCCTCGGCGAGCAGCAGCCGCATGAACGTCGACTTGCCGGACCCGGACGGCCCGATGAGGAACACGAACTCACCCTTGTCGATCTTGAGTGACACGTTGTCCAGGGCGGGGCGCGCCGAGGACTTGTACTGCTTGGTCACGTTGTCGAGGGTGATCATCACGGCTCGCCAGTGTAGCGGGACGCGACCCGGCCGCCGGTTACGGCAGCGGGAGCGGCAGGCCGGGCAGCGGCTGCGGTCCCGGGGCGGGCGTCGGGGTCTGGGTGACCGTCTGAGGCGGCAGCAAACCGGGTCCGTCGGGGTCGATCACCGTGGTCGTCGGCGCGGGAGGCGTCGAGGTCGTCGGCGTGGGGCTGGTGGTCGTGGTCTCGGTCGGACTCGTGGTGGTGGGGGTCGGCGTCGTCGTGGTGGTGCGTGGCGGCCGTCGGGTGGTGGTCTGAGGCACCTCCACCTGCGTGCGGGGCACCCAGGTGTAGTCGGGGTCGGGCACGAACCCGGGCGGCACGACAACGGGGGCCGGTGGTGGCGCGGCCGGTTCGGGTGCGAACGCCTGCTGCACCCAGAACAGTGCGACGAACAGCACCACCAGACCGAGGGTCGAGGTGCGGACGCGACCGCGGAACAGATAGGCGGGCCAGCTCCGGCCGGTGATCGTGTCCTTGAGGGCGCGGGGCCGAAGGCTCACCGGGCTCACTTCTTGTCCTCCGTGGGCCCTTGGGTCTCCACTTCGGCGCCGCCGGCCGTCGCCGGGTGCACGATGGCGCCGACCATCGGTCCGGAGCCGTCGGTGGGAGAACCGACGCCCGCGCGCCGAAGTGCGGCGATCACCAGCACCCGCAACTGCCTGCCCACCTCGAACTGCTTACCGGGCAGCGTGCGTGCCACCATGCGCAGGTTCACGGTGTCCAGACCGATGCTCTCGACACCCATCATCTGAGGTGCGTCGAGCAGCAGATCGTGCAGCTTGCGGTCGTCCATCGCCTTGGTGGCCACCTCGTGCAGCAACTCGTTGACCTCGTTGAGGTCCGCGGACGTCGGCACCGGGATGTCGATCACCGCGCGCGCCCAGTCCTTCGACAGGTTGACGGTCTTGACGATCTGCCCGTTCGGGATGGTCAGCATCTCTCCCTCGGGCGAGCGCAGCTTGGTGACCCGCAGCGTGACGTCCTCCACGGTGCCTTCGGCAGGCACCGCGATACCGGCGACGGTCAACGCCACCAGGTCACCGAAGCCGTACTGCTTCTCGGTGATGATGAAGAACCCGGCCAGCAGATCCTGCACCAGCCGCTGCGCACCGAAACCGAGTGCGGCACCGAGCACCGCGGCCGGGGCGACCAGCGAGCCGATCGGGATGGCCAGAGCGTCGGTGATCTCGACGGCCACCACGACGAACAGGATGGCGATCGAGACCCACGAGATGACCGAGGCGACGGCCTGCCGGTGTTTCGCGCTCTCCGAGCGCACCAGCTGATCGGACTCCTGGTACTCGGCGTCGATACGCCGGCTGATCCGCTGTGCCACCCAGTTGATGAAGCGGGCACCGAGTAGACCGCCGATCAGCAGCAGCGCGATCTGCAGACCGCTGGTGAGGATCCACACCCCGATCTCGCCGCGCCAGAAGCCGGTCCAGCGTTCGGCCAGCGGAAACGCCAACACAGTGTGGTTCGTCATCGGCTAATCGTCGTCACGCCTGTTGCGCCAGCGGATCCCGGCTTCGAGGAACCCGTCGATGTCACCGTCGAGCACCGCGGCCGGATTGCCGACCTCGTACTCGGTGCGCAGGTCCTTGACCATCTGATACGGGTGCAGCACGTAGGACCGCATCTGGTTGCCCCACGAGCTGCCGCCGTCGCCCTTGAGCGCATCCATCTCGGCGCGCTCCTCCTGCCGTTTGCGTTCCAGCAGTTTGGCCTGCAGCACGCGCATCGCCGCAACCTTGTTCTGCAGCTGAGATTTCTCGTTCTGGCAGGTGACGACGATACCCGTCGGGATGTGGGTGAGGCGGACGGCGGAGTCGGTGGTGTTGACGGACTGCCCGCCCGGGCCGCTGGAGCGGTACACGTCGACGCGCAGATCGGTCTCGGGGATCTCGATGTGGTCGGTGGTCTCGACGACCGGCAGCACCTCGACGTCGGCGAACGACGTCTGGCGGCGGCTCTGGTTGTCGAACGGGCTGATGCGGACGAGGCGGTGCGTGCCCTGTTCCACCGACAGCGTGCCGTAGGCATATGGCGCGTGCACAGCGAACGTGGCGCTCTTGATGCCGGCCTCTTCGGCGTAGGAGGTGTCGAACACCTCGACGCCGTAGTTGTGCTGCTCGGCCCAGCGGATGTACATGCGCATCAGCATCTCGGCCCAGTCCGCGGCATCCACGCCCCCGGCTCCCGACCGGATCGTGACGACGGCCTCGCGCTCGTCGTACTCGCCGGACAGCAGGGTGCGGACCTCCATCGCCTCGATGTCCGCGCGCAGCTTCGCGAGTTCGGCGTCGGCCTCGGCGACCTCGTCGGCGCCGCCTTCTTCGGCCGCGAGTTCGTAGAGCACCGGCAGATCTTCGACGCGCTGTCGCAGTGCCTCCACGCGCCGCAGTTCACCCTGCGCGTGCGACAGTTCGCTGGTGACCTTCTGGGCGCGGCTCTGGTCGTCCCAGAGGTTGGGGTCGGAGGCGTCTTGTTCGAGCTTCTTGATGCGGTCCCGCAAACCGTCGACGTCGAGCACTCGCTCCACCGTCGTGAGGGTGGCGTCGAGGGCGGCGATGTCGGCTTGACGGTCAGGATCCACGGGAACTCAGGGTACCGGCCGGTGCGGCGGCGGTCGTGGGCCCGCCCGCATGATCGGCGAGTTCCACGCGACTTGCCCTCGGCGCGGACGTGCCGCGTTTAGAGTCGGTTGGGTAACCAGCGCGGCCGCGTCGCGACAGCCCCTTGCGCGTGGCCGAGCAGCGACAGAAGGCACCTTCATATGCCCCAGCAGCGCCCTTTTCACGTGGCGATCGTCGGTTCCGGCCCGTCCGGGTACTTCGCCGCATCCTCTTTACTCAAGTTCGCCGACAGCGCCGACGCGGACCGCGATGTGCGCGTCGACATGCTCGAGATGCTGCCCACGCCGTGGGGTCTCGTGCGGTCCGGGGTGGCGCCCGACCACCCGAAGATCAAGTCCATCAGCGCGCAGTTCGACAAGACGTCGGGCGATCCGCGGTTCCGGTTCTTCGGCAACATCGCCGTCGGCGACCATGTGAAGCCGGAGGAGTTGGCCGAGCGGTACGACGCGGTGGTGTACGCGGTCGGTGCGCAGTCCGATCGCTCGCTGAACATCCCGGGCGAGGATCTGCCGGGCAGTGTGGCGGCGGTCGACTTCGTCGGCTGGTACAACGCCCATCCCCACTTCGAACAGATGGGGCCCGACCTGTCGACCGGCCGGGCGATCGTCGTGGGCAACGGCAACGTCGCCCTTGACGTCGCGCGCATCCTCGTCACCGATCCGAAGGCGCTGGCCAGCACCGACATCGCCGATCACGCGCTCGAGTCCCTGGACAAGCGCGGTGTCGAAGAGGTGGTCGTGATCGGCAGGCGTGGTCCGCTGCAGGCCACGTTCACCACACTCGAGCTGCGCGAACTCGGTGACCTCGAAGGACTCGGCGACGTCGACGTCATCGTCGACCCCGCCGACCTCGCCGACATCACCGACGAGGACCTCGAGGCGGCCGGCAAGACGGTCAAGCAGAACATCAAGGTGCTGCGCGGGTACGCCGAACGTCCACCGAGTGGGGCGGCGCGCCGCATCGTGTTCCGGTTCCGCACGTCACCGATCGAGATCAAGGGCACCGATCACGTGGAGTCGATCGTGCTGGGGCGCAATGAACTGGTCAACGACAACGGCCGTGTGGTGGCCAAGGACACCGGCGAGCGGGAGGAGTTGCCCGCGCAGTTGGTGGTCCGGGCGGTGGGATACCGCGGCGTGCCGACACCGGGTCTGCCGTTCGACGAGCGCAGCGGAACCATCCCACACACCGACGGCCGCATCGACGGTCGGCGCAACGAGTACGTGGTCGGCTGGATCAAACGCGGGCCGTCGGGCGTGATCGGCAGTAACAAGAAGGATTCGCAGGCGACCGTCGACACGGTGATCGCCGACCTGCACAGCGCGACGCTGGCCGACTTCGGTGAGGACCACTCGGAGAAGCTCGTCGAGTGGCTGGTGTCCCGGCAGCCGAAGCTCGTCACCGATGACCACTGGAAGCTGATCGACGAGCACGAACGGTCAGCCGGTCAGTCGGCGGGCAGGCCGCGCGTCAAGCTGACCAGCGTGGCCGAACTCCTCCGCATCGGCCACGGCTGAGGCCGGTCAGCCGCCCGCGGGAGGTGTCACCCGCTCGGCGTCGATCGTGACGACGACGCGGGTCTCAGGCCGGCCGGTGAAATTGGGGTAGGGCGTGCCGAGGTATTTGTGCGAGATCTCGTCGATGCTCTCGGCTCCCCCGTCGGTAGTCATGTCGGCGACGCGGCCGCGCACGGCGTAATAGCGGAACACCTCGTCGGGGTCGGCGACGTTGAGTGCGATGCGCGGATCGCGCCGCAGGTTCTTGTCCTTCTGGCTGCCCGCGACGATGTTGATCACCACGCGCTCACCGTCGGTGGTCACCCAGGTCTGGGTGAGCTGCGGCGAACCGTCCGGCATGAGCGTGGTGACGAAGCAGGGGCTGGGCTTGCGGAGCAGATCGAGCAGGCCTTTAGGCAGTGGAGTGGACACACACTTTCCTAGCACCCCGGCCGCACCGGTGCAGGCGGCATGCGGCCACCCCACCCGCATTCACGCCTAGTTCAGGGGCGGCGGCACGTCTGGTGACACGGGCGACTCCGGCGGCGCGAAGTTCCAGTTGTCCGGATTCTTCGGCGAGTACACCACCGGGAACAACGCGCCCATCGAGGGCCAGTTGTTCACGTCGACGGCCATGCGTTGGTAGACGACGTGCTCGTTGACCGTCGGACCGTTGATGACCCCGGAGATCGTGACGAACTGCTCCCCCGTCACGTCGTTCGGACGTGGGCTGACACCGGTGACCAGCAGGGTGCCCTGCGCAAGTTCACCGCGCGGACCGCGACCCCGCCTCATCCACGGCACGACGAACATCGCGATCGCACCGATCAACAACAGCAGCACAACGAATTCCCACACCGTGCCCATGGTAGGACTTGCAGACATGAGCACCGGATCCTTCAGCGTGGCCGACGACCTGGAGTTGGCGCTGCGGCTCGCCGACCTTGCGGACGCCGTCACCGTCGATCGCTTCCGCGCGTTGGATCTGCAGGTTGAGACGAAACCCGACCTCACCCCCGTCAGCGACGCCGACCGCACCGTGGAGACCGATATTCGGCGACAACTGGAGAGTGAGCGCGGCGGCGACCCGATCCTCGGCGAAGAGTTCGGTGGCGCAACGACATTCAGCGGCCGGCAGTGGGTCATCGATCCGATCGACGGGACCAAGAACTTCGTGCGCGGCGTCCCGGTGTGGGCGACGCTGATCGCGCTGCTGCATGACGGCGTGCCGGTGGCGGGCGTGGTGAGCGCGCCCGCGTTGCAGCGCCGCTGGTGGGCGGCCGACGGTCAGGGCGCGTTCGTCGCGGTGGCCGGTCAGGCCCCGCGGCCGCTGTCGGTGTCGAAGGTGGCCGAGCTGGAGTCGGCCAGCCTGTCTTTCTCCAGCCTGTCCGGATGGGCCAAACGCGGTCTGCGCGACCGGTTCATCGACCTCACCGACACGGTGTGGCGGGTGCGCGGGTTCGGCGACTTCTTCTCCTACTGCCTCCTGGCAGAGGGCGCCGTGGACATCGCCGCCGAACCCGAGGTGTCGCTGTGGGATTTGGCCGCCCTCGACATCCTGGTGCGCGAATCCGGCGGCACGTTCACGAACCTCGACGGCGTGGCGGGCCCGCACGGCGGCAGCGTCGTCGCCTCCAACGGGTTGCTGCACGACGCGGCGCTGTCCCGCCTCTCGCGCTAGTCGCGCCGAGAACCGCCGTATGGGCGGAACCGCCTCGCGCACAACGACGTCGGATGTCGGCGACCAGCTTGTGGGCGCCGGTCGAGCGCATCAGGCACTTCAGCCCGCTGGCCGCCTCCACTGCCAGGGCGGGATGTGAATTTCCTAACATGCCTCCCGAACCTTACTCCGGAGTAAGATACGGTCATGGCTATCGCCCCGACCAAGTGAGGCAGCTGGAATGACCAACACCCTGCCGTCCAAGAACGGCACCTCAGCCCGTCCCGAACGCTCCGGCAAGGAGAGCGCCGTGGGCCTTCAGCGACACAAGCGGACCCCGACCGACATCGGGTTGGCGCTGATCACCCCGCTGGTCGGCCAGGAGTTCCTCGATCGGTACAACCTGCGCGACCCCCTCAACCGCGGTCTGAAGTACGGCGTCAAGCAGGTGTTCTCGGCCGCGGGCGCCTCGACCCGGCAGTTCAAGCGGATTCAGGGGCTCGGCAAGCAACCGACGCGGCTGCCGAGCGCCCCGAAGGGGTCGGACTACTTCGACCTGACCCCGGACGACGACCAGAAGATGATCGTCGAGACGGTCAAGGAGTTCGCCGAGGAGGTGCTGCGCCCGGCGGCCCACGATGCCGACGCCGCGGCCGCTTACCCGCCGGATCTGATCGCCAAAGCCGCCGAGCTCGGCATCACGGCGGTGAACATCCCCGAGGACTTCGACGGCATCGCCGAACACCGCTCGACGATCACCAACGCCCTGGTGGCCGAGGCGCTGGCGTACGGCGACATGGGTCTTGCGCTGCCGATCCTCGCCCCGGGCGGGGTGGCCGCGGCGCTCACCCATTGGGGCAGCGCCGACCAGCAGGCCACCTACCTGCGCGAGTTCGCCGGTGACAACGTGCCGCAGGCCTGCCTGGCGATCGCCGAACCCCGTCCGTTGTTCGACCCCACCGCGTTGAAGACGACGGCGGTCCGCACCCCGGGCGGCTACCGGTTGACCGGGGTGAAGTCGCTGGTCCCGGCCGCCGCGGACGCGGAGCTCTTCATCATCGCCGCGCAACTGGACGGCAAGCCGGCGATGTTCATCGTCGAATCGGCATCCGAGGGCCTGCGCGTCACGCCCGATCCCAGCATGGGTGTGCGCGCCGCCGCGCTCGGCCGCATCGAACTCGACAACGTGGCGGTCCCGCTGGGGAACCGGCTCGGCGAGGACGAGGCGTCATCGGCCGACACCGAGCAGGACTACCGCGAGGCGATCGCACTGTCCCGGCTCGGCTGGGCGGCGCTCGCCGTCGGCACCTCACACGCGGTGCTCGACTATGTGGTGCCCTACGTCAAGGAACGCCAGGCCTTCGGCGAGCCGATCGCCCACCGCCAGGCGGTGGCGTTCATGTGCGCCAACATCGCCATCGAACTCGACGGGCTGCGCCTCATCACCTGGCGCGGCGCGTCGCGCGCCGAGCAGGGGCTGCCGTTCACCAGGGAAGCCGCCCTGGCCAAACGCTTCGGCACGGACAAGGGCATGCAGATCGGCCTCGACGGCGTCCAGCTGCTCGGTGGCCACGGATACACCAAGGAACATCCCGTCGAACGCTGGTACCGCGACCTGCGGGTGATCGGCGTCGCCGAGGGCGTCGTCGTCCTCTAGACCGTCCTCTGAGTCAGAAACGGATCCTGTCATGGCAATCAACCTGGAACTGCCGAAGAAGCTGAACGCGGTCATCGAGAAGGCCCATCAGGGGGCCGCCGAGATGCTGCGTCCGATCTCGCGGAAGTACGACCTGCGCGAGCACGACTACCCGGTCGAGCTGGACACCCTGGCCACCCTGTTCGAGGGCATCTCGGAGGCCAACACCATCTCGTTCGCGGGCGCCGAGGCGTTCCGCGACGCCGACGACGGCCCGAAGGGAAACGTCAACGGCGGCAACATGTCGGCGGTCCTCAACGTCACCGAGATCAGCTGGGGTGATGTCGGCCTGATGCTGTCGGTGCCGCGGCAGGGGCTGGGGAACGCGGCGATCTCCGGCGTCGCGACCGACGAACAGCTCGAGCGGCTCGGCAAGGGTGTGTGGGCTGCCATGGCCATCACCGAGCCGGGCTTCGGTTCGGACTCGGCGGCGGTGTCGACGACGGCCCGGCTCGAGGGCGACGAGTACGTGATCAACGGGGAGAAGATCTTCGTCACCGCCGGATCGCGTGCCAGCCACATCGTGGTGTGGGCGACGCTCGACAAGTCGCTGGGCCGCGCGGCCATCAAATCGTTCATCGTGCCGCGCGAGCACCCCGGCGTGACGGTGGAGCGGCTCGAGGACAAGCTCGGCATCAAGGCCTCCGACACCGCTGTGATCCGCTTCGACAACGCCCGCATCCCCAAGGACAACCTCCTCGGCGATCCGGAGATCCACGTCGAGAAGGGTTTCGCGGGGGTCATGGAGACCTTCGACAACACCCGGCCGGTGGTGGCGGGCATGGCGGTCGGGATCGGCCGCGCCGCGCTCGAGGAGCTCCGCAAGATCCTCACCGACGCAGGCGTCGAGATCTCCTACGACAAACCGGCCTACGCCCAAAGCGCGGCAGCCGCGGAATTCCTTCGCATGGAAGCCGATTGGGAGGCGGGCTACCTGCTGACCGTGCGGTCGGCGTGGCAGGCCGACAACGCGATCCCCAACTCCAAGGAGGCGTCGATGGCGAAGGCCAAGGCGGCGCGCGTGGGTACCGACATCACCCTCAAGGTCGTCGAACTGGCCGGCACGGTCGGCTACTCGGAGGAGACCCTGCTGGAGAAGTGGGCGCGCGACAGCAAGATCCTCGACATCTTCGAAGGCACCCAGCAGATCCAGCAGCTGGTGGTGGCCCGTCGCCTGCTCGGGCTGACCTCCGCACAGCTCAAGTAGCCGTTCACCTCTCGAGCAGCTGCTGACCCACGTAACCCCCGACGGGTGCGCCCGGCGGGATCGCGAACACCGCCGATCCGACCGGCGTGATCCAGGGGTTGAGCGCGTCGGCCTCGGACAGCCGCTGTTGAACCGGCACGAACTGGCGGGCCGGATCACGTTGGTAGGCAATGAAGAGCAGCCCGCTGTCGGAGATCTGCCCGGTCGGAGGGGTGTCGTCGTAGTTGTAGGGGCGGCGGAGGAATTGCTCACCGTCGGACCGGTGCCGGGCCAGCGCGATGTGGGAGTTCTCCGGTATGACGGGGATCCCGTTGACCGCCGCGGTGAAGTCGGGTTCGTCGCTCTCCCGCGAACCGGTCAGCGGTGCACCGTCGCTCAGTCTGCGACCGACGAACAGCTCCTTGGAGTGCCGGTCCACCTCGTCCCACGTATCCATCTCGGCGCGGATCCGCCGCAGCACCAGCATGGTGCCGCCCGCGAACCACGGTTGGTCGGCACCCGGATCCCACACATACTGCTCGAGTGCCGCGTCGTCATTCAGGTTCGCCGTACCGTCGACCTGGCCCATGAGATTGCGCATCGACGCGCCGGCCGAGGCACTCGCGGGGTTGCGGTAACCGCGCTGTACCCAGCGGATCGTGGTCATCGACCGGACGTTCTTGGTGAGGATTCGGCATGCGTGGCTGATGGTGAGCAGGTTGTCGGCGCACAGCTGCAACATCAGCTGCCCTCCGCCCCAGCGCGATTCGAGCCGGTCGACCCGGAAATTCGGAAGGGTCCGCAACGCCGCGGGCCGGTTGGCGGTCAGCCCGACCGCGTCGAAGAGGTCCGGACCGTAACCGACGGTGACGGTGAGCCGCGCCGGGTCGGCGGCAAGCTCCGGTTCGGTGTCGGCGAGCGCCGGTGACCCCTGGGTCAGCCGGGCCGCGTCCTCGCTCCACAATTTCATGACCGACCGCAGCCCGGCTCGGTCGGCATGGGCGGGCCTCAGGTCCAACGCGATGATCGTGGTGTAGGCCTGCGGCCGTGTGGCGACGCCGGCCTGATGCACGCCGTAAAACGGTTCGGTGGCCGTCGCGGGCTGAACCACACGGGCACCGGCCGTCGCGGTCAGCCCGACCCCGGCGATTCCCGCGGCGACCGCGCCGGCCCCGAACAGCGTGCGCCGGCTGAACCCCTCACCCATGATGGCCACCGTCGTAATGCTCGTCGGCGCCGGGGAATTCGCGCACCTGCGCCGTGATCGGCAGCGTCGACCCGTCGTCGAACGTCACGGTGATCTCGATGTCCGAACCCGGTGCCAACGGCGCGGTCAGGTCCATCAGCATCAGGTGATCGCCACCGGGCGTCAGCTCGGTGTCCGACCGCGCGGGCACCACGAAGCCGCCCGGCTTCACCCGCATCGTCGGTGCGCCGCCTTCGCGGGCCACCTCGTGCAGCTCGACCCTCGCGGCCACCGGGGCGGCCGCCGAGGTGACGCGCACGTCGCGATCGCTGCGGTTGCTCAGATGCGCGAACGCCGCCGTCATCCCGCGGTCGGCCGCTTTGACCCAGGCGTCGTGAACCTGCACTGCCGCAGCATCGTTCGCGGGCTCGGCGTTGCCACCGCAACCGGCGAGCAGCAACGCGGCGAACAGCGCACAGACGACCGCCCTCATCGGGCACCCCCGGAGACATTGCGGCGCTGCGCCACACCGACCGCGGTGTCGACGACGACGAATCCCAGTAGGCTGAGCCCGAGCAGCGGAATGAACCATCCGATCGCGGCGGCCACGGCCACCAGTGCCGCCACCGCCACCGGCGGGGCGCCCCGCAACACACCACGAGCCGGGGGCCGCCCACCGCTCGTCGGCCGGCGCCGCCACCACATCAGATATCCCCGCACGATGACCGTCACCAGGGCGACGGCCAACACCGCCAGCGCGAGCTGATTGATAAGCCCGAACAGCAACCCCATGTGGAGCTGGATCCCCCACGCGGCCAGTTTCGCGGCCAGCGGCCAATCGGCGAACCACGACGTGTCGGTCACCCGGCCGGTGGAACCGTCGACGGCAACGGCATTGTTCGACATCACCCACGGTTCGCGGGTCTGCGCGACCGTGAAGGCGGTTTCGCTGTCCGATGGGATGGACACCTCCACGGCTCCGCCGACACCGGCCGACCGCGCCGACTGCAGCACGCGGTCGACCTCGTCAACTCTCGGCGCCCCGCCGCCGCCGGAGCCCGTATCGACTCCGTGGTGGTCGTGTCCGGCCATCGCCGCCGACCCGTCGAGCGTCGTCGAGACGGCCGGCGTGTTCCACGACAGCGCCGCGCGTAACTCGGTGATGTGGTCGCCGGCGTAGCGCGACCACGTCAGGCCGGTGGCCGACAGGAACAGCAGACCCGCGGCGATCCACAGACCGACGGCGCCGTGCCAGTTCAGGGTGCGGGCGCGGCCGCGCGCGGTGCGATCCACGGTGAACAGCCGCGCGCCGGGAGCACGCCGTCGGGCGAACCAGAGACCCGCACCGGCCAGGGCGATCACCCACAGCCACGAAGCCGCCAGCTCGCTGTACATCCGCCCGGGTTCGCCGAGGTGCAGGTTGCGGTGCAGCTGGTCGATCCACGTCCGGACCGGCAGCGCGCCACTGCTCCCGTAGACAACGAGGTCGCCGACCGGTTGCGCGGTGGCCGGGTCCACGAACACCGCGCGGCGCTCGGATTCTCCGAGCGACGGGTCGTCGAACAGGACCCGCGTCGTGTCACCGGGTTCCCCGGCCGGCCGGACCGCGGTGACCGTGAGGTCGGGGCGCACCGCCTGGGCGGCCGTGATCTGTTCGCCGACCGAGCGGGATTCACCGCTGGGGTGGACGTGCAGGTGATCGCGGTAGAGAAGGTGCTCGATCGACGGCGCGATCGCGTACAACCCGCCGCTCACGGCGGCGATCAGGAGGAACGGGCCGACGAACACGCCGGCGTAGAAGTGCAATCGGCGCAGCAGCGCTGTGAGCGCGGGTTGCCGCGGAGACGAGTCGTCGGTGGTTGACGGGGTAAGTGGATCGGATGTGGTCATGCGTGAGTGCTTTCGGCCGGTGGGGGCGCGAAGAAATGTCGCGCCGCGGGACGTCAGCGCTCGCCTGAGCGCCGACGGACTCGCCCGCGCACAGCGCAGGCGTCAAGGGTGTGTGAACAGCCCGCGTGGTCGCGGCGCGATCACGCGGTGTGCGGCCTCAGCCGCCGATCGACACCACCCGCGGCGGCGCGCGCATCCCCAGTCCGGATCGGAGCAAAAACTGTTGAACGACAACGGATATAGCGTGATGACGGCGCCTCGGCGCCGAGGGGCGGCCGCGGTGGACCAGCGTGAGCATGAGCCAGCACAGAACCGAGGCGGCGACCCGGTACAGGTGGCCGACCAGGCCGATGAGCAGGCCGAGCGCGATCGCCGCGAGCGCGTGGGCGAGCGCCATGGGCAGCGACGGCATGAGCTCGTGGCCGCCGCCGTGGTGCCCTGCGCTGACCGCCAGCACGACGTGGGTGAGCAGTTGCCCCGCACCGACGGCGGCGATGAGCCCGGCGGCCCGCGACGGACCGTTGGCGCCTGCGAGCGCACCGACCGCCGCGCACACCAGAGCGACGAGGACCAGGGTGGGGCCGGTGGGCACGTGGCCGCCGGCCACCGCGTGCGCGGCCATCGCGAACAGGCCCGAGCACGCACCCACCAGCACGCCGCACAGGGCGCCGGCGCGGGAGGTCACCGTGCTCACGGCCCGAACCTTACCGGGTGACTAGCGTGGCATTCCATGGAGACTTTTCAGGCGCTGATCGCACGGCAGTCCGGGGACGGGATCGACACGGCGGTCGAGACCCTCGAGGAATCGGCCCTGCCGCCGGGCGAGGTGACCATCCGGGTGCACTACTCGAGTGTGAACTTCAAGGACGCCCTGGCCGTGACACCCAAAGGTGGTGTGGTGCGGGACTATCCGATCGTCCCGGGCATCGACCTGACCGGTGAGGTGGTGGCGTCGGACAGCGACGAGTTCGCCGTCGGCGATCTCGTGCTCGCCCACGGCTACGACATCGGCACCGGCAAGCACGGCGGCTACGCCGAATTCGCCCGGCTCCCCGCCGACCAGGTGGTGGCCCTCGGCGAGCTGAGCCCGCGCGAGGGCGCCGCGATCGGCACCGCCGGGTTCACCGCCGCGATGAGCGTGCAGGCGCTCGCCGACCGCGGCATCCGCCCCGAAGACGGTGACATCGTGGTGACCGGCGCCAGCGGCGGGGTCGGATCGGTCAGCGTCGACCTGCTGTCAGCGCAGGGCTACCGCGTCGTCGCGTCGACCGGGAAGCCGGAACAGGCCGACCTGCTGCGCTCGCTGGGCGCGGCCGAGGTGATCGGCCGGCTCCCGGAGGATCCGGACGCCAAGCCGAGGCCACTGGGCAGAGCCCGCTGGGCGGGCGCCGTGGACTGCGTGGGTGGCGCGACCCTCGCCGACGTGCTGAGCACGCTCGCCTACGGCGGGGCGGTGGCGGCCAGCGGGCTGACCGGCGGCCCGGGCCTGAACACGACCGTGATGCCGTTCATCCTGCGCGGGGCGGCACTTCTCGGCATCGACTCGGTTCAACTGCCGATCGGCCCGCGCCGGGAGCTGTGGGCGAAGCTCGGCGGTGAGCTCAAACCACAACACCTCGCCGACCTCTCCCACGACGTCGACGTCAAGGACGTCGTGGAGGTGATCGACGAGGTGCGCGCCGGCCGGTACTCCGGCCGGGCGGTGGTGCGGGTGGCCGGCGGTTTCTGACCGCCGGCCCACACCGGCTCAGCCCAGCAGCACGCGCTGCAGGTCGGGCTTCATCTGTTGGAGCTGCTGACCCCAGTACTGCCAGGTGTGCGTGCCGCCGGCCGGGAAGTTGAACACCCCGTTCTGCCCGCCGGCCGCGATGTAGCGCTCCTGGAAGGTGATGTTGGTGCGCAGCGTCAGGCTCTCCAGGAACTCCTGGGGAAGACCGGCGCCGCCCAGCTCGCCCGGCTTGCCGTTACCGCAGTACACCCAGATGCGGGTGCCGTTGGCGACGATCTTGTCGATGTTGACCATCGGGTCGTTGCGCAACCACGCCTCGCTGCCGCCCGGTCCCCACATCGGCTCGGGCTTGAAGCCGCCGGCGTCACCCATCGCCAGGCCGACCAGGAACGGCCACCAGCCTTCCGACAGGTTCAGGAAGCCCGACAGCGATGCCGCGTAGATGAACTGCTGCGGGTGGTAGATCGAGAGCACCAGCGAGGCCGATCCGGCCATCGACAGACCGACCGCGGCACTGCCCGTCGGCTTGACGTCACGGTTGGCCGCCAGCCAGTTCGGCAGCTCCGAGGTCAGGAACGTCTCCCACTTGTAGGTCTGGCAGCCGGCCTTACCGCACGCCGGCGCGTACCAGTCGGTGTAGAAGCTGGACTGGCCGCCGACCGGCATCACCACGGACAGACCGGAATCGAGATACCACTCGAATGCCTGCGTCTCGATGTCCCAGCCGTTGAAGTCGTCACGGGCACGCAGCCCGTCGAGCATGTAGACCGCAGGAGATCCGGGTCCCCCGCTCTGGAACTGGACCTTGATGTCGCGTCCCATCGCCGGTGACGGGACCATCAGGTACTCAACCGGCAGTCCCGGCCGCGAGAACGCTCCCGCGAGTGCCGAACCGCCGGTCAGGCCGATCACGCCGGGCAGCATCGCCGCCACGACGGCGGCCACCGCGAATCGGCGTGCCCAATGGCCTCGAATCTTGTCAACGATCGTCATAAAGCAATCCATCCATCTTCCGGTTACCGCGTAACGCTCCACCCAGCGGACACACGTCGCCATTGGCACCGCAGCCATTTCTGCACTGCGTTGTCCGCGCCCGCTCGACTGACCGGTGCGGCAGAGGAGCGGACCGAGAGAATTCAGTTGTCGCGCACTGAGTAAAACATGGGCCCTTAACTGAGAAAACCCCATAAAACTGCAGGCAGGGCCCTCGCGGCGGCAAAACCTCAGGTGAAGCGCGGTTCGGCGGATTTCCGACGCAACCGTGTCACCTGCGGATACGGCTAATGTTCAGGGCCATGCCGAGGCCTCGTTCGACCGGCGCCGGCCGGCTTTCCGTCGACGACTGGATTCAGAACGGTTACGCGATCGTGGCCGAAGCGGGTCTGGCGGCGCTCAAGGTGGACCGGCTGTGCGATCGGCTCGGGGTGACCAAGGGCAGCTTCTACTGGCACTTCGACGACATGCGCGCATACCGCGCCGCCCTGGTCGCGGAGTGGGGGCGGATGCGCGACGAGGACCGCAGGCGACTGGACGAGATGGCGGACCTTCCGCCGCGGGAACGCCTGTCGCAGATGATGTCCGAGCTTGTGAGTACCCGCCACTGGACCATGGAGCGCGCCATGCGCGAATGGGCGCGCAGCGACGACGCGGTCGCCGCGGGCGTGCGGGCCGCCGACCGGGCCCTGGTCGCCGGGGTGCGGCGGGCACTGCTCGACGGCGGATTCGACGAAGAGGACGCCGACCTGCGGGCGAACGCGATCTTCGCCGCCGGGGTCGGGTTCATCCATCTGTCGGGCCCCACCCCGAGCGCCCGGCAGGCCGCCAGGCGTGAGCGCTTCCTCGATCTCATGCTGCGGCGCTGACCGCTTCCATACTAAAAAGTACGGTAGGGTCCGGCCATGGCCGCAGCCTCTGGTGTCGAAGCCCGTCTGAGCCCGGCGCGTCTGGCCGAACGAGCACCCGAAGCCGAACGGTTGCGGCGTCTGCCGCAGGCGACGGTGGACGACCTCGTCGCATCGAAGATCACCGACCTGCTGGTGCCGGCCCGCTACGGCGGCCGAGAGGCGTCCTACCCGGAGATCCTGCGGCCGGTGCGCGAGCTGGCGCACGGCTGCGCGTCGAGCGCGTGGACCATCGGCTTCTACGTCCTGCACAACTGGATGGTCGCGTTGTTCGACGAACAAGCGCAGGCCGAGGCGTTCGCCGACCGCCCGTTCCTCGCACCGGCCCCGCTCGCGCCCACCGGCCGCGGCCGTCCCGACGGCGACGGGATACGGCTGAGTGGGCGCTGGTCCTGGGCGACGGGCGTGATGCACGGCAACTGGATCATGGTGGGCGCGCTGTGCGGACCCGACGAGGCCATCTACCCGGCGCTCGCCCTGCTGCCGATCGGCGACGTCACCGTCGAGGACGTCTGGCACACCGACGGGATGCGCGCCACCGGCTCCAACGATGTGGTCATCGAGGACGCGTACGTGCCGGCGCACCGCCTGGTGCGCGTGGCGGACATCCACGCGGGTACCGCGCCCGGTGCGGCGTTGCATGACGCACCCGCCTACCGCTGGCCGATGGTGCCCGCCCTGGCGTTTCTGGCCGCGATGCCCGCCCTGGGCAGCGCCGAACGCGTCCTCGAGATCTACACGGAACGCCTCGGCGAGCGAGTGCTGGCCTTTGAGGGTGTGAAGCAGCAGGACAAGCCGCTCGCCCAGGCCCGACTCGGTGAGGCCGACGTGCGCCTGCGGGCGCTGCGCGCACTGCTCGACGACGCCGTCGGCGGCATCGAGCAGCGGGTCCGTGACGGCGACGAGGTGCCGCTGATCGTGCGCGCACAGGCCCGGATGGCCGCGGCGCACATCGTGCACGAGTCCCGCGCGCTCATCGGCATGCTGATGTCGGCCTCAGGGGCGAGCGCGCATTTCGTGACGAACCCGTTGCAGCGGGCCAAACGCGACGTCGACGTTCTCGCCGGTCACGTGATCTTCGATTACGACACGAGCCGCGAATTGGCGGGCACACTGGCGGTCGGCGCACGGATTCCGCCGTTCGCGATGGTGTGAGCGGGGCGACGAAGGAGGACGAGATGGCCGGCCTGCGCGACACGGTGGCCCACACGTTCCAGAAGCGCATCGCCAACCCGGTCATGCGCCGGCTGCCGTTCCAGACGCTGCTGGAGACCACCGGCCGCAGATCCGGCCGGCCCCGCCGAACCCCGTTGGGCGGGAAGCGAATCGGTGATCAGTTCTGGTTCGTCTCGGAGTTCGGCGAGCGATCGCAGTACATCCGCAACATCCAGGCCGACCCTCACGTGCGTGTGCGCCTGCACGGCCGGTGGCACTCGGGTGTCGCGCATCTGCTGCCCGACGACGATCCGCAGGCGCGACTGCGGGAGCTGCCGCAGTTCAACAGTTTCGGGGTGCGCACGTTCGGCACGAATCTGCTCACCGTCCGGGTGGACCTGACCGACTGAACGTGTCGGCGCCGAACCCTTGTGGATGACGGGAGATAAAAGTAACGTCAGTTTTAGTTTGTGCCGCTCCCCCACGCGAACAGTCAATGGAGACTTCGATGGAATCGTTCGTTCACCTGCGCAAAGGCAAGACGCCCCGGCGGCCGCACGCCGACCTCGACGGCCAGAAAGACGACGAGCTCGGTCGCGGCGGGTTCACCGGACGGACCGCCAACATGTATCGGCGCAACGACCCCACCGCATTCCGCACCGTCGGACCGCTTCGCCCACTCGACGTCCTGGGTGATCAGCTCAAACCCGCCGACGCCACCGACGCCAACGGCGCACCGCTGCTGATGTTCTCCAACGCCGACTGTCAGGTGCTGCTCTCCCGGCGCACCGACCAGATGCCGTACTTCGCCCGCTACGTCGACGGAGATCTGCTGTCGTTCGTGCACACCGGTTCCGGGGTGTTCGAGACCGAGTTCGGACCGCTGCGCTACCGCGCCGGCGACTGGGTCTACATCCCGAAGGCGTGCACGTTCCGCCAGGTCCCCGACGCCGAGTCGATGCTGCTGATGATCCAGTCCGCCGAGGAGTTCCGCGTGCCGCCCCCCGGACCGCTCGGCAGGCACTTCCCCTTCGACCCCACCCAGGCCACCATCCCCGAGCCGGAGCCGATCGACGACGGCGTCGGCCCCCGGGTCGACGGCGAGTACGAAGTGCGGCTGTTCCACGAGGGCGGACCGACATCGCTGTTCTATCAACATCATCCGCTCGACGTGGAGGGATGGCGCGGCGACAACTTCGCGTTCACCTTCAACATCAGCGACTACCACGTCATCACGTCCGACAGCGTGCACCTGCCGGCCACCGCGCATCTGTTCATGCAGGCCACCGGGGTGTACGTGATGAACTTCCTGCCGAAGCCCGCCGAGGGTGTGCCCGGTACCGAACGCACACCCTGGTATCACCGCAACGTCGACTACGACGAGATCGCGTTCTTCCACGGCGGTTCGCTGTACGGCATCCCGATGCCGCCGGGGCTGATCTCCCACGCGCCGCAGGGTGTCCACCACGGCGCGCCGGAGAAGGCGCGGGAACGCGCCCGCCGGAAGTTCGACGAATTCCAGCGGGTCGACTGGCAGGTCATCGCCGTCGACACCCGTAAGCGGCTGATCCCGTCACCGGAAGTGCTGGCCAACGATCTGGGGCAGCATTCGTGACGACCGCCGTGCGCTACGAATACGACCGCATCCCGTATCTCGTTGCCTATCAGAACACCTCAGCGGTGCGTGACGTCTACGGCGGCGTCGCCGAACTCGTCGTGCTGGAGAGCCATCTACTGCGCCCGCGCGACAAGCCCTCGGACACCGTGTTGGTGTTCATGCACCCGATCGGCGGCGGCGCGTACCTGCCGATGATGAACGCGCTCGCCAAGGCCGGCCACCACGTCATCTACTGCAACAGCCGGTTCCGCGGCACCGATTCGGCGCTGCTGATGGAGAAGGTCGTCGAAGACCTCGGCGAGGCGATCAAGGACGCCAAGAACCGGCTGGGCTACGAGAAGGTGGTGCTCGCCGGCTGGAGCGGCGGCGGGTCGCTGTCGGTGTTCTACCAGCAGCAGGCGCAGCATCCGACCGTGACGGCGAGCCCGTCCGGGGACGGCCCCGACCTGACCAAGCTGGGGCTGATCCCCGCCGACGGCATCATGCTGCTGGCCGCCCACATCAGCCGCCACGGCACGCTGACCGAATGGCTCGACGCCTCGATCCTCGACGAGGCCGACCCCACCGACCGCGACCCTGAACTCGACCTCTACAACCCCGACAACCCCCACCAGCCGCCCTACACCGCCGAATTCCTCGAGCGGTACCGCGCCGCCCAGATCGCCCGGAACCGGCGAATCACCGCGTGGGTCAAGGACAAACTGGCCGAGCTGCGGTCGAGCGGAAGGCCCGGAGCGGACGTCGCCGAGTTCGCGTTCGTCGTGCACGGCACCATGGCCGACCCGCGCTGGCTGGACCCCACCGTCGACCCCAACGACCGCGCACCGGGCACCTGCTACCTCGGCGATCCAGAGGTGGTGAACATGAGCCCGGTGGGCCTGGCCCGGTTCTGCACACTGCGCAGCTGGCTGTCGCAGTGGAGCTACGACGACGCCAACGGTGACGCGGTGAAGGCGGGCCCGGACATCGCGGTGCCCACGCTGGTGATCGGCAACCTCGCCGACGACGCGTGCACACCGAGCCACACCCGGCGGCTGTTCGAGGCCATCGGCCACCCCGACAAGGAGATGCACGAGATCCCAGGGGCCAACCACTACTACTCCGGACCCGACCAACGTGAGACGCTGCGGGAGGCGGTCGGCATCTGCACCGACTGGCTGCACCGGCACGGGTTCTCTTCGGAGGTGGGATGACAGGCGCACTGGACGGTATCCGGGTCATCGAGATCGGCACGCTGATCTCCGGCCCGTTCGCCGGACGGTTACTCGGCGACATGGGCGCCGAGGTGCTCAAGATCGAGCCGCCCGGCGCCCCCGACCCGCTGCGCACCTGGGGCCAGGCCGAACTCCACGGGCACCGCTTCTTCTGGACCGTGCACGCGCGCAACAAGAAAGCCATCACGCTGGACCTGCGCACCCCGCGCGGCCGCGAGATCTTCCTCGAACTCGTCGAGCAGACCGACATCATCGTCGAGAACTTCCGGCCCGGCACCCTCGAGCGGTGGGACCTCGGCTACGACGTACTTCGCAGCCGGAACAAGGGCATCATCCTGGTGCGGGTCTCGGGTTACGGCCAGACCGGCCCCGATGCCCACCGAGCGGGGTACGCGTCGGTCGCCGAGGCGGCCAGCGGCCTACGCCACCTCAACGGCTTCCCCGGCGGACCCCCGCCCCGGCTGGCGCTCTCCCTGGGCGACAGCCTGGCCGGCATGTTCGCCGCACAGGGTGCGCTCGCCGCGCTGTACCGGCGCACCGTCACCGGTGAGGGCCAGGTCGTCGACACCGCGCTGACCGAATCCTGCCTGGCGGTCCAGGAGTCGACGATCCCGGACTACGACGTCGGCGGTGTGGTGCGCGGCCCGTCGGGCACTCGCCTGGAGGGGATCGCCCCGTCCAACATCTACCGCACCGCCGACGGCAGCTGGGTCGTCATCGCGGCCAACCAGGACACGGTCTTCCGCCGGCTGTGCGCCGCCATGGAACAGCCGGAGCTGGCGACCGACGACCGCTTCGCCGACCACTCGGCACGCGGCCGCAACCAGGACGAACTGGACAAGATCATCGGCGGCTGGGCGGCCGAACGCCAACCCGACGACATCATCGCGACGCTGTCGGCCGCCGGTGTCATCGCCGGGCCGATCAACACCGTCGCCGACGTGGTCGACGACCCACAGCTGCGGGCGCGCGGAATGATCGCCGAGCACTGGGACGAGCGCGTCGAACGCACCGTCCTCGGCCCCGGAATCGTGCCGGTGCTGTCGGAGTCGCCGGGAGAGATCCGCAATGCCGGCCCGGCGCGCCCCGGTCACCACAACGACGAGGTGTACGCCGGGATTCTCGGCAAGACCGCCGAGGAACTGGCCGAGCTGCGTGCCGAGGGGGTGCTGTGAGCGAGCTGCCCGCCAAGGTCGACATCCGCGAGGTCTCGCTTCGCGACGGCCTGCAGATCGAGCAGCCGATCCCGCTGTCGGCCAAACTCGAGTTGCTCGAAGCGGTCGTCGCCACCGGTGTCCGCGAGGTCGAGGCCACCGCGTTCGTCTCACCGTCGAAGGTGCCCGCGCTGGCCGACGCGGCCGAACTCGCCGCCGAGCTGGCCAGATTCGATCAGGTCGAGTTCTCGGCGCTGGTGGCCAGCCCGAACGGCGCCAAACGGGCGATCGCGGCTGAGCTGCGCTCCATCGAGTACGTGGTGTCGGCCGCCGACGGGCACAGCCGGGCCAACGTCGGGCGGTCCAGCGCGGAGGCGACCGCGGTGATCCCCGACATCGTCGCGATCGCCCACGACAGCGGCGCCACGGTCGAGGTGATCATCGCGACGGCCTGGGACTGCCCCTTCGACGGGCCCACCCCGCCGCAGCGGGTACTCGACATCGTGGACGCCGCAACCGGATTCGGCGTCGACCGGTTGGCGATCGCCGACACCATCGGCACCGCGACGCCCCGACGCGTCAGTGATCTCGTCGCGCAGGTGCGCCCCCGCATCGCTGACCTGCCGCTGGGCGCCCACTTCCACAACACCCGCGGCGCGGGCCTGGCCAGCGCCTACGCCGCCGTCCAGGCCGGGATCACCCGCCTCGACGCCTCGGTCGGCGGTTTGGGCGGTTGCCCGTTCGCCCCGGGCGCGAGCGGCAACATCGCCACCGAGGATCTGGTCTACCTGCTGCGCGACAGCGGTATCGACACCGACGTCGACCTTCAGGCCGCCATCGCCGCCGCCGTGGTCGCCCGCGCGGTCGTCGGCCACGACCTCCCCAGTGCGCTGCTGCGCGCCGGGGACCGGATCACCGGCTGAGCGCGGACATGGCCCCGGAGTCGTCGACGCTGAGCAGCAAGGGCCGCCAGACCCGGTACGCCATCGAGCAGGCAGCCCGGAAGCTGTTCGCCGAACGCGGTTTTCATGGCACCACGCTGGCCGACATCACCTCGGCCGCCGGCAAGTCGCCCGCGGTCTTCTACCGCTACTTCGACGACAAGGAGGATCTGCTGGCCGCGCTGGCCCAATCCTTCCTGCACGACGTCGTCGCCCCGTCGCGTTCGGCTGTGCCGCTCCCCGCCTCCCCCGACGACGGCGACTTCTTCACCACCGTGGTCACCGGCTACTGGAACATCTTCAAGCAGAACATCGGCATCATGATCGCCGTCGCGCAGCTCGCCGCGGCCCAGCAGCGATTCGCCGAGCTGCAGAACGAGTTCCGCCGCTTCGGGATGGACGTCGTCGCCGCGTCGGTGCGCAATGCCCAGGAACAGGGTTACGGCGCCGATCTCAACGCGGAGCACACGGCGGCGGCGATCGCGCTGCTCTTCGAGAACTTCACCGTCGTCATGGTCGGCTCGTCGGGCCTCGGTCTGCAGATGAGTGACGCCGACGCGATCGCCACGCTGTCGACCATCTGGAAGAAGACGCTGTATGGCTTCTGACCGCCGCCGCGCCGAGTGCACGGTTGTTGTGCGCAAACCTCGAGTAGACCCGTCCACAACCGTGCAGTCGGCGTAAGGAGAGACATGGATTTCACCCTCCCAGAACACCTTCCGGGCGTTCTCGCGGACATGGACGCGTTCATCGAGGCGGAGATCAAACCGCTCGAACGCGAGCACATGCAGTACTTCGACCGCCACCGCGAATATGCCCGCACCGACTGGGAGAACGGCGGCATCCCGCAGCGCGCATGGGAAGACCTGCTCGACGAGATGCGCCGCCGCGCCGACGCGGCCGGCTGGCTGCGGTACGGGCTGCCCGAACAGTTCGGCGGGCGCGGCGGCTCCAACATCGACATGGCGGTGATCCGAGAGCATCTGGCGCACAAGGGTCTCGGCCTGCACAACGACCTGCAGGACGAGTCGTCGATCGTCGGCAACTTCCCGCAGGTGATCATGATGGACCGCTTCGGCACCGATGCGCAGAAGGCCGAGTGGATCGAGGCGATGCTCACCGGTAAGCGGTCCATGGCCTTCGGTCTGACCGAACCGGACCACGGTTCGGACGCGACGTGGCTGGAGACCCGCGCCGTGCGCGACGGTGACGGCTGGGTCATCAACGGTAGGAAGCGGTGGAACACCGGCGTGCACCGCGCCACCCACGACCTGATCTTCGCGCGGACCTCCGGCGAACCCGGACAAGCCCGCGGCATCACCGCATTCCTCGTGCCCACTGACGCACCCGGTTTCGAGGTGCCGTACTACTGGTGGACGTTCAACATGCCCACCGACCACGGTGAGGTGGTGCTCACCGACGTCCGGGTGCCTGACGACGCGATCCTCGGCGAAGTGGACCGCGGCCTCGAAGTGGGCCAGACCTTCCTGCACGAGAACAGGATTCGCCAGGCCGCGAGCAGTCTCGGCGCCGCGCAGTACTGCATCGACCGCGCCGTGGAGTACGCCGGACGGCGCACGGTGTTCGGCAAACCGCTCGCGGTGAACCAGGCCGTGCAGTGGCCGCTGGTGGAACTGCAGACCGAGGCGCAGATGGTGCGGCTGCTCGTGTACTACGCCGCCACCGAATTGGACCGCAGCCACCACATGGAGGTCTCCGACAAGGTCTCGATGGCGAACTACCGGGCCAACCGGCTGGTGTGCGAGGCGGCCGATCGGGCCATGCAGGTCCACGGCGGTGTCGGGTACAGCCGTCACGAACCGTTCGAGCACATCTACCGCCACCACCGGCGCTACCGGATCACCGAGGGCGCCGAGGAGATCCAGATCCGCCGGGTCGCCCAGCGGCTGTTCGGGTTCGGGCGGAAGTGAGCTCTGAACTCGAGGCGGTGTTGCGCCCGCTGCTGGGCGAGGTGACGGTGGAGAACCTGACCACGCTGACGGGCGGGGCGAGCCGCACCACATCGGCGTTCGACGCGGTGGCCGCCGACACGAGGAGCAGGCTGATCCTGCGCACCGGCCCGCCCGACGAGGTGCACGCCGGGATGGAACTCGAGGCGCGGGCGCAACAGCGCGCGGCCGCCGTGGGCGCGCCGGTCCCCCGCATCGTGACCGCCGACAACGACCCTGCGGCACTGGGTAATCCGTATCTGATCTGCGAGGCGATCGACGGTGAGACGATCGTCCGCCGTATCCACCGGTCACTCGACGACGCCGGACGCGCTCGGTTGCTCACCCAGTGCGCCGAGGCGCTGGCGGCCATCCACCGCGCCGATCCACGGGATATCGGGCTGACCGAGACCGACCAGCTGGCCGAGTGGCGTGACCGCCTCGACGAAATGGGCGACAGTACCGCCACATTCGAATGGGCGTTCCGCTGGCTGGCCGCCCACCGACCGGCGCCGACGCCGCACCGGTTGGTGCACGGCGACTTCCGCATGGGCAATCTGATCGTCGACGGCACCGGCCTCGCCGCGGTCCTCGACTGGGAGCTCGTCCATGTCGGTGAGATCTACGAGGATCTCGCGTGGTTCTGCATCAGGGCGTGGCGGTTCGGCGCCGCGGAACGGCTCGGCGCGGGCGGGCTGGGCAGTGTGGAGGACTTCCTCACCGCCTACGAGGCCGCCAGCGGCGAGACTTTGGACCGGTCGGCGTTTCGCTGGTGGCTGACCGTCGCCACGCTCCGGTGGGGCGTCATCTGCCGCTATCAGGCCGAACGCCACCTCAGCGGGCAGACGCCGTCGGTGGAACTGGCCGCGATCGGCCGCCGCGTCTGCGAGACCGAATGGGATCTGCTCGACCTGCTCGAGGGCGGAGGACCGCGATGACCGGACCCCAGTGGTTGTACGGCAGGCCGACCGCGGCCGAACTCGTCGCCGCGGTGGCGGACTTCCTCGACAACGACGTGCGGGCGGCCACCCGGCGGGATGGCCGGCCCGCCGACGCGGGGCAGGTGGGTTTCCACGCCCGGGTGGCGGCGAACGTGCTGCGCACCGTCGAGCGGGAACTCTCCGACACCACCGCCGGGGAGGCCGTCGCGGCGCTGACCGGTCTCGGCTTCCCCGACGAGGCCCAGTTGGCGGCCGCGATCCGCGCCGGAGAGCTCGACGGCCGGGAATCCGAGCTGCTGCCCACCCTGCGGACCCTGGTCGGACACCGGCTGGCGGTGGCCCACCCCGGCTATGACCGGGTGGACTGAGCCCGCGGTGCGATCACGTCCGGCGCACGCGGGCCAGCCAAGCCGGTTCGTCGACGCGTGCCCCCACCGGCATTCCCAGCGCGTCGGCGTGCGCCGGGCCGACGACACCGCGGTAGGTGGTGGTGTCGACGGCCTCGACCCGCCAGCCGTCGGCGAACGCGGTCCGGATGTCGTCCTCGCTGACCTGCGGTCCGAAGCCCCGGCCTGCGTCGGAGAGCGCCAAGACGTGAACGACCGCGCCGGGGCGGCACACCTTGCGCAGGCTGTCCACGTAGCGCAGGCGATCAGCGGCGTCGAAGACGTGGAACAGCGCGCTGTCGACGACGGTGTCGAACCGCGCGTCCCCGTCGAGGCGCATGGCGTCGGCGACCTCGAAGCGGGCCGCCACGCCGCGGTCGGCCGCGTTGCGCCGGGCCAACTCGATCGCTCGCGCAGAGAAGTCGATTCCCAGCACGTCGTGGCCCCGCTCGGTGAGCAGGATCGTGTGCTCGCCGGCGCCGCACCCGGCGTCCAGGACCGCCCCGCGGATGGCGCCGCGCCGTTCGAGTTCGACGATCGCGGGTTGCGGTTCGCCGATCACCCATGGCGGCGCCCCGCCGGCGTAGATGTCGTCGAACAGGGATTTCGGAGGTGTCGTCTCAGGCATGTCCGCAGTGTCGTACCTGAAGTGCACTTCAGGTCAACCCGCCGATCGGAAGGAATCCACCATGGCCGGCCTGCCCGCTGACGCCCTCGACGAGGTGGCCGATCGACTGTTCGGCGCGATCGAACGCAGCGACACCGCCGCCGTCGAAGCGCTGTGGGCCGAGGATGTGCTGGTCTGGCACTCCGGGGACCGGCGGGACAACGACCGCGACCGCGCACTGCGGGTGATCTTCTGGTTGGTCGGCCACACCACCGAGCGGCGCTACGAGGTGCTCGACCGGCGCCTGTTCGGCGACGGTTTCGTCCAGCAGCACATCCTGCACGCCACCGGCAGCAACGGCAGCACGATCGCGATGAGGGTGTGCATCGTGATCGTCGTGCGTGCGGACGGTCTGATCACCCGGATCGACGAGTACTTCGACCCGGCCGAGATGGCGCCCCTGCTCGACGACACGCCCGAGAGGCGCGGCGCGGCGGACAAATCGCCCGAGTAGGTCGCCGTCACGGGCTCAGCCGCTAGCATCTGGCGCATGGCAGCCCCGCCCCGATCGCTGCGGATCCTGGTCTACAGCGACAATCCGCAGACGCGGGAAGCGGTGCGGCTGGCACTGGGCAAACGGGTCCACCCCGAACTGCCCGAGCTGAGCTACCTCGACGTGGCTACCGCCCCGATGGTGGTCAAACAGCTCGACGCAGGTGGTTTCGACCTGGCCATCCTCGACGGCGAAGCCACGCCCGCCGGCGGAATGGGGCTGGCGAAGCAGATCAAGGACGAGATCGCCGACGCGCCGCCGATCCTGGTGCTGACCGGCCGGCCGGACGACGCCTGGCTGGCGTCCTGGTCGCGCGCGGAAGCGGCGGTCCCGCACCCGATCGACCCCATCCGGCTGGGCGACGCGGTGGTGTCGTTGCTGCGGCTCTCCGCGCAGTAGCCCAAGCCCAATTGCCCTGCCGCGCTGCGGCATTCACGCATGGCGCGCTGCGGTCGACGCCGTGCGCCGCATTGGGAACCGATACTAACCAAATGTGTGGCGCAGATCCCAAACATGGCTAGGCTGTGGGTTAGCTCACATCGACAGCCCCGAGGGAGCGTTTGGCCGGTATGGACCTCTACACGCCGATCCTGGTACTCGGCGCCATCGCGGCGGTGTTCGCGGTGGTGTCGGTGGTGATCGCCGGGGTGGTCGGGCCGACCCGCTACAACCGGGCGAAACTCGAGGCCTACGAGTGCGGCATCGAGCCGCTGGCGCCCACCGGAGCCAACGCCCAGGCGACCGGCCAGCGTTTCCCGATCAAGTACTACCTGACGGCGATGTTGTTCATCGTCTTCGACATCGAGATCGTGTTCCTCTACCCCTGGGCCGTGGCGTTCGACAGCCTCGGGTTGTTCGCGCTGATCGAGATGCTGCTGTTCATGCTCACCGTGTTCGTGGCCTACGCCTATGTGTGGCGGCGGGGGGGACTCAATTGGGACTAGAGGAACGCCTCCCCGGCGGCATCCTGCTCTCGACGGTCGAGAAGGTCGCGGGCTACGTCCGTAGCGGTTCGCTGTGGCCCGCGACGTTCGGCCTCGCCTGCTGTGCGATCGAGATGATGGCCACCGCCGGTCCGCGGTTCGACATCTCACGGTTCGGGATGGAACGCTTCTCGGCCACACCGCGCCAGGCCGACCTGATGATCGTCGCAGGCCGCGTCAGCCAGAAGATGGCACCGGTGCTACGGCAGATCTACGACCAGATGGCCGAACCCAAATGGGTGCTCGCGATGGGTGTGTGCGCTTCCTCCGGCGGGATGTTCAACAACTACGCGATCGTCCAGGGCGTCGACCACGTCGTCCCGGTCGACATCTACCTCCCCGGTTGCCCGCCGCGACCGGAGATGCTGCTGCACGCAATCATCAAGCTGCACGAGAAGATTCAGCAGATGCCGCTCGGCGTCAACAGGGACGAGGCCATCCGGGAGGCCGAACGGGCCGCGCTCGCGGTGCCCTCCACGATCGAGTTGAAGGGGCTCCTGCGGTGACGGAGGCAGACAACGCCACCCGCAACGGCACGGGCGACCCGGAGATCATCGGTGTGCGTCGAGGGATGTTCGGCGCCAAGGGCTCCGGCGACACCTCGGGGTACGGCCGCCTGATCCGGCCGGTCGCGCTGCCCGGCAGTTCACCACGTCCGTACGGCGGAGACTTCGACGCGGTGGTCGACGCTCTCGCCGACGCGCTCGGCCGCGACGGTTACGACGCGTCGGTCGAACGCGTCGTCGTGTACCGCGACGAACTGACGCTCGAGATCGACCGCGCGCAACTGCCCGTCGTGGCCAAGACGCTGCGCGACGACCCGGCCCTGCGGTTCGAACTGTGCCTCGGCGTGAGCGGGGTGCACTACCCCGGCGACGAAGGGCGCGAACTGCATGCGGTCTACCCGCTGATGTCGATCACCCACAACCGGCGAATCCGGCTGGAAGTGGCCGCACCCGACGACGATCCGCACATCCCCTCGCTGTTCACCGTGTATCCGACCACCGACTGGCACGAGCGGGAGACCTACGACTTCTTCGGCATCGTCTTCGACGGCCACCCGTCGCTCACCCGGATCGAGATGCCCGACGACTGGGTCGGGCATCCGCAGCGCAAGGACTACCCGCTGGGCGGTATCCCCGTCGAGTACCACGGCGCCCGGATTCCACCGCCCGACGAGCGGAGGGCCTACAACTGATGAACGTTCCCCCCGACCCGCCCGTCGCGGGCGGTGATGCGCGCACCGGCACCGAGACCGTCGTGGTCGTCGGTGGCGAGGACTGGGAGCAGGTGGTGGCCGCCGCCGAACAGGCGCAGGCGGGCGAACGCATCGTCGTCAACATGGGCCCGCAGCATCCCTCCACGCACGGAGTGCTGCGGCTGATCCTCGAGATCGAGGGCGAGACGATCACCGAAGCCCGTTGCGGGATCGGCTATCTGCACACCGGCATCGAGAAGAACCTGGAATACCGGAACTGGACGCAGGGCGTCACCTTCGTCACCCGGATGGACTACCTGTCGCCGTTCTTCAACGAAACCGCCTACTGCCTGGGGGTGGAGAAGCTGCTCGGGATCACCGACGCGATCCCGGAGCGCACCAACGTGATCCGCGTGATGCTGATGGAACTCAACCGCATCTCGTCGCATCTGGTCGCCCTGGCCACCGGCGGTATGGAACTCGGCGCGATGAGCGCGATGTTCTATGGCTTCCGGGAACGCGAAGAAATCCTGTCGGTGTTCGAGATGATCACCGGCCTGCGGATGAACCACGCCTACATCCGGCCCGGCGGCCTGGCCGCCGACCTGCCCGATGGCGCCGTCCCGCGCATCCGCGACCTGCTCGCCCTGCTGCCGGGGCGGCTGCGCGATCTGGAGAACCTGCTCAACGAGAACTACATCTGGAAGGCCCGTACCCAGGGCATCGGCTACCTCGACCTCGCGGGGTGCATGGCGCTCGGCGTGACCGGGCCGGTCCTGCGCTCGACCGGACTGCCCCACGATCTGCGCCGGGCCCAGCCCTACTGCGGTTACGAGAACTACGAATTCGACGTGATCACCGACGACGGATGCGACGCGTACGGCCGGTATCTCATCCGGGTGAAGGAGATGCGCGAATCGCTCAAGATCGTCGAGCAGTGCCTCGACCGGCTCGAACCCGGGCCGGTGATGATCGAGGACAAGAAGCTGGCCTGGCCGGCCGACCTCGCGCTCGGACCCGACGGTCTGGGCAACTCCCCCGAACACATCGCCCGCATCATGGGGCATTCGATGGAGGGTCTCATCCACCACTTCAAGCTGGTGACCGAAGGCATCCGGGTGCCGGCCGGGCAGGTGTACACGGCGGTCGAATCACCGCGCGGCGAACTCGGCGTGCACATGGTCTCCGACGGCGGCACGCGCCCGTACCGGGTGCACTACCGCGACCCGTCCTTCACGAATCTGCAGGCGGTGGCGGCGATGTGCGAGGGCGGTATGGTCGCCGACGCCATCTCGGCGGTCGCGTCGATCGACCCGGTCATGGGTGGGGTGGACAGATGATGAGCGCTCGCGCGAAGAGGGTCGGCGGATGATCTTCCTCGAACTCGGCCAGCGGCCGGAGGAACCGGGACCGCCGATCAGCGGCTCCGCATCCTACGAACCCGACGTCGCGACCCGTCTCGGCAAGGATGCGGCACGCATCGTCGCGCGCTATCCGCAGGCCCGGTCCGCACTGCTGCCGCTGCTGCACCTGGTGCAGTCCGAGGACGGCTGCCTCACGCCCGCCGGAATCGCGTTCTGCGCCAACCAGCTCGGACTGACCGACGCCGAGGTGGCGGCGGTGGCGACGTTCTACTCCATGTACCGTCGCACCCCGACAGGCGATTATCTGGTCGGGGTCTGCACCAACACGCTGTGCGCGGTCATGGGTGGCGACGAGATCCTCGACGCACTGCAGGATCACCTCGGTGTCCACGCGGGACAGACCACCGACGACGGCCGGGTCACCCTCGAACACATCGAGTGCAACGCGGCATGCGACTACGCACCGGTCGTGATGGTGAACTGGGAGTTCTTCGACAACCAGACCCCCGTGTCGGCACGCGAACTCGTCGACGAACTCCGCGCGGGGAGATCCGTGACGCCCACCCGCGGTGCACCGCTGTGCACCTTCCGAGAGACCGCGCGAACGCTCGCCGGGCTCAGCGACCCGGGCGCCGTCGCCGATTCGGTGGCGACGGGGGAGGCGACGCTGGCCGGTCTGCGCGTCGCCCGCGCCAACGGAATGTCCGCACCGGATCCGGACACCCCGAACGACGCTGCCACACAACCGGATCCACAGCTCACCGAAGCGGCCGACTCGACCCGGGACGAACCCGCCCCGGCACCGGAAGCGGCCGCTCCCCCGCCGGTCAACGGGTCGGCGCCATGACCGCGCTCACCCCGGTGCTGACCCGGTTCTGGGACGAACCGGAGCCCTGGACGCTGCAGACCTACCGGCGCCACGACGGATACCGCGCGCTCGAACAGGCGCTGGCCATGGGTCCCGACGAGGTCATCGCCACGGTGAAGAACTCGGGGCTGCGGGGCCGGGGCGGTGCGGGCTTCCCCACCGGCACCAAATGGTCGTTCATCCCGCAGGGTGACGACGGACCCGGCGCCAAACCGCACTACCTGGTCGTCAACGCCGACGAGTCGGAACCCGGGACCTGCAAAGACATCCCGCTGCTGATGACCACGCCGCACTTCCTGGTGGAAGGTGCGATCATCGCCGCCTACGCGATCCGCGCCCACCACGCGTTCATCTACGTACGCGGTGAGGTGGTGCCGGTGCTGCGTCGCCTGCAGGCCGCGGTCGCCGAGGCCTACGAGGCCGGCTATCTGGGCACCGACATCTGCGGATCCGGTTTCGATCTCGAGCTCATCGTCCACGCCGGCGCCGGCGCCTACATCTGCGGTGAGGAGACCGCACTGCTCGACTCGTTGGAGGGCCGCCGCGGCCAGCCCCGGCTGCGCCCGCCGTTCCCGGCGGTCGCCGGTCTCTACGCGTGCCCGACGGTGGTCAACAACGTCGAGTCCATCGCGAGTGTGCCCCCGATTCTGCGAGGCGGCATCGACTGGTTCCGCTCGATGGGTTCGGAGAAATCGCCCGGCTTCACGCTGTATTCGCTGTCCGGCCACGTCGCCCGCCCCGGCCAGTACGAGGCGCCGCTGGGGATCACGCTGCGTGAGCTGCTTGAGTACGCCGGGGGGGTCCGCGCCGGCCACACCCTGAAGTTCTGGACACCGGGAGGGTCCTCGACCCCGCTGCTCACCGGCGAACACCTCGACGTGCCACTGGATTACGAGGGCATGGCGTCGGTGGGGTCGATGCTGGGCACCAAGGCGCTGCAGATCTTCGACGACACCACCTGTGTGGTCCGCGCGGTGCGGCGCTGGACGCAGTTCTACGCCCACGAATCCTGCGGAAAGTGCACCCCGTGCCGGGAGGGCACCTACTGGCTCACCCAGATCTACGCGCGCCTGGAGAGCGGTGACGCCACCGAGGCCGACGTCGACAAGCTGCTCGACATCTCCGACACCATCCTCGGAAAGTCGTTCTGCGCATTGGGCGACGGGGCCGCGAGCCCGATCATCTCGTCGATCAAGTTCTTCCGCGACGAATACCTCGCGCATCTCGGGGGCGGCTGCCCGTTCGATCCGCACGCCTCGACGCTGATGGCAGGACGAGAGGTGGGGGTGTGAGCGCTCCCTGCGGCCTCCCATCGCCGAGTGTGCGGTTTCGTCCGCGACGCGCCGCGCGAGGCGTACGGAACCGCACACTCGCGGGAAGGAGGTGGGGGTCCAAATGACGCAGACCGCCGACACGGGCACGCCGAGCGCACCGCCGGTCGAGATGGTGGAACTCACCATCGACGGCGCCACGGTCAGCGTGCCCAAGGGCACACTGGTGATCCGGGCCGCCGAGTTGATGGGCATCCAGATCCCCCGGTTCTGCGACCACCCGCTGCTCGACCCCGTCGGGGCGTGCCGGCAGTGCCTGGTCGAGGTGGAGGGCCAGCGCAAACCGATGGCGTCGTGCACCACGACGGTGAGCCAGGACATGGTGGTGCGCACCCAGTTCAGTTCCGAGGCCGCCGACAAGGCGCAGCGCGGTGTGATGGAACTGCTGCTGATCAACCATCCGCTCGACTGCCCGGTCTGCGACAAGGGCGGTGAGTGTCCGTTGCAGAACCAGGCGATGTCCAACGGGCGCGCCGAAACCCGGTTCACCGACGTCAAGCGAACCTTCCCGAAGCCGATCAACATCAGCTCCCAGGTGCTGCTCGACCGCGAACGGTGCGTGCTGTGCGCACGGTGTACCCGCTTCTCCCAGCAGATCGCCGGGGACCCGTTCATCGAGCTGCTGGAACGCGGTGCGCTGCAACAGGTCGGCATCGCTCCCGGTGAGCCGTTCCAGTCCTATTTCTCCGGCAACACCGTCCAGATCTGTCCGGTCGGCGCGCTCACGGGCACCGCCTACCGGTTCCGGGCGCGGCCCTTCGACCTGGTGTCGAGCCCCAGCGTGTGCGAGCACTGCGCCTCGGGATGCGCGCAACGCACCGACCACCGCCGCGGAAAGGTGTTGCGCCGGTTGGCCGGTGACGATCCGCAGGTCAACGAGGAGTGGAACTGCGACAAGGGACGCTGGGCGTTCACCTATCCGACCGTGGGCGACCGCATCGCCACACCACTTATCCGCGACGACGACGGTGCGCTGCGCCCGGCGTCGTGGTCGGAGGCACTCGCCGCGGCGGCCGCCGGGCTGGCCGCCGCAGGCCGGGCCGGTGTGGTGGTGGGTGGCCGCGCCACCGTCGAAGACGCGTACGCCTACGCGAAGTTCGCGCGCATGGTGCTCGACACCAACGACGTCGACTTCCGGGTGCGGCCGCACAGCGCCGAGGAGGCCGATTTCCTCGCCGCACACGTGGCGGCCCGGCCGATGGAGGTCACCTACTCCGACCTGGAGACCGCCCCCGCGGTGCTGCTGGCCGGATTCGAACCCGAGGACGAGTCGCCGATCGTGTTCCTGCGGTTGCGCAAGGCCGTGCGCAAACAGGGACTGCAGGTGCTCTCGGTCGCGCCGTTGGCCAGTCGCGGATTGACGAAACTGGCCGGCCGCCTCGTCGCGGCCGGACCCGGCGGTGAAGCGGCCGCCCTCGACGGGCTGTCCGACGAGACGCTGCTGCGCCTGCCCGGCGCGCTCATCCTCGTCGGCGAGCGGTTGGCCGCGGCGCCGGGCGGTTTGACCGCGGCGGCCCGGCTCGCCGCCGCGACCGGCGCACGGCTGGCCTGGGTACCGCGCCGCGCCGGGGAGCGCGGCGCCGTGGAGGCCGGCGCCCTGCCGACCCTGCTGCCCGGCGGCCGTCCGGTCGCCGACGCCTCGGCCCGCGCGCAGCTCGCGGCGGCCTGGCACACCGACCGCCTGCCGGACACCCCGGGCCGCGACACCGGGGCGATCCTCGACGCGGCGCGCTCGGGGGCGCTCGGCGCGCTGGTGTGCGGCGGTGTCGACGTGACCGACCTCCCCGACCCGGACGCCGCGCTCGCCGCGCTGGCGGCGGTGCCGTTCGTGGTCAGTCTCGAGCTCCGCGAAAGCGACGTCACCCGGTCGGCCGACGTGGTGTTCCCCGTGGCTCCGGTGGCCGAGAAGGGTGGCGCGTTCCTGGATTGGGAGGGCCGGCTGCGTTCCTTCGCACCGGCGTTGCGCAGCAATGCGATTCCCGATCTGCGCGTGCTGAACTTCCTGGCCGACGAGATGGGCGTCGATCTAGCCCTCCCGGACGTGGCGGCGGCCGGCGCGGAACTGGGCAGGCTGGGCTGGTGGGACGGGCCGCGCGCGGCGTCCGAACACGAGGCGACGCCGCCACCGCAGCCTGGGCCGGGACAGGCGGTGCTGACGGGCTGGCGGATGCTGCTCGACCTCGGCCGGATGCAGGACGGCGAACCCCATCTCGCAGGCACCGCACCCGCCCCCGTCGTCCGGCTGTCCGAAGGCACCGCGGGCGCCATCGGCGCGGGGCCCGGTGACCTGGTCACCGTCAGCACCCCGCGCGGACAGATCACACTTCCGCTCGTCGTCACCGACATGGCCGACGGCGTCGTGTGGCTGCCGCTGAACTCCCCCGGTTCGCAGGTACACCGCCAACTCGGCGTGAGCATCGGCGCCGTCGTGGCGATCGGGCGGGCCGCATCGTGACCCACCCCGACCCCACCCTGTTCGGCCACGACCCCTGGTGGCTGATCCTCGCGAAGGCCGTCGGCATCTTCGCGTTCCTGGTGCTCACGGTGCTGGCCGCGATCCTGATCGAGCGGAAGGTGCTGGGCCGCATGCAGATGCGGTTCGGGCCCAACCGAGTCGGACCGAAGGGGCTGCTGCAGTCCCTGGCCGACGGCATCAAGCTGGCTCTCAAGGAGGGCATCACGCCTGTCGGCGTCGACCGGCCGATATACCTACTCGCGCCCGTGATCTCGGTCATCCCGGCGTTCATGGCGTTCGCCGTGATCCCGATGGGCGGTGCGGTGTCGGTGTTCGGGCATCGCACCGCGCTCCAGTTGACCGACCTCGCCGTCGCGGTGCTCTACATCCTCGCCGTCACCTCGGTCGGCGTGTACGGCATCGTGCTCGCGGGCTGGGCGTCCGGATCGACGTATCCCCTTCTGGGCGGGTTGCGTTCGAGTGCGCAGGTGGTCTCCTACGAGATCGCGATGGCCCTGTCGTTCGCCACCGTCTTCCTCTACGCCGGCACGATGTCGACCTCGGGCATCGTCGCCGCCCAGGACAGGACGTGGTACGTCTTCCTGCTTCTGCCCTCGTTCCTGGTGTACGTGACGTCGATGGTCGGCGAGACCAACCGGGCGCCGTTCGATCTCCCCGAAGCCGAGGGTGAGCTGGTCGGCGGCTTCCACACCGAGTACTCGTCACTGAAGTTCGCGATGTTCATGCTCGCCGAGTACGTCAACATGACCACCGTGTCGGCGCTGGCCACCACGATGTTCCTGGGCGGCTGGCACGCCCCCTGGCCGATCAGCATCTGGGACGGCGCAAACTCCGGATGGTGGCCGCTGCTGTGGTTCACCGCCAAGGTGTGGGCGTTTCTGTTCGTCTACATCTGGTTGCGCGGCACCCTGCCCCGGCTGCGCTACGACCAGTTCATGGCCATCGGATGGAAGATGCTGATCCCGGTCTCGCTGGCATGGATCATGGTCGTGGCCACCGCACACACCCTGCGCAACACCGGCTACGGCGGATGGGCGAGCGGGGTGCTGATCGCCGGCACCGTCCTGACACTGCTGCTCGCCGCCGTTCTGTGGCGCACCATGCGTTTCCGCCGGGAGCGCCCCGCTGCGGGCGACACCGCCGAGGACACCTTCCCCACCCCGCCGATGCCCGGCCGCGCGGCCGTGACCAGGGAGACAACCGATGCCTAAGCTGTGGGACGCCGTCGCCGGCTTCGCCGTCACGTTCGGCACGCTGTTCAAGAAGCCCATCACCGAGGAGTATCCGGAGAAACCCGGTCCGGTCGCCCCCCGGTATCACGGCCGCCATCAACTGAACCGGTATCCCGACGGTCTCGAGAAGTGCATCGGGTGCGAACTGTGCGCGTGGGCCTGTCCCGCCGACGCCATCTACGTGGAGGGCGCCGACAACACCCCCGACGAACGCTATTCGCCCGGTGAACGTTACGGCCGCGTCTACCAGATCAACTACCTGCGCTGCATCGGCTGCGGCCTGTGCATCGAGGCCTGCCCGACGCGCGCGCTGACGATGACCAACGAGTACGAGATGGCCGACGACAACCGCGCCGACCTGATCTGGGGTAAGGACAAGCTGCTCGCGCCACTACGCGAAGGCATGCAGGCACCGCCGCACCCGATGGCGCACGGCGCCACCGACGACGACTACTACCTGGGCCGGGTCGGTCCGGTCACCGAGGACGTCACATGACCCCGCACCTGCTGGTCCTGGCCGCCGACGGCGCGGCGCGCACCTCCACGAGCGAGGCCGTCGTGTTCTGGATCGTCGGCGGCATCGCGTTGCTGGGGGCGATCGGGGTGATCGCCGCCCCCAAGGCGGTGTACTCGGCGATCTTCCTCGCGGCCACCATGATCGCGCTGGCCGTGCTCTACATCGCACAGGAGGCGCTGTTCCTCGGCGTGGTGCAGGTCGTGGTCTACACGGGCGCGGTGATGATGTTGTTCCTGTTCGTGCTGATGCTCGTCGGGGTGGATTCGTCGGAGTCGCTGGTGGAGACGATCCGGGGTCAGCGCATCGCGGCGATCGTGGTCGGCATCGGATTCGGCGTGCTGCTGATCGCGGGCATCGGCACCGTCTCGGTGGCCGGGTTCACCGGTCTGCCCGAGGCCAACAGCGGGGGCAACGTGGAGGGTCTGGCCGAGCTGATCTTCACCCGCTACCTGTGGGCCTTCGAACTCACCGGCGCGCTGCTGATCACCGCGGCGCTCGGCGCCATGGTGCTGGCGCACCGGGAGCGCTTCGAACACCGCAAGACCCAGCGGGAGCTGTCGATCGAACGATTCAGGAGCGGTGGGCATGCCACGCCGATGCCGAATCCCGGGGTGTACGCGCGGCACAACGCCGTCGACATGCCGGGCCGGCTGCCCGACGGCAGCGGCGCCAGGTCGTCGGTCAGCACGATCCTGCATCCGCGGGCGGTTCCACCGTCGGGTGACGGAAGGAACGGCCACTCGTGAACCCCGACAACTACCTGTACCTGTCCGCGCTGCTGTTCACGATCGGGGCGGCCGGAGTGCTGTTGCGACGCAACGTCATCGTGGTGTTCATGTGTGTGGAGCTGATGCTCAACGCCGCCAACCTCGCGTTCGTGGCGTTCTCCCGGATGCACGGTCGACTCGACGGGCAGGTGGTGGCGTTCTTCACGATGGTGGTCGCCGCATGCGAGGTGGTGATCGGGCTGGCCATCATCATGACCATCTACCGGGCCCGTCGGTCGGCCTCGGTCGACGACGCGAACCTGTTGAGGCACTGATGAGCGCTCGCGCGAAGAAGAGAAGGCACTGATGAGCGCTCGCGCGAAGAAGAGAAGGCACTGATGAGCGCTCGCGCGAAGAAGAGAAGGCACTGAGGCGCTGATGACCGCTGGAGTGTGGCTGCTGATCGCGCTTCCCCTGGCCGGCGCCGTCGCCCTGCTGCTGGCCGGGCGGCGCTCCGACCGTTGGGGTCACCTGGTGGGTACCGCGGCGGCGGTGGCGTCGTTCGTCGTGGGCGCCGTGTTGTTCGCCGGGATGCTGAGCCGGCCCGCCGAGGAACGCGCCGTGCACGAGACCTTGTTCTCGTGGGTGCCGGTCGGCGAACTGCAGGTCGACTTCGGTCTGCAACTCGACCAGCTGTCGATGTGTTTCGTCCTGCTGATCACCGGTGTCGGCTCGCTCATCCACGTCTACTCGATCGGGTACATGGCCCACGACCCGGGCCGCAGAAGGTTTTTCGCGTACCTCAACCTGTTCGTGGCGGCCATGCTGCTGCTGGTGCTGGCCGACAACTATCTCGGCCTCTACGTCGGATGGGAGGGCGTCGGTCTGGCGTCGTACCTGCTGATCGGGTTCTGGTCGCACAAGCCGTCGGCGGCAACCGCGGCGAAGAAGGCCTTCGTCGTCAACCGTGTCGGTGACATGGGCCTGGCGATCGCGTTGATGGTCATGTTCGCCACGGTCGGGTCGGTCTCGTTCGCCGGAGTGTTCGGCGCCGCACCGCAACTCGGCGAGGGCACGCTGACCGCGATCGGTCTGCTGCTGCTGCTCGGCGCCTGCGGCAAATCGGCCCAGGTGCCGTTGCAGTCCTGGCTGGGTGACGCGATGGAGGGCCCGACGCCGGTGTCGGCGTTGATCCATGCCGCCACCATGGTCACCGCGGGGGTGTACCTGATCGTGCGCTCCGGTCCGGTCTTCGACCTCGCGCCGGCAGCCCAACTCGCCGTCGTCATCGTCGGCACGGTGACACTGCTGTTCGGGGCGATCGTCGGCTGCGCCAAGGACGACATCAAGAAGGCGCTGGCCGCGTCGACGATGAGCCAGATCGGGTACATGGTGCTGGCGGCCGGGCTCGGCCCGGCCGGCTACGCGTTCGCGATCATGCACCTGCTGACCCACGGATTCTTCAAGGCCGGTCTGTTCCTCGGCGCCGGCTCCGTCATGCACGCCATGGGCGACGAGGTGAACATGCGCCGCTACGGCGGGCTGCGCAAGGCCCTGCCGATCACCTTCGCCACGTTCGGGTTGGGGTATCTGGCGATCATCGGGGTGCCGCCCCTGGCGGGGTTCTTCTCCAAGGACGGCATCATCGAAGCCGCGCTGGGCGCCGGCGGCGTCAAGGGCTGGGTGCTTGGGGGTGCGGCGATCGTCGGCGCAGGTATCACCGCCTTCTACATGACGCGGGTCATGTTGATGACGTTCTTCGGCGAGAAGCGTTGGGCCGGTGGGGTGAGCGAAGCGACGGGGGATGGACCCAGCGTGCATCCGCATGAGGCGCCCGCCGTCATGACCGCACCGATGATCGTGCTGGCCGTCGGGTCGGTGGGCTCCGGCGGCTTCCTCGCGATCAACGGCACGCTGTCGCACTGGCTGGAACCGGTGGTCGGCACCCACGAGGAAGCGCACGCGGTGCCGGTCGTCGTCGCCACCGTGCTGATCCTGTCGGTCGTCGCCGTCGGAATCGCGATCGCCTACCGCATGTACGGCAGGCGCGCGGTGCCTGCGGAGGTTCCGGCGGGATCCGCGCTGACCGTCGCCGCTCGCCGCGACCTCTACGGCGATGCCTTCAACGAAGGAGTGCTCATGCGGCCGGGGCAGGCGCTCACCGCGACAGTGGTCCGGATCGACGACGAGGCCGTCGACGGTGCAGCGACCGGACTCGCCGCACTGGTGTCCAAGTGGTCGGACGGAATGCGCCGTCTGCAAACCGGTTTCGCGCGGTCCTACGCGCTGGGCATGCTCGGCGGCGCGGCGCTGATCGTGGCGGCGATCCTGGCGGTGAACCTGTGGTGATTCCCTGGCTGAGCGTGCTGTGGGCGGCGCCGATCATCGGTGCCGGCGTGGTGATGCTGATGCCGCGTCGCGCGCTGGCGAAGTGGGTGGCGCTGGCGGTGTCGCTGCTGGCACTGGGCGTCACGGTCGTCATCGCCGCCGGCTTCGACCCCGGCGGGGAGCAGTACCAGTTCGTCGAATCGCGGCGCTGGATACCGTCGTTCGGCACCGGCTACATCCTGGGCGTCGACGGCATCGCCCTGGCGCTGATCGTGCTGACCGCGGTCCTGGTCCCGTTGCTGATCGTCGCCGGCTGGAATGACGCCGACAACGCCGCGCAGCGACGGTCGGTGCACACCTACCTCGCCCTGACCCTGGCGGTCGAGGGCATGGTGTTCATGTCGCTGATCGCCCTCGACATCCTGCTGTTCTACGTGTTCTTCGAAGCCATGCTGATCCCGATGTACTTCCTCATCGGCGGTTTCGGCGCCGACCGCGTCGCCTCGTCGAAGGCGGCGGTGAAGTTCCTGCTTTACAACCTGTTCGGCGGTCTGATCATGTTGGCCGCGGTGATCGGGCTGTACGTCACCACGGCGGGCAGTGACGCCTTCGGCAGCGGCACCTTCGACTTCCGCGCGATCGTCGCGGCCGTCGCCGCCGGGGACTTCGCTGTGAACCCCGCCGTGCTCAACCTGATGTTCGCCGGGTTCATGTTCGCGTTCGCGGTGAAGGCCCCGCTGTGGCCGCTGCACCGGTGGCTGCCCGACGCCGCTGTGGAGGCCACACCCGCCAGCGCCGTGCTGATGATGGCGGTGATGGACAAGGTCGGCACCTTCGGCATGCTCCGTTACTGTCTGCAGCTGTTCCCCGACGCGGCCACACTGTTCCGGCCGCTGATCATCACGCTGGCGGTGGTCGGCATCATCTACGGGGCGGTGGTGGCGATCGGACAGACCGACGTCATGCGGTTGATCGCCTACACCTCCATCTCGCACTTCGGGTTCATCATCCTCGGCATCTTCGTGATGACGACCCAGGGCCAGTCGGGGTCGACGCTGTACATGGTCAACCACGGCATCTCGACCGCGGCGCTGTTCCTCATCGCCGGATTCCTCGTCTCGCGCCGGGGGTCGCGGCTCATCGCCGCCTACGGCGGTGTGCAGAAGGTGGCGCCGGTGCTGGCCGGCACCTTCCTCGTCGCCGGTCTGGCGACGCTGTCGCTACCCGGGCTGGCGCCGTTCATCAGTGAGTTCCTGGTGCTCATCGGCACGTTCACCCGGTATCCGGTGCTGGCCGTGCTGGCGGCCACCGCGCTGGTGCTCTCGGCGATCTACGTGCTGTGGCTGTATCAGCGCATCATGACCGGACCGGTTCGCGAGGGCAACGAACGGCTACGCGATCTCGTGCCGCGCGAACTCGCCGTGGTGACACCGCTGATCGTGCTGCTGCTCGTGCTGGGGATCTACCCGAAACCGGCACTCGACGTCATCGACCCGGCCGTCGGGCACACGTTGACCACCATCGACCAGCCCGATCCGGCACCCACGCTGGCTGATGGGAACGCCCCGTGATCCCCACCCCCACCGTCGAATACGGCCTGCTCTCCCCCATGCTGATCGTGATCGGCGCCGCGATCGCCGGTGTGCTGATCGAGGCGTTTCTGCCCAGGCGAAGCCGTTACGCCGCCCAGGTCGCGCTCGCCCTCGGGGCCACGGCGGCCGCCCTGGCCGCGGTCGTCCTGCTGGTCCGGCAGCTGTCGGGAGAGGTCGGCCGGTCCGCGGTGATGGGGTCGGTGGTGATCGACCGTCCCGCGCTCTTCCTGCAGGGCACCATCCTGATCGTCGCCGTCCTCGGCGTCCTGCTGATCGCCGAACGCCGGATCCCCGTGGCCACCGATACCGACGACGACCCACCGGGATTCGACGCGTTCACCCCGCAGGCCTCGGCGGTGCCCGGAAGCGTGGCCGAACGGGTGGCCACCCGCGCCGGGGCGGCGCAGACCGAGGTGTTCCCGCTGACCATGTTCGCGGTCGCCGGCATGCTGCTGTTCCCCGCCGCCGACGATCTGCTGACCATGTTCATCGCGCTCGAGGTGCTCTCGCTGCCGCTGTACCTGCTGTGCGGGTTGGCCCGCCGCCGCCGTCTGCTCTCCCAGGAGGCCTCGCTCAAGTACTTCCTGCTCGGCGCGTTCTCCTCGGCGTTCTTCCTCTACGGCGCGGCGATGCTCTACGGCTACGCGGGCACACTGGACCTGCGCGGGATCGCGGCCGTCGTCGCGGAGGACACCGGCAAGACCTCGCTGGCGTTGACCGGGACCGGCCTGATCCTGGTCGGGTTGTTGTTCAAGGTCGGGGCCGCGCCGTTCCACTCGTGGATCCCGGACGTCTACCAGGGCGCGCCGACGCCGGTCACCGCGTTCATGGCGGCCGCCACCAAGATCGCGGCGTTCGGCGCGATGCTGCGGATCTTCTACGTTGCCCTGCCCGAACTGCGCGCGGAGTGGCGGCCGGTGCTGTGGGCGGTCGCGATTCTCACCATGGTCGTCGGCACGGTGACGGCGGTGACGCAGACCGACGTCAAGCGCATGCTGGCGTATTCGGCCATCGCCCACTCCGGTTTCATCCTGACCGGAGTGATCGCCGAGAACCGGCCGGGTCTGTCATCGGTGCTGTTCTACCTGTTCGCCTACGGGTTCTCCACGGTCGGGGCGTTCGCGGTGGTCGGCCTCGTGCGGGGGGCCGACGGTCAGGAGGAGACCTCGATGGCCCGGTGGGCCGGGCTCGGCAGGCGCAATCCCCTTGTCGGCGCGGTGTTCTCGCTGTTCCTCCTCGCGTTCGCCGGAATCCCCTTGACCAGTGGTTTCGTCGCCAAGTTCGCGGTATTCAAGGCGGCGGGTGAGGGCGGGGCGATACCGCTCGTGGTGGTCGGCGTGGTCGCCAGCGCGGTCGCCGCGTACTTCTACGTGCGGGTCATCGTGTTGATGTTCTTCACCGACCCGCCGCTGGACGCGCCGCAGATCGTCGTGCCGAGCGGGTTGACCACCGCGGCCGTCACCGTGACCGCCGCGGTGACGCTGGCGCTCGGCGCCCTGCCGCAGCCGCTGCTCGACCTGGCCGACAGCGCCGACCTGTTCCTGCGTTAGCTTGCCTGTCATGACGTCACTTGTTGTTCTGGCGGCCGACCACGGGCCCGTCCGGCTGCTGACCATGAACCGTCCGGAGGCGCGAAACGCGCTCAGCCGCGACCTCATTCGGGCGCTCTACGCCGCGCTGTCCGACGCCGACGCCGACGAATCAGTGCGCGCGGTGGTGCTGACGGGGACCGACCCGGCGTTCTGCGCAGGAGTCGACCTCAAGGAGGCCGCGCGCGACGGTTCGACCTACTTCGCTGAATTCCAGTCGCAGAGCTGCATCACCCGAGTGGCCGAGATGCGCACACCGATCGTCGGGGCGGTCAACGGTCCGGTCTTCACCGGCGGGCTCGAGATGGCGCTGGGCTGTGACTTCCTGATCGCCTCGGAGCGGGCCGCGTTCGCCGACACCCATGCCCGTGTCGGCATCCTGCCCGGCGGCGGCATGACGGCGCGGCTGCCGCAGGTGGTCGGCGCCGCGATGGCGCGACGGCTGTCGATGACCGGTGAGGTGGTCGATGCGGTGCGGGCGGAGCGGCTCGGGCTGGTGACCGAGGTGGTGGCCCACGACCGGCTAGTGGCCCGCGCGCTCGAGCTGGCGGGTCAGATCGCGGACGTGCCCGCCGCGACCATGGCCGGGCTCAAGGAGATTTATCGCCGCGGCACCGATGCCGTCATCTCCCCCGCACTGGCCGCCGAACGAGACATCTCGGGCACTCAGGACCGCGACTTCGCCGGTCTCGGAACCCGATTCGACGACGTCACCGCCCGCAACCGCGCGCAGATCGGCACCGATTGACCCACGCCCCCTCTCGGCTGTGCGGTTTCATCCGCGACACGCCGTGTAGCGCGGCTCAATCCGCACACTCGGCGTAGCTTTCGGCCTCGGCCTGGGCAAACCAGCGACCGTTACTCATCGCGATCGTGATCGGATGGTCGAAGCACGCGCTGATCGCCGCGGAGGTGAGGACGGTGCGCGCGGCCCCCTGGGCGATGATCCGGCCGTCACGCAGCAGCAGCGCGTGCGAGGTCGTCGCCGGGATCTCCTCGATATGGTGGGTGACGAGCACGGTGGCCAGTTGCGGATCGGACCGGCGCAGCCCGTCCATGGCGGCCAGGAGTTGTTCGCGCGCAGCCAGATCCAATCCGGTGGCGGGTTCGTCGAGGATCAGCAGATGGGGCTCGCCGATCAGCGCCCGGGCGATGAGGGTGCGCCCGCGCTCCCCCTGCGACATCACCTGCCACTGCGCGCCGGCCCGGTCGGCGAGGCCGAGGGAGGCGATCAGCTCGTCGGCGCGACCGATCTGCTCGTCCGTCGGTGACCAGCGCGGCACGAAGTCGGGGGTGTTCGTCAGGCCGGTGAGCACCACCTCGCGGGCGGTCAGCGGCGCGTCGATGCGCAGCCGTGGGTTGACGTGCCCGATGTGGGTGCGCAGTTCCCGCATATCCACCCGGCCCAGCCGGTGTCCGAGCACGTCGACCGTTCCGCTCGTGGGATGCGCGACGGCACCGAACAGGTTCAGCAGCGTGCTCTTGCCCGCACCGTTCGGCCCCAGCACCACCCAGCGCTGCCCGGCCTCGATGGTCACCGAGACGTCGGCGAGCAGATGGCGCCCGCCGCGGACGACGCCGATCGCCTCGGCGCGCAACACGGTCGGCGTCACGGCGTACTCCTGGTTCGGGTGAGGATGAACTCCACGGTCGGGCGGCCACCGAACTCCGGCCGTCCGGCGGTCGCCTGCTCCACTTGAGCGCGGGCCTGCGCGTACACGGGTGTGGCGGGGTCCAGCACCGACAGGTAACGCTCGTGGGCGGCCAACGATTCCACCGCGACCTCGACGAATCCGTCGACCACTTCACCGTGCGTGCCGTCGGGGCCGTTCTCGAACAGCCAGCGTGGCGGATGCACCAGCGCATCGTAGGCGGCGGTGACGGCGGTCGCGAATTCGATGTGGTCACGCTGATTGGGCTGACCCGGTGCCCATTCGGGTCCGCTGTAGATCGTGATGAGGACGTCGGGCGCCACCTCCTCGATGGTGCCGGAGATCCTGGCCCGCAACGCCGGCGTGTCGCGGATCTGGCTGTCCGGGAAATCCCAGAACGTCACGTCCTCGACGCCGACGATCGCGGCCGACCGGATCTGCTCCCGCTCGCGCAGCGGACCGGCCTCCTCCGGCGCCAGCCCCTCGATACCGGCCTCACCCCGCGAGGCCAGCGCGTAGTGCACGCGTCGGCCCGCCGAGGTCCATTTCGCCACCGCGGCGCCGATGCCGTACTCGGGATCGTCTGGGTGGGGCACCAGCACCAGCGCGGTGTGCCAGTCGCCCGGGAAGGGTTGCAATGTCACGGGTTCATGCCACCACACCGCGGGTGACGATGGCGGCGGTCTGGTCCACCCACGCGTCGTCGAGGTCCCCGCCGGGCAGCAGCAACAGCCGCAGCATGGTGGCGCCGCCGATGACCTCGATCAGCCGGTCCGGGTCGACGTCACCGTGCACCTCACCCCGGGTGATCGCGTCGGCGAGGCGGATGCGCACCGCGGCGAACAGATCGGTGAAGCGCGCCATCACCCGCATGTTGAGGCCGGCGTCGTCGGCCATGTCCGCGATCAGCCCCGGCAGCGCAGCCCGCACCACCGGGCTGGTGAACACGTCGCGGGCGGCGCCGATCATCGCGCGCACATCGGCGGCGATGTCGCCGGCCGGCGCCGTCAGCGCGGTGGGCGCGGCGGGGAAGGCCGCTTCGTGCACCAACTCGGCCTTGCTCGACCAGCGGCGGTAGATGGCGGTCTTCGTGGTGCCCGCCCGCTCGGCCACCGCCGCCATGGTCAGGTTCGAATAGCCGATTTCCACAAGCAGATCCGCGGCGGCCCGCAGTATGGCAGCGTCGATGCGTGGATCGCGGGGACGTCCCGCGGTCTGGACCTTGTCAACCGGAGACGGGTCTGCTTTCATAACGCTACTCACCGTATCGTATTTGCGGCCGAAGGAAGAACGCATGCCACACGAACCGGCTGTCGAAGACGTCAGCCGCCTGCAGCGCGCCAGCCGCGACATCACCACCCTGCCCGGCGTCATGTCGCGCTGGCTGGCCACCCGGCTACCCGGTGGGCAGGCCCCGGAGGTTCTGGTCGAGAGCGGTATCGACGCCAACGGAATGTCATCGGAGACAATCATTCTCACCGTGCGCGACCCGCTGGAGCAGCGCCTCGTCGCCCGTGTGGCACCCGCCGCCGAGGACGTCCCGGTGTTCTCCGAGTACCGGCTGGACCACCAGTTCGAGGTGATCCGCCTGGTAGCGGAGCTGACCGATGTCCCCGTGCCCCGGGTGCGCTGGCTGGAACCCACGGGTGAGGTGCTCGGCACGCCGTTCTTCCTCATGGACCACGTCGACGGAGTCGTCCCACCCGATGTCATGCCGTACACGTTCGGCGGCAACTGGTTCTACGACGCGCCCGTCGAACGGCAACGCGAACTGCAGGACAGCACCGTCGACGTGTTGGCCAAGCTGCACTCCATCCCCGACCCGCAGAGCACGTTCGGGTTCCTCGCCGGCGGCTCCGGGGACACCGCGCTGCGACGAAACCTCAACTGGCTGAAGGCCTGGTATGAGTTCGCGGTGCCCGGCATCGGCCGCTCGGAGCTGATCGAGCAGGCGCTTCAGTGGCTGGACACGCACTGGCCGGCCGACGTCGCGGCGACCGATCCGGTGCTGGTCTGGGGTGATGCGCGGATCGGCAATGTGCTGTACCGGGACTTCCGCCCCGTCGCGGTGCTGGACTGGGAGATGGCGACGCTCGGACCCCGCGAGATGGACGTGGCCTGGATGATCTTCGCCCACAACGTCTTTCAGGAACTGACCGGCCTCGCCGGACTCGAGGGCATGCCGCACTTCATGCGCGAGGAGGACGTCAAGGCGACCTACGCCGAGAAGACCGGCGTGCAACTCGGTGACCTGCAATGGTTCTACGTCTACTCCGGGGTGATCTGGGCGTGCGTGTTCATGCGCACCAGTGCGCGGCGGGTGCACTTCGGTGAGATGGAGCCGCCGACCGACGTGGAATCGCTGTTCTACCACGGCGCGCTGCTGCGCCGCCTTATCGGAGGGCGCGATGAGCGCTCGCGCGAAGAGCAGAGAGGAGACGCCTGATGCTCGGTCCGATGGACGAGTTCCCGGTGCACCAGGTGCCGCAACCGATCGCGTGGCCCGGGTCGTCGGATCGGAACTTCTACGACCGCTCGTACTTCAACGCCCACGACCGCAGTGGGGACCTGTTCCTGATCACCGGGATCGGCTACTACCCGAACCTCGGCGTCAAGGACGCGTTCGTCCTCGTGTCACGGCGCGGCGGCGGGGAGAGAGGACTGCTCGGGGACACCCACACCGCGGTGCACCTGTCCGACGGGATCGACCAGGACCGGCTGCACCAGCACGTCGGCAACTACCGGGTGGAGGTCACTGAACCACTGCGCAAGTTGCGGATCGTCATGGACGAAACCGAAGGTGTCGCTGTCGATCTCACGTGGGAGGGCCTGTTCGACGTCGTGCAGGAACAGCCGCACGTGATGCGTACCGGCAACCGCGTCACCCTGAACGCCCAGCGCTTCGCGCAGGTGGGCGCCTGGAGCGGGCGGATCCTGATCGACGGCGACGAGATCGCCGTCGACCCGCAGACGTGGATCGGCACCCGCGACCGGTCGTGGGGTATCCGTCCCATCGGCGAGGCCGAACCCGCCGGACGTCCCGCGGATCCGCCGTTCGAGGGAATGTGGTGGCTCTATGTCCCGATGGCCTTCGACGACTTCGCGATCGTGCTGATCATTCAGGAGGATCCGAGCGGATTCCGGTCGCTCAACGACTGCACGCGGGTGTGGCGCGACGGGCGCGTCGAGCAGCTGGGCTGGCCGCGGGTGAAGATCCACTACACCTCGGGCACCCGCATCCCGCACGGCGCCACCATCGAGGCCACCACCGGCGACGGCACTCCGATCGTGTTCGAGGTGGAGTCCAAGCTGCCGGTGCCCATCCACATCGGCGCCGGCTACGGCGGCGACTCGGACTGGCTGCACGGGGTGTGGAAGGGCGAGAAGTTCACCGAGCGGCTGGATTACGACCTGAGCGATCCGTCGGTGGCCGGGCGGGCGATGTTCGGCGTGATCGACCACGTGGGCCGGGCGACATGTGCGGTCGACGGCCGCGCGATCGAAGGGTGGGGGCTGTTCGAGCACGGTGCGCTCGGCCGCCACGACCCGTCGGGCTTCGCCGATTGGTTCACGCTGGCGCCGTGACCGGCGTGTCCTCGGTGGCCGGCCGCAGCAACAGCGCGAGCAGACCGAACACCGCGCAGGCGCCGAACGCGGTTTGCGCGCCTGCGCTGTCGATCAGCGCGCCCACCGCCGGGGCACCCAGCGCCTGACCGACCGCGAGGGTGAAGAAACTCAACCCCACCCCGAACGCCGTCCGGTCGGGGTAGACGCGCACGCTCCACAGCAGGAGCAGACCGGACATCGCCACGTACGCCGCACCGAACATGCCGGGGGCCGCCAGGATCACGACGAGGTGGGTGGACCCGACGGCCAGGGCCAGCGTCGCCGCCGCCATCGCCACGGTGGTCAGCACCCACGCGGGTCGCAGGCCGATCCGCGCCACGAGCGCACCGCCGAACGCTCCGGCGATACCGGCCGCGCCGAGCACCGTCCACGAGACCGACGACACGACCGGCCCGGCGCCGCCGACGGAGGTGATCACCTCCCTCCCGAAGTTCCAGACCGCGATGCTGGCGACCCCGGCGATCAGCGACGCCACGACCAGACCGAAAGTTCCTGGCCGAACAGTCCTCTCGCGCAGACCCGATGGCTCGGTCGCCCCGACTGACGGCACCACGCGGGCCGCCCACACCGTCACGACGGCGGTGATCGCCGCGAACAGCGCCCACGCGATCCGCCAGTGGCCGAACAGCAGCAGCGCGACGGGGCCGGAGACGACCACACCGATGCCCGTGCCCGCGTTCACGATCGTCTGGGCGCGGTCGGCCACCGCGCCACGCATCAGGTGCGCGACGGCCGCGGCGAGCGGCGGCGAGGCGATCCCCGTGCTGCATCCGGCCACGAGGATTCCGACGGCGAGGAACAACGTCGACGGCGCGGCCGCGACGGTCGAGATGCCCACGGTGGCAACCACGCCCGCGCCGACCGCGACCCGTCGGGGACCGAGTCGTTCGGTCAGCACGATGCTGAGCACGATCGCGGCGCAGTACCCCACGTAGCTGCCCGCGCCGATGAGGCCGAACGCCGTCGACGTCAGCTCGAAGGTGTCGGTGAACACCGGCGAGAACAACCCGTAGGCGAAGCGCGCGAACCCGTAGCAGCAGCCGATCAGGCAGGCACCCGCTCCGACCACAAAGTAGAACGATCGTTGCATTCTAGCTACAATGGCACGATGTCCGTCCGTCGGCAACCCGCCCGCATCCGGCTGCTGCAGGCCGCCGATGAACTGTTCTACGAACGCGGCATCGCCGGTACGGGTGTCGACGCCGTGATCGAGCGCGCCGGTGTCGCCACCGGTTCGCTGTACAAGAACTTCCGCGGCAAGGACGACCTCGTCGTCGCCTACCTCGCTGATCGCGACAGCCGGTGGCGCGCGCTGTGGGAAGAGTGCATCACCGCCGAAACCGATCCCCAACAGCGGATACTCGCGATCTTCACCGCGATCGAACGGTGGCGCGCGGGTACCTCGCTGGCCCGGGGCTGTTCACATGTCGCCGCTGCCGGCCAGTTGCCGCCGGGCCATCCAGGTCTCGACGCGGTCGCCGAGCACAAGCGCCATGTCGTCGCACGGCTGACCACCGAGGTGGCCGCCGCCGGTGTCACCGATGCCGGGGAGACCGCACGCGACATCGCCCTGGTCTACGACGGGATGCTCAGCGCGATGGCAGTCGGGCTGGAACCCGATCCGATCGGCCGGGCGCGGCGGATCGCCCAGCGGCTGCTTGCGCCGTGATTTCGGCGTGCTCAGTTGCGCTGGGCGCGACCGATCACGCCGAAATCACTCGGTCTGGGGCCGGTACGCGGCCGAACACCATCGACTCCTCGATCCGGTCGAAGCGGTGGTCGATCGCGTCGAGGACGTAGTTGTGGCGTACGTTCCACGGCCGCTGGGTGCCGGACTTGGGCAGCGCATGCGGCGCGCGCTGGACGTAGCCGGCGTTGATGTTCCACGCCGGCTTCTCGGCCATCGGCTTGTCGCCGAGGTGCGGATAGGCGTGGGTGTAGCCGTGTTCGTCCATGAACGCGACCAGCCTGGCGAAGGCGCGCGCGGTCAGGTCGGCGCGCAGGGTCCACGACGCGTTGATGTAGCCCACGCACCACGCCAGGTTCGGCACGTCTTCGAGCATGTGCTCCTTGAAGACGAACCGGTCCTGCGGTTTGATCTCCGCGCCGTCGATGCTCAGCGCGATCCCGCCGAGCGCCTGCAGCTGCAGCCCGGTGGCGGTGACGATCACGTCGGCGTCGATGCGCTCACCCGAACGCAGCACGACGCCGTGCTCGTCGAACGTGTCGATGTGGTCGGTCGCCACGTCCGCCCTGCCTTCGGCGATCGCCGAGTACAGGTCGTCGTCGAGGCTCAGGCACATCCGCTGGTCCCACGGGTTGTAGCGCGGGTTGAAGTGCACGTCCACCGGATAGCCCTCGGGCAGCGTCTTGGCCGCCTGGCGGCGGATGAACCGCCGCACCAGGCCGGGCGCCTTACGCGACAGCGCGTAGGTGGAGACGATGAACGCGAGGTTGTAGAACCGCACGAGGTGGAAGGCGATCCGCGCCGGGAACACCTTGCGGATGGCCTGGACCACCGGGTTGATCCGCGGCGAGGACAGCACGTAGGTGGGCGAACGCTGCAGCATCGTGACGTGGCCGGCCTGCCGGGCCAGCGCCGGCACCATGCTGATCGCGGTCGCGCCACTGCCGATCACCACGACTTTCTTGCCCGTCACGTCGAGGGATTCCGGCCAGTGCTGCGGATGCACCACCTCGCCGGCGAACCTGTCGATGCCGGGGAACTCGGGGCTGTAGGGCTCGTCGTAGTTGTAGTAACCGGTGCCGAAGAACAGGAACCGGCTGCGGTAGGTCCGCGGCCCGCCGTCCTGCTCGACGTGCACGGTCCACGTGTCGGTCGCCGAATCCCAGTCGGCGGACAGCACGTGGGTGTCGAACCGGATGTGGGAGTCGATGCCGTGCTTGCGGGCGGTCTGGGTCAGGTACTCGCGGATGTGGTCGCCGTCGGCGACGTTCTCCGGCCGGGTCCACTGTTCGAACGGGAAGCTCAGCGTGAAGATGTCGCTGTCCGAGCGGATGCCCGGGTAGCGGAACAGGTCCCAGGTCCCGCCGATGCGTGACCGGCGCTCCAGGATCGTGTACGTCAGCCGCGGGTTCCGCTCCTGCAGTCGGTAGGCCGCGCCTATGCCCGAAATGCCTGCCCCGATGATCAGGACATCGGTCTGATCAGCATCGACGCTGCTCATGGAACCTCCATTGGTCCGCTTACGTACCGACCCCCACCATAGGGCTCACCCATGCAGCGCGTCGACGATCTGGGCCAACGAGTCCACGTCGATCGGCTGGGGCTGGTACAGGCAGATCCGGTCGGCGACCCCGTCGACCCGGTCACGGATGTGGGCGGCGATCTCCGCCGGAGTGCCACAGGCGGCGATCGTGTGCAGCACCTCGTCGGGGATGAGTTTGGCCATCTCCTGCCAGCGGCCATGTTTCGACATCGCGTGCAGCTCGGGCTGCAGGTCTCCCCACCCGTGCAGATCGAGCACCGGACGATAGGCCGGGGTGGAACCGTAGAACGCGAGCAGCTGGCGGGTGGAGCTGTGGTCGGGGTTCTCCTCGGAGGTGACGGACACGATGATCTCCGGGACGACGGTGAAGTCGGCGGCGTTGCGGCCCGCGGCGGCGAGCCCGTCGGCGACCGCGGACATCGTCGACTCGTGCAGGAACCGCTTGGTACCGAACGGCATCACCAGCAGCCCGTCGGCGTGTTCGGCGGTCGCCCGGGTCAATCGTGGCCCGAGGGCACCGACGTAGATCGGTGGCGGTCCGTAGGTGTTGCCGCGCGGGGTGAAGTTCGGGGTCATCAACGTGTGCCGGTAGAACTCGCCGCGGAAGTCCAGCCGCTCCCCGGTCGACCAGGTCGCGAAGATCGCCCGCAGGGCACCGATCAGCTCCGTCATCCGCGCCACCGGACGGTCGAAGTCCGCGCCGAACCGCTTCTCGATCTGCGTGCGGATCTGGGTGCCGAGGCCGAGGACGAACCGCCCCTCGGACAGGATCTGGTGGTCTATCGCCTGATGGGCGAGGTGAATCGGGTTGCGCGGGAACGCGATCGCGACGTTGGTCATCAGATCCAGCCCGCCGACCGTGGCAGCCAGCGTCAAGGGGGTGAACACGTCGTGCGGCCCCTCGAAGGTGAACACGCCGTCGGCGCCCGCCTCGCGCAGCGCGTGCACCCTCTTGATCGCGTCCGTCGGGCCGAACAGCGCTGTCATCACCTGCACAACGTGAGAGCCTAGTCACATGAGCGCACCGGTCGACGTGGACGTCGTCGTGGTGGGGGCCGGATTCTCCGGGCTCACCGCGGCCCGCGAACTCACCCGCCGCGGTTATGACGTCGTGGTGTTCGAGGGGCGCGACCGGGTCGGTGGTCGCGCGTACACCACCACGGTCGCCGGCACCCCGGTCGATCTCGGCGCGACGTTCGTGGGACCGACTCAGGAGGCGGTCAACGCGCTGGCGGCCGAGTTGGGCTGTGCCACCGTGCCCACCTACAGCCGCGGGAAGAACCTGATCCGCTGGCGCGGGCGGGTGCGCTCCTACCGCAGCACCATTCCGCGGCTGTCGATCCTCGAGCTGCTCGACGTCTCCCGCATTCAGTGGCGGTTCGAGAGGCTGGGCAAACAGGTGCCGGTCGCCGCGCCGTGGACCGGGCCCACCGCGCACCGGCTCGACGACCTCAGCCTCGAATCGTGGTTGCGGACGGTGCGCGCGAGCGCGTCGACGCGTGACCTGATGGCGATCATGTCGCGGGTGACGTGGGGTTGCGAACCGGACGCGGTGTCGATGCTGCACGCCGTGCGCTACGTCAAGGCGGCCGGCGGTATCGGGTGCATGCTCGATGTGGAGGGCGGCGCGCAGCAGGACCGGTTCCACGGCGGCACCCAGCAGATCGCCTTGCGGATGGCCGAGGAACTGGGCGAACGCGTGACGACCGCCGCGCCGGTGCGGCGCGTACGGCGGCTCCCCGACGGGATCGTGCAGGTCGACACCGACCACGGCACGACGTCGGCACGCGCGGTGGTGATCGCGGTGGCGCCCGCCCATCGCGACGCGATCGCCTTCGAGCCACCGCTGCCCGCCGGCTACCACGAACTGGCCGCCCATTGGCCGCAGGGCCGGCTGAGCAAGGCGTACGCCGCCTACGCCAAACCCTTCTGGCGCGAGGGCGGCTGTTCGGGTGAGGCGTTGTCCGACGAGGGCCCGGTGTTCATCACCTTCGACGTCAGCCCGTCCGACGACGGCCCCGGCATTTTGCTGGGCTTCACCGATGCCGCGGTGTTCGACCGGCTGCCCCCGAGGAGCGCCGCCGGTGCGTCATCGACGGATTCACCACCCTCTTCGGTGACGCCGCCTCGGAACCGATCGACTACGTCGACCACCTCTGGGGCACAGAGGATTTCGCGCCGGGCGGCCCGACGGCGGCGGTCCCGCCGGGCGCCTGGACGGCCTACGGCCAGTGGCTACGCACACCGTTCGACGGAATCTATTGGGCGGGAACGGAAACCGCCGACCAGTGGACGGGGTTCCTCGACGGCGCGGTGCGGTCGGGGCGGCGCGCCGCCGCCGAGGTGCACGTCCGGTTGTCGCGCTGAGCCGTCGCCCTACGACGTGGCCCGGCGCGTCACGGCCACCGAATCCACGAGATTGCGCAGCGCGCCGTTGACCTCCTCGGGCCGCTCCAGGATGGCGCAGTGCCCGCCGGACAGTTCGAGGAACGCCGCGAGGTTGGGCACCGTCTCGGCGATGCGCCGCGCCGAGGTGATCGGCAGTAGTCGGTCCTTGTCGCTGCCGATGACCAGCGTCGGCACGGTGAGGTTCTCCAGACCGATGTGGCGCGGTCCCATCGACTCGACCAGCACCCTGGCCCACCCGCCGCGGCCCGCGGCCGGAGTGCCGGTGAACAGTTCGAAGACGAACGCGGCAACCGCGGGATCGGCGGCGCGGCCGACGGCCAACTGGGAGACGAACCGGCGGCTGGGCCGGTGCGCCGCGGCGATCAGGGGCGCCGCGCCGAACGTCTTGATGACGGTGCTCGCCGCGCGCACCCGCGTCGCCGACAGCCGGTGCGGCACGGGCAGGAACTGGATGTCGCGCAGCAGATCCCCGGTGGTGGTGTTGATCAGTGCCACGCCGGCAGCCCGCTGTGACACCCGCTCGGGGAAGCGCTCGGCCCAGGAGGTGATCGCGATGCCGCCCATCGAGTGGCCGGCGATCACCGCGCGCTCGTGCGGGGCGACGGTCGCGGCGAGTACGGCATCGAGATCCGCCGCGAGGTAGTCGAGGCTGTAGTTGCCGCGCCGCGGCGGTACGCCGCTGCGGCCGTGGCCCCGGTGGTCGTAGGCGATGACGCGGTGGTCGCGGGCGAGATCGGCGATCTGATAGGCCCAAACCCGGATTGCGCAGGTGATGCCGTGGGCGAGCACGACGGGCGGGGCGTCCTCAGGCCCGAAGACCTCGGTGTGCAGGCGCACGCCGTCGATCGAGCGCACAGGTGTCACGCGGCCCTGCGGCATCGCCTTCGCCGCCGCGAATCGGCTGGTCCTCGCCCTGCTCACGGGGTGCTCCCATCGCTACCGGCTGCGTTGCCGGACATTAAGCTTAGCTGCCGGTGACCAGCACCGGCTTGATAACACGACCGGTCTTGGCGGCTGACCAGGCGACGTCGAAGTCTTCGAACGCATACGTCGTGACGAGCCGGTCGAGTGGGAGTTCGCCGGCACCGGCGAGGGCGACCAGTCGTGGGATGAAGGCGTGGGGTTCACTGTCGCCTTCGACGACACCCCGCACGGTGAGCCCTCTGCCCATGATCAGTCCCACCGGCAGCGGCGCGACGGGCGCACCGAGTCCCACGATGGCCAGGGTGCCGCGGGCGCGCAGGACACTCAGCGCCGTCGTCAACACCTCGGGTATCGCCGTGGTGTCGACGGCGGCGTGCGCCCCACCGCCGGTCGCGTCCAGCACCTCCGCGGCGACGGCGCCGGCGGCGGCATCAACGGTGGCGGTCGCCCCCAGCTCGGCGGCGAGTTCGCGGCGCTGCGCCACCGGGTCGACGGCCACGATGGCGCGACACCCCGCGATGCGCGCACCCATGACCGCCGACAGCCCGACCGCCCCGGCTCCGAACACCACCACGGCGTGCTCGGGGCGCGCGGCCAGTGCGTTGAGCACCGTTCCGACCCCGGTCTGCACGCTGCA